>NZ_JASGFS010000003.1:0-377975 GCF_047605465.1 Bradyrhizobium sp. | reverse complement strand
CAGGTCGGCTGGATGGAGAAGTCGGAATACGAGTTCACCCATCACGTGAAGATCGGCAAGGAGTTCGGCGTCACCGACGCGGACATTGCGGGCCTGATGGCGGAGACCGAGGGCAAGCCGTCGGCGCTGGAGCCGCTCGCCAAGGCGATCCTGAAAGGCGCGCGCGAGATGGTGAGCCAGCTCGCGATGTCGGAAGCGACCTTCGCCGAGATCAGGAGAGATCTCTCCGACGAGCACATGGTCGATCTGGTCCTGACCATCGCGTTCTATTGCGGCGTGGTACGTGTGCTCGCCACCATGAAGATCGACAACGAACCCTACTACAAAGAGGTACTCCAGCAGTACCCGATCCCGGGAGTGAACTGACATGCGCTTGAAGGACAAGGTTGCGATCGTCGTGGGCGCCGGGCAGAGCCCGGGCGAAGGCATGGGCAACGGCCGCGCCACGGCGCTGACCTTCGCGCGCGAAGGCGCGAAGGTGCTCTGCGTCGACCATCATCTCGAGTCGGCGCAGGAAACCGTCGCCATGATCGCCGCGAAGCAAGGCACCGCCGCGGCCTTCCGAGCCGACGTGACCAAGTCCGCCGACATCAAGGCGATGGCAGCGGATGCCAAGGCGCGCTGGAGCCGGATCGACGTGCTGCACAACAATGTCGGCGTCAGCCTCGCGGGCGGCGACGCCGAGCTGCTCCAACTGACCGAGGAGGCGTTCGACCGCGTCGTCGCCATCAACCTGAAAAGCTGCATTCTCGCCGCCAAGGAAGTGATCCCGGTGATGCGTGCGCAGAAAAGCGGCGCCATCATCAACATCTCATCGATGGCCGCGATCACGACCTACCCTTACGTCGCCTACAAGGCGACGAAATCGGCGATGATCGCCTTCACCGAGCAGCTCGCCTACCAGAACGCCGAATACGGCATCCGCGCCAACGTCATCCTGCCCGGGCTGATGAACACGCCGATGGCGGTCGATACCCGCGCCCGCGAATGGCACAAGACCCGCGCCGAGGTCGAGGCCGAGCGCGACAGCAAGGTGCCGCTGCGCAGGAAGATGGGCACCGGATGGGACGTCGCGAACGCCGCTCTGTTCCTGGCCTCGGACGAAGCCAACTTCATCACCGGCGTCACGCTGCCGGTGGATGGAGGCGCGAGCGTACGGAGGGGATAGGTCCCCTCCGTCTCGCCGTTTCTACGGATGCGTCACCCGCCAGATCGTTCCGTTGGCATCCTCCGACACCAGCAGCGAACCATCCTTGGCCACGGCAACGCCGACCGGGCGCCCCCAGACCTCCGCGTCACTCACGACAAAGCCGGTGACGAAGTCCTCGTATTCGCCGGTCGGCTTGCCGTCCTTCATCCTGATCCGGATCACCTTGTAGCCGGTGCGCTTCGACCGGTTCCAGGAACCGTGCTCGGCCGCGAATGCATCGCCGTGATACGCGGCTGGAAACTGCGTGCCCTGGTAGAACGTCATGCCGAGGGACGCCGAGTGCGGCTGCACCAGCACATCCGGGATCGTCACCTTGTCCTTGAGGTCCGGCCGCGCGCCGGCGTGGCGCGGATCTTCATGGCCGCCGATATAGAACCACGGCCAGCCGTAGAACGCGCCTTCCTTCACGCTCGTCACGTAGTCGGGCACGAGATCGTCGCCGAGGCCGTCGCGTTCGTTGGTCGAGCACCAGGGCAGGCCTGTCTGGGGCTGGATCGCAAGGCCGACGCAGTTGCGGATGCCGGTGGCGTAGATCTTCCGTTCCTTGCCATCGGGAGTGAAGGCGAGCACGGCCGCGCGCTCCGTCTCGCTCGCCCAGGCGGCGCCCAGTGGCTGCGTTCGCGACCACGCGTCCAGTCCGCCCGGCGGATTGCCCATGCCCTCGGCGACATTGCTGACCGATCCGACCGAGATCAGCATGCGTTTGTCGTCAGGCGTGAAGACGATGTCCCGGGTGGAATGACCGCCATCGGCCGGCAGGCTCGCCACGATCGTCTCGGGCTTGCCGCGCGCCTTGAGATCGCCGGCCTGGTAGGGAAAGCGCACGACACTGTCGGTGTTGGCGACATAGACCCATTGCGGGTTGTCCCCACTCGGAAAGAAGGCGATACCGAACGGCCGCTTCAGGCCGGCGGCAAAGACCTCGTTCGTGGCCGCCTTGCCGCCTTCACCCGCGCGAAGCACGCGGATGTCGCCCGTCCGCGTCTCCGCCACGAAGACATCGCCGTTGGGCGCAACGCGCACGATGCGCGGGCCACGCAGGCCATCGGCGAACAACTCGACCTTGAATCCCGCCGGCACCTGAAGCGCCGCTTCCGCCGGACGCGGCACCACCGGCGCACTGAGCGCCGCCGACGGCGTTGCGCCCGGCTTCACGAGATCCTGTGGCCGGATCAGCCTGACCGTACCGGGCTTGTCGGTTCGCCAGTCGCCATAGGCGTCCTTGCCCTGCAGCACCGGCTCGGCCTGTGCGCCAGCGGCGGCAACCAGAAATGCCGTGGACACGACCACGGAGCAGATCTTCTTCCTCACGTCACTTTCCTTCCCGGCCTTCCACCCGTCGAGTGTCAACGCCTATCACCTGCAACTGTTTCTCCGGCAGATCGCACACCTGCCGAATCCCACGTCAGCTCATGCCCGCACGATGTGCAGCCTGTAACATCCATCATACTGGAAAATACGGCTGATCGATGCGACACATTGTAAGGGCAAGATAAGGTGAAGGCCGCCGGTTGCGGCTTCAAAGCTGCGGCATCGATAGCGCGACTGGCGGGGTGGTCATGTGGGGATCGATCGTATCGGAATGGGCGAACCTGCTGCTCCGCTGGCTGCACGTGGTGGCCGCGATCGGCTGGATCGGCAGCTCCTTCTACTTCATCCATCTCGATCTCAGCCTGAAACCCAGGGCTGAGCTGCCCGACGGCGTACAGGGCGAAGCCTGGCAGGTCCATGGCGGCGGCTTCTACCGGATCATGAAATACATGGTCGCGCCGAGCCAGATGCCGGAGGAACTGACCTGGTTCAAATGGGAGGCCTATACCACCTGGCTGTCCGGCTTCGCGCTGATGGTGGTGGTCTACTATCTCGACGCCGATCTGTTCCTCGTCGACAAGTCTATCCTCGACCTCACGCCGATCCAGGCCGGGCTGTTCAGCTTCTGCAGCCTCGCGCTGGCCTGGCTGCTCTATGAGGTCGCCTGCCGGACCGGACTTGCGCAGCGCGAGCTGCCGTTCGCCATCGGCGGCTACCTGTTCCTCGTCGCGCTGACCTACGCCTTCACGCACGTTCTGAGCGGCCGCGGTGCCTTCAACCAGATCGCGGCCATCATCGGCACGATCATGGTCGCCAACGTCTTCGCGGTGATCATTCCGAACCAGAAGAAGATCGTCGCCAGCCTGATCGCGGGCCAGGCTCCCGACCCGAAACTCGGCAAGACCAGCAAGGAGCGCTCGGTTCACAACAATTATCTCACGCTCCCGGTCGTCGTGCTGATGATCAGCAACCATTATCCCCTGCTCTACGCCACCCGGTTCAACTGGATCATCGTGGCGATCGTGCTGGCGCTGGGACCCGTGATCCGCCACTTCTTCAACGAGCGGCATGCCGGGCGCAAATCGCCGTGGTGGGTCTGGGGCGCGGCTGCGGTCGGCGTCATCGCGATCGGCCTGCTCTCCGCGGCAGGCCCCCGCGAGGTGACGACCGGCGCACTGACGACGCAGCCGACGCTCGCCAATGTCGAGGAGATCGTGATGTCCCGCTGCAGCATGTGCCACGCGGCCGAGCCGGTCTGGGCCGGCATCGTGACCGCGCCGAAGGGCATCCTGCTCGATGCGCCCGAGCACATCCATCGCAACATCCGCCTGATCGGCCGCGTCGCCGCATGGTCCACCGCGATGCCGCCGGGCAACATCACCGAAATGACCAGCGATGAGCGCGCGATCCTCGCCGCCTATATCGGCGAGCAGACCCGCTGACGCCATCGCGCCTTCGCGCCGATGCCGCCTCGCGCGCAATGAATTTCCGCAAAGGCCGCCGATTTGAAAATGACTCGGGCGCCCATCCGGCGTAGACAGGAGCGCTGGCCGCCACCACGGTCCAGTTCGGTTTGCATGCGGGGAAAGAACAGTGGCCCTCAATAACGTCATCGGTATCGACCACGCCGTGATCATGGTGCGGGACCTCGACAAGGCCGCCGAGAACTACAGGCAGCTCGGCTTCACCGTTTCCCCGCGCGGCACCCACAGCGCACATATGGGAACGGGCAACTACACGATCATGTTCGACCCGGACTATATGGAGCTGCTCGGCGTGCTCGCACCGACCGAGGCGAATGCGCCCGCGCGCGCCTTCCTCGACAAGCGCGGCGAAGGCATCGAGCGCATCGCCTTCACCGCGGTCGATTCCGCTGCCGGCGCCGAAGAGGTCCGCGCACGCGGCCTCGTCCCGATCGGCCCGACCGATTTCGAGCGGCCGGTGACGCTTCCGAACGGCGCGGTGTCGGCGGCGAAATTCCGTACTTTCATGTGGCCGACCGCCGAGGCACCCGGTGGCGTGCGCATCTTCGCCTGCCAGCACAAGACGCGCGAGACGGTGTGGATCCCGGAATTGATGAAGCACGCCAATGCGGCCAAGCGGATCAGGCAGGCTCTGGTCGCAACACCGGAGCCCGCCGAGGAAGCAGCGCATCTGGCACGGCTGATCGATCGCGAGCCGACGTCCGAAGCCGACGGCGCAGTCACGGTTCCCTCTGGCGGAGATCGCGCCGATTTCGTCTATCTGACGCTGGATCAGCTCGGCAAACGCTATCCCGGCGTGCCACTCACCGGACTCGCTGAACGCGGCGGTGCGGCGCTGGTGCTGGTCAGCGGTGATCTCGCGGCCACCGAAAAGGCGCTGGGCTCGGTTGCCGTGCGCAGCGGCGATGCGATCTGCGTGCCGCCGGCCAAGGCTAACGGCACCCTGCTGGCCTTCATTGCCGGCTGATTTGAACCAATTCTTCAACGTGCGTTTACCGCGCGCCTCTACGGTGTCGGGCTGTTCACGCCGCCCGGGGCAATATGCATGTTTAAGGAAGGCTCGCCGATCGCCTACGATGCGCCGGCCGAACTGAAGAAGTGGCCCTCACTGAAGGGACAGAGGCAGAAGGACAGAGGCCCGCCCTACCTCGTCTACAACGGCACGCTGGCCGAATGCGTCCGTGAGCTGATGGGCAAGCCGATCAAGGGCATCTCGCTCTACGACATCATGACGAAGCCGCAGCCTGCCTTCGACCAGACCGTGCTGTCGCCGGGCGATGCTGCCGAAATCGCGATGCGCAAGGATTTCCCGGACGCATAGCCGTCACTCTCGTGAGGTGACATATCGCGTGCCATAGCCCGTCGGTTCCCAAGCTGACGCCTCAATCGCGGGAACACCGTACTAACACCGGCGATCCGGCGAAATCGCAGCTTCGCCGCAATTACGGTTAAGAAGTCCTTCACCGGCACACACGCTGGTCGTTCCCCCACAGTTCGAGGACTTCCACCGAGATGCGATTTGTCGTCGCGGCTTGCGCCGCGCTTCTGATTTTGATGTGCGACCTCGATCCGTCAACGACCCGCCAAACATCAAGCTCCCCCGATACCGTCCTTCAGAACCGCGCCCCGCTCGTCCCGGTGGTCGAGCTGTTCCTCGCAAGCGTGCAGGCCATCGAGCTGGCCAATGCGCACGCGGCCTATGAGCAGATGATCGAACCGTCCGTGGAAACCCAGCCGACCGATCACGCCGACATTTCGCCGACCGACCAATTCTGCCAGGCGCTGAGAAAAGCCGCTGAAACCAGCGGCATTCCGGTGCCGTTCTTCGCACGCCTGATCTGGCAGGAAAGCCGTTTTCGTTCCAACGAGGTCAGCAACGCCGGCGCACAGGGCGTCGCGCAGTTCATGCCGGAGACGGCCGCCGAGGTCGGGCTCGATGATCCCTTCGACGCGATGAAAGCGCTGCCTGCTTCGGCAAAATTCCTGCAGAAGCTCCGCGACGATTTCGGCAATCTTGGTCTCGCAGCGGCTGCCTATAACGCTGGCCCGGGTCGAATCCAGAAATGGCTGGCCAAAGAGAGCGAGTTGCCGCGCGAGACGCGCGATTACGTCCAGATCATCACCGGCACCAGGGCCGAGGACTGGACCGGGCGTTCGGAAGCTCTCGCGATCCGGATCGACCTGCCGCGCGAAGCCCCATGCGAAGGCACCGGCAGCCTCTCAAAGACAAAGGATCGCGCCTGGGTTCCGGTGAACCTCAATCCCACAGTCGCCGGCATCATCCGCAAGGCCGAGCAGTTGGCGGCGCGCCTCGCGGCGGGCCGTGCGCGAAAGCGGATCGCAGTCCTGCTCCGGAAGACCAGCCCGCCCGGCGGCAAGACCCGCGGCATGATCGCGGCGCGGGCTATGGGGAAGAGCGCCAAGGCTCACGCCCTCCGCATCGCGTCCAGCGAACGCTGAGCCGTCAGACCGGCTTCTCGTCGTCCGTTACCGGCGAGGTCACCACCAGAAAGACGAGATCGGTCAGGCCCGAGTTCGAGATCGCATGCTCGACACCGGGCGGCAGGAAGATCACGTCGTGCTTGCGCACGACATGGTTCTTGCCGGCGATCTCCATCAGCCCTTCGCCTTCCAGCACGTGATAGACCTGTTCCTGCACCTCGTGATGGTGTCGCGCGACGTGAGCCATCGGCTGGTACATCGAGATTCGATAGTCGATGTGGCGTGAGCCTGCGGTCTCGGGCATCACCAGCGGCTTCGACAGCGCGCCGCCGAAGTGATTGGGGAATTCGCGCCAGGGCACTTCGGCGATGTTGCGAATGAAGGCGCCGTTGCTTTCGGACATCATCGTTGATTCACCCCTGCTTATCCCTGGGCCAGACGCCGCTTCACGATCAGCGCGAGCGGAACGGCGTAGAAGAAGTGCGACATGAAACCGCCGATCACCACCATCGGATCGAGGTAGTTCGGGTGGTCGTTGGACACCAGCGCAATCGCAGCATGCATGACGATCCATAGGACGATCGCAAATCCCATCGCGACCAGTGTCGCTTCGTAGCCGCGGCGGCGGAAATAGGGCCATGCGAAAGCGAACGCGATACCCCAGGCGAAGCAGAAGAAGAAGTGGATGCCGGTGCCGACGACATAAGCAAGCGCACCGAGGTTGTCCTGCGCCGCCTTGCCGAACACCAGGCCGGTCGCATTGCGCGGGATTCCCACCATCGGCATGAGATGCTGAACGCCGACCCAGACGATGGCTTCGTAGATCCAGATGACAAAGCCGCCGACGAGACCTCCGATCAGCCCCGCCTCGATCTTCCGACGGACATCGGGCTCATCCGCGGCATGCAGCGGAGCCGTTGCCTGGCCGCTCAACCCAATCGTATTCATGCCTGGGCCTCCCCTTGTTTCGTGTTCGGAGCGCAGTTCTCAAACAGCCCATCGTGGGTCGAACCTGCTGCTCAGCCGATCAGCGCGCCTCCGTCGATATAGACGATCGAACCCGTCGCGAAGCCGTTGGCCATCAGGCACGCGATCTGCTGGGCGATATCCTCGGACATTCCGACACGGCCGACCGGCAGCGCGGCGGCGGTCTTGGCCAGCATCTCCTTGCGCGCCGCTTCGGGCATCGCGGCCCGGATCGGCGTGTCGATGACGCCCGGCGAAACGGCGTTCACGCGCACCGGTGCGAGTTCGAGTGCCAGCGCACGGGCCAGCGACTCCAGCGCACCGTTCGCCGCGCTGATGATCGCCGAGTTCGGCCGCGGCCGAACGCTGAGAAATCCGGTCACCAGCGTCAGCGAACCGCCCGCGCGTATCTCCGCTTCGCGTGCCACACGCCACGCGCCCCAGAACTTGGCTTCCATGGTGGCACGTACGTCTTCCATCGCGACCGTCTTGAACGGTCCGGTACGGAGCTGAGCGGCCGTCAGCACCACGTGATCGACCGGTCCGGTGCGGCGGAACAGCTCGGCAATGCTCTCATCGCTGGTCACGTCGGCCGGGATCGCTGCCACTTTCAGTCGCTCGGCAACGGGATCGAGCTTCGCGGCGCTGCGCGAAGCGATGATGACCTCCGCGCCCTGTTTCTTGGCGAGTTCCGCCGTAGCAAGGCCGATGCCTGAGGAGCCGCCGATCACGACGACCTTCTTGCCTGCGAACGTCATTCCCATCTCCCCGATATCTTCGTGGCGAATTGCGATTCGCGGTCAGTCCGGCAGAAAGCGGGTGCCGATGCCGGCCTTGCTTTGGCCGAGGCCCGGCAATTCCCAGACGCCCGCACCGACCGGGTTGACGTCGGCTGCGATATCGACGTCGATCAGATATGGCTTGTTTGCGGCAATGCCCTTGCGGATCGCCTCGCCGATGTCGCCAGCACGATCCACCCGCACGCCTTCGACACCGCAGGAGCGCGCCATGGCCGCGAAATCCGGGTTGTAGCGCTGGCCCGTCTCAGGATGCTTGAAGTCGGTCGCGAGCTCGCGCCCGCCGAGATAGCCGCGCTGAAGTCCGCGGATCGAAGCGTAGGCGTAGTTGTTCCAGATCACCCAAACCACGGGCAGATTGTACTCGACCGCCGTGCCCAGCACGTTGGCATGCATGAAAAACGCGCCGTCGCCGCACACCGACACGCAGGGACGGTCGGGCGCCGCGAACTTCGCCCCCATGACGCCCGCAACACCGAAGCCCATCGGGCCGAATCCCATCGAGCCGATCAACGAATCCGGCCGCTTCGGCTTGCAGAAGCCGAGCAGCCAGTTGTGGTGCACGCCGATGTCGGAGACGAGGATGGCATCCTCCGGCAGCGCCTTGTCGATCTCGGTCGCCGCACGCTGCGGGTTGATCGGCGAGGTATCGTCCGAAAAACCCGGCGCGACGAACTTGTCCCATTCCCTGCGATAGCCGTCGATCTGCGCCAGCCACTTCTTGCGCGCATCGGACTTCTTGAAGAGATTGTCGCGACGATCGAGCTCTGCATGCACCTGCCGCAGGAAGGTGCGGACATCGGCCATCAACCCGAGCGCGACGGGATAGTTGCGGCCGATCTCTTCGGGATCGATGTCGACGTGGATCAGCTTGGTCGGCGGGATCGTGAAGGAATAGCCGGGAATCCACGAACTCGACGTGCGGTCGTCGAAGCGGACGCCGAGCGCCAGCAGCACGTCGGCCTGACGTGTCGCGTGATTGGCCTGATAATGGCCGGCTCGCGCGACGAGGCCGAGCGCGAGCGGATGATTGACGTCGAGCGCACCGAGGCCGCTGGCGGACGCCGCGACCGGAATCTGAAGCCGCTCGGCGAGCTTGCGCAGTTCGTCCGCGGCACCGCCATAGCGCACGCCCTGTCCGACCAGCATGACCGGCCGTTCGGCCGAGAGCAGCATGTCGACCGCCTTCTCGACACCATCCGGGTCTGCGCCACAACGGCTCGAGATGTTGGCGTTCCACTCGATCGCCTTCGGTGCCTCCTCGGCCGCCGATTCCATGAAGACGTCGAAGGGGACGTCGACCACGACCGGCCCCGGTCGTCCCGTGACCATGGTCTTCCAGGCCTGGCGCACCGCGAGCGGCACCATCTCGCCACGGGTCGGCTGAAACACCTTCTTGCACATAGTACGAACCGACGACGGGAAGTCGGCCTGATAGTGGCGGTACATCTCCTGGAACGCGCCGCGGTTGAACTGGCTGGTCGGCACATTGCCGGTGATAGCCATGAACGGCACGGAATCAAGGAAGGCATTGGCGAGCGAGATCGGCAGATTGGCCGAGCCCGGTCCGCACGAGGTGAAAGTCGCCGTCGGCCTGCCCGAGACGCGGTAATAGACGTCGGCCATGAACCCGGCGACGCTTTCGTGATGCACGGAGATCGTCTTGATCTCGGAGGACCGCTCGTACAGCGCGTCGATGAACTGGATGTTGCCATGGCCGCAGAGCCCGAACACCTGCGGCACCTTCTCCTGGATCAGATAGTCGACAATGACCTGAGCGCCATTGAGCATGTTTCGCGACATCAACACGTCTCCCTGCGGCCCGACGGCTTCTTCTGCACGATGCCGCGCACGGCGACGTGGCCGTCATTGAGCCGCCGGCACCCTATTTCTCATAATGCTGTACGTCAATTTATATTGTGATAGGCTTGCGCCCCAGGAAACGCGGGCCCCGCACCGACGGCTGCACGGTTGCGTGCTACTGTCGAACGAACGGAGTCATGACGGATTCACCAGAAGGGGCCTTCCTTGAGATCGCGTACCAAGCCTACGACCCGCGAGAAGCCTGCAACGCCACGCAAGGCTACGATCGCCAAGCTGATCCCCGCGCCGCAAGCCGATGGCGACGACGAGGCCGACGACAAGCAGCGCAGCGGCGGCGTTCAGTCGCTCGGCCGCGCCTTCTCGATCCTCGAAGAAGTCGCCCGGCATCGCGAAGGGATCGGGCTTGCGGAGCTGAGCAAGCTCGTCGGCCTGCACAACTCGACCACCTTTCACCTGGCGAAGACGCTGGTCTCGCTCGGCTACCTCCGTCAGGAAAAGGACAACAAGCGCTACCGCATTGGCCGCCCGCTGTTCGCGCTCGCAGCCAGCGCGCTCGACGAGATCGAGATGGTCAACGTCGCAACTCCGGTGCTCGAGGAGCTGTCGCGGGAAACCAGCGAAAGCAGCCATTTCGCAGTGCGGATGGGCGATGCCGTGGTCGTCATCGCACGCACCAGCGGTCCCGGCGCATTTCAATTGACCGACCGGGTCGGCGTCGTGCGCCCGGCCCATTGCACCGCGCTCGGCAAGATCATCCTTGCCTCGCTCCGTCCCGACCAACTCACGCGCTTCCTCGCTCGCACGGAGCTGAAACCATCCACGCCGAAATCCATCACCGATGCCGGCGTGCTGACACGCGAGATCGCCGAGGTGCAGCGCACCGGCGTCGCCTTCGATGACGGCGAGTTCAATCCCGAAGTGCGCTGCGTCGCTGTACCCGTGACCGATTTCACCGGGCGGGTGATCGGCGCTCTCGGCATTTCCGGCCCGATCTGGCGGCTCTCCAACCAGGCGCTGCACGCAAGCGCGCAGGTGGTGCAGGCCGCGGCCGACCGACTGTCGGCCGAATTCGGCGCAAAGGGCTCGGCGCGCACGGCACTTCCGCAAAAGGTCTGAGGCGCCTGCGGGCGACGATTTTGCCGGTTGACACCGGCGGCGGCGTTCGGGATTATCTTCCAGCATTAAAAAAACGTCTCTCACAATGTCGTATACCGAGATTGAAGAGAGGCACGCGATGCACCGGGAGGAGAGAGAAGATGATCCGCACCAGCCGACGGACGTTGTTGAGGGCGGGCGCAGCCTTTGCAGGCGCGTCCGCATTGGGATTTCCGGCGATCGTGAGGGCCCAGGCCGAGAAGATCCGCATCGGGCACCTGACGCCGCTCACCGGCTTCCTCGGCGTGATCGGCAGCTACGCGCAACTCGGCGTGAAGCTCGCTGCCGAGGAGATCAACCAGTCCGGCGGCATCCTGGGCAAGCAGATCGAGCTGCTCTCGGAAGACTCGATCAACCCCGCCACGGCCGCGACCAAGGCGCAGCGCATGCTGGAGCAGGATGGCGCCGTGGTGCTGCTCGGCGAAATCTCCTCAGCCTCGTCCCTCACGATCATGCAGGTGGCCGAGCGCAACAAGAAGGTGTTCTTCTCGACCGGCGCGCGCTCGGACGCGCTGCGCGGCAAGAACTGCAACAAGTACTCCTTCCACTGCGACATCCCCAACACCGTGATGGTCAACGCGGTCGGCACCGCGCTGGCGCAGAAGGGCATGGTGAAGGGCAAGAAGTTCTTTACACTCACCGCGGACTACATCTTCGGCCATGACCTGCTCAAGGCCGCGAAGGCGTTCTTCGGCACGCACGAGGCCAGCCTGATCGGCGACGAGCTGATCGCCACCGACGTCACCGATTTCAGCCCCTATCTGCTGAAGGTGCGGCAGGCCAAGCCCGACGTGGTCTGCTGCAATCTCGCCGGCAACCAGGTCACCAATCTCGTCAAGCAATATGCCGAGTTCGGCTTTCCCTACCCGCTGGTCGGCTTCAACCTCAACACCGGCGATGCCTGGGCCGCCGGCGCGGGCAATCTCAGCGGCACCTGGCCCACAGTCTGGTACCACACGCTGGACAACCCGGCCTCGCAGGCCTTCGTCGCGACCTTCACCAAGAAATACGGCAAGCCGCCGGAGAACCACGCCTGGATCGAATACGTCACGCTCAAGCTGCTGGCGGAGGCGATCGGCAACACGAAGTCGACGGATAGCGGCGAGCTGATCGCCTATTTCGAGAAGCAGTCGCAGTTCGACATCATGAAGGCGCGCAAGGCCTATTTCCGCTCCTGGGATCACCAGATGGTCCAGGAGGCTTACCCGTTCACCGTGAAGCCCAAGGACAAGATGAAGGACCAGTGGGACATGCTGGTGCTGGGCGATGCGGTGCCGGCGGCGAACGATCCGCTGGAATCGATCTATCCGACCAGGGAACAGAATCCCTGCGAGATGAAGGCCTGAGGCGCGGCTGAAGCGCAAGCGAACCGATTGGCGTCCGCGGCGCCGGCCCTGCCGGCGCCGCTTTGCCGGGCAGCGGTCAGGGCGACGGACGAAACATGCAGATCGAGTTCTTGCTGGAACAGGTGGTGAATGGCCTCGTGCTCGGAGGCTATTACCTTCTCATCGCACTCGGCCTGTCGCTGATCTTCTCCGTCGGCGGCATCGTCAACCTCGCACACGGCGCGTTCTACGCACTCGGCGCCTATGTCTTCGTCGCGCTCACGCATCATCTCGACTTCGGCGCCTCCGTCGTGATCTCGCCGCTCGCGGTCGCCCTGCTCGGCATCCTCTTCGAACGCTTCATCCTGCGCCGCTTCTACACGGCGGACCCGATCCTCAGCCTGCTCGTGACCTTCGGCCTTGCGATGGTCGCCGAGCAGTCGATCCGCATGATCTGGGGCGCGGCGCCCGTGTCGGCCGAGATTCCGCAGAGCTTCCGCGGCTCGGTCATCGTCGGCGATTTCCTGTTCTCGCGCTATCGCCTCCTGATCCTCGGCGTCGTGGCGGCCGTCCTGGCCGGCGTATGGCTGCTGCTGCACAAGACCTCGTTCGGCCGCGTGGTGCGCGCCGGCATCCAGCGACCGGACATGGTCGCCGCGCTCGGAATCAGGCTTCAGCCCTACATGACCGCGATCGTCATGCTCGGCGTCGGCATGGCCGCGCTCGGCGGCGCCTTCTTCGCACCGATCACGACCGTGCATCCGGCGATGGGCGCCGAGATCATGACGGTCGCCTTCGTCGTCGTCGTGATCGGCGGCCTCGGCAGCTTCTGGGGCGTCGTCATCGCCGCCCTCCTCGTCGGCGTCGTGCGCGGCGTCGCCATCCATTTCGAGCCGGCGGCGGGCGAGGCCTCGATCTACATCCTGATGTTCCTGGTGCTGCTGGTGCGTCCGCGCGGGCTGCTCGGCGAACGCATCGAGAAGTTCGAATGACCCGCGCCTCCGCCATCGACAAGCTCAAGCCGCTGCTGATCGCAACGATCGCGGTCGTCGCGCTTCCCTTCCTGCTGAAGGCGCTCGGCCTGTCCTTGAACACCGGCACCTGGATGATCGGACTGGCGATCGCCGCCATGGGGCTCAATCTGTGCATCGGCTATACCGGCCTCGTGTCCTTCGGGCACAGCACCTGGTTCGGCATCGGCGCCTATGCCGCCGGGCTGATCCAGCTTCATTTGTTTCCCGGCGAGATCTGGCTGCCCCTGCTCGGCTCGATGGCCGTCGTCGCCGTCGCGTCGGCGATAACAGGCATGCTGATCCTGCGCAGGCGCGGCGTCTATTTCTCGCTGCTGACGCTCGCGCTGGCCGCGCTGGTCTACACCACCGCTTTCCGCTGGACGAGCCTGACCGGCGGCGAGGATGGGCTCGGCGGCCTCAAGCGCGGCAATCTCGGCCCAATCAGCCTCGATGGCGCCCTCGGCTATTACGCGGTGGTCGCGGCGATCGGGCTCGTCGTGCTCTACGTGCTGATGCGGCTGGTGCGCTCGCCGTTCGGCCACGTGCTGGTCGCGATCCGCGAGAACCAGCTCCGCGCGAGCTTCCAGGGCTATCCGGTCGAGCGCTACAAGCTCGTCGTGTTCGTGATCTCCGCCGTCGTGACCGGACTTGCCGGCGCGCTGATCGCCTTCCTCAACTACCTCGTCTCCGCCGAAGCCGTCTCGGTGCCGTTCGCCGGCGAGTTGCTCGCCATGGTCGTCATCGGCGGGATGCGCAGCCTGCTCGGACCTGCGCTCGGCGCGGTGTTCTTCATCCTGTTCCGCGAACTGTTCTCGATCTGGACGTCTGACTGGCTGTTCTGGTTCGGACTGATCTTCGTGGCCTTCGTGATGTATTCGCCCGGCGGCCTCGTCGGCATCGGTGCGCTGATCAGGCAGCGCTTCCGTCCCGCCGCGGAGGAGACGGCGGCCATGAGCCGGCGCAGGATCTATGACGGCCTGCCGCTGCCCGATTTCCTGCGGCCGGAGGCACTGAAGGGCACGGTGCTCGAGGTCAGCGGCGTGTCGAAGACGTTCGGCGGCATCCGCGCGGTCGAGAACGCGAGCCTCGCCGTGACCGCGGGCGAGATCCATGCGCTGATCGGACCGAACGGCGCCGGCAAGACCACGCTGTTCAACCTCGTCTCCGGTCTCTACACGCCGGATCGGGGCACGATCCGGCTCGGCGGCCGCGACATCGCCGGCGTGCCGGCGAACCTGATCTGCCATCGGGGGCTGGCGCGGTCGTTCCAGATCACCAACCTGTTTCGCGGCCTGACCATCTACGAGAACCTCCGCCTGTCGCTGCAGGCGCGCCGCGCGATGCGCTTCAACATCTGGAACGACATCGATGCCTATGAGGAGATCCACGCCGAGACCGCCGCGCTGACGAAATTCCTCGGCCTCGAGGGCATCGAGACGATCGAGGGCGGCGAGCTGTCCTATGGCGGCCAGCGGCTGGTCGACCTCGGCATCGCGCTCGGCTCCAAGCCGCAGGTGCTGCTGCTCGACGAGCCGCTCGCCGGCCTTGCCGCCGCGGAGCGCGAACGCGTGTCCAACCTCGTCAGGAACATCGCCGCGAACATTCCCGTGCTGATCGTCGAGCACGACATCGACCGCGTGCTCGCCTTCTCGCAGGCCGTGACCGTCATGAACCAGGGCGAGGTGCTGATGTCCGCCTGCCCCGCGGCAGTACGGGCCGACCTGCGCGTGCAGGAGATCTATACCGGCAAAGGCATCCCGGCCGTGGGGCACCGGCGCGCCGAAGAGGCCACCGGTCCGCACGACACGGTGCTGCGCCTCGACCGCGTCAACACCTTCTACGGCAAGAGCCACATTCTCAACGACGCCGCGCTCGACGTGCGCGAGGGCGAGATCGTCGCGCTGCTCGGCCGCAACGGCGCTGGCAAGTCGACGCTGCTGAAGACCATCGCCGGTCTCGTGCCGGCGGCATCGGGGACGATCGCCTATCGCGGCGACGATCTCGCGGGCGTCGCCGCGCCCGACATCGCGCGCCGCGGCATCGGCTACGTGCCGCAGGGGCGCGGCCTGTTCGCCGGCATGAGCGTGCGCGAGAACCTCGCGCTCGGCCGCCTCGCGCGCAAGACCGACGGCAGCGACGGCGTCGTGTGGGACGAGGAGCAGATCCTGCACTATTTCCCGCGCCTGAAGGAGCGCATGAACGTGGCGGCCGATTATCTCTCCGGCGGCGAGCAGCAGATGGTCGCGGTCGCCCGCGCCATGTCGGGCAATGTTCGCTTGCTGCTGCTCGACGAGCCGTTCGAGGGACTCGCACCGGCGGTGACGCTGGAACTGTTCAAGGTGTTCGACCAGCTCCGCCGGCACATGTCGATCGTGATCGTCGAGCACAATCTCGATCTCGTGCTCGCGCTCGCCGATCGCGTCTTCGCGCTCGAGCGCGGCGCCGTGTTCCACCAGGGCCCAGCGGCGCCGCTGCTCAACGATCTCGGCTATCGCAAGCAGATCCTCTGGCTCTGACGGAGCTTCGCCATGCGCCTGCTCGTCACACTCGTGCTCGGCTGCAGCGTCCTTGCAGGCCTCCCCGCCCGCGCAGCCGATGCGCCGGTGATCGCGGTCTTCACCAAGAACACCACCAATCCCGCCTATGAGGCGTTTCGCATCGCAGCCGACAAGGCCGCCGGTGCGGCGGGAGCGCGAACCATCCATTTGGTGCCGAAGCAGCCGGACAATGTCGACGAGCAGCAGGCGATGGTCGAGCAGGTGCTGAAGGACCGTCCCAGCATCGTGGTCTTCATTCCCGTCGACGACGTCGCCATGGTCGAGTCCGTGAAGCGGCTGAACGAGGCGAACATTCCGGTCGTGCTCGCGTCGAATCCGTTGCCCGGCCGCTTCGTCACCTATGTCGGCGCGGACGATTTCGAGATCGGCTATCGGGAAGCGCGCTATCTGTTCGAGAAGATGGGCGGCAAGGGCCGCATCGTGGTGATCGAGGGCACCGCGGGCGCACCGACCAACCGCGAGCGCCTGCGCGGCTACAAGCGCGCCTTCGCCGAATATCCGGGTATCGAGGTGCTGGCCTCCGCCGTCGGCAACTATCAACAGCCGGACGCCAGGCGCGTCATGGCGCAACTCCTGAAGGAACATGCATCGATCGACGCGGTGCTGTCGGCCAACGACAGCATGGCGCTCGGCGCGCTGGAGGCGCTGAAGGACGCCGACCGCCACGCCATCGTGATGGGCATCAACGGCATCCTGCCGGCCGTGAAGCAGATCGAGGCCGGCAACATGCTCGCCAGCGTCGATTTCAACATGTTCAAGATCGGCTGCACCGCGACGATGGCGGCGCTGCGCTATCTCAAGCACGAGGCGTTGCCGGAGAAGATCATGCTGCCGGCCGAAGTCATCGACAAATCGAACTATCAGGCCTGGCTGGTGCCGGTGCCGCAACGGAACTGCCCGGACTGGAGCGACGTCGTTCGCTGAGCCTGTCGCTCGCCTTGCGCTCCCACGACCAGCCAGCCAGCCGGCGGGCGGCCCAGACAAAATCGCGAAAACAACCCCATGCACAGTAGGCCGCGCCGATGAGGACCGGCCTCATCTCCTGCGCAAGGCCATTTGACACGTCGGGCAAAACACCGGCACGATGGCATCATCGCAGCAGCTCGATCGTGTCCTGCCCCGACTGAGCGTCGGCGCCACGACACGGCTGCGCCCAAGCCCTTCACTCACATCCCGACAATCGCAACCCGCGCAGCGACGGCTCGCGCGCATGACGCCCGCGCGACCGCGCCGGCGAAAGGACACGACATGACGACATCCCCGACACGAACCGATTCGACACCGATGGCGGCAAACCACCGCGGCGGCTCCGCCGCGAGCCCCCGCATCAAGCTCTACAAGCGGCGGATTGCGATCGACCATCCCGACCCGCAGGCCGGCGAAAGACTGCTGGCCGAGGCGCTCGGCGCCGTCGATCGCGACGCGCTGCATGGCCTGCTCAGGCAATTGGTGAAGGTCGGCGCGATCGGGCAGAGGCCGGATCAAGGCAATCTCGCCTTCATGATCTCGATGATCAAGAGCATCGCGCCGAGAGATTCGATCGAGGCGATGCTTGTAGCGCAGATGGTGTGCATTCACGTCACCGCGATGCGATGTGCCCACCATCTCGCCTGCGCCGGAGACCTCGCCGGCCAGGACAGCGCCTCGCGCGCGCTGGGCAAGCTCATGCGGATCTTCCCCGCGCAGATCGAGGCGCTCAATCGCTACCGCAACAACGGCGAACGCGCCATCACGGTCGAGAGCCTGGCGGTACAGGACCACAGCGCAGCGATCACGGACAGCGTCGCGCCCCAGATCGCCCCACCGGCTCCGGAACGTTCCCTGGCCGACGCGACGACGAGCGCGCCGACCGTTCCGGCAATCGGGGCAATGCAGAGCACGCAACGTGGCCGCGAGCCGATCGGCGTGACATGAGCCACACGCGCAACACCGGCGCGATGCGGGCGAGCCGGCGCTGCGGCGCCAGGACCCGCAACGGCGTTCCATGCCGCATGCCGGCGCTGCGAGGCAAGGCGCGCTGCCGGATGCATGGCGGCGCCGAAGGATCCGGCGCACCACCGGGAAACCGGAATGCCATGAAGCATGGCGTCTTCACCAGCGAGGCGATCGATGCGCGGAAATCCGTTCGCGCGCTCCTGATCGATGCGCAGCGTTTGCTGCGTGAGCTCGGCTGAATTGCGGCTGAAATCTGCACGGGGCACAGCAGGCAAAGAAAGCGACTTCGACAGAGATTCTGCAACTTGCGCGCGTGGAACTCGGCGCACCTTACCGGGAACAGATTTGGCCTCCACGCACTTAACAACAGACAAAAACAGTGAGGTGCGTCCATGGGCCAGTCGAAACCGCTCCGCCCGATCGCGATCGTGGTCGAGGACGACGATATTCAACGCGAAATGCTCACGCTGCTCCTCGAGCAGAGCAACTTCGATGTGCTGCAATGCGAGGATGCCGAAACCGCAGCGCTGGCGCTGAAGATGAGGCA
Source organism: Bradyrhizobium sp. (assembly GCF_047605465.1). Taxonomy (GTDB): domain Bacteria; phylum Pseudomonadota; class Alphaproteobacteria; order Rhizobiales; family Xanthobacteraceae; genus Bradyrhizobium. The sequence goes on along the minus strand of NZ_JASGFS010000003.1, from coordinate 359,408 downwards.
CCCTGCCCTGATGGTCACCGACATCAATCTCGTCGGAAAGATGGACGGCGTGGATCTGGCTCACTATGCCCAGCAGCAGGATCCGGACGTACGGATCATCGTGATCTCAGGACGGCCGCTTCCCCGGCCCCTGCCAGCGGGCGCGAAATTCTTCACCAAGCCGGTGTTCCCGACGACGCTGCTCAAGGAAGCAGCACAATAGCGGCTGTCGAAGTGGGAGACCGCGATATCCGATGATCGGCAGCCGGGATTTGCGGCTGTCCGGGAAAGGCCCTATCGTTGGAACTCCACGGCCGCGCGCCATCGGCGCGGCCTCGACGGGAGGGGTGCATGAACGAACGCGATTTCGAACAGCAGCTCAAGGCCGATGGATTTCAGGAGATCGAATATCAGAAGCTCGATCCGCGCCCGGGCAAGGGACGGCATCGGCATCATTTCGAAATCCGCGGGCTGGTGATTTCCGGAACCTTCGTCGTCAAGCAGACCGATGAAGCCGTTTCCTACCGTCCGGGACAGATATTCTCGGTCGCCGAAGGTGAACTGCACGACGAGTGGATCGAGGCCGGCGGCGCCCATGTTCTCGTCGGCCGCAAGCATACCAAGGCCGGTTCCTGACCATTTGCCTGGCCTGCTCGGAAGCCCGCGCGTCTAGTCCTGCCTGCCGGCCGCGCCGCCCAGAAACAGCTTCCAGGCCTTCTCGAAATACAGCTTGCGTTCTCTTGGCGAGGCCAGCGGCTTGTAGCCGAACATCGCGAGGGTCGTCGGACCGACGATGATGCTGTTGATGAGGAAGTCCGTCACGAAATTGATGTCGCCTGCGACGATGCGCTGATCGGCCTGGGCTTTCATCACGGTCGTGCGCAGCAGCGACATGATCGCATCCGGCTCCGGCTTGGCGTCGCTTCCTGCCGCCACCATCATCTCGCTCGCGGCGATCCGCTTGAAGGCCACCAGTTCCGGATCGAGATTGATGTCGAGCAGGCAGATTGCCAGCTCCTTGAGCTGCGCGAGACTGCTCTGGCCCGATTGCCGGACCTGGAGATCGGACAGACGCGACATGATCCTGCGACGGCTTCTGTCGAGCACGGCATCGAAGATCGCCCGCTTCGAGGGATAGCGCCGGTAGATGGTGTCCTTGCCGGCACCGCATTCCGAGACGACGCGTTCCATCGATGTCGCGGCGTAGCCGTCCCTTGCGAACAGGTTCGCGGCCACCGCCAGGATCCGGTCCTCGATCGCCTGCGCTTCCGCCTTCGTCGGCCGTCCTCCGCGGCCTTCCCGGCGTGGACTGACGCGCGCGCCGGGACGTCCCTTGACGCGCTTGCCGGTCTTGACTGCCCTCTTCATGCCTTCCCCTGCGCGGCTCGGAATCAACCGCTCGACTTTTAATAGTTCTAAATACTCGAAAACACCAACCGCTTAACTGGACAGTTCCGTCCCGTTTTGTTTTAACCCCGGCCGCAGATTTTGGGTGGGGTTACGACATGGGAATGATTAGGGGATCGCAGCGGAGTTTGCGAGGCACGGCGCTTCTGCTCGGTTCGGCTGCCGCTCTGGCACTCGATTGGCCGGCGTTCGCGCAGAGCTCCGCGTTGCCGCCGGTCACGGTGGATGCGCCGCAGGCCCAGCGTCCGGCGCGCGCCGTGACGTCGCAGCGTCAGCAGGCCACGACTCGGCGCGGCACCCGCGCGAGAACGCCTCAGGCCGCGCCCGCGCCGGCCGTCCCCGGCGCGGCGACCACCGCGACAGGCCGCCAGGACACCCGCGACCAAATGTCCGCGACCAACCAGTCGACCGCGACGAAGACGTCCACCCCCGTGCTGGAGACGCCGCAATCGGTCACCACGGTGACGCGCCGGCAGATCGACGAGCAGAATCCCCAGACCGTCGGCAATGCCTTGCGGTACACGGCCGGCGTTCTCTCCGAGGTCGACGCGACGACCCGCTATGACAGCGTGTTCCTGCGCGGCATCGGCGCCTTCGGCACCTCGACCAACTTCGTCAGCTTCCTCGATGGACTGAAGCTGCCCCGCGGCCAGGCCTTCGCGGTGACCTCGATCGACGCATTCCTTCTCGACCGCATCGAAGTCATCAAGGGCCCGTCCGCCGTCCTCTACGGACAGATCAACCCGGGCGGTCTCGTCAACCTCGTCAGCCGCCAGCCGAGCGACGTTCCCTACAGCGAGGCGCGCATCGAAGGCGGCAGCTACGGCCGAATCCAGGGTGGCATCACGAGCCAGGGCGCATTGGACGCCGCGCACCAATGGCTCTACAGCATCAGTGCGATCGGCCGGATGTCCGGCACGCGCTATGACGGGGTCGACGAGCAGCGTTTCGGCGTGGCGCCGGCGATCACATGGCGCCCGGATGCCGACACGCAGTTGACGGTTTCGGGCTTCTACCAGCACGACCCGAAGGGGGGCTATTTCAACTCGCTCTACGCCCAGTCGCTCGCGCCGGCAGCGTATCGGCCCTATCTCAATCGCAACCTCAACGCCGGCGATCCCGGCTTCGACCGGTTCGACCGCGAGCAATCGGGTGTCGGATATGTGTTCGACCGCCGGCTGAACGACGTCGTCAGCTTCCATTCGGCCCTGCGATACACGAAGGTCGACACCGATTTCCAGTCGCTTCAGATGGCGGGCGCGCTGACCGGGGCCGGGACGATCCCTCGTGCGGCGATCAGATCGACCGAGAGCGCCGACGGCATCGCCGCCGACAACCGCCTGCGCTTCGACTTCGGGACGTCTGGTATCGAACACACCGTGCTCGCGGGCTGGGACCAGCAGAACACCCACAGTTCGTGGCTCTATCAATTCGGCGGCGCGACGTCGCTCGACGTCGTGAATCCAGTCTATTACCAGCCCGTCGGCGCACTCACTCCGTTCATCAACAACGACCAGTCGCTGTCCCAGACCGGCATCTACGTCCAGGACCAGATGAAGTTCGGCGGCTTCCGCCTGACGCTCGGGACCCGGCACGACTGGACCGAGCAGACCACCGACAACCGGATCGCCGCGACCAAACAGTCGCAGGACAGCGACAAGCAGACCTATCGCGCGGGCCTGCTCTATCTCTTCGACAACGGTCTCGCGCCCTATGTCAGCTATGCGACGTCGTTCGAACCGACCATCGGGGTCGGGAGCAACGGCCTGCCCTTCGTGCCGACGACGGGCGAGCAGTACGAAGGCGGCCTGAAGTACAAGCCGGCCTTCGCCGACATGCTGTTCACCGCCGCCGTGTTCGACCTGCGCCAGCAGAACACGCTGACGCCGTCCTCGGTCGCGGGATTCAACGTCCAGCAGGGCGAGATCCGCTCGCGCGGCATCGAGCTGGAAGCGCGCGGCAAGGTCACGGAGAACATCGAGATCGTCGCGGCCTCGACCTTCCTCGACACCAAAGTCACCCGATCGACCGACCTGACCACGATCGGCAAGCGTCCGCAGGCCGTGCCGGCGCATTTCGAATCGCTGTGGGTCAATTACAGCTTCCTGACCGGCAGCGTCGCCGGCCTAAGCCTCGGCGGCGGCGTCCGCTCGGTCGGCCCGAGCTACGGCGACGACGTCAACAGCCTCGTCACGCCGGGCTACGTCGTGTTCGACGCCGCGGCGAGATACGACCTCGTCAACCTCGTGCGGGCCTGGAAGGGCGCGGAGCTGACGATCAACGTCACCAACCTCTTCGACAAGAGCTACTACACGAGCTGCAGCTCCAACTTCTACTGCCAGTTCGGCAACGGCCGCATGGTGCTTGCGGGCCTGCGCTACAGGTGGTGATCGCATGGCGCTGCCGATGATGTTGCCGCGACCATGAAGGCGCGACGGCTTCGGGGGTGGTCGTGGATTCATAAATGGAGCAGCCTGATCTGCACGATCTTCGCGCTGCTGCTGTGTCTCACCGGCCTCCCCCTCATTTTCCACGAGGAGCTGGGGCCTAACCCCGCGCTCGAGAAAGTGGCCGACGGCAGCACGCGCGCATCCGTCGACGCGATGATCGCCCAGGCGCTCGCCGAGCGGCCGGGCGAGATCGTGCCGTACCTGTTCTACGATCGCGAGAAGCCGATCGTGAAAGTACCAACGGCCGCCAGCGTGACGTCCGCGCCGGACACGTTCTTCTACAAGGTCTTCGACATCAGAACCGGCAAGGCGCTCGCGACCGATCAACCCAACGAGGGCTTCATCTACGTCATGCTGCGACTTCATGCCGACCTATTCGCCGGCATCAAGGGCACGCTGTTCCTCGGCGCGATGGGACTTCTGCTGACGCTTTCGATCGTGTCCGGCATGGTCCTCTACGGTCCGTTCGCCCGACGCCTCGCCTTCGGCGAAGTGCGCAAGCGGCACAGCAACCGGCTGCGCTGGCTCGACCTGCACAATCTGCTCGGCATCATCACCCTGGCCTGGTTCGGCATCATCACGCTGACGGGCGTGATCAATACGCTGGCCGCGCCGATCGAACTGATGTGGCAGTCGAACCAGCTCATCGACATGGCGGCGCAAAGCCAGGGCAAGGCGGCCGGCGATCAGAAAGCTCCGGTCGATCTTGTGCTGGCGAGAGTTCGCGCGGCGGAGCCGGGAATGACGGTGATGACACTCGCTTTCCCCGGCACGCCGTTCTCCACGCCCCATCACTACGCCGCGTTCCTGACCGGCGACACGCCGCTGACCAGCCGCATCCTCAAGCCCGCCATCGTCGACGCAGCCAGCGGAGAGGTCGTCGCGGTTCGCGACATGCCGTGGTACGCGACCGCCCTGTTCGTCTCGCAGCCGCTCCATTTCGGCGATTACGGCGGATTGCCGCTGAAGATCATCTGGGCCGTGCTCGACATCATCACCATCATCATCCTGATCAGCGGCCTGTATCTCTGGCTTGCCAAATGGCGCGGCAAAGCGGTGGTTGCCGATGGAGCCGCGGCGGAGTTCGCGCGATGACGCCGGACCATGCCGGCCGCGCTCTCTGGAGGATCCCCGCGCTGCTGGCGCTGGTGACGACGTTCGGCCTGCTGGCGGCGCTGATCGGCGAAGGCGGGATCTGGTGGGCGCTTTCGTGGATCGCCCTGGCGATACCTTGCGTCTGCAGCGGCTATTATCTCGTTCGCGGCCTCTCACCATCGGCCCGGGAGCGCTGACTGCGCGGACGCCTCGGATGACCCCCGACATCCCGTCTGGTCGCCCCTGCGTGAACGCGACCTCTCCCGCCATTGGCACCCTCTCCCCAATCGTGTAACCCGACCCGAACCCTTGCCGGGACGGGATATCGATGACTGCGACTGCCACGGATGAAGCGGGAGATGGCTCCCGCGCGCTGATTTTTGCGCTTGTCGCGCTGGCCTGCGGGCACATGCTGTCGACCTTGCTGCGCACCATTCCGGCGGTCAGCCTCGACCTGATGGCGGCGGATTTCCAGATGGAGCCGCAGGCGCTGGCGAGCCTCACCTCGGTCTATCCGTTTGCCTTTGCGGCCGCGCAGATCCCGGTCGGCGCCGCGATGGACCGCTTCGGCGTGCGGCCGGTGTCGCTGAGCCTGCTGGTGGGAACCGTGTTCGGCGCGATCGCCTCCGGCTTCGCGACCGGCCCCGAAAGCTACGCGGTCGGACAGGTGCTGCTAGGCATCGCCACCTCCGGCATGCTGATGTGCCCGATGACGCTGGCGGCGAAGCAATTGTCGGCGGCGCGATTCGGGCTGTGGTCGGGCGCGATCCTCTCGATCGGCAACATCGGCATGCTGCTCTCCTCCAGCCCGCTCGCCTTCGTGGTCGATCAGTACGGCTGGCGCGCCGGGTTCTGGCTCTCGGCGCTGGGCGGCGTGCTCGTCGCGCTGGCCGTGTACATGCTGGTGCCGAGCCAGCCGGCCGAGCACAAGGACGATTCCTCGCCGCTCTCGCAGATGATCGAGGTGCTGCGGCTCGGCCTGTCGCGGCCGCTGCGCGGCCTGATCGCGCTCGCAATGGTATCGCTCGCGACCTCGCTGGTGCTGCGCGGCCTGTGGGGCGGACCATGGCTGATGCAGGTGAAGGGATTGTCGCGGGTCGAGGCCGGCAACCAGCTCGGCCTGTTCACGGTGGCGATGATCGCCGGGCCGCTCTGCGTCGGAATGATCGACCGCCGGTTCGGCCATCGCCGCGCGCTGGTGGCCGGCACGCATCTGGTCGGCGCACTGCTGCTGGCGCTGATGGCTCTCGGCGCGCCGCACTACGCGGTGTCCGTGCTGCTCGGCGTTCCCATGATGCCGCCGCAATACGATCTCGTGCTGTTCGTGCTGATCGGGCTGGCGACCTCCGCGCAGCCGCTGCTGTTCGGCATGTCGCGGCAGCTCGTCGACGCGCAGACCACCGGCAAGGCGCTCGCGGCGATCAACCTCGCCTTCTTCCTCGGCGCGGCCCTGATGCAGTCGCTCACCGGCGCGGTCGCGGCGCTGGCGGGATTGCCGGCGGTGCTGCTGTTCATGGCCGCCGCGCTGCTCGTGGGATCGCTGATCTTCCTGGTCTACACGCGGAATTTCTGAGACCGTTTGAGACCCTTGCGCAGCGGCGCGCGGCGGGAGATGCTGACGCGCAAATCGCACAGGGGAAATGACGTCCATGCCAGTCGACACCCAGGCCGCCACCGACCGCCTCATGCGCTTTCTCTCCGTGGAGGGCGTGACTGGACAGGAGGCCGCGATCGGGCGCGATATCGCCGCGGCGCTGAAGGAGATCGGCGTGCCGGCGAAGGCGATCCGCCTCGACGACGCCAACACGCGCATTCCCGTGCCGACCGAGACCGGCAATCTGATCGTCGACCTGCCCGGGCGCGGCGCGCTGCACAACCAGAAGCGCATCATGTTCATGACCCACATGGACACCGTGCCGCTCTGCGCCGGCGCCAAGCCGAAGAAATCCGGGCGCAAGATCGTCAACGAGGCCAGGACCGCGCTCGGCGGCGACAACCGCTGCGGCTGCGGCGTGCTGGTGACGCTGGCGGCCGAGCTCGAGAAGCAGAAACTCGACCATCCGCCGATCACGCTGCTGTTCTGCGTGCGCGAGGAGAGCGGGCTCTACGGCGCGCGCCACGTCAAGCTGGAGGAGCTGGGTTCGCCGGTGATGGCGTTCAACTATGACGGCGGCTCGGCGTCCAACGTCGTGATCGGCGCGGTCGGCGCCGACCGCTGGAGCGTCGAGATCTTCGGCCGCGCCTCGCATGCCGGCGTCGCGCCGGAGCGCGGCATCTCCTCCACCATGATCATGGCGCTCGCGCTCGCGGACGTGAGAGCCGGCGGCTGGTTCGGCAAGGTGGTGAAGGGCAAGCGGCAGGGAACCAGCAATGTCGGTCCCGTCACCGGCGGCGAGGGCCGCCCCGCGGGCGATGCCACCAACGTCGTCACCGACTACGTGCATGTACGCGGCGAGAGCCGCAGCCACGACGGAAAATTCTTCAAGGAGATCACCAAGGCCTACAAGGCTGCGTTCGAGAAGGCGGCCAAGCGCGTCACCAACGCGCAAGGCAAGTCCGGCCGCGTCAAGTTCAAGGCCGAGACCGACTATCATCCGTTCCGCATGAAGGACACGCTGCCCGTGGTCAAGCGCGCGGTCGAAGCCGTGTCCGCGGTCGGCGGCACGCCGAACGTCCGCACCGCCAATGGCGGGCTGGATGCGAACTGGATGGTGCGTCACGGCATTCCGACCGTGACGTTCGGCGCGGGACAGAACGAGCCGCACACGGTCGACGAATGGATCAATCTCGACGAATACGACCGCGCCTGCGCGCTCGCGTTGCAGATCGCGACGATGCGGTGAGCTGCCTTGCGCGGCGCGCGCTTGCCCGGCGCCGCGCGCGGGCCTAGCCTGCAAAGAAAAAGCAGGGAGGCCGCATGCCGCGCATTTCGACCGTCGAGACCGGATTCTACCGGATCCCCCTCCCCGTCACGCTCTCCGACTCCACGCATGGCGAGATCGCGGCGTTCGAGCTGATCACCTGCCGCATCCGCGATGCCGACGGCGCCGAAGGCGTCGGCTACACCTACACCGTCGGACGCAATGGCGGCGCCGTCGCCGACATCCTCACGCGCGAGATTCCGGGTCTGGTCGAGGGCCGCGAGGCCGACGACACGGAAGCCATCTGGCACCACGTCTGGTGGGGCCTGCATTACGGCGGGCGCGGCGGACCTGCCGTGCTGGCGCTCTCCGCGCTCGACATCGCCCTGTGGGATTTGAAGGCGCGGCGCGCGAACCTGCCGCTGTTCCGCCTGCTCGGCGGGTACGATGCGCGCGTGCCGTGCTACGCCGGCGGCATCGACCTCGATCTCTCGGTCGAGGCGCTGCTCGCGCAGACCGACGGCAATCTCGGCAAGGGCTTTCGCGCCATCAAGATGAAGGTCGGCCGGCCCGACCTCAAATCCGACGTCGCGCGCGTCGCCGCCATGCGAAACCATCTCGGTGACGGCTTTCCGTTGATGGCCGACGCCAACATGAAATGGACGGTCGAGGAAGCGATCCGTGCCGCCCGCGCCTTCGTTCCCTACGACCTCACCTGGCTCGAGGAGCCGATCATCCCCGACGACGTCGCCGGCCATGCCCGCATCATGCAGGCCGGCGGCGTGCCGATCGCAGCGGGCGAAAATCTGCGCTCGCTGTGGGAGTTCAAGAACTACATCGCGGCCGGCGCGGTGTCCTATCCCGAGCCCGACGTCACCAATTGCGGCGGCGTCAGCGCCTTCATGAAGATCGCGCGGCTCGCGGAAGCCTTCAACCTGCCGGTCACCAGCCACGGCGCGCACGACATCACCGTGCATCTGCTCGCCGCCTGCCCGAACCGCTCCTATCTCGAGGCGCACGGTTTCGGGCTCGACAGATACATCGAGCACCCGCTGGTGCTGGAGGACGGCAAGGCGCTGGCACCGGCAAGGCCCGGCCACGGCATCAGCTTCGACTGGAAGGGCCTCGCCAGGCTGTCGCCGTAGCGCCGGCCGTCATGCCCGGGCATCCGCGATCCCGTTCCTGCAAAGCAAGGCGCGGCCGGTCAAGCCCGCCCATGGCGGCACGGCTGCACGCGAGGCATTCGCTGCGGCTTGATTTACCGGCAGGATAATCGGTTATGCTGACGACAGCCGACACCTTGCGAGAGATGCCCGCCTTGACACCCGAGCTGCACCAGAAACTGACCGCGTGGCGCCAGCACCTTCACGCGCATCCGGAACTGTCGCTGCAGGAGACCGCGACGGCCGCCTTCGTGCAGGAGAGGCTCGCCGAGCTCGGCATTCCCTTCGAGGCCGGCATCGGCGGCCACGGCATCGTCGCCACCTTGACGCGCGGGCACGCGCAGGCTCGGGTCGGCCTGCGCGCCGACATGGATGCGCTGCCGATCAAGGAGGACACCGGCCTTCCCTACGCCTCGCGCAATCCCGGCGTGATGCATGCCTGCGGCCATGACGGACACACCACGTCGCTGCTCGGCGCGGCCGCGCTGCTGGTGGCGGACACCAGCTGGAGCGGCACCGTCGATTTCATCTTCCAGCCAGCCGAGGAAGGCTATGGCGGCTCGCGCGCGATGGTCGGCGCGGGCCTGTTCGAGCGCTTTCCGATGACGCGCGTGTTCGGTTTCCACAACTGGCCGGGTCTGGAGGCCGGCACCGTCGCGGTCCATGACGGCGTGGTCATGGCCTCCGCGGGCCGGGTGGTGCTCACGATCGAGGGCCATGCCGGTCACGCCGGCCTGCCGCATCTGTCGCGCGACCCGGTGATGGCGGCGGGACATCTGATCGTCGCGCTGCAATCGATCGTCGCGCGCAGCGTTGATCCGCTCGACACGGCGGTGCTGTCGCTGTGCATGATCCAGGGCGGCACCGCGCCGAACCAGATCGCGGGACAGGTCGAGATCAAGGGCACGCTGCGCACCAACCGGGTGCCGGTGAGGGACGCGATCGTGGCGCGGATCGAGCAGATCTGCGCCGGCGTCGCGACGAGCTTCGACGTCGCCATCACGCCGTCCTTCGTCCACGGCGTCGGCCCGGTGGTCAACACGCCGGCGGAAGCAAGCCTCGCGCGCATCGCGGCGGAGCGCGCGAAGGCGCCGCTGCGCCAGGATCTCCCACCCAGCATGGCCAGCGAGGATTTCGCCTATTATCTGCAGCATCGCCCCGGCGCCTTCGTCTGGATCGGCAACGGACCCCTGCGCGACGGCGCCGAGCTGCACGGCCCGCGCTACGACTTCAACGATGCGATCCTGCCGGTCGCGTCCCGCTGGATGGCGGAAGTCGCCAAGACGGCGCTGACCGCGAACTGAGCGCCGTCCGGTCTTCCGAGATCCGGTCCAATTCCTCTCCCCATGTTCCCTTCACCGCCCGCTTGCCACGGCCGTGGTCGGCGGTATGGTTGCCGCTGCGCTCTTGCTGCTTGGGGGCGGAGAAGGCGTTGGGGGTACGAATCGTGTCAGGCGGAGCCGGACGCCGCGTTGCCGTATCCTGCGCGATGGGCGTTTGGCTCGCCGGCTGCGCGGTCGGCCCCGACTTTTCGCCGCCGCCCGCTCCCGACGTCGCGCGCTTCACGCCCGAGAAGCTGGCCTCTCCCGGCGTCGCCGCCGATGGGCCGCGCGTGCCGCGGCAGCGCTTCGTCGACGGCGCCGACATGCCGGCGCTGTGGTGGGCCGCGTTCCGCTCCAAACCGCTGAACGAACTGATCCGGCTCTCGGTCCAGCACAATCCGTCGCTGCAATCGGCCGAGGCCGCGATCCGCGTCGCCAACTACAATGCGCTGGCGCAGCGCGGCCTGTTCTTCCCGCAGGTCGGCGTCAACTACACGCCGTCCGACCAGCAGGTCTCCAACATGGCGACCGGCAACGCGGTGGATTCACCGCAGTCGCGCTACACGCTGCACACGGTACAGCTCGCCATCAGCTTCGTCCCCGACATCTGGGGCCAGAACGTCCGCGCCGTCGAAAGTCTCGATGCCCAGACCGAGCAGGCGCAGTACCAGCTCGAGGCGGCCTATCTCGCGCTCACCGCCAACGTCGTCACCGCCGCGATCCAGGAGGCTTCGCTGCGCGGCCAGATCGCGGCGACCGAGCGCATCGTCAAGATCGAGCGCGACATCCTCGGTATCCTCAAGAGCCAGTTCAATGCCGGACAGGCCGCCCAGGTCGACGTCCTCACCCAGGAGACCGCGCTGGCGCAGGCCGAACAGACCCTGCCGCCGCTGCAGAAGCAGCTCGCCGTGCAGCGCGACCTCCTCACCGCCCTCGCCGGGCAGTTCTCCGCCGACGAGATCCTGCAGCGCTTCGACCTGCAGCATCTCACCCTGCCCGCCAACCTGCCGGTCAGCCTGCCGAGCACGATGGTGGCGCAGCGTCCCGACGTGCGCGCGGCGGAGGCGAACATGCATTCGGCCAGCGCCCAGATCGGCGTCGCGATCGCGGCGCGGCTGCCCAATCTGACGCTGACCGGCAATCCCGGCACCAGCGCCTTCAAGCCCGCCGAACTGTTCACGCAGGGCACGCTGTTCTACACGGTGGCGGCGAGCGCGACGCAGCCGCTGTTCGACGGCATGACGCTCTATCACAAGCAGAAGGCCGCCGAAGCCTCGCTCGACCAGGCCGAGGCGCTGTATCGCCAGACCGTGATCACCGCGATGCAGAACGTCGCCGATGCGCTGCGCAGCCTGCAGGCCGACGCCCGCTCGGTGCAGGCGGCGATCAAGGCGGAGACCGCCGCCAAGGCGAGCCTCGACATCGTGCAGAAGCAGCTCGTGCTCGGCCAGATCACCCAGGTCACCGTGCTGAACGCGCAGCAGGCCTATTTCAACGCAGCCATCACCCGCGTCCAGGCCGAAGCGACCCGCCTGTCCGACACCGCCGCCCTGTTCATGGCGCTCGGCGGAGGCTGGCCGGCCGAATGCAGGACCAGCGACTGGCGCAGCTGCGTCCTGGGCGATGCAGTGGCGGGGCGAATCGAAGCCGGCGCGGCCGATTCGGGCGCGGGGCGAAAGGCGGCTACCAGATGACGAATGCGCAAAGCAGCGCGAGCGGCAACACGGCAAGCCCGACCGGGACCCAATTGCGCAGATCAGCGGGATTCTTCGGATACCGGAATATCTGGATCGCCACGAAACCGCAGACAAAAGTGCCCAGGAGAAAGCGGAAAAGATCGGAGGGCGTGTCGTAGGCCGTCCACAAACTCTCGTTCTGGGGATGAGCGACGCGGGCCGTAACGACGACGACGACCACGAGAAAAAGTGTCCGTAAAAACAGACCGAGGAACCGCATATGTGCCATCCATCGCTCTTAGAATGGTAACATCAGCCGGCCTGAAAGTCATCACGAACGGGAGCTTTCCATGCGGTATTTCGGGATATCCGTGCTTCTCCTGGGACTGCTCATTGCAGCGGCCGGCGGCGCTAAGGCCACAACGCGCGACCGCTGCCGCGCGGATGTGATCGAGGTCAGGGAGCTTCCCTATGCCCCGATCGGATCGTGGCTTCTCAAGGCAACGGCGCTGCTGACCTACCCCGACCACACGAGAGCGAAGATCACCCTCGTCGGGCAAAAACCGTGGCAGTTGACGATCCGGCGCGGCGACAGGTTCTGGCTCGATTGCGCCCGGCTGTCCGATCCGTACATCGCGACGCTCGACGGCCTGCGAATTGTCGCGACTTCGGGAGTTCAGCAATGACCGGTCTGTTGTTCGGCCTCACTCAACTTGCACTCATCGCGGCACAGTCCGCACCGCTCGCGCATCGCGGCACCGATCCGGCCATCGAGCGGGTCCGGATGGTGTGCGACCAATTCTGCGACTGCTGGCAGACGCGATACCGGATCCAGCCGCCGTTGCCTGCGGGCCGCGAAGACCTGGCTTGCCCGTCCCCGCGACCGGATCGCGATCGACACGCCTATTACTACAACGGACACTACCGCACCGGTCCTGCAACGGGCATTGGATTCGAAAGCAAAAGTCCGGTCCGCGAGTTCGGCTTTCCATTCTGACGCGAACTTCTTGCCTCGAGGCTGTTTCGGAAACCCGCCATCGGCGCACCGCGTCGAGGTGCGGCCCTTGTCGTGCCCGCGCATGGATTCGACCTGCGACAGAACACCGCAATGCCCGTCAGTCTCAAGTCAGCATCGCGATCTAGCCTGCAAAAACAGAAGCAAAAAGAGTGTGCTGGGCTCCTGAAACCGCCGACCTGATGATCTCGCCCCGGGACTAGGTCGGCGGTTCACGGCCGCGATACTGCGCACTTGCGAAGGCGCACATCCCGACGCGCGATCACACCAACGGGATTTCCACCGTCAAATCTGGTCGTATCGTCCCGGGGCATGCTACTCTTGGATGTTCATCGAGGAGTCCTGCGCCGGCTGGTCGCGCGGCGCCCGCGACAGCAGCCTCAGGCGCATCCGGCAAGGAGAATGTCGCATGTCCAGCCGCGGCCTGTGGGTACTCGTATTGCTTCTGTGTGGCGTCGGATCGGTTGCGCGCGCAGGCTCGCTGAACAAGGCCGATCCCTGGGATCCGAGGCACATCGATGGATTGCCGCCCGAGATCCAGCAATACATCACGGGCCTCTGCAAGGGGCCGCCAAAGGCACAGCGTGATTTCGCGACCTTCAATCCGCACGAACGCCGCTGGCGGATCAACATCGAATATCTTCACTGCGATGGGCTCGCCGGCACTTACCGCCAAGGCGGCAAGTGCCTCGACATCGATTTCATCGAGACCGGATCGCACTACCGGCCCGCCAGAAAGACCTTTGCCGATTGCGGTTTCTGACGACGCGTTGGCGGCGGATCCAGCATTGAATCCGCCGGCTTCGCCGCGCCCGGCGATCACGTCGGCGGGGCCGATATCCTGACCGACGGCCGATCCATCATTGCGCGGTTGAACGCTTCGAGTTGCGGGAATGCCTCGCGCCATCCGCAGTGCTGGAAGCGGTAGTCCGCATAACCGAGCACGCAAACCAGTCCGATCGCGACCACATCGAACGGCCGCGACGCCAGGTCCGGCTGGCGCGCGAAATGCGCAAGCCCGGACCAGGCCCTGTTCCAGTGATCGTCGTGCCAGGCGTCCCAATGCGTCCCCTGAGGGCGCGCGAACTTCTCGTAGCGACAGAGCAGCATGGAATCGAGCATGCCCTGCAGCATCGAATGCTCGCTCTTGATCCTCCAGCGCTCCGGCCCACCGGCGGGGATCAACTTTCCACCTCCGGAAAGCTCGTCGAGATATTCGACGATGACGTAGGAATCGAGAATCACCTCGCCGTTGTCGAGGATCAGGACCGGCAATTTCTTCAGCGGCGTGAGACGGGAATACGCCTCGTTGGCCTGGCCGGGCACCACCGCAGCCGGCACGAACTCGATCGCGTCGATGAGACCCAGCTCGATCGCGGCGATACGAACCTTCCGCGCAAAGGGTGAGGCTGGAGAGAAGGTCAGTTTCATATGGATATCCGGAGTTGTGCGTCCCGACCGTCCAGGAGGACGGCTTCCGGCGGCGCGTCGATTTGCCACCAATAATTAGACAGATTGGCTTTACACGTCTAATTTATAGAACTATCTTTCATCATGACCTAACAACTGGATGAATTTTCGTTGATAGCCCAGGAAAAAGCAGCAACCTGACCTTTCAGGTTCTCGCTCACGCGAGGCTCCCGGCTGGAGGCAATGACGAGCGCGCTGGAGATCGGCGCGAGAGCCATGTCGCGCGCATGCGCTCCTCTTCGCTTTCACGCCTGGCCCCTGCAGCCAACGACAATTCGAAAGGTTTTCGTCGACTGGTTCATCGTTCGCGTCTCACAGGGGGTAAGGCATGTCTCGATCCAACTATCGTCTTCCGCGCCGCAAGGTTCTCGCACTGCTCGCCGCAGCACCGATCGCGGTGTCGTCCAGATCGGCATTCGCGCAGGAGCCGATCAAGATCGGCGGCATCTTCCCTCTGACCGGCGGCAATTCCGTATTCGGCAACCAGAATTTCCAGGGCGTCGAAACCGCCATCGACCTGATCAACGATCGTGGCGGCGTCAAAGGCCGCAAGATCCAGCTTTTCAAGGGTGACGGAAACAGCCCGCAGGCCGCCATCAGCGAGACCAACCGCCTCGCCTCCCGGGAAGGCGTCCGCATATTCGTCGGAAGCTCGACCAGCGCCGTCGGCATGGTCGCGAGCCAGGAAGCCGAGCGCAACGGCGCATTCTACTGGGAGGGCATGGCCGTCGCGAACAACTACACCGAACGCGACTTCAAGAGCGTCTTCCGCATGGGCCTGAGTGCCTCCGGTCTCGGACAGCCCGCGCCGCTCTATACCGCCGAAGTGCTCGCACCGATGCTGAAGGCCGATCCGAAGACCCTCAAGGTCGCTGTGGTTGCCGAGGATTCGGCGTTCGGGGTCGACGTGTCGAAGGCCGCGATCGACCAGGCCGAGAAGCTTGGAATGAAGATCGGCCTGCGCGAACTGTATTCGGCGAAGACCACCGATCTCTCGCCGCTGGTGCTGAAGCTCCGCTCGTTCAATCCGGACGTGATCATCGCCACGCAATTCATCAACGACGCGATTCTGCTCCAGCGCCAGATGAAGGAGATCAACTACAGCCCGCGTGCCTTCGTCGGCACCAGCGCCGGCCACTCCACGCTGTCGCTCGCGGAGGCGATCGGGAACGACGTCAACGGCATCTTCTCCTCGTCGTTTCCGCTCGAAGCCAACGTGAACTCGCTCTCGGCCGCCACGCGCACGGATCGCGATGAATTCGTGAAGCGCTACGAGGCCAGGTACAAGGTGACGCCGGCGGTCCAGGAATCGCTCGGCTTCGTCGTGGGCATGGCGCTCGCGCGGGACATCCTCGGCAACGCCGCGTCCGACAGTGCCGCGGATCTCCGGGATGCCTCGTTGAAGGCCGACGTACCGCTCGGATCCTACATCAACGGCTGGGGACTGAAGTTCGACGACAAGGGCCAGAACCAGCGCGCCTTCGGCAGCGTCGTTCAATGGCAGGACCAGAAGATGATCTCCGTCTATCCCGAAGCCAACAAGCTGCGCGATCCGATCATGGTGCCGCTGCCCGCCTGGAATACGCGCTAGCACCCGATCGACACGAGCAATCGAAGAACTTTCAGCATGGACATCTACATCCAGCTCGCGCTGTCCGGCCTATTCATAGGCGGCGTGTACGCGTTGATCAGCGTCGGCCTGACGCTGGTCTTCGGCGTCCTTCGCGTCGTGAACTTCGCCCATGGCGAATATCTGACGATCGCGATGTACCTCACCTATTTCATGTTTCAGCGCGGCGGCATCGACCCCTTCGTGGCGAGCGTCGCCGTGGTGCCGCTGATGTTCATCCTGGGCCTGGTGACCGAACGTCTCCTGATCCGCCCGACGCTCGAGGCCCCGCATGTGGTCCAGGTGTTCGTGACCTTCGCCCTCTCCCTGTTCCTGCAGAACCTGATGCTCTCGATGTTCACCTCGGACTTCCGCTCGATCAGGACATCCTACAGCACGTCGGCGTTCCAGATCGGACCGCTCTACGTGTCCTGGCTGCGCGTCGCCGTGTTCGTCGTTGCGCTTGCCTTGGCCGGCGGCGTCGCCGCGTTCCTCAAATACACATATACGGGGAACGCCATCCGGGCGACGGCGCAGGATCGACGCTCGGCCCGCCTGGTCGGCATCAACGTCGATCGCATCTACGCAGTGACCTTCGCGCTGGGCTGCGCGCTGGTCGGCGCGGCGGGCATCCTGCTCTCACCGTTGTTCGCGGTGAATCCCTACACCGGCGCCGACATGATCCTGATTTCCTTCGTCATCGTCGTCCTCGGCGGCATGGGAAGCATCGCCGGTGCGGTCATCGCCGGCCTGCTGATCGGCATGGTGGAATCGTTCACGGGATATTTCGCCGGCGGTGAACTGAAGCAACTCGTCTATTTCGTGCTCTTCATGATCGTCCTCGCGGTGCGACCCAACGGCATCTTCGGCCGCAAGGGCGCGGAAGTGATGGATGTGACGTGATGAAACCCTCCAATCCGAAGTCCGCCCATCTGATCCTGCCCGTTGCCGGCTTCGCAATTCTCGCGATCCTGCCTTTCGTGTTCTCCGATGCGTTCTTCGTCTCGGCCGTCACGCTGGCGTTCCTGGGCGCGGCCGCGTCGCTCGCCTGGAACCTGAGCGGCGGCTATGCCGGGCAACTGTCGCTGGGACACGCCGCGTTCTACGGCATCGGCGCCTATGTCTCGACGATCCTGTTTCTCAAGGCCGGAATCAGCCCGCTCATCGGCGTGTGGCTCGGCGCCGTCGTCAGCGCAGCTCTTGCCGTGCTGCTCGGCGCCGTCACCATGCGGTTGAAGGGCTCGTTCTTCGTGATGTCGACGCTCGCCTTCGGCGCCGTCGTGCATATCAGTACCGTCAACCTGCGCGATATCACCGGAGGATCCTCGGGCCTTGCCATTCCGCTGCGTCCGAGCCCGGAGAATCTCATCTTCGCCAGCAAGCTCGTCTACACCTACCTCGCCCTCGGACTCGTCGCCGTCTTCTACATTCTCACGCGCGCCATGGCCGCCAGCAAGGTCGGCTACGCCCTGGTCGCGTTCCGGGAGAACCACGACGCGGCGCGCGCGCTCGGCATCCGCACCTTGCCGCTGAGAATAGGCGTCTTCGCGCTTTCCGCCGGCCTCGTCAGCATCTGCGGAACCCTGCATGCGCAATACTATCTCTACATCGATCCCGACAGCGTGATGGGTTTGAACCTGTCGCTCAATTTCGCATTGATGGCGATCCTGGGCGGGCTCGGCACGGCCTACGGTCCGATCCTCGGTGCGCTGCTGGTGTCCGTCGTCTCCGTGGCCATGCAGGTCTATCTCGGCGACCAGATCTCCGGTCTCACCCAGCTCGCCTATGCGGTCATCGTCATCATCGTGCTGATGCTTGCTCCGACCGGTCTCGGACCTTCGGCATATGCATTCCTGAAGCGGAGGGCGGCATGGCGGTCCTGACGGCAACGGGTCTCACCAAGCGTTTCGGCGGCCTGACGGCGGTGAAGAACGTCAGCTTCACCGCGCGCCCCGGCGAAATCCTCTCGATCATCGGACCGAACGGCGCGGGCAAGACCACCGTCTTCAACCTGCTGACCGGATTCATCAGGCCGGACAGCGGCTCGGTCCATCTCGATGAGCACGACTTCGCCGGCGCATCACCGGAAAGCCGCTGCCGCGCCGGCCTCGCCCGCACGTTCCAGATCGTGCAGCCGTTTCGCGGCCTGAGCGTGCTCGACAACGTCGTCATGGGCGCCATGCTCCGCGCCCGCTCCATACCCATGGCGCGCGAAATCGCAAGACAGGTGCTGGACGACCTCGACATGTCCGCCCTGTGCGACGTGCCGGCCGGACAATTGCCGATCGGCGACCGCAAGCGGCTGGAGATGGCGAAGGTCCTCGCCACCTCGCCCCGCGCTTTGTTGCTGGACGAGGTGATGGGCGGACTGATCCCGGTCGAGGTCAAGCGAATGATCGGCTTCATCCAACGTCTCCGGGAGCGAGGGCTGGCCGTCGTCGTGATCGAGCATCACATGAGCGCGGTGATGCAGCTCTCCGACCACATCCTCGTCCTGCAGAACGGCGAGCCGATCGCGACCGGAGCTCCTGCCGAGGTCACGCGCGATCCGATCGTGCTGTCGGCCTATCTCGGCACCAATTTCGCGGCGACGGGGGGCTAGCGATGCTACGTGTACGTGATCTCGGCGTTCGCTTCGGAGACGTGCTGGCCGTCGAGCAGCTCTCGTTCGACGTGGGCGCGAACCAGATCGTCGGCCTCGTCGGCAGCAACGGCGCAGGCAAGACCACGACGCTGTCGGCCATCTCCGCGCTGGTGAGGAATCGCAGCGGCAGCATCGAACTCGACGGCAAGGACATCACGCGGCTGGCGCCGCACCAGATCGTCGAGCACGGCCTGATCCACGTGCCGGAAGGACGCCGGCTGTTTCCGTTCATGAGCGTGTTGGAGAATCTGGAGATAGGAGCGTATGGAAAGGCCGCGCGCGGCAGACGCAAGCAGCAGCTCGAATTCATCTTCGACCTGCTGCCGCGGCTGGCGGAGCGGCGCGAGCAATTGGCCGGAACCCTCTCGGGGGGCGAGCAGCAGATGTGCGCCATCGGGCGCGGACTGATGTCGTGCCCGCGCCTGTTGATGCTGGACGAGCCCACGCTCGGCCTGGCGCCGATGCTCGTCGAGGAGGTCTTCAGGCTGGTGAAGGCGATCCGCGAGCAAGGTGTTCCCATCCTGATCGTGGAACAACAGGTCGTACACGTGCTGGAGACGGCCGATTATGCCTATGTGCTGGAAAGCGGACGGGGCGCCATGCATGGACTGGGCGCCACCCTCCTGCAAGATGATGGATTGAGACGTGCCTATCTCGGAATCTGACCAGAAACGCGACCCGGCCGCGGTCAAGGAACGGCGCCGCACCAAGCGGATCGAGCGCCGTCGCGCCGAAATTCTCGATGCCGCCAAGCAGATCTTCCTCGCGGGAGATTATGCATCGGTCACGATCGACGACATCGCCGATGCCGCCGGCATCTCGCGCGCGACCATCTACCTGTACTTCAAGAGCAAGCAGGAGATGTACACGGAGCTTCTGTTCCGCGACCTCGACGCGATGATCACGATGCTCACGGGTTCGCTGGACCGGAACGACACCGTCCGCAACAACCTCTTCCGCATGGCGACGTCGTATATGAACTTCTTCCGGATCCATCCGGAATATTTCACGACATTGTCGTTCTTCTTCATGCCCGGCCGCACGGAAACGCTGCCGCCGGACGCCGCCGCAAAGATCAGCGCACGGCTCAACGACGGAATCCTGTCCATCGAGGAGGCGATCAAGCTCGGCATTTCCCGCGGAGAGGCGCGTCCGATCGACGCCCGCGCGGCAACGCTCTCGCTGTGGGGACAGTGGATGGGCAACGCCTATCTCGCCGTCGCCGGGCGCACGGCGTTCTACGAGCGCACGATCGAGCAGGTTTACGCCGATGGCATCGACATCTTCCTCGACGGCCTCACCATGCGCGACCGTGGCTGAAGCACGCGATGCGGAGATCGTCGAGCCGCATGCGGCACCAGAACTGAATTTGAATCGGGTGAATCGTGCCTCCGCCGGGCGAGGCGCGAACACTGTTGGAGGATCGGCTCAATGAACATCGAAACCCATGTGCTGAAGGGGAACGGGCGCATCCCGAATTCCCGCCTGCCGGTCCTGATATATCGGCAGGTCTTCGACATGCCGCCGCCCGAGATGGAGGACCTGTTCCGTGACAACGAGTGGCCGACGGACTGGCACAGCTCGTTCGGCATGTATCCGCGCCACCACTTCCACAGCGACACCCACGAACTGATCGCGGTGACAAGAGGCACGCTGGTCGGACGCTTCGGCGGCCCAGAAGGCGTGAGCGTCACGATGACGAAGGGCGACTTCGTGGTGATCCCCGCGGGCGTCGGGCATTTCGGCGAGTCCATCACCGCGGACCTGCGGCTGACCGGCGCGTTCCCGATCGGCCACGCCATCCACGATTTCAGGCTGGGCTATGTCGAGGAATACGCCCGCATGGTCGATCGTTCGCAGCGGGTTGCCATTCCCGCCCTCGATCCGCTGCAGGGCGCCGCGGGTCCGCTGCCGCAGATCTGGCACGATGCGCTGGGAGGACGGCACTGATGCCCGCCGCGGAGATTGTCGGCGGCGGGATCGCGGGTCTCGTCGCCAGTATCCAGCTCGCACGTCACGGATGGTCGGTGCGGCTGCACGAGCGCAGCGATGAATTGCGCGCGGGCGGCAACGGGCTTCCCATCTTCGAGAACGGGCTGCGGATCCTCTCGGCCCTGGGTCTCGACGAGGCGATACGGACGCGCGGACATCAGCTCAACAAGTGGATCATCCGCCTGAGCTCGGGCCAGACCACGAAGGAATACGAGCCGTTCGCCGCAACCGGCGGCCGCATCGTGATGTTCCAGCGGCAGGCCCTCGTCGATCCGCTGGCGGAGGCCGCGGTGAAGGCCGGCGTAAGGATCGAGCTCGGCGCCAAGGTCGTTCGCGCCGAGCGCGAAGGCGTGCTCCACCTCGAAGGCGGGCGACGGATCGACGCCGACCTCGTCGTCGGCGCCGACGGCATCAACTCCATCGTCAGGCGATCGGTCGCGGGAACGCTGCCGCTCGGCAAGCACCGCAAGGGCGCGATCCGCCTCTTGATCCCCATCCACGACGGCGACTTTCCCGACGGGAACGATCGCGTGGCGGCGGAATACAACGACGAGGGCGGACGGCGCATCGGGCTCCTGCCGTGCTCGTCGCGCACCATGTACATGATCCTGGTCGCGCTGCTCTCCGATTCCGAAGCGCTGAAGATGCCGATCGATCCTGACGTCTGGAAGGCGACCTTCCCGACGCTCGGGCGTTTCATCGACCGGGTCGGCACGGCCGGTCACTACGACGAGTACCATTCGATCTTTCCGCCGACCTGGCATTTCGGCAAATGCGCGCTGATCGGCGACGCCGCGCACGGCATGACGCCGGCGCTCGGACAGGGCGCGAATTCGGCGATGATGACGGCCTATTCGCTCGGCGCCTCCGACCTCACCACCGGCTCGCTGTCGGATGCGCTGACGGCCTGGGAGGACAAGATCCGGCCCCTCGTCCACTTCACGCAGAAGTTCGCCGAAGGGATCACCGAAGGCCGGCTCGATCCCAAGAACGACATCTTCTTCAGCGACCCGGCGCTCCGCCCCCTGCTCAGCGCCGACATTCCGAACATGCGGTTCGACATGCCCGATTTCGCGGCGCTGAACCCATCGTTCTCCAATGCCGTCTAACGACGCCCAAACCGAAGGAAGCGCGACGATGTTCCAGAAGCCGCCGGCCCCCGAGCAATACGATACCCTGGCAGACACATCCGGCTATGCACGGCCGACCGACGATTTCGGCGAGGCGGTCGCCGGGGATCCGCTCGAGAATTTGCAGAAGCTGCGTCAGATGCTGGTCGACAAGCGCCGCTACCTCGCCCAGGACGCGATGACCTATCCCGTCGTGTTCCTCGGCCGCGCCCAGGACATCGCCGACATCCAGAACCTGCTCAACTCGCTCGATCAGGCGATCGCGCAGGAGCAGGCTTCGCGATGAGCGCGCCGGCGCTCTGACGTCGTCATGCCGCCCCGCGCCACGCGGGGCTGATGCGGCCGGTTCAGCATGCCGGACCGGCGCCCCATGTCAGCCGTCGACATCGCAGGGTTCGGGCGACAGATCGACGCTCGGCGCGAGCTGGTCGATCACGGCGAGAGCAGCCCGGCATGCTTCGGCCCTGCCGTATTGATCGGGCAGCACGATCGTCACGTCCCAGTTTCGTCCCAGGCTGATGTTCTCGATCTCGTAAACGCTGATTTCGAGAGACGTATCGGCGTGAAGCAGATGCGCGAGCTTTCCGAGAACGACGTCCGTCAGCTCCTCGATCGCAATCAACCGCTTCGGCATCGCAAACACATCCGTCCGCCCGGCTGCCAGCCTAACCGATCCCATCGGCGGCGGGATCACATTCGAGCGAACGGCGCCGAGGCCGAACCGCGGACACAAACAGAAATTCATGTCCGATTATTAATGGGGTTTTGCGCTGCAAACGTCCGATAATGCGTTCCCGGAAATGCTAAGGAAGCTAGGAGCCGTCGTCCGTGTTCCGGGATCGGTTCCGTGCCTTCTCGCGAGAAGCCTATGGATCAAAAGGTCGGGACGACCAGCGAAAGACCCGCGACGACGCCCGCGCCGCCTGCCACGCGCGGTTCGGGCCTGCGGACCTCGCTGGTCGCTGTTCTGTCCCTCCTCGTGGTCGCCGCGATCGTCTGGTGGACCAAGCATGAAAGCGCGCCGCAGCAGGGCAATGGCCGGGCCGGCGGAGCACCGGTCTCCGTGGTCCTCGGGACCGTCGGGAAAGGCGACATCGGAATCAATCTCAGCGCGCTCGGCTCCGTAACGTCGCTCGGCACCGTCACCATCAAGAGCCAGATCAGCGGATACCTCAATCGCATCGTCTTCAAGGAAGGCGACGAAGTGAAGAAGGGCGATCTCATCGCCGAGATCGACTCCCGGCCCTACGAAGCGACGCTCGCGCAGGCCAAGGGGCAGCTTGCCCGCGACGAGGCCCTGCTGAAGGGCGCGCAGGTCGACCTGACGCGTTACCAGAATCTCGCGGCGCAGAACGCAGTGCCGCACCAGCAACTCGATACGCAGGTCGCGCTCGTGGCGCAGGACCAGGGAACGGTCGAAGCCGACAAGGCGGCCGTGCAATCGGCCGAGGTGAACCTGCAATATTGCCACATCGTATCGCCGCTCGACGGACGCGTCGGCCTGCGCCAGGTCGACCAGGGCAACTACGTGACGCCGGGCGACGCCAGCGGCATCGTCGTCATCACGCAACTGCAGCCGATCAGCGTGCTCTTCACGCTGCCCGAGGACAATCTGCAGGCGGTCGCCAAGCGGCTGCACGACGGCGCAACGCTTCCGGTGACGGCCTACGATCGCAGCGGCACGACCAAGCTGGCCGAGGGCACGCTCGGCACCTTCGACAGCCAGATCGACCAGACCACAGGGACGATCAAGCTGCGCGCGCAATTCCCGAACGAGGCGCGGACGCTCTATCCGAACCAGTTCGTCAACGTGAAGCTGCTTCTGGACACGCACAAGGGCGTGACGACCATCCCGACGGCAGGCGTCCAGCGCGGCGTCCCCGGGACGTTCGTCTATCTCGCGAACGACGACGGCACCGTATCGGTGCGCAAGGTCCAGCTCGGCATCACCGACGGCGACCGCGTCGAGGTGCAGTCCGGCCTCGACCCGAACCAGAAGATCGTCATCGACGGCGCCGACAAGCTGCGTGAGGGCGCGAAGATCGTGGCGCGTCCCGCGACAGGCACCGACGCTGGCGCGAGCGCGGCCAAGGGGACGACCGATCCAAGCAAGGCGGGCGGTCAGAAGCACCGCTCGGACGGCGCGCAGAAATGAACCCGTCCCGGCCATTCATCCTGCGGCCGGTCGCGACGACCCTGCTCATGACCGCGATCATGCTGTCGGGACTTCTGGCCTTCAGGTTCCTGCCGGTGGCCGCCCTGCCCGAGGTCGACTATCCCACCATCCAGGTCCAGACGTTCTATCCCGGCGCCAGTCCCGACGTGATGACGTCCTCGGTGACCGCACCCTTGGAGGTGCAGTTCGGGCAGATGCCGAACCTGAACCAGATGAGTTCGGTCAGCTCCGCCGGCGCATCCGTGATCACGCTGCAGTTCGGCCTCAGCATCTCCCTCGACGTCGCCGAGCAGGAAGTGCAGGCCGCGATCAACGCCGCCGGGAACCTGTTGCCCTCCGATCTGCCGGCGCCGCCGATCTACGCCAAGGTCAATCCGGCCGACGCGCCGATCCTGACATTCGGCCTGACCTCGAAGACCATGCCGCTGACCCAGGTCGAGGATTTCGTCGACACCCGGCTTGCGCAGAAGATCTCCCAGCTTCCCGGCGTCGGTCTCGTCAGCATCAGCGGCGGACAGCGGCCCGCGGTCCGCATCCGCGCGGACAACCGCAAGCTGGCGGCCTACGGCCTCAACATCGACGACCTCCGGACCACGCTCGGCAACGCCAACGTCAACACGCCCAAGGGCAATTTCGACGGCGCGATGCGGTCGTACACGATCAACGCCAACGACCAGATCCGCAACGCCAACGACTACAAATCCCTGATCGTCGCCTACAAGAACGGCGCTGCGGTCCGCCTCAGCGACGTCGGCGACGTCATCGACGGCGCGCAGAACGACAAGCTCGGCGCCTGGATGAACGAGACGCCGGCCATCATCCTGAACGTCCAGCGTCAGCCCGGCGCCAACGTCATCTCGGTGGTCGAAGGGATCAAGTCGCTGCTGCCACAGTTGCAGGCGACATTGCCGTCGGCGATCGACCTGAACATCCTGACGGATCGCACCGTGACCATTCGCGCCTCGGTCAGCGACGTCGAATACGAGCTGTCGCTCGCCGTCATCCTGGTCGTACTGGTCATCTTCGTGTTCCTGCGCAGCCCCCGTGCCACGCTGATTCCAAGCCTCTCCGTGCCGCTGTCGCTGGTCGGCACGCTCGGGGCCATGTACCTGTTCGGCTTCAGCCTGAACAACCTCTCCTTGATGGCCCTGACCATCGCGACGGGCTTCGTGGTCGACGACGCGATCGTCGTCATCGAGAACATCTCCCGCTACATCGAAGAGGGCGAGCCTCCGCTCGAGGCCGCGCTGAGGGGATCCGAGCAGATCGGCTTCACCATCATCTCGCTGACGGTCTCGCTCATCGCCGTGCTGATCCCGCTGCTGTTCATGGGCGACGTCGTCGGCCGCCTGTTCCGCGAATTCGCGATCACGCTGGCGGTCACGATCCTGATCTCGGCCGTGGTATCGCTGACACTCGTGCCGATGGCCTGCGCCAAGTTGCTCAAATCCGACAGCATGGCCCGCGAGAACAGGTTCCAGCGCTGGAGCCGCGTGGGTTTCGACCGCATCATCGCGGTCTATGGCCGGATGCTCGACTGGGTGCTGGACCGCCAGACACTGGTGTTGCTGGTGGCGGTCGCCACGTTCGGGCTCACTGCCCTGCTCTACGTCGTCATTCCCAAGGGCTTCTTTCCGCTGCAGGACACCGGCGTGATCCAGGCGATATCCGAGGCGCCTCAATCGGTCTCCTATGCCGCCATGGCCGAACGCCAGCAGCAGCTGGCGAGCATTATTCTCAGGGATCCCGACGTCGAGAGCCTATCCTCCTTCATCGGCGTCGACGGCACCAACACCACGCTCAACAGCGGCCGGATCCTGATCAATCTCAAGCCGCACGAGGAGCGCAAGTCCGATGTCACGACGGTCATGCAGCGGATCAAGGCGGCAACCGCACCTCTCGCCGGCGTATCGCTCTACATGCAGCCGGTGCAGGATCTCACGATCGAAGGCACCGTCAGCCGGACCCAGTACCAGTTCATTCTCCAGGACGCCGACCCGGTCCAGCTCGCGGAATGGACGCCGAAGCTGGTCGACGAATTGCACAAGCTGCCGGAGTTCAGCGACGTCACGACGGACATCTCCGCGCAGGGGCTGGCGGTCTTCGTCGATGTCGACCGCGACCAGGCCGCGCGTTTCGGCATCACGCCCGCGACGATCGACAATGCACTCTACGACTCCTACGGCCAGCGGATCGTCTCGACCATCTTCACGAACTCGAACCAGTACCGCGTGATCCTCGAGGCCGATCCGGCGCTGCAGAATTCCCTGCAATCCCTCTCCTCGATCTACCTTCCCTCCTCCGTCGGCGGCGCCCCCGTACCCCTCTCGGTGACGGCCAAGATGCGCGAGCAGACGGCGCCGCTCCAGGTGTCGCATCTCGGCCAGTTCCCGTCCGCCACGGTCTCGTTCAACCTCGCACCGGGCGCCGCGCTCGGTGACGCGGTCGAGGCCATCAGGCAGGCCCAGATCCGCATCGGCCAGCCGCTCGGCGTCATCACCAATTTCCAGGGCGCGGCGCTGGCCTTCCAGTCGTCGCTCTCCAATCAGCTGTTCCTGATCCTGGCGGCGATCGTCACGGTCTACATCGTGCTGGGCGTGCTCTATGAGAGCTTCATCCACCCGATCACCATTCTCTCGACGCTTCCGTCGGCCGGCATCGGCGCGCTGCTCGCGCTCATGCTCGCGGGTCAGGACCTGACCATCGTCGCCATCATCGGCATCATCCTGCTGATCGGGATCGTGAAGAAGAATGCGATCATGATGATCGACTTCGCACTCGACGCCGAGCGCAACGAGGGAAAATCGCCGCGCGAGGCGATCTACCAGGCGTGTCTGCTGCGCTTCCGTCCGATCCTGATGACGACAATGGCCGCGGTGCTCGGCGCCCTGCCCCTGATGGTGGGCACCGGCGCCGGCTCGGAGCTGCGGCATCCGCTCGGCATCTCCATCGTCGGCGGCCTCCTGGTGAGCCAGCTCCTGACGCTGTTCACGACGCCCGTGATCTATCTCTGGTTCGATCGGCTGTCGCTCCGCTTCGCCGGCCGGCCGGTCAATGCTCAGCCATCGAGCCGTTCGGGTTGAGCCATGGATCCGTCGACCACCTTCATCCGCCGGCCGGTCGCCACCACGCTCCTGACCTTCGGGCTTGCCGCGGCGGGCGCGGTCGCCTTCTTCAAGCTCCCGGTGTCGCCGCTGCCGCAGGTCGATTTCCCGACCATTTCGGTGCAGGCGACCCTGCCGGGCGCGAGCCCCCAGGACGTGGCGACCACGGTGGCGAGCCCGCTCGAACGGCATCTCGGCCAGATCGCCGACGTGACCGAGATGACCTCGTCCAGCACGGTCGGAACCACCCGCATCACGCTCCAGTTCGGCCTCTCGCGCGACATCGACGGCGCGGCGCGGGATGTGCAGGCGGCGATCAACGCGGCACGCGCGGACCTTCCGACCAGCCTGCGCAGCAACCCGACCTACCGCAAGGTCAACCCGGCCGACGCGCCGATCCTGATCCTGACGCTGACCTCCGACACCCTGACGCGAGGCGATCTCTACGACGCCGCCTCCACCGTGCTCGCGCAGAAGCTCTCGCAGGTCGCGGGCATCGGCGAAGTCGTGGTCGGGGGAAGCTCGCTCCCGGCCGTGCGGGTCGACCTCAACCCGCAGGCGCTGTTCAAATACGGCATCGGGCTCGAGGACATTCGCGCGGCCCTCTCCAATGCCAATGCCCACAGCCCGAAGGGCGGCATCGACGTCGGCGACCAGCGCTACCAGATCTACGCCAACGACCAGGCCAACAAGGCGGACGACTACAAGCCGCTGGTCGTCGCTTACCGCAACGGCGCGGCGGTGCGCCTGACCGACATCGGCGACATCTCCGATTCCGTCGAGAACCTCCGCAACGCGGGTCTTGCCAACGGAAAGCCCGCCGTCCTCATCATTCTCTACCGGCAGCCCGGCGCCAACATCATCAGCACCGTCGATCTCGTCAAGGAACTGATCCCGACGCTGCAGGCTTCCGTATCCCCGGCGATCGACATCGGGCTCGCGGTGGACCGGTCGACGACCATCCGCACGTCGCTGCACGACGTCGAGCGAACGCTGGTGCTCGCAGTGTTCCTCGTGATCATCGTCGTCTTCGCCTTCCTGAGGAACCTGCGTGCGACTTTCATCCCGGTGGTCGCCGTCTCGGTCTCGCTGGTGGCGACTTTCGGCGCGATGTACCTGATGGGCTACAGCCTCGACAATCTCTCCATGATGGCGCTGACGGTCGCGACCGGCTTCGTCGTCGACGACGCGATCGTGGTGCTCGAAAACATCACGCGTTACATCGAGGAGGGGATGACACCGCTCGCGGCCGCCCTCAAGGGCGCGAACGAGGTCGGGTTCACCGTGCTCTCGATGAGCGTCTCGCTGATCGCGGTCTTCATCCCGATCCTGCTGATGGGCGGCATCGTCGGCCGGCTGTTCCGCGAATTCGCCATGACGATCTCGATATCGATCCTGATCTCGCTCGCGGTTTCGCTGGCGACGACGCCGATGATGTGCGCCGTGCTGCTGCGCGGCAATCCCGACCGTGAGCGTGGCCGCCTCTATTGGGCCAGCGAACGGCTGTTCGAGTCCATGCTGGATTTCTACCGGCGCACCCTCACCACGGCCCTGCAGCATCCGGCCTCCGTCATGCTCGTCCTCGCCGTGGTCATCGGCCTCAATTTCTATCTGTACGGCGTGATCCCGAAGGGCTTTTTCCCGCAGCAGGACACCGGGCGGCTGGTCGGCTCGATCCAGGCGGACCAGAGCATCTCGTTCCAGCTCATGCAGCAGAAACTCACGCAGTTCGTCAGCATCATCAAGCGCGACCCCGCGGTCGAGACCGCCGTCGGGTTCACCGGCGGCGGCCAGACCAATTCCGGCTTCGTCTTCGTCTCGCTCTATCCCCTCGCCCAGCGCAAGATCGGCGCAGACGGCGTCATCGCGCGGCTCCGTCGCGAAATGTCCGTCATTCCCGGCGCCACGCTGTTCCTGCAGGCCGTGCAAGACATTCGCGTCGGCGGCAGGGCTTCAAACGCGCAGTACCAATACACGCTGCAGGGTTCCACGCTGGAGGAGCTCAACGAATGGACGCCGAAGATCCTGGCCGCCCTGCAACGCGATCCCAATCTCGCCGACGTCAATAGCGATCAGCAGAACAAAGGGCTCGAGACCGACCTCGTGATCGACCGCGACGCCGCGGCGCGGCTCGGCATCACCGTCAGCCAGATCGACAACACGCTCTATGACGCATTCGGGCAGCGGCAGGTCTCGACCATCTACGTCGCGCGCAACCAGTATCACGTGATCATGGAGGTCGCCCCGCAATACTGGCAGAACCCCGAGACATTGAAGGATGTCTTCATCAGCACGTCCGGCGCCTCGGTCGGCGGCTCGCAGGCGACCAACGCCGTCGCCGGGACGGTGGTCGCGACGAGCACGTCCACCGCGGCCAGCACGGCCAACACGCAGGCCGCCCGCAACCTCGCGACCAATTCGATCGGATCGACCGGACAGGCCTCCGCCTCGACCGGCTCAGCCGTCGCCACCAGCAGCGAGACGATGATTCCACTCTCGGCGGTGGCACATTTCGCACAGGGCGCCACACCCCTCGCCGTCAACCATCAAGGCCTGCTGGTGGCCAACACGATCTCGTTCAATCTGCCGCCCAATGTGTCGCTCAGCACCGTGGTCAGCACGATCGACGCCACCATGAACCGCATCGGCGTGCCGGCCACGATCCGCGGCACGTTCCAGGGCAACGCGAAGGTGTTCCAGGACTCGCTCGCGAGCCAGCCTTATCTGATCCTCGCGGCCCTGGTCACGATCTACATCGTCCTGGGCGTTCTCTACGAGAGTTACATCCATCCCTTGACGATCCTGTCGACCTTGCCGTCGGCGGGCGTGGGAGCCCTGCTCGCGCTGATCGCCTTCAAGACCGAGTTCAGCATCATGGCGCTGATCGGCATCATCCTGTTGATCGGCATCGTCAAGAAGAACGCGATCATGATGATCGACTTCGCCCTCGATGCCGAGCGCAGGCGAAATCTCGAACCGCTCGAGGCGATCCGCGAAGCCTGCCTTCTGCGCTTTCGTCCGATCATGATGACCACGATGGCCGCGATGCTGGGCGCGGTGCCGCTCGCCATCGGCGCCGGCGACGGCGGCGAGCTGCGACAACCGCTTGGGATTGCCATCGTCGGGGGCTTGATCCTCAGCCAGGTTCTGACACTCTACTCCACGCCAGTGATTTATCTCTATCTCGGCCGGTTCAGCTCGTGGGTGCGGCGTGGACGGCGGCCACGGAGATCCGACGCCTCTCTTCAGCCGAGTGAATAGATGCCGGGGCTTGCCTTCATGGGGAATCGTAGAATGCCCAAGTGCTTGCGGTCAGCCGCGGCAATCCTCGTCGCGGGTGCGGGCATGGCGCTGTCCGGCTGCAGCATCACCGGCTCCGAGCATCCTGAACTGGGCCTCACCATTCCGGCAAGCTATCGGGCCGCCGCGAAGGGCAATGTCGATGCCGCGGTTCCGGTCGTAGCCTGGTGGCGCGGCTTCCGCTCGGAGGAACTCACGACGCTGATGGAGTCGGCGCAGCTCTACAATCTCGACATCGCAGCCGCGATCGCCCAGATCGTGCAGGCGGACGCACAGGTCGGCGTCTCCGGCGCGGCCCTGCTGCCGAGCATTTCCGGCACGGCGAGCGCCGAGCGCGAGCATCTGGGATCTCAGAGCGCGAGCAGCAGCGGCGTCTCCACCGGGGCCGGAGGAACGACCTTCTCGCAATACACCGTCGGGCTGACCGCGAGCTACATGCTCGACTTCTGGGGCAAGAACCGCGCGACGCTTCAGGCGGCCGAAGAGAGCGCCTCGGTCTCCCGCTATAATCGCGATGTGGTGACGCTGACCACCGTCGTCACGGTCGCCAACACCTATTTCCAGATCCTCGCGGCGCAGGACCAGATCCGCGTCACGCGACGCGATCTCGCCGCCGCCGAACGCATCCTTACCTTGATCAGAGACCAGTTCAAGGGCGGGACGGCTTCGCAGCTCGATCTGTCGCAACAGGAAGCACTGGTCGCGACGCAGCGCGCGGCCATACCGCCGCTGGAGGTGACGCTCGGACAGAACACGGCGGCGCTCGCGCTCCTGGTGGCGAAGGCGCCGGCGGATTTCCGCGTGCGTGGCGGCAGCACGACGCAGATCGTCGTGCCCCGGGTGACGCCCGGCCTGCCGTCCGAATTGCTCTATCAGCGACCGGATGTTCGCCAGGCCGAGGCGCAACTCGCCTCCTCCAACTTCAGCGTGGAAGCGGCGCGCGCGGCGTTCTTTCCGCAGATCCAGTTGACGGGAACGACGGGCTTCCAGAGCGTCGCGCTCGCCTCCCTGTTCGGGCCCGGCGCCTGGTACTACACGCTCGCGGCCGGACTGACGCAGCCGATCTTCGACGGGTTCCTGCTGGAGAGCCAGCTGAAGCTCGCCAAGGGCCTTCAGCTTCAATATCTCCAGGCCTATCGCAAGGCGGTCTTGTCCGCTTTCGCCGATGTCGAGAAGGCGCTGATCGCACTGCAGAAGTACACCCTGCAGGAACGGCTGCAGGTCGACGTCGTCACCAGTTCGCGCAAGGCCTTCGAAGTCGCCGAAACGCAGCTTCGCGGCGGCACCGTCAACCTCATTACCGTCCTGCAGACCCAGCAGACTCTGTTCACCGCAGAGAATACGCTGGTTCAGGTCCGCCTGTTGAAGCTGCAGGCGGCCAGCAGCCTGTTTCAGGCGCTCGGCGGCGGCTGGACACCGGCCGGAACACTGGCGGTGCTGCAATGAGAGTTCGCAAGCCGGCGACGGCTTATCGCCCGCCCGTGCGTCTGGTATTCGCGCTCATGGCTGTCCTCGCCATTGCCCCGGCAGGATCGCGGGCACAATCGACCAACCCCGACAATCTGCCGCTGACCTTCGGCATGAGCGCGGACGCGGCCGCGCACGCGCTCGGCGTTCCCCTCAACTACGTCAGGGGCCGCCCCGGAAACGAACTCTATCTCGCGCTGTCCAACGTCCGGGAAAGCGTCCTATCGAGCCGCCGCGACGGGCTTTACCTGCAATTCCATCG
This sequence comes from Bradyrhizobium sp., assembly GCF_047605465.1. Lineage (GTDB taxonomy): Bacteria > Pseudomonadota > Alphaproteobacteria > Rhizobiales > Xanthobacteraceae > Bradyrhizobium. The sequence continues at coordinate 327,286 of NZ_JASGFS010000003.1, read as the reverse complement.
CGGACGTCTCGAGGGCTGGAAAGGCGACTGGGGAGCAAGCAGTCGAGGTCTCCGTGCCGGATATCCGGCGGCAACCCTCTATGACGGCAGGGGCGACGATTGCGATCTGGCGACGAACGGCTATTTTCCCGGCAACTTCGCCACTAGCGGAACAAGCGCGCAAATCGGAGCCGCGAGACTTCTCTCTCCGGCGCCGCCGTGCCGGTTCGGCCGGAGGCGATGACGGCACGAGGATGTGAAAGGCTGCAGCCGGGGCGCTCTCGGCTGGCGGCCGGGGAAAAGCAGCGGATGGCGGACGCGGACGGCACCAGGATCATCCACAGGCGAACGTCGGAATCGGCAGCCATGACGGCGAACGTCAGGCGCGCGATGGCGATCACCGCCAAGCTCAACCGCCTGACCTACGACGACGCAGCCGAAGTGCGCGCCTTGTTCAGCGAACTCACCGGCCGAGCGGTCGACGACGGCTTCCTGCTGATCCCGCCGTTCTACACCGCCGGCGGCAACGAAATCCGCGTCGGGCGCAACGTCTTCGTCAACCAGAACTGCACCTTCTATGACCTCGGCGGCCTCGACATCGGCGACGACGTGATGATCGGGCCGAACGTGAGCATCATCACGACCGGCCATCCCCTTCAGCCGTCGCAGCGCCGTTCGGTGACGATCGGAAAGCCCATCGTGATCGAGAGAAACGTCTGGATCGCGGCCGGCGCGACCATCATCGGCGGCGTGACCGTCGGCGAGAACTCGGTCGTGGCGGCCGGGGCGGTCGTCACCAAGGACGTTCCCGCGAACACCCTCGCCGGAGGAAACCCCGCGCGCGTCATCCGCGCGATTGCCGACGACTGACGCAAGGATCGCGGCCGATCGGCGGACCTGATGCAGCGAGATCGCCGCGTTCGACGGCCGACCAGCGCCCGATTTCGGGGGCTTGCGCGGTATCCCTGCGGGATACATGGATATGTTCGAGACGACGCAATCATTGGAACAGGCGCATCAATGGCCTACGCTTGCGGACACACGCGATCCGGAGGAACGGAATGACCGTCACGCCTTTCACGCCGATGGCTTCGCTCCTAGGCGGAGCGCTGATCGGGCTCTCGGCCGTGCTGCTGATGTGGGCGACGGGGCGGATCGCCGGCGTCAGCGGCATCGCGGCACGGCTGTTTCCGCCGTACGAGGACCGGGAATTCGCCGGTCGGATCGCCTTCGTGGCCGGCCTGGTCGCAGCGCCCGTGCTGGTGCGGCTCGCCACCGGAAGCCTGCCGGCGCAGACGATCGCGGCGGGTACGCCGTTGCTGATCGTCGCGGGATTGCTCACGGGCTTCGGCGCGGTGTGGGGCAACGGCTGCACGTCCGGCCACGGCGTTTGCGGCCTGTCGCGGCTCTCGGTGCGCTCTCTGGTCGCGACCGCCGTCTTCATGGCGACGGGCGTGGCCACGGTCTTCGTGATGCGGCACTGGAGCTGAGCGCGATGGCTATCCTGATCCAATTCCTGATCGGTCTGGTCTTCGGCCTCGGGCTCATGCTGTCGGGCATGTCGAATCCGGCGAAGGTGCTGAACTTCCTCGACGTCGGCGGCATTGCCGCGGGAACCTGGGATCCGAGCCTCGCTTTCGTGATGGCCGGCGCGGTGGCCGTGACCTTCATCGGCTTCAGGCGTGTCCTGAAGCGCGCGCATCCCTTCTTCGCCGACCGATTCCACGTTCCGACGCGACGCGACATCGATTCGAAGATCATCGTAGGTCCCGCGATCTTCGGCATCGGCTGGGGCCTGGCGGGCTTCTGTCCCGGACCGGCGCTGACCGCGCTCGGATTCGGCTCGGCCGCCGCCTTCATCTTCGTCGCCGCGATGGGTGCCGGCATGCTGCTCGCCCGGTTCGCTGCGCGCCTGCCGTCGGAGGCGCGCGTCCTCCCGCCGGCCGACCCGCTCGAAACCTGAGAGGTCGCGGAGAGGCGGCCGCAGACAGGATTGATCCCGATGCCGCCGGGCAGTCGCTTCTGGCATGCGCGGGCCGCGCGGCGACTGTCCGGACGCGATGAAGGGTCGCTAAGGCCGCAGCGCGTACAGAACGAGCTCGATGACGTGCTCGCGGCGCGCCAGTCTTTCGGGCCGACTGGAAAAATCCTTGCCGAAGAAAGCGGACAACGTCGGCGTGTTGGAGAAGAAGAAGTGGCTGATGCCTGCCAGCGAGATGAAGAGCTGCGCGGGATCGATCCCTTTGCGGAAAATGCCTGCGCGCTGCCCGTCACGGAGAATGCTGGACGTCAGCCTTGCGGGTGACGAGAGCATCAGCTTGAACGCCATGCCGTCGTCGCAGTCGCCGCCGTTCAGGAGCGCGAGGATGCCGACATTCTTCTCGAAATAGTCGAACAAAGCCCCGACCAGTGTCGCGAGCGCCTGCTCCGGAGGCAGCCCCTCGATGTCAGGCCCATGTTCGTGGCAGGCGATCTCGTCGCAGATCTGCGCGACGACCGCGAGATAGAGTCCCTTCTTGTCGCCGAAATATTCGTAGACGAGTTGCTTGTTGACGCCGGCTTGCGCCGCGATCTCGTCCACGCGACCGCCGGCGAGTCCCTTGCCGGAGAATTCGTGGCGCGCGGCAATCAGCAGCTTCCGTCGGGTCGACCCGGCACTGCCTTGATGCGATCCCCGCCTGACGGCGTCCTGAACGCCCTCACCCATCGGACCGGTCACAAGTCGGCGCGGCATGCGGCCTGTCCGGCCGTTATTTCGACGACAGACGCGAGATGAGCTGCTCGCTGGGGATGACCGAGCCGATGTTGGTGCGAACCGTGGCCAGCGTCCCCTCGTGCCCGACCTTGTTGTTGCTGCCGACGCAGTCTTCCAGCACGACGATGTAGTAGCCGTGGAAGAAACCGTCGCGCAGCGTCGAGTCCACGCAGACATTCGTCGCGACGCCGGTGAGGATCAGCGTCTTGATGCCGTGGGCGCGAAGCAGATCGTCGAGCGGCGTGCCCCTGAAGCCGCTGAAGGCGTGCTTGGTGACGATCAGATCGTCCGGTTCGGGCTTCAGCCTGTAGAACTCCGCGCCCCACGTGCCTTCGAGACAGCAGCCTTCCTCGCGCCGCTTGGCGATATGGGGCGCCGAGAGATACTTGAAATCGTAGAGCGACCGGATCCAGACCACGGGAGCGCCGGCCGCCCGCGCGGCCTTCACCACCCGCTCGATCCTGGCGACGACGGCCTCGGCGAAACCGACATCGTAGTTCCGCGCCTTGTTGAGGTAACCGCCCTCTGCGCAGAAATCGTTCTGCAGGTCGACGACCAGCAATGCCGCGTGACGGGGGTCGGTCTGCTCGTCCAGGCTGCCGAGCGTCCGTATCATTTGCGGGTGAGCTGGATCTGCGGCATCACGTGGCCGCATCGCTTGCAGGTGCGGAAGTCCTCGCAACTGTTCAGCCGCTCGTAGGCGCGCGACACGGGATCCGCCTTGTAGTCGTCGACCGTGTAGGTCTCGACGTGAATGAGATTGTCGCAGCTCTCGCAGTACCAGTTGAACTTGTCGATCTCACCGGGGACCCGGGCGCGCTCGATGACGAGCTGGAACGAGTCCGGCGAAAAGCGCGGAGAGTGCGGCACCAACGGCGGCTGGAACAGGCACGATCCCTCCGGGACGACGGCGACCTTCTCCTTGCCGTCGGCCTCGCGATAATGCAGGCGCAGCTCGCCCTTGAGCGAGTACTGAATCTCGTAGCTGGGGTTGACGTGGAATTCGTTGCGATACTCCCGGCCGCGCGCCACGAAGGCCAGCGATTCGTCGTTGAGCCAGAGCTGATGCGTGCGCCGTCCGCTCGCCTTCAGCTCTTCCATGATCTTTTCGAGATCGACGTTCGGCAACTGAAACATGGCGCCTTCCGGTGACTGGTGATGTCCAGGAGAAGGCTCGTACAGAACGGCGCCGGGGGTGTCTTATGCTTTGTCGTGCCGCCGTTATGACGGGACCTGATGGCCGGTCATCTGCACAGGGCGAATTCCAAACTCGTTGGGCCCCGGAGCCGGCGCCTGAAACCGCTTCTTCAGGAAGACGCGGAGCGCGCCGATGAACATCTGGGTGGCCATGGACGGCAGCGCATCATTGCGGAACAGGACGCCCGCCGAGCGGGGCGGACCCGGCACCCTGAAGTCCAGGCAGCGCAGCGTGCCACGCTTGATGTCGCCGGCGATCGACATCGACGGCGAGATCAGGAGATGGTCGGACGTATGCAGGATCTCGCGGAGAAAGGGCAGCGGCGCATCACGCATCTCGACGCGTCCGGACAGTCCCAGCACCGACAGCGCGACATTGACCTCCTTCTCCACCGGCCTGCTCATGTGCGGCATGACGATGCGATAGGCTGCGATATCCTGCGGTGTCGGCTGGGGATTGGCGAGAAGCGGGTGGTCCGTCCTTGCGATGAAGTAGATGGGCTCGAAATAGAGCACCTCGCGCACGAAATCGTCCGGCTCGCTCGGAGGAAACAGCCGGCCGACGATGACGTCGACGAGGCCCTCCGTCAGCATCGGCATCAGCTCTTCCATCGAGCCCTGGATCACCTGCACATGCAATTCCGGTGACTGTGCCCGCATTTCGATCAGCAAATCCGGCACGATCCCGACCGCCGCCGGCATCAAGGCGCCCACGCGAATGATCCGGGTGTCGCCCGCGGAAAAGCGGTCGAGATCCTGGTCGATCCGGCTGATCTGGGACAGGACGCGGCGAACGGAGGCGCATACGACTTCGCCGAACGGCGTCACGGTCATGCCGCGCGAATGCCTCTCGAATATGCGACCGCCGAAAATTTCCTCAACCTCGTGCAGCGTCCGCGTCAGCGCCGGCTGAGTGATGCCGAGCTCCACGGCCGCCTTGAGAACGCTCTTGTGCCGCTCGACCGAGTCGACAGCCCGGAGCATTCGAAGTTTAAGTCTCTGAAGCAACTGTCGCGACATGATTCCAAGCTGACTTGCTATGCCCGGCCCTTATAGCTGACCGCAAGGAAGCGATGCGACAGTGCCGTTTCACTGCGATAGCCTAAGCAAGATATTTCATCCATGCGGCAAAAGACAGAACTTTTGCGCCGCACAAGGAGAGGACGGCTCGTGGAATCAGACGTTTGCGCAGCGCTAGGCTATGCCGACCAGATTTTTATCAATGGCAAGGTGCTTACCGTCGATCCGGCGTTCGCTGTTGCGGAATCTGTTGCCATTCGGGGCAAGCACATCCTCGCGGTCGGAACGAGCAAGGATGTTTCGCGTCTGGCCGGCCCCCACACCGACGTCGTCGATCTCCAGGGCAAGTGCGTGCTGCCGGGCCTCATCGACACGCACGCTCACGTTGAGCGCGCGGGCCTGTTGAACGTGACCGTCGGCTTCGACGACGTCTCGACCGTCGCCGAAGCGCAGGCCCAGGTGCGCGACATGGCCAGGAAGACGCCGCAGGGCGCCTGGATCCGCGGCCGCATCTGGCACCCGATCGCCCAGCTCAAGGAAAAACGCTTCCTCACGCGCCACGACCTCGACGAAGCGGCGCCCGATCATCCGGTCATTCTGCCGATCGGCCACTTCTCGCTGGTCAACAGCCGGGCGCTCGCGCTGGCCGGCGTCACGCGCGACACGCCCGATCCGGACGGCGGCATCATCCATCGCGACGAGAAGGGCGAACCCAACGGCGTGCTCGAGGAAGCCGCCGAGGGCCTCGTGAATCGCCTGCTGCCGGAACCGTCGTTCGATCAGCTCGTCTCGCAGATGAAGCAGGCGATGGCCTATTTCAACTCGTTCGGCATCACGAGCGCGATCAGCGGAGCAGTGTCTCCCTGCGACGTTCGCGTCCATCACGCCATCCGGCGCGCCGATGAGGCCACCTTGCGCGTGAGCCTCATGTTCGCGCCGACCGGCAGCCTCAACCCGAGCCTCTCTCTCGAGGAGTGGGAGACGCTGTTTTCGCGGATCGGCGTGGCATCGGATTTCGGCGACGAATGGGTCAGCCTGTCCGGCGTCAAGCTTCAGGTCGACGGCGGCATGACGCTGGGCACGGCCGCGACCCGAGAGGGCTATCCCCACGATCCGAACTATCACGGCACGATCGTGATCCCGCAGGACAGGCTGAACGGCTTCGTCGCGATCGCGAACCGCCATGACTGGCGCGTCGGCATCCACGCCATCGGCGATGCCGCCATCGACAGCGTGCTCGACGCCTACGAAGGCGCGCACCGCGAAAAATCGATCAAGGGCCGGCGCTTCATCCTTCTCCACGGCAGCCTGATGCGCCGCGACCAGATGCAGCGGGCGCGCGATCTCGATGTGCGCGTCGATGCCCAAAGCGCCTTCCTCTGGGACAAGGGCGGCGCCGTCACCCAGCATCTGGGCCGCCGGACCGCCGAGCGCGCCATTCCCATGCGGTCCATGATCGACATCATGGGCCTGGATCTGCTCGCACAGGGCACCGACTACCCCATCAATCCCGCGAGCCCCTTCATCAACATGTACGTCATGACCACGCGCCGTGACATCAAGGGCGAGATCTACGGAGCCGAGGAAGCCATCACGCGTGAGGAGGCCATCCGCCTCTACACGAGTGCCGCCTCCCGCTACACGTTCGCCGAGAAGCTGACCGGGACGATCGAGCCCGGCAAGCTCGCCGATCTCGTCATTCTCTCGGACGACATTCTCACCGTCCCGGACGAGGCACTCAAGAACATCCGCGCACTCAGGACCATCGTGGGCGGACGCACAGTCTACCGGGCATCGTGATTGCATCCGGGCCAGGCCCGCTCTCGTACTCCGAGCGGATGAGCGGCGCGCACATGGCTCGATACTTGCATTTTTGCTGCTGAGGGGACGGCATGAGTTCACAGATCCAGTTGAAGAACGTGTCCAAGGTCTACGGCAAGCCGGGTAGTCCCGATGCCTATCTCGCCTTCGATGCCGTCTCGCTCACGGTCGCGCCTTCGGAATTCGTCGCGATCGTAGGTCCCTCGGGCTGCGGCAAGTCCACCCTGCTGCGCATCATCGCGGGCCTGATGCCGCAGACGTCCGGAGACGTCTTGCTCGACGGACGCGCGGTCGATGGTCCGCCGGAAGGCGTCGTCTATCTCTTCCAGCAATATTCGAAGTCCCTGTTCGCATGGCGCACCGTGCTGGACAACGTGATGTTTCCACTCGAATCCGCGCCGCGCTCGGAACGCGCGCGGCTGCGCGAGCGCTGCATCGGCTACATCCGCCAAGTCGGGCTCGCCGGCTTTGAAAACAAATATCCCTGGCAGATCTCCGGCGGCATGCAGCAGCGCGTGGCGATCGCGCGTGCCCTCGCCGCCAATCCGCGCGTTCTCCTGCTCGACGAACCCTTCAGTGCCGTCGATGCGCTCACGCGCATGGAGCTGCAGAGCCTCGTGCTCGATCTATGGCGTGAAAACCGCTTCACCGCGGTTCTGGTGACGCACGACGTCGAGGAAGCCGTCTTTCTCGCCGACAAGATCGCAGTGCTCAGCCATCGGCCGACGACGCTGGCGGAGGAGATCGAGGTCGGCTTGCCGCGCCCCCGCGATCACATCGTGACGCGCGAAGATCCGGCGTTCCTGTCGCTCAGGCATCATCTCATGTCGTCGCTGTTGGGCGACCACGCGCGGACACGTGCCCATGCGTAGCGGCATCGCACCGATCGCCGTCGGGCTGTGCTCCGTCATCGCCGTCCTCGCGGCGTGGGAGTTCGCGGGATATGCCGGCTATCTCAATCCCGTCCTGGTGCCCCGCCCGTCCCTGATCGGGCAGACATTGTGGCAGATCATCAGCAGCGGCGAATTCATCGCGCCGCTGGGCCGCACGCTGCTGCTGTTCGGCATCGGATATGGGCTGGCGAGCTTCATCGGCGTGACCCTCGGATTGCTGATGGGCTACAGCGACGAGGTCTACGGCCTGTTCGAGCCGCTGGTCGAATTGATCCGGCCGCTGCCGAAGTCGGCGCTGGTCCCGGCACTGTTCCTGTTTCTCGGCATCGGGCCGGCCACGATGGTCACCGTCGTCGTGCTCGCCGCGGTGTTTCCCGTGCTGATCAACACGCTCCAGGGCGTGCGCAATCTGGATCCCGTGCTGCTCGAGACCGCCCGAACGTTCCACACCTCGCAATGGCGAACCATCACGCGGATCGTCCTGCCGGCCGCGATGCCCATGATCTTCGCAGGCATGCGTGTCGGCCTCGGGCTCGGACTGGTCCTGGTCGTCCTCGCCGAGATGCTCGCCGGAGAGAGCGGCATCGGCTTCCTGATCCTGGATCTGCAGCGCGCCTTCCAGATTCGCGACATGTACGCATGGGTTGCGATCCTGGCCGCGCTCGGCGGCGCGCTGACGATAGTTTTCGACATCATCGATAAACGGCTGATCCCTTGGAGGGGGCGGGCCTGATTGGAGGGGGAGAAGATGGCTTTGACGATCACCAGACGAACCGCGTTGGCTGCACTCGGCAGCGCAATGCTCGCGACAACCGTACGCGCCGCGGATCTGCAGCGCGTCCGAGTCAGCATCATTCCGATCACCGACCTCACGCCGCTATTCGTCGGCATGCACCGCGGATTTTTCCGGGACGAGGGCCTGGAGATCGACACCAGCCCGTCCTCCGGCGGCGCCACGGGAATCCCGGGCCTCGTCGCCGGCAGCTATGACATCGCCTTCAGCAACGTCGTTTCGATGTTGCTGGCCGCATCGCAAGGGATCGACGTCCGCGTCATCGCAGCCGGCGTCAAGACCGTGAAGGAGGAAGACGACTTCACCGGCATCGTCGTCCGCAAGGACAGCGGCATCCGAAGCGGCAAGGATCTCGAAGGCAAGAGCGTCGCCGTCAACACGCGCAACAACGTCATCTGGCTCTATGCCCGCGCCTGGATCAAGGCGACCGGCGGCGATCCCGATCGCGTGACCTACAAGGAGGTGCCGCACCCCCAGATGGAGGACGCCATCACCCGCAAGCAGGTCGATGCCGGCTTCATGGTGCCGCCCTTCATCGGCGTCGCAACGGCCAAGGGTGAGGTCGAGGCCATCGCCAAGCCATACAGCGTTGTGCAGCCTGGCCTGGATGTCGGCGAATATTTGGCGACCGCGACATTCCTGAAGAGCAACGCGGCAACCGTCGACAAATTCACGAAGGCGCTGCGGCGCAGCGTGGAATGGTGCAATGCCAACCTCTCCAATCCGGAGGTCCTACCGATCATGGCGGGATTTACGCGGCTCGACGTCGCCGTCCTGAAGGACACGCCGCTCAAGTCGTTTCCGCTGCGGGTCGATCCGCCGCAACTCGAGAAGACCATGAACCTGATGGTCGAGAACAAGCTGTTGCGAAGCCCGCTCGACGTCAAACCGCTGATTGCGCCGGCCGCTCTGCAATGACGAGATATCTCGTCATGCTCTCGGCGGCCGTCCCGGGCTGGAATGCGCCCGGCCGGCCGCCGGCGGCGTCCGCGCGCAGTTGGAGCATGCGATCGATCCTGCGAACGCGCCTGTCCGGCTTCGTTCTGATCGCGGGCTTGCTCGCATTGTGGGAATGCTCGGTGAGATTCGGATGGGTGCACAGCCAGAGCTGGCCGCCGTTCTCCGCAGTGGTCGTCGCCTGCCTGCGCGGCCTTGCCGACGGAGAGCTCGCCACCACGCTGCTGTCGACGCTGCGGCGCATGCTGACGGGATATCTGATCGGCTGCGGCGTCGGCGTCTGCCTGGGTCTCCTGCTCGGCACCGTGACCTGGCTGCGATGGATGATCCAGCCGATCATCGAGGTCGTGAGGCCGATACCGATTCCCGCCATCGTGCCGCCGCTGATCCTCTTCTTCGGTGTCGACGACGCCCTGAAGATCTTCGTCGTCGCGCTCGCCTGCTTTTTCGCGGCCTTCATCAACACACTCGCCGGTGTCACCGGAGTTGACGACGTCCTGCTTCAGACCGCGCGGACCTTCCGGACATCGTGGAGCCGCACGCTTCTGCGGGTCATTTTGCCGTCGACCCTGCCGGCCATCGCGTCGGGATTGCGCGTGGCGCTCGGCCTCGCGCTCGTCGTGGCCGTGATCGCGGAGATGATCGCGGGCTCCGCCGGCATCGGATACTACATCGTCCAGATGCAATATGCGCTGCGGCCGGATGCAATGTATGCCGCGATCCTGTGCTTGGCCGCGACCGGATATCTGCTCAATCGCGCTTTCCTGTTCGCGGAGAGGAGACTGATTCCCTGGATGGGACGAGGTTGAACGCGCGGAAGGCGCAAGATCCTCGTGCTGCACTGAAACACCAATCCTGAACCCGACGAGGGACCATCGATGCCGAAAGAAATCGTCACCTCGAGCCGCGCTCCGGTCACCGGCTTCACCGATCACGCGACCCCGTCTCCGATCGCTCAGGCGATCCGGTTCGGCAATTTCCTGTTCGTGTCAGGACAGGGGCCACTCGACCCCGTGACCAAACAGGTCGAGGCCGGGGATATCGAGGTGCAGACCAGACGCACCTTGTCCAACCTGCGCGGCGTCCTCGATGCCGCCGGGGCCGACTTCTCGAACGTCGTCAACATGCGGGTGATCCTGCGGGACGTTCGCGACTTCAAGGCATTCAACGAGGTCTTCCGCCAGGAGATCGGCGGCGAGAAGGTGACCCGGACCTGCGTCGGCGGCACGCCTCACCGCGACGGCGTCAATGTCGAGATCGACTGCATCGCCATGTTCGACACCGCACAATGAACGTGATCGACACGCACCACCACTTTCTTCCGCCCGACTATGTGGACGAGGTGGGAGCGGACCCCATCGCCCGGCCGCTCGTTTCGGGCCGGGTCCCCGACTGGAGTCCCACGGCCTCGATCGAGGCCATGGATCGCAGTGGCGTCGGTCTTGCCGTGCTGTCCTTGTCCTCGCCGGCCCTCGAAAGCCTGCCCCCGGAGCGGCGTCCCGCCGTCGCGCGCCACTGCAACGAATATGCGGCGAACCTCGTGCGCGACTACCCGGGCAGGTTCGGTTTCTTCGCCACCCTTCCCCTCGTCGACATCGATGCCAGCCTGCGGGAGGTCGAGCATTGTTTCCACGCGCTCGGATCGAGCGGCGTCTGCCTCATGACGAACTACGGAGGCCGGTATCTCGGCGATCCCGTTCTTGCGCCCCTGCTCGCTGAACTCGACCGCCGCGACGCGGTGATCTTCGTTCACCCGACGATGCCCGAACCCGAACCGCCGTCGATCGGCCTGCCCGCCGCGAGCCTTGAATTTCCCTTCGATACCACGCGGACCATCGCCAGCCTGATGTTCAGCGGCGTCCTCCTGCGCTACCGGCGGCTTCGCTTCATCTTCTCGCATGCCGGAGGCGTCGTTCCGTTGCTCGCCGCGAGACTGGCGAGGCTCGAATCGCAAAGCCGCTTCCGCGAAGCGGTGCCCGAAGGCGTCATCGCCGCACTGAAGGGTTTCTACTTCGACACTGCCCTGTCCGCCGATGACTACGCGCTGCCCGGTCTGCTGCGCCTGGCCGCGCCGGACAAGGTGCTGTTCGGCAGCGACTTTCCTCATGCGGGAGCCGTCATCATCGACAAGGCGCTGGAGAGCCTGAGGCGATCCGCATGCGCCTCCGACATCCTTTCCGCAATCGAAGGCGACAACGCCAGGAAGCTGTTCGGAATCTAGCTTCGCAAGAACGGCTCCGGAATATTCCGCTCTCGGCTCACTTGGCGTCCATCCAGATCCCTGCCGCCGATTGCTCGCGGATGTAGGTGACCAGGAAATCGGAGAACGCCCTGATCTTGGCGGGGAGCCCGGCGCGGTTCTGGTAGGCGACGTTCATGGTGAGCAAGGGCAGCTCCCAATCCATCAGCACCGGCACGAGCTTGCCCGCCGCGATGTCGCTTTGAACGATGTAGAGCGGCTGGATGAGAATGCCGAGCCCCGCCAGCGCCGCGCCACGGATGACCTGGCCGTCATTGCTGTCGAGCGTCGGCGTGATGCGGACGGTCTGCGCACCATGGCCCTTGCGCAGGCGCAGGGAATACGGATCGTTTGCAAGATTGTAGACGAGCATGTTGTGGCGCGCGAGATCCGCCGGCTGTTCCGGCCTGCCGCTGCTGGCGAGATAGGAAGGCGCTGCCGCCAGCACGCGGCGCATCTGGCCGATGCGTCGCACGACGATGTTCGAATCCGGCTCCTGCTCGCGCGTCCGGATCGCGACGTCGATGCCGGCCTCGATGAAATCGGGATACCGGTTGGCGGTCGTGATCTGCATGTTGAGCTTCGGATAGCGCGCGCGGAAGGCCGGCAGCATCGGCGCCAGATAGATCACCGCAAAGGACAGCGAACTCGTGACGCGCAACGTGCCCTGAGGCGACAGAGCGCGATCGCTGACAATGTCCTCGGCCTCCGCGAGCTCGCTCAGCACCCGGCTCGAACGCTCAAGCAGTTCCTGGCCGGCCTCGGTCAACCACAGCCGTCGCGTGTTGCGTTCGATCAGCCGAACGGCAAGGCGCTCCTCCAGCGCGCTCAGATAGCGGCTGGCGGCGGCGTTCGACATGCGCAGGGCCTCGGCGGCCTTGGACAGGCTGCCGAGCTCGGCCGTCTTGGAGAACACCTCCAGCTGCAGCAAGCGATCCATTTTTCCACTTTAAGGAAAAGAGACTTGCAATTATTGGCCTTTATTTCCGTATTCCGCAAGCCAAAATGCCCGGACAGAAGCAAGACGGCAGGCGAGGAAACAGGGAAATGTCGGGCGCGATCAGGCACATCGTGATGTGGCGGCTGCGCGGGGAGACCCCCGAGGAGCGCTCCGCCGCCCGGACCAAGGTCAAAACCCTGTTCGAGGGTCTGCGCGGCCGGATCGACGGCCTCACCCATATCGAAGTCGGCCTCGACGTCAGCGATGTCGACTACGCCTGCGACGTCGTTCTGTTCTCCGAATTCACCGACCACGCCGCGCTGGCGGCCTACGCCACCCACCCGGAACATTTGCGCGTGCGCGAGGCGCTTGGCGACTTGCGGATCGGACGCTTCCAGGTCGATTATCCCATCAAAGAGACCGGCGCATGATCGGTTCGTTCACCTTTGAAAACCTGCCCTGCCGGGTCGTGTTCGGCAGCGGAACGCTGGCTGCAGCCAGGGCCGAGATCGAGCGGCTCGGCGGCAAGCGCGCGCTGGTGCTGACGACGCCGCAGCAGGAGGCGCAGGGCAAGAGCCTCGGCGCCGCGCTCGGCCCGCTCTATGCCGGACTGTTCCCGGGCGCGACCATGCATACGCCGGTCGACGTCACGGAGCGCGCGCTCGCGGCGATGAAAGATTGCGAAGCCGATTGCGTGGTTTCGCTCGGCGGTGGATCGACCACAGGCCTCGGCAAGGCGCTGGCCTTGCGCACCGGCGTCAACCAGCTCTGCATTCCCACCACCTATGCCGGCTCGGAAATGACCCCGATCGTGGGCCAGACCGAAAACGGGCTGAAGACCACGGTGCGCGACGCGGCGGTGCTGCCGGAGACCGTGATCTACGACGTCGATCTCACCTTGACGCTGCCCGCGAGCCTCGCCGCGACGTCCGGCATCAACGCGATCGCCCATGCGGTCGAGGCGCTCTATGCGCGCGACACCAATCCCGTGACCTCGCTGATGGCCGAAGAAGGCATCCGTGCGCTGGCACGCGCCCTCCCCGCCATCGCCGCGAAGAGCGACGACCGCGAGGCCCGCACCGAAGCGCTCTACGGCGCGTGGCTGTGCGGCGTCTGCCTCGGCACCGTCGGCATGGCGCTGCATCACAAGCTCTGCCACACGCTCGGCGGCACGTTCGATCTGCCGCATGCCGAGACCCACACCATCGTGCTGCCGCACGCGCTGGCCTATAACGCGCCGGCCGTCCCTGATGCGATGGCGCGCATCTCGCGCGCGATCGGCGCGGCCGACGCGTCGCAGGGACTTTTCGAACTGGCGAAGCGGCTGGGCGCGAAGGTGGCGCTGCGTGACCTCGGCATGCCCCAGAGCGGCATCGACAAGGCGGCTGATCTCGCCGTTACCAACGCCTACTGGAATCCGCGACCGCTCGAGCGCAATGCCATCCGCGACCTGATCGCGCGCGCCTGGGCCGGCGAGGCGCCCGGCGCCGCCAAAGCGGCGGCGTGACGTGATGCGGCGCACGCTGATCAAATCCGCCACCGTCATCAGCATGGATGACGCGATCGGCGACCTCGCGACCGGCGATGTGCTGGTCGAGGGGAATCGTATCGTCGATGTGCGTCCGTCGATCGATCTCGGCAGCGGCGCTTCCGACACCGAAATCGTCGACGGCACGGGGCGCATCGTCATCCCCGGCCTCATCAACGCGCATATGCACACCTGGCAGACGGCGCTGCGCGGCTATGCCGCCAACTGGACGCTGCTGGAATATTTCCGCAGGATGCATGCCGGCCTCGCGACCGTGTTCCGGCCGGACGACATCCACATCGCAACGCTCGTCGGTGCGCTGAACCAGATCAATCACGGCACCACCACGCTGGTCGACTGGTGCCACAACAATCCGACCCCCGATCACACCGATGCCGCCGTGCGCGGCCTGATCGAGAGCGGCATCCGCGCCGCCTTCTTCCACGGCTCGCCGAAGCCGGAGCCGAAGCCCGGCGAGCCGCACTTCTCGGAGATCCCGCACCCGCGCCGCGAGGTCGAGCGCCTGCTGGCAGGCCCCCTCGCCGACCGCGACGGCCTCGTCACGCTCGGGCTTGCCATCCTGGGCCCGCATTACTCGACGCTCGACGTCGCCATGCACGATTTCCGCCTGGCGCGGGAGCTGAACCTGATCGCATCGATGCATCAGGGCGGCGGCCCCGCCAAGACACCCGGCGGCTGGGAGAAACTGATCGAGGCAGGCCTCGTCGGCGCCGGCGTCAACATCGTCCACGGCAACGACCTGCCGGACGATCTGCTGGACCGGATGGTCGATCTCGGCGTGTCGTTCTCGGTGACGCCCGAGAACGAGATGATCCAGGGGCACGGCTTCCCGATCACGGGACGCCTCCTCAAGCGTGGCGTGCGCCCGACGATCGGTATCGATCTGGAATCCGTGCTCGCCGGCGATCTCCTGACCGTCGCGCGCGTCGCCTTGTCGACACAGCGTGCGCTCGACAATGCCGAGGCGCGCAAGACCGAGGGCACCATTCCGCCGACGACCACGATCCCCGTCCGCGAAGCGCTGCGCTGGGTCACGACGGAAGGCGCCCGCATGCTCGGCCGCGAGAACCAGCTCGGCTCGCTGACGGCGGGCAAGCTCGCCGATCTCGTCGTCATCAACGCGTCCGACCTCAATCTCTTCCCGGTGCACGATCCCGTCGCGACCGTCGTGATGCAGACGAGCCTTGCCAACATCGAGGCCGTCATGATCGGCGGCGTCTGGAAGAAGCGGGACGGCCGGCTTCTCGCCGACGGCCTGGAAACGAAGAAGGAGCTGCTGGCGCAATCGGGCCGGCGGCTGGTGCAGGACATCGAACGACAGGGACGCGCCGCCTGAAGGCGCCAACGGACAAGAACCATGACCGACGCTTCAAGGAATGTCGCTTTCATCGGGATCGGCAAGATGGGCCTGCCGATGTCGGTGCTGCTCGCCAAGGCCGGCTACGCCGTCACCGCGTTCGACCAGAGCGCGGCGCGGACCAGCGAGGCACGCGCACATGGCATCGCGATTGCCGCATCGCCGGCCGATGCCGTGAGCGGCAAGGCCACGATCATCACCTCTCTGCCCGATGACGCGGCCTTGCGCGCCGTCCTGCTCGGACCCGCCGGCCTCATCGCAGCGATGGCCCCGGGCGCCGTCCTGATCGAGACCAGCACCGTCAGCGTCGAGGCCTCCGGCGAGGTCGATGCCGCGGCGCAGGCCCGCGGCATCGCCTATCTACGCTCTCCGGTCTCCGGCAATGCCAGCATCGTCCACACCGGCGCGCTGACATGCTTCGTCTCGGGACCGAAGGACGCGTTCGAGACCGCAAGACCGGTGTTCGCCGCCTTCACCCGCGCCCAGACTTATCTCGGGCCTGCGGAAGAGGCCCGCTACGCCAAGCTCTCGGTCAACCTGATGATCGCGGTGTCGGCGGCGATGATGGCGGAAAGCCTCGCGCTCGCGCGCAAGGGCGGCATCGCCTGGCAGGACATCCTGAAAGTGCTCGACGACAGCGCCGTCGCCTCGCCGATGGTGAAGTACAAGACCGCGCCGCTGCGGAGCCGGGATTTTGAGTCCACCTTCTCCTGCAAGCAGATGGCCAAGGATCTCGACCTGATCCTGGGCGCCGGCCACGCCGTCGGCGTCCCGCTGCAGCTCGCCGCGCAGGTGCGCGAGACCTACGGCTCGCTGGTCGCGCAGGGTGACGGCGAGACCGACTTCATCGCGACCGTCAAGCATCTCGAGCGGCTGTCCGGCCTCGGCGAGCCGAAGCTCTGATCAACGGAGGCACCCATGCGTAACTTCAACGAGACCACGATCACGGACGCGGTGCTGGAGCGGATCAAGGACGCGACCGATCCGCGCATCAAACAGGTCAGCGAAGCCCTGGTGCGCCATCTCCACGCGTTCGTTCGCGAGGTGCGGCCGACCCAGAAGGAATGGGAATACGGCATCGACTTCCTGACCCGCACCGGTCACATGTGCGACGACAAGCGCCAGGAGTTCATCCTGCTGTCGGACGCGCTTGGCGTCTCGATGCTGGTCGACGCCATCAACCATCCGGTGCCGGAGGGCGCCACGGAGACCACCGTGCTCGGGCCGTTCTTCGTCCAGGCCGCGCCGGAGAAGGACAACGGCGACGACATCTCGGGTCCGATGGAAGGCGATCCGATGCTGGTCACCGGCTCGGTGTCGACCGTCGACGGAACGCCGCTGGCGGGCGCCATCGTGGACGTCTGGCACTCCGACGATGACGGCTATTACGACGTGCAGCAGCTCGACGACATCGGCGATCTGGCGATGCGCGCGCGCTTCCACGCCGATGCCGAGGGCCGCTTCCGCTTCTGGTCGATCAAGCCCGCCGCCTATCCGATCCCGCATGACGGTCCCGTCGGGGAGATGCTGGAGGCGCAGGGCCGCCATCCCTGGCGTCCCGCGCACGTGCATTTCATGATCTCGGCGCCGGGCTTCGAACAGCTGGTGACGCATGTGTTCGTCGCGGGCGACAAATATCTCGACAGCGACGTGGTGTTCGGCGTCAAGGACAGCCTGATCCGCGAGTTCATCCGCCATCCCGCCGGCCGTGCGCCGGATGGTCGCATGGTCGAGAGCGATTATTTTCATCTCAACTACGATTTCGGCCTGAAGCAGCTCGCGAGCAACGCGAGAGCCGCCTAAGCTGGACGACGGCGGCCAGCAAGAGCCGGACAACAGGGAGCGCACGGGGAGCAAGAATGGGACCGCGGGTCAGCACAAGCACATTGGCCGATCGCCTCGCCGGCATGATCGGACCGCGCGCGAGCGTCGCGCGCGGCGTGCTCGATCAGCACGGGCAGAGCGAGTCGCATTATCGCAACCTGCCGCCCGACATCGTCGTCTTTCCCGAGACGACGCAGGAAGTCGCCGAGATCGTGAAGCTCTGCGCCGGCGCGGGCATGCCGATCGTCCCATTCGGGGCCGGCACCTCGCTCGAAGGCAATGCCGCTTCCGTCGCCGGTGGCGTCTGCTTCGATTTCGCGCGCATGAACAAGGTGCTGACGGTGCACGACAGCGACATGGATGTCGTCGTGCAGCCCGGCATCACGCGCAAGCAGCTCAATGCCGAGCTGCGCGGCACCGGCCTGTTCTTCCCGATCGACCCCGGCGCCGACGCCTCGATCGGCGGCATGACGTCCACGCGCGCGTCCGGCACCATGGCAGTGCGCTACGGCACCATGAAGGACAACGTCATGGCGCTGGAGGTGGTGCTGGCCGACGGTCGCGTGATCCGGACCGCCAAGCGCGCGCGGAAGTCCGCCGCCGGCTACGACCTGACGCGCATGTTCGTCGGGGCGGAAGGTACGCTCGGCGTGATCACCGAAATCACGCTGAAGGTGCACCCCGTGCCGCAGGCGATCTCGGCCGCGGTCTGCAGCTTCGACACTTTGCATGATGCCGTGGACACCGCGATCTCCGTGATCCAGTCGGCGATCCCCGTCGCGCGCATCGAGTTGCTCGACGACGTCATGATGCGCGGCATCAACGCCTACGCCAAGCTCGGCTATCGTGAGGCCCCGACCCTGTTCTTCGAATTCCACGGCTCGGAGACGTCGGTCGCCGAGCAGGCCGAGGCGGCGCAGGCGATCGCCGCCGACCATGGCGGTCACGGCTTTGCCTGGGCGAAGGCGCCGGAGGACCGCAGCCGGCTCTGGCATGCGCGCGACAACACGCTCTATGCGGGCCTGGGCCTGCGGCCGGGCGCGCGCGCCGTGATCACCGATGTCTGCGTGCCGATCTCGCGGCTCGCCGAATGCCTGACCGAGACGCGGCGTGACGCGGACGAGCACGGCTTCACCGCGCCGATCGTCGGCCATGTCGGGGACGGCAATTTCCACATGCTGATCCTGATCGACCCGGCGAAGCCCGAGGAGACCGAAGGCGCCAAGGCCCTGCAGGCCCGCATGGTCGCGCGCGCCATCGCCATGGACGGCACCTGCACCGGCGAGCACGGCATCGGGCTCGGCAAGATCGACTATCTCGCCGATGAGCTCGGCGATGCCGTCGACGTGATGCGGTCGATCAAGACCGCGCTCGATCCGAACGGCCTGATGAACCCCGGAAAGATCTTCGCGGGCGGAGCGCACGCATGAGCACGGCCGCATCGACCATCGGATCGCCCTCGCCCGCGCCGCTGCTGGAGCTGCGCGGCATCAGCAAGGAATTCCCCGGCGTCAAGGCGTTGGATGACGTCTCCTTTGCCGTCTACCCCGGCGAAGTCCACATGCTGCTCGGCGAGAACGGCGCGGGCAAGTCGAGCCTGATGAAGGTGCTGTGCGGCGCCTATCGCGCCGACGCAGGCGAGTTCTTCCACAAGGGCGAAAAGGTCGCGATCAATTCGACGGCGGATGCGCAGAAGCTCGGCATCGCCGTGATCTTCCAGGAATTCTCGCTGGTCCCCTATCTCGACATCGCCCAGAACATCTTCCTCGGCCGCGAACCGAAGGGCCGCATCCCCGGCACGATCGACCGCCGCCGGATCCTGGCCGATGCCAGGCGCGTGCTCGACATGATCGGCTTCGACATCGATCCCTCGACCACGGTCGACAAGCTGGGCGTGGCGCAGCAGCAGATGGTCGAGATCGCGAAGGCGATCAGCCAGAACGCCCGCATCCTCGTCATGGACGAGCCGACCGCAGCGCTGTCGGACCGCGAGACCGAGCTGTTGTTCGCGCTGATCGCGCGGCTGAAGGCCGACGGCGTCTCCATCGTCTACATCTCCCACCGCATGGCCGAGGTGTTCGCGCTCGGCGATCGCATCACGGTCCTGCGCGACGGCCGCCGTATCGACGGCGTCCGTCCCGCCGACGTCACTCCGGACCAGCTCGTGCGCATGATGGTCGGCCGCACCGTCGACATGACCTATCCGCGCAGCTTCGCCGACAAGCCCGGCGAAGTCCTGCTCGAAGTCAAGGGCCTGACCGCGCCGACCGGCATCTCCGACATCAATATCGAGGTGCGCAGGGGCGAGATCGTCGGCCTGTGCGGCCTGGTCGGTTCCGGCCGTAGCGAGGTCGCGCGCGCCATCTTCGGCGCCGATCCCGTCAGCGCCGGCCAGATCATCTTCGACGGCAAGGCCATGTCCGGCGAACCCGACCTCGCCGCCCGGCGCGGCATCGCGCTGATCCCCGAGAGCCGCAAGAGCGAGGGCCTCGCCTTGTTGCGATCGGTCAGCGACAACCTCGTGGTGTCGGCGCTGCGAAAGCTGTTTCCGAGCGGCCTGTTCGACCAGCGCGGCGCGCAACGCACTTCTGACGGACTGATCCGGCAGTTGCGCATCGCAACGCCGAGCGCGCGGCAGACGGTCGGGCTGCTCTCGGGCGGCAACCAGCAGAAGGTCGTCATCGGCAAGTGGCTCGCGGCCGGCTCGAAGCTCTTCATCTTCGACGAGCCGACCCGGGGCATCGATATCGGCGCCAAGTCCGAGATTTTCGCGCTGATCGACCGCCTGGTGGCCGAAGGCGCGGCCGCCCTGATGATCTCGTCCGAGCAGGTCGAGATCTGCCATGTCTGCGACCGCGCCTACGTGATGCGCGAGGGGCGCATCGCCGGGCACCTGACCCGCAACGAACTGACCGAGGAGAATATCGTGCGACTGGGGATGCATCATGCGTGAAGCCGCGGTCGTTTCACAACCCAATCCGCTGCAACGCATTCCCGGCGTTGCGATGGTGCTGGTGCTCCTGATCGCCCTGTTCGGCGCGATCGCGCCCGGCTTCCTCTCGGTCGCCAACATCTCCAACGTGCTGGTGCAGTCGACGATCCTGATGATGCTGGCGCTGCCGATGACGCTGATCATCATGACCGAGGGGCTGGACCTGTCGATGGGCGCGGTGCTGACGCTGACCTCGCTCTGCGTCGCGATCGTGTCGCTCGCCACCAAGTCGATGGTGCTGGGCCTCGGCGCCGGCCTGCTGGTCGGGGCGGCCTTCGGCACCGTCAATGGCTGGCTGGTCGCGATCCTCGGCATCCCGCCCTTCGTCGCGACGCTCGGCACGCTCGGCATGGCGCAGGGCCTGTCGCTGATCGTCAGCGACGGCCAGAGCGTGGTCGGCATCCCCCACAGCGTGCGCGACATCTACTCGTCGACGCTCGTGGGCGTGCCGGTGCCGATCGTCATGGCGCTCGTCACCTATGCGGCGTTCCACAGCCTGCTCTATCACACCCGCTTCGGCACCTACATTTTCGCGCTCGGCGGCAATCGCGAGGCGCTGCGCTATGCCGGCCTCTCGCCGAACCGGCTCCTGATCGCGGTCTACGCCCTTGGCGGCGCGATGGCCGGCATCGCGGGCCTGCTGATGACCGCGCGCATGAATTCCGGCCACCCCACCGCCGGCCTCGGTCTCGAATTCGATGCGATCGCCGCCGTCGCGGTGGGCGGCACGTCCTTCGAGCGCGGCAATGGCTGGCTGCTCGGCACCGTGCTCGGCGTGATCGCCGTCGGCGTGCTGCGCAACGGACTGAACCTGATCTCGCTGCCGTCCTCGGTGCAGGTCGCAAGCGTTGGCGTTCTCGTCATCGTTGCGCTCTTCCTCGACGGCCTTCGGAGCCGCGCATGACCGACATCACCAAAGAGGCCATCGCGCCGCCCCGCTCGTTCCTGTCCCAGGATGCGGTCCAGTTGTTCTATCGCCTGCTCGCGGCGCTGCTGATCTGCGCGGTGCTGGCCGTGCTCAGCGACTCCTTCCTGAGCCTCGGCAACATCCTCAACGTGCTGCGGCAGGCGAGCCTGACCTTCTTCATCGCGTCCGGCCTGACGCTGGTGGTGCTGACCGCGGGCCTCGACCTGTCCGTCGGCGCCAATGTCGCGCTGTCGGCCTGCATCGCCGGGACCGTGATCCACACGACCGGATCGCCGGCACTCGGCATCCTCACGGGACTTGCCTGCGGCGGCCTCGTCGGACTGCTCAACGGCATCATGGTCACCGCGCTGCGGATCCCCTCCTTCATCGCCACTTACGGCATGCTCTGGGTGCTGAACGGCCTCACCTACTGGTACATGGCGGGCGAGACGCTTCACGGCTTCCCCGCCGGCTTCCGCCAGATCGGCAGCGGCTACCTGTTCGGCCTGCCCATCCCGGTCTATCTGCTGCTCGTCTTCCTCGGAATCGGGACGCTGTTTGCCCAGCGGACGATCTGGGGCCAGGAGATCTATGCGATCGGCGCCAATCCCGTCGCGGCGCGCCTCTCCGGCATCCCCGTCGCCCGCCGCCTTTTGCTGGTCTACGCCGTTTCCGGCACCATGGCTGGACTCGCCTCGATCATCTTCCTGTCGCGCCTCAACTCGGCTGAAGCCGACATCGGCGAAAGCCTGACGCTGCCCGCGATCGCGGCCGTGCTGATCGGCGGCACCTCGCTGTTCGGCGGCGTCGGCACCGTGTTCGGCACCTTCATCGGCGCGCTGATCCTGACGCTGGTGCTGAACGGCATGAACCTGCTGTCGGTCAGCGCCAACTGGCAGCCGCTCGTCACCGGCATCATCGTCATTCTCGCGGTCTGGCTCGACATGAAGACCCGCCGCCGCGCGCAATGAGTTCCTGAAGTTCCAACAAGCAAATGAGGGATGGAGACGACATGAGACAACACAAGCTGGGCTACCTGACGTCTTGCCTGGCGCTGCCGCTGCTGATGGCGGCCGCGTTCAGCACGCAGGCCCGTGCCGACGGCGAGACCATCGCCGTCTTCACCAAGAACCAGACCAACCCGTTCTTCCAGACGGTGCGGGTCGGCGCCGACAACATGGCGAAGGCGTTGAACGCCAAGACGCTGCAGTACATCCCGACCAAGCCGGATTCGATCCCGGAGCAGCTCAGCCAGATCGAGGACGTGGTCGTGAAGAAGCCGAGCGCCATCGTCTTCACGCCCGTCGACTACAAGGCGATGGTCCCGGGCGTCGAAAAGATCAACGAGGCCAAGATCCCCGTCGTCAACATCACCGACCGTTCCGCCGGCGGCAAGTTCCTGTCCTTCATCGGCGCCGACGACTACAGCCTCGGCCTCGAGACCGCGCGCTTCCTGCTCAAGACGCTTGGCGGCAAGGGCAACCTCGTCATCATCGAGGGCGTCAAGGGCTCGCTGACCAACGTCGACCGGGTCCGCGGCTTCAACGACGCGCTGAAGGAGAGTCCGGGCGCCAAGCTCCTGGCTTCGCAGCCCGGCAACTACCAGCGTCTGCAGGCGCTCCAGGTGATGGAGAACCTGATGCAGTCGAACGCGCAGATCGACGGCGTGCTCGCCGCCAATGACGCGATGGCGGTCGGCGCGATCGAGGCGCTCGACGGCGCGAACCGCAAGGCACAGGTGATCGGCATCAACGGCACCAAGGAAGCGATCGACGCGATCAAGTCCGGCAAGCTGCTCGCGAGCGGCGATTACAACGGATTTGCGCAGGGCTGCCTCGGTACCATGATGGCGATCCGGTCCTTGCGCAACCAGCCGATCATCAGCGAGATCGTGCTGAAGCCGACGGTCATCACCAAGGACAATTACCAGCCGTTCGACGTGCCGCTGGAGCAACGGACCTGCCCGACCTTCGAGGAAGCCGGCACGCTGGGCATCAAATAAGCCAACCGGTCACAACAACAAGCCGGGACGGCCGCCGCTATGGCCGTCCCGAGACAACGGAGACATCATGCTGTTCGCCATTCACGCCCTCGACCGCTCCGACGCGCTCCCGACGCGGCTCGCCCATTATGACGCCCACAAATCCTTCCTGAGCGATACCTCGCGGTTCGGCGTCAAGATCGTGATGTCCGGACCGCTCGTCGCCGATGACGGCGCGACCATGATCGGGAGCCTGTTCCTGATCGAGGCACCCGGCCGCGCGGAAGTCGAGGCCTTCAACCGCGCCGATCCCTTCGCCGCGGCCGGCATCTGGGAAACGGTTACGATCAAGGGCTTCCTGCGCCGCCAGGGTTGAGCAGCGACAATCACGCATCTCCCTCGACATGGAAAAGTCCGCGACGGCTGGCGTCGCGGACTTTTTTTCGTGGAGCTTGCGTCCGCCTCGAACCGAGAGCGCGGGAGTGCTGCCGCGCCGGACCGAGAAGGTTCGGCTACTGCGCCGGCTTCATGTCGAGCGCCGACCAGTCGATGTAGTAGCCGTTCGGAGCCGAGAAGCCGGTGATGCGGGGCGACAAGGCCCGTGGCGCGACCTCGTGCAGGAAGAAGACGAACATCGCTTCGTCGACAAGCCGTTCATGGACCTTCGACAGGGCCAGATCGCGGGCGTCGGGATCAAAGGTCGTCCTTGCCGTCGCCGTCAGCTTGTCGAGCTCGGGATCGTTGATGAAGCCCCAATTGTTGGACAATGGGGGCGCCATGCGGGAATCCGCGAAGCGCGCCAGGGCGAAGAACGGGTCGATGGTCGCGATCGACACGTTGGTCGTGTTGGCACCGCGCGCCGAGGCCGCCTGCGGTCCTTCCCGCCAGTTCGTGAACAGCGTGCCCCATTCCAGAACCTCGATCTTGACGTCGAAATAGCACTTGCGGAGCGCTTCCTGGATCAGCTCGTTCATCGGAAGCGGCTGCATCATTCCCGAACCGGCGATCGCCGTGATGACCTTCACGGTCGCCAGCTTGCTGTCGGAATAGCCGGCCTCCTTCATGAGACGGCGCCCTTCGTCCCCGTCGAAGCGGAGCTTGAACGTCGGCTTGCCGAACCAGGGATGGTTGGCACGCACCATGCCGACCGCAGGCTCGGCGATGCCGCCGTTCAGCTCGACGAGGTCGTTCCGGTCGACGCAGAGATTGGCCGCCTGCCGAACCCGCTTGTCCTGCCAGGGCGAACCCGGAAGGAGCGACGGCTGCCACGGCCACACATGCGCGCTCTGGCTGGTTGCAATGGTGAAGCCGCGCGCGCGGATCGAGGCGACCGCGTCCGGCGCGGGTGCTTCCACGAAATCGACCTGGCCGGCAAGAAGCGCCGCCGTGCGCGAATTCACGTCCGGAAGCGGGATCATGACGATGCGGTCGATCTTCGGCACCCGGCTCTTGTCCCAGTAATTGTCGTTGCGGACGAGTTCGAGCCGCTCGCGCGGCACGAAGCGCGCCAACGTGAAGGCGCCGGTGCCGGACGGATCCTTTGCAAACTCCTCCCAGGCCTTGGCGCCGCGCTGCGCCGGGTCGGTGACGTCAGCCGGCACCGCAGCCAGCTTCGCACGCCAGTGCGCCGGCGATGCCATGAACAGATTGACGAGGTTCAGCGGCAGGAACGAATCGGGCTCCGACGTCGTGAACTCGACCGTCATGTCGTCGATCTTGCGCGCCGAACGCAATGTCGGCATGCGCGGCACGGTCCAGCCCACCTGGCTGGGGTCGAACTGGGGCGCGGTCTTGTCCAGGACCTTTTGCACGTTCCACACGACGGCATCGGCATTGAAGGGCGAGCCGTCCTTGAACGTCACACCGGACCGGAGCTTGAAGACCCACTTCGTCTTGTCGTCCGCGCTCACGGCCCATTCGGTGGCGAGAACCGGCATGATCCTAGTGCCGGTCTTGTAATCCCAGGCCGTCAGCGCGTCGTACATCGTCAGGCCGGTCAGGCGATTTCCCTCGAACGCCTGATCAGGCTGGCCGTGCGTCTTGGGAATGTCACTGGCCGTCATGCCGATGCGGAGGACCTTGTTCTGCGCAAATGCCGACGTCGATAGCCCCAGCGCGAACGTCACAGCAGCAAGGACAGAAATTGTCCGACGACCAATCATACGACCTACTCCGTATCAGGATTGAAAGTTCGCGGGATCATCCGCCCGCGGCGCATGGCGCCGCCGGCCGGATTCCCGACAGCTAATCTTCGACGACGGTGACCGTGCAGTCTTCGCCGCCTTCGCGCCATGTCCTCAGGCCGACCTCTTCGAGGAACGGCCACTGGCTTTGATCGACGCGGGCAAAGAGATTCACGCGGGATTCACCGCGCCAGTCGCGAACCGTTTCCGTTCCGTAGAACCAGCCGATTGCCTCGAAGCCGGTGACATCGCGATCGGACCATTCGCAGGCATAGATGACGTCGCCGAGCCCGGCGTTGAGGATCTGGTTCTCGCGCGGCGGCTTGCTCGGCAGGTCGAGCTTGATGTGGGTTTCCCGGCCGGTCCACCGGGCATTGTAGGCCTTGATGGTCACCGGCATGTGGGCCCGAAGAGCTTCCCACGTCTTGGGCGCCTTGTCGGCCATCACGTTCGCCGTGAAGCTGCCCCCACGGGCAAAACTGAACAGTAGCTTTGGCATTCCGGTCTCCAACTCCTCGAACGATCGTCAGATTCTCTCTGCTCGTGGAGCCAGTGTCTCGCAATGAACCGTACTCACAAGATCAATCTTACGAATGCATTGTTGCCCATTTTGCAACGCTTATCCGATGGGCAAAAGGTGCCCCAAACGCTCCCCAACCGCCCGAAATCACTGCAACTGTTCGGTTTTCAATGACGTAGGCCGATCCAACCCCATTTTTGAGTTGCCCGGATTATCGATCTTTGTTGATAATGTTTCCCAGGGAGCAACTCTCATGCAGCTTGAGTCCACGCTGATACGCTACTTCCGGGAGGTGTACCGGCTGAGGTCGATACGGCACGCATCGTCGTCCCTCAACGTCGCCCCCTCCGCGGTGAGCCGGCAGATCTCGAGGCTCGAGCAGATGGTCGGCGTACCGCTGTTCGAGAGATTGCCGCGCGGCGTCGCGCCAACCGAGGCGGCCGACACGCTCGCGCGTTTCTCCCGAAACTTCCTCCTCGATATCGAGCGGCTACGCGGAGAGATCGACTCGCTGCGCGGCCTGCAACGCGGCCACATTCGCATCAAGGCGAACGAGGGGCTCGTCGACTACCTGCTGACCCGGACCATCGCCTCGTTCCACAGGAAGTTTCCCGGCATCACCTACGAACTCGACGTCGCCGGCACGTCGGCGATCACGCGCAGTCTGCACGACGGCACCGGCGATATCGGACTGGTCTTCAACGCTGAAGCCGACGAGCTGCTCAGCTTCGCGGCGCATATCCACGATCCGCTCTGTGCGGTGGTCGCGCCAAGCCATCCACTTGCCCGTGCGAGCTCGCTGGAGATGTCGGAAGTCCTGCGGCACAGTCTTGCGGTACCGGAGAAGACGTTCGGGATACGCCGGCTGATCGACGCCGCCATCGGCGCCAGGAAACTGCACATGTCGGCCACGCTGGAAACCAACTCGATCGCGGCCTTGAAGGGGTTTGCCCGATATGGCGGCGGAGTGACGTTCCTGCCGACGCTTCCGACCCTGCAGGAGATCGAGAACTGCTCGCTCGTCAGCATCCCGATCCTGGAGGACACGTTCCGGCACGCCTCGCACGACGTATGCGTCCTGGCCGGCCGGCGCCTTCCCCTGGCGGTGAGTGCTTTCGTGGACCTGCTGAAGGACGAGGCCGATCGGGCCTCCGCGCCCGACAACGCGCGCTAGTCACATGTAGGCGCCGCCGTTGATCGACAGCGTCTGCCCCGTGATGAAGCTCGCCTCGCTCGAAGCCAGGAAGAGCGCCGCGCCATTGACCTCGTCGGTCGTTCCGAAACGCCCGAGCGGCGTCATGGCGTTCAGCTTGTCACGCAGCTCGGCCGGCCATGTCGCGGTCATGTCGGTCTCGATATCGGCGGGCGCCAGGCAATTGACGCGGATGCCATGGGGCGCAAAGCGCCGGGCCAGCGACTTGGTCAGGCCGATCACGGCGGCTTTGGACGATGCATATGCCGGGCTGCCGGCCACACCGCCATGCTGGCCCGCGATCGAGGACACGTTGAGAATGCTGCCGCCGCCGCTGGTTCGCATCGATCGCGCCGCCTGCTGCGCGACGAAGAACGTCGCACGCAGATTGACGTCGTGAACGCGGTCCCATTCGGCCGGCGTCACGTCCCACTCGTTCAGGGTGCTGCCGATTCCGGCGTTGTTGACGACGACGTCGATCTTTCCGAAGCGGTCGAGCACGGCCTGCACGAGATCGGCACCCGCATCCGGCTGCGCGAGGTCGGCGACGATCCCGTGGATCATCTGCGAAGCGCCGAATCCCGACACGGCGTCGGCGACGCCGGCCGCGCTCGTGCCGGAGAAGCCGACCATCGCGCCTTCCTTCAGGAACGAACCGACCAGCCCCGCGCCTATGCCGCGCGTGCCGCCTGTGACCAGGACGACCTTTCCCCGAAAACGTTCCATGGCTGTCTTCCTGTTGCGAGCCTCAAGCGCCGGTCTGTTTGACCAGCGGCGCGACCTGGACGATTCTCGACTTGTGCCCGTGACGATGGGCGATCCCCTCGGTCTGCACCCTGGCGCGCCGATCGGGCAGATTGCCGAGCACGGTCGCCCGCGGAACATAGGGCTCGGCCACGTTGGGACCGTAGCCCCGATTGAACCCTTGGAAGTCGCGCCAGTCCGTCAGGACATTATTGGTCCGCAGCAGGGAGTCCTGCGGGAAGCCGGCTGCTTCCACCAGCGCATGAAGTCGCTTCCAGGCCGATCTGGCCTGGAGCTCCACGCTCGTATCCGCATCGTCCGGTGTCCCCTGGCCGCTCAGGAAGAGCGTATCGCCGGCGAGGATGGCGGGCGCAGCCTGTCCCGGTACGCGTGGAGAGAGTGCGCTCGAAATCGGCTGGCCGCCTCCCCTGACGGCCACGGATTCGACGCCGATGCGGAATTCCGGCCGCTCGAGGGGCGCGCCCACCACCGTCCATGTCGGGAAACGATCGCCGAAGAACTGCGCGAACGCACGCACGACGAGATCGTGATCGCGAATGTCGGAGATCGTGACGTGAAGATTGCAAAGATCGGCAATGCCGAAGCCCGCATCGCCGAGCAGCGTTTCGAGGTTCTGCAGCACCGCAGAGATCTGCCCCTCGGTGCCGCGCTCGGCGAGCTGGCCGTCCTTGCCGATCGGCAACGCCGAAGCGTGATGCCATTCGCCGGCAACGACCGCGCCTGCCGTTGCGCCGGCCAGCGCGCTCAGTCCCGCGTTCGGCGTCACCGACGGCTGGCCGCCGACGATCGCCGTCGTGTCGATTTCCACGGCCGCCTGAGGCAGCGGGAAGTCCCACGAGCCCACCACGCTGTGCGCCGGCCGGGCATCGCGAAACTCGTCCGCATAAACGGCGAGATATTTCGGGATGTCCCGCACGTCGGCAACGTAGGCCTTCAGGCGGACGACATCCGAGATGTCGCCGCCGAGCAGGGCCAATGTTGTTCTAAGATTGGCGAACATGCGGCGGGTTTGCGCCTCCATGTCCACCCTCCCCCGCTCATCACCCGCCAAACGCAGATCCGGGTAGACACCGGCCGAAGCTCCTACATGGATCACGTTCTCGATCCGCGAAGCATGGGAAAAGTGCGCGATCGGACGCATGAGTTGATCGGTGTAGATGACCTCACGAGACATCGCCGCGCACCCTTCCTGATTGTGATCGATCAGATCACGAGCTCCGCGGACACGCCGCGAACATCCATTTCATAGTCGAGACCCTGCACCGGCGGCCGCGAGAAGTGCCAGCTGAGGCCGCTCGCGGCCGCGCCACGAGGAGCGATCTCGCCTTTCATTAATGCATGAAGTTCATAGGCGGTGTAAACATGCGCACCGGTCGCGGTCGCCCAGCCTGCACCCAGCGCGCTCATGCGCCGCTCCATTTCCCCGAGCACCCAACGGCACTTCTCGAGCATGCCTTCGGTCGACTGATCGCCGGGCCTGATCGCGAAGTCTTTGTAGCTCCCCTTGCCTTCCGGCGCCTCACCGCTGCCGGCGACGACGAAGCTGCCACCTTTCCGCGACTTGGCCGGACGCGTGTAGGAGAACGCGTACATGCTCACCTTCTTGGGGGGATCGACCTCGGGGCAAACATTGGTGCGCGCGACGGGGTTCTTGCCGTCCTTGGTCAGACCCCACTTGTCCAGCCAGCCGACATATTCCTTGTTGAAGTCCGTGAAGCCCTGCTCCGTGAACGGCGCCGGCGACCTGAGCTCACAGGCGCAGAAGGCCTCGACACCGCGATCGACGAGCTTGAGATGATCGGCGGCCGCGGAGAACCCATCCGACAGGGTCAACGGCCGATGGAAGCGGACGCGGACGATCTCGAATCCGTCGTTGGCCTTCACGCCCGCGGAATACTGATAGACTCCCGGAATGAACTCATAAGCACCCGCGCCGAAAGAACCTAGCTCTGTCATTTTCTTCTCACCGGTTTGAGTTTTGCTTCATCAGCAAGACCGCAAGACGTTCACGTTGCCTGCGACAGTGAAGAGGCCGGCGAGGTCTAACAAGATCATTCTTTGCACCTTGTCGTTGCCATTTGAGCAACAGCTTCCCGCCTGGTCCTTAGTGAGCGGCTTAGGCACCGAGAAGCCGTCCAGGACCAGCTTCGCCCGGTTGACTGCCCTTCGCTGTGGCCAGGACACAGCGCGCGAAATGATCGCCCTCGATATGGACATTCGGCGGCTCACTTTCTGTGCAGCGCCGCTCCGCAAACCGGCATCGGGGCACGAAGGCGCAGGTCTCGGGAGCCTTGTCGAGGGAGGGCGGCGTGCCCGGGATGGCTTCGAGCCGGGCTCCCCGGCTCGCGCCGTGAACCGTCGACGACAGGAGCGCTCGCGGGTAAGGGTGCGCCGGCTCACGCACGATCTGACGAAGGGTGCCCTGCTCGACGATTCCACCGGCGTACATGACGGCCACGCGATCGCAGATTTCCACGGCGACCCCGATGTCGTGCGTCACGAAAATCACGGACATGCCGATCTCGCGCTGAAGTTCGCGCAACAGCAGGAGGATCTGAATCTGCACGGTTGCATCGAGCGCGGTCGTCGGCTCGTCGGCCAGGAGAATTTTCGGCCTGCAAGCAAGGGCCAGGGCGATCATGGCGCGCTGCCTCATTCCGCCGGACATCTCGTGGGGATATGCATCCAGGCGGCGGCGGGCCGACGGGATGCGAACCATGTCGAGCATGTCGAGCGCCCGCTTCGTCGCAGCGGAGCGCGTCGCTCCCTCGTGCCTCATCACCGCTTCGGCAATCTGCCGGCCGATCGTGTAGACCGGATCGAGGGCGAGCCCCGGCTCCTGGAAGATCATCGAAACCGATCGCCCCCGGAATGCGGATAGTTCCGCCTCGTTCATGCCGAGGACGTTCCTGCCGAGAACATCGATCGTCCCGGTGATGTGCGTGCGCTTCATCGGCAGAAGCCGCATCAACGCGCGTAGCGTCACGCTCTTTCCCGAACCGGACTCGCCGAGCAGGCCCAGCACCTCGCCCTCTCCCAGCGACAGGCTGACGCCGTTGACGGCGTGAACGGTCCGCTCACCCTCGAACCTCACCTTCAGGTTCCGAACGTCGATGAGATTGCTCATGGGAACTCCGGTGAGTGGTACATCGGGCGAAGACGCACCGTCCCCACCCCTTCGATCGCTAGGAAGAGGTGGGAGCAGCGGGCGCCCTGCTGTGCCCCGAGTTCGGGATCACCATGAAACACGCGGCACGATGACCGCTCGCCGCAACCTCGCTGAGATCCGGTTTGCGTTCGGCGCAAATCGGTTCGGTGAACGGACAGCGCGTGTGAAAACGGCAGCCGGGCGGCGGATCGATCGGGTTCGGCGGATCGCCGGCGAGCGGAGGCGACGCCGTCCGATTGTCGGGATCGGTCGATGGCATCGCGGCCAGCAGCGCGCGGGTGTAGGGGTGCGAGGGGTTTTCCCAGATGTCATCGACCGGCCCGACCTCGACCGTCTCTCCCAGATACATGACGAGCACGCGATCCGAGATATAGCGGACGACATTCAGGTCGTGGCTGATGAAGAGATAGGTCAGGCCGAACTCACGCTTGAGATCGGCCAGAAGATTGAGCACCTGGGCTTCGACCGATTTGTCGAGCGCCGAAACGGCCTCGTCGAGAATGAGCAGGCGCGGCGACAGCGCAAGCGCGCGAGCGATATTGACGCGCTGGCGCTGGCCTCCGGACACCTCGTGCGGGTAGCGATCGGCGAAGGTCTCGGGCCGCAACCCGACCTTCTCCAGCAACTCGCGCGCCAGCGACCGGGCGGCGCGATTGGACATGCCGTTCACCTTGGGTCCGAATGCAACGGATTCCTCGATCGTCAAACGGGGATTGAGCGAAGCGTAGCTGTCCTGGAACACCATCTGCATGCCGCGCCGCAATTCACGCAGCGTCAGATCGCGGCCGACCGTACGGCCGTCGAAGATGATCTCGCCGGAACTGTGCGGCATCAAATGCATCAGGAGCCGCGCCGTGGTCGACTTTCCGCAGCCGGATTCGCCGACGACGCCGACGGTCTCGCCCTTGCCCACCACGAAGCTGACGTCGTCCACCGCCCGCACGGTCCTGTTCGGCTCGAACAATCCTCCGCGGACCGGAAAGTGCTTGGTGAGACCTCGCACGTCGAGCAGGGGCTGCGCCTGGCCCCCGACATCCTCCAATGGCTCCAGCCTGTCAGCAGTCCCGGGAAAAGCGATCATTGCGTCAATTCCGGATGTCCATCGCGCTGCGAAGCCCGTCGCTCAGCAAGTTGAAGCAGATCGACACGGCGAAGATCATCGCGCCCGGCAGCGCGGCCACACCGGGATTGGCATAGATCGCGGTGCGAAGCGTGTTCAGCATGAGCCCCCATTCCGGCTCCGGCGGCTTGGTGCCGAGGCCGAGGAACGAAAGGCCGGCGGCAAGGATCATCGAAACCGAGATCAGGCCGGTCGCATAGACGAAGATGCTCCCGAGGACGTTGCCCAGGATGTGCACGCGCATGATCGTCAGCGGGCCGGCCCCCGACGCGCGAGCGGCCTCGACATAGTCCATGCTGCGTACACCCGTCGTAACGCTCTCCGCGACACGGGTGATCTGGGGCACCAGCACGATGGTCAGCGAGACGATCGAGTTTCCTATCCCCGCGCCGAGCGCACCGGATATCGCGATCGCCAGCAACACCGAGGGAAACGCGTAAAAGACGTCGACCGTGCGCATGATGGCGGTATTGAGCTTGCCTCCGCCGTACCCCGCGACGAGGCCAAGCGAGGTTCCGATGACGAAGGCGAAGAAGACCGGCAGGATGCCGATCACGAGAGACAGGCGCCCGCCATAGATCAGCCGGGCGAGCATGTCGCGCCCGAGTTCGTCCGTGCCGAGCGGATAGCCGGGGGTGCCGATCGCGCGCAGGCGCCGGATCATCGAGCCCTGATAGGGATCGGAGAGGTGCAGGTAGGGCGCCAGAATCGCGGCGAGGATGATCAGCAGCAGAACGGCCGCGCACGTCATCGAGACCTTGTCGCGCAGGATCCGGCGACCAACCGTCGCCCAGTAACCGCGCGCCTGTTTCTTCGGTGAGACGGGAACAACCATATGGTCAGCCAGCACACTCATGCCTGTCAG
Organism: Bradyrhizobium sp.; assembly: GCF_047605465.1. GTDB lineage: Bacteria > Pseudomonadota > Alphaproteobacteria > Rhizobiales > Xanthobacteraceae > Bradyrhizobium. The sequence goes on along the minus strand of NZ_JASGFS010000003.1, from coordinate 294,268 downwards.
CTTCGCTTGATGCGCGGATCGATCCCGGCCTGCGCGATATCGACGAGAAGGTTGAGCAGGACGAAGAACAAGGACAGCACGAGGATCGTCCCCTGCAATAGCGGCAGATCCCGCTGGAAGATCGCCGCATTCAGCAGCATGCCGGAGCCGGGCCAAGAGAACACCGTCTCGATCAGGATCGAGCCGCCCAGCATGTAGCCCAGCTGAAGTCCCATGACCGCCAGAGCCGTCGGCGCGGCGTTCTTGAGGACGTGCCGGAACACCTTCGTCTCCCGCAGCCCTTTCGCGCGCAGGGCCTCGACGAAATCCTGCGACAAGATGTCTCCGGTGAGCGCACGGATCGTCCGCGTCACGATCCCCATGGGAATGACGGACATCGTTATGGCCGGAAGGACCAGGTACTTCAGATGGTCCCAGTCCCACGACCACACCGCCGAACCGCCCGGTCCGGCGCCCACCGCCGGCAGCCAATTGAGCAGGACCGAAAAGATGATCACGAGAACCATGCCGAGCCAGTAATGCGGCACGGACACCCCGGCAATCGCAACGGAGGTTGCCGCCTTGTCGATCCAGGTGTCGCGATAATATCCGGCGATCAGCCCGAAGAAGAGCCCGAGCGCGAACCCGAGCGCGGCCGCGAATGCCGCCAGCATGATCGTGTTCCTGACAGCGTTCATGACTTCCTGCAAGACGGGACGTCCCGTCGCAATGGACGAGCCGAGATCGCCATGCAGCGCGCGCCACATCCACATCCCGAACTGGACGGGCAGCGGCCTGTCGAAGCCGTAGGCGCTTCTGAGCTGCTGGGCCAGTTCCTGCGACGCATCGGCCGGCAACACGGCGACGAGCGGATCCCCCGGCGTGATGTGCACGAGCAGGAAGCAGACGAGCGCCACGCTGAGAGCGATGGGCGCAACATAGAGCACGCGCCGCGAGATGTACCTCAACACGGAAAGTCCCCCCAGGTCTCCCGGCGAGCCAAGGTGCGCAGCGCTTTGCCAGGACCTCGTGCTCGATGGCGTCCAGCACCATGTGCCGCGAGGTCTGGGCTCACAAGATCAATATGCGGATCAAATCGTTGCCTTCAAAGCAACGCAGCTCACGCGTTCGGTTCCGCGTTCCAGGCGCGCGCGCATTGTGAACCGTTCGCGTCCGCGGGGAATGCTGCAACTGCGCGACGGACGCACAAGAGCCAAGCTGCAAGCTTGACCGTGACGTGCAGCTATGGGCCGGCGTCATCCATGCGCCGGCCGGACGTGATTCAATTCAATCCGCAGTCTCGGAATCGGATGTACCGGCGCCATTGAACAGCCGGCGCAGGACTTCGATGACCCGCCCGTCCAGCTCCTCGATCGGAATGGCGAGATCACGTGCGAGAACTTCGCGAAACAAGCCGTAACCGTAGGTCGCGGCAGCGTAGGCCGCGTGCAATGCAGGCAGATCGCTTTCCTTCGGAACCAGCCCCAGTGCCTGATCTCTCTGCAGCAGCAGAAGCGTCAGCTCCGCATTCGGCATGAGGCGTGGAGCCGTCGAGCCATCCAGGTGCAGCAGCGTGGTGAGCGACAACACGTCCCTGTTCTTGATCGTAGCCTGGACCGCGTGCGCCACCCGGTCGCCGAGCTTCATCGTATCGCTCGGCGTTCTCGACGAATCGCGCTCGCGCGACATGCGGCGCCTGATGGCCGCGCGAAGCAGTCCGCGCCGGGAGCCGAAGTAATGATAGACGAGGCCGCGCGTCACACCAGCATGCTTGGCCACCTCGTTGAGGTTCAAGCCCGCCAAGACGCCTTCCTTCTCCATCATGGACAACGCGGCTTCCTCGACCTTTTCGGCCGCCGTTGCCTCCTGCTCGGTTGCGGGCTCGTCGGTCTGGCGAGGCGACTTGTCATTGGCCTTCGGCATGTCTGGTCCAATCACCGGTTCGCTGCGAAGCGATCATATGCTCCAGATCGCAACGCCGAGAGGAGGAGCTGACCGTCGAACGCCTCAATATCCCCGATAGTCGAGGCGGCCGCCAGAGCGCGAAACTGAAGTTTTGTGAGCAGGAGCGCGTTCGGATCCAGACCCGTCAGATACGAGACGCGTTCGTCGATGCAGGCGTCGAGTTGCTCGCTCTCGACCGCTGCATTGGCTAGACCGGTCCCTGCGGCCTCCGCGCCTGACAGCCGCTTCGGCGTCAACAGCAACTCCATGGCCTGCGTACGTCCGACAATGGCCGCCAGACGATAAAGCGCGCCCCACCCAAGCGGAACGGAGAGCTCGACTTCGGGCAATCCCATCACCGCATCGTTCGCCGCAAGCCGGATGTCGCAGGCGAGCGCCAATGCGAGCCCACCTCCGAGGACGTGCCCCTGCAAGCGCGCGATGGTGATTGCATTGCACTGCGCGATCGCCCGGCACACGCGGTTGCCGATGGTGATGTCGGCCTGGGTGGCCCCTTGCCCCCGGCTTTCGCCGGAATAGCCGGGATAAGCGCGGCGGTCCGCGCCGGAGCTGAAGGATCGGCCCATGCCCTTGAGGACGATCACACGGGCGCCTGACCGCTGCGCGCCATCGAAGGCCGCCTGCAAGGCATCGAGCGTCGCGGCGTCGAGAGCATTGTGAACCCGCGGCCGGTCGATCACGATCTCGACGACTGCACCGTCGCGCTTGACGATGGATTCGACCGTCATGTCGTGCTCCACAGCGGCGGACGCTTCTGCGTGAACGCGGCAGCCGCTTCCGTGGCATCGGGCGATGCCGCCAACGCGCTGTGACGCTGCGCTTCCCGATCCAGCGCATCCGCGAAACTGATCTCGTCGGCGTCATTCAGGTTGCGCTTGATGGCACGAAGCGCCTCGGGAGCAGCGGCCGCGAGGTCGACAGCAACATCGAGCACGGTGGTCATGAGCGTGTCCGGCTCGGTCACGGCGGAGACGAAGCCGATCTCGAGCGCACGCTGCGCATCGAACGGCTTGGAGTTGAGATAGAAATCGCGGGCGCGCCCGGCGCCGATGATCCGCGGCAGCAACCATGTCCCGCCGAAATCACCGGACAACGCCGCATTCCGGAACGCAGTCGCAAAGCGGACGTTCGACGAGGCGTAGCGGAGATCGGTCGCGCAAGCCCATGACAGACCCGCGCCCGCGCATGCACCGTTGATCGCGGCGATGGTGATCTTCGGCATCTCGCGCAAGAGCTGCGAGGTGCACATGTAGGTCCGCAAGCGGCGCGTTTGCGACGCGAGCGGCGGCTCGCCAGAGACGTCGCCGCCGGGCCCGCGCTTCAGATCTCCGCCGGCGCAGAATGCCCGGCCCGCCCCCGTCAGGATGACGACGCGCACCGAAGTATCGTCGGCCACGGCCTCGAGAGTCTCAAGCGCGGCCACGAGAAACTCGGGCGTCATCGTGTTCATGGCGTCCGGGCGGTTCAGCGTGACCTGCGCAACGCCGGAAGCCGGATGGGACAAAAGGACAAGGTCGCTGCTCATCATCACCTCTTGGCGCCGACATCGGCGCGATTTTCGATCTCATCAGGGCGGATCATGACCGCCGCTCTCCGGAGCCTTGCGACAGCTCCATCATCACCAGTTCAGTGGCCCTGCGCGCGCGGTCGCGGTCGGCCGGAATGGTCCCGGGCAAGGACACGATCGGCTGCGGCGGAGCGGTCCTGAACGCATCTGCCTCACCGAGCGCGGTGAAGCCTAGCCGCGCAGCACCAAGCGTGGTGGCTTCGAGATTCGCCGACTGCACGAGATCCCGTCGAAGCGTCGCGGAGAGGATCGAGCGGAATGCGCTGCTCGCCGCCAGGCCGCCATCAACGCTGATCCGGTCGAGCCGCACACCGAGTTCGCCTTCCAGGCAATCCAGCGCATCGGCGGTCGCGCAGACGATGCTGTCGAGCACTGCACGCACCATGGCCTCCCGGCCGTCGGCGGCCGACAATCCGAGAAAGGCGCCGCGCGCGCCGGGCTTCCAATGCGGGGCGCCAAGCCCGTGCAAGGCCTGCACGAAAACGATTCGCTCGGACAGGATCGATGGATCGACAAGGTCGTCGATTGCTGCGGGGCTGGGCAGAATGCCGATCCTGACGAGCCATTCGATGGCCGAGCCCGCCGACTGGATCGAAGTCTCCGTGCCGTAGGTCACGCCGCTCTTGTCGCTGTAAGCGATGTTGGAGAATGCCGCGCGGCTGCTGACGGCGATCGGTTCACGGCCGACGACGACGTTCAGGACACCCACGGTGCCGAACGTCAGCTTGGCTTGTCGTGGCTCGGTGCAGCCCTGGCCGAGCAGGGATCCCTGCTGGTCGCCGATCATGCCGAGGACAGGCAGCCCCGCGTCGATCGCGCTGGCGACGCCATGCGGTCCGACCGACGGAACGGGCTCCGGCAGAATCGACAAGGGGACACCGAGGACGTTTGCCAGAGCCTCGTCCCAACACAGCGTGTCGTGCCGCAGGAGGCCGGACTGCGCCGCGTTGGTGAAGTCGGTGACGTGGGTCTGGCCACCCGACAGGACCGAGATGATGAAGCTGTCCAGCGTTCCCGCACGCAACGTCCCGGCGGCGACGGCCTTGCGATCCGGATCGACCTGGTCGAGCAGCCAGCGGAGCTTGCTGCCGGTGAGATTGGGGATATGACCGCTGCCCGATTTTCGCAGCGCGCGGTCGAACGCGGCCGTGCGCAAGTCGGACCAGGACAGCACCGGTCCCATCACCCGGCCGCTCGTCCTGTCCCAAAGCAGGCAGCTCACGCGCTGGTTGGCAATGGCAATGCCGAGCGGATTCCATTCCTCCGCCAGCCGCTTCGTCTCGGCAAGCAGCGTCGTCGCGATCAGATCGCCGTCCCAGGCCACCTCCCCTGCCTTGCCCGCAAGGTTGGGCAGCACGACCCGCCGCGCTTCCAGGATGTCTCCGGTCGCGGAGACGATCGAGAAGCGCAGGCTTGTCGTGCCGAAGTCGATGACCAGGACGGGGCGGATCACGGCGCCTCGCTCTTGGGTGCGGCCGTGACGTCGTCCGACCACACCGGCGGCGCGCCGAACGGACTGTCGAGGCCCATCTTTCCGGGATTGAGAATGCGGTTCGGATCGAGCGCGGATTTCAAGCGGTCGAGCACGTCGAAGCTGCTACCGAGCGCGCTCCGCATGAAGCGGCCGCGGCCGAGCCCAACCCCATGGTGGTGGCTCAGGTTTCCGCCGTTCTCCAGCACGGTGGTCGCCGCGGCATTCCAGACCTGACGATACCATCCCGGACGCTGGTCCAGGTCGGGCCGTCCGCCGAACATGAAGTAGAGCCCGACACGATCCGGATAGACGTGAGAAATGTGGGCCGTCGCGGTGCGCGTACCCGCCACCGCCGATATCGCCGCGGTGGTCTTCTCGTAGATCTCGACCACGCGCGACCAAGGCGCCGTGACCTCCATCGTATCCGGCGCGCGATCGGTTATCAGGCCGCCCATCGTTTCGACATTGTTACGGTGAGACATCCATTGCTCCACCGGACCTTCGCCGAGCGCAACTCCGTCGCATTCGTTGAGCACGACCTGCCAGGGTCCGTCGATCACGGCCGCATCGCCCTCGTCGCGCAGCACCAGGACGGCCTGGTTCTCCGTACCGAAATTACGGCGCGATTCGACCTCGTCATAGAGTCTCACGATCGCCGGAGCCGCGCCACGCTGCACGAAGCGGCGGATTGCGGCGACGCCGGCCGCAAAGCTGGGAAACGCCACCGCGGCGTTGCAGGCGTGATCCACCTTCGGCCAGACGTGCAGACGTGCGGAGGTGATGACACCGAGCGTGCCTTCCGAACCGACGAACAGCTGGGTGAGATCCGGCCCGGTCGCCGAATGGGAATAGTCGCTGGTGTCGATGACGCTGCCATCCGCGAGTACGGCGGTGACGCCGATCGTCATGTCGGCGATCGTGCCGTAGCGGCTCGACATCTGGCCCGCGCCACGGCAGGCGATCCATCCGCCCACCGTCGACAGCGCGATGGATTGCGGCCAGTGGCCGGCGGTGTACCCTGCCTGCTGCAATTTCGCCTCGAAATCGTCACCGAATGTCCCGGCTTGAACGTCGACGACGAGATCCTCCTCCCGCAGATCGACAATTCCGGACAATCGCGTGGTGTCGAGCACGACACCTCCGAACACCGGCAGCGAATTTCCGAGCACGCCCGAACGGCCACCGGCCGCCACCACCGGGATGCGCGCCTCATTGCAGAGGCGCAGCACCGCCGCGATCTCCTCCACCGACAACGGCGTCACCACCGCCGACGGCAGACGCGCCACGCGATTGCCCGTCGCCCAGACGAGGCCCAGCGGCCACCAGTCGCGCGCGAAGGTGAACAGGCTCTCGTCATCCACACGCGTGGTGCAGATGGCTTCGAGCTTCCGGACCACGCTGTCCGGCACCGCGACGGCGCGGCCGCTCAGGGTCTCGCCGTGGAACTGCGCGCGTCCGACCGGACCTCCCGGCGGATTCGGCGGCTGACGCGATGGGATCGAAAGCGGATTTGCCATTCTATGTCCTTTTCAATTCAGGCGGCCGCCAATGGGCCAAGCTCGCGGCGGAGGGTGCCGCGCACATTCGCTATCTCGCGGTGTCGTCGTTCATCGGACCAATCCGTCCAGTCCATGATCCGGCCGGCGATCGAATCGAGATTGCCGAGGACGGCGCGTCCGTCGAACAGGCCGACCCGCGTGCGCCGCATCAGCACATCTTCCAGACTTCCCGCCATCTCGGCGTGAAGCCCCCAGACCGCCTCGGCGATCAGGCTGTCCGATTGTCCGGCGATTGTCGCCGACAACGCTTGATCTCGTGCCGCGAGCGCCTGCACCTTCGCAGCCTGGACGCCGTACCGGTTCAATCCTTCGACGGGCGCGGAAAACTTGAAGTCAGCGCTCGCGCCATGAAGGCGCAGCTTGCGCGTGCGGCATGGACGTTCGTGGTTCAGGGCTCGCGCGACCACGTCGACAGCCTCTTCGGCCATCGCACGGTAGGTGGTCAGCTTTCCGCCGGTCACGGACACGAAGCCTTCCGCGTCCATCGTGATGCGATGCTTGCGCGAGAGGTCGGCCGTCCGGGCCTTGCTCTGGTCGGCGAGCAGCGGCCGGAAGCCGCTCCAGCCGCCCGTGACGTCCGCCAGCGTGACGGGCACGCGGATGTTGCGGTTGATGCCGGCCAGAACGTACTCGACATCCCGTTCGGTGATGCCCGGCGCGTCGATGGCGCAGTCCGCGGCCGTATCGGTCGATCCGACATAGCTGAACTCGCCGGCATCGACGACGGACATCGTGCGCCTATCGGAGGTCGGAAGGCTGACGGCAACGTCGTTTCCGAACAGGCGTCGCGGAAACACGAGATGGGTGCCCTTCGCCGCGACGAGGCCCTGCGCCGGCTTGAGATTGGCGCGTTCCAGGAGATTGCCCGCCCAGATGCCGGTGGCGTTCACCACCATTCGCGCCGCAATGTCGAATTCGCCTTCACGCGTCCTCACGGAGACGCGGCGCAATCCGCCCGCCGGCTCGGAAATGCCGACGCATTCGGCGTGATTGACCACGGCCGCGCCGTGCGACGCCGCGGTCGCCGCGACGGCGAGCGTCAACCGCGCATCGTCCGTGCGCAGATCGTGAAACAGATAGCCTTCGCCGACCTTGGCGGGATCGAGGGCCGGCATATGCGCCAGCACTTCCGGCGCCTTGAGCCGGCGGTGACGGCGGCCGATCCGCCACGATCCCGCGAACTGATAGCTCCACAGCGCGGCGCCGAGCGCGCGCGACACTTTCGGATTGATCAGGCCGCCCTTGAGGAAGAGCGGAATCATGAATGGCAGGATCGACACCAGATGCGGCGCGTTCGACTGCAGCAGTGTCCGCTCGCGCAGGGATTCGCGGACCAGGGCGACGTCGCCGGTCTGCAGATAGCGAAAGCCGCCATGGATCATCTTCGACGAGCGCGACGAGGTGCCCGAAGCGAAATCGGCCTTCTCGATCAGTCCCACCGAAAATCCGCGCGTCACCGCATCCAGCGCGACGCCGGCGCCGGTCGCACCGCCGCCGATCACCAGGACGTCCAGGGTGCGATCGGCGAGCCGGGCCAGATGCCCGGCGCGATCGGCGAGCGGTTCGCCCGCCGCAAGCTGCCTGATCTCCTGAAGCCGGGGGACGTTCATGGCGCAGCCCCGCTCGAAACGACGCGGACGTCAGCCAGCGACCAGACGAAATTCACGGTGTCGCCGATGCCAAGGGAGGAACCATCGGCGACGCGGGCCAACACCGTCTGACCGTCGGCCGCGCGCGCTTCCACCCGCCAGGTCGCTCCGGAGAAGGTCACGTCCGTGAGCGAGGCCGCAAATCCATCCTCGCCGGCGCCGGGACCGCTCCGGCCCACCCGCACTTTCTCCGGGCGCACCATCGCTGCCAGCGGACCCGCTGAGACCGGACCCGGCAGCCGCAGCTTGCGCGCGCCGCAATCGAGATGTTGGCCATCGGACGTGCCGCGGAAAATGTTCGAGTCGCCCAGGAAACGCGCGACGAACTCGGTCGCCGGCCTGTCGTAGAGCCCCTGCGGCGCGCCGACCTGTTCGATACGTCCCTCGTTGAACACGACGACGCGGTCCGACAGCGTCATCGCTTCATCCTGGTCGTGCGTCACGAAGATGATGGTCACCCCGAGCTCACGATGGATCCGGCGCAGTTCGAGTTGCAGGCTCTCGCGCAGCCGCTTGTCGAGCGCGCCGAGCGGCTCGTCCAGCAGCAGCAGCTTGGGCTGGAACACCACGGCGCGCGCCAGGGCGACCCGCTGTTGCTGCCCGCCCGACAATTGGTCCGGTCGGCGGTCGGAATATCCCGCCATCTCGACGAGTTCGAGAACGCGGCGAACCTGCCCCTCGATCGACTCGCGGCCGAGGCGCGGACGGCGCTGCTCCAGCGGATAGGCGATGTTCTGGCGAACCGTCATGTGCGGAAACAGCGCGTAGCTCTGGAACACGACGCCGATGCCGCGCTGGTGCGCCGGGACGTTGCCGAGGTCGCGCCCATCCAGGGTGATGCGACCCGCGCTCGCCTCGGTGAACCCCGCGATGAGATTCAGGGTCGTGGTCTTGCCGGAACCGCTCGGTCCCAGGAACGTGACGAACTCGCCGGGGGCAACGTCCAGCGACACATCGCGGACCACGGTCAGCGAACCATACGTCTTTGCGAGGCTGCTCAGGACGAGCGAGGCGCCGTTGGCGGAAGTGTTGGTCATGTCGGACGTTGAAACTTTCTCGAGAGCATGGAGCTTCCAAGCACCAGCAGAACCGTCAGCAGCAACAGCATGGTGGATGCGGCGGCGATGGTCGGGTCGATATCGGTGGCGACGGAGCGGTACATCTGGACCGGCAGGGTCCGCAGGTCCGTCCCGCTGATGAACAGCGAGACCACGACCTCGTCGAAGGAGATCACGAAAGCGAACAATCCGCCGGTCACCAATCCGGGCGCGATCAAGGGCAACACCACCCGAAAGAGGGTCACGATGCGGTCGCCGCCGAGGCTCGCGGAGGCCTGTTCAAGCCTCGTATCGAACTGCTCCAGCGCGGTCATGACCGGGATGAACGAGAACGGCAACGCCAGGACTGTGTGGGCGATGACGAAGCCGGTATAGGTGGCGTTCAGTCCCCACGTCAGGAATACGCCATAGATCGCGAGCGCGATGATGATACCCGGCACGATGCGCGGAGCCATCACGAAGGAGCGCAGCAGGTTCCGCAGCGAGGCCGAGGTCCGGCGCATGGCAAGCGCGGCGCTGACCGACAGGATGATCGACAGCACCATGGTGAGGCAGGCAACCTGCAACGAGGCAATGAGCGAGCCGTACCAATCCTCGTTGCCGAAGAACCGCGCGTACCACCGCGTCGACCAGGAAGTCGGAGGGAAGGCGAAGCTAGTATTGCCAGGAAAACTCAGCGGAATCACCACGAGGCTCGGCGCCAGCAAGACGATGCCGACCGCGGCGGCCCAGAGATACAGCCATGCCGCATGAGACACGGCTTCGCCGCCCGTTTGTCCCGCACGCGCCGTGACCGCCCCGGTCACGTCGAACCGCGTCATGGCCGGCAGCACGACCACGAGCGCCATCAGCAACAGCAGCATGGAGGCGGCGGATGCGAGCGGCACGTTCAGGACCGTGTTGATGAGCGTATAGATGAGCTGAGAGAGCAGCTGTTCCTGCGGAGAGCCGACAAGGCCGGGGATGACGTAGAAGCCGAGCGAGGTGATGAAGACGATGACCCAGCCGCTCACCACGCCGGGCAGCGACAGCGGCCAATAGACGCTCCGGAACGTCGTCCAGCCGTTGGCGCCGAGCGACTGGCTGGCGGTGAGCAGGCGACGGTCGATTCCAATCATGGTGCTGTAGAGCGGAAAGATCATGAACGGCAGCATGATCTGCACCATGGCGATGGTGACGCCCAGGGTCGAGCCGCGCAGAACGAGCGAGTCGAAGCCGAGCGACTGCACGAAGCGATCCACGATGCCGTTGCGCTGCATGACCACGATCCAGGCGAACGACCGCACCATCACGCTGGTGAAGAACGAGATCAGCACCACGCCCGTCAGGACCGTGAGCATGTGACCGCGCACCCGGCTCATCAGGTAGGCATAGGGATAGGCGATGAGCAGGCACAGCGTGCTGACGAGTGCCGCCGTCACGAGCGTGCGCAGCAGGATGCGGACATAGACCGCGCTGGACAGGAACGCCGTATATTGCGCCAGCCAGCCGCCGTCGCCGAGCACGCTCTGCGAGACGATGAGAAGCGTGGGCCAGACGAAGAACAGCGACAGAAAGACAGCCGTGGGCAGCATCTGCATGCCGGCCACGACGGAAGAGCCTTTCCTTGATCGCGCGGAGTTCATGTTCGCCTATGCCGTGACGTATCGAATGTCTTGCAGGGATTGAGGGGCGAGCAGCAGCGCTGCTCGCCCACCAACATCAGGAGTTCAGCCACTCGACCCAGCGCTTCTGGATCTCTTCGGCATGGTCCGCCACCCATTTCAGGTTGAGGCGGATCGCGGACTTGGCGCGCTCGGGCGTACCCGCGAACACCTTCATGCCGGCTTCGTCGAGCTTCGGGTTCGCGCCGATCAGCGCAGGCGTGACCGGATAGAGCTCGGTGAGGCGCGCCTGCTGCTTGTCCTCGAGGGCATTACGAATGTAGGCCTCGCTGGCCTGCTTGTTCGGCGCCCCCTTCGGAATCGCGAGAACGTTGTTGTAGATGATGTGCTGGTTCCACACCGGCTCGAACGGCGCGCCGTTCTTCAGGGCCGGATAGGCGCGTGACGACCATGCCATGATCATGTCGACCTCGCCGCTCTCCATCATCTGGGTCGACTGGGCGCCGGTGCGCCAGAACACGATGTGCGGACGCAGTTCGCTGAGCTTCTTGAAGGCCCGATCGAGGTCGAGCGGATAGAGATTCTCCGGAGCAACGCCATCGGCGAGCAGCGCGATCTCGAGGTTCACGCCTTCCGCACCGTCCCAGAGGCCGCGCTTGCCGGGAAACTTCTTGAAATCGAAGAAGTCGGCCCAGTTCTGCGGCCCGCCGTTCGGAAACTTGGTCTTGTTGTAGAGCATGATGTTGGCATAGCCGGCATCAGGCACGCCGCATTCGTTGCCGAAGCCGGCGTTGACGCGGTTCGGATCGACGAGGCCCGGCGTGAGCTTTTCGAACAGGGTGTCGCAGTAGCGCAGGGTGAAGACCGGCGGGACCTCGACAACGTCCCAGGTGACGTTCTTCGCACCGACCATCTGCTGGATCTTCGGCAGGCTCTGCGGCGAGTCGCCCTTGACCTTGATGCCGGTCTTCTCCGTGAAGCTCTTGCCCCAGGCTTCGAGCGTGGCTTCGAGATACGGGCCGCCGGGATTGACGATGGTGATGGACGCCGGCTGCTGCGCGAGAGCGGACACGGTTCCGATCAACGCGAGGGCCGCGACGCCCGATACGAACTTACGATACACTTGGTCTTCCTCCCCTTGATTGCATCAACTTTTCTGTTCAGGCTACGGCCGTCGCGTGATGCTGTTCGACGACGATGAGGGCATCGAGGGCGATCAGGCCACCATGGGCCGTGCGCACCATCGGATTGATATCGACTTCCCGGACCTCGGGCGCCGCGAGCAGACGCTCGATTCCGTCGACGAGCCCGGCGACGGTCCCGCGCGAAAGATCGTAGGCCTTCTCGACCCGGGCGGAGAACGCTGCCCGTGCGGCATAGGACGCACTCAGCAGCAGGACGTGACGCTCACCATGGGCTGCTTCGATGTTGATGCCGCCCGGTCCGATCAGGATCGCCGGACCGTAGGCCGGATCGACCAGGCCACCGACTCCGATCTCGCTCTCGAACGGAACCATCGGCTGGATCAGCAGGCAGCGGTGCGGATCGGCCGACACCTCGTCGAGACGACGGGACAAACGCTCGATCACCGCCCCAAGCCGGTCGACGGACACGCCCACTTCGACGAGACCGACGCGGTTGCGATGCAGAACGTCGGCGGCATTGCCCTTGATGACGCAGCGCGCCCATCCCTTGGCGGTAACCTTCTCGATCGCAGCCGCGGCCTGTCCGGAAACCACGGCGACCGCATCGACCACATCGACGCCGAGTTCGCGCAGCACCGCTCCCGCCTCGCGCTCCGCGATGGTCGCCTGCCCTGCACGCAGATCGGGCAATCGAACCGGAGCGACATCGCGGCGCCGCCATTCGGCGTTGCCGGTCGAAGCCGCCGTCATCTGGGCGGCGACCGCACGCACACCACCACCAATGGTCGACGTCAGGACGTCCCGCTCGGTCACGGACGCGTAAAACTCTGCAGGCGCGGCCTGCCAGACGAAAACCGCGGGCTTCGACATCGCGCCGCAATAGCTCGCGATCGGAGCGACCCTCTCGCCGATGATATCGCCGAACGCGTAATACACCACGACGGCATCGACCTCCTCGGCGCCGTCCAGCACCTTGAGGCACGGCTCGACCCGATCCAGCAGCGCTTCCCAGCCGCCGCCGATATCGAGCGGGTTCTGGTCGCCCGCCTCGACGAGGCCGGTCTTGCGGATCGCCTGCCGCAGCGGCTCGGAGAAGGCCTCGACGCGAGCGCCTTCGGCCACCAGCCGGTCGGCGAGCAGCGCGCCCGCGCCGCCGGAATTGCTGAGGATTGCGACCCGCGGCCGCTCCGGCATTTTCCAGCCGCGCCGAAGTGCCGCGAGCACGGGCTGCACGCCTTCGTCGTCGCGGATGCGAACGATGCCCATGTCGCGCGTGAGCGCCTCGAACAGCGTTTCATTGCCGGCAATGGCCGCGGTGTGCGACAGCGCCGCGCGCCGTCCGGCGTCGGAACTGCCGGCCTTCAGGACGATGATGCGCTTGCCGAGCGCGTGCGCGCGCGCGGCCGCTTCGGCCAGCACCTGGGGATCGCGCAGCGTTTCAAGATAGACGAAAGCGATGCCGACATCGTCGCGCTCGATCAATTGCCGCGCGAGCATGGCAGCCGTAACGACGGATTCGTTGCCGACGCTGATGAAATGGGAATAGCCGACCCCGCTCTCTTCCACGCATTGCGCCAGCACGAGACCCAGAGCGCCGGATTGCGCGATCAGCGCGACCGGCCCCGGCGGCAGCAGCGGGCGATTGAGGAACGGCGCGACAGACATCTTCACCGAAGCGGTGCGGTTGGAGAATCCGAGACAATTCGGTCCGAGGAACGGCATGTCGCCCGCGGCCTCGACAAGCTCGCGCTGGAGTTGCTCGCCCTTCTCGCCGATCTCGGCGAAATTCGAGGCGAACACGATGGCCGCCTTTGCGCCGATCTCGCGCGCCTGGCGAACGACGTCGACGCTTTGCTCGGCACGCACGCAGATCGCGACCAGATCAGGCGCCGGCTTGTCGCCGAGCGAACGCACGGTCTCGAAACCAGGAACGTCCTTGGTCGGATGCACGGCATAAAGAGTGCCGCCATAGCCGCCCTCGGCGAGCACGCGCATGGTGCGGTACCCCCAGGAGTTGGGAGCAGCGGGCGATACGCCAACGACCGCAATCGACTTCGGCTCGATCAACGCACCGATATCGAAACCACCCTCCGCTGACGCCCGAGCTTCGCGCAACGCCGTACCCCCCGATTGACATTATCATTACGATAGCCAGTCCTGACATTATGTCAACACTACCTATCGATACGTCAATCTCGGGTAGACGGCGCGTGCAACAGCGCGCCCGTCGTGCAGGCGGGAGGTTTCGGCAAGCGCGCGGTCAAATTGCCTACAGACGGGCTGTCGACGGATACCACCTTCCATCCGGCGACAGCCGAGAGCTATTTGCCCTCGAAGCGAGGAAGGCGCTTTTCCACGAACGCTCGCCTGCCCTCCCTGTAGTCATCGCTCGCGAAGCAGGCCGCGACCGCGCGATCGACCGTCTCGATGTCACCCACTTCCGTGACCGCAAGATCGACCGCGAGCTTGGCCGCATGAATCGTCATCGGCGCGTTGCCGGCCATTTCAAGCGCAAGCTCCGTCACGCTGGACGAAAGCTCGTCGCTCGGAAAGATGCGGTTGACCAGCCCCATCGAACAGGCTTCCTCCGCCGTGAACTGCCGCGCGGAGAAGAAGATCTCCTTTGCGAAAGACGGGCCGACGAGTGCAACAAGCTGCTTGATGCCGTCATAGGCATAGCCCAGGCCGAGCCTCGCCGCAGGAACGGAGAAGCGGGCATTGACCGCGGCGTAGCGCAGGTCGCAGCACAACGCGACGCCCACCCCGCCGCCGAGGCAGTATCCCTGAATCATCGCCACGGTCGGCTTCGGGCACGACAGGATGGCCTGATTGGCCGACTTCGCCGCATCGTCATAGGCAGCCAGATCCGCCGTCGCGCTGCGCCTGCTCTCGAACTGCGAGATATCCGCGCCCGATATGAATGCCTTTTCGCCGGCGCCGCGCAACACGATGACACGCACCTCGGGATCATCGACCAGACGCGCCATCAGCATCGGCAGCGATTGCCACATCTCGAAGCTGACGGCGTTGTATTTTTTGGGATTGCTGAACGTGACCCAGCCGATCGCGCCGTCCCGCGCGACCTCGATCCTGCCTTCGGACATCGGAATTCTCCGTGACAACGCGCCGCGACTATCGCTTCGCTTCGAGCCTGCGACCGCACCAGTCGGGGATGGGCAGGCTTGCATGGATCTCGCGCGCGGCCTCGATGCGCGGCTGAACGCTGTCGAGGAACGGCGTCACGCGGCGCGAGGTGAGGTTGACGTGCAGGTACATCACTTCCTGTGCCGCGGCGCGCTCCCCGCTCGCAATGTGGTAGATCTCGTGCGCGAAATGCAGCCGCTTGGTGTCCGCCGAGACGATCTGCGTGCGCACCCGCAACCTGTCCCCGAGATGGAGTTCGCGGAAATACAGGGTATGGGTTTCGGCGGCGAAGATCCCGTGGGACGAGCCCTCGACATAGTCGGCGCCGAGCCCGAGCGCATCGCCGGCCGCATAATTCCCGCGATCGAACACCACGCCGTAATAGGCCATGTTCATATGCCCGTTGATGTCGATCCATTCCGGCAGGATATCGGTCTCGTATCGTTCAAACGGACAGGGAAACTCTTCACGCGAGGTCATGGGAGACGTTTCCGATCTCGATCAGCCATTGCGCCATCCCTTGCGCCAGCTCCCGCGCTCGACCTGGGACAGGAAGCCGTCGACCTCCCGGTTGAAGTCCGCGGGCTCCTCGAGGTTGATGGCGTGCCCCGTGTTCGGCGCGATCCAGAGGCCGGCACCGGGAATCGTCGCCTTCAGCATCAGGTTCGTCTCCAGGCAGTGCGTATCCTCGTCGCCGACGGCGAGCAGCACCGGCACCGTCATTCGCGAGAACTGTTCCTTGAAGTCGTGCAGCGAGGGACGCAGCGCCTGATAGCGGGCCATCGTGGTCGACATTCCCTTGGCCGAGTGGTCGCCCAGATGATTGACGAAATCCTGCCAGCCCCTGGGATCCTTGTACTTGAGCTGGATTCGCGTCAGGTGATGGCCCATCTCCAGCGCCATCGCCGCCATGCCCTTGTCGCGGAACGACTGCGCGAGCGCGGGTGCTTCCTTGAGAAAGGCCTCCCGCTGCGAAGGCGCCGACCCGGACCCCGCACCGGCCGCGACGATCGCGCTGGCGCGCGTGCCGTGCTTCAACCCGAACTGAAGCGCCGCATAGCCGCCCATGCTGAGCCCGACGACATGAGCGCGCTCGATCTTGAGCGCGTCCATGACAGCCAGGAGGTCGCTCACCGCGAATTCCCAGCCATATTGAGCGGGATCATCAGGAACATCGCTCGGCGGATAGCCCCGCGCGTTATAGGTCACGCAGCGATAGCCGCGCGAGAAGTAGCGAACCTGCGCTTCCCATTCCCGGAAGTCCGATCCGAACTCGTGAACGAAGACGATCGGGTAGCCGCTTCCGGTTTCCTCGACATAGAGCCTAACGCCGGACGCATCGATATGTGCCATGTCTTCACTCCCGGCCTGTCGCGGCCGCTCCCGTTCAACGGTCAGATCGCTCCGGACGCCCTGGCTGCCTCGATCGCAGCCGCGTCCAGCCCAAGCTCTTGCAGTATCTCGTCGGTATGCTCGCCCCGTTCGGGCGCGGCGGTCTCGAACCGGCTGCTGCTGCGCGACATCTGGATCGGCTGACCGATCAGCTCCATCTCACCCAGCAGCCGGTGATTGACGGTGCCTGTCATCGCCAGATGCCTGACTTGCGGATCCGCGAACACCTGATCGATCGCGTAGATCGGGCCGCAGGGAATGCCCTCGCGGTTGAGCCGTTCGATCCAGGCGGCTGACGGTTGCCGGCGGGTTGCTTCGGACAGGATGTCGTTCAGCTCGGCGCGGTGCGCGATCCGTTTCTTCGCGTCGGTGAAACGCTCGTCCGATGCCGCCTCGGGAATATCGAGGATGCCGCACAGACGACGCCACATCACCTCGCCGAAGGGCGCGATGTTGATGTGCCCGTCCGCCGTGGGGAACATGCCCATCGGCGCCATGGTCGGATGATCGTTGCCGGCTTGCCCGGCGACCTCCTTCTCGACCAGCCAACGCGCGCCCTGGAAGTCGAGCAAGGCGATCTGCGCCTGCAACAGCGAGGTCTGGATCCACTGACCCTCGCCGGAACGTTCGCGCTCGAGCAGCGCGATCAGGATGCCGTTCGCGCAGTACATGCCGGCGCCCATGTCGGCAACGGCGATGCCGGCGCGAACCGGCCCCTGCCCTGGCAATCCCGTGATCGACATCAGCCCGGCCATGCCCTGGGCGATCTGATCGAGGCCGGGACGGCTTGCATAGGGTCCATCCTGACCGTAGCCGGAAATGCTGGCATAGACGAGACGCGGATTGACGGCGCGCAGGCTCTCATAGTCGATGCCGAGGCGTTCCTTCACATTGGGCCGGAAGTTCTCGACCACCACGTCGGCGCGCGCGGCGAGCTTGTAGAAGATCGCTCGGCCGCCATCGCTCTTGAGGTTGAGCGCCACGCTGCGCTTGTTGCGATGCAGGTTCTGGAAATCGGAGCTGTGACGCGGACCATCGGTGCCGATATCCTCGGGCAGTTCGACCTTGATGACCTCGGCGCCCCAGTCCGCCAATTGCCGGACCGCCGAAGGACCGGCGCGCACGCGCGTGAGATCGAGCACCCGTATATTGTCGAGAGCCTTGCCGACGGACATGCCCGAACTCCTGCTGGCGTCAGAACGGATAGTGCTGCGGGCCTTCGATCGTGATCCAGCGCAGTTCCGTGAACTCGTTGATCACGGCCTTGCCGCCGAACCTGCCATAGCCGCTCGCCTTGGTGCCGCCGAACGGCATCTGCGCCTCGTCGGCGACGGTCGGACCGTTGATGTGGCAGATGCCGGTCTGGATGCGCCTGGAGACGGTCAGTGCCCGCGTCACGTCGCGGCCGAAGATTGCCGCCGACAAGCCGTATTCGGTGTCGTTCGCGACGCGCACCGCTTCGTCGACGCCGGCAACCCGGATGATCGACTTCACCGGCCCGAACGACTCCTCGCTGTAGATCTTCATCGCGGGCGACACGTGATCGAGCAGTGTCGCCTCCACGACCGTGCCGTTGCGCTTGCCGCCGGCGACAATCTTCGCGCCCTTTGCGACCGCATCCTTGATCAGCTCGTCCATCCGCTCCGCCGGCGCGAGATCGACCAGCGAACCCAGCACGACGTGCCCGCGCGGATCGCCCGCCGGCAATTTCGACGCCTTCGCCGCGAACTTCTCGACGAACGCATCGGCGACCTTGGCATCGACGATGATGCGTTCGGTCGACATGCAGATCTGGCCCTGGTTCATGAAGGCACCGAAGGCGGCCGCATCGACGGCCTGATCGAGATCGGCGTCGTCGAGCACGATGAGCGGCGCCTTGCCGCCGAGCTCAAGCAGCACCGGCTTCAGATGGTCGGCGGCGAGCCTGGCGATGACGCGGCCGACCTTGGTGGAGCCGGTGAAATTGATGCGCCGAACGGCGGGATCCGCGATCAGCGCTTCCACGATCTTCGGCGCATCCTGCGGCGCGTTCGACAGGACGTTGACGACTCCCTTGGGGAAACCGGCGTCGTTCAGCACCTGGCCGATCAGGTGATGCGTGCCCGGACAGGTCTCCGAGGACCGCAGGATGACCGTGTTGCCGCAGGCGAGCGGCGCCGCAATCGCGCGCGTGCCGAGAATGACGGGCGCATTCCAGGGCGCCATGCCGAGCACGACGCCCGCGGGCTGCCGGACCGCCATCGACCAGATGCCCGGCTTGTCCGACGGAATCACTTCGCCGGTGATCTGCGTGGTCAGGGCCGCGGCCTCACGCAGGATGCCCGCGGCGAGATGGACGTTGAAGCCCGCCCACGGCGCTGTCGCGCCGGTTTCCTCGAGCATCAGCTTGATGAAGTCGTTGGTCCGGCTCTCCATCAGGTCGGCGGCCTTGAGCAGCAGCGCACGGCGCACCGACGGACCGGTCTCGGACCAGGTCTCGAAAGCCTTGGCCGCGGCCGCCACCACTTTCCTAGCATCCTCCAGGGTCGCGGCCGGCGCACGCGTCGCGACCTTGCCGGTCATCGGATCCTTGCGCTCGAACATCGCCCCGCCTTCGGCCGAGACGGCGGCGCCGTCGACGATCAATCCAATATCCATTGCGTCACTCCCATTGCTTCCCTGCTGTCAGACCTCGAGCCATTCGCGCCGCATGGCGCTGTTGGCCCTGAGGTCCTCAGGTGACCCTTCGAATACGATGCGGCCATGGCCCATCACGTAGAGCCTGCGGCTCACGTCGAGGGCGATGGTCAGTTTCTGCTCGACCAGCAGCACGGCGGTGCCTCGCTCGGCGATCTTGCGGATCAGCATGCCGACGAGTTCGACCATCATCGGCGCCAGTCCCTCGGTGGGCTCGTCGATCATGATCAGCGCCGGATTGCCCATGAGCGTGCGGCAGATCGTCAGCATCTGCTGCTCGCCACCCGACAGGACACCGGCCGGCGCGTCGGCGCGCTCGCCGAGGCGTGGAAACAGCTCGAACATTTCCGGGATCGTCCAGGGATTCCCGGCTCCGCGCTTTTCACCCATCAGCAGGTTCTCGCGCACGGAAAGATCGCCGAAGACGTCGCGGTTCTCGGGCACGTAGCCGAGACCCTTGCGCGCGATCTGGTAGGGCTGCAGCCCGACCAGCTCCTGGCCCTGGAACAGAACCGAGCCTTGCCGGTCGATATCGCCCATGATCGCCTTGAGCATCGTCGAACGGCCACCGCCGTTGCGGCCGAGCACGCTGACGATCTCGCCCTGGTGAATGTCGATGTCGACACCCTGCAGGATGTGGCTCTTGCCATAGAAGGCATGCAGGGCACGCGTGCTCAGCAACGCGGCCGTATTCAGATCCGGCGCAGCGCTCATTGGTGTTGTTCCTGCGTCACGGCCTTGCCGAGATAGGCTTCCTGCACCTCGGGGTTGGCGCGTATCTCCTGGGGCGTGCCTGTGGCGATGATCTTGCCGTAGACCAGCACCGAAATCCGGTCGGCGATCTCGAAGACGATGGCCATGTCATGCTCGACCATCAGCAACGTCCGGCCCACCGACACCTTCTTGATCAAGGCCAGCGCCCGCTCGCCTTCGCTGTGGCTCATGCCTGCCATGGGCTCGTCGAGCAGGATCACCCCGGAATCGCCTGCGATGGTGATGCCGAGTTCCAGCGCACGCATTTCCGCGTAGGTCAGCGACTCCGCAAGAGTCTCGGCCCGCTCGGCAAGGCCGATATTGTCCAGCACCTCGCCGCAACGCTCGTTGATCGCACGCATCGCCTTCAACCGCGACCATAGCGAGAAGGCCTTCCCCTGCGCGGTAAGCACCGCGCAACGGATGTTCTCGAACACCGTCAGCTTCGGGAACACGTTCGTGATCTGGAAACTGCGGGACAGGCCGAGGCCGTTGACCTCGTAGGGCCGAAGCCCCTCGATCGCCTTCCCGTCGAGTTCGATCGTCCCGCGCGTCGGCATCATCCGCCCGCTGATCAGATTAAACAGCGTCGATTTTCCCGCACCATTCGGGCCGATGATTGCGTGACGCTCACCGCGCCTCACATCGAGATTGACCCCGCGAATGATTTCAGTGGGTCCAAAGCTCTTGTACACGTCGTCGAGGCGCAAGGCGGCCTGGGTTGGAACATCAAGCATGCTGCGCTCCCGCGGTCGCGGCGCCCGCCCTGCTCGCGGGCTTGAGAGAACCATAGCGCAGGCCGAAAAGACCAATTGCGAGACAGGCAACACCAGCAAGCCAGGGCCCGAGCGAGAGCGAATTGAAGGTAACCCCGAAGATCGTTCGATCCGGCCCTTCCGAGCTCTTCAGGCCGATCTGATATCCGAGTTCGACCAGCAGGACCGCGCCGGCGACGGCGAGCAGAAGCGGAATCACGAGCAACAGGCTGCGCGGCGACCGCAGCGCACGGGCGCTCGCCGCGTGCGGATCGAAGAGCGAGGCCACACCGCCGGGCACATACATGACGACGATCACGAAGATGAGGCCGAGATACATCTGCCAGCCTGCCGTGACGTCCGACAACAGGAGCTGCATCAGGCTGATGAGGATCGCCCCGATGATCGGCCCGACGAAGTAACCGGTCCCGCCGATATAGGTCATCAGCACGACCATCGCGGACTGGTTGCCCCCGACGTTGCTGGTCGTCATGATCTCGAAGTTGATGGCGGCAAGCGCGCCCGCAACGCCGGCGAAGAACGCGGCGAGACAGAACGCCAGAAACCGCACCTTCCGCGTGCTGCAGCCGATGAACTCGATGCGTTCCGGGTTCTCGCGCACCGCGCGCATGATCTGCCCGAATGGCGTCCGCGCGATGAAGAAGATCGCGCCGGCGGTGATGAAGCACCACGCGACGATCAGATAATAGACCTGGATCTGCGGGCCGAAGGTGATCCCCCAGAGCGGATAGAGGGTCGACCGGTCGGTCGTGATCCCGGTCTCGCCTCCGAAGAAGCGATTGAGGATGGGTGCGATCGAGGAGACCAACTCGCCGAGACCGAACGAGATCATGGCAAAGATGGTGCCGCCGCGCTTGCTTGCCAGCGAGCCGAACAGGACTCCGAAGACGAGCCCGCCGAGGCCACCCACCAGGGGAATGAGCGGGAGCGGGATCGGCAGCTTCGCGTCGGCGACCACATTCATGACGTGGATCGCGCAGAAGCCGCCGAGCCCGAAGAAGATGGCATGCCCGAACGAAAGCAGGCCGGTCTGCCCGAGGAGGATGTTGTACGACAGGGCGAAGGCCACCCACACGCCGATGATGCAGAGAACGCCGACGGCGGAATCGCTCGAGAGCAAGAGCGGCAGGGCCAGGCAGGCGGCGGCTGCGCCCAGCCAGCCGCCCCAGAGCTGAAGACGCTCCGACGAAGAACGCGACGCAAGCGCTCCGGAACCGGGATGAGGGGCGAGATCGGCGAGCATCGTCACATCCTCCTCCCGAGCAGGCCGGTCGGCTTGAAGATCAGCAACAGGACCATCAGCAAATAGGGCACGACCGGAGCGATCTGCGCGATGGTGACGTGCCACAACTCGTCGAGGATCCATGGCGCGTGCACGATGCCGATTTTCGCCATCACATTCCCGATGGAGATGTTGAGCGCGACCGCGAACGTCTGCACGAGGGCGATCAGAAGCGATGCGATGAGCGCGCCGCCCAGCGATCCCAACCCGCCCACGACGATGATGACAAAGAGGATCGGGCCAAATACGCCTGCCATGGAAGGCTGGGTCACGAAGACCGGACCCGCGATCACGCCGGCAAGCCCGGCGAGGCCACTGCCGAGGCCGAACACGAACATGAAGATCAGCGGCACGTTGTGCCCGAGCATGCCGACCATGCGCGGCTGGGTCAGCGCGGCGCGGACGATCAGGCCAAGGCGTGTTTTCGTCAGCAACAGCAGCAGCAGTCCGAACACCAGCACGGCGACGAGGAGGATGAAGACCCGGAAGGTCGGGTAACTGGTGTTGAACAGCTCGAAGGCCGTCGTGTTCATGGCAGCCGGGATGCGATAGTCGGCAGGCGTCCGGCCCCAGATCATCTGGACGAGTTCCTCGATGATGAAGGCGAGACCGAAGGTGAAGAGCAGCTCGGCGACGTGTCCGTAGGCATGGACCCGCCGCAACCCGTAACGCTCGATCAGGGCGCCGATCACACCGACGGCAAGCGGCGCAATGAACAGGGCGGGCCAGAATCCAAGACTGCGGCTGATCTGGAAGCCGAAATAGGCCCCCAGCATGTAGAAGCTCGCATGCGCGATATTCAGCACGCCCATCATGCTGAATATCAACGTCAGACCGCTGGCCAGCAGAAACAGCAACATGCCGTAAAGCAGGCCGTTGAGGACAGAAAAGGTAATCAGTTGGAGCACAGGCTCGCTTCTCCGAGGCTTGTCGGGATATCGGGGCGGTCGCCCGGGCCGATCACTGCGGGCGCTTCATCTGACACGTCGTCGGGACGACGGTCTCTTCCGCCTTGATCTCGCCGATATGGCGCCAGCCCCAGCCGGTGTTTTCCTCGTCGAACCCCTCGCCCTTCTCGATCGGGCCCAGTGTCGCGACGTAGAGAGGCTGGAACACCTGATGGTCCTCCGCCCGGATCCAGGCCTCGGCGCCCGAGCGCGGCTTGAACTTCATGCCCTCCATCTTGGCGATGATCTTCGTCACATCGAGCGTCTTCAATTCCCTGGCGACCGAGGTGAACACATCCATCGCGTTGACGGAGGCCGGATACATCATGGTCTGCCCCGAGCCGACCACGCCACGGAAGCGCTTTTCTTCCTCCTGATAGGCAGGGAACGGGACGTTCGCGTGCGCCTCGTAGATCTGGTAGACGGAATGGGCCGGAAGGCCGCTCTGACGGACCGCGGTCGGACTGCCGATGCCCTGGGCGAAGAACGTGTACCATTTGACCTTGAGGCCCGCTTCGCCTCCCGCCTTGAGCAGAAGCGCCAGATCCTGACCCCACTCTCCGGTCACCACGGCATCGGCACCCGATGCCTTGATCTTCTCGACGTAGGGCGCGAAATCGTTGATCTTCATCAGAGGCACGAGTTCATCGCCGACGATGGAGACATCAGGCCGCATCGAGGCGAGGTTGGCGCGCATTCCCTTCTGGATGCCCTGACCGGTCGAATAATCGCCGTTGAACAGATAGACCTTCTTGAGGTCCTTCTGCTCCTTGAGGAATTTCGACAGCGCCAGCACCTTCATGTCGGTGTTGGAGGCCCAGCGGATCTGCCAGTAGCTGCATTTTTCGTTCGTCGCCGTCGGGTCGGTCCCGGCGTAATCGAAATAGATCGTCTGCTGGGTCGGGTTGCGCTCGTTGAACTTGTTCAGAAACTCGTTGAGCGCGACACCAGGTGCACCGCCATTGGCGCGCACCAGCAAACGAGCGCCGGAGTCGATTGCCTTCTGGGCCTGGATCGAGGTCTCCTGGGCGTTGAGCTTGTTGTCATATCCCGTGACATCGATCTTGACGCCGTTGATGCCGCCGGCCGCGTTGACCTCTCCGGCCAGGAACTGCCAGGTCTTGAGCCCGACTTCGCCGGTCGTCGCCGCCGGCCCCGACAACGGGTCGATCACGGCCAGCCGGAATGCATCCTCCGCACGTGCGGCGGCAATGGAAAGCGCGGTCAGCGCGGCCACGCAGGCAACTGTCTTCAATGTCTTCGTCATGATGTCCTCCCTTTTGTTGTTTCGATTGCGCGGCCGCTTCAGGCCTGCGTTCCCCCGTCGATCGGAATGATGGCACCCGTCATGTAGCTCGAGGCCGGCGAGGCCAGCAGCAGGGCTAGTCCCTTGATCTCGTCGAGCTCCGCCAGTCGCCCGAGCGGAACGGTCGCGGCGAACATCGCCGCGCCTTCCGCGGTGTGCATGCGACCGTTGCCGATGTTGGTTTTGAACGGTCCGGGCGCGATGCCGTTGACGCGCACATTGTGCGGTCCCAGTTCGAGTGCAGCGACGCGAACGACCTGCGCAATGCCGGCCTTGGCGGCATGATACGCATAGCTCGGCAGAGCGGAGGCGCGCAGGGCGGCGACCGATGACGTCACCACGATCGATCCCTGCCGCTGCGCCTTCATGTGTTTGGCCGCGGCCCGAATGGTCAGGAACGCGCCGTCCAGGTTGACGCGCAGGCAGCTTTCCCAAAGCTCCATCGACGCGGCTTCGGCCGCGCCTTCGGGCTTGCCGTACCCCGGACCGCCGCTGGCACCTGCGTTGGCGAACACGCAATCCAGCCGGCCATATTTTCCGACACAGGCATCGATGATCGCCTTGACCTTTCCGGGCTCCCCCACGTCGGCCACGAAAACGTCCGCCGGCGCACCCGCGCGCGCGATCGTCGCCGCGGCCTTGCCGAGCGCCGCCTCGTCGATGTCGAGCATGACGACACGGGCTCCGTTCGCCGCAACCACCTCGGAGATCGCAAGGCCGAGCCCCGAGGCCGCGCCGGTGACGACGACGACCCGGTCAGAAAGATCGAACAGCTCTGCTGCCTTCATCATAAATTCCTGTCTGTCAGCACGGCCGGCTTGCTAGTCGGCACGACCGAGCAACGCGCCGCCGTCGATGACGATGTGGGTGCCCGTGATGTAGCTGGACGCCGGCGAAGCGAGGAACAGGGCGAGTCCCTGGATCTCCTCCGGCTGTCCGACCCTGTGGATCGGACTTCCGGCCTCGAACCGCTTCTTGAGATCGGGTGTCGTCAGCTGGGTCAGGAATGGACCGGGCAGGATGGCGTTGACGAGGATGTTGTACTTCGCAAGCTCAAGCGCTGACTGCTTGGCGAGATGCGCAACGCCCGCCTTCGAGATCTGGTAGGGCATGCCGACGATGGCGCCGGGACGCACGCCCGCAATCGAAGCCGTCAGGATGATGCGCCCGCTCCTCTGGCGCTTCATGTGCGGCACGGAGGCGCGAAGGGTCGCGAACACGGATGTCAGATTGGTGTCGATGACCTTGTCCCAAAGCCCATCGGGAATGGATTCAATCGCGCCTTCCGGATCGCGCTCGCCGGAGATCGAGAGGAACCCGGGTCCGGCGTCGATCCCAGCATTCGCGAACACGACGTCGAGGCGTCCGGTTCGCGCGACGACCTGATCGACCGCCGACTTCACCGCCTTGCGATCGGTGACGTCGACCGCGATGCCCGCGACTTCGCCGCGCGGGCTCAGCTCGGACACCGTTGCGTCGAGGATGGCGGCATCACGATCCAGCAACGCGACCTTCGCGCCATTGTCGAGCATGGCCTCGGCGAACGCGCGCCCGAGGCCCTTGGCGCCGCCGGTGATGACGACCGACAGGCCGGCGACGTCGAAGAGCTCCTGCGTCTTCACGTCGTCACCCCCGTCTTCAACGACCAGCGCCGGATCGGATCCTTGCCGTCCCAATCCTGTGCCGCGGCGAAGTAGCTGTGGTAGATGCTCTCAAGCGCGTCGGTCGTCTCGATGATCTCGAGCATGCCCGGCAGGTCGCGACTGGTGTCGACATAGACGATGCGCACGCCCCGCGGCGACACGTCCGAGAACACGACCGGATAACCGGCGGCCTCGTAGCGGGCGACGTCGGCGTCAAAATCCTTGGAGCAGATCGCCCAATGATGGAAGCCGTGTCCCTTGACCTTGATAGTCTCCTGATAGACCGACGGCTTGGAATCATGCTGCTCGATCAGCTCGATCATCATGTGGCCGGTGAAAGCGACGGCGAGCGTGAGGCTCATGTCCGTCGGCTCGCCACGATAGAAGCCTTTCGCCGGGACGAACGGCCCGCTGACGAACCACGGCCCGATCCCGAGCGCATCGACATAACGCTTCATCGCACTCTCGATGTCGTCGACCGTATAGGCGGCCTGAACGATGCCGCCGACGGGCTGGCCAAAGGTGAGCTGTTTCATCGCGCAAAGAACTCCATGCTGCCCTTCAGCCGCTCCTTGGCGACCACGAAATCGATGACGGCGGGCTTGCCTGCGGCATTGGCAGCGACCGCCCGTTCCAGCGCAGCTTCGATCTGCTGCGGATCCGACACGCGCTCACCGTGGCAGCCGGAAGCTACGGCGAGGCCGGCGTAGTCGAGGTCCAGCACGAAGTCCGTGGCGATGAAGCGCTCGTTGAAGGCCTGCACCTGAATGTCGCGGATCGAGCCGAGGGCGTGGTCGTTGAAGATGCACCAGGTCACGCCGAGCTTGAGTTCGGCCGCAACCGGGAGGATGTTCATCACCATCTGGAATGAACCGTCGCCGACGAAGCAGACCGCGGGCCGATCGGGATAGACCAGCTTGGCAACCGGGAAGGCCGAGGCCGAGAAGCCCATGCCGTAGAAGCTCGACGGCACGATCGTGGCGCGCGGCTCGTAGATCTTGAAATAGGGATAGGCGCCGCCCATGCCCTGGGCCAGCACACCGACATCGATCGCCACGGTGGTGTTGCGCGGGAATACCCGGCGAATGCGATCGAAAATGCGAACCGGATGAATCGGCTTGGCATCCGAGTTCGCCATGGCTTCGCGCTCGGCTTCCAGTTGAGCACGCCGGCGTGCGAGTTCGTCGAGCCATTCCTTCGACGCGGCTCGTTGCCCGTTGGACTGGCCTTCGATCTCCGCGTTCAAATCGCGAAGGACGAGACGCGCATCGCCGGTAATGCCGATCCCTGCGACCACCGAACGGCCGATCTCGTTGGGATCGATGTCGATCTGGATGTAGGTCGCCGTCGGCGCCGGAAGATAATCCGGCTTCCAGTTGGTCTCCTGTTGCTCGAAACGCGCACCGATGCCGATCACGACATCCGCATTCGGCAGCAGGAACTTCGTCACGTCCTGGCGGTGGTGGCCTATGCCGCCGGCCACCAGTTCGTGATCGTCCGGCAGAATGCCGCGTCCCGCCAGAGTGGTGAGCACGGGGCTTCCGAGCGCCTCGGCAAGCCGGCGCACCTCGGCCGAAGCATCCGCCGCGACGGCGCCGCCGCCCGCAAGGATCAATGGCCGCTTCGCCGCGAGAAGGGCCGCGGCAGCAGCCTTGATGCGCTCGCTGTCACCCCGGACAGCGGCGGGTTTTCCGACCGGCCGATAGTCTCCGAGATCGACCTGCTGGGCGAGCACATCCTGCGGAATATCGATCAGGACGGGTCCGGGCTTGCCGGATCGCGCGATGGTGAAGGCCTGCCGAAGGCTCTCGACGATCAGATCGGGACGATCGACGCGAATGCCCCATTTGGTGATGGCAGCGAAGATCCTGACCTGATCGATTTCCTGGCTCGCCCCGCGATGCGCATTCCTGGTGGCGCCGCGACCTGCGATGATGACCATGGGAAGCGCGCCGACATAGGCTTCGGCGACGCTGGTGACGAGATTGGTCGCGCCCGGCCCGGCCGTCACGCAACACACGCCCGGCTGGCCGGTGAGTTGGGCATAGCCGGCGGCCATGCTGGCGGCATGCTGCTCGTGACGCACCAGGATATGGGAGATCTGCTGCTGGCCGTAGAGCGCGTCGTAGATGCCGATCGTATGGCCACCCGGCATTCCGAAGACGAACTTGACGCCTTCGGCCTTGAGAACGTCCACGACGGCCTGGCCGCCACTCATCATCGTCATTGCTTCGTTCCAGTTGTTGTCATGGTCGGCCGGCAGCCGAGGTCTCGAAGATGGAGCACGGGATGCGGCGCTAGGGCTTTGCCGAACCGGCCTTCACCAGCGGGCAGCCACCCTCTTCGAGCGGGCGGAACGCCTGATCGCCTGGCACCGTGGCGACGACGTTGTAGAGGTCCCATTTGCCCTTGGATTCCTCTGGCTTCTTGACCTGCAGCAGATAGAGGTTGCGCAGCACGCGTCCGTCGATACGCACTTTCCCGTCCTTGGTGGTGAAGTCGTTGATCGGCAGCTCGCGCATCTTGGCCGCAACGGCGTCGGCATCACGGGTGCCGGCAGCATTCACCGCCTTCAGATAATGAAATACGGCGCTGTACGACATCGCCGGATCCCAATCGGGCGGATGCCCGATCTTCTCCTCGAACCGCTTGGACCAGGCGCGCGTCTCGTCGTTCAAATCCCAGTAAAACGGATTCGCCAGGAGGAGCCCGTGCGCCGCCTTCAAGGTGATGCTCTGGACGTGTTCGAGAAACAGCACGTAGGCCGCGAACGTCGCCCCCTTCGACGTCAAGCCGAACTCGACGGCCTGCTTGATCGAATTGACGGTGTCGTCCGACGAGTTCGCCAGGGCGATCACGTTCGGATTGGTCGGCTGAGCCTGCAGCAGGAAGGATGAGAAATCGGATGTGTTCAGCGGAGCGTAGACCGCGCCCAGAACCTTGCCGCCATTGGCTTCGACCACGGCGCCGGTGTCCCGCACGAGGGCACGGCCGAACACGTAGTCGGCGCCCAGGAAGAACCATCGATCCCCACCGCGCTTGATGACGGCCGTGCCCATGACGTGCGCCAGCGAGTAGGTGTCGACCGCCCATTGCGTCGTGTAGACGTCGCATTTCGGACCGGTCACGTCGGAGCTCAACGCGCCGATGAAGAGGGAGATCTTCTTCTTTTCCTTGGCGAGAGACTGCACCGCGAAGGCCACGGCAGAATTGGGAACATCGACCACGGCATCGACGCCTTCGACGTCGTACCAGCGCCGCGCGATGGCGGAGCCGACATCCGGCTTGTTCTGGTGATCGGCAAAAACCAGCTCTGCCTTCTTGCCCAGCACGGGGCCGGCATCCTCGATGGCCATTCGCACTGCTTCGACCGTCTCGCGGCCGCCCGCGACCGCATAGACCGACGACATGTCGTTCATCACGCCGATCTTGATCGGTGCGTCGTCCGCGCGGGCGCATGTCGCCGCCCCCAGCAATGCGCCCGCGAACAATACTTTCAGCAGCCTCATCGAGTTCCTCGTCCTCCCGAAGGCGATCCGTTGGTCGGCGCCATTTGTGATTTGTGATAACAAATCATATTTACCACGACAAGCACCCTCCGCGGTCGCGGAAGCCCGATTTCGTCCTGAGATTGCGTTTTGGGCCACGGACGGG
This sequence comes from Bradyrhizobium sp., assembly GCF_047605465.1. Classification (GTDB taxonomy): domain Bacteria; phylum Pseudomonadota; class Alphaproteobacteria; order Rhizobiales; family Xanthobacteraceae; genus Bradyrhizobium. The sequence continues at coordinate 264,695 of NZ_JASGFS010000003.1, read as the reverse complement.
CCCGAGGCCGCACGTCCGCAGGCGTTGGCTACTTGGCCGGCTGCTTGTCGCGGATCAGGGTCGCGATGATGCGGTCGCCACCCTTCGTCAGATCCTCGGTGAGGGCCGCACGCGCGACCTTGGCATCCCCAGCGGCGAGCGCAGCGATAATCCGCTGATGGCCACGCGCGCCTTCCGAGGTCAGATTGATCGGAATGTGATTGAACACCGGGCCGATCTGCAGCCACAGCGACTCGATCATCGAAATCAGCAAGGGGCTCTTCGCTGCTTCGTAAATGGTGAAGTGGAACTCCTGGTTCAGGGTCCAGAACTGTCGCTGCTTGTTCGAGGCGAGCGATTTGATTTTCTCGTGAATGCGCTTGAGGGAGGAGATGCCGTCCGCGTTGATGTGCTGGCAGGCCAGCGCCGCGGCCTCTCCCTCCAGCAGGATGCGCACCCTGCGGATCTCGAGAAACTCGTCGATCGTAATTTCGGGGACGATGACGCGGTGATTGGGCAGCATCTTGAGGGCGCGTTCGACCACCAGCCTGCCGATGGCATCGCGAACGGGCATGAGGCTGACCTGAAGGCCCTGCGCCAGCGCGCGCAGCTTCATTTCCGAGCCGGGAACGAAGCCACCCGACATGATCATCGTGCGGAGTTCGCGGTATACGCGATCATTCAGCGTTTCCCGCTCGACGGCGCGGATCGGATTGTCCAAGACCGCCTTGCTGTCACCCCTAGACATCGAATCGTCGTGCCCAAACCCGTTGAAACGGCTCAATCTAGCAACAGATCGCTCGTTATCAACCGTGTCCGGCCATCAGGACCGCAGAATCGGCGCCTCACTCGGGCGCGACGCAACGGCTTGGCTCCGGCGATCCGCAGGGGGAAGCACCGTTCAATGCCCCGAGCCGTGGTCGACACCCAGAAAGCGCTGCTGGATGTCGTGATCGGCCGCCAGCTCTGCCGATGTGCCCTCATAGACGATGCGGCCGAGTTCCAGGATATACTGGCGGCCGGCGAGGTTCAGGCACACATCGATATTCTGATCCACGATCACGATCGAGAGCCGATGCCCTTCCATCTGCAGCTTCGTCAACGCATCCACGATTTCCTGGATGATGACCGGCGCCAGCCCTTCCGTCGGCTCGTCGAGGAGAAGAACACGCGGCCCGCACATCATGCCGCGCGCAATCGCAAGCATCTGCTGCTCTCCGCCCGAGAGGGCCGCACCCGAACTTGCCCTGCGCTGCTTCAATCGGGGAAAGAGCACATAGGCATCGTGAAGGCTGAACGAGGAGCCCCGGCGTTCCGCAATCTGCAGGTTCTGCTCGACCGTCAGCGCCCCGATCACGCCGCGATAGTCCGGCACCAGGACGATCCCCGCGCGGGACAGCCGGTCGACGGACCATCCCGAAATGTCGACGCCATCGAGCGTCAGAGATCCGACCTGCCGCTGGACCAGGCCGACCAGGGATCGCAGCAGCGTGGTTTTTCCCGCGCCATTCCTGCCGAGCAGCCCAACGATTTCACCCTCGGCCAAATCCAGGGAGATATCCGAGAGGGCACGGCTCTTGCCGTAATGCGCGTCGAGATGCCGAACAGTCAGCATGAATGTTGTCGCCCGAGATAGGCGTTCCTGACGTCAGGATCGCGCCGGACCTCGTCCGGCGTTCCCTCGAAAATCATTCTCCCTTGCGCCATCACCGTGATGCGGTCGCTCAAGCCAAGCACCACGTCCATGTTATGCTCGACGAGGAGTATGCCGCAGCGCTCGCGCAGCCTGAGGATCAACGCCTTGAAGTCCTTGATGTCGTCGATCCCCATGCCCGCCGTCGGCTCGTCCAGAAGGAGAAACTTCGCGCCCGAGGCGAGCGCAATGCCGAGCTCGAGCCGTCTCTGCTGACCATGGGAGAGCTGTTCGGCCGCCACGTCCTGCCTGTCGATCAGGTTCACTTCGACGAGCGTTTCGGTGACGCGCTGCGCAACATCGGAGCGGCTGCCCGGCAGGCGCACAATGTCGGCCAAGCTCCAGCCTACGACGGCGATCGCCGCGGCCGCGACATTCTCTCCGACCGTCATGCGCGGAAAGACCGTCGTGGTCTGGAATGACTTCACGAGCCCCAACCGGGCTCGGCCGGCGACCGGCAATGTCGTGATGTCGGTGTCGTCGAGATGGATCCGGCCTGCCGTAGGCACCAATGTTCCCGCCAGGCAGGAGAACAGCGTGCTCTTCCCCGCCCCGTTCGGCCCGATGACCGCCCTGATCTGCTGCATCTGCACGCCGAGGGACACATCGTCCACCGCCGCGAAGCCCCCGAACCGCATGCCGATGCCACGCGCGGACAGGCCGGTCCCGCTCATGGTGCCGTTGCCTTGTGTCCTGCGCGGATGATCCGGATGGCCGTCGCGCGTTCGATCAGCCCCCACAAGCCACCTCTGGCGAAGAACACCACGAGGACGATGATGGCGCCAACGGCAAACGGCCAATGCGGCCACACCTTGGAGAAGAGGTCGCCGCCGAGCGTAAGGCAGATCGTCCCCAGCAATGGCCCAAGCGGCGCCCCTACCCCGCCCAGGATGGTTGCGACGACGATGCTTTCGCTCTGCCTGACGTCGATCGCGCTGAGCGGAACGAGACCCAGGAAGGATGCATAGAGGCATCCCGCAATTCCGGCGATGGCACCTGCCGTCGTGAACAGGGCGAGCCGCATCCAGAAGACCCTGTATCCGACCGCAGCCGCACGATGCTCGCTTTCGGTGACGGCCTTGAAACCGAGACCAATGACCGAGTTCGCGGCAATCTCCATCCCAACCACCAGGACAGCCAGCACGGCCGCACAGACCACGTAGAATCCCCCCGGCGTCGTGAACCAGCGGATCGCGAAAGCCGGAAGCCGCGGCACGTCGAGAAGTCCGTTCTCGCCCCCCGTCAGTTGCGGCAGATTGTAAGCGCAAAAATAGGCGACCTGCGCGACCGCGAATGTCAACATCAGGAAGCGCAAGCCGCCTGCCCCGCTGCCATCTCCACCGGCGACGCGGCGCAGGGCGACGGAGCCGACGCAAAGGGCCGCCACTGCTGCGGCCATCGCACTGATCGGCAAGGCGAAGACGACGTCTCCCGCCACCGTTCCCTTGGCGCGGAGCGCATAGCCCGCACCGACATAGGCTCCAATTCCAAAGAACGCGCCCTGGCCGAACGAGAGCAGCGGGCCGTACGCCAGGACCAGATAGCAGCTCAGCGAAGCGATCGTCATGATGACAATTTCGGTCGCGAGCGGAAGCGACGGAAGCACGAAGGGAAGAAGGGGCAGCGACAGGAGATAGACGCAGCTGGAGCGGAGATCCCGCTTCGCACGCGGCGCAGCGAACTGCCTCATCTGACGTAGCCCTGCGCCACGCCGACGAGGCCGCGCGGCCTCACGATCAGGACGATCGCCATGGCGAGATAGGCGACGATCCCCGCACCGGTTCCCGCGATGCTCGTCGCGAAGCTCTGCATGATTCCGATCAGAAGCGCCGCGATCAGTGCGCCCCGGAAACTCCCGAGCCCGCCGACGACGCAGACGACGAAGGCCATTCCGAGCGCCTCGAGCCCCATATAGGGATCGACCCCGCGGATCGGCGAGACCAGTCCGCCAGCCAGCGCGGCGAGTGCGGCACCGAGCGCGAAATTGCAGGTGAAGAGCGCGCCGATATTGAGCCCGAGCAGCATCACCACCTCGCGGTTCTCGGCGCCGGCGCGCACCATCGCGCCATAGCGCGTCCGCTCCAGCGCATACCAGATACCGATCGCGCAGACGATGGTGACCGCAACGACGAAAATCCGGTAGTTGGGATAGAAGAACGGTCCCACGAATGTGAGGCCGCGGAAGATCTCCGGCGTCGCCACGCGTTGCGGCGCCGCAGACCAGATCATGCGGACGCCCTCCTCGATCATGAGCGTCAGGCCGAAGGTCGTCAGAATGTGGAAGTATGGCGGCAGCGAATAGATTCTCGTCAGGATCAGCCGTTCGATAACGATCGCGAAGATCGCCACCAGCACGACAGCGGTCCCGAGCGCGACGAAGAAGTCCCATCCATGGTCGCGAACGGCAAAGGTGACGTAGGCGCCGAGCAGATAGAAGGCGCCATGGGAAAAATTGACGAACCCCATGAGGCCAAAGATCAGAGACAATCCGATCGCGACCAGAAAGTAGATCATCCCCAGGCCGATGCCGTTCACGAGCTGAGATACGAGGAGCTGCATCAGATCGCTACGCAGCCCGTCTTGGCCGGATCGAGAAACGCGCGGCCGCCGGAGAGGATTTCGATGAAGTCATTCGGATCCTTCATCTTCGACGACGATTTTCCGATCGCGAGGTAGTAGTTCTTGAGGCACTGGTGATCCGCAGCCCGCACTTCCTCGGGGCCGGTCAGGCCGTCGTAGCGCAGTCCTTCCATGGCCGCGACGACTTTGGCCGGCTCTGCCGTCCCCGCCTTCGCAACGCCCTCCAGGATGAGCCGGGCGAGCGTGTAGCCGGACGCCTCGGAATAGGATGGCGGCGATGAGAACGTCTTCTCGAACAGCTTCACTGTTTCGACGTTGGCCGGCTCGGCGATGGAGTGCCAGTATTGCGCGCCGAGATAGACACCTTCCAGGAGATCGGGGCCCATCGCCTTGAACTGATCGAGCCCCGCGGACCATACGATCAGCACCGCGAGCTTGTTCTTGAGGCCGAATTCGGCCGCCTGCCTGAGAATGTCGGTAGTCTGACCGCTGAACGAGTGCAGACAGAGCACATCCGGCTTCGCGGCAAGAGCGTCCGTCAGATATCCGGAGAATTCACGTTCGGCGAGCGTGTGGTAGGCGTTTCCGACGTGCTCAGCGCCGGTTCCGGCCAGCACCCGCTGGGTATTCCGCAACAATGCATCGCCGAAGACATATTTCGGCGTCAACGTGTACCAGCGCTTTGCTTGCGGCAGTTTCTGCCGCAAAGGACGCACCGTGGTCTCGACGGCGCCGTAGGTCGCAACCGGCCAACGGAAGGTTGATTTCGCGCAGTCGGCCCCCGTGAGTTCGTCGGCACCGCCGGTCGTCACGTAAACGCCACCCGCCGCGTTGACGGCCTTGCTCACCGCAAGAGCAACCGATGACGAGGCGCCACCGACGAAGAACTTCGCGCCGCTCTTGCTCATCTGCTCGTCGATCTTACGCACGCCCTTGCCGGGATCGCCCTCGGTGTCGATCGTTTCGTATCGGCAATTGAGATTCAGTTTCCTGGCGACGTTTTCGACCGCGACGCGCGACCCGCGGTCACAAAGGGCAGCGGTGCTGGCGATGCCGGGAGCCGTCATTTCCCACGTGCCGTAAATCGTGATGTCGGGCACAGTTCCAGCCAGCGCCGACGTCAGGAGAGCGGGCGATGCGACAGAGCCGAGCATGGCGGCGCCGCCCGCCTTGATGAGCCCGCGTCTCGTGAATTGATGAGGCATGTGACGATCTTTCACTGTTGTCCGAAAACTATGGGAACCTTGCGGACGCCGCGGATATGACTTTCCGACCACACCACGTCCTTCTCGCGATCCAGCGTGAAGCGCGGGATTCTCGCGATCAGCCTTTCCAGGCCGATGCGGATTTCGATGCGCGCGAGGTTCGAGCCGAGGCAGCGGTGGATACCGATGCCGAACGCCATATGCTTGTTGTCCTTGCGGTCGAGGATCACCTTGTCCGCATCGGGGAATACGGCCGGGTCACGATTTCCCGCGGGGAATGCCATGAACACCATCTGGCCGGCCTTCAGCTTGCAGCCGCCCACCTCGACATCTCGCAGGACCTCACGCGCGAGGCTCGCCGGAGCATAAGCCCGGAGAAATTCCTCGACGGCCGTCGGCATCAGTTCCGGTTCGGCGACCAAGCGAGCGAGATCTTCGGGATGGGTCGCCAGGTGCCAGATCGAGGCGCCGATGGTGCTCCACGTCGTCCCGATCCCCGCCGTCATCAGCAATCTCAGCGCCGCCGCGATCTCGGCATCGCTCATCAGCGCGCCATTGAACTCCGCCCTCATCAGGTAGGCGATCAGATCGTCGGTCGGTTCACGACGCCGCTTCGCGATCTCGACCAGGAAATAGTCGTCGATCTCCCTGGTGGATCGCGCGTACACATCGGGCTCCACGAGACCGAGCTCGAGGTTCTCGTAGATCCATGTGCGAAACTGCGGCCCCATGTCCTCCGGCACACCGAAGAAGCGCGCCATCATGCGCGCGGTGATCTCCTGGGCATACTCGACCGCACCGTCGCAATGGCCGCGGTCGATGAACCGGTCGATCAGCCGATCGCAGAGCTCGGTGATCTGAGGTTCGTAGGCCTTGATCGCCTGCGGCGTGAACAGCGGCAGGATCATCATGCGCGAGGGACGATGATGGGGCGGATCGAGCGTCAACGGCGGATTGGGCACCGCCGGAACGGCACGCTCGACCCGCAGACTGACGCGCGCGGAGGTGAAGTTCTCGGTATCGTAGGCGATGGTGCGGATGTCGTCGTATTTGGTCGGGAGATAAGCCCCGGTGTAGCGCTCGGTATGCGCGATCGGGCACATCTGGCGGAGATCGTCCCAGATCGGATAAGGGTCTTCCAGCCAATGCGGATCAAGATGGTCGAAGTCGGTTTTCCAATCCGACACAGGTGGACGGCTAACCGTCATTGTCGGTCTCCATGTCGTTGATCCTGATCGCGTATTCGGGACAATTCCGCTGCACGTCGCGAGCTCTCTCGAGTTGCTGCGGAGCCAGCGCGCCCTCGAAGCGAACCTTGCCGTTGCCGTAGTCATCGACATCGAAGAGTTCGGGCGCGAGGGCGATACAGCGGGCGTGGCCCTGACAACGCTGGTAGTCGATTTCGAGTCTGAGCTTGCGTCGCTCCACGCATCTCTCCGCCAGTTGTTGAAGACATCGCGGAGTAGATCGCGGCGACGAGAGGCCGACAATTACGAGATGCGCCAAATTCTGTAGGCGACTCGCCAATCTGACGGCGCTGGACCGTGCCGTTCGCTGCCAGGCAATGCCGCAGATTTGACCACCGCCTCGAAGCGTCGTTACGACGGCATCATCGCGCGGCACAGCTCTTGCTTCGTATTCGCAAGCCAGTGAATGGCGTTCGAGGTGGCTTGATGAGCCAGGTAATCCTTCCGGCAGAGTGGCGTTCGCGCCTCGCGTTCGAGAATGAGATTGAAGACGTGCCCAGACCGATCGTCGTCCGGGGCCATGACTACGACACGGGATTTCGCACGCAGCCGCACATCCACAGCCGCTCGCAACTGATATTCGCCGCGGTCGGGACCATGACGGTGCATGCCGCGAGGGGCGTATGGGCGGTGCCGCCGCAGCGTGCGCTATGGGTTCCCGCCGGCGTGGAACACGCCGTCGAAGCTCACAGCGAGATCAGGCTTCGCAGCATTTTCGTGGACCCGACGCAGATTCAGTTGCGCGACGTCTGCATGGTCAGCATCACGCCGCTGCTGCGCGAACTGATATTGCATGCAGCCGACATTCCGCGGCTCTATCCGATCGGCGGCCCGGAAGACCGCATGATGCGCGTCCTGCTCGATCAACTCGAAAACGCTCCGGTCGCGCCGCTCTATCTTCCGATGCCGACCGATCGCCGGCTGTTGCGGATCAGCCTGACGTTTCTCGAGAACACGGCGAGCCGGAAATCGATGCGCGACTGGTGTCGCGAGGTCGGCATCAGCGAGCGAACCTTGTCGCGTCTCTTCCCGATCGAGACCGGGATGAACTTCCGCGACTGGCAGCAGACCGCGCGGATTCTCGAAGCCGTGCGGCGCCTGATGTCGGGAGAACCCGTTGCTCAGGTTGCCGAAGAGGTCGGCTATGAGAGCCCAAGCGCGTTCATCGCCACGTTCCGCCGTGTCACCGGCCGGACGCCGCGGCAATATCTCGAGTTTGGCGTGGCCCAACGCTTGCGTCCGGACGGGGGCTCGCTGGCCCGTGCTCGCGGATAGCCGGAACGTGAGAGCGGCATTTCCTCCAAATTCGGCCCCTCAGGCAAGGAATCGCCAAACAAATCCTTCAATTCTGGAGGTTTTTTGTGCTATTGATGGAGGAAATTAGCAGAGGCTCTGCCGGGACAAGACCATGCTCGACACGCGCGAGAAAACGACCTTACGAATATCCGATGTCTCCCGCCATGCCGGCGTATCCGTCTCGACGATCCGGGTCTGGGAGGAACAGGAACTCCTGACGCCGACCTACACGCAGACCGGCCGCCGCACCTATCGGCAGTCGGATGTCGAGACCGCCATCGCCATCAAGCGCATGCGCAGCCTGCACGGCATGAAGATCTCCGAGATCAAGGCCGCGCTGTCCGCGCAGAGTGCGTCTCCGGCGGGCGCTGAAACGGAAGCCGGCGAGCGCGAGATCCCCTCCGAAGTCGGCGCCAATCTGCGGAAGCTGCGCCTCGCGCGCCGCCTGACGATCAAGAAGGTCGCCGAAATCGTCGGCGTCGATCCCTCCCTGCTCGCCTCGATCGAACGCACGTCGCTGGGCATCAACATGCCGCTGTTGAAGCGGCTTGCGAGCTTCTACGGCGCCACGCTCAATCGCCTGATGGGCGTCGACGTGACCGCCGGCAATTCGAACGACGAAGTCGTGATGCGGGACCATGGCGTGCTGCTGCCGCGCCTCGGTCTGGGCGTTCAAATGGAACGCCTGTGCTCGGGCCACGGAATCATGGCGTGCAAGCGCTGGAAGGTCGAACCGGGGATTCACAGCAACGGCTCCTATCGGCACGAAGGCGAGGAATTCCTCGTCGTCATCTCCGGTGAGTTCGAGGTGACGATCGACAATGCCCGCATTCACCGCCTGACGAAGGGAGACTCCCTGTACTTCCGCAGCCATCTCTTCCATTCCTGGCGCAATCCGGGGCAGGAGACCGCGGAGCTGATCTGGATCGGCGTCGGCGATAGTTTCTGACGCTCAGCGCAGGCGATGCTGAAGATACTGGCTCGGTGATACCCCGAGCGTGCGCCGGAACATCGTCGTGAAGGCGCTGGGGCTCGCATAGCCGAGCCGGCGAGCGATCTCTCCGATGCTGTCACCATGCGTCAGACGCGACAGGGCTTCGGCAAGATGCACCTGCTGCAGCCAGTGGCGGAAATGCAGCCCCGTCTCCTTCTGGAACAGTCGAATGAGCGTGCGGGTGCTCGCGCCCGCCACCTCGGCCCAGTCTTCCAGGCTTCTCTGGTCGCCCGGGTTCTCCATCAGCGTCGAACAGATCGTGACGATCCGCTTGTCGCGCGGCCAGGGAATGACGATCGGGATTTGCGGGGCACGCGTGATCTCGATGAGAATGAGCTCCGCGACGTGACCGCCGCGCCCGTCGAGCGCATATTCGAGCGGCTCCTCCAGAAGCGACAGGATGAGTTCGCGCAAGAGGCTGCTGACCTCGATCAGCCGGCAAGCCTCGCCGAACGACTTGGCCCTCTTGGCATCGATATAGATGGTACGCATGCTGACCGGGCTCAGCATCGTCACGGAATGCTCGACGTCGACGGGAATCCACAGCGCGCGGCGCGGAGGGATGATCCACATCCCCTCCGGCGTTCTGACCCGCATCACGCCTTCGACCGCATAAAGAAGCTGAGCGCGTGTGTGTTTCTGAGGCTCGATGACGAAGCCCTGCTCGTCGTCGCGCGCAAGAGCGACGACGAACGGGGATGCCCGTTCGACGTCCTTGGCGAATTTGCTGCGCGCTACGATGGCCATATGGCGATTGTCACTTTCTCGAACATTTTTGTCATTCCTCGCCGTGAATGACAAGGCTACTTTTGCGCCATGAGATGCGCCGACGTCGTCAGATGCACTGTCGGACGCCCTCAAGCGCAACAGCCCTTGGAACAGAATGATGATCGAATTTGGCGAGAGCAGTACGCCCGGGACCAGGACCCTCACCAACAGGCAGGGCCGGGTCGTCACGGACAACCAGAACAGCCGCGTCGTCGGTGACAGCGGCCCGCTGCTCCTGGACAATTACAACTACATCGAGAAGATCGCCCATTTCAATCGGGAGCGCGTTCCCGAGCGGATCGTGCATGCACGTGGGGCCGGCGCTCACGGCTATTTCGAAGCCTACGGCACGATCGGCGACGAACCGGCAAGCAAGTACACCCGCGCGAAACTGCTTCAGGAACAGGGCAAACGCACGCCCGTCTTCGTGCGCTTCTCGACCGTCGTCGGCGGCGGCCATTCGCCGGAAACCACGCGCGATCCGCGCGGCTTCGCCACCAAGTTCTACACGGACGAGGGCAACTGGGATCTCGTCGGCAACAACCACCCCGTCTTCTTCATCCGTGATCCGATCAAATTCCCCGACCTCATCCACTCTTCGCGCCCGAGCCCGCTGACCAATCGCTACGATCCCAATCGAAGGTTCGATTTCGTCAGCCAGAGCCCCGAGGCTCTGCTGGTCACGTTGATGACATCGAGCTATCGCGGCGTACCAAAGGGCTATCGGTTCATGGACGGCTACGGCGTCCATGCCTTCAAGTTCGTCAATGACGCCGGCGAAGGCGTGCTCGTGCGTTTCACCTGGCTCAGCAAGCAGGGCCTCGTCGGCCTGACGCATGCGGAGGCCTGCCAGACGCAGTCGACCAACCTGTATCACGCCACGGAAGACCTGTACGAGGCGATCGATCGCGGCGAATTCCCGGAGTGGGAGCTGTTCGCGCAGATCATGTCGGACGACGAACATCCGGAACTTTCGTTCGATCCGCTCGACGCCACCAAGATCTGGCCGGCCGACCAATTCCCGCTTCTCGCGGTCGGCAAGATGGTGCTCAACAAGAACCCCCTCGACTATTTCACCGAGGTCGAGCAGGCAGCGTTCAGCCCGGGCGTGATGGTCGATGGAATCGAGGCTTCTAACGATCGCCTGCTTCTTGGGCGCACGTTCGCCTATTCGGATGCACAGCGTTATCGCATCGGCACCAACTACCTGCAGCTACCGATCAACACGCCGAAGTCGCGTGTCGCGACCAACTACGGCGCCGGCCAGATGGCCTATCGTGTCGATTCCGGCGACGCCTCGGTCAATGCGAACATCAACTACGAACCGAGCACCGGCCAGGCGCTCCGCGAGGGTCCCGCCACGGGATCGCCGCACGAACCGATGGTTCACGGGCGGGTTCAGCAGAAGTGCATCCGCCGTACGGACGATCACACCCAGGGCGGCGAGTTCTATCGCTCGCTCGAAAAGTCCTACCAGGACGATCTGGTGCTCAATCTCACGACGTTCCTCGCGCATGTCCGCGACGACCTCAAGAGCCGCATGATCCAGCACTTCTTCAAGATGGATGCCGAGCTTGGCGAGCGCGTCGCCAGCGGGCTCAAGTTCGATATTTCCGCGCTCGCCCTGGCTGCGGAATAGGCTCAAGCCCCACAAGCGAAAGGCGCGCCACTGGGAAGTGGCGCGCCTTATTCTTTTGGGGCTTCGGTTCTGGAACTCGTTCGGCGCAGGCCGCTCGTGCCGGCAAACGCGAACCGGATGACCGTGGCCCGCGCCGCGGTCATCCGGTTCTCAACAGCCTCAGGTGCCGATGAACCCGCCGTCCGCCAGCAGCGTTCTGCCGGTGATCCACCGTGCGTCGTCCGATGCCAGCAGCGCGACCGCCGAGGCAATGTCTCCGGGCTCGCCGAGACGCCGCAACGGCGTCACGTCGGCGATCATCCTGCGCCGCTCATCGGGCATCGCGGCGGTCATGTCGGTGCGCGTGATTCCCGGTGCCACCGCATTCACCGTGATTCCACGCGGGCCAAGCTCGACCGCAAGCGCCTGCGTCAGCGTCGACACCGCCGCCTTCGAGGCCGAGTAGATCGAGCTCCGCGCCGCCGGTTGGTAGACGCGCAAGGATGACAGGTTGATCACGGTGCCGCCCTCCTTCGGGAAGTGCTTCAGCGCGGCCTGGGTCGCCGCGATGGTGCCCCAGACATGGACGTTGAACTGCTCCGCGTAGAACGCGAAGTCGATCTCCTCGAGCGCACAAACCCGCAGCATACCGGCATTGTTGACCAGAATGTCGATCTTGCCGAAATACGCCCCCGCTTCGTCCATGGCTTCCTGGATGGCCCGCTTGTCGACGGCATCGGCCCGCAATGCGATCGCGGATCCGCCATCCTGCTTGATGCTCTCCACGACCGCGTCGGCCTTGTCCTTCTGCAGCTTGTAGGTCAGAGCGACATGCGCCCCCTGACTTGCCAGCTTGCGAACGATGGCCTCACCGATACCGCGCGACGCCCCCGTCACGACGGCAACTTTTCCCTTCAACTGAGTCATACTGCTTCCCTTGAGTTACGTTGAGGACGATTCGATTGTGTCTGTCGGGCCCTGACCGAGCGCCTCCAGGATTGCCGCGACGCGCTTCGCGCCGCTGATGCGCGCCAGGTCGAGCGCGGTCATGTTGTTGGCGTCGCGTTCGGCGGGGTCGGCGGCATTCGCGATCAGCAGTTCGGCCATCTCGACACGATCGAACATCGCCGCGATCATCAGCGCGGACTTTCCACCTGCCGCCGCCGCGCTTGTCAACGCGCCGGCAGCGATGAGCCGCCTCGCGATTCCCATGTGCCCTGCGAAGGCCACTGCCGAGAGCGGCGTCTGGACCCGGTCATTCGCCAGGTTGGCGTCCGCACCATGCCTCAGCAGAACCTCCACCGCCGGCTCGTTGCCGTTGTACCCGGCGAGCATGAGCAGCGAGTCGCCCTTGTCGTTGCGGAGATCGCACGGCAATCCCTGCCCGAGCAGCCGGTCGAGTACCTCCGCGTCGCCGTTCCGCGCCAGCTGGAACACTTCTGCGGCATAGGCGAGAACGTCGTCGTCCAGCTTTGCGTTCATGAGTTCTCCTTACATCTCAAACGACACAAATCGGATCGCCATTGCGAACGGCGCCTTCGAAGAGAACGGCGCCGTAAACGCCGGCGGATCCGCCATGCGCCGACGTGATGTGCCTCAGGATTTTGGGAGTTTCGTCCGCGGTATCCGGATCGATCGTCACGATCTTGCAGCGCGGGTCCCGTTCGGTCACCATGATCCTGGCTCGGCTACCGATCTGCAGCACGCGTCCCATCAGGTCGTTCTCGTAGAATGGCGCCGCGTCGTCCCAATCGACGTACAGATTTGCTCGAAACCTGCGGGCATCCAGCCTGACCCCGATCTCCGCTTCGAGCGCGCGCAGGCTGTTGCCCGCGAAGAGCGACACCGGACGGCAGTCGGAAAGGCTGCGTTCGCTGAAGCGCAGGGAGAGTTGCTCACCCGTCTCGCCCTCCAGCATCTCCCTCAAGCCATCGTCGCGAATGGAGAACACCTCACCCGAAGGTGCTGCGACCTCGACATCGAAGGCGTCGCCTTGGGGAAACAGCGGAGCCACGCCCGGCCCAAGCGCGAGTGAGGCCTGGAGATCGACGGGCGCCCGAACCTTGTCCGGCCACTTGAAGGTTGCCTTGAAGCGAACGAGGTCCTCCAATTGCCGGATGGTGAACCACGGAAAACCCGGCTTGCCGCCCTGATAGGTGAATGCGAACGCGCGGTCGCCGAACAGGCCGGCAAAGCCGATGAACCCTTCGTTGATCTCCTCGCCGGCCATGCTCTTGACCGGATAGCGGACGATCGATTTTACCGAGCCGACCTTCAGCATCGCTATTCTGCCTTCATGTTACCAAGCTCAATCGTAGTCGAGCACCAGCGACGGCGATCGCGGCCTCGAGCAACACGCCAGGATGTTTTTCTTCTGATGATCACGCTTGCTCAGCGCGAGTGCACCGTCCTGCTCGACGTCGCCTTCGACCAGACGCGCCTTGCACGCGCCGCAATGCCCGTCCCGGCAGGAATGCGGCATGGGAACGCCGGCTGTCAGTGCATCGTCGAGCAGACTGCCGGGGCCCGACCAGGGAAAGCTGAAATCCTCGCCGGAGATCCGGACGACGACATTGCAGGCGACAGTCTCCGGAGCATCTCTCGCCTCGCCGTTCGAGACGAGCGTGGGGGATAGAAACCGTTCGCAGAACAGCTCGTATCTGTCCGCCGGACAGTGCGCATCGAAGACCTTCTCGACCAGGTCCATCAGCGGCGCAGGGCCGCAAAGATAGATCTGGGCGCGCTGATGCGACGTCAGGAGGTCGATGACGTCGCTCTCGGTCAGGAAGCCCGATTCGTCGCTATGATGATGCCGGACCGACAGGCGCTCGGGATGGCTGCGCTGATATTCCGCGATCAGTCCGGCGAAGATCGCGGCATCCTGATTTCGATGAGCGCACAACAGCGTGACCGGACGATCGGTCAGCTTCAGCGCGGCCTTCAGCAGGGAAAAAAGCGGAGTGATGCCGCTTCCTCCGGCAATCAGGACGAGCGGATCGCTGCTATCCCTGAGCGTGAACGCGCCGGCCGGGGGATCGACCCGCAGATAATCTCCCTGGGAGAGCGTCCTGGTCAGGCGTTCCGATACCGCGCCGCCGACCACGCGCTTCACCGTGAACCGCAGCGGCTCCTCCAGTTCCGGCGTACTGGACAGGGAATAGCTGCGCGAATGCTGCTCCGGATCGCCGGGAATGAGAATTCGGACGAACTGCCCTGCCCGCCCGGCATAGACGGCCTGCCGATCGGCCGGCACGTCGATTTCGATCGTCGTCGCATCGATCGTTTCCGATATGACGCGCGCGACCGCGAGGAGACCGTGCTCAGGAAAGGATCCACTCATTGGGCACGCTCATTCGGCGACATTTGAAGCGCCGGAATCGCCGCATTCGCGTTGACGAAGATGCGGTCCTCGCAAAGCCCCACTGAAATGGCCGCGGCTTCGGCACGACGCATGAACTCCGGCGGGCCGCACATATAGATGCTCGCATCACAAGTGCCGGCCAGATGATCGGCGATGGCGTCTTGCGTGACCTCTCCCGCCTTCCCCACGTAGATTTCGGTGAGATCGAGCCTGTCCCGGTATCGCTCGGCAAATGCGCGCAGTGGCGCGAGAAAAGGCGCACTTTCTTCGTCGCGGTCGAAGATCATGACCCTGACGGCACGTTCGCTGAAGAGCAGCGCCTCCTTGATCATCGGAAAGATCGGCGCCATGCCGATTCCGGCCGCCATGAAGACAGCGCGTTCCGTATTCAGCGGATGGAGGCGAAACTGCCCGGTCGGCGGGCTGACGCGAATCCAGGCACCGCAGCGAAGATGATCATGGCACCAGTTCGATACACACCCCGAAGAGACACGCTTGACGGTGAAGCGCGGCACTTCGCCGCGCGAGACGAGGCTCGAGACTGCATAACAGCGCTCGTGAGTGTGCCCCTCGATCTCGAACCGGATCGCGACGAATTGGCCCGGCTGCGCATGGAAAGCCTCTCCGTCGCGCATCTCGAATTCGAACGACACGCTGTCGCTGGTTTCCTTGAAAATGTTGGTGATGCAGGCCGCCCTGAACCATTCGCGCTCTGATTTCTCCGCAGGAACGCGTGGTGGAGCCGCGACAGCTTCAACTGGATTCCGCGGCTTTCCGTCTGGCAGCCCAGTCGGGAAACCAGCTTCATCGGCGCTGCGCGCCCATTCTCGCAATTGCTCCACTTCGCACCCCAAGCGCCGGAAGTTATAAACGGCACCTTATTAAATCTATAATTTTGTAGATTATGCAAGTGCAAAAATGGAGGAATGTAGAGAATTGCAGATTTTATGTCGCAGCCAATTGCTTTCCAGAGGATAGACTTTCGTAGATTGCATGCCCTCGTAGCATCATAAAGATCAAGAATTATTCAGCTAATCCGGCATTTCGCTCATTCGATGAGCAGACCGGGGGCGATCGCGATTGTAGAATTTTACTTCATACTGACACTCCAGAGAAAAAATCTACAAATTCACTCGATTCTCTCATGGCACGCATTCTGCTTTTCCACTGACGAAGGCCCGGCACCGAAGGGCCGAATGACTCCGTCAGCGACTTTGCTTTCGGCGGAGCTGAATGGAGAGCATCAATGACGCCAGCCCAAATTCATCGGGTCCAAGAGTCCTTCAAGAAGGTTGCGCCTCATGCCGAGCTGGCGGCGCGCATGTTCTACGACCGCCTGTTCGTCATCGCCCCTCAGGTGAAGCCGCTGTTTCACGGTGACATCTCCGAGCAGGGCAGGAAGCTGATGTCCACGCTCGCGGTCGTGGTCAACGGCTTGACCAATCTCGAAGCAATCCTGCCGGCGGCGAAGTCCCTCGCCGTCAAGCATGTCGGATATGGAGTCCAGCCCGACCACTACAAGCCGGTCGGCGAAGCTCTCGTGTGGACGCTGCAGGAAGCGCTCGGCGATGCGCTCGATGGGGAAACCCGTGACGCCTGGATCGAAGCCTACACGCTGCTCTCGGGAGTGATGATCTCCGAGGCGTATGGCCGCGCAACGGCGTGATCACCAGCACCCGACCTGTTCAGACGCTCCGGTCCGCAAGCAGACCGGGAGACGGCAACTTAGGAGATAAAGAATGAGATCCTGGTCCAGCGCAAAGCGCACGGGGCTCCTGGCGGCGACCCTGGTGGTCACTTCGATCGGCGTGCAGACGGCCACGAAGGCCGCAACGCCGCCGGACACCCTCGTCATCGCGGCAGCCATTGACGACATCATAAGCCTCGACCCCGGCAGCGCGCTCGAGGTCACGTCGGGCGAGATCCTGGGCAATACCTATGATCGCCTGGTCCGGCTGAACAAGCAGGATCCTTCCAAGCTCGATCCGGACATCGCCGAAAGCTGGAAGATCTCCGACGACGGCAAGACCTATACGTTCAAGCTGAAGCCCGGACTGGTCTTCGCCTCCGGAAATCCGCTGACCGCTGAGGACGTGGCCTTTTCGATCAAGCGAACCGTCGTTCTGGCCAAGAGCCCGGCCTTCCAGCTGCTGCAGCTCGGCCTCAACAAGACCAACGTCGACCAGCTCGCCAAGGCGATGCCCGACGGCACGTTCTCACTGACGGTCGACAAACCCTATGCGTCGGGCTTCGTGCTCAACTGCCTGTCCGTCAACGCGGCAGCCGTGGTCGACAAGAAGCTCGCCATGCAGAACGAGAAGGACGGTGACTTCGGCAACGGCTGGGTCCAGACGCATTATGCCGGCTCGGGTCCGATGAAATTGCGCGACTGGCGCGCCAACGAGGTCGTCGTTCTGGAGCGCAACGAGAAATACTACGGACAGAAGTCCAAGCTTGCCCGCGTGATCTATCGTCACGTGAAGGAAAGCTCGACGCAACGCCTCATGATCGAAACCGGTGACGTCGACATCGCCCGTAACCTCGAGCCGGGCGATCTCGACGCGATCGCCAAGAGTCCGAAGGTCAAGCTGCAGAGCGAGTTGAACGGAACGCTCTATTCGATCTCGTTCAACATGCACAATCCGAAGCTCGCCAAGCCCGAAGTCATCCAGGCGTTCAAATATCTCCTCGACTACGATTCGGTCGGGAAGACCCTCATCAAGGGCATCGGTGAAATCCACCAGGACTTCCTCCCCGTCGGCCTGCCCGGAGCGACCGGAGAGAAGCCCTACAAGCTGAACGTCGAAAAGGCCAAGGAGCTGCTGGCGAAGGCCGGATATCCAGAAGGCTTCAACGTCACCTTCGACGTCCGCAATACCCAACCCGTCACCGGCATCGCCGAGTCGTTCCAGCAGACGGCGGCGCAAGCCGGCATCAAGATCGACATCATCCCGGGCGACGGCAAGCAGACCCTGTCGAAATACCGCGTCCACAAGCACGACATCTATATCGGCGAATGGAGCCTGAAGTACTGGGATCCGCATGCCAATGCCGACGCGTTCGTCTACAGCCCGGATCCCGGCGAGGACGCAAAGTTCAAGACGCTGGCATGGCGCAATGGCTTCTTCGATCCGGAGATGAACGCCCTGGTCGAGGCCGCGATGCTCGAGCGGGATCAATCCAAGCGCATCGAGATGTATCACAAGATGCTGGCGGATTTCCGCGCCAAGAGCCCCATCATGGTGGTCTATCAGATGAAAGAGACCGCCGCCGTCGCGAACAACGTGAAGGGCTTCTCGCTCGGCCCCGTCCCGTACACCAACTTCGTCTACACGGCGACCAAGGGCTGATCGCGGATCAGGACAAGTCAGATGACGATGACCGCCGATCCCGGACCAGCCCTGCGCGCTAGACGCAAGCGGTTGTGGTCCAACGGCCTGCAGATACTCAAGGGAACGACCGTCGTCATGACGACCTTTCTCGGTTTGCTGGCCGTCACGTTCTTCATCGGCCGGGTGATCCCGGTCGATCCCGTCGCGATCCTGGTGGGCGATCATGCGCCCACCGAGACCATCGAGCGGGTTCGCGAGGAGATGGGCCTCAACAAGCCCTTGGCAAGACAGTTCGTCATCTACGTGACGAAAGCCATGCAGGGTGATTTCGGGCGATCCATTCTCACCACGAATCCCGTGCTGGACGATATCAAGCGCGCGTTTCCCGCCACGATCGAGCTGGCAACGCTCGCCACGCTGTTCGGCGCTTTGGTCGGAATACCCCTCGGCGTCTATGCCGCGGTCCGTAACGGCCAATGGGGCGACAGGTTGGTACGGACCTTCGCGATGGTCGGACATTCCGTACCGGTCTTCTGGCTCGGCCTGCTCGGCCTTCTCGTCTTCTATGCCCGCCTCGGCTGGGTCGCCGGCCCCGGACGGATCGATGTCGCCTTCGAATACACTTTCACGCCGATAACGGGATTCTATCTGCTGGACGCGGTGATGCAGCAGGACTGGGCCGCGCTGCGAAGCTGCTTTGCCCACATCGTGCTGCCGGCCCTTCTGCTCGGCTACTACTCGATGGCCTATATCTGCCGGATGACGCGGAGCTTCATGCTCGCCGAGTTGCAGCAGGAGTACATCACCGCGGCCCGCGCGAAAGGCCTGTCGGAACTGCGCGTGGTCTGGGGACATGCCCTGCGCTGCGCGCTGGTTCCGCTCGTGACGGTGATCGCCCTCTCCTACGCCGTCCTGCTCGAGGGCGCGGTCCTGACAGAGACCGTGTTCTCGTGGCCGGGACTCGGTCTTTACATCACCAATTCGCTTCAGACCGCCGACATGAATGCAGTGCTGGGCGGCACACTGGTCGTCGGCGCCGTGTTCGTGGGGCTGAACCTTCTCTCCGACCTGCTTTATCGAACGCTCGACCCCCGGACCCGAGAATGAGCGAAATCATCGACAACACCCGCAAGGCCTGGCAAAGCTGGCTCTCAGGCGAGCTTCCGACGTCGCGTCTTCAATCGAGTCTCTCGCGCGCGAGTGCGAGCTGGCGGCGCTTTTGCGACAATCCGCTGTCAGTCGCAGGCTTCGTCATCATCGCAGCCCTGATCTTCGTTGCGGTCTTCTCGGACGTGCTGTCCCCCTATTCGCCGTTTTCGGGGGATCTGTCCGCGCGATTGCTGGCCCCCGATCGCGCGCACTGGCTCGGCACGGACGACCTCGGCCGCGATATCCTGTCCCGCCTCATCCACGGCTCCCGCATCACGCTGGCGGTCGTCGTGCTGGTGGCGATCACGGCCGCGCCGCTTGGCCTTCTGGTCGGGACTATCGCCGGATATGCAGGCGGATGGCTGGATGTGCTCCTCATGCGCGTCACGGATATCTTCCTGGCATTTCCCAAGCTCGTGCTCGCCTTGGCTCTCGTGGCCGTGCTCGGACCGGGTATCGAGAACGCGATCATGGCCATCGCGATCACGTCCTGGCCGCCCTATGCGCGGATCGCGCGCGCCGAGACCCTGACGATACGCAATTCCGACTATGTGTCGGCCGTCCGGCTCATGGGCGCCTCTCCTTCGCGGATCGTCTTTCGTCACATCATGCCGATGTGCCTTTCCTCCTTGATCGTCAGGGTCAGCCTGGACATGTCCGGAATCATCTTGACTGCCGCCGGCCTCGGATTTCTCGGGCTGGGTGCTCAACCGCCCTTGCCCGAATGGGGCGCGATGATCGCTTCCGGTCGGCGCTTCATCCTCGAACAATGGTGGGTTTCCGCAATTCCCGGCTTCGCCATTCTTATCGTCAGCCTGGGCTTCAATCTGGTCGGAGACGGCCTGCGTGATGCCCTCGATCCCCGCGAGGCCGGCCGATGAATCCACTCTTGACCGTCGATGACCTGCGTGTGGCATTTCGCGGCGACGGCGGCGCCCTCATCGAAGCCGTGCGTGGCGTGTCGTTCTCCGTCGGGCGCGAGCGCCTGGGTATCGTCGGCGAGAGCGGATCCGGCAAGTCGCAGACCGGACGTGCAATCCTTGGGTTGACGCCACCCCACGCCAGGATCAGTGCCGGGAAACTCCAGTTCGACGGAATCGACCTTCTCGCCATATCGCCCCGGCAGCGCCGCGAGTTGCGCGGAAACCGCCTCGCGATGATCCTCCAGGATCCGAAATATTCGCTCAATCCGGTCATGACCGTCGGCGCTCAGATGGTCGAAACATTGAGGTCCCGCGGAACCGGGCGGACGGCCGCGCGAGCGCTCGCGCTGGACATGCTCTCCGCCGTCCAGATCCGCAATCCGGAGAGAGTGCTTAAACTCTACCCTCACGAAATCTCGGGAGGCATGGGACAGCGCGTCATGATCGCGATGATGCTGATCTGCAAGCCGGACCTCCTGATCGCCGACGAGCCGACCTCCGCGCTCGACGTCACGGTGCAGCTCGAAGTTCTGGAAGTGCTGGACCAGCTGGTGCGCGATCACGGCATGGGACTGATCTTCATCTCGCATGACCTCCGCCTCGTCTCATCTTTCTGCGACCGGGTGATCGTGATGTATCGCGGACGTATCGTGGAGGAGCTCGCTGCGGGCGCCTTGCACCAGGCAACCCATCCCTATACGCGGGGATTGTTGAGCTGCATGCCAAGAATCGGCGAGCAGTCCCGCCCGCTGCCCGTGCTCGATCGCGATGCCGGATGGGCGCTATGAAAAGCATCATCGAGGTTCGCGATCTCCGCGTCAGCTTCGACGGGTTCGTCGTGCTCGACGGCATCTCGTTTCGCCTGGCCAAAGGCGATTCCTTCGGACTGGTCGGCGAATCCGGCTCCGGCAAGTCCACAATCCTGCGCGCGATCACCGGACTTGCGCCGATCGAGGCAGGCTACATCCTGCTCGAAAACCATTATCTCGACAGCAAGCGCGATCCGGAATTCTACCGATCGATCCAGATGGTCTTTCAGGACCCGTTCGGGTCCCTGCATCCACGCCAGACGGTTGATCGCGCGCTGCTCGAGCCGCTTCGCATTCACGGGCTGGACAACACGGAAGGGCGGATTCGCAGAGCTCTCGACGAGGTGGGCCTGGGATTGAGCTTCCGCTATCGCTATCCGCATCAGCTGTCGGGCGGCCAGCGCCAGCGGGTGGCGATCGCCCGAGCCCTCATCCTGGAGCCGTCGATCCTGCTGCTGGACGAGCCGACGTCCGCGCTCGACGTGTCGGTGCAGGCCGAGGTTCTCAATCTGCTCGACCGGATCCGCCGGGACCGCGAGTTGTCCTACATCATGGTGAGCCATGATCTCGCGGTCATTACCCACATGTGCGACCGCCTGCTGGTGCTCAACGGAGGGCAGGCAATCGAAGAGGTAGGCTCCGCCGACTTGGCCTCGGGCCGTGTTCAATCGGACTACACACGCAAGCTGGTCTCCGCCAGCGCTGGATTCCGCGGTCGCCCCGCAGCGCTCACTTTGTCGCATGACGCCGGAGCGCTCAAGGGTGCCGCTGGCACACCGCTTGCTTAGATCGAACGAGGTGCCGGCAATTTCGAAAGGATTCGAGATGTCTCACGTTCGACAGCAGCAGCGCGTGCTGCATCAGTTCTGGCTACTGATCGGCCCCGTTGGTGTCGCAGCGGTGATCGGAGCCGTTGCCATTGCGCAACTGGACGCCGGTCTGCAGCTCCAGCTTGCTCTCATTCTCGGATTTCTGCCTCTCTAGTCATCAGATCGAGTTTCAACCACAGCGAATGGCGATCTATTCCCTCAGTTCAAAGGCCATAGACCTGCAGGCCGCGGCGGCGCCGATCATCAGCCTGTCTCGCAACTACAGGCTCGATGACGGCATCGTCATGCACTGCCATCGAAGAGGCCAGTTGCTCTTCGCCAATGAAGGCACGATGTATGTTCGTACGGCTGATCATATGTGGCTGGTCCCGCCGCGGATCGGCCTCTGGATTCCCCCCGGCACGCGCCACGAAGTGACGATGCAGGGCTACGTCAGGATGCGAACCATCTATGTCGATTCCGGTGAAGACGCCGGCCCCGACGACGACTGCCGGCTGGTGATCGTCAGCCCGCTGTTGCGAGAGCTCATTCTCGCTCACGCAGGCCAGCGCTCGGGTGACACGCAGGACGAACGCGCAGAGACCTTGACGCAGCTCATCTTGAACGAACTCCATTCCGCGCGAGAAATACCGCTCAAGATCAGGTGGCCACACGACGTGCGGCTCCTCATTGCCTGCCGAACACTGCTTCAAAGACCCTTGCTTCCCAACAACCTTGCCTCGATCGCCAAGGTCAGCGCGGTGAGTCCCCGCACCCTCACACGTCTCTTCAGGAGGGAAACGGGGATCGCATTCAATCACTGGCGAACAGCACTCAGCGTCGCGAAAGCGCTCTGCGGGCTGAACGAGGGAGCCAGGATCTCCGACCTTGCCAGGGAATTGGGATATAGAAGCCCAAGTGCCTTCACGAAGGTGTTCCGGCAGACGGTTGGCTTCACGCCACGCGATTTCCTGAGGCTACAGACCGATCCATTCAGCCATGGCGAGATGGCCGGCTCTTCCGCGTGCTCCGGTGACAAATCACCTCCGGTTCGCCGCCAGAACTAGACATCCTGGTCCACTAGTTTGGACTGAAACGAACGGGGGCGGTGATCGAGCGATTGGCGCCTGGCGGGGGAGTCGGAATGGGTGACGCGCGCCGCACCAGAGCAAGGGTCTCCTGATCGAGTTCCGGAAACCCCGAGGATTGCACGAGACTCGCCGACAACACGTTCCCCGAACCATCGATGGTGAAGCGCACGTAGACGGTGCCGCGCGCGCCACGCGCCCGGACTTCTGCCGGGTATCGTTTACGCCGTTCCAGATGGGCCATGACCTGCGATTGCCAATTGGCCGGCGACTGCGATGACACGCCGGACGCCGTCTGCGCTGCGGCCGTATGCTCCGATTGCTGGACCTGCACTTGTGCCTGAAGCGCGGCCTTCGACTGCGCGGCAGCCTGCTGCGGCTTCGGCTTGTCCTTCGGCTTGTCTTTGGGCTTTTCCTTCGGCATCTCCCTTTTGGGCTGAACGGCCGGCAGCGGCACCTCGACCCTTTCCACGGGCGCAGGCTTCTCCTCGGTCACCTCATCTTCGACCGGCCTCGCCTCTTCCACCTTCAACGGCTTGTCGGCGGGCGTCTCGCGTGGCTGAGTTGGTTCCCTCTTCTGCTCGTTCTGAGCAAGGCTTTCGTTGGAGGTCGCGAGATCCGGTGTGATCTCGTTCATCTCCACCAGCGTCGCTTGCGGCGCATCGGCGATCTCGATCATGATCGCGGCAGGCGGCGCATTGTCCGCCGCGACGACAGGATCGGACCGGAGCATCCACGCGGCCACGCCCGCATATGCTCCGATCGTCAGCAACACCGCGCCCGCCCACAGCGCGGTTTCGGCAATCCTGACGTCGCGCGTGACGAAACCGCTGACGTCGCTCACTGAGCACCTTTGCCGACGGCTCCCACAGGCATCGCTTCAAGCCCGACCAGCGCGATCTTCAGATAGCCCGCCGCGCGCAGGAGATTCATCACCTCCATCAGGTGCTGGTAATCGACGGTCTTGTCAGCTCGCAGGAAAATCCGCGTCTCCTTGTCGCCCTTGGCGAGAACATCCATGGCCGCCTGCAACCCGTCCCGCGTCACGGGATCGTTGCCGAGATTGAGGCTGAGGTCGTCCTTCAGCGTGAGGTAAAGCGGCTTGTCGGGCCGCGGCACCGGCTGAGCGGTCGAGGCCGGCAGATCGACATGAATATCGACGGTGGATAGCGGCGCGGCCACCATGAAGATGATCAGCAGCACCAGCATCACGTCGATGAAGGGTGTCACGTTGATTTCGTGATTGACTTCGAGATTGTCGTCGAAGCGCTCGCGTATACCTCCCGCCATGACGCATTACTCCGCCGCTGCGAAGGCAGCCGCTTTCATGCCGGCCGGGACCGTGCGGAAGTCGAGGTCGAGGCTCACGAGCCTCTCGACACCGGCCGCAGCGTCGGCGAGGAGTTGCCGGTAACCGGCAATGGCGCGGGCAAACATGTTGTAGATGACGACGGCCGGGATGGCTGCGACCAGCCCGAACGCAGTCGTCAACAGCGCTTCGGCGATGCCGGGCGCGACAACCGCGAGATTGGTGGTCTGACTCTGCGAGATGCCGATGAAGGCATTCATGATGCCCCACACCGTCCCGAACAGACCAACAAAGGGCGCGATCGCCCCGATCGTGGCCAGAAGCCCCGTTCCCCGCGTAAGCCTTCTCCCCGCCTGCGCCTCGATCCGCACCAGACGCGAGACGACCCGCTCCTTAACGCCACCGTCGCCGGCAAAGTCCAGCGCGGCGACCGACCTCCGCAGTTCTTCGCCGGCCGAGTGCACCATGAAGGCGGCAGGTCCGCCACGATTGGCCAACGTCAGATCCGCTTCACCAAGGCCGTTCGAGGTCGAGATCACCTCATAGGCGCGCTTCGCCCTGGCCCGCGCGCAGGCAATCTCGACCGATTTGGCAAGAAAGACCGTCCAGGTCGCAAGCGACGCGAGGGCAAGACCGATCATCACTGCCTTCACGACGTTGTCGGCGGCGTTGAACATGCCCCAAGGGGAGAGATCCTGCGGCAGATCGGTCCGGCGCCCCGAGGTGGCGGCGGATTTATCCGTTGGCCCCGGCAGGACATCCTGGCGAGGCCCCGCCGCCTCCACATTTGACGAGACTGAGGCCGCAGGTTGCGCCACTCCGGCTGAGGGACTTGCTGCCGCAGCAAACAACATCGCCAGCGCGACGACGAGGCCCACCCGCATTCCGATTCTCGTTTTCGTCTGCTGCATCGTCATTTCTCTTCGCTCGCCTCGGTCGCCTACGCGGCTGACCAAGAGGAATTCTTCGGCGCCTGGATCAGTGCATCGCGTGATCTGCGCTTGTTCGCCGGATCACCCGCTGGCTGCCTTCAGGGTGGCTTGCGGGCGATCCGGGACTCTTGCCGGCTCTCAGCCGGAAAGAACCTCATTGACCAGTCCCTGCACGCACGCGAAAGCGGCCTTCGCGCTTTCAACCACGCGCTGTTCTTCCGCATCGTTCAGATCGACGCCGTCGAGTGCGGCGGTGAACGTCTTCCAGTGCAGGCCGCGACCTTCGGGAGCCGCAGCAAGATGACGCGCGCCGAAATTTTCGGAGAGACCAAGCTTCACGGCCTCCTTCAGCAGAAACGCCGCGCCGAGATTCGAGCCTTCGGCGACGTACAACCAGCCGAGCGCGGCCGGCAGATCGTGCTCGTGGCCCGCGGCGAAGGCCGGCGCGGCGGCCGCGACCGGCACCGCGATGCCGAGATCGCGCAAATCCTGCGCGATCAAACCAAGGCGACGGCGACCGTGGAGATCCGGCAGCAGCTTATCCAGCTTCGCATTGTCGTACAGCGCGTCGATCTCGCGATGAAACTGGTGCTGGACCGTGACGAACAGCCCGTATCGCTCGCGGTTCGCGAACGGGCCAGTATCCATGATCGCATGGTCCAATCGGTCATGCGTCGTGTTCGTCGCCTCCTTCAGCCGTTTGGCACGGCTGGGTGATTCCGGAGATGCGATTGCCTGCAGTACATCGATGGTCATGGGTTCTACTGCTTCTTGTCCTTGGGCACGGAGCCGGGTTGTACGAGCGTTGCCAGGCGGTCGAGCGCGGGCGCCAATCCCTTGAGCTGAATGGACATTGCAATCGGCTTGCCGTCCTCGCTGGCGATGGCTCCGACCTTGAGCGTCGCACCGCCACGCAGACGGCCGACCGCCGCCTTATCGAGGCTGAGCGGGACGACGCAGCCGACCGGCAGGCAGGTCGAGAACGCAAGCGGCTGCGGCGATGGCTGATCGTCGATCTGCAGTGTCACCCCGGACGACAGGCGAAGACCAAACGGAAGCACCAGACTGCCGTTCGCAGCGCCGTTCGGCACCGCCTCCAGTTCGGCCGCGAGCACGAGTTGCTTGGTCTCACGATGCCGCTGTTGCTGCTGAATGTTGCATAGGCGCCCCTTTTCGGTGGCCGTACACTGCAATGTCCAGCCATCGAAGGTCTCCTGCAGGGACGACGAGCCACCTGGCAAGGAGGCGGAGGGCTTGCCGCCCTCAGCCGTTTGCGCCGACGCGGACGCGGCCATCGTCAGCATGGCAGCGACCGCCATGGCGAAAGTCGAGGACCTCGTCATCATCAGAACTCCACGCGCAGGCGTGCGTTGACGCCGTTTTCGCTGGCACGCGAGCCGTATTGACCGACATAGGATAGGCCGATCGTGCCGGATGGCGACATCCGCCAGTCCAGTCCGGCCTCGACGACCGCCACGTCCTTGTCGATCGGCAGGCCCGTGACCGTGAAGGCATTGCTGCCGGCGAAGGCCGCGGTGGAAACGGGGTTGATGTCCCCGAAGCCGTGCCGCCAACCGAGCGCGCCGCGGGCCGTGGTCTCGAAGCCGGCGAAATCGAACCTCGAGGACGCACGGGTGCCGAGCGTTGTGAAGGTGGTGCTGTTGGTCTGTTGCTGCACCGACAACGCCGCGAAGCCGCCGTTCTCGGTGAAGGCATCGGTCTTCAGCCGCACATAGGCGACATTTGCGAAGGGCTCGAAAGCCGCCGCGCCGGCGTTGATCCGATAACCGAGTTCGCCGAACGCCTGGAACGTGTCCGCATCGTAACGACCGTCCAGCTTCTGTCCGAGGAACGCGACGATGCGCTTGGACTTCACGTCATGCCACGTATAGGCGAGACCGGAGCGGATCGACAGCGACCCGAGCGTGGTTCCGGCGTAACCACCGACATGATAGTTCTCGCTTTCGCCGTTGGTATTGGACGTATCGAAGGACGAGTAGCTGTAGCCGCCGAGCAGGCCGACCCGCCAGGAGCCGTCGAGGATCCGGCGATCGACACCGGCGAGGAAGCCGCCGGTCCGACGATTGAGCTTGTCGGCATTGCCGTCCGCGTTGACCTTGCCCCACGATCCGAACGCGCTGCCCCAGACAGCGAACAGCTCTTCCCGCGCGGCCGGCTTCGGCGGCGCCTTGTTGAACGGGCCGGCATAAGCATAGGCGTTCCGCTCATCCGCGAAGGACATCACGTTCATGTTCGGCGCTGCGACGCCGTCGAAGGCGCCGCGGATACGATCGTTGATCGCGTCGCGCACGAAGTGACTGTCCTGCACCAGCGCGGTCTTGATGGAGGCCTGCGACGAGCCGGAGAGCTGGTCGAAAGCCTGCCGTGCGGCATCATAGGTCGCCACGTTGGCAACCGCCCACCATAGCGCACTGCCCTGCGACATCGAATCGAGCGCGCCTGCCGTCGCCTTCTGGTTCGCCGTGATCGCTACGGGCTTGAACACGCCGGGATTGGACGGATTCTCCGGGGTGCCCGGATCGGTCGGATCCGTCGGATCGGTCGGGTCCGTGGGATCGGTCGGATCTACGGTCGACTTGAGCGCCGCCGTTACATAGGCGTTGTGCTCGTCCGACGACGACGTATAGGTGAGAAAGGCCGAATTCTGCACGTCCGTGAACTTGCCGGTCAACGTGCCGGTCGAGGTCAGGATGGTGTACTTGTAGCCGTCGCCGGAATAGTCGACGCCGTAGTCGCCCTGGCCGCCGAGCGCCGTGACCTTCACCTTGGCGCCGTCGGTAATCGTCACCGTGCCGGCCACCTGCGTGAGATCGCTGTTCTTGTTGCCGTCGATCTTCACCGCGTAGGTCGAGCTTGCACCGAACACGAGGTCGCCCGCGACGCTCAGCGTTCCGATGGTGCTGGAAAGCCCCGGCGACAGCGTGCCCGATGTCACGTTGATCGTCTTGCCTTCAGTTCCGAGCGTTCCGATGCCACCGAGGATGCCGGTGCCGGTCACGTTGAATTCGCCGCCGAGCTTGCCGGCGCTGTCCACCAGCAATGAACCGCCACTGACATTGGTGGTGCCATTGAAGGCCGAACTGTCGGCCGTCAGACGCGTCACGCCGGCGAGCTGCTTGATGATCCGATCGCCCACTTGCGTCGCCTGCACCTGGATCTGCGGCGCGAACTCGTAATCGGTGCCAGTATGGTTGAACACGAGCGTGGCGTTGCCGGAGCCGAAGAACAGGGTCGGCGCGCTCAAGATGCCGGCCGCGACCGCCGTCTTGCCCTCGGCCGCGCCGATGTTCAGCGTACCCGTGCTAGCGGTGCTCGATGCGATCACCACGCCATTCTGCCCTGTCGTGGTCGCGACGACCGCGCCGCCATTGGCGATGGTCAGCGTGCCCTGACCTGTGCTGGACCCGATCCGGATGGCGTTTCGAGACGTCAAGGACGAGCCGCTGCCGGTGACGACGGCGTCGGCCGTCGCGCCGTTGGCGGCGCTGATGGCAATCAGCTGTCCTTCAGCCTTTCCGCCGTTCTCCACCGTCAGCGTACCGTTGCTCAAGACGATGCTGCTGTCCGCAGCCACGGATGCGCCGCTTCCGCTCACCTTGACCGCGCCCACGCCTGCGCCGCCGATGGTGAGGGAGCCATACGTCGTGGGATCCGTAGTGTTCTTCAGCGTCAGCTTGCCGGTTCCCGAAATCGTCAGCGTCGTGTTGTCTCCGGCGGTGGTGCCGACGGCAAGCGGGCCGCTCACGGTCGCCTCGCCCGCGGTCACGAAGATCTTGCCGCCAGCGCCGCCTCCGGTCGTGACGGGGACGCTTGCGGGATCCCAATTGGCTGCCGTGCTCCACGAGCCGGTGTTGCCGGTCCAGTAGGTTCCGGCCTCCTTGAGCGCCACGGTCAAATAGGCGTGGTTGGCATCCGAGGTCGACGTGTAGGTCAGGAACGCGGAGTCCTGCACTTCGGTGAATTTTCCGGTCAGCGTGCCGGTCGCGCTGATGATGGTGTAGGTATATCCCGAACCGGAGTAGTCGACGCCGTAGTCACCCTGTCCGCCGAGCGTGGTCACCTTCACCAGCGCGCCGGTGGCGATGGTCACGTTGCCGGTCACCAGGGTCAGGTCAGACGTCTTGTCGCCGGAGATCTTCACCGCATAGGTCGAGCCGGCGTCGAACACGAGATCGCCGCGGACGTTCAGCGTCCCGATCGTTCCGGTCAATCCGGGCGCCAGCGTACCGCCGGAGCCGATTGTCGTTGTCGTCGCGAGGTAGTTGCGGGTGAAATTGTCAGCAGTATCAGACCACGCCGGCGTGCCGATCGTACCGATGCCACCGAGGACCCCCGTACCAGAGACGTTGAAGTAGCCGCCGAGCGCAGAATCGGCCGTCGCGAGCACCAACGAGCCTCCGGTCACGTTGGTCGTACCTCCAAAACCGAGACTAGTGCCGGTCACATAGGTAACGCCGGCAATCTGATTGATCACGCCACCGCCGACCAGCTTCTGGTAGTTCTGCGTCGTCGTGTACGACGTCACCTGGTAATCGCCTCCCCCCGACAACGTCGGCGAAAGCACAAAGGGAGACGACTCCGTCGCGGTATGGTTGAGAACGAGCGTCGCGCCCTCGGAGTAGCCGAACGATATGCCGCTCGCGGCCGTGAGCGTGCCCGCGGCCGCGGCGGCCTGGCCCGCCGCCGCGCCGATGATCAGCGTGCCCTTGCCGGAGCCTCCGCCGGGTGTGCTCCCAAGCCCGAACTCTCCGCTGACGCTGACGGATCCTCCGTTCGAAATCGTGAGGGTCGCGTGGTCGGCGCTGCCACTGGTGGCGATACCGAACCGTCCCGTCAGGTCCAGCAGCGAACCGCTCCCGGTCACGACGACATCGCCTGACGATATCCCATGAGGGTTCGTGGTCGTGGTCGTTGCGATCAGCTTTGCCCCGTTTTCGATCGTGAGGGTGCCGCCATAGACGCCCAGCAGTCCGTAGAGGGGCTCGCCGCCGAGACTGATCTTGGAATTGGCGCCGGTGACGAGAACGGAACTCGAGTCGCGGATGATCAAGCCGCCCACGAGATTCAGCGTACCGCCTTCCTTGACGGTCAACGTCGCCGAACTCGTCGTCGTACCCACGCTGAGCGCTGCGCCGATCTGACCACCGGCACTGCCGACAACCGCATTGCCGCTGGCGAGGGCGGCCGTGGAATAGGTGAATCCTGTTCCGGGAACACTTGGAGTCCAGTTCTGCGAATTGAATAGAGAACCGTCTCCCGCGACGTTGTTCCAGTTGTAATACGCGCTCTGTGAATGGGCCGGCGACATGCCGAAGATCGTGAGCGCCGTGCCGGCAAGAAAGACGTTGCGCAGATTTACGACGCGGCTGTCGCGAGCGATCGGCCTGCGGGCATCCGCCGCCTGGTCCCTGCAAGAGCTCACTTGATCGAATTGCTGCATGGCCTCTGTCCTCTGCTCGTCTTCCTGTGGCGGGATGCAATCCCGAAGTTGAATTGCTCCCGAAGCCGCGCTCCGGAAGCGGAGTTGAATCAAAATCTGTAGTTGAGGCCGACCTTCATCGAATGCAGGCCGAACGTGTTCGACGCACGACGACCATTGACGATCGTGTTGCCGCCGGTGTGGTCGGTGTATTTGTAGATCGGCTGTCCCAGGGGATTTGTGCCCGTGCGCTCGCGCGTCAGATAATCAGGCCCCGCACCCGCCGTAGCGTGTTCGAACGCGTAGTCCTTGCTGCCGAAGCGGCTGTAGGTGTAGTCGCTCTTCACCGACCAATGATCGTTGAGCGCGTATTCGCCGCCGACACCCATGGTGGCGCCGATGCGCGTCGCTGCGACCTGATCGACGTAATGGACGAAATTGTCGGCGCCCGCGACCTGGTCATAGCCTCGCGAATAGACCCAGTATTGATCGCGCGCGACGTTCTCCCGCAGCAGAGCTACGCCGGCCGTGCCGTAGAGCATCAACCCGTTGTTGAAGGCGTAGCCGAGCTTGCCGCGAACCGACGCCGTCCAGTCGATATCGTGATGCGTGCGCGATTGGATCCAGCCGGCCGCGGCCAGAAGAGCATCGTCCTGCGCGCTGTTGTCCTGATGTCCCGCGATCCACGCCTTGCCGATATCGGCTTCGATGCCGAGCACGAAGCGATTGGCGAACTGCCAGTTGTAACCGGCCTGCAGGCCCAGCTGACCGCCGGAGAACTTCAGGTTGGCCGCTTCGCTTGCCGCGATGCCGTCTGCGAGACCGCCGAAATTGTCCGCATTGGGGTTGAGCACGCTGCTCGAGCCCTGCGTGTGTGCCTTTCCGAAACCGGTGTGCACGCCGGCGTAGAAACCACTCCAGTCGGTCGAAGGGTTCCTTGCCCCCGATGACGCGCGCGATGGCGGAGACCATCGCGGCAGCGCCTGGTCACCACCGAACCTGCCGGTGAGGCTCGCATAGAACGTGCGTCCCGGTCCCGGCTGCGGCAGCAGGCCGAGCGGATCGATATAGAACTGGTCGGTCAGGTTCTCGACACGGACCGACGCGGTGTAATTGTCGTCGATCTTGTAGTCCGCGAACACGTCCACCAGCGTGTAGGGCTTCCACTGAATCTGGGTGATGAACGCGGAATAGCCCTGCGCGGTGACGTCGCCGTGTGCGGCGGCCCGCGGCCCGACGTGATACGCCCGTCCCCCGACCGTCAATTTGTCGTCGAACAGCTTCTGCGACAGCTTGAGATCGAGCGTATATTTCGGCGGAACATGGTTCGTAGCATAGTCGCCGTAAAGCGACATGTTTCCGCAGGTGTCCTCGGTGACGCAGTATTCGACCTTCGTGTAGTAGTTCGCGGCGAAATCCGCCGCGAAGCCCGCAATCTCGTAGCGGGTCGACAGCTCGTAGCCGTTGAAGCTGGCGCCGAAGATGTTGTGAATGCGCAGCGCAGTGCCCTGCTGGACTTCCTGTGTGGCGCGGGAGATGTAGTCCTTCACATGCCAGTCGAACCAGCCGAGCTTGAGCCGTGCACTGTCGCCCTTTGCAAGCAGGCTTTCGCGATTGACGTTGACGCCGGCATCCCAGCTGTTCAGCCGTTCGGGCTTCAGGCCCTTCTCCACAATCGTGAAAGTGCCGATGGTCTCCATCAGGCTCGGCAGGCGCAGTGCGCTCGAATAGTTGACGTAGAACTGGGTTCCCTTGACCGGTTCGACGACAATGCCCGCAGAAGGGCTGTATCCCTCGGCGCCGCGCGGCGGGCCGCTTTCGATCGGTGTCGCGGTCTCGGTCGCGCCGAAGAGCCTCTGCGTGGCACCGTCGGCCGAAAACTTCGCCCAGCGCAGGCCGCCATTGAGCGTTAGCCACTGCACCGGC
Source organism: Bradyrhizobium sp. (assembly GCF_047605465.1). Taxonomy (GTDB): domain Bacteria; phylum Pseudomonadota; class Alphaproteobacteria; order Rhizobiales; family Xanthobacteraceae; genus Bradyrhizobium. Next base: position 232,237 of record NZ_JASGFS010000003.1, on the reverse strand, counting down.
TTGTAAGCCGCCTTGGCGAACGTCCCTGCCTCATCGCGCGTGCCGGCCGACGGCAAGATGTAGGAATAGTATTCAGCATAGCGATTGAGGCCGACCTGCTGGCTGAGCCAAGACAGGCCATAGGTCAGGTCGAGGTCGCCGAAGCGATCGAACGAGAATTTGGATTGATTGGAGAGGTCATTCCCCCACATCAGCGTGTTGGTGCCGGTGCGATAATCTTCGGCCAGGCCGATTTCCGCGGGCCACGGTTTCGTGAAGCTGGTCGATGAATTCGGATTGGTCGTGAGACGCCCGTCATTCAGAAGCTGGAAATAGGTCAGCCACGCGGTGGCCTTGAGGTCGACAAGGTCGTTATTGTCCGGCTTCCAGCGGTAGCGCGCTGTGCCGGTGTCGATCTTGGTCCCGGTGGTCGCGCCGTATTTGGTCTGCGACATATCGACCATCGCGCCCGCATAGGGCGCCCAGTAGCCGCCTTCGCCGCGATAATTGTTGTAGCTGACCTGGAGGCTCTGACCGTCGTCGAAGCGGAAGTTCGCCTTGGCCAGGAAGCTCTGGGTTTCGAGCTGGGTGTTCAGCACCTCTTCGCCGCGACGGTAGTTGGTGAAGCCGCCGTTGACATAAGTTCCGCTGCTGTTGAGCACCGGGTTTGCATAGACGCCTTCACCGCCGTTCTTGCCGGCGAAATAGTTGCCCTGCTTGCGCCAGGCATAGGCGGTCATGAAATCCCAATTGTCCTGCTTCACCGCTCCGGCGAAGCTGCCCGAACCCGAGGTCGGATTCAGAAAGCCCGGACGATCTAATCCGGTTGCGGATTCCGTCAGGCCCGGCCTGCTGGTCGTCGGCCATAGATAGCCGCCGCTCGCTCCCGGCGTCGGCGCCGTCGTATTGGTACCGAAGCCTCCCTTGACCCTGATGCCCCAGGTGTCGCCGGGCTTGACGATGTCGTTCGCGCCGATCGTGCGCATGTTGACCGAGCCCGCCGCACCGCGCGAGGCGACGTCGAGGCCCTTGTTGATGTCGATGCCCGCGATCAGGTCGGGATCGATATAGGTGCGGTTCGATTGTCCCTGGTAGCCGTGATAAACGGTGACGGCATTCTCCGCGTCGTCGACCGAAACCTTGACGCGCCCCTGCCCTTGCAGGCCGCGGATATTGACGTCGATCGCGCCGCCGCTGTTACGGGAATCTCCCGACATCACGCCGGGTGTGCCGCGGAAGATGTCGGACGGGCTGGAGCCCCTGTAGTGGTCGATGTCGTCGCTGGAAATATGGCTGGTGGCGCCGGGCGTCTCGTACGGCGTGTAAACAGAGCTCTCGCCGCCGGAGCCTTTGACTTCGATGGTATCGAGCAACAGCGAGCCATCGGACGGCGGCGCCTGGTTCATGCTCACATTCGTGGAGTCGACGAGTGCGGCGGAGCCCGCGGCCCCGATCATGACCTGCACGCCGGTGCCGGCGACGAGCTGATAGAGCGCCTGCGCCGGATTCATCACGCCACTCACGGCCGTCGACGTCTTGCCGCGGGCGAGCGCCGATGAATAGCTGATCTGCCAGCCGGTTGCGCTGATGAAGCTGTTGATCGCGGACGGCAGCGACTGCGCTGGGATCGAGAAATTGATCGCCTGATCGGCGGATGCGGAACGGACGGCTTGCTGCGCAAAGCTGGGAGAAAGCGCGAGCGTGCAGGCGCCGCATGACAGGATCGTCGTCGCCAGCCACAACGACAACAGACGCCGCCGACCGTCGGACGTTACGTCACGATGCCCATCCTCGGCCGCACCCCGGCTCTCCATGCTGACAGTCCCCTCAACGCGCGAGAGGGCTTAAGGCACGGCGCCCGATTACTTCCCCTCTTTCGACCTGACGTTCGAGAGGGTTCAATCCGGCAAAACATTTTTATCTATCGCAGAAGAATGATTCCACCGGGCAGACGATTCATCGTGACGCCGGCGGCGTCGGCGAGCGTCTTGAATGCGCCTTCGACATTGTCGATACGGTAATTGCCGGTGACCGGCAGGTCGTTGACGCGATCCGTCATCACGACAACCGGGCCGGAATAGTAACGGCGCAACTCGCGCAGGACTTTGGAGAACGGCTGGTTCTCGAACACGACACGTCCGCCACGCCAAGCGAGAACCGCCGCGGGATCGACCTGCTCGGTCGACAGCGACATCGCCGTTGCGACGGCCATCTGTCCTGGTTTCAGGACGACCTCGTCCGATCGACCCGACTTCGCCTGTACGTCGACGCGGCCGCGCTCGAGAACGACCCGATCTTCCTTGTCGTCGGCGCGTACGGAAAACGCTGTGCCTTTGACCTCGACGTCTCCGAAATGCCCGGCGACCCGGAACAGGTGATCGGGATCGCGCCGCACATCGAAATAGGCCTCGCCTTCCAGGAGCCGCACGTTGCGGCGGCCGTTTGCGAAATCGATCGCGACCGCCGACGCCGTGTTGAGCATCATGGTCGAACCGTCGGGAAGCGTGATGGTCGACTGCATTCCCGCGGATGTCTGGTAGTCTGCCTGCCAACGCAGGATCAGCGACGGAGCCTGCCATGCGCCGATGACGGCAAGCGCCACAGAGGCGGCCATTGCCATCCGCATGCTCCCTCGCCGCGAAGGGGATGCCACCGCATGCCGCCGCGTGCCATCATTTGCGACGGCATGATGGCCCGCGGGTAGCCGTTCGGCCGCCTTGTAAAAGGACGACCCGCCCCAGATCTCCTCGAGATTGCGGAACTCGGCGGCATGGCGCGGACTACGCGCGAGCCACGAGTCGAACGCTGCCAGCGTCGCCGCATCGGGTGTTGCGTCGCGCAGACGGCCGAACCATTCCAGCGCCTCGTCGACGACGGGGTCCTGGTGGGTAAATCCGTCCTCGGGATTTTCCCCGTCTGCCTCATTGAGTCCCACTCAAGCCACCCGAAATTCATCGCGCAAAGTTCTTGTAGCCTTGACGTTTGAGGCTCCAGAACCCGGCAAAAAAAGCTGGACAACAATCAGAATCCAACACGGTCGGAACGAATCATCCGCCAGTGCAGTGCCTTGTTATCGCATGACAGCAACCCGCGACAGGATTTGTCGCAGGCCCGCAGGTGATGAAATCGACGGGAGATGCCCGGCTAGGGCCGGTCGAAGCGAAGCATCGCGTCGCGGCAGTGCGACATGGCAAGCTTCAGGTCGTTGAAAACGGTCCGTTCGGCGATGCCGAGATGCTTGGCGATGCGCGCGTTCGACCATTCTTCCACGCGGCTCAGTCGGACCACCGTCTGGGCCCGTTGGGGCAGGCCCGCAAGTGCTGCCTGAAATTTCCGGAAACGTTCGCGTTCGATCATCGCATGCTCGAGCGACGGAACATCGGCGGCGACGTTCTCCACCTCGGATTCCACCGGAGCGGCCGTCTCGATTTCAGCGCGCGTCTTGCGACGGCGCAAATGATCGAGCGAAAGATTTCGAACGGTCTGGTGCAGGAACGCTTCGATGTGATCGATTGGGCCGAGGTCGATGGCCCGGCGCGTCCGCAGGTAAGCTTCCTGGGTGACATCCTCAGCCGTCTGGCGATCGCGAACAATGCGAAACGCCGTTCCCATCAAGGACGGCCGTTGTAGAGAGAAGACGTTATTCAGTAACGCGGACATGGCATACACATGCAATTTACGCTCGACACGCGATGCATAAGCAAACGCAACATGGACGCTTTGTTAGGGTACGCGGAAAATACGTGCAACATCAATGATCTAGATTGACTCCAAACAACGTTTCCGAATTCATTCCGCCGCCGAAAAAGGCAGCCCTGAAAGTGACTTACATCGTCACGCGCGTTTATGTCGCACGCCTTCTGCGCCCGGCGCTCTTGGCCGATCTGTTGAAGAAATCTGTTCGTGCTCGCGGGCGCCGAAGGCCGCAACACGAGCCGCTGGTGTCTCGCTTGGATTCCAAAGCAGCTTAGAGAATTGATAGCGATAGCGGACAGCGTTGCCATTTGCGCGCAAGGGCACCCGCAGGCAAGACGCGGAGGATGACGGCGGAGGTTCGCAATGGAAGCGTGTGGGCGTCGAGATCAATCGGTGTGGCTGCTTCGTACACCACCAATCGTCTTCAGTCTCGAACTCTAGCCGCACAGGTCAGGTAGCATTCAATATTAGCGGAATTTCAAAGCTTCGACCTTCCTTTCGCCACCCAATTCTTTCGTCGCGAAGCGCGGTTCTCCGAACCTTTCCAGCATCGTCTCGCACGGCATTCTCGACGATTTCATAGCTCTGAGGATGCTTGGGCCTGCTGATGTGTTGCAGGAGAAATTCGGGCAACTCGTGAGCAAGGCTCTCCGCGAGCGCGTCTGGGGTCAGCTCCAGGACCGCATGAATCCGGTTGCCAAGGTCGGGATCGGGCAAACCGATCACGGCACAGGACCGGATGCTGGGATAGGCCAGCAAAGCCGCCTCGACTTCCGCCGGATAGATGTTGGCACCGCCGCGCAGGATCATGTCCGTTCGGCGGTCGGTGAGCCAAACATAGCCGTCAGCGTCGACATAACCGATGTCGCCGAGCGACTCCCACCCTCCGGGTGCGGACTTTGGCTCCGCGCCGATGTAATGATATGTGGTGCCCGGGCCTTCGGCCGATCTCAGATATAACTCGCCGATCTCACCCGCCCTCAGAGGTTCTCCGCTATCATTCAGGACCTTGACGTCGCCGACTTCCATACGCCCGACCGACCCCTTGTGCGTCAACCACTCGACTCCGGAGATCACCGTCGCGGCCTGCCGCTCGGTTCCGCCATAGAGCTCGAAAATCCGATCGGGCCCAAGCCATTCGATCCACGCTTCTTTCAGCCACGGCGGCATCGGTGCCGCCATATGAAAGACCACCTGCAAACTCGACATATCGATCGCCTCGCGCTGCTGCCTGGGCAGCGATAGGATGCGGCTCATCATCGTCGGAACGAAATTCACCCATTCGATGCGGTGATCTCGTATCAGCCTCATGGCCTCGAGACCGTCGAACTTGGGCATACCGACCAGTAGACCGCCGGCGACCAACGTGTTGTGGCTGAAGGTGAATGGGGCGTTGTGGTAAAGTGGTCCTGGATTCAACGTCCGCACAAGCTCGTGCATGAAAAGCGGCTGAGCTTTGGGTTCAACGGCTGCCGGCATGTGATCGACCACGATCTTCGGACGTCCCGTCGAGCCTCCTGACGCGATCGCCTTCCAATAGCGAGCCGTTGGGAGATGCAGGGCCTCGTCGGAATAGCCGTCCGCGCCGAAAGACGCTGAGACGCTGCCTTGCAACCCCCAATCGGGATTGCCGCCAACGATCAGTGACGGCTTCAGCAGGTCCAGGATCGCAACGGCTTCGTTGCGCGGCAGTCGGTGCGACAATGGACAGGGAGTCGCACCCGCCTTCCAAGTGGCAAACGTGAACTCGAAGAACTCATTGCCGTTCGGAAGAATGATGGCCACGAAGTCGCCCGGCCGGACGCCTGCCTGCCGCATCGCACGAGCCCGCCGGTTTGCCCGGGATTCAAGGTCGCGCCACGAAAGCACGACGTCCTGATGGATAATGGCAACAGCATTCTCGTGGTTACGATCGGCATGCCAGCTTGGCACGTCGCCCAGGGGAATCAGCATCCCAGGTCCCTCAAGGTGCCTCGGACATCACCGCGCCGAGCGGCTGCCACGTAGTACCGTCGAACTTGACGATTTGAAGTTGGCTCAGGGGGAAGAGATTTTTCTCGCTGGTGCTGGCCGTAATCCCGTCGATGAGGAGATCGCCCTTCACCTTGTCGAGGCTCTTCATCAGCCCCATGATGGCCTCCCGGCTCGGATCGTCCCCGGCCTTCTGCAACACTGCCTCGAGGATCTGGAACTGCGTGTAGCCGTAAGCGAACATCAAATCCTTGTCGTTCTCGTTCGGCATGTAGTCCTTCATGAACTTGCGATACCTGGTTACGCCGACGTCCTCCTTCCAACGTTGATCGCTGAGGTCCTTGAGATAAACCGCCGATATGAGCCCTTCGCTATTCTTGAGACCCGCCGGTTCGAGGACGTGCACGATCGACGAAGACCCACTGAAGACGAAGTGTAAAGGCTTCCAGTCCAGTTCCGCGGACCGCTTTATGGCTTGCGCAGTGAACTTCGGCGTCGCAACGTCGAAGAACGTGTCGGCGCCCGTCGCCTTCAACTTCACCACGTGCGCGTCTATGGTTGGCTCGGTCACGTCATATGATGACTCGCCGACCACCATGCTTTTCGCCTTTTCGCCCAGCGCCTCGATCAACGCGCTCCGGTAGTCCTTTCCGAAATCGTCGTTCTGATAGAGAATTGCGATGCGCGCATCCGGCTTTTGCTGAAGCAGATGAGCGACGTAGATCCGCGCCTCCGTCCGTATGCTTGGCTGGAATCCGGTCGTCCATGGAAAGGCGTCAGGATTTCCGAAGCGCGCCGACGGAGATCCGACGAACAGCTGCGGCACATGCTTTGCGTTCAGGTATTTCTGGGTCGCCGCCGCGCCAGCCGTCGCGACTTGCCCGAAGATGAAAAGAACTTCGTCGCTTTCGACTAGGCGCCTGACTTGCTCGACGGCTTTTGGCGGGCTGTAAGCATCATCGTAGCTGATGAAATTGATCTTTCGTCCATTGATGCCGCCGCCGTCATTGATCTTCTTCACGTACGCGGCATACGTACGAGCGATCAAGCTGTAGGCAGATCCCGCGCCGCTGTAGGGCGCTGTGTTTCCGATCTTGATATCCGGCTTTGCTTCCTTCGGCTCGTCCGCCAGCGCCGGGCGACATAGACCGACATACGCGCCGACGCCCAGCCAGATCGCAGCGGACGCAATTCGACTTATTCTGCTCGGCATATCTCCCCCTGAAAATGCTTGTTGATGACCTTGCCGATATCCGGGCTAGTTTCGGTAGGACGGATCACGCAAATCAAGCCCACGGATCAGCGCGCTCCATTCGAGCGCGCCGATCGGCTGATTGCTCGTCGCGGTCTGTCGCGCGACCGTGTCCATGGCCGCCTCCTGCGGAAAATGGATGTTGTCGTAGCCGGCCGAAAGCGCAGAGACCTGGGCCGCGCACGCCTTCTCCAGAAAGAACATCCGCACGAACGCCTCGGCGACGGTCCGGCCGACGGTCAGGAGGCCGTGGTTGCGCAGGATCATGTTGTTCTTCGGCCCGAGATCGGCAACCAGACGCTCGCGCTCGTCCAGCTCGAGCGCAATCCCTTCATATTCGTGGTAGGCAATGTCATGCGAGAATGCCATCGCGATCTGGCTGATCGGTAGCAGCCCCCATTTCTGTGCAGACACCCCAACGCCGGCCGTGGTGTGCGTGTGAAGCACCGCCTTGGCGTCCGACCTGGCATCGTGAACGGCGCCATGAATCACGAAGCCAGCCTTGTTGATCTCGAAGCCGGTATCGAGAACGATGTCACCATGCTTGTCGATCTTGACGAGGCTCGACGCGGTGACTTCGTGGAACATCTGCCCGAACGGATTGATCAGGAAGTGGTCCTCGCCACCCGGCACCTTCGCTGAGAGATGGGTATAGATCAGGTCGTCCCAACCATAGTGGGCCACAAGTCTGTAGCAGGCCGCCAATTGGACGCGGACGTCCCATTCTTCGGGACTGACCTGAGATCGGATATCGGGAATTGTTCTTGTAAACGGGTCCAACCGAATCATCCTTCCGGGGCAGGTCCGAAGACCGATACGGCTCGCCAATCGAGTTGCCTGGCAGGACGATGTCACCTTTCCCAAACGAATAATGTCTACTTGTTTACAATGTCCCGACGATAAACCAATATTCGCGAAAGCAGCGGAGCGATCGACTTCGCGCTCGGGAGGACGACGTGATGGACCTGATATCTCATTTCAAGAAGGAGCCTTGGTACAAGTCGCTTCCTGCAGGGCTGCAGCAACAGATCGTCGCGTCCGGAAAGTCCGTCGTATTCTCGGATGGACAACTCATCTACGCCGCGGGCGACTTCTCGAACGGGTTCTTTGGCGTCGTTTCAGGATCCGTGAAGATGGTGCATCTCACGCAAAAGGGAAGTTGCGCTGGGTACTATTTGAAACAGCCCCCGAGCTGGTTCGGCGAGATGGCCGAGTGCGACGGCGGACGCCGCATGCAAAATGCGGTGGCCGTCGGTAACGTGAAGCTCCTTCATCTCTCGCACAAAGCCTTCCGGCTGATCGTGAACGAGAACCCGCAATATTGGGAGTATTTTGCGCTGCTGGCCGCAGGTCGCATCCGCGTGATGTTCGACTTCGTCGAATCGCTGATCACGTGCCCGGCGCCAGTCCGCCTCGCGCGAGCCTTGCTGGACGTCCGCAAGACCGCCGCGCGTGCCAGCAACACGGCTCCCGCGATTACCCAGGACGAGCTCGCCGCGATGGTCGGCGTCACCCGACAAACGATCAGCAAGACCCTCAAACGCCTCCAGGAAGAAGGCGTGGTTACGCTCGGCTATCGGAGCATCGAGATCACCGACTTGAACGGTATCCGCCGGATCGCCGCCTTGAGCGCCCGGCGCGCGGGACAAGATGTCGCGTTCCTGTGACGCGATGCCCGGTCGCGGGCCCACTCGGGGACGTATCCAGCTTGATATTCGTCCGAAGGGCCACAGAACGTAAACTAGACGACATTTCCGTTCATTCGCGGTTGCTAGACAACTGTGTTCGTCCATTTTCACGCGGAGCATTCAATGGGACTCGTCGACCGTAAAGTCGTCATCATCACCGGGGGAACGAGCGGAATAGGCGCAACCACGGTTGAGGCCTTCGCGAGAGAGGGTGCGGAGGTCATCTTCACCGGCCGGCGTGTCGCCGAAGGCGAGCAACTCGCCGCTCGGCTCGGCAAACAGACGACGTTCGTCCGTGCCGACGCGTCTGTCGAAGAGGATTGGATTAAGCTCGTCAACGCGACGATGTCGCGATTCGGCCGGATCGACTGTCTGTTCAACAATGCAGGCGGCCCGGCCCCGCGCGGCAGCATCACGTCGATTCCGGTCGATGGCTTCGACGCCGCGATGGCGCTCCTGGTTCGCTCGGTCATGCTGGGCATGAAACATGTGTCACCCATCATGATGGCTCAGCGAAGCGGGAGCATCATCAACAACGCCTCCATCGCCGCATCACAGGCGGGCTTTTCGAGTTCGATGGTCTATAGCGCCGCCAAAGCCGCCGTCGTGCAGCTGACGCGGTGTGCGGCGATGGAATTGGGCGAACATTATGTTCGCGCGAATTGCATTTCGCCGGGCGGCATCGCTACCGGCATCCTGGCCAAAGCGCTGGGTGTCGAAGCGTCGGAAGCGGACAAATATGCCGAGGCAATGAGGGATAGCCTCGCCAAGGAGCAACCTATTCCCCGTGCGGGCGTTCCAGAGGACATCGCTCAGTGTGCACTCTACCTCGCTTCCGACAGCAGCAGCTTTGTCACCGGCATCGATCTCATCGTTGACGGAGGCATCTTGGGCGGCCGGCTCTACTCGCCTCAGCAGCAGCGGCTCCGGCAGGCGGAAGGATTTTTTTCGCAGGCCAACGCCTTGAGCCGGGGCTGACCCGGGTTTTCGGTCTTATCGATCGCCAGGCAGTCTCCACAGATCTGCGAAGAAAAAAAGCCCGCCTTTGGCGGGCTCCTTTCGTGGCGAAAGATAGAGCCGGATTCCCCGCAGCGTAGGCCGCGACACACCGGGCCGGCGCACGCCTACCTTCTGACTTGCGGTCATGTTTCCGGGATTTTGACGGATGTACCTTCCTTCATGGAAAGCGATACGGCCTCCAAGACAGAAACTCCATGCAGCGCCTCCTCAGCCGTGACCGGGAATGCTGCACTTCCCCCGATTGCGTTTGCGAAGGCCTCAATTTCCATCTTTTCGGTACTGACAATCGGAAAGGTCGTATCTTGAACCGGCGAATTACCTATGCAGCTCAGCAGCCGGTTTTCCCCAATCATCTCGATCCAGCCTTTGGATCCCAGAATTCGCAGGCGCCACATGGGAGACGTCGTGATCAGGGTGGCGAAAGCGCATGTAGCTCCGCTCTTGAACTCGCCCACGAAGGTCACATTGTCGTCGACCGGCACGTCAACCACTTGCCGACGTCCCCAAGCGTGTATTCGCTCGAACTCGCCAGCGAAAAGCAGCATGAGATCGATCTGGTGAATACCCATTCCGGTCATCCCGCCAGCGACGGTGTCTGATCGCTCCGCCCGCCACATGCCGGGCTTGAACCGCAACCCGTAATTCGACGAGAAATTCCCTTCTATGTGCAGGATGCGACCGATCTTGTCGTTGGCGATCAACTCGCGCATCGCCGCCACAGCCGGCAGAAAACGGCGATTGTGCGCGAATGCGACCAAAACGTTGCGCTTGACCGCTTCGGCGATCGCTGCGTCGGCGCTTTTGCGATCCAACGCGAAGGGCTTTTCAACCAGAACCGGCTTGCCGGCCGTCACCGCATCGATCACCTGCTGAGGATGCAGACGATCGGGGGTGGTCAAGACTATACCGTCAATGTCGGGGGCGGCCAGCGCATCGGCGTAGGATTCGACAATCTTCAGTCCTCGCCGGTCCGCAAACGCCTTCAGCGGCTCTGGACGGCGAGCGACGCCGAGCGAGAACCGCGCAACTTCGCTCGCTCCCTGCACCGCACCGACAAGGTTTTGCCCCCAATAGCCTAGACCGACGATCGCCAGATTCTTCATCTCATCCCTCTACGTTGGGTGTCGCCCGATCAGCCTCGCGGGCCGATCGCTTCTCCGAATAGTCTATTTTGGCTCGCGCACGCTGGTGGCAGCTTGGCGAGACGGCGGAGCCAAGCCAATGAACCTGTCGAGACCCGCATAATTAGGCCCGCCGATTCGCCCCAAAGGATCGAGCTCCCGGGTGTCGATCTTGCCGCCATGCATGAGATCGTCGCGGACGTGAAAGGAGACGACCTGCCCCAGCAGAATGATGCTGTCAACGTCGGGATATTCGAGTTTCTCCCGCAAGCGGCACTCCATCGCCGCCACCGACGTTGCCAGACGTGGCACGGAGACCACCGCGGACGGCACCGTCTCTAGTCCAAGGTGGCTGATCTCGCTCTCACCATAGGCAAAATCGGCCGACGAGCCGTGAAGCATCGTGGCGTCGTCGTATCTTGCGACGTTCACCACGAATTCGCCGCGTTCCAGGATGTTCTTGCCGGTGTCCTTGCGCTCTCCGTCGCGCTTTCCGATGGTGACCATCAGCATCGGCGGGCTGTGGGTCACAAGACCGTAAGCGGAAAACGGTGCAAGGTTGACCGCTCCATTCGAAGAAAGCGACGTGATCCACGCGACAGGACGTGGGACGATCATGCCGGTGATGAGCTTGTAAGTCTCGTCGAGAGTTCGGGTGTTCGGATCGATGTCCATTCAGGTCTCTCAAATCGACAGATATTTGAGCGAGATCTCGGGACAGCGCGTCAGCTCCTGCATCGACCCCGACCACGTGACATGCCCCTTTTCGAGCATGTAGGCGCGATCCGAGACGTAGCGGGCGAAGTGAATATTCTGCTCCGAGAGTAGAATGGAAACTCCGGCCTTCTTCAGCCGAAAGATCATTTCGGCCATCTGCTCGACGATCACCGGCGCCACGCCCTCGGATGGCTCATCGAGCAACAGCAGATAGGGATTACCCATGAGCGTCCGGGCAATGGTGAGCATCTGCTGCTCACCACCGCTCATCCGGCCGGCACCCCGGTTCTTCATCTCGGCGAGATTCGGAAAGATTTCGTAGAGTTCGTCCGGCGTCCAGGTGTGGAGCGGCGTACCGTCCGGCCAGCGCCGCTGCGACTGGCGACCGATATCGAGATTTTCGGCTACCGTGAGGTCGGTGAAAATACGCCGGTCTTCCGGCACGAAGCCAAGACCCATCTGGGCGACGCGATAGCTCGCGCTTTGCGAAATGTCGGCTCCCATGAAGCGAATGGCGCCCGACCTTCGGTCCAGCATCCCCATGAGCGAGAGAAAGGTCGTCGACTTACCCGCGCCGTTTCGCCCCATAAGGGCGACGACCTCGCCTTGTCGCAAATTGAAATCGAGATCAAACAGGATGCGCGCGCCACCGTACCATGCGGAAAGCTTCTCAACCTCGAGCAGCGTTTGGCCCGGCGCAGCGTGCGGGAACGCGGACTGTGAACTCATCGCATCCATCCCAATCACCCGACGTGCTCGGCGAAGGTATTTCCGGCGCCGAGATAGACCTCCTGCACCTTCGGGTCGACGCGCATCTGGGTCGGCGTTCCCTCGGCGATCAGACGGCCGCGAGCCAGCACCACGACGCGGTCCGAATAGGCGAAGATCACATCCATGCTGTGTTCAGTGAAAAGCACGGCGAGCTTTTTCTCGACGACCAATTGCTTCGTCAGCGCCATCAGCTCGTTCCGCTCGTGTGGCGCCATGCCCGCAGTCGGTTCGTCCATGAGGAGCAGCCGCGGCTTGTGCACGAGCGCGACCGCGAGCTCCAAGCGCTTCACGTCGCCATAAGCCATGGTGCTGCAGGGCTTGTCCCACTGGTCTTCCAGGGAAACCTGACGCAGAAGCTCCATGGCCTCTTCGCGACCATAGTGAGTGCCCAGGCGCCAGAAGTTGAAGATGGTCCGGTCCCGGGACATCAGCGCGACCTGCACATTCTGGATCGCGGTCATCGAGTTGAAGGGATGGGCGACCTGAAACGTACGTCCGACACCAAGCGCCCAAATCTCGCGTGGCTTCAGCCCGATCAACTCCTTGCCCTGAAACAGGATGGAGCCGGCGTCGGCGCAGAGCTGGCCGTTGATCATGTTGAAGAGGGTCGATTTGCCTGCGCCGTTCGGTCCGATCAGCGCCAACAGCTCGCCTTCGGCGAGGTCGAACGAGACGGAATCGTTGGCCCGCACGCCACCGAAGGATTTCCCGACATTCCTGACAGACAGCAAGGTCACGATTTGGCTCCCTTGCGGAACACCAGATGCGCGAGCCCCTGCGGCATCAACAGGAGCAGAGCGAGCGTAATGAGGCCAAGCACGGCCCGCCAATATTCGGCGTTCAGGCCGATGGTATCGCGCAGCCAAACGAAAATACTGGCGCCAAGCATCGCGCCAGCGATGGCATGCTCACCACCGAGCACGACCATCACGAGGCCGTCCACGGATCGCGAGGCCGTGAGAATTTCGGGCGAAACGCTCCCCTTGGAATAGACAAACAGCGCGCCGGCGAGGCCCGCCACGCCTCCGGCCAGCACGAACCCGAGCCACTGGAGCCGCCGTACATTCATTCCAATGGATTCTGAACGGATCGCGGAATCGCGCGCCGCGCGCAGCGCATACCCGAAGGGCGAAAACAGCACGCGGTAGAGAAACAGCGACGCGATCACGAGACAGCCAAGCACCAGATAGAAGAAGGCCGTCTTGGACTGAAACAGCCCCGAGGGCCACACGCCCGTGATCCCGTTCTCTCCGCCCGCCAGTCCTTCGAACTGATAGAATATCGCCCAGACGATCTGTGCGAAGGCGAGCGTCAGCATCGCGAAATACGTGCTGGTCAGACGCACCGAGAACCAGCCTATGATGACGCCACCGAGCACGGCCAGACCGATCCCGCCGAACAGCGCCGCTTCCACGGGCAATCCCATATACTTTGCCGCCATCGCCGCAGCGTAGGCGCCGAGCCCGAAATAGGCCGCGTGACCGAACGAGTGCATGCCCCCTGCCCCCATCAGCAATTGGAGGCTCGCAGCAAAGATCACGACGATCATGATCTCCAGGACCAGGACCGGCATGTAGGGGAACTGGCCACGCAATTGCGGCACGACGACCAGCGCGACCACCACGAGCGCCGCGATCAACAGGCCGCGGGAGGACAGTGGCCTGAGGACCGTCGAACTCGTCACGAGGCGATTTTGTCGCGTGAGATTGGGCGCACGCCCGAGCAGACCATAGGGCCGCAGCACGAGAACGATGGCCATCACGATGAACTCCACCACGATGGTGAGCTTCGACATCGAAATCTGGACACCGGCGATGTCGATCACGCCGAGCCAGACACAGACAGCTTTGGTTTGCGCGACGATGATGGCCGCGAGGAAGGCGCCGGGCAGCGATCCCAGACCGCCGACGACGACCACGACGAATGCCGAGGCGATGGCCTGGATGTCCATGTCCAGGCTCGCCGGCTCGCGCGGCAGTTGCAGCGCTCCGCCAAGCCCGGCCACGAACGTGCCGAGCACGAATACGGAGGTGAACAGCCACGCCTGATTGATTCCGAGGGCCGCAACCATGTCGCGGTCTTGGGTCGCGGCGCGAACCAGGCGGCCCCAACGGGTACGCGTAACGACAGCCCAAAGCGCCGCGAGCGCGAGCGGACCAACCACGATCAGGAAGAGGCTGTAGGTCGGAAACTTGCGTCCGAGAATGTCGATCGCGCCGGTCAGGCCCGGGGCGCGGGGCCCCATCAGTGGCACGGGGCCCCAGAGATAGAGCACGACATCCTGCACGATCAGCATGATCGCGTAGGTCGCAAGCAACTGGGTCAGTTCGGCGGCGTGGTAGATCCGCCGCAGCAGGGTCACTTCGACGAGAAGACCGATCAGGGCCACGGCGATGCCCGACAGCAGCAGCGAGGGCCAGAACCACACCGCGCCGCCCATCGTCGTGATCAACGTGGATGCAATGTAGGCACCGAGCATGAAGAACGAGCCATGCGCGAAGTTCACAATGCGAGTCACGCCGAAGATGATCGACATGCCGGCGGCGACCATGAACAGGGACGACGCCTCGGCAAAGCCGTTCAGGATTTGGACAACGAGACCCGAGAACTGCATGGAAGTCGCCTGTTGAAGTAAGTCTTGCGACTGGGGGCGGCGGCGACGGGCCCCGCCCCCAGTTGCGATTTTTCAGAGTTATGAACCGATCAATTGGCCGGCTTGCGCCATTCCTTCACCATCGCGTCGGTCGGCTGATACTGATCGCCCTGCTTGTAGGCACTGTTGACCACCACGGGGCCGGTATCGCCCTGCGCGATCTGACCGAGGAAGGATCCGATGGTCGATTGGTGATCTTGCGGGCGATACTGGATCTTGCCCCAAGGCATATCGACCTCGAGGCCGATCATGGCGTCGACGACCTTCTCGGTATCAGTGCTGCCGGCCTTCTTGAACGCTGCAGCGAGCGTCTTGATCGTGGTGTATCCCATGATCGACGAGATTCCCGGGTGCTTGCCGAAACGCTTCTCGTAGGCCTTCAGGAAGGTTTCGTGCTCGGGCGTCTTGATGTCGTTCCACGGGTAGCCGGTCACCCACCACCCCTTGGGCGCGTCTTCCTTGAGCGGTTCGAGGTTTTCGGGCTCGCCAGTGGTCAGGGCCAGCACCTCACGTCCTTCGAAGAGTCCCTGCGTGCCGCCGGCGCGAACGAACTTCAGAAGATCGGCGCCGAACAGCACCGAGAAGATTCCGTCCGGCTTGGCGTCGATCAGCGACTGAACGACCGCGCTCGCCTCGATCTTGCCAAGCGGCACCGCCTGATCGGCCACGAAAGTCACGTCCGGCTGCACTTCCTTCAGCATGCGCTTGAAGTTCGCAGCAGCCATCTGGCCGAACTCGTAGTTCGGATAGACCAGCGCCCAACGCTTCTTGCCGAGCTTGGCCGCCTTCTCGGCGAGGATCGCGGACTGGGTGTAGGTGCCGGCGCGCAGGCGGAAACCGTAACGATTGCCTTCCTGCCAGATCATGCGATCCGACAACGACATCGTCGCGAGAAACAGCGTCTTGTTCTGGCGCGCGAAATCGTTCAGCGCCAGCGCGACGCTGGACAGGAAGGTCCCCGAGATGGCGTTGACATGCTCGCGCGAGATCAATTCTTCGGCGGCTCGAATGCCGTCACCCGCAGTCCCCTTGTCATCGCGCGTCACGACCACGAGACGCTTGCCGTTGATTCCACCCGCCGTGTTGATTTCATCGAGCGCCATGTCCATGCCGTTCTTGTAATGGCCAAGATGCTCCGGGAAATTGGTGTAGCTGTTGACGTCTCCGATCTTGATGACGTCCTGCGCGCACGCTGGTGCGATCGCCGACAGCGCGAGAGCTCCGATCGCAACGGCCCCGCACAGACCGGCCACTCTTCTCGTCAACATCCGTCTCTTCTCCCTGACAAGGAGCGCCAGCTACGCAGATGCGCGCGGGCGCTGTTTGATCTTTGATATCGAGCAATACTACATCGCTAGGCCAAATTTGAAAGTATATATTTTTATCCGACTTTTAATATCGTATATCGATATCATTTTGGTTCTTGTGGCGTTGTTTGGGTGCCGAAGCTCATCCGTCATGAGGCGACTGCCGACTTCGCTTCGGCTGCTCGAAGGGCCGCGATGTACCCGAACGTGATCGCTGGCCCCAGCGTGATGCCCGCGCCTGGATAAGTGCCGGCCATGATGCTGGCGGCATCGTTGCCGGCGGCATAAAGGCCTGGAATCGCTTCGCCTGTAGAGGTCAGCACGCGCGCAGCTTCATCCGTGCGAATACCTGCGAACGTTCCGAGATCGCCCGCGACGAGTCGGACCGCGTAGAACGGCCCCTGCTGGATCGGCCCGACGCAAGGGTTCGGCGTGCGCGTGGCATCGCCGAGGAAGCGGTTGTAGGCCGTGGATCCGCGGCCGAATTCGGGATCATCGCCCTTCTCCGCGGTCGCGTTATATCGTCGCACAGCCGCTTCCAACGCCACCGGTTCGATGTCGCAAGTCGTCGCGAGCTCGGCGAGGGTCGCACCGCGCTTGAGGTAACCGGAGCGCAGGGCCGACCTCAGCGGCACGGGGAACGGCTTGACATGACCAAGCCCATATTTGCGGATGGTCGGATGATCGGCGATCAGCCAGCAACTGGCTTCGCCTCCTTTGGGTGTCGCTGCCTGAAGGGCCTGAACAAAGTCGTGATAACTCACGGCCTCATTGACGAAACGATTGCCGGCACGCGTAACCGCGATCACGCCCGGTTTGGCGCGATCGATGAAGTGGGGAAAAGGTCCGCTCCCCCCGCCGCTGCGCGGCACGAGCGACAGCGGCACCCAGGCCGCCGCATTCGCGTAGTCATCGATGATCTCGCCGCCGATGTCTCGCACCAGGCGGAACGTGTCTCCGGTCACGTGCGGATCGACAGCAGAACTGTGGGAACTGCCCGCCTTCACATGCGGATAGAGGCGCTTGCGCATCTCGGTGTCGTGGGCAAAACCGCCGGCCGCCAGGATGACGCCATGGCGCGCTTGGATTTCGACGTCGCCGCTACTTTCCGCGAGAAGAGCTCCCGTCACGCCGGAGCGGTCGCCGAGGAGACGGCGTACCGGCGCTTCAGTGCGCAATTCGACACCGGATGCGAACGCAGTCCTGGCGAGCCGCGCCACCAGCGCATTCCCGTTGGTGAGGCGCATGCCGCGGCCATAGAACAGCTTATCGCAGAGAAAACGCGCAAGCAGCATCGCGACATAGGCCGCGGAAACGGCGGAACGCCTCACATTGAAGAAATGCTTCAGCTCCTTGCCGGACCCGACGGCCATGCCGAGAAACGTGGTCTCCGGCACCGGCGGCTTCAGGCGACGGATCTCGCGACCGAGCCGACGGCCGTCATAGGGCAGCGCCACCAACGCGCGCCCGCCGGCCACGCCGCCGGGGGCCTCGGGATGATAGTCAGCGTAGAGCGGACCAAGCTCGAACTCCAGATCGCTCTCACGGGCGAAGAATTCGAGCGCTTGCGGCGCGGTCTCGAGATAGGCGTCGACATGAGCCGCGCTGTAGCGCTGTCCCATCTCGCCGCGCAGGTAAGTGCGGGCCTTGTCCAGATCGTCGTCGACGCCGGCCGCGCGGGCCTGCGCACTACAGGGCACCCACACCCAGCCCCCGGAGACGGCCGACGTGCCACCGAAGTAAGAAGCCTTCTCGGCGATGATGACCTTGAGCCCCTTGCGGGCCGCGGTCACCGCCGCAGCGAAGCCTGCCGCCCCTGCCCCGATGACCAGGACATCGCACTCCCGCACGGCCTTCGGCTCGGTCGCCTCGGGGGTCACAGCAGCGGCTCGAGCGACTCTCGGGCTCGCTTGGCCACGACGTCGGGCGCCAAAGTCCGGTAATAGGTGTTGAACACCTCCACCGAGAGAATCCCGTCATAGCCGGTCTTGCGGACCTCGCGCATGAAATCTCCGACTGGCGAATAGCCTTCGCCTGGAAACAGCCGGTAAGCACGGCTCAACTCGATGAGGTCGAAATGTCCGCGCGGAAAATCGGCGACCTCGACGATGAAGATCTTGCTCTTGTCGATGGCCGCGATGCCGTCGAGCGGCAGATCGAGCGTGAAGATGTGGAAGCAATCCAGGACGATGCCGATGGCCGGATGGTCGACCTTCTTGACGATCTCCCAGGCATGACGATAGTCGCGTACCCAGCGCCCCCAGCAGATCGGCTCATAGGCGACTCGACGGCCGTAACGCGCGGCGATGTCCCCCAATTCGCGCAGGTCCGCAATCATGCGGCCCTCGTCGCCGACGCTGTCGGGCGCTATGTTCGAGCACAGCACGAGGGTTTCGGCGCCGATGAGCTGCATCTGCGAGAAGAGCTGCTCGGCGATGCGCTGCTTGGTCGGGCGCTGCGCCTCGGGCATACCTTCGTAGTTGCGCAGGTTCTGGTAGCAGGAGACAGTCATTCCGGTGCTGCGCAGCAGGTTGATAACCGCGTCCGGACCGTCGTTGCTGAAATAGTAATCGCGCGGCCACAATTCGGTCGAGGTGAAGCCGGCCTGTTTCATGGCGTACACGGCCTGATCGACCGGACAACCGAAGGAGACGGTGGTGCAACTCAGCTTGCTAGCGATCATGGATAGCTCCGTTACGGAAGAAGTTTGAGGGCGCGGTACTCGGCGAACAGGCGGCCGAACATCTCTTCGCTGTCGACCATGCCGTTGAAGCCGTACTGGTGCGCCTTGACCACTGACGCGGTCTGGTCCCAGCCGCCGGCGAACAGCACGTCGGCGAACGCCCAATCTGCGACGTCGTTCACGTTGCTGTTGCGAAGGCCTTCACGTGCGGCAATGGTCTCCCACAACGAAGCCTTGTCCGACATGAACTCACGAAGGCTGAACGGCTTCGGGCCACCCGCCGCCATGCCGAACTGTTCGGCGATGAGCGGCCAGACATCGCGCCAGCAGAAAGTGTCGCCGTTGACGATGTTGAAGGCTTCGCCGGCGCAGCGCGGCTCGGTGGCGGCCCAAATCATCGCCTTCGAGAGCAAGCCGACGTCGGTGACATTCATTGCGGCGGTCCAGACGGCGTCGTTGGCCGGGAAATGAAGCGGCTCGTTCAGCTCGCGCAGGATCGCGGCGTAGGCGCCGATCGTGGACACCGGGTTTGACGGACTTCCGATGGCGGTTCCGCAAATGAAATGAGGCCGCAATGTCGACCAGGTCCAGCCCCGCTGGTTCGCGCGCGCGATCAACGCGTCGAGCTGTTCGTAATAAAAGTTGGCGCCCGGAAGCCGCGGATGGCTTTCTTTCGCTGGCGTGCGATAGGCGCCGAGGTTGGAGCCGTACCATTTCATGCCGTGAACGATCTGGACGTGCTGCAGGCGTTTGCTGACGGGTGCGAGTGCATCGAGCAGGTTTTCGACGATCAGCCGGTTCTCATCGAGCTTGATCACATAATTGGTCTCTACCGCGCGCGCGCAGAAGAAGATGTGCGTGACGTCCTTGAGTGAGCCCGCCGCATCGCGACAGGCGGCCGCATCGAGCAGATTGGTGGCCAGATGCGGGTGCGAACTTCCTTGCGGAACGGGACGACGGGACATGGTCACGATGTCCCAGCCCGGCTCTTTGCAGAGGCGAGCATAGAGATTGCTGCCCACCATGCCCGAGGCTCCGACGATCAGAGCCTGGCGCTTCTCGTTGCTCACAGCGTGCCCTCCACGATGAATTTGAGCGTCATGTATTCACGGACGCCTTCAGTGCCGCCTTCACGACCATGACCGCTGTCCTTGTTGCCGCCGAACGGCGTTTCCGGGTTCGAGCCCGAGAAGCTGTTGACGCCGACGATGCCGCAATCGAGCCCGTGCGAAACCTTTCGCGCCGCGGCGATGTCGGCCGTGAACAGGTAGGCTGCGAGACCGAACGGCAGCGCGTTCGCCGCGGACAGAACCTCCTCAGCAGTCGCGAAACGATTGAGTACGGCCACCGGACCGAACGGCTCTTCACTCATGATTCGTGCCGCGGCAGGCACGTCGGCGAGCACAGTCGGCTCCAGGAAGAAGCCGGCCCCGGGGCGCGCCTTTCCGCCGGTGACGACGCGCGCGCCCTTGGCCCTCGCATCCTCGATCAAATCGGTCAGTGCAGTGCGGCGCCGTTCGCTGACCACGGGTCCCATTGCGCCGGCACTTTCGCCCTGCGCTTCCAGACTCAGCGCGGCGGCATGGCGACCGAACGCTTCGACAAAGGCGTCGTAGATCCTGGTCTGCACGTAGAAGCGTGTCGGCGAGGTGCACACCTGTCCGGCATTGCGGAACTTCGCCGTGACCGCAGCCTTGGCGATTTTCGCGACATCGACGTCATTGAACACGATGACCGGCGAATGTCCTCCAAGCTCCATCAGAGCGGGCTTCATCAACCGTCCCGCCTGTTCGCTGAGCGATTTACCGACCGGCACCGAGCCCGTGAATGTCACGGCACGCACCGCGTCGTGCTCGAGCAGATGCCGGGAGATGGGGGCCGGGTTGCCGAGCACGAGATTGAGGACACCGGCAGGCAGCCCCGCATCAGCGAAAGCACGCACGAGCTCGATCGCCGATAGTGGCGTGATCTCGGATGGCTTGAGAATGCAGCTGCATCCGGCGGCCAGCGAACTGCCGACCTTGCGCGCGGGCGCAACGAGTGGGAAATTCCACGGCGTCAACGCGAGCACCGGACCGACCGGCTCCCAGAAGGTCAGATAGCGCGTGCCATCCGGCGCGGGAATCGTCTGACCGTAAGTGCGGCGTCCTTCTTCCGCTGCCCATTCGATCAGTTCGGCCGCCCGTAACGTTTCCGCGCGGGCCTCCGCCAGGGGCTTCCCCTGCTCCGACGACATCACTGCGGCGATCGCCTCCAGCCGCTCGCGCAGCAACGCCGCGGCACGCAGGATGATGGCGCAGCGCGCCGCCGGTGCCGTGCGACGCCATGTTGCAAAGCCTTCCGCAGCCGAGGCCGCCGAGGCATCCAGATCGGCCGGCGTCGCCAGCGGCACGTGGGCGATGATCTCGCCCGTCGCCGGGTTGACCAGGTCGAGCGTCTCTCCACTCGACGCAGGAACCCACGCGCCGCCGATATAGAGATCGAGCTTGCGAATCCCCATCACCCTCTCCGTCAGCGCACCGGATCGGGATCGTAGTTCGGCGCGGAGCCGAGCAACGGGGGGAAGTCGAGCACCGCGGTGGTGAGCCGCTTCACGTCGGGTTCGGTGCGAACGTCAAGCACGGTCGGACGGCCGCTGGCGATGGCCGCCTGCAAGGCGGCGCCCAGCTGATCCGGATGATCAACACGGACCCCATCGGCCCCCATGGAGCGGGCCATCATCGCGTAGTCGGTCGAGTGCAGCTCACCGGTCTTCTCGATGCGGAAGCGGGTCGCATACTCCCGGCCGTAGAATCCACGTTGCAGATCGCGGATCGACACGTAGCCGCAATTGTTCATGACCACCCAGATCACCGGGAGGCCGTACTCGACGGCGGTCGCCACCGCATTGGCGTGCATCATGAACCCGCCATCGCCGGAGAACGACACCACGACCTTGTCGGGTGCCGCAAGTTTGGCGCCGAGCGCGCCGCAAACGCCCATGCCCATCGATGCGAGGCCGCCGGATTGTACCAGCACGCCGCCGCTGCGCACGCGCCACTGCTGCACGATCCAGGTGTGGTTCATGCCGATGTCAGCGGCGATGATCGCGTCATGCGGCAGCGCCTTGGTGAGCTCACCGAGGATTCGGTCGGGATGAATCGGCACGTCGCCGCGGTTGGCGCCTGCATAGACATCGAGGTCCCACTGCCGCTTCCAGCCCTGCCAGCCCTCACTCCAGCTCTTGCGCGATTCGATCGAGCGGGCGACGTCGTTCTGCCGGTCGGCAAGCGCCGCCAGCAATTGCTGCACGAAGGTCCTGGCCGAGGCGACGATGCCGAGCGCCGGCGGATAGTTGCGGCCGAACTGGTTCGGGTCGATGTCGACGTGGATCAGCTTCTGCGGCGGGATGTTGTGTGTCGCGCCAGGCCGCCACGATGATGAGGAGCGATCCCCGAAACGGGTCCCGAGCGCAAGGACGACATCGCAGCCGCGGGTCGCGCGATTGGACGGATAGACGCCGTCACGACCCAGCGGCCCGAGACAGAGCGGATCGGTCTCGTCGATGACACCCTTGCCCTGCGCGGTCGAAGCGACCGGGATATGCAGCATGCGGGCGAGCTTGATGAGATCGTCCTCGATACGCTCGCCGAGCGCACCGTTGCCTGCGATGATGACCGGCCGCTCCGCCTTCAGCAGCATCTCGATCGCGCGCGCCAGCGAGGCCGGATCGGCCGCGGGTTTCTGGCTGACGTTCTCGCGCCACTCTTCCGAGAACTCCGGAGTTTCGGAGGTCGTCTCGTTGAACACGTTGAGAGGCACATCGAGATGAACCGGGCCGATCTTTCCCGACATCATGGCAGAATAGGCGTGGCGCATCATCGATGGCAGCATGTCCGCGCGCGTGGCCTGGAACGAGCGCTTCACATACGGCCGCATCGCCGACGGAAAATCCGCCTGATAGTGCGTCCCGATCTCCTGAAATGGCATGCGGTTGAACTGCTGGGTCGGAATGTTACCGGTGATGGCAAACACGGCAGAGCTGTCGAACATCGCATTGGCGATTGCCACCTGGATGGAGATCGAACCGGGCCCGACCGACGTGAAGGTCGCGAGCGGCTGGCGGCTCACGCGGTAATAGGCGTCGGCCATGAAGCCAGCGGTCTGCTCGTTATGGACCGAGATGGTTCCGAAGCGCTCCTTGCGATCCAGGGCCGCGTCCATCAGCCCGACGTCGCCATGACCGCACACACCGATCATGTATGGCACCTTCTGCCCGATCAGGTGATCCAGGATGATCTCGGCGCCGTTCTTCTCGTTCGATTGGGACATGGAGCTTGGTCCTTCCTACCATGCGCCGGGCCAGCGGCCCCGGACAGTGCGTTTCGTCATGTTGCCGGGCGGCGATGATCCGCTGCCCGGCAGATTCGATCGGGAGCGTTCCCCCGAAAAGCTCAGGCGTTCGTCAGCCGGAAGCGCGGCAGCGCGCGTCCGAAATCGGTCTCGATCACCAATTCGACCGGCGCCTCGACGCTGAGGCCTCGCCCGTCCGGATGATCGATGATGTTCGT
Organism: Bradyrhizobium sp.; assembly: GCF_047605465.1. Lineage (GTDB taxonomy): Bacteria > Pseudomonadota > Alphaproteobacteria > Rhizobiales > Xanthobacteraceae > Bradyrhizobium. The sequence continues at coordinate 208,829 of NZ_JASGFS010000003.1, read as the reverse complement.
CATCAGCCGCGGCCCTTCCGCGAGTTCGACGATCGTGACGTTGTAGGGCACGCGCTCCGCCAGATGCGGCGCATAGGCCATGTGATACACGACCCAGGAGACGATCCGCCCCTTGCCGGACGCAGGGCGCCATTCGCAGTCGTCGCTCAGGCATGCGGGGCAGTGCGCGCGGGCCGGCAGCCAGCCGTGGCCGCAGGCGCGACAATGCTGAAAGTCGAGCCGGCCGGCCGACAGTGCCTGCCAGTAGGGCGCCGTGACTGTGGTCTCGATGATTTCGGGAACGCTCATCCTGCAGCTCCCAGTATCAGCGTCGCATGGGTGTGCATCGATCCCCCCTGATTGGAGACGAGCCCGTAGCGCCGCGCCTTCACCTGGACATGAGCCTCGCCGCGCAACTGCCGGGCGGCCTCGATGATCAGCTGCAGCCCGGGCGTTCCGCTCTCCGACAGCAATCCACCGGAGGTGTTGAACGGCAGCCAGCCGTCGACGCCGAGCCCCTCGTCAAGCGCCCTGGCGCCGGCCTGGCCGCGCGGGGTCAAGCCATAGTCCTCGATCGTCTGCAAAACCGTCACCGTGAAGCAGTCATAGAGCTGCGCAAAACTGATCTCGTCGCGGCGAACGCCCGCCCGCCTGAACGCCATCTCGGCGCTGTCGGCGGCGCGCGTGCTGAGCAGATCGGGGCGCAAATGCACCTCCCAGCTTTCCTGCGCCTGGCCGACGCCCAGGATCGGCACCGCCCGCACGTTGCGGCGTCGCTTCGCCTCGCCCGCGCTGGTCAGAAGGATCGCCGCGCCGCCGTCCGACAGCAGGCACATGTCATCGCGCCGCATCGGTTCGACAACATAGGAGCCCGCAAGGTACTCATCCATCGTGAGCGGCTTGCGCAGTTGCGCCTTCGGGTTGCGGGCGCCGTGATCGCGTGCAGCGACCGCCACCGCGCCGAAATATTCATCGCGCGTCGCGTAGCGCTGACGATAGGCCTGGTGGATCATCGCGTAGCCGGCCGCAGTGGAATACCATCCCATGATGGCATCGTCGCCGCGCGGACGGTGGTAGACCGCGTGACTGCCGGTGCGGGCGGTGTCGCCATAGCAGATCAGCGCATTTCGAATGATGCCGGCTTCGATCGCCAGTGCCGCGTAGGTGATGAGGCCGACATTCGCCGCGCCGCCCTGGTCGAGGGCACAGCCGATGGTCGGCTGCAACCCAAGTGCCTCGGACACCTTCTGCCCGTAGAGGACGGTCGGCGCCGCATTGGCGATCTTGACGAACACGCCATCGATTTCGTCCTTGGCGATCCCTGCGTCGCCGATCGCCTCGCGTGCGGCTTCGACGATCAGGTCGACCTTGTCGCGCCCCGGATGCTTGCCGTAGGACGTGTTGCCGACGCCGGCGATGGCGACCTTGCCCTGCATCAGATCGTCCCTTCGTCGCGCAGCCGTGCGACGTCCGCGGCGTCGAGGCCAAGCGCGCCGTAGATCTCGGCATTGTCGCGGCCATAATCGGGAGAGCAGCTATAGGGTTGCGTCTCGGTGTCGGAAAAGCGAAGTGCCGAACCGTGCAGCGTGAGACGGCCATAGGTCGGATGATCGACGTCAAACAGAGTGCCGCGCTCATGGAGCACCGGATCCTGCATGACTTCCGGCAGATCGCGCACCGGGGCGAACGGCACCTTGTTGTTCAGGAGCACCGGTGACAATTCCGCCTTGGCCAGGGTGCGGGTGAAGTCCGCGACCATGGCGTCGACGAAATCCATGTTGGCGACGCGATCGGCCATGGTTCGCACCCGCGGATCCTGCGCGAAGTCGCTGCGTCCCATCGCGGCCAGAAGGCCCTGCCAATGCTTGTCGTTGTTGCAGATGATGGCGATGTAGCCGTCAGCGGCTGGGTAGACATTGTAAGGACACAGCGACAGCCCGCCGTGGCGGTTGCCGGTCCGTGGGGGAATATCGTCACGCTCGCCGTAGAGCATGCCGATATTGGAGGCCATCGCCGGGTAGACCGCATCGAGCATTGCGACATCGACCCGGCCGCCTTCGCCCGTCTGCGACCGCCGATACAAGGCGGTGACGATGGCACCGTAGAGGTGCACGCCGCCGAAGAAATCGCACAGGGCCGCACCGGCCTTGGTCGGCGGCCCGTCGGGATAGCCGGTCACGCTCATCACGCCCGACATCGCCTGCACGGTCAGATCCATCGCCATCAGGTTGCGATAGCCGCCGTCCTGGCCGTAGCCGGACCCGGAGGCGAGCACGATCCGCGGATTACGCTGACGCAGGACGTCATAGCCGATGCCGAGACGATCCATCACGCCCGGCGAATAGTTCTCGGCAACCACGTCTGCGCCCTCCACGAGCGAGAGGAAGATTTCCCGGCCCCTGTCGGATTTCAGATTGAGCGAGATCGATTTCTTGCAGCCGTTGAGCATGGCGAACGGCATGAAGGCGCCGGCCCGTCCATCGCGACGGCGCAGATATTCGCCCCCAATCGGCTCGATCTTGATGACCTCCGCGCCTGCCATGGCCATGAGGAAGGTCGCGTACGGTCCGTTGTAGATCTGGGTGAGATCGAGAACGCGGAGACCGCTCAACGGCAGAGGCGCAAGACCGGGTACGGCAGGCACGATCAATTTCCCTCGAAAGCAGGCTGGCGCTTGGCGGCAAACGCATCCTTGGCGCGCTGGGTATCTTCGGAGCCCTGGAGCACGAGATTGACGTATTGCTCAAGCCGCAACCCGTCCGACAAAGGCAATTCGTAGGACCGGACCGCGAGTTCCTTGGCCGCCTGCACGGCGAGCGGCGCATTGCGGCTGATGCGGGCGGCAAACTCCATGGCGGTCGGAATCAGGGCGTCCCGCTCCACCACGCGATTGACGAGGCCCCAGCGTTGCGCGGTCTCGGCATCGATCTCCTCGCCGAGCAGCAGCATCTCCATCGCCACCGCGTAGGGAAGCTGCTTGACGATCCGCTGCGTGCCGCCATTGGCGGCGATGATGCCGCGCTTGACTTCCGCCAAGCCGAACCGCGCGCCCTTCACCGCGACGCGCAGATCGGTCGCGAGCATCAAGGTCATGCCGCCGCCGACGCAAGCGCCGTTGATCGCGGCAATGACCGGCTTCCAGATTTCGAGGCCGCGATTCAACAGCGCGTCCTTCTGGGTCAGCCAGTGATCGGACAGCTTTCGCTTGCGTCCGATCCACGACTTCAGGTCCGCCCCCGCGCTGAACACCTTTTCGCCGGCCCCGGTGATGACAGCCGCACGCACGGCGTCATCGTCACGGACGCGGGTCCACGCCGCGGACAGAGCCGCGTAATGCTCGGCATCGAGCGCATTGGCGCGCTCCGGCCGGTTGATCGTGATGAGTGCCACGCCCTCGTTGAGCTCGAAGTCGATCGACACGGATCACCTCTTGAGAAGCTGGCGCGCCAGCACCATGCGGTGAACCTCGGAGGGCCCCTCGCCGATACGCTTGATGCGAAGTTCGCGATACCAGCGCTCCAGCGGCATCTCGCGGGCAACGCCCATGGCGCCAAGGATCTGAACGCAGCGATCGATGACGCGTCCGGCCGTCTCGGTCGCGACCACCTTGGCGATAGAGGCGTCGGTCTTGATGTCGCGACCAAGATCGCCGTGCCAGGCAGCCTGCCAGGTCAACAAACGCGCCGCACGTAGCTCCATCTCGCTGTCCGCGACCATCCACTGAATGGCCTGCTTGTCGGAAAGATACGACTTGTGGACGTTGCGCTGACGCGCCCAATCGATCGCAATGTCCAGCGCCGCTTGCGCGATCCCGATCACGCCCGCGGCGTAGGGCACGCGCGCATGGACCAGCCACTTCTGACAGATCGCAAAGCCCTGGCCTTCGTCGCCCAGACGATTGGCCTCGGGGACCTCGACGTCTTCGAACGTCACTTCGTACGGCGCATAGGATCGGATAACCCCGATCTCACGGCAGGTGATGCCCGGCGTGTCGCGATCGACGATGAATGCGGTGATGCCGTCACCCTTCGCCGCTTCTGTGCGCGCGAACACGATACCCCAATCCGCCTTGTCGGCGCCGGTGATCCACAGCTTGGTCCCGTTGACGACGTAACGGTCGCCACGCCGCTGAGCCCGCGTCTGGATCGTGCGGGCCGGATCCGATCCGCCCGACGCTTCGGAGATCGCAACGAAATTCTTCTTGCCGCCCTGAATGCCCGCGACGCCGTATTTTTCGCGCTGCGCATCACTTCCCAGCCAGATGACCGAAGGTGGATCGATGCCGAAGGCCCCGCACGCGGGCACATACGCGCCCATCCGGCATTTGGCGGCCTCTTCGGCGACGATGACTTGACCGAGAAGACCGAGCCCCCCGCCGCCATACTGCTCGGGCGAGGCCATGCACCAGAGACCGGCCGCTCGCGCCTTGGTACGCAACGCCTCCAGTTCGGCGGCGGGAAGAGCGTAGCAGTCGTGCGGCTGGCGCTCCTCAACCGGGCGAACCTCGTCGTTCATGAACCGGCGAATGGTGTCGCGCAGCATGACGAAGTGTCCGGGCAGCTCCCAAGCGCCAGCGGCGTCCTTGTCCATCAACTCGTTCCGATCTTATATATCGAATAACGACATGTTATGTTCGATATAGGATATTAATACGTCAAAATATGAGATTGCAACCAGAATCATTTTATAGGATTGTCGATATATGATATTCGTCAGGAGGATCGGATGAGCACAACGCTGACGAAAGGGCTAAGGCTTCTGGAAGCCCTCTGCGTTGCGCGTGAGCCGATCGGCATCACTGAGTTGTCGCGCAGCATCGATATGAATCTGAGCGCAGTGCAGCGATTGCTGGGGGCATTGGTCAAGCTCGGCTACGCTGAACAGATCGTCAAATCCCGCAAATATCGCGCAACCCTGATGATGTGGGAGATGGGCGCGCAGGTTCTGCGCGATAACGTCTATCGGCGCGCGGTCCATCCCATTTTGCGGCACGCCGCACATTCGACCGGCTACACCGCGTACTTTATTCTGAACAACGCGCCGTTCGTGACGTACTTCGACAAGGTCGAAGGGCCGAAGGGATTGACCTACACATCGGAGCTCGGCACGAGCGTGCCGATTGCCGCCACGGCGGCCGGCATGGCGATCGTCGCCTTCCTCCCGCCGGAGGATCTTGAAAAGCTCGGCGCGCCGGCAACCCGCGACAACGTCGAATTCAAGGGCCTGGTCATATCCGATCTTGCCGATCGCATCGCCGCTCTCAGGCAACGCCGCTACGCAACATCCGAAAGCGGTTTTCGGAAAGGCGTCAACTCGGTCGCGGCCCCCGTGTGGGGGAATGAGGGCAAGGTTTGCGGCTCGATCGCGATCACCGCGGACGAGAACGAATTAAAGGCCGACAAGTTCGCGGCGATCGGCGTTGAGGTCGTACGCTGGGCCGAGGAAGCGACCCTCGTGCTCGGCGGTGTTCCCTATCCTCAAGCCTTCTATGGCGGCGATCGCTCCAGGTGACGCCCGCCAAGCAGAATGACGACTATGGGTCGAGCGCGATCGGCGCCGTTCAGGTCGAAACGGTCTATCGGCCAGCAGGGTTTGATCGCACGAGTTCGAAGTAATCTTCCAGCGACTCTTCACACTGCGAAAAAGCTCGCAGTCATTGGACCATTTTCATCGAACGACAAACTCTCCAATACCAGCACAGCTTAGCTGGCCGCGCGACTTTCCTCAGGCAAGATACCACTGTGGCGGGAGATCGTACGCCATGGTGACGGATTTCAGATGCGAATACAGGTTGAGCGTGTCGCGGCAATATTCGCGCCCGATACCACTCTCCTTGTAGCCGCCGAATGGCGTACCATCGACCAGATTGAAATACTGGTTGATCCAGACTGAACCGGCTTCCAGCCGCTCCGCCGTCTTCATCGCATTGCTCAGATTGGACGTGTAGATGCCGGAGGCGAGGCCATACCGCACGTCATTGGCCTCCTCGATCATGGTGTCGTAGTCCTTCCAACGGATCACCGAGATCACCGGGCCGAAGATTTCTTCCTGGGCGATCCTCATGCTGTTCTTCGCCTCAAACACGGTCGGCTGAATGAAATAGCCGTGCTCGTTGCCCGGAATTGACGCACGTCCACCCCCGGTGACGAGGTTGGCGCCTTCGCCCTTGCCGACATCGATGTAGCTGAGCACCTTCTCCCCTTGGGTCTTGGAGATCAGGCAGCTCAGCTTGGTACCGTCTTCGATCGGCGAACCGATCTTCACGCGCGCGAAGCCCGCGGTGAGCTTGTCCATGAAGGCGTTGTAGATGTCGTCGTGCACGAAGAGCCGGGTGCCGGCGAGACATGATTGTCCGTTGCAATAGGTTCCTGCGAACGCAGCGTTGTCCACAACAGCATCGAGATTGTCGACATCGGGAAACACGATGTTGGGACTCTTGCCACCGAGTTCGAGTGAAACCGGGACCAGCCGCTGCGCGCCGGCCGCAGAGACAATGCGGCCCACCTCGCTGCTGCCAGTGAATGCGAGCTTTGCGACACCGCGATGCGCGGTCAGTGATGCGCCGGCCTCCTCGCCCATGCCTGGCACGACGTTAACGACGCCGGGCGGGAATATCTTTGCGATGTGCTTGCAGAGCTCCAGCGTCGACAGCGAAGCGTTTTCATCCGGCTTCAGGACGACCGTATTGCCGGCGGCAAGCGCCGGCGCCAGCTTGAAAGCCGCCATGATCGCCGGCACGTTCCAGGGAATGATCTGGCCGCAAACGCCGATCGGCTGGCGCCGGGCGATGAAATAGCCGCCGGGGATCGGCTTCCCGAAATCCTCGAAGCTGATGATGGCTGCGGCGAAGAAGCGATATTGTCCGATGGCGAAGCGATGATCCAGGGTCGTCTCGAACAAGGTCCGCCCGATGTCGAGGGCATCGATCATGGCCAGCCGGGGCAGGTCCGCCTCGACCGCATCGGCAAGCTTGAACAGCAATTGCGAGCGTTGTTCGTAGGTGGTCTTCGACCATGATTTGAAAGCCGCCTGCGCCGCCTTGACGGCAAGATCTATCTCGGCTGCGCCACAGCGCGCGATGTCGGACAGATGCTCGCCGGTCGCCGGATTGATCGCCGGGAACGTGCTGCTCCCAACGCTCCGGAATTCCCCGTTGATGAAGGCACCATAGGATCTCTCGAGACCGGTGGACGGAACGGCTGCATGCTTGTTCATGTGATCTTGTCTCCGTGATGATGTTCGTCAGGCCGTCGCCAGAATTTCGGCGAGCCGCTCGCCGATGATGACGCAGGGCGCCATCGTGTTGCCCGTCGTCACGTCCGGCATGATCGAGCCGTCGGCGATGCGCAGGTTGTCGATGCCGTGGACTTTCAGATTGTTGTCGACGACCGCCATGTCGTCGTGCCCCATCCGGCAGGTGCACGTCGCGTGAAAATAGGACACGGCGCCGTCGCGGACGAAGTTCTCGAGGTCCGCGCCCTTCATCGGTCCGGGGATCACCTCCCGCTTGACGAACGGCTTCATGACCGCGGAATTGCCGAGTTCGCGCACCAGTTCGATGCCGCGGATCAGAACATCGACATCGGACTTCTCCTGCAGGGCATTCGCGAAGACCGCTATCTTATCGGCGGGCCTGTTCGATCGAAGCTTGAGATATCCGCGGCTCTTCGGCCGTACGATCCCGGGTGCGATCGACCAGCAGGACGCGGGCGGCTTGAACTGCGGGCCGGTCACCTCACTGACGTAGGGAATCTCGATCAGGAAAGGCTGAAGATCGGGCGTCGGGATGCTCGAATCGCTCTTCCAGAAGAAGGTTGCCTCGGCCGAGTTGTTGCGTGCCGGCAGGGCCTCGTTGGGCTCCCACACGCATCCGCCGATCATCGTATGGTCCTGAAAATTCTGCCCGACGCCCGGGAGATGATGGAGCGCGTCGATGCCGACCCGTTTGAGCTCGGCCTGATCGCCGATGCCGGACAGCATCAGCACGTGCGGCGTCTGGATCGCGCCCATCGAGAGGATGACCTCGCGGCTCGCATCGATCTTGCGGACGGTGCCGTTCAAGATGAACTCGACGCCGGTCGCCTTCTTACCGCTGAGCACGACACGGTTCACCTGTGCACCGGTCAGCACGGTCAGGTTCGGCTGCGCCATCACCGGATGAAGATAGCTGGCGGGAACGTTGACGCGGCGACCATCGCGGATTCGGAGATTGGCGACCGCGCAACCGCCGACACCCTCCATCATGGCGCCGTTCTGGTCCTCATAGGCGGTGATGCCGATCGAGTCTGCCGCCTTGACCATCGCCGGCGCCAGCGGGCTTGGATCTTTCGCCGGCGCCACCCAGACCGGTCCGCCCTTGCCTCTGCGCTTCTCGTCGGGCGCTCCCTGCCAGTCCTCGATTTTGCGGTAGATGCCGAGCACATGCTCGTAGGACCATTTCGGATCCTTCGCCACCGCAGCCCAGCCATCGAAGTCGTTCTTGTGACCGCGGGCCCAGACCATGGCATTGATGCTGCTGCCGCCGCCGAGCGCCTTGCCCATCGGCATCGCGATCGAGCGGCCGTTCAGGGACGGGCTGGGTTCGGTCATATAACCCCAGTCGCGTTCGCTCCCGATGTTCATGTACCATTGCAGCGGAGCCAGGATGCTCGGACTGTCATCGGTGCCCCCCGCTTCCAGCAGCAGGATCTGTTTGCTGGTATCCTGCGCGAGACGGCGAGCCACGACGCTGCCGCTCGAACCCGCACCACAAACGATATAGTCGTAGGTGCTCTTGAGGTTTTCGGCGCGCTTGCGTTGATTCTCCTGAATGGCGGATGCATCTTGCGCGAACGCATCCGCAGCAATCGCGCTCAATCCCGAAGCGACCGCGAGCTGCACAAATCTGCGGCGATCGATCTGGCGCCGCCATAATGCGGTCTCCAGGCGATCGATGGTCCGGCCGGCCTCGTCGTTCTCTGGCACGAGCATGCGTCCCCCTTGGCACCGAACGCCCATCGGCCTTCGGCTGCGCGCTGATATTTTAAGCTTCAAGTATCTGAATGCAGGCGGCCCAAAGCATATGGACCGGCAGCTGAGCGTCTATCCGCTTTGCGCAGGATTATCCGGAACACGCAAGAATCTGCGCGGCGGCGTCTCGACAAACGATGCCGAGCTGTTAGCCTGTTTACGGAAACCTGCCGGGTGCGTCTGTTGCGAGACAACTGAGAATGCGTACGCGGAATGTCGATGAGGCCATCGAGGCCGTCAGCAAGGTCTATTGCCCACACTCGATCAGCGTGACAGGCCGCGCTGCCGGCATCGACTCGGTGCTGGAGATCATCCAGCCCGGGCCTCAGCCCCTCGTCCATCTCTCCTATGCGGCGCCGGTGACCGTCGATGCCGGCCAGTTCGACGATCTTTTTCTGGCGATCCGCTCGACCGGGGGACGCGGATGCGCCCAACAAGACGGTCAATCGGCCTCATGGAGGGCGGGTCAGACGTTGCTGTTTTCCGCTGGGAAGGAAACTCGCATCCAATTTGCTGGGGACTTCACCCAGACCTCGGTCCGCCTCGACACGACGCTACTGGAGAATGTCTGTTCGCGCTGGCTTGGACATCCCATCGACGAGCCGGTGCGCTTCGACTTCCGTCCGTTCCCCGACGATCTTGAGCAAGGCTGGAGTCATATCCTGGGCATGCTGGCAGCCGGCTCGCCACCCGATCGCCACGAGCTGCGCCCGCGCCGACTGCTGGACGAATATCTCCTGTCGTTTCTCCTGCAACACCAGCCCAGCAACTACAGTGCGGAGCTGCAACGCGAGGTTCGCGATCCCTCACCACGGATTCTGCGCAAGGCCGAGCAGTTCATTCGCGAAAGCGCCGAGTCTCCAATCACGGTTTTGGACATCGCTGCAGAAATGGGCGTCAGCGTTCGCGCTCTGCAAGCGGCATTTCGGACCTGGAAATCGACGACACCCTCAAAATATCTAAGGGAGATCCGATTGCAACGCGTCCGAGACCGATTGATCGCCGGCGGCTCTTCCACGTCAGTCACCGAACTCGCCTTCGGCGTCGGCTTCAACCACCTTGGTCGGTTTAGCGAGATCTATCGCAAGACGTACGGGGAGTCTCCGAACGAGACTCTCCTGCGTTCGCGAAAGGCGGAGCGTCGTGGAGCGAAAATCTAAGTCGCGGTTGCGGGGCTTTGGTGCGGATTTGTGGCTGGGGATGCAGTGCGGATCGCGCTGGTCTCCACGCCAATTCCCTGCAAACAGGGAAATTTACAGGGAAAATACGAATCTTCCAGCCTGTGGTTTGGCCAAATACTCGCACAATACGGCCGCTCGCCGTCAATTTCCTACGATGAAAACAGGGAACTTTGCGCGGCTAACAGCGAATGTTTGAGATCGAAGAGGGAAAAATGTTTGTCGAGTCAGTCCATAAATGATGTTCGTACAAGCAGACAAAGATATGGCCGGGGCAAATGTCGCGCAAGCGAACCGTCACCCGCGAGCGCCCCAAAACGTGCACACGCGTGATCGCTATTTGACGCTATCGTTTAAGGGCCGCGGCGGTGAGGCGGGATTTGGATCCCGAGGTGAACAAGTGGATCGGGCACTCTGGCCACCATTTGAACTTCGCCCATCTTCAACGAACTTATCCCCACGTTGGAGGTGGGGGCGCCGTGGCTTTCGGGCGATGAGTCCACTCTAAGCATTCGCGAAAAACAGAGCCGCCTCGAAAGATCGAATATGGGGCGATATTGGACCAGAACATGCTGACCCAGATCGCCGCCACTACCGTTCCCACACTCGAACTTTGCCGTCGCATTTCAGCCGAGCAGGCAATGGCGCTCCGGTTTCAAATTGAAACTATCTGAAAGGACGCCGTCCCGGTAGTCTGATACTTGCACAGCCGTCGCGGCAAGAAGGAGTCCTAGTAAACTGAGGGATCATGCCTAGTCCTTGTCGAGCGGGGCGATTTCGCCCTTACTTGCGAACCAGCGCAGATCCTTCAAGTCTCCCTTGCAGCGCCACGCCGATCTCGTCCAGCACCTTGGGGTCCTCGATGGTCGCCGGCATGGTCCAGGACTCGCCGTCGGCGATCTTCTTGATGGTGCCGCGCAGGATCTTGCCGGAGCGTGTCTTCGGCAGGCGGCCGACCGTGATGGCGAGCTTGAAGGCGGCGACGGGACCGAGCCTGTCGCGAACCAGCGCCACGATCTCCTTCTCGATCTCGCCGGGCGAGCGTTTCACGCCCGCCTTGAGCACGAGGAAACCGCAGGGCACCTCGCCCTTGATCGCATCCTTGATGCCGAGCACGGCGCATTCGGCGACATCCGGATGCGAGGCCAGGATCTCCTCCATGCCCCCGGTGGAGAGCCGGTGGCCGGCGACGTTGATGATGTCGTCGGTGCGGCCCATGACGAAGACGTAGCCGTCCCCGTCCTTGTAGCCGGCATCCGACGTCTTGTAGTAGCCGGGGAATTCGCTGAGATAGGCCTCCTTGAAGCGCGCGTCCTGATTCCACAGCGTGGGCAGGCAGCCCGGCGGCATCGGCAGCTTGATGACGATCGAGCCCATCGTGTTGGGGCCCACCGGCTTAGCCGCTTCGTCGACGACGTCGACCTGATAGCCCGGCATCGGCACCGTCGGCGAACCGTGCTTCACCGGCAGCATGCCGAGGCCGACCGGATTGCCTGCGATGCACCAGCCGGTCTCGGTCTGCCACCAATGATCGATCACCGGCACCTTCAGCTGCGCCTCCGCCCATTCCACCGTCGGCGGATCAGCGCGCTCGCCGGCGAGGAACAGCGTGCGGAATTTCGACAGGTCGTATGGCCGGATCAGCTTGCCGTCCGGGTCTTCCTTGCGGATCGCGCGGAACGCGGTCGGCGCGGTGAACAAGGCGACCGCCTTGTGCTCGGAGATCACGCGCCAGAACGCGCCGGCATCGGGCGTGCCGACCGGCTTGCCCTCGTACATGATCGAGGTCGCGCCGTGCAGCAGCGGGCCATAGATGATGTAGCTGTGCCCGACCACCCAGCCGATGTCGGAGCCGCACCACCAGACCTCTCCCGGCTTGACGCCGTAGAGATTGAACATCGACCATTTCACAGCGACGAGATGGCCGCCATTGTCGCGCACCACGCCCTTCGGGATGCCGGTCGTGCCCGACGTATAGAGAATGTACAGCGGATCGGTGGCGGCGACCGGCACGCAGGCCGCGCTCTTGCCGTCGTTCAGCGCCTTGCGGCGCAGGCTCGCCCAATCGTGGTCACAGCCCGGCGTGAGGTCGCAGATTAGTTGCGGACGTTGCAGCACGATGCAGGCCTTCGGCTTCGCGGTGGCCAGCCTGATCGCCTCGTCGAGCAAGGGCTTGTACTGCACGATGCGGCCGGGCTCGATGCCGCAGCTCGCGGAGAGAATGAGCTTGGGCTGCGCATCGTCGATACGGCTCGCCAGCTCCTTGGCGGCAAAGCCGCCGAACACCACGCTGTGCACCGCGCCGATGCGCGCGCAGGCCAGCATCGCGACCACCGCTTCCGGCACCATCGGCATGTAAAGGATGACGCGATCACCCTTGGTCACGCCGAAATCCTGCATGATGGCGGCGAGTGCCTGCACCTCCCTCAGCAATTCGGCATAGGTGAATCTGGTGACGCTGCCCGTCAGCGGCGAATCATGGATCAGCGCGACCTGGTCGGCGCGGCCGCGTTCGACATGGCGATCGAGCGCGTTGTAGCAGGTGTTGACGACGCCACCGGTGAACCAGCGACCGTAGACGCCCTGCGCGGCATCGAACACTTTTTTCGGCGCCTCGATCCAATCGATTTCCCCTGCCGCCTCGGCCCAAAACCCGTCGGGATCAGCGAGCGAACGTGCATGAACTTCAGCGTAACGACTGAGGACGGCTGGCTGCATGGTGGCGGAACGACCTCTAGCGCATCGTGACTTTTGGGCTGATTTCAGATCGCGCCACCAGCGCCGAGTTGAGACCCACGACGGGCCTTACGCGGGTCCCGGGACTGTGGGTTCCCCACTTGCCGATACCATAGACACCAGTCACTGCCAGCGGATCGACCTCCAGGCCGAGTTTGAGCGCATCGTCACGCGTTTTCGTTTTGACCGCCACACGAAGAACGATCTCGTTCGGTTCGAATTTCATGTTCGGAGTCGACTCTCGATGGACTGCATTGAGGCCAACGAAGTCCCATCTAATCTCTTCGGCATCGAGGCCAGCCATCTTGAGGCGTTGCTCGAGGATATCCTTGGTCATCTCTGCCCGCTGCAGGGCTCCCGGACCTGCGAACAGGACCATCTCCTCAGCCACGAAGCCTTCGCGAAGGCCGATCAGAGCCTTCAGGGTCGGCGTGCGGGGACGACCGGCGCCGTCAATCAGCACTTCCACCTCATTGACGCCGATCTCGCGGAAGCGAACTTTCGTCAGGTCGGCGATGACGTCCGGACAGATATAGGTCGATGGATCCTGAACCTCGTAAAGGAGCTGCTCCTGGCAAGTCGCCTGGGAGACGATTCCGCCCTTGTCCGGCAGAATCGAAATAACGATCTTGTCGTCGGTGACCTCGACGATAGGATTACCGAGATCGGCGATGTTCGGGACGTCCTTGTATCCCGGATCGGCAAAGCAACCCCCGGTTATCTGCGAACCGCACTCCATCAGGTGGCCGATGATCATTCCCTTGGCCACGGCGTGGTGATCATCCATCGACCAGCCAAGCTCGTGAACAAGTGCCGCTAGATATGGACAGCCGTCGCCGATGCGGCTCGTCACGATCACATCCGCGCCGGAGGCGATCGCTTTGACGATGCCTTCCGCACCCATATAGACTTCAGCCGAGATGATGCTGTCGCGGAACTCCTTGACGGGCTTGCCGTCCTCGAGGAAATCGACGTCCAGATCAAGGATGCGGTCGGTGATAACGCTGCCGGAGACGGCCGCCACCTTCAGCTTCGGGATACCGAGTTCCTTGCCGATCTCGACAAGTTTGTCCGCGGCTGCGACCGGATCGATCCAGCCCGCGCTGGTGATGATCCGGACACCGCGCTCAACGCACTCCTTCAGGATCGGACGCATGCGTGCGTCCAAGTAAGGGTCATATGGCGGGATGCGGGTGTCGTTGGCGCGCGCGACCTGCGCTATGCTCATGGTCACCTCCGACATCGCATCGAAGCAGATGTAGTCCAGCTGGCCGTTGAGAACCAATTCCTTCGCCGGCTGTAGCCGGTCCCGCGACCAAGACGATCCACAACCAATTCGAACTTTCTTCATCACGAACCCGCCTTTCCGGAACGCCCAGCATAACCGTCCGGTACGTTGATGGACATGCCCATCATGAGAGAAGACAACGCTTTGCCTGACTCGTCGAAGGCCAGCGTCCTGGAGCGCCCACCTTCCAAGATATCACCGAAGACGAAGTTCAATGCGCCGATCGCCGGCACCTCGAAGCGAGTAATCTTGCCCTTGGTAATGGCACCGAAGACCTTGCCAACCGCATCAACGGTCACTTCCCGCGTCAGCAAATCGTAGTCGCGAATGTCGTAGGCGATGACAGAGACATTGCTGTCGCGCCCTTTCTCTCCCGATCGCGAATGCGCGACCTCCCTGAGCAGCACCTTTTTCATTATATCCTCTCGTGTTGCGCTTTCGCTTCGTATCGCCATGGCACGCCCAGTACCGCGCTAGTGCATTCCCAGATAGGCCTTGCGTATATCGACATTCTTCAGCAAGTCGCGTCCCGTGCCCTCCATCGTGACCCGCCCCGTTTCGAGCACATAGGCGCGGTCGGAGATCGCGAGCGCTTGGTTCGCCATCTGCTCGACCAGCACGATCGTGAGGCCCTTGCTCCTCAACGCCTTCAACTGGCTGAATATCTCCCGGCTCACGAGCGGAGCGAGACCGAGCGACGGCTCGTCCAGAAGCAGGATCCTGGGTCCGCTGATGAGCGCCCGGGCGATCGCCAGCATCTGCTGCTCGCCGCCGGAGAGCGTTCCTGCACATTGATCGCGACGCTCCTTGAGCCGTGGAAAGGTCGAGAACTGCCGCTCCATCGCGTCGAGCAGTTCGCCGCGCGCATAGCCGCACGAATAGGCGCCCAGCACCAGATTGTCCGCGACCGTCTGGTCGCCGAAGATGCCGCGCCCTTCAGGCGACATCGCCACCTTGAGTGCGACGCGGCGATGCGGCTTCATAAAGGTGACGTCGGCGTCGTTTATCAGGACCCGGCCAGTCTTCGGGAGCTCGAGTCCGGTGATGCCCTTCAGGAGAGTGCTCTTGCCCGCTCCGTTGGCGCCGATGATGCTGACGATCTCGCCTTCGGCGACATTCAGGCTGACGTCTCTCAGGGCCTGGACGGCCCCGTAGAAGATCGAGATGTTCTCAAGCTTCAGCATGTCAAGCAGCGCCCATTGAAGTTTCTTCGTCGACTTTGGCGTCCTCGGTTACGCCGAGATAGGCGGCAATGACCGCCGGATCGGCCTGGATCAGGCGCGGTTCGCCCTCGGCGATCTTCTTTCCGTAGTCGAGAACGGCCACATGGTCCGACACACTCATCACGAGGTCCATGTGATGTTCGACCATCAGGATGGTAATGCCTGTCCTCGCGATCCCGACCAGGAGTTCGCCCAGCTCGCGCGTTTCGGCCGGATTCAGTCCGGCCGCCGGCTCGTCCAGGAGCAGCAGAGACGGTCGCGACGCCAGGCTCCGCGCCAGTTCGACGCGCCGCTGGAGCCCGTAGGGCAGGCTCGTCGCCGGCCTGTCGCAGAAATCTGCAAGCCCGAGCGACCGCAGCAGGTTTTCCGCGTCGGTCCGGGCCTTGTCCTCTTCCCGCCTCGCCTTGGGTAGCCCGAACAGCGAAACCCAGAAGCCGTTCCCCATGCGGCAATGGGCACCGACCATCACGTTGTCCAGGACGGAGAGGTTCGCGAACAGGCGGAGGTTCTGGAATGTCCTCGCGATGCCCAGATCGCAGATTTCGGCGGGCGATGCGCCGTCGATACGTTCTCCGAGGAAGGAGATCGTCCCCACATCGGACCGTACGATCCCGGTCGTCATGTTAATCAGCGTACTCTTGCCTGCACCGTTGGGGCCGATCAGCGCGTGGATGTGGCCGGATTTGAGGTTCAAGCTGACGTCCTGCGCCGGCCTGACGCCGCCATAGGCCTTGCTCAGATTCCGGATCGTCAGCAACTCTTGATCGGCCGATCGATCGGAACGGAAGCGAGGCAGGCTATTCATCGTCGGTGGCGAGCTCCCGCTCGGCATCCCTCTGCGGGCTCGATGCCGCTCGAAGAAGGTCTGGATCATTCCGCCGACGCCGCCGGGCATCAGATAGAGCGAGAAGAGCAGAAGCGAGCCATAGACGAATTGCTGGAGCGACGGCCATCTTGCCAGGCCGGCATCGAGAGCCACCAGAATCACAGCTCCGAGGATCGGGCCATAGGTCAGGCCCGGGCCGCCGAACAAAACGAGCAGGAGGATGAAGATCGAGAGTCTGAACGAGAAGTACTCGGAGTTGATATACTGCGTTTCGTGCGCCACGAGGCCACCCGCCAGGCCGCACGTCACGGCGGCGATCACGAACGCAAGAACCTTGTACCGGTAGATCCGTATTCCGGCCGACGCTGCAGCGATCTCGTCGATCTGCAGCGAGTAGAAGGCGCGGCCGAAGCGGCCCGAGACCAAGTTCTTCAGCAGGATGTGCGTGACGACGCACAACGCTATCACGAAGATCGCAAGCTGAACCTTGGTGAGCGGCACGGACGACAATGTGAGAGGCTTGATCGCATAGATGCCCTGCGGTCCTCCGAATGTTTCCGTATGCTCGGTCACGACACGCTCGATGACGAGGCCGAAGGCCAGGGTGACCATGGCGAGATACGGCCCCTTCACCCGCAGTGACGGCAGCGCGATCAGAACGCCGAAGCATCCCGAAAGCACCGTCGCGGCCGTCAGCGCGAGCCACGGATTCCAGGCAAAGCTCGTCGTCAGCAGGGCGACGGAATAGGCGCCGACAGCGAAGAGACCGGCTTGGCCGAGCGATTTCTGCCCGGCATATCCGACCAATACGTTCATTCCGGCTGCGCAAAGGAAGTAGATGCCGGCCATAAAGATGATGCGGACGTAATAGGCGTTCGGCGCCAGCTCGACGAAGAGAATGCCGACGGCGCCCGCCAGGATCGCCAATCCATGGATACGAACAAACTTCATGTCTTTTCAACCACCACTTGGCCGAGAAGTCCCGACGGGCGAACGACCAGCACCATAATCACGAGTGCGAAGATCACGACCTCTTTCCACGAAGCGTCCCAAAGATTGACCACGGATTCGAGGATTCCGATGGCAAAGCCTCCGAGGATGCACCCCCGGGGGCTGGTGAGCCCTCCGACGATCGCAGCCGAGAAGCCCTTCATGCCGAAGGCAAGACCGAGATAAGCCGAGGCAGATGCGATCGGAGCGATCAGGACACCGCTGAGGCCCGCCAGTGCCGAGCTGACCGCGAACGACCACATCATCACCGAGGTGACGCCGATTCCCATCAGCGACGCGACCGACGGGTTGAGCGCGACGGCGCGCATCACCTTGCCGATCAGCGATCGGCGCATGACGACGTCGACGATGAGAAATATCGCAATCGATGCTACGAGGACCAAAAGCTCCTGGCGCCGGATCATGGCGCCAAAGATATCCGTCAGGTCGTCTCCGACGGGCGCCGGCACTATCACGCTTCCGGGCCCCCAGAGCGCGAGCATGATGCTCTGCAGGATGATTCCGAAGCCGAGCGTGCTGACAACCCACGCTAATCCGGGCTTTCCGACGAATGGGCGGATGCCGGCGAGATAGAGCAGAAAGCCGATCGCCGTCATCAAGACGATCACGAGCCCGATTCCGATCATCTCCTGCCAAGCCGTCGCCTCGACGCTCGGAAGGGAGAGATTGGTTCCGCCCGACATCAGGACTAGGCTCGCGACGTATATGAACGCCCCGGTCGACAGGAATTCGCCGTGGGAAAAGTTGAGAGTACGCGTCGTGGTGAACGTGATGCTGAATCCCAGCGCCATCAATGCATATACCGCGCCGGATGCCGCGCCGCTGAGGACGGCCTGCAGGAGAACGATTAACATGACACTCCCTGGGAGAACCGGAAAGAGCCGGCCCACCGCGAACGGGTGGACCGGCGCATTCCCCGGTTACTTGCTTGCGATCTTCTCGATGACACTGTCGTTGTAGGGCTGCACATCATCACCCTTCCAGCGGACCCAATGATAATCCTGGGCGCCTAGCCCCTCGTGCTTCGTCGCCGAATAGGGCTTGTCGTAGGTCTTCATCAAGCCCTTGTAGGGCTTTTCGAGATTCTCGAGCGCGGCCTTGATCGCCGCCCCATCGGTCTTCCCCGCCTGCTCGATCGCCTTTACCAGAAGCATCGCGGCGTCGTACGAGTGGGACGCCTGCGCGATGGGCGGCTCGCCGAGCGTGGTCTGCGACTTAATCCGCTCGAACAGCGCGCTCATGTCGGAGTTCATCGGGCCACCTGCGCGGGTGCGCATGAAGATGGGCTTCTCGGCAAGCTTTGGCCCCGCAGCCTTGACGAAGGGCGCCTGATCGGCGACCCAGGACGTCAGCGTCAACGGGAAATAGTTCAGCTTCTCCATGCTACGAAACACCTGCGCCATGGGTCCGGCCTGCGTCCATAGCACGATGGTATCGACACCGGCCGACCTCATCTTGTTGAGCTGCGAGGTCACATCCGTATCGGCAACACCGAACTTCTCGACCAGGATCGGCTTCACCTTGTAGTCCGGCGCGAACTTCTGCAGGTCAGCGAGCGCTCCAAGCCCATAGCCGGTAGTCTCGACCAAGAAACCGACCTTCTTGGACTCCGGGTTGCCGCCGACGTATTTGAGAATACCCTGCGCATTCTCCCGATCGACCAGAGAGACGCGATACATGTAGTTGCCCTCAGCCGGACCGTCGAAGGTCGTCACATCCGTCCCGGTCGCCATCGAGATGATCGTCGGCACCTTTTTCTGGTCGACAATATTCTTCCAGGCGACGACGTTACCCGAGTTTACGCCTCCGAGCATCGCCACAACGCGTTCATTCTCGACGAGTTCGACCGCGTTCTGAATGGCGGTCTGGGGCTGCCCGAGATCGTCGCGAACGACCAATTCGAGCTTGCGCCCGAGAACCCCGCCCTTGGCATTCACGTCGTCGAAGGCCGCCTTGATGCCGGCTAGACCGGCTTGCCCCACCAGCGCTGAGGGCGATGCCGAGATATCGCAGTTGAAGCCGACCTTGATGGACTCTTGCGCAGATGATTGCGACGACCCCACGCATACAGCGGCAGCCAGCAGAAAAAGGGTTCGAAAGCGATTCACGTCCAGTATCCTCCTTTGATGTAAGTCGGCTTGTTATCTTTGCAATCGTATGCAAAATTTGTCCCGCGTCAAGGTCCTGTGCTTTTCGTTGCATCGCAACTTGATCCCGCGGGGTCGTTCTATAGTCTGGGGAGGCATTTACCTGAGGCAATTCGACACGTTCTCTGTCGCAGGTCACTATTTCGCCTCTCATTTCAGTCCCCCGCCGCGTTCTTCAGCAAAGACGCGCCCTTCGGAAGTAGCCGGACACATGACGAAAGACCGGAAAGGGAGCGTGAATGCGCGGATGGTGGCAAAGATCGCCGGCGTCTCGCAGTCTGCCGTCTCGCGCACCTTTACGCCCGGCGCGAGCGTCTCGCCGACGACCAAGGCCAAGATCATGCGCGCGGCGGCCAAGCTCGGCTATAGGCCGAATGCGCTGGCCCGCTCGCTCATCACGAACAAGTCGGGAATAGTCGGCGTCGTGATGTCGTATCTCGACAACCAGTTCTATCCCGCCCTGCTTGAAAAGCTGGTGTCGCGCCTGCGCGATCATGATTATCAGGTGCTGCTGTTCACCAACTTCGGTAACCGCGACACCGACCCCGTTGCCGAACAGGTTGTCCAGTATCAAGTGGACGGACTGATCCTGGCTTCCACGACGCTGTCGTCCGAACTCGCGGAGATCTGCACGCGTTCGCAAATTCCTGTCGTGCTGATCAATCGAACGACGGCCAGCGACACGGTCTGCAGTGTCGTGAGCAACAACGAGCGGGGAGGACGACTGCTTGCCGAATACCTGATCGCCGGAGGCCACCGCCGCATCGGCTATATCGCAGGAATCCACAACTCGTCGACAAACCGGGATCGCCTGGCCGGGCTGTGCAGCGTCCTCGCGTCGTCCGGCCTGCCCGAGCCGATAGTGGCCTACGGCGAATATTCGCTCGACTCCGCAGCGCGCGCGGCGCGAGAACTGCTCATGTTGCGGGAGCGCCCGGATGCGATCTTTTGCGCGAACGATCACATGGCCTTCGCGGTCATGGACGTGGCGCGACACGAATTCGGGCTGAGAATTCCGCGCGATATCTCTATCGTCGGATACGACAATGCCGGCCCCGCGAGGTGGCCCAGCTATGACCTCACCACGGTCGAACAGCCCGTCGACGGGATGGCAGACGCCACCGTCGAACTGCTGCTCGGGCAGATTCGGGGAGACAAAAAGGTCTGCCGCCACGTCGTCCTCGACGGCGATCTCGTCATCGGCTCTTCGGCAAGAAGACCCAGCGATCGCGCCTGATTCACCGGCAGATTGAAACGACAAGCGCCGCCAAGCCGATCGCGATCCCATCACGAGTTGACACCCGAAATCGCTTTGCATACGATTGCAACATCAAAACAAGGTGCGGCGCCTCAGCGCTCAAATTGACCGCACAGATCGTTTGGAGGACAACCTTTGACAAATCTGATGGTTGGCTGCGGAGCGGGGTTCTCTCAGGACCGGGTCGGAGCGGCCGTTCCGGTCGTGGACACGCTCATCGCGAGGAGAGCGCCCGCCGCGATCATTTTCGAGATGCTCGCAGAGCGAACGCTGGCCGCTGCACATCTCGACCGGCTGGACAACCCGGACCGAGGCTATGAGCCAACGCTGGCGGCGCATATCAGCCCGATCCTAGAAAAGTGTCTCGCCAACGGAATCACGATCGTCGGCAATTTCGGCGCGGCCAACCCCAAGGGTGCCGCTGCGATGCTGACGCACCTTGCCGAACAGGCGGGCCTCCCCGCTCCGCGCATCGCCGTCATCGGGGGAGACGATCTCTCAGACCACGCTCACCGGCAGATGCTCAGGGAACAGCTGGGCAAAGACTTTTCTGAAAGTCGGTTCGTCTGCGCCAACGTTTATCAGGGGGCGTTCGAGATCGCGGAAGGGATCCGCGGCGGCGCGCAGATCGTCGTGACCGGCCGCGTTGCCGATGCCTCGCTGACCCTCGGGCCGGCGATCGCACACTACGGATGGAAGCGCGACGACTGGGACAAGCTGGCCGGTGGCACGATGGCGGGGCACATTCTCGAATGCGGCGCACAGGTCACGGGCGGATACTACGCCGACCCCGGTCCTAAGGACGTGCCCGATCTCGACCGCGTCGGCTTTCCGATCGTCGAGATCACTCCGGAAGGCGACAGCATCGTGACCAAGGCCGACGATACCGGCGGCATCGTCAACGCGATGACCGTCAAAGAGCAACTGCTCTATGAAGTCCACGATCCCTTCGATTACCTGACTCCCGACGTCAGGGTCGATCTCAGCGACGTCGAGATCAAGGAAGTCGGCCCCGACAAGGTCTTGATCACCGGCGTGAAGGGACGCGGCCGGCCTGAAACGCTGAAAGTCAACGCGTTCTTCAAGGGTGGCTGGCTCGGGGAAGGCGAGATCTCCTATGCCGGCCCCAACGCGGAAGCGCGCGCCCGACTGGCGATGGATATCCTGCGCAAGCGGCTCGGAAACCGGCTCAAGCTGCGCTTCGACCTGATCGGCGTGACCAGCCTCTTCGACGGCGACGATAACGACGTTCTGGCGAAAACGCCCGACAGCGGCAGCAAGGACGTTCGTCTGAGGGTTGCCGCCAAGGACGACGAACTAGCGCCGATCGAAGACCTCATCGCCGAAGTGGTTTCGCTGTGGACCTGCGGTCCCGCTGGCGGCGGCGGAGCACGGGGTTTCAAGCGCTCCCGCCTGAGCATGAGTTCCTGCCTGATTCCGCGGGATCTGGTGCCCGCGCATTGTTCCTTCTACGCGACCTGAGGACCCTCCATGGCACAAGCAACACTCTACGACTACGCCCACGCCCGGACAGGGGACAAAGGCGAACGAAGCAGCATCTCCCTGTTCGCCTACAAGGCGGACGACTACGAACTGTTGGTTCGGGAAGTCACGGAGGAGCGCGTCACCAAGCATTTTTCCTTCCGCCATCCCAGCATGGTTAAACGGTATCTGCTGCCTAAGCTTGGCGGGATGAACTTCGTCATCGACGATGTCCTCGACGGCGGCGTCAATCAGTCCCTGAATCTGGACATGCACGGCAAGGCCCTGTCGTTTCATCTGCTCGCGATGCAGATCGAGACGTCCATCTGAGCCGGGCCGAGATAACACAACACAGCGAGAGGAAGTTCGTGCGCGTCATCGCAGAAGGTCTTCAATTTCCTGAAGGGCCGGTGGCAATGCCGGACGGCTCGATCCTGGTTTCCGAGATAGCGGGCGGACGGATCAGCCGCATCTCGCCCGGCGACGGCACCACCGTCGTGGCCGAGCTCGGAGGCGGTCCAAACGGGGCCGCACTCGGCCCGGACGGCGCTCTCTATGTCTGTAACAATGGCGGCCTGAATTTCAGTAACGTCGAGGGCAGACTCCTGGCCCAGCACGGGCTTCCCAGTAACTATGTGGGCGGATCGATCCAGCGCGTCGATCTCGCGAGCGGAGCGGTGAAAACGCTTTACACGCATTGCGGAGACGTTCAGCTTCGCGGCCCGAACGACATTGTTTTCGACAAGTACGGCGGCTTTTACTTCACCGATTTCGGCAAGAACATGGGCCGCGTCCGGGATGTTGGCAGCGTGTTCTACGCGAGCATCGACGGCAAGACGATCCGTGAAGTGATCCATCCGATCGCCAATCCGAACGGCGTCGGCCTGTCGCCCGACCAAACCCTCCTCTACGTCGCCGAGACCGAGACGTCCCGGCTCTGGTCGTATCCTATCAAGGCGCCGGGAGTACTCGACCAGCTCGGCGCACCCTCACCGAACGGCGGAACGCTGGTCCACGGCCTGGGCGGCTACCAACGGTTCGACAGCATGGCTGTAGAGCAGACGGGCAACGTCTGCGTCGCGACGCTCGTCACCGGGCACGTCTCGGTGTTCTCGCCCGAAGGCCGGCTCGTCGAGCAGGTCAAGCTGCCCGATCCGCACACGACCAATCTCTGCTTCGGCGGTGACGACCTCAAGACGGCCTTCGTGACGCAATCCACGACCGGCAAGCTGATCGCCGTCGACTGGCCACGCGCCGGCCTCGCGTTAAATTTCTGAAATATCGCGGCGATCCCATCGCCGCTCGATCCCCTAATGAGAAACTTCGATACAAACGCGACTCGGTGTCGCCTTAGCCTGGTAGGAGACTTTGTAGTGGTGCAGTGGTTGAAGCGCGGTGCTGGCGAACAGGAACGTTCTTCCGCAGATCAGAAGGTGCGTCATGCGGTTGAACAGATCTTGGCAGACATCGAAGCCCGGGGCGACGACGCCATCCGGGAGCTGTCCATCAAGTTCGACGGCTGGGATCGCAAGGACTACCGCCTCACCGAGGCCGAGATCAAGGAGTGCATGGCCCAGCTCTCGAAGCGGGACATCGAGGACATCAAGTTCGCCCAGGAGCAGATCCGTAACTTCGCGCAGCATCAGCGCGCCTCGATAAAGGACATCGAGGTCGAGACGCTTCCCGGCGTCTTCCTCGGGCACAAGAATATCCCCATTCAAAGCGTCGGATGCTATGTGCCGGGTGGCGAATACCCCCTTCTTGCCTCTGCCCACATGTCGGTCGTGACAGCGCGGGTTGCGGGCGTGCCGCACATCGTCACCTCGGCTCCGCCCTTCAAGGGGAAACCTGCGCCGGCAATTGTCGCGGCGCAGCATCTCGCGGGCGCCGATGTGATTCTGTGTCTCGGCGGCATTCAGGCCGTCGGTGCAATGGCATTCGGCGTGGGATGTGAACCGGTTGACATGCTGGTCGGCCCCGGCAACGCGTATGTTGCCGAAGCGAAGCGTCAGCTGTTCGGCCGGGTAGGGATCGATCTCTTTGCGGGACCGACCGAGACCCTCGTCATCGCCGACGAGAGTGTCGACGCCGAGATGTGTGCGACTGATTTGCTCGGGCAAGCGGAACACGGACCGACCTCGCCGGCCGTCCTTCTCACGAACTCGGAGCGTCTCGCGCGCGAGACTGTGGCCGAGATCGAGAGGCTATTGACGATCTTGCCGACGGCCAAGGTCGCCGCACAAGCTTGGCAAGATTACGGCGAGGTGATCGTGTGCGATAGCTACGAGGAGATGATCGTCGAAGCCAATCGCATCGCCTCCGAACACGTTCAGGTTATGACCAAAGACCCTCAATACTTCCTGAACAACATGACAAATTACGGCGCACTCTTCCTCGGCCCGCGAACCAACGTCGCCTTCGGCGACAAGGTCATCGGAACGAACCATACGCTGCCGACGAAGAAGGCGGCCCGCTATACGGGCGGCCTGTGGGTTGGGAAGTTTCTCAAGAACGTCACCTACCAGCGCGTCACGACGGACGAAGCTTCCGCTCGGATCGGCGAGGTTTGCTCGCGGCTCTGCATCCTGGAAGGATTTTCGGGGCATGCGGAGCAGGCGAATATCCGCGTCCGCCGGTTTGGCGGACGCAATGTTCCTTACGCCGCTGCGGCGGAGTAGACGCGACAGGACGTGACGATGAGCCTATCGGCATTGCCCAATTTCGATCTTTCCGGTCGCCGCGCGCTGGTGACCGGAGGCAGCAAGGGAATTGGTCTCGGAGCAGCTCGCGTGCTGGCGGCGGCCGGCGCCCATGTCACGATCGTCGCGCGCCGCGCGGATGACGTGGCTGCCGCAGCCGAAGCCATCAACACGAGCGACGGGATCGCGGAAGGCCTCTGCCTCGACGTTACGGACGTCGCGGCCGTTGCCGATCATGTCGCGCGATCCCTGCCGTATCAGATCCTCGTCAACAGTGCCGGCACCAACGTCCCAGGGCCTTTCGTCGACGTGAGTCCTGACCGCTTCGATCTGGTGATGGGGCTGAATGTCAGGGCAAGCTATTTCGTCACACAGGCAGTCGCTCGCCGCCTCATCGCGTCCGGCATGAGTGGATCCATAATAAACGTCTCGTCGCAGATGGGACACGTGGGCGCAAGCAACCGCACGATCTATTGTGCCTCGAAGTGGGCGCTGGAAGGACTGACCAAGGCGCTGGCCGTCGAGCTTGCATCCGCACGTATCAGGATCAACACGATCTGCCCCACTTTCATCGAAACCCCGATGACAGCGCCCTTCTTTGCTGACTCTCAATTTCGCGCCAGCGTACTATCCAAGATCAAGCTCGGCCGGTTGGGAACGGTTGACGATCTTGCTGGCGGCTTCCTCTTCCTTGCATCCGATGCATCGTCTCTGATGACTGGCGCTTCGCTCGTGATCGACGGAGGATGGACCGCGGAATAGCGGCACTGTTTTGCCTGATACAATCAAAAAACTCGCTCAACTAGGGAAACCCGGGAACATGCCAAGTTCCAACACTTACGAAATCTACGCGATACGCTACGCCACCAGTGCGCCACAACGTATCCGAAACCAGAACTTCATTATCGACCCGAACCCGACCAGTCCCCACGCTATGGATTTTTTTTCCTGGGTATTGGTGGCGCCCGACCGGCAGATCGTCATCGATACCGGCATGAGCCGGCTAAAGGCGGAGCGGCATGGCCATGTCTTCCTGCGTGAGCCCGCAGACGGCCTTCGCGCCTTGGGACTGGCACCGGAAAGCGCGCAGACAGTGATCTTGTCCCATCTCCATTTCGACCATATCGGCAATATCGATCAATATCCCGCAGCCCATTTCTACGTTCAGAAAGTAGAGCTCGAGTTCGCAACCGGGCCAGACATGCGCTACTACTACTTCAGGCGCCCCTATTCGGCCGACGAGATCGGCCGCGTCATCAACTATCTCTATGAGGATCGGGTCACGCTGCATGGTCCCGACCTGGACATCGCCCCTGGCGTCTCGCTGCATCTCGTCGGCGGCCATTGCGCCGGGCAAGAGATCATACGCGTGAAGACCGAACGTGGATGGGTCGTTCTGGCGTCCGACGCTCTTCACTACTACGAGGAATATGAACGCAGCATCCCGTTCACCGTCGCATACAACATGTCAGATATGCTGCGCGCCCACGAGAAGGTCCGGCAGCTCGCCGACTCCGACGATCATATCGTCCCCGGCCACGATCCTCTCGTCCTGAAGAAATATCCCGCTGCCCGTCCGGAGCTCAAGGACTTCGTGATCCGTCTCGACGTTCCGCCCCAACCGCTTCCGCCGTCGCGATGAACCGTGAACATGAACCGCAAGACCGGAGGATTCTGACGTGACGGTGAGAATTGGCTGCGGTGCCGGCTTCGCCGGTGACCGTATCGATCCTGCGAAAGATCTCGCAGCCCGCGGACGACTGGATTACCTTATCTTCGAATGCATGGCGGAACGCACGCTTGCACTCGGACAGCTGGCGCGCCGCCAAAATCCCAATGCGGGATTCAACAACTATCTCGTAAAGCGTCTTGAAGCGGTTCTTCCGGATTGCTGCGCCAACAAAACGCGCATCGTGACCAACATGGGCGTCGCAAACCCGGAACGGGCAGCCCAAGTGACCCTCGATGTCGCTAGAAAGCTTGGCCTCGGCGGCTTC
Organism: Bradyrhizobium sp.; assembly: GCF_047605465.1. Classification (GTDB taxonomy): domain Bacteria; phylum Pseudomonadota; class Alphaproteobacteria; order Rhizobiales; family Xanthobacteraceae; genus Bradyrhizobium. Next base: position 181,996 of record NZ_JASGFS010000003.1, on the reverse strand, counting down.
AAGGTCGCCGTGGTCAAGGGCGATGACGTCGCCGATCTCATCAGCAAGGACACCATGCTTCCCGAACTCGGCAAGACCATCGGCGAGACGGGACTTCACATGATCTCAGCCAATGCCTATCTCGGCGCGGACATCATCGGCCAGGCGCTGGACGAGGATCCTGCCATCGTTCTCACCGGAAGGGTAGCCGATCCGTCTCTTGTTGTGGCCCCCTTAGCGCATGAATTCGGCTGGCGCTTCGACAACTGGCAAGAGATGGCGCAGGCAACGCTCATCGGTCACGTGCTCGAATGCGGAGGACTCGTCACAGGAGGGTATTTCGCCGATCCCGGTTACAAATCGGTTCCGGATCTGGCCTATATTGGGTTCCCGCTGGCTGAGGTCGAACCGGACGGATCGGCTATTATTACCAAGTTGCCAGACACGGGCGGCGTTATGATCCCGCACATCGTCAAGGAACAGCTGTTCTACGAAGTACACGATCCTAAGGGGTACAAGACGCCCGATGTGGTCGCCAACTTTGCATCTGTAAAGGTGAGTGCTGCGGGCCCAGATCGCGTCGCTGTCCATGGCGCTACCGGTCAGCCCCGACCTGACACTTTAAAGGTCACTGTCGGATTTGACGGCGGGTATTTGGCTGAAGTCGGCATCAGTTACGCCGGACCGGGTGCCGTCGACCGCGGACGACTCGCGGCTCAGATCATCCGCGAGCGCATGGAGAACCTACACGGCCGAAAGGAAGAACTTCGGCTTGACCTGATAGGACAAAACTCTCTTCACGGCTCCGCAACCGCATCCGCCGCGCGCGAACTCGAGGATGTCCGTGTGCGAGGAGCGCTCCGCAGCTTCGACCGCGAAACTGCGGAGGTACTGCTCTACGAAGTTGAGGCCCTGCTCAACAACGGCCCTGCCGGCGGCGGCGGCTACCGCGGCACCATAACGCCGTCAGTGATCACTCACGCCGCATTCGTCGGTCGCGCCGCGGTCAAACCAACCTTCGAGGTGTTCTCTACATGAAAGTAAAAGCACCGCTGCGCCAGATCGCTTCCGCTCGAGCCGGCGACAAGGGCAACATTTCAAGCATCGGCGTATGGGTCTACGATCCGCGTCATTACGCCGACGTAAAGGCTCAACTCACTGCCGAACGTGTGAAGAATGCCTATCCACGTCTATTTCAAGGGAAAGTTGAACGGCACGCAGTAGACGAGTTGCATGGTCTCAATTTTGTTCTTCACGACGCTCTGGAAGGCGGCGTGAATAGCTCGCTAAATCTTGACACGCATGGCAAGTCTTTCAGCTTCCTCCTGCTTGCCCTTGAAGTTGAGATCGAACTACTGAACGATCCCGTCGTGCTGACCTGACCAAGATTCGTTTTGGACTTCCTATGCTCGATTCATGGTGAAATTGATGTACCACACCTCCAAACGCTTAGCCGCAATTACCATTTGTGTGTCGATGGGGATTTGCTCGCAGGATTCGAGGGCGCAACAGCAATTATTTCCTGCACGTACAATTTCTTTGGTCGCTCCGTTTTCTCCGGGTTCATCAGCCGACATCTTGGCGCGACGCCTTGGTGACGGGCTGAAGCGCGAACTCGCCGCACCAGCAGTCATCGTCGAAAACGTCGGAGGTGCTGGCGGAATCCTCGGAGCCATGAAGGTAAAAAATGCTGAGCCTGACGGATACACGCTCCTCATCGCTTCGCAGGGAATTGTGGTAATTAACCCCCTGCTCCGAAAAGACCTCGGATATGCGTCCGATGACTTTGTCCCACTTGTGAATCTTGTGAGTTTTCCCAACGTTTTGCTGGTTCGACCTTCGCTCGGCGTGAAGAGTGTTGCCGATCTAGTCAAACTTGCGAAATCAAAGGCCACTGCGGGACAGCCCCTGAGCTACGGAAATGGAGGCATCGGCACGTCGTCTGACCTTGCAGCGAAGCTCTTCAGTCGCGAAGCCGAGGTGGAACTAACCTCTGTGCCCTATAAGTCTGTCGCGGACACAACGACGGACTTGTTGGCCGGACGGCTAGATATCGTCTTTGGAATTGTTGGGATCTTCGAACAATACGTCAAGGACGGCAGTCTAGTACCGCTCGCCATGACATCGGTCCAGCGATCGCCCTTATTGCCCGACGTTCCAACAATGGCGGAGGCAGGTTATCCGCAGGCCGAGATGAATGTGTGGATGGGTCTTTTTGCACCTAAGGGAACCCCCCCATCTGTACTGGGCTTGGTCGAAAAAGCGGCTATCGCTGCGATCAGACGCCCCGACATATTTCAACAGTACCAGACAGAAGGCGTCGAAATTTCGGGAGCAGGAAGCGCAAGCTTCGTCAATTTTATCGAGAACGATCTTAAACAATGGATTCCCATTGTTTCCAAGCTTTCGGCCGCTCCGAACTGACAGTCGTTCGGCACGAAGCGCTTCCATTCAATTGATTTCGCGTTGATTATCAGGCTGGATGCGGCCAATGCCGTGGTCGAGGACTACCTTCTTATGCCGACTCTAACCTGGCGAAGACAGGGACGGCAGAACCCTCATTTGGAACCGCGCGTTCGGTGAATTTCGATGTGACACTTCTGCCATCCTGATAAGGGCGCTCCAACAGCGATTGGAAGGGATGGGACGGCTCACTCTCGATAGCGGTGGCATTGTCGATTCTACCAGCCAGTCGGCCCCGTCGTCCCGTACCGCTAAAGCTGTGCCACGCTTGCAGAAAAAGCGTTATCGATGGAATAGGCGTGTCCAACTCGCCGGCCGACTATCGCGCGATCCATCACTTGCAGCTAGCACACTTCGACGGAGCAACACTCGCTCCTATGGGCCCTCCTACGCCTTTCGCCGACGAACGTCCTCATCATCACCGCCTGAAACAAATAGCACCGCCTCTGGGAAGACAGGTCGGAGCAACGTTCCATAATCGACTTTCCGCGAACGTGCAAAAAAGGCTGTTAGTCCGCTGTGAATGAGGTCAACACCGCACCAGGTCGTCAAGAAATTGCCTCAAACCAATTGCGCGCTGGATCACCTCCACTTTATGGCAGTAAATCATGCCCCTCCCCGCCTGGATTCCAGATCTCCTGAAGCCCGTACTTGAAGAGATAAAGAGCGCAGCTTGTGTCAGCCGGCACAGGTTTATCTTTGATCGCCTCTTGAATGATTCCCGGATGCGACCGGTCTATCAGGAGTTCGTTCGACGCGACCGAAAGACAGGTCGCTTTCTCAATGCGGCCAGGGCGAGACCTGATCAGTCGGACGACGAAGCACAAATTGCCGCCGTTCGAGAAATCATCCAGCTAGCGATCAGTGCCGCAAGCGACCGCATTTCAGTGTCAAAACTTTCCGAAATTGAAGCAGCCAAGCTGAATTGGCGTAGTCATGCTACCTTGCTTCGGACGATTGCACGCGACATCACTCTAGCAATAGAGTTCGGAAGTCTCGGATTTGATGATCCGGTATCGCGCGACATAGCTCGACCGGACGTCGACGCCCTAAATAGAGTTGCAAACTGGTTCGATCAACTCGCGACCACCGCACGTCAGCACGGCGATCCACTTGTCGTAGACAGACATCGCGGCAACCCGACAGTCCGCGGCGTTCAAACCCTGATAGGGCTCGCGCTTGAAGAGCGATTTGGCGAGGCACTCAACGGAACGGCTGCAACGATAACCAGTGTGGCACTAGACGCTCGGACAACGCCACGATCGTCGCGGTCCGCCTTAACGAAGAAAACTACAAAGAAAAAGCAGACTGGTCTGGCGTCCAAAAGTCATTAGGCTTTGTCAACAGCTTCACTGAAGATAGGTGAAAGCTGGAGATGTAGCCGATGAATTCGCCTGTCCAGTTCCTCACCAGCGGTCCAAATACTACTAATCGATTTGCGCTTGTTAGCGTATCCGAGCTGCGGCCGGCTCCGCAAAACGCCCGGAAGCATAGCTTAAGTCAGCTCAGAAAGCTCGCGGAGAGCATCAAGACGTTCGGCTTCAATGCGCCCGTACTCGCCGACAGGGATAACAATATTTTGGCGGGCCATGGGCGCGTGCTGGCCGCCCAGATGCTTGGGTTGTCGCAAGTTCCAGTGATCTCTCTGGATCACCTGTCCGAGCAACAGGCCAGAGCCTATATGTTGGCCGACAATAAGTTGACCGACCTATCCGACTGGGACGACAAAAAGCTCGCAGTTCAACTTAAAGATTTGTCTGAAATGGCCCTCGACTTCGAAATCGAGGCTATTGGGTTCGATCCACCGGAGATCGACTTCCGCATCCAGTCGCTGGAAGAGCCCACTCCCGGTGACGACGTCGACGGCTTTTCGGTCGCCTTGCCTGATCCGGTCTCGGCCGTGGGAGATATCTGGCAGCTCGGCGAGCACAGACTTTACTGCGGCAGCGCTCTAGATTCGGCGGCCTACAGCAAACTACTACATGGTGAGTTAGCGGCAGCTGCCTTTACCGATCCCCCCTACAATGTCCGCATCGACGGACACGTGAGCGGCAAAGGAGCCGTACAGCATCGGGAATTCCCGATGGCGACCGGCGAGATGTCGAACAGCGAATTTCGAAGCTTTCTCACATCGGCTATGGCGGCGATCAATCGGTATACGGCGGCAGGGGCCCTCATCTATTGCTGTATGGACTGGCGTCACATGACTGAGATGCTCGATGCCGGTCGATCATCGGGCAGTGAGCTTCTAAACCTGTGTGTCTGGGTGAAGACCAACGGTGGCATGGGCTCGCTCTACCGGTCACGCCACGAACTGGTGTTCTTGTTCAAGAACGGATCGGCATCGCATCAAAATAATGTTCAGCTCGGAAGATTCGGCCGAAACCGCACAAACGTCTGGAACTACGCAGGTGCCAATTCATTCGGCCGCAAAGGGTTCGGCCGTGGCATCGAACTACACCCGACAGTTAAGCCTGTTTTGATGGTCGCCGACGCGATCTTGGATTGTACCAAGCGCCATGAGATCGTCCTCGATCCATTTTTCGGGAGCGGAACAACTCTACTCGCGGCGGAGCGAACCGGCCGGCGCTGCTACGGCATCGAGCTCGATCCCATCTACGTAGACACAGCGATCGAGCGCTGGCAGCGAATGACGGGACGCAAAGCGGCAAGTCCGCTTGGCGAAACCTACGATTTCATCAAGGCGAAACGGCGCCCCACCAATGAGTAGTCCGTCAGACAAATCTAAGGTCGGATACGGCCGCCCCCCTCTTCGTACGAGATGGAAAAAGGGCCAAAGTGGCAATCCTCGCAAGAAGCTGCGGCAACCAAAGAGCGAGATTGAGCAACTTGATCGGCTCCTGCTGTCCTATGTGACGATCAGCCTCAACGGGGTGCCAACACGTGTCTCTGCTCTGGCAGCTATTATTTCGCAGCTGCAACGGAAAGAGCTCTCAGGCAACTGCAAGGCATCCCGCACGCTGTTGAAGTACCAGCGCCTCGCCAAGGAGCACGATGATCGGCCCCGGCACATTGAGCTGAGATTTACGGGCGACGATGCCCGCGACGCTGGGGGCAACGGTACTGGGGGGAACGGCCATGACTGACGATACTGTCGGGTACGGCCGCCCGCCCAAGCAGTTTCAATTCAAACCTGGTCGTTCTGGCAATCCCAAAGGGCGGCCAAAGCGCCCGCCGACTGCTCTGTCTGACGCCATCAACACAGCTCTTAACGCCCCGATCCAATATAGCGAAAATGGACTCACGCGAACGACAACTCGTTCAGAACTGAGGCTGAAGGTGATCGTAGATAGAGCGGTCAAGGGAGACATTGATGCAGCGGATCTAGTTCTCAAACTCCGCGCTGAGGCACTCCGAGCCGGCCCTTCGCGTGGCGAGTTCATCGAAATCGACGGCTGGCTCCAGGACTATCCAGGTCAGACCGCCGAGCAAAAGACGAGAGATGTGGCCGCCACCTCGGCTATTGACCCGGCGCGGCCAAAAGATTCCCGCTAGCCTTCGATCCAAGATGTCCAGATCACAAGTACGCTCCCCCTCTTCATCGAAGTCGCGGCTATCACTCCCCCGGCTCCACGCCGGACAAGAAGCCGCACATTTGGCGCTCCAAGAGCATCGCTTCAAGGCGCTTCGTTGCGGTCGACGCTTTGGTAAAACCGATTTTGCCAAGCTCTGGATTACAGATGGCATCCTTCGTGGCTGGGAGTGCGCCTGGTTCTCACCCCAGCATCGGACTTGGGCTGAGGTCTTTTCTGAGTTAACGAACGGTCTAGATCCAATCATCGAGAGGGCCTCAAAGCAAAGCGCCGTCATTCGTTTTAAAACCGGCGCACGCCTCGATTTTTGGAGTTTGGAGAACCCGATCGCTGGCCGCGGCAGGCGATACCACCGCGTAGTCATTGACGAGGCCGCGTTTGCAAAAGACGGCGACAATAAAGTCGATGGCTCAATGATGAGCATCTTCGAAAAAGCAATCAAGCCGACCCTCTATGACTTCAACGGCGAGGCGCTCGTATGCTCAAATTCGGCCGGAAAAAATCCCGACAACTTCTTCTACAATATCTGCACCGACCCTCAATACGGCTTCGTCGAGTACCACGCCAGGACGGCGGACAATCCACTCTTACCCAAGATGCTTGCAAACGAAGACGTCGTTACTTGGACCGCAAGACGTGCCCGCTTGCTGCAGGAACTCGTCAGGGATAATGATCCACTGGTCTATGCTCAAGAGTATGAGGCCGAGTTCGTTGACTGGTCAGGCGTGGCTTTCTTCAGCAGGGATAAGCTTCTAGATGACGGCCAGCCCGTCGCATACCCCAGAAGATGCGACGCGGTGTACGCCGTCATTGATACCGCTTCAAAAACCGGCACCGAGCACGATGCAACAGCGGTAACGTACTTCGCGATTGACCGGCATGGACCCAATTCTCCACTTATAATCCTAGATTGGGATATCGCTCAGATTGAAGGCGCAACTCTGGAAACTTGGCTGCCATCGATCTTCGCCCGACTGGAGGGGCTCGCAAGGATTTGCGGGGCCCGGAACGGGCATCTGGGCGCATGGATCGAGGATAAGAACTCTGGTACGATACTGCTGCAGCAAGCTCAGCGACGCGGAATGGCGGCACAGTCCATCAATACAAAGCTGACAGCTATGGGAAAGGATGAGCGTGCCATATCAGTATCGGGTTACGTTCATCGAGGAGAGGTCAAATACTCCGACTACGCATTCAACAAGCTCTCACTCTACAAGCGCAAGTCGCGCAACCATCTGCTTGATCAAGTGGAGAGCTTTCGCATCGGCGACAAGGACAACGGCCGAGAGGACGACCTGCTAGATACGTTCTGCTACGGCATTTCGATCGGACTAGGAAATAGTGAAGGATTCTAGCAGAGCGGCGCTGTTTCCCACTTGGACTATTTTGTTTGAATAGCAAGTCGCCGCACCGCATCGAGCACTTCAACCCAGAGATCCTCCAGCGGCTTTCCGTCGATATCGCTGTCGGTGAAGCCCAGATTGTATAGAGGTGTTCGCTCGGCACCACCATACTTGATCTGGCAAATGCTCGGCAGGAACTTTGCGGGCGGGACGAGCGATCCGAAGTTTTTGACAAACGCCCGAAATGACTGAACCGGCGCCCCGTATGGAGGTACGGCACAACGCGCATCATCTGCCTGAGAAGTCGCACCAAATGTTGTGAGCCACGCCACTGCCCCTAAGGTCAATAAATTCTTCTGCATGATCATCTAATCTCCCGGCCGTTTTCGACCACGATGCATGGAATGTCGTTGTTTGCCCCAAGAGGTGTGGATATCGTGCAGATGCTCACGTGACCTACGATAACCGCAGGGCAACCGATCTGGTCCGAACCTGGCGTAGACTTGCACCTCAAAAGAGTCTTTCTGAATTCGCGAGACGCATGATCGGTCGCCAAGGGTATCCTGCTGATATTGCGCATGCCGGCCGGATTACTTCGCGCTTGAATAGCCTCGACTTGGCTCGGGAAGAGCCATTCAAGATTGCCGTCAGGCAGATAAGCTCCTCTCATTGAGATCCGAGCCTGCGAGGCCGCTAGGGTTAGGGCGTCGAGAGCGAACGTTTCAAATGTAGTGCGTCGATATCCGCGCATGGCATCTGTCTCTTGATCGAGAGCTTCCTGCGCTCTGGACGCCGCGGCAGCAACTACATTCCTGCGGCATTGCTGCCTCTTCAGTTCGATCTGCTCCAGAGCTCTCGGCTGGTTCTCTTCTTCCTGTTTGCGCCGGTGCAGGTCATTCAGCAGCAAAATTGGGTTGAGTATGGACGTCGGCGCAACCGGCGTAAGCTTGGAGGCTTCGGCCGTCTCTGCCTCAGCCTGGCGGTCGCATCTCACAAATCCTTCGGACTGCGCTGCATCCTGCTGATTGGCTTGCCGGTTGTCGCTACATCGTCCTGCCGACGGCGCAAGAGCTATTGCGAGCACCAAACAGATCAACAGCGGACCAGCTCCTTTGTTGGAGAAACATATCGCACTGCGCTTACTTCCTATTCGATTCCTATGACTGTTCATTTCGCAATCCCCCTCCTGCCAACTGGCTCGCAGGATAGCTCGCAATTCAGGAAATATCCAGTTTTGGGATAATCCTTTTTCGGGATCAAATTGCCTGCCGCCGAATCCTTGGCTTGGCGGTGCATGCAGAAGTCCCTTAAATCAGCAGATTATGCCCGGCTCATAGCGGCTCTTGTCGCAGCGCGGAAGGAGGCTGGTATTCGCCAACAGGCCTTAGCTGAGAAGCTTGGCAGGCCCCAGTCTTTCGTTGCTAAGTATGAGGGCGGCGAACGCCGCATTGACGTCATTGAATTCATCGAGATCGCTTCGGCTTTGGGCGCTGATCCGGTCAAGCTGTTTAGAGAGTTTGCCGCCGGTAAGCTGGTCAGGCCGACACGTGCCCGTAGCGCGGGCTAAGACCGCTCTCAGGAGGGCGGGAAGGCTACGCACGAGCAATAAGATTGCTCTGAATTTGCTCGACTTCTGAGGCCACCGGAGCGTCACTGTCCCCGATAATAGGAGACAATGAATGGGCAGACCAGTTTTCCACGATGCTGTCATCGCCTGCCTTAGCGAAATTCACGCCAGGCTATCTGAGGCGGCTCGGACCCCGAAGGCGGCACAAGCATGTGCAGATACCGGGAGCATTAGAGGCCGTCATAATCTCGATGGACATCGAGTAGCTGATCTATGAAGCCGGCAGGCTTCGCGATGCTGCTTCACTACTAAGCAGGCTCTCGCGCGACTGATAGATGCAATAACGGCGCTCTATCGCCTGGCCCTCAAGGCTGGGCTCACGTCAGTGGCAGTACCCGATGCTGTCGTTGCAGCGATGGAGAGCCAGATGGCAAGCAGCAAACCAAAGACCAAATCACAATCGTCACTGTCCCGAGCAAAACAATCAATCGCTAAGAAGAGGGCACTCATCAAAATCTCAGTGCCGGCCAAGAAGGCCGTCGCCCGGACCTTGGAGACGCCAGCTGGCTCGACGAAACAAGAGATCGTACTCGGCCTGTTGCGTCAACCCAAGGGCGTCACTATCGCCGCGATCATGACCTCGACGGACTGGCAACAGCATTCCGTGCGCGGATTCTTCGCCGGTGTTGTCAAGAAGAAGCTAAAGCTGAACCTTACGTCCGAGAAGGTGAACGGCACGCGAATATACCGGATCGCGAAACCGGGTGCCGCGTCGTGAAGGCAACGTTGATGACCACAAAAGCCGCTCCGGCCGTCGAGGCCGAGCTGGATCGGTTGCCGACGATGCCCATAGCTAAGCTACGGAAACGCTACTCCCAACTGTTCCGGGCTGAACCGCCAAAGGCCTTCGGCCCGGACCTTCTGCGCCGCAGCATTGCCCACAGAATTCAGGAGAAGGCCTATGGGGGCCTTCCCGCAGCAACCAAGAGACTACTCGACCAACTGGTAAGGGCCGCTTTAGCCAAACCCAACGGGCCTTTGGAGTTGCCTCGACGGATCAAACCAGGATCTGAGTTGGTCCGGACCTGGAATGGCAAGACCTATCGCGTCACCGTGACCTCTGATGGCTTCACTCACAACCATAAGACCTACACCAACCTCTCCGAAATCGCTCTCGCCATCACCGGCACGAAATGGAACGGCCCTCGCTTCTTCGGGCTGCGCTCTGTGGCGCATCAGGAGGCGACTGATGGCAAGTGACCCCAAGGCCACTCGGTGCGCGATCTACACCCGCAAGTCGACGGAGCACGGGCTGGAGCAGGAATTCAACTCACTGGATGCCCAACGAGAAGCTTGCGAGGCCTATATCAAAAGCCAGGCATTTCAGGGGTGGAAGGCTCTTCCCCAGCATTACGACGACCCTGCCTACTCCGGCGGAAATCTTGACCGGCCGGCGCTCAAGAGACTTCTGGCCGACATCGAGAGTGGCAAGGTCGACGTGGTCGTGGTTTACAAAATCGACCGCCTGACCCGTTCCCTAGCCGACTTCGCAAGGCTCGTCGAGACTTTCGATGCTCGAACCGTCTCGTTTGTCGCTGTCACCCAGCAGTTCAATACGACCACCTCGATGGGACGCCTGACCTTGAATGTCCTGCTTTCCTTTGCCCAATTCGAGCGCGAACTGTCAGCCGAGCGGGTGCGGGACAAAGTTGCGGCCAGTCGACGCAAGGGCAAGTGGACCGGCGGCACCGTCCCTCTCGGCTACGACGCTAAGGACAAGAAGCTCGCCCTCAACGAATCCGAGGCCAAAACGGTTCGAACGATCTTTGATCTTTACCTCGAGCTAGGATCCTTTGGTAAGCTTGTGGCGGAACTAGATCGGCGCAAGATTGTCACCAAACGTCGCGCGACCAAAGCGCCGAAGTATCAGGGCGGCATCCCTTTCACTTACGGTCCTCTCGCCTATTTTCTCAAAAACAGAATCTACGTTGGAGAGATCCACTACGGCGGCAAGTGGTTCAAGGGAGAGCATGAAGCGATCTTGGACCGCGCGACTTTCGATCATGTGCAGGACCTCCTGAAGTCGAATACCATCAAACGCAAGATCAAATTCTCCGCAAATTGCGCTCCGCTCCAGGGAAAGATCTTCGATGACAAAGGCAACAGGATGAGCCCAAGCTTTTCCAGCAAGAATGGCGTGCGCTACCGATTCTACATCAGCACGGCGCTTCGAGGACGCAAAAAAGATGCCGGGTCGGTCGCACGAATTTCGGCGCCGGAGGTCGAAGCAATCGTTGAGGCCGCGCTCAGTGAACGATTTCACGCGTCAAAAGATGAAATGCGCGACTACGTTGACAAAATTATCGTCTCAACCGGTTATCTCCGATTGACGTTAAAGCGTCTAAAAGGAAAGGGTAGCCTGATAAATATTCCTTGGAGTCCAAGGCCGAAAAGAGCCACGCAGATCTGGACGACGTCTTCAGACACAACCACCGACCAACGGGTTCTAAAATCCGCTATCCGAGCTCATGCTTGGCTTGACGATCTATCGAGCGGTCGCCACGAATCCGTTGAAGCTCTCGCGACCGTAGCGCATATCCACCCGAAGATCGTTCGGCAGGGATTGCGGCTCGCATTTCTGGCGCCGGAGCTGATGAAGGCGGTTCTAGAGCAACGAGCAACGTTTCAACTAAAGGAAATCGCGAAACTCCTGCCCTTGTCCTGGCGCCGGCAGGGCGAACTCTTCGACTGAACTCGATAATCGCGCGTTATGGAACTGACGATAAATTTTGGATAGTTCAATCCTGTCTGGCAGCACCATTCGTTGTCCTGCGACATCAAGGACTTACTGAGATCGTTGAGCTTTTCGCGCTGCGCCTGATACACACGGGTGCTACACGATGGTTTTGCGAATGGCCTGCCCTACTAAGCGCCGCGGTTCCGACAACTGGTACTACCGCAAGCGTATCCCTGCTGATGTTCAAACGATCTTGGCAAAGTTGCCGAAGGATCAACGTCCGCCAAACTGGTTCAAGGACCACGTCAGCATTTCGTTGAAGACAGCCGACCGAGCGGCTGCGAAGGCCAAGTGCCCCGAGATCGCCGCTGAGGTTGAGCGCACGATGGCTGCGCTCCGCGTCGGTCCCCAACCGCTCACCGATAAGCAGATCAGCGCTCTCTCCGGCGAGTTGTACAAAGCATTTGCGGAGGGCCTTGAAGACAGTCCCGCCCTCACCACTGAGCAATGGCTTCGCGTGGCAGAGCTAAATGAGCAAGCTCGCCGGGGTGAGTATGGTGCGGTCGCGCGATTGGGCGTCCATCGATCCCCGGGTGACCGTCGCCGCGCATCCATGGAAGAGCGGTTCGGCAAGATGGCCGACATTTTCCTCACCCGTCGCGGCATCGTCACCGATCTTGAGAGCCGCTGGAAGTTGATCGAATGGACCTCTCGCGATCTGTCAGAAGCAGCCCGGAAACTTTCTCGGAATGCAGATGGCGACTTCTCACCCGATGACTACGCCAAGCGCTTTCAGCCATTCGAGCGTGCACCGTCAAAGGCCACTGGCCGGTCCCTCAACGCCCTCGCCGTGGCGTGGCACAAGGCCGCGCTGGACCGTGGCGTTACAAAGCGCGATGCTGATCGCACGAAGCGACGCTTTGAGGTGTTGATCGAGTTCCTTGGGCACGATGACGCCAGCCGCGTGACGAAGCAAGACATCGTCCGCTGGAAGGACAAACGTCTAGCCGACAAGATCGCAGTCAAGTCGATCAACGACACCGACATCGCCTCGTTCAGCAACGTGTTCAACTGGGGCGTTGAGCGCGAATGGCTGACCTCAAACCCCACGGACGGAACACGGATCAAGTCGAAGCGAAAGAAGGCAGAGGTGCGGGAGAAATTCTTCCTACCCGACGAAGCTGCCGCGATACTGCAACACGCCGCCGCCATTGTTGGATCAAAGCGGGAGGACCCGAAGACCACCGCGGCAAAGCGATGGGTACCGTGGCTCTGTGCATACTCCGGCGCTCGCGTCGCTGAGATGATCCAGCTACGGAAGCAGGACGTTCGTAAGGACCCGGGTCATGGCTGGATCATTCGGCTGACACCGGAGGCAGGCAGCATCAAGAACAACAAATTCTGTGACGTGCCGGTGCATGAACACTTGATCGCGACCGGCTTCATCGATTTCGTCAACAGCGCCAAGGCGGGGCATCTGTTCTGTGATCCCGGCAAGGGCGGCTCCATCGAAGGTCCCGCTGAGGGCGTCTACAAACGCGTCTATGAAATGGTGCGCGAGCTTGTACCGAGAGAGATGCGCCAACCGAACCATGCTTGGCGGTACACCTTCAAATCCTACGGGCTGGAGGCGGGGATTGAGGCGTTGACGTTAGACGCCATTTCAAACCATGCCGCAAAGACCCAAGGCGAGATGTACACCAAGGTCACCCTGAAGACTCGTTCGAATGCCATGAGAAAGTTTCCTCGCTATGCTCTCGGCAAAGGCAACGGAGCCGTGGCCATGGAAGATGCGGCGGAATAGCCGGAGCGGCGCATCATAGCGCCCGCCGTCATTTCCCCTCGCAAATCATCTCACGTAGCGATGGCAGCTTTCGAGATGGTAGCAGACCAAGCTCAGAGGTGCTCCCGATTCTGATTGTGACCCGAAGCAGACCAACGGTTGCCTTCGCGGGCCTGTCGTGTAGAAGAAACTCACGGGTGCTCACTGCAAACGGGTAGTGACAGGTTAAGCGATGGTCGGGCCGCCACGCGGAGCCCGTGCGCCCTTGAAAAACCAGCGGCCGAACACAAGCCACTCAGCAATTCAGCGGGCGCTCGCAACCCTCCAGCAGTTCCTGCATGTCGAGGCCATCAGCGGGGTGGTGCTGCTATTCGCCGCAGCCGTTGCATTGATTTGGGCGAACTCGCCTGCGTCCCATTCCTATCACGACCTTTGGAACCTGCTGTTGCCGCTTCGCTTAAGCGAGTTCGCCTTCGTCAGATCGGTGCATTTCTGGATCAACGACGCGCTGATGACCGTGTTCTTTCTCGTCGTCGGCATGGAGATACGCCGCGAAATTCACGAAGGCGCGCTCAGTCGGTTCGATCAGGCGCTTTTACCTGTGTTGGCGGCGTGCGGTGGGGTCATCGTGCCGGCATTGGTCTATTTAAGCTTCAACAACACGGCGGGCAGAGGCCATGGTTGGGCGGTCCCGACTGCGACAGACATCGCCTTTGCTGTTGGCGTGCTCGCACTGCTGGGCCGGTCAATCCCGTCCAACGTGAGGGTCTTTCTGCTGGCGCTCGCCATTATCGACGACATCATCGCGGTCTTGATAATTGCCCTGTTCTATAGCGACGGACTCCAGCCAAGCGGCTTCATCGTCGCTGCTGCCGGAATTATCACGGCACTCGGCCTGCAGCGGTTGGGTTTCCGCACCGCTCTGATCTACGTTGTACCAGCCCTTATTGTCTGGGCTGGATTCCTTGTCGCTGGTGTACATCCAACTCTTGCGGGCGTGGTACTGGGCCTGATCACTCCAGCACGGACGGCTGGTGCAGAGACAGAGCCGCCGGTCGTTCGGGTCGAGGCAGCTCTGCATCCTTGGGTTGCCTATGCCATCATGCCTCTATTCGCGTTCGCGAACGCGGGCGTCGATCTGAGGAGCATCGAGTTTGATGGCGGAACGCAGTTTGTCGCGCTCGGCATTGGACTTGCTCTTTGCGCGGGAAAGCCAGTCGGCGTCATCGGGGCGACATGGATAGCTGTGCGGCTGGGCGGATGCCGATTGGCTGAAGGCGTGACCTGGCCCGGCATCTGTCTCATCGGACTTCTGGCCGGGATCGGCTTCACCATGTCCATCTTCATTGCCATGCTCGCGTTCACCGATGAGAAACTGCTCGATGCCGCAAAGTTCGGTGTGCTACTCGGTTCGCTGATCTCGGTCACGCTTGGGCTTGGCTGGGGTGCCGAATACGCACAGCGGCAACGCAACGTCCGATCATGAGGAAGTCCGCTCCTGGCCCCCAGGGGACATAGCTAACACCCGCACCGAGATCGGCTTATGGGCCCAACGCGGTCATGTGTGTTTGTTTGGCCTATTCTGGATACGGTCCAGCTGCATGTCTCGTTGTCTGCCGTGCCAATTGACTCAGCGCTTTCCCCGCATGGCGTCCACAAGCGTGTCTATGCGATACTGCCCCATCGGCAAAAGCAGTGGCAATCGAACATGCGGCGGAATGACCTACGTCGTGGAGTTGCGATCAACCCACCGTGTTGATACTACGTGCGAGGCAATGCTCCCCTGCCATTCGTAGACTGACTACGGATGGCAATCACCGACACGGAGCATCACCATGAACACCTTCACCACATCCTCAGCCAACCTCATCGGCACCCCGACATGCCTTGGTCGCGTCGCGCGTGATCCCTCACGGCTCATGACCATACGCGAATGGTGGCATGAGATGGACGAGCCCGTTGCATGTTGGCCGACCCGGAGGCCACGTTCCGGGATGACGAGCGCCGCCTGGACGAATTGTGCCAGAGGAACGGCATCGCCTATCGCTCAGCGTCGGATGGCGGGCAGTCCATGGCTTTTCCGGCGTGGCGTCTCGCGATGTTCTACGCCATCCCCTGATTGGCTCTAGGATTGAATTATAGAGTCACTGGCGCGTTCGCTGGAGAAACTGAGGGTAGCACCCGGGCACTCCAAAGGCGCCTCAGTGGCCCTCCCTGAATCATCTGGAGGGCAGCCCTTCGGCTCGTTTAGGAGGGACCTCTGTTAGGACGGGTGGCTGCTATCGTCGCCCATCGAATAGGTTGTCCTCCAACCCAATAGGAACGTCGTTCGTGGGCAGGTCGATTGGGTTGCGCCATCGGGCAACAGAACGCGCTTTCGGGCTGATCGAATAGCTTGCCCCACTGCCCATAGGAACGCCCTCTTCGGGCTGTTGGCGTAGGGTTGCATGTCAGCGATACAGACGCGCCTCCGGGGCTGATCGATAGGTTGGCCATCTCCACATAGGACACGCCCTCTTCGACGCTGATCGAATAGGTTGTCCACTCCCTCTACCAAACGCCCCTCCCTCCAGCAGATGACAGCTCTCGGCCCGGCGTGGTCTCCGGGCTGATCGACATCACCGCGTGAGGGTGACGGTGTGGCGGCTCCTACTGAGGAAAGCTCTCGACCTGACTGGTCTGCCGGGCTGACGACATCCTCAGTGGGAGCGCCCTTCCCTCTACCAATCCCGCCAAGCCCTTCACGACACCTCAAGCGGCACGCCAAGCATGTTCCCAGAAACTCCCATTGCACCGGGAGGGACACAGAGCAGGCAACGACATGCTTCCCGAGACACATCACCATCATGAAGGGTTTGGCCGGATCGGCACCACTCAACACTTCAAGTTGCAGATAGACCACCTCCATTCATTTTTGGGGTGTTTAGGTCTTGGGTAATGCTTGGTCCACCCCGCGCGGAGCTGCCGAGCCCCAGAGGCTGCCCCCCTTCACATGCACCTCGATGCCCCAAGACCAGCCACCTCAGAGTTCAACTTCTCGAAAGACCAGATAGGACCACACCTACCGATGCTCTACGTCCAAGAAACTCTCGACCGCCAGACCGGACTACTCGCGACCAACATCCTCGGCGAATACATGACCGTCACTGAACTTGGTGACAAATACGGAGTTGGTCCACACCGTGTCCGCACGATCCTTCACCATATGGGTGTTCTCGCTGCCGAAGGGCGGCGCTATCGACTGCCCCGAGCGTTCGTTGATACTGGCCTTGGCATCCGACACGACAAGCCGAGATCGGGACACCCGTTCGATGTTCTGTCTCCCAAGTGCCAAGCGCTGATCGCTGAAGCGTGGGATGACACAGTTGCCGCTCTCGATAATGAAGCCGCCCCGACGATGGATCGTGCGAAGGCTGCGCTCGATACCTTCCGTGCGACCCGCCGTCGGGAGATGACCACGCAGGAGGCCGTGTGCTGGCTGTGCGATCACCATCCGCGCCTGCTCCATCGCCACATCGCGGACATCCTCGGCGTCACTCCCCAGCTCGTCTCTAAGTTCACCACGCTGCGGGCAAAGCAGATCAACATCGCTCGCAATGCGAAGGCTCGGCCGGTTCCGAACGTCCCGGCCCCTCCGAACCACCTCGACCAAACTTGAAAGCAGACCCATGAACCCTGACGAAATCCAAATCACCCCAATCTTCATCGAGCCGGCCGTCACTGATGGCACCGGCAAACTCACCACCGACGATGAAATCCCGACCAAGCGCTTTGTCTCCGTCGATCAGCCTGACGGAGAGGTGCAGATCATCACCGAGGTTATCCCGGAGTGATCGCCATGGCAGAGCACCTCGCGGTGTTGATCCTGATCATCACACTATCGGCACTGCCGCTGTTGCCAGCGCTGTGACCACTCGACCCTAGTCCAACCAAGTCCAACTGAAAGACCAAAGACCACAATGTCCATTTCTGAAGACCGCGCCGAATTCCAAGCCTCCATCTCCACCTTCAACGGCTCCCAAGGCACTCCGGCGTCCCGTGAACGGGCCACGCTCGATGCTCTTGAAGCCCATCAGCAGTCCTTGAAGGACCTAGCCGTTGCCAAGCGGGCATCCGAGGAAGCCGCTCGCTCGTCCTCGTCGTCACTGATGCGGACCAACACGGCAAGCAACGCCACCATCACCATGTCGCAGGGCAGGGCCACCATCGTCTCCGGGGGCTCGCACCGTGCCACTGCCGTGTCCTCGCCCCGTCCGGGCATGGTCACCGTCAACGGCATGACCACGACCGTGGAAGCCGCCAAGGCTGCCGGACTGATCTCACAGGACTACCAGCCGGGTTTTAACGCTGGGGTCGCCGCTGCCCCTCAGTCCCATCAGCAGCAGCCTCAGGTTCAATCACAGCAACAGCGGCCCCAGCAGCAGCCTCAGGCCACCGACGACAACACGATCAAGGCCACGGCAGAACAGGCGAAGGCAATCAATGCCTCGACCGCTGCACTTGAACAAGCCAATGAGGCCATCGGCAATTTCGCTGTGTCGTCTTTGCTTGAAGACGCCGTCGTGTCGGGAGACATTCCGACCGCACCGCCCCGTGGCATCAGCGCTGAGCAGATGTCGGCCGTGATCGTCGGCTTCGAAGCTCAGGCCAACGCGGTGCTCTCCGAGACCGGTGCATCCGTATCGCTCCTCAATGACATGCTCAATGAGAGTGAACTCCGGGCTGCTCGTCTTGCCACCTACAGGGGCAATGATCGGGAGCTGCGAGACCTCGGCAATAAGGCCATGGATAGACTGACGAAGCTGCCCAATGACCCGGCTCTGTTCGAGGCCATGACGGCCGACTGGCATGACGTCCAGATCACCCGATGCAAGAGCGGGGACACCCTCGTCAAAGCTCCCGGCTGGCCCAAGGCCATGTCGTGGTCGGCCGCAGTGAAGCAACGCCTGATCACTCCAGGCTGATAGAGCAATGAGTAAGCCAGCGAAGCGGATGCCACTGCCCCAACTGCCGGAGCCTCTGGCGGACCACCTCGACTGGCTTGTTGACGCTGTGCTGAAGGGAGCCGGGAAGTTACCTCCCGGCTACCATCGCAGCAACATCAAGCTCATCGTCCGCTCCATGGCGAAGCGCAGCATCAGCGACCACGGTCCAGACCTCTTGCCTGACACATTCATCAATCCATCCTCGTAAGGAAGACCATGAACACCATCCCCGCTGCCTCCCACATCGCCTTAGCGATCACCGCCGCAAAGGCGGAAATGCGTGAGCGCCGACGTGAGAGCATACGCAAGGCCACCAAAGCGCACTACTGGCGCACGCTTCAGACTAACCCTCGGAAGGCGATGCTGCAGAATGCTCAGCGAGCGGCCCGCCGCTTTGGCGTTTCCATCAACATCACAGTAGACGACATCGTGATCCCGGCCCGATGTCCGGCCTTTGACATTCCGCTGGAGCGTTCGAATGGCGTTGCTGCCGAAGCGTCGCCCTCCATCGTACGGATCGAACCGAAGCTGGGTTACGTGAAAGGCAACATCATCGTCGTGTCAGCCAAGGCGGCACGCGACCCGCTGGCCCGAACGCTGCTCTTCAAGGCACTCAGAGGTGAACTGAATGCCGAGCCTCAAATCACCGCCGCCGCATAATCGGGTTCCGGATAGTCTGCGCAAATTTGTGAAGCGGGGTTTGAGGGGGTAGCGGCCAGCTTCTTCCCCCTGGGGTAGGGCTCGCCCCAAAATCGTTTCGGTGGCGGGACCTTCCCTGCCCAGCACGCCGCGCTTTCCGTCCCCTCGTCCGCGTCTTCGCCTTGCTCAGAGGCGCATACGCTCCACTGCAATCACAGCAGTGGCAGCACTCTCATTATTGATGCGTTCTGCGTCAGCGTGACTCAGGATCATGCCTCTCGCCTCGCTTGATTTACTCGCACCGAGCCCATTACAACTTAGTCAACGTTCGTTGATTGGGATGTAATGGAATGGCTGAGGGTGTGTTCGTCGCGTACTATCGGGTCTCAACGAAGGGACAAGGGAGATCGGGTCTCGGATTGGACGCCCAGCGGGAAGCCGTGCGCAACTATCTCAACGGCGGTCAATGGTCCCTCGCAGATGCGTTCACCGAAGTGGAGAGTGGCAAGCGGGATGACGACCGTCCTCAGCTCGCCAAGGCGTTGCAGACGTGCCGCGTCTATGGTGCCAAGCTCGTCATCGCCAAACTCGACCGGTTATCTCGCGACGCGCACTTCCTGCTCGGGTTGGAGAAGGCTGGAGTGGACTTCGTTGCTGCAGACATGCCGCATGCGAACCGACTGACGGTTGGCATCATGGCCATGGTCGCCGACGAAGAACGCAGAGCGATCTCAGACCGCACCAAAGCGGCCCTCGCAGCTGCCAAGAGGCGCGGTGTCGCGCTGGGCGGTGATAGAGGGGCTCGGCTTTCCCGCGCTGCAAGGAAGGCTGGCAGAGAAGCGCAGATGACCCGTGCGAATGAGCGGGCTGCGGACCTTGCCCACATCATTCGGGAGCTTCAATCCAGCGGCGTAACCTCACTCAGCGGTATAGCAAGAGTGCTTTCGGAGCGACGCGTCCCCACCCCACGCGGTTCGACAGATTGGTCCGCCGTGCAAGTGGCCCGAACGGTGGCCCGACTATAGCGGCTCGTTGAAGAACTCGGCGTTGCGCATATTCATTTTCATGCGCCTATATCAGTGTTTTTGCCCTACGGAGCGGCGGGCGCAGGTGCAGGTGCCGGTGCAGGTATTGCAGCCTTCTTTGCCGAAATCTTGCCAGCATAGTCGTTTTGGACGGCGACCAATGCGTTGAGAAGCGGCTTGAAGCCGTCGAATTTGATAGAGGCCTGCTTCTTCTGGATGATCTCGACCGAAAACTCATTCTTTGAGTAGAACTTCGTTCCATCGGGCTCCTTGTTCGTCAGATCGAGAATCCTCCCATTCAGCTTCTCCTTTAGCACGTGCGATTCGAACAGCTGCTCCATCGCCGTAAATGCCCCACCGATCTTGGGGACGGGCACGACGTAAAGGTTCTCGTAGACAAAGTAGAATGGATCGCTGCCATCGACATCTTTCTTTAGGAGGCTCGAAAGATGCTTGAAGAGTTTCTCGGGCCCGGAATCATTATCGACGACAATAACCGTCGGATGTTGCGGCGTCCCCTTACAGTTCTTGATCCTCTTACGATATTCGCTGAGCAAGTTGGATAGTTGGCTGGCACCCCCAGACAAGTGCTGCACAGCATCGGCCGTTTTCGTGAATTTGAAGAGCTGCAAAAGGAAATTTCTCTTCTTACCTTTCACCTGGATCAGGCTTGGATAGAGAGCGGCGAGAGAGCGCACGGCACACCTGAGATAGACGTTGTCAGTCTTGCCCTCGCAAACAATGGTCATGTGCGGCTGGCCGAAGAACGATATATAGTTCAAGAAATCGGCGTAAACGCGATAGTAGGCGCGCTTCTCTATCTCCTCCTTAGGCACTTTGGTTCGATCGTCATCCCAGCGCTTAACGTGATAGATGAAAGCCAGCATACCCCTGACCTTCTTTGCATCAACGGGCACTGGAATACTACCGACCTTCAGATGCGCGCTTCCCTTTGTCATAAGGTGCCAGCACATAGCCCGTGCCAGCTTGTAGTATTCGGATTTGACGTTGACCTTTTCGTTGACCACGAGGCCCGTCGCATCTTGGCGGGAATCCCGATACTGGAGCCTGGTCTTCTTACCGTTTATCGCGAAGCCAGCCTTTTCAACTCGCTTCGATAGGCCAGCTCCGGCCACCCATTTGTGCAGGCTCGACGGATCGCGTTTGGCAATTCTCGATGGAAACACCCGTTCACTTGTTGAGAACGTGAGGTCATCGGCATAGCGGGTGTAAGTGCAGCGATTGCTGGATGCCAGCTCGTTGAGCCTGATATCCAACATGTGCGCGATCATGTTTGAAAGCACTGGCGAGCACGGGCTCCCTTGGGGCAACGTATTCTCATGACACGCTATCTGACTGATAATCGTCGCAACCTTCTTGTTCAGCATGTAGTGATGGTTCTTGATAAAGAACCCATAAACCCGCCCGAAGTTAATGCTGGGAAAGAAGTCTTGCAGGTCCGCGTTCAGCACCCAGCGCTGCCCGCGATGGTTCGCCGCGTTGGTCTGTATTGAAAGGCCGGGCTTAAACCCGTGGGCAAGGACGCATTGCGACTTGACCTTAAGGATCGCCTCAACTTCGAGCTGGCAATTCTTGAGCAATTTCGCAAGCCGCTTCTGAACCATTTTCAGACGCGGATCGGGCGCAGAGATAATTCGTTCACCGCCACTCTTCTTGGGAACGGGGAACTTCGTGTACTTTTGATGCTCAGGGATTTTATAAAGTATGAAAGCTAGGCTTGCAGGCTGTACGCCGAGAAGCAGGGCCACATCGTTTAGAGTGGCAGCCGACTTTAGCTTTGTTAGATGCGCCATGTTTCAAAGAATGGTGGCTTGCGGACACTCTTATGCGCTCGTCGAGCATCGTCTTGAGCGTTGAGATCTGCCGAGGCAGTCTTGCCGGCGTTGGTTTCAACTATCACGAAACATGATAGAAAAATCTGTCCGCAAGCCGCGTATTAGACATCATAGGTTGTGCGGCCAAGCAACCATACAACCAGTTCTATCCACATATTGCTTTGGAAAAGCCTCGCTTGGCGCGATGCCCCAACAAGCCAATCCCCCTCACTCGCAGAGCTTCCTGGACTCACACCGCCGAGAACGCTCGGATCAATTGCGAATATCTTGCTTTCGAGACTTCAAAGCAGAGGTGCGTTCCTCGAAGCGCCAAAGAATCAAGTCTGCAACGGAAACCAAATCGCCGCACTGCTCGTGAATGTCTCGGCACATGACGTGGACGTCGGGGTAACCGAACCGACTTGCCAATCGAACCAAATGTCGATCCGGCTTGGCAACATCCAATCCGATGTTCTTCGCCAAATGCCACTTCGTAACGCCACCTATGAACCGCAGCGACTCTAAGGTGGACAACGCATCCACCTCAAGACATTCCTCAAGCCACCTGAAACCATTTTTCGCGATCAAGCTAGCGGTCTCGGCGATAGCCTGAAGCTTGCCTCGATGGCCAAACACCGAAGAGGCGCATCGGACGCAAACGTCTCGGTTCTCGGCAATCTCTTCCGCCGACTCCCAGTCGCAGAAGCTGAGCGAGATGTAGTCGAAATGCTTCCTGACTACGGCCTCACGAAACCCTGAATTCAGGACTACCCAAGCGTACTCACGAAGGAAGGCCGTCTCGGTGATCGAGTGCTCGCTTACGACACGCTTCTGACTCTCGACCTCTTGTACAAACGGTGAACCTTCAACCCAACACTTCGCTTCGAGGTAATAGTCCACGAGCTCAGATTGTCGGGCTTCTATGTTGACCATGGCCAATTATCGCGAATCAACAGCTTCAATTTTGTTAACCAAATACTCGCTCCCGGCTTTTTGTCGAGCAATTTGCTGATCTCTACCTTGGTGAGATGCTTTTGCTTTAGACGAAGAAACTCGGATTCCGGCACGCCGCTACCAACGTCACTCGCCATATCGTACCGAGCAGCAAGGCGCTGGAATTCACGAGGAGGAATGTCGCCGGCGGATGCAAGCAAATAGCCGGCTTCTCTCTTTACTTCCGCGTACATCGTGAAGCTGCGTTTATGGGCCTCTCCGCGCCCGCGCCAATCGGTCTTCGACTGAACCAACGTAAGACAAAATACCACGAGACCAAAAATGCCTACCACGATTGCGGGATCGACAGACTCAGGCATGGCATGGTGGAGGAGCTTTGGGTCGACAAACGCCAGCGCAGTCACCAGAGCCGACAGAACCAAAACAACAATGTCCAGCAGAAGCGCTCGCCCGCTGAACCTGTCGGACAACGCAGCATGCGCGGTGCAGAGCTGATCTGAAACCCGCCGTATTCGTTCGATTTCTTCTCGTGAACCGATATTTGCTTCAATTGTCATTGGTGCTGAATAGTGCCTCCCATTGTTCTCGCGACATATGGGCACTCGCATTTCGCATGCGCTTTGCGATGCGTCCCAAAACATGCGCTGCGGCGACCCTCTCGGGGCTGCCGGCATCGCCCAAATAGGCATCCACATGGACGGATTGCCCCGTACTATCCCGAATAGGCGATGCCACCAATTCACGCGCTTTCTCGAAGAAGACAGGGAGCATCGCAGCGGTCGTCTTGGGGCCCTCGTAGTTCCGGAAGGCAGCAATCGCTAAACTCTCGACGTGATAGCCGGACAGTCGTTGTTGCTCCGGCAAGGTGCCAATGGCCGCCTTGGCTAACTTGATCATCGGAACAAGCTTCCCTGCACATTGCTCATTTCTGGCCGTTAGCGCGGCCTGGAATTTCTCAGGCGATATGCCTGACCACCCGTCTCTCATAAAGGAAGGGACCTTCAAGCCCTCGGCCGTCTTGAATGCGGGTAGCAGCTGAATTTCTTGTCCATCCGGATATGCAACTGTAACGGCAAGCTTACCCGAACTCACCTTTGCGCCGCCTCCGAGTTCGCTCGACAGTATATCCGCAACGGATTTAATCGCTTCCGACGGTCTTGAATTTTGTAGGTCTGGATCGTCCAGGACGAGCAAGGAATCGACATCGCTTAGTCCGTCAACATAGGTATGCTTCGCTACCGAACCGCCAAACAGGGAGTCGACCGTTGCTTCGAGCGGCCCTTCCAAAGCGTCCTTTATCTCATCGAGACGATCCCTGACCTTTTCAACATCTCTACTGTTTGCCGACGCAAGAAGCTCGCCGAGAAGACCGCCGAGTTCGGTCTCGAACACCTTAATGGCAGTCTGATCTTCGGTTTCGCGCACCTGCTGACGAAGCTGCTCGGGCGTCCTATTCAAGAATGGGCCACCACCTCCACCACCCCCCATATTAGGCTCCTCCCAACTCGGCAATCATTGCGTCATAGGCCTTCTTCAAACTCTCATGATGCTTACCAAAATGATCGAAGCGGCCATCGGCAGCGAACTTGATCATGCTGAGCCTCATCTCTTGCATGGACTGGTAGTTGTTCGTCCAGCACCGACCTTCGACGATGTCAGAGTTGGTCGTAATTGGCAGCGAGAGCGCTCCAAAGTGATGCCGGTACACGGTATCGCCATTGGAAAAGGCATAGCGGAGCCACGTCAGGCCGTCGAAAATGTCCGCCCCCGCCAAGAAATATAAGAATGTCGAAATAGTATCGAGACTGCCGAAGACGTGAATTGGGAGGCCGGGATGATGCGCGTCCAATTCCTTCCTAAGCTTTGCGACATTGATCATTCGATTCAACGTGGAATTACCAATTTCCTTTTCTGTGACACCCACCACCGCAAACCCCGTCATTTGCTTCACGGTCGGGAGTATGTTCTCTAAGTGCAGACGCTTTGAAGCCTCACTCTCGGGCTTTATCAGCAACGCACGAGCGCTGTTTCCCGGCGGCAATACCATCGCCTTTGCTCGTTCAATTTGCTGTGCTGTTGGCACGCGATCATTAGGATGGTCATAGCTGACACAAACCGTCGGCGAATTGGACTTCCATTCGGCCAGGACCTGTTGATGCTTGTCGAGAGACCACTCCTTTCCAGAATACTCCCTCTCGTAGGTGTCAGATAGCTCAGTCTCCTTGGATGCCTCGTAGCCACCGCTATCCAAAAAGATAGCTGACGCAAAATCAAATGGTGGCTTTATGTGATTGTTGTAGATGTCGTAGGCGCTGACGAGGACTTCGTCCGAAATATACTCCTCCATCGTCTGCAAAATTTTGGCGACGTTGGGAAAGCCCTTGCTTGAAAAGGACGGCAGCAAAAGCGGGGTCTTTATTGACGGCGCGTTGCCTATTCGAAGAAATCGACGACTAGCCAGCATCGAGCCTCACACGATCTCTGCACGAAGCGCAGATACCGCACGTCGGGACGGCACCTGCTTCGCAGCTGTAAGTATCATTGAGCGGCAACGCTGCCGCCTTGAAATAACTAAAGATGTCGTCCTTCGACCAATCGACGAAGGGGGCAACGACGGACACGCGCCCGTCGGAGCACTCCTGTGCCAGCACTTCAACACGAGACAAAAAGGAGCGAGAGCAGTCGTAGTAGTTGGTCCCAGAATGAATCCCAAACGCCAACAGCCCATCGTGACACCTCCCCAACAGAAGCGCACTTGCGATCAAAAATAGGTTGCGACCGACAAGCTCTCCCGCGCCAAACTTGGTCGGCGAGGACGCCCTAAGCTTGACTACCGGGATTGAGAGCTTCCCACTCAGAACATCAACAGCCGCCTCCTCGCGCCGCGCCGCCGCCTGTCCGAAGTCGACGAAAATGCCGCGTACCTCGTGTCCTCCCTTCTTGAAGAAATGGACACAGGAGGTTGAATCAATTCCACCGCTAAACAGGACAGAAGCGTGCATGGACAAATCGCTCGACTTGAAGTTGACATTTCTATCGTAGGGTTCCGATAAGGCAAATGGCCCCACTCATCATCCTTTGGTCCGGGTTCGGCACCGCCGCGGGGTATCGAAGCAAGCCCGAGCGGAGCATTGGGGGGCGGCTTGCACTCGGCGCTACCCCAGATCAGCAGTGACAACTGCTCTCAGCACTGATACACAAACGAGAACGGCGAGGCAAAAATCCTCAATAGTTTCAGTATGAAGGCCGCCAGCAGTCACAGTTCAATCCTGTTTGGCAGCACCTTCCATCCCGCTAGGAACATTACTTTTCTTGAAATGTCGGTCCTAAGTACCACACAGAGCTGGCTTCTCTGAAGTTTTGATGCCCCAGCGCGCAGGCTCCTTTTCTCGCTAATTCCGAATTCGCACTACGACCAAGATCGCTGATCGACTGCGCGACAAGCGAGTTTCGCTCAACATTGGGAGCCCCGACCATCGTCCATGTATGAAGACGGTGACGATCGGAGCGACATTGCATTCAGTATCGAGACCGAAGAACAGGATCCCGCAACGGCAGCGACCTGAATTAGCTGATCGAGATCAAGGCATCTGGAGGACGTCAGGATGGATTAATGCTCCGTCCCTCAGCCAGAGCTTGGCTCCTTGCGGGCCAGCGACCGCTCGCAACGCGTCACCAGCCGGCAAGCGTATCCAGCCTTGCGTCGCTAGTATCCGATCACCGATCGTCAAATCACCGTCGAGAAGGAGTGCCTCAAGTCCGCGTCGGTTTCCGATCGTCGTCGCGGTGCCTGCAGCGAGGGTTTCGATTCTTACGTTTTCCGACCCGTCATCAAAGAGTTCAATCGTGCCCGATATTGCCTCAGCTCCGGAAGGACGCCAGACGATCTGCTGATCGTCGCCTTGCCGGAACTGCCAGAGCCGCACGAAGATCGTGCAGCCCTCAAGAGATGCCGGAACGTGCGATGTGCCAGGCGGATTGCGAAAGTAGCTACCGGCGGGATAGTCGCCGTGCTCGTCTTGGAAGACGCCTTCCAGAACGACTATCTCCTCGCCGCCACCGTGGGTGTGCCGGGGGAACGCACTGCGAGGTGCGTAACGCACGATCGAAGTGGCGCGCGCGAGCTCGTCGCCGACTCGGAACAGCATGCGTCGGTCCACTCCGGCAGCTGGGCTCGCCACCCATGGAAGCTCCGAGGCTTGGATGATCACGGGGATGGTCAGATCGTCATTGATGCGCATGGCTTCCCTCCTTCATGGTGAGCACCATCCTGAAATTCGCCTGGCCGGACCTCATCCGCGCAACCGCCTCGCACGCCTTTTCGAGCGGCATGACTTCAATGCGAGGCCGCACTCCGGCGAGCACGCAGAAATCCAACGTCTTCTCGTTCTCAAAGGGCGTGCCGGTGATCGATCCAAGGACGCTGCGTTCGCCGACGACGAGGTGTCCTGCGGAGACCGGCAAAGGATCCTTTCCGGCTCCCAAGAGGACAAGCCTTCCCTGCGGCGAGAGTGCGCCCATCAGCGCGGCAACAGCTTGGACGTCGCCGATGGTTGTGATGATGGCCTTGGCACCACCGAGGCTTTGCAACCGCGTGACAGGGTCTTCCTTTTTTGAATCGATGTAGACATGGGCGCCCAGCAACGCAGCATCGTCCGCAATATCACTCCCGCGCCCCACGGCGACGACACGGAACCCCATCCGCCTCGCGTACTGAAGTGCGAGGTGGCCCAGTCCGCCGATGCCGTGCACGACGACGGTGTCGCCGGCTTCCGCACCACATTTCTTCATCGCATTGAAGGTCGCGATGCCTGCGCAGAGAAGAGGGGCCGCCTCCTCCGATTTCAGCTCGCCGGGAATCGAGACCAGCCCAGTAGCACGGGCGATCATCATTTCGGCGTAGCCGCCGTCGCACGTCGATCCGACGAATGCCTGATTCATGCAGAGCTGAAACTCGCCGCGGCGACACTGGGCGCAGTCGTTGCAGTGCCCGCCGAGCCTTCCGATTCCCGCCCTCTGGCCAATCTTCCAGATCGACGGCACGCCGGCACCGAGGGCCACAATGCTGCCGACGACCTCGTGCCCGGGCACGCGAGCGGGGCGCATCTTAGGATCAGCGCGGTCGATATCGCCTGCATCGGCACCGCAGATCCCGCAGGCCTCGACCGCGATCAGAACTTCTCCCGGGCCGGGTGACGGAGTCTCACGCTCGGCGATTTCGAGTTCGCCGGGCTTCGAGACCTGCGCGACGCGATGGGAGCGCCTCATTTCCGTTGCCTCCGATAGTTTCGTTTTAGCCGCTCGTTGCCGACGACAGCGGATTGCGCTATGCAGGCTTTTGCAAGCGCGAGATCACGAATGCCGCGGCGCGCTCCGCCGCGTCGACGGCACCGGCGAGATAACCGGGGTCTCTCACACTCGTCTCGCTGCCCGCCAGCACGACGTGATCCCGCCACTCCTGACCAACCCAAGGGCGCCGATCGGACATCGGATGGCCGGTCGCGATCCTGTCCCCTCCCGTCGCCGTCAGTGGGTCGGCCGCCCAATCCTTGAAGAGCGTCGCGCGCGGCTTTGCCGCCTCGGGACCAAACAAGTTCGCCAGTTGCCGGACACACGCCGATACGATCGCGGACTCTCCCACTGCAATGCGATCCTCCGCGGAGATGCCGAGGAAGCCGAAGAGGGCCGCTTTCCCGCTGGCTATCGTGGCATCGTGTATTTCAACGAGCGGACCGACCATGCTCTGCGCCGTGCCCGACAACCCCTGCTCTCGCCAGAACGGCCGATCATAGACTGCGAAAAACTTCGCATGAGGAGCCATCCATGTCGGCGTCGCCCGCCAGCGACTTGCCGACGCGGGGTCGATTGCAGGTGAGAATGCGACGGTCGCCTCGAGGAGCCGTGGCGGAAGCGCGAAAACGACAAGGGCGGCACGGCAGATCTGAACTGCGCCCGCGGCGTCCACGAAAGAAAGCTCGACGTCCTCACCGTCAAGCCTTGCGCCCGTTGCGCGGGCGCCGAGTTCGATACCGCCTCCCGGAAGCGCATCGGAGAGTGCAGACACAACGGAAGCTGTGCCGCCCGCGAGCCGCATCGACGGCGGCGCCTGGGTCAATCCGCCGTAGCGCTGCGGCGGCCCGTTCGGCATGCGCTGAAGGACGACGTCACCTTCGTCATGCTGCGCAAATCTGGTGAGCCCGAAATCGTCGATCAGCCTACCGAATGCCGGCTGCATCTCAGGCCAGAACCAAGAGGGCCCGAGATCGAACCCGTCGTGCGAGGCGTTACCGGTCTCGTCCACCGACCAGACACGACCGCCCAACCGAGATCGCGCTTCCAGCAGTCGGAAAGCGATACCCGCACGGTGGATCCGCAGCGCCGCGGTCAAGCCGGCGACGCCTCCCCCGACGATGATGACTGGACGATCGGAATTCGACACGACAGAATCTCGAAAAGTGGTCACCCGTGGAACATGCTCGCCCTCGGGCGCTCCTTCAAACGGGATGATCTTGGCGGCCGCCAAAGAAAATCTTTGGCGCACGTCCGACGCCTTCAGGCGGCCTCGGGCAGAGATGCCGCAAATTGCGGATAGGTCTCGGCGAGTTCGGTCCTGATCTGGCCTCTCATCAGCGCCAGGGTCTCGGCGTCGGGTCCGGGGGTCTCGATCTCGCAAGCGTCATTGTCGAAGGAGAAGCCGGTAATCTCGCGGATGTCGGCCGCGCCGCGGCCCGGATGCACGCTCTCGAGCCGGAAGCGACCGGTATCCCGCTGAAAGCTGAACAGTGCAGCATTCGTCAGCAGGGCATGCGGGCCGCCTCGCCGATAGATCCCCTCTTCGGTTGACCCTGGTGCAGAGATGAAATCGACCTGATCGACCAGCACGCGCGGGCTGTGCTCTTCGCGAAAGAGGATCACCCGCGGAACCAGGAAATACAGATAGGCTGAGCCGTAAGATCCGGGCCATCTGACGGGCGAGTTCGGATAGCCTCCGGCGCCAACCAGATTCACGTTGCCTTTGCCGTCGATCTGGCCACCGCCCAGGAAGAACGCGCCGATGCGGCCCTGAGCCGCGCAATCGAACAGCTCTTCGGATCCGCTGGTGAAGGAGTTGTGCTTGACCGAGCCGAGGATAGACACCTGCACATCGCCGAGCCCCTGCTTCCTGTTCAGGGCCCGCAACAGCATCGCACCGGCTGCCGGCATCGGCGACGACATACCGACAGCAACATGCTGCACCCCGTCAAGAAGGCGAGAGATCGTGTAGATCAACAGCTCGCGGTTTGTGCACTTGGTCCTCACGCCGCGCTCCTGGTGCCGGTGATGTAGGCCTGGAATCCCTCTGGGGTGCGCGCCGCGCGGGCGTAGGCTTCGACCTCGCGGGCGTCGAGTTCGTACTCGGCGTAAAGGCCGGTCGGCCAGGCCGCATTTTTGTATTCGGCGACAGCGGACACGTACATCGCCGGGAGCACGCCGGCAGCGAGCTTCTCGTCGTCAAGCAGCGAGGTCTCGGAGATGCACTCGACGGTGACGAAGGTCTTTTTCGAGGCGTGCGCGAGAAGCATGACCTCGCGGCGCCGGCCTAGGCGAACGTTGCCCAAGCGATCAGCCTCAGGCGCATGGATCAGCGTGATGTCCGGCTGGATGGCCGAGACCACCACGATCTTCTCAGACTCGTCGAACGGGTTGGTCGTGACCTTCCAGTTCGGATGGTTTTCAAGAACGTCACTGCCGATGATGCCGCGAATGGGCATGAACGGAACGCCCTTCTCCGCCGCGCTCAGACCAGCAAACACAGCCGGGCATGTGGCATCGAGCACGCGAATGTCGCCGTTGCGGACCGCACGGGTGAAGCATGGCGCCCCGCCTGCTTCGCCCAGGCTTACCGCGCTGGTCTCGAGCACGGAGACCGCGCCGGCGCCGATCAGCATGTCGATCTGCATGCCACCGATGGGCGCGCAGACGACGTGAAGGTCGCGGACGCCGCGCTCGATCAAGAGCCGGATCATCGCGGGACAGGATCCCGAACCATCCGGGGCCAGGCCGAGTTTGACGCCCGACGGTATCATCGCGGCCATCGCTTCCGGCGACACGAAT
Organism: Bradyrhizobium sp.; assembly: GCF_047605465.1. Lineage (GTDB taxonomy): Bacteria > Pseudomonadota > Alphaproteobacteria > Rhizobiales > Xanthobacteraceae > Bradyrhizobium. The sequence goes on along the minus strand of NZ_JASGFS010000003.1, from coordinate 151,038 downwards.
TCAGTCATCGTCCCACTCCCGTGTCAGGCCCGATCGATCGCCGGGCGCATTGTCATTTCAAGCGATCGAGCGATCCCAAAAGATCGTCCCGCAGATCGTCGTAGTCCTCGAGGCCGACCGAAATCCGGATCAGACCATCGGTGAATCCATGCGCGGCTCGTTCCTCCGGCGAGTAGGTCGCGTGAGTCATGCTTGCCGGATGCTGGATCAGGGTCTCGGCGTCACCAAGGCTGACTGCTCGGGTTGCGAGCCCGACATTGTCCATGAAGGCGCGGCCGGCACCAAGCCCGCCTCTGAGCTCAAGGGCAATCATGCCGCCCATGTTCTTCATTTGGCGCAGCGCGAGTTGATGTTGCGGATGAGACGTCAACCCAGGGAAATAGACCACATCTACCGCGGGGTGCGCTGCAAGCGCATGCGCCAGTTTGGAGGCGTTCTCGCCATGTCGATCCATTCGGATGCTGAGCGTCTTCAGCCCTCTGAGGACGAGAAACGCATCGAAAGCGGAGATGCAGGCGCCGTTCATCTCCTTGATCCCGATGTAGCGGAATTGATCGATCAGTTCCTTTCGCGAGACAACAATGCCAGCAAGCAGATCACCGTGCCCGCCGAGGTACTTGGTCGCCGAATGAACCACGATGTCGGCACCGAGCGCGAGCGGCTTCTGCAGATAGGGCGTACAGAACGTGTTGTCGATCAGAAGAAGCACGTTCCTCCTTCTGCAGACTTCAGCGAGCGCGGCGATATCGACCAGCCGCATGTTCGGATTGGAGGGTGTCTCCGCGATGACCATCCGGCACCGCGACGTGAGTGCGTCCGATAGATTGGCAGGATCGGTCAGATCAACGAATTTCGTCTTGATGCCGAAGCGTGCGAGTTGATGATGGAGCAGCGAGAATGTGCAGCCATACAGGGTCTTGTCGGCCACGATCTCATCACCGGCCTTCAGCAAGCTCCAGAGTACGGAGGTCAGGGCCCCCATACCGGACGATGTGGCCAAGGCGGCCTCGCCGCCCTCCAGCGAAGCCATTCGCTTCTCCAGAACGGCGACGGTCGGGTTGCCGACCCGGCCGTAGATGTAGCCATCCGCTGCGCCGGCGAACCGCTCGCTGCCCGTCTCGGAGCGTTCGAACGCATAGGTCGACGTCAGAAACACAGGCGGGTTCAATGCCCCGTGATAGTCGAGCGGGTCGTACCCTTCATGGATCGCCCGGGTGGAGAAACCCAATTCGAAGTTTTTCATGCCGCCAGCATACTCGCCGTGCGGATTCGTACTTGCCAAAGACAAGCACGTCGGATTGAGATTTTGGCACGAAATCGCGTCACACGGGCATCTCATGACCATTCCTGCCAATACCGCCAATTTCGATGCAATTGATCTCAAGATTCTCCGAGAGCTGCAGGCCGATGCCCGTTTGCCGAACAACGTGCTCGCCGAGCGGGTCGGCCTTTCCCCTTCTCCGTGCTCGCGGAGGGTCAGACTGCTGGAAGAGACGGGCGCGATCGAAGGCTACCGCACGATCGTGAATCGTTCTTCGGTCGGGCTTGGCTTGACTGTATTCGCCGGGATTCGCGTCGGGCGTCATTCGGCCGAAGGCAAGGAGAACTTCATCAGGTTGCTGCTGGCGATGCCCGAAGTGATCGCCTGCCATCTGGTCTCCGGCGACATCGATTTCCTCATCGAGGTCGTCGTGCGCGACATGGTGACCTACGAAGCGACGGTGTTGAACCGTTTGCTGTCGCTGCCCGAATTGCGGGACATCCGGACGAGCTTCGCCATGCGGACGTACCGTTCGTCGGGGCCACTTCCCCTTTCGCCAGGCAGCGAGCAGGCGCCCGGCCGTCGACCGGACGCCTGAACACGCGGTCACGCGACCTGGTAGAACCGGATCTCCGGAACTGCCGCAAGCAAAGGCTTCAAGGCAACGACGACGTCGTCCTGGAATAACTGGCTCTTGGTATAGGCCACGGCATTCTCCACCGTGTCGAACCCGTGGAGAACTTGGACGTCCTCGTCGCGCACCAGCAGCTCCTTCGACCTGGCACCGGATACTTTCTTGAGGAATGGATCCTTGAAGCGACCGTAGACCTCGGCGGCTTTGGCCCGATTGTGCTCTTCGACCTTCAACGTGATTTCCAGATAGGCCATCATTTTTCCCTTCCTGTTTCGAGACAGCGACGCAGCGGCAGGTCCGATACCGCGTGTCATGGGAAGACGTTGAGACGCCCGGTGCACTTTCACAAACGCGAAGATCTTGGGATCCGGCGAAGGAAAACTTGCGCGGGATCGGCTGCATCACTCTTCTCGCTCGTCTACGACGTTCGCAGACGCCTCCTCAAAGAGCCAATCGCGAAACGCGAGCAGTCGCGGCAACGCGGCGCTCTCGGGACGATAGACCACGTAATAGGAAAGCGATGATGGCAGCGTGTTCCCCGGGAACAGGCGGACGAGGCGCCCCGACGCGATGTCGTCACGCGCCATGATGCTTCTGGCGAGAGCGACGCCCTGCCCCTCCATTGCCGCCTGCAACACGGCCGCAGAATTGTTGATGTGGAGTCCGCGCTTCGACGCGCTCACGTCTGCCGCGCCGGCCCTGGCGAGCCACTGATCCCACGTGATAAACCCTGCGTGCCGATCGACCGACAGATCGTGGATCAGCGTTTCCCCCAGGAGGTCCCGCGGGCTACCGAAGCCTTTTGCCAGGTCGGGGGAGCAGACTGGATAGACCTCTTCGTCCATCAGCTTCTCCGCCGCGAGGCCGGGCCAGTCGCCGGCGCCGTATCGGACACCGACATCGATGCCTTGCGCAACGAAGTCGGAAAGCTTGAGATTGGTATCGAGACGAACGTCCATGTCGGGACTTCGCGCCTGAAATCGATGGATGCGCGGCAGAAGCCACTTGGCGGCGAAGGCCGGGCTGACAGTCACGGTCAGGGTCGCGCGGATGCCGCCGACCTTCAGCGTCTCCAGACCAAGACTGAGGCGATCCAGCCCGGCTTTGATGTCTGGCAACGCCCGCAGCGCCGTCTCGGTCGCGATCAGGCGGGAGCGCCCGGTGATGGCACGATTGAAGAGGGGGGCACCGAGCCACTCTTCGAGGGTCCGGACGAGTTGCCCGACCGCGGCAGCGGTGACGTGCAGCTCCTCTGCCGCTCCGGAGAAGCTGCCGTGCCGTGCGCTTGCCTCGAAGGCCCGCAACGCATTGAGATGAACCGGCGACTTCATGCGATTGCTTCGCTTGTGGGCGAGACCGAAGCGTGACGCAGACATGTCTGCCGCCTCCCGCTTCGGTCGTCGCGATCATTTCACGTCAGGTCTCGGATCATCGACGAAGCCGTCGCGGTTCGGCATCTTGACCGCACTCAGCGACTTCGCATCCATCGTCGCATCTGCCGGCACGATGCCGTTCATATTCAAGATGTAGCCGGACAAGGCGTACACCTCGTCGTTCGTGAGCGACTCCGGCGCATTCAGAGGCATGGCTCGACGGATGTAGTCGAACAGCGTCGGAGCGTATGGCCAGTAGCTGCCGACGGTCTTGACGGGCTTCGCCGTCGCCAGCGTGCCCTTTCCGCCGACCAGCTTGTCGCCGATGCCGCCCTCGCCCTTCTCTCCGTGACAAGCGGAGCATTGGTTCTCGAACAGCTCGCGGCCCTGGCTCACCGTGCCGTGCCCGGGTGGGAGATATTTGCCGTCCCTGTCGACGTCGATGCTCCAACCCGCTATTTCCGCGTCAGTCGCCTTCTTGCCGAAGCCGAACTTCGACTGACCATAACTGAACGTCGTCGTGGCAATCAGGACGACGGCCGCACCAACGAGACTAAGCCTTGGCATGGGCATTGGTGACCTCCCCGCTCTCGGCGACCTTCCACGGCCAGGTCGCGTTGTTGTGGTACTGGCCGTTTACGCCACGAACGTCCCTCAGTTGCTCGAAGCTTGGCTGCACGTAGCCGGACTCGTCGGTCACGCGGCTGATGATTGTCGTCGGCTTGCCATCCCAGGTCCACGCAAGTCGGAAGCGCGTGAACGCGCGCGTGAGAACGGGTTCCTGCAATCTTGCCGCCTGCCATGTCTTGCCGCCGTCCGTCGAGACGTCGACTTTCGCGACCTTGCCCCGCCCCGTCCACGCCAGACCCGTGATTTCGTTGAAACCGGGCTGGATCTTGTGGGTACCCGACGGGCGCGTGATGATCGACTTCGCCTCCATCATGAACGTGAACTTCCGCGCGGTCCCGTCCGGCATGAGATCGGTGTAGCGCGACGTTTCCTCGCGCGAATAGATCGGCTCATTGGTCACATGAAGACGTCGAAGCCATTTGACGTTCATGTTGCCCTCGAAGCCCGGGAGCAGCACGCGCAACGGATAGCCTTGTGCCGGACGCAACCGCTCGCCGTTCTGGCTGTAAACCAGCATCGCGTCCTCAAGGCACTTCTCGATCGGAATGCTGCGCGTGAGCGCGGCAGCGTCCGCGCCCTCGGCGATGACCCATTTGGCCTCAGGCTTCAGCCCGATGTCCTCGAGCACGGTCTTCAGCGGAACGCCGGTCCATTCGCAGCAGCTCGCCAATCCCACCAGCTCACCTGCGGTCTTCGCCGAGATCTTCGTGTAGGGCGGATTGCCGGAGCATTCCAGGAAGTGGATGCGGCTCTCCGACGGATACCGCTTGATGTCGTCCATCGTGAAAATGGTCGGCCGCTCAACCAGGCCATGGATCATCAGACGATGCTGCGCGGGATCGATCTCGGGAATGCCGCCGTGGTGGCGCTCGTAGAAGAGACCATTGGGGACGATGATGCCGTCGATGTCCTGAAGCGGCGTCTGGCTCTGCGACGAGGTCTGCTGCTCGATATCCTTGCGCAGCACGCGGACGATGCCCTTCTCGAACTTCGAGGGCTGCCCGTAGGGCTCACTGCCGGTGTCGGCACCGGGCTGCTTCATCCATTCCGGGACGTTCGGTGGCAGGTTTTCTGCGCCGGCAGCCGGTTCGGCCGCCAAAGCCTCGCCGGATGCGACCAGCGCTGCTGCTCCTCCTACCGCGAGCGAACCGGCGGCCAGAAACTGTCTTCGCGTCGACGACTTCGTCGTCTCGACGCGCGATCTACTCTTCATGCTTACTCCTTGCGAACATGTTTCACAGGATGGCCAAGCTTGCCGCAGCGGATCCGTCGATCCGACGCGCCCCATGCCTGTTTCGGGGTCGCAGGCGTAAGAATGGTCCGCCGGCGAAAATCCAAACCAATCGACGTCCCGGCGTCAGGCCGCCGCGCCTTCTCCGGATCGCACAGGCGACGCCACGAAGAGCGCGGCCACAGCAAACAGCAGAGGCGGAAACGAGAGCCAGAGCACGGTGTCCCAGCCGTAGGCCGAGAGCAGCCCACCCGAGAGAAAGGAGCCAAAGGTCATCGTTCCGAACACGACGAAGTCGTTGAGCGACTGGACTCGAGCCTTCTCTTCCGGCCTGTGGCATTCGAGAACCATCGCGGAAGCACCAACGAAGCCGAAATTCCAGCCGACGCCCAATAGAATCAGCGTCGCCCAGAAGTGTGCGACCTGGATGCCGAGGAGTCCGACCGCGGACGAGGCAGCGGTCAGCAGCAGCCCTGTCGCAACCACCTTCGATGCGCCGAACCGGGTGATCAGACGCCCGGTCCAGAAGCTCGGCCCGTACATGGCGATGACGTGCCACTGCAGGCCGAGGTTCGCGGATTGCTGAGGTAGGTTGCAGAACTTCATCGCGAGCGGCGCAGCCGTCATGAGGAAATTCATCAGAAGGTACGAAACCACGCCGCACACGACCGCGCCGATGAACCGCGGCTGCCGCGCAATGATTGCCAAGGGACGCCCCTTACCGGCATCTGCTGCCGTCGGCACCGGCAAGCGCACGCCGGCAAGAACGAACAGGGAGATTGCAGCAACAGCGGCTTGCCCGAGATAAGTCGCGGCGAACAGGTACGGCTGCCAGAGGTCCATCGTGTAGGTGACGAGCTGCGGCCCGATCACGCCGGCGAACACCCCTCCCGCCATAACGGCCGACAGCGCCCGCGGTCGCCGTTCAGGCACGGCGCAGTCGGCCGCGGCAAAGCGAAAGGAAAGCACGACTGCGGCATAGACGCCGCCGAAGAACGTTGCGAGACAGAACAGCCAGAACGAGGCCTGCAGCACAGCCAGCGTTCCAATCAGACCGCCCACGACGCCGCAGCCGGTTCCGATCATGAAGGCCGCCCGGCGACCGTGCCGCTGGGCGATCGCACCAGCCGGCAACGTACAAGCGGCCATTCCGACGACGAAGATCGAGATCGGAAGTGTCGCGAGCGCCTTTGTCGGCGCCAGCATGTCTCCGATCACCGCGCCGGTGGCATAGATGACGGTCGAGTTCGCGCCGGCCAGCGCCTGTGCGATCGCCAATCTGATCACGTTGGAACGTTCGAACCGTGTCGTCGGCGCGGCGTCCGCCAAATCTTCCATCACGACTTGGGACATTCAGACCTCGATTTGGTGGCTCCAGCGCGTGTCGCGCTGCGAAGGACGTCGATGCAGACGGCGATCAAGCAGGTCTCGCGCCTTGGGTGATTGGCCGCTCCGCATCAGCGCCAGCAGCAGCATGTCCTCGAGAATTTCTCGCTGAGCGCCGCTTCCACCGACCCGAGCGAAGTCTCCCGTCATCGGTTCTAGAATCCTCGTGCACTCGGCGTAGTCGGCATTAGCAAACGCGAGCGCCGCCGAACCCACTGCGGCGACGACGGGGCCGGCAGGAAGCGCGCCGTCCACAACGCGACGCGAGTTCGCATCGATGCGATCGATCGCGGCCACCTGCCGACCGGTTGCGGCTGATAGCAGACCCATGTGGACCTCGACGAACGCAAGCCCGGGGTTCGCATACCTGGAGCCAGCGTACTGTTCGGCTTCGTCCCACAGGCTGGTCGGGACTGAATGGCCATACGCCTGCAGCCGCCACAGCAGTGAAACAGCATCGCTCACGACGTTGATTGGGAGTCCCAGCGAGACTGAAGGGCGCACATGCTTCGAATAGATCGCCAGGGCATGCTGCGGATCGTCGCGCTCCAGAGCAGACAATGCGGCGTGCCAAGACAGGTGCCCGTGCAGCATGCCCGCCCGGTCGTATTCCGGCAGCCAGGCTTCGATCAGCGTCTCTGCTTCCTGCGCCGCGCCCTGCTCGAACATGGCGTGCGCGACAGCATGAGCCGCATTGGCGTTGGCGCGCCGGCGGTCGAGCCCGCGCTGCGCCAGGTCCCGGCCCTTCGTGACCGCACCATTTTCGGCATGGGACCATCCGCGGTAGGTCAGGAACCACCAATCGTCCGCGTCGTATCGATCCGCGACCTTCTCGCACAGATCGACCCGCGCCTGATCGTGATCCGCCATTCCCGAGAAAGCAAATAGACCGAAGGCGCCCAGCGGCAACGAGAGGATCAGGACATCGCGGGGCCATTGGTCGAGATGCGCGAGCGCGCTCTCCAAAGCCTTGGCCGCTTGCCCGGTGACAGCAAGCGAGAGGGTCTGCACATGACTGATCTCTCGCGGTGAGCGGCTTCGAACAACGATCTCCTGCGCTCTGGCGATACTCGCACGGGCATCTGCGGACTGGCCATGGATCGCCTGCAAACGCGCGAGAGCGGCGTGCGCTAGGGCGAATTCCGGATCCAGATCGATAGCCTGCCGCAGCGCCTCCCCCGCGCCCGGCCAAGCCGACAGGAGAAGGTCAACGCCCGTGCGGTAACCCGCCGCCGCTTGCGTCGAGTTCGTCGAAATCGGAAGGCCGCGACTGTCGACCTCGGCCATGCTCGCCTCCTGCAGCGGTCAGGCCGCCGACTGGCAGCCTCTTGATTTCGACCGCTACCAGAGCGATATGAGGCTGTCTTTCGACGCTTTGCCAATTTCTGTAGAATATACGCCAATCGGAGACGGTATGTCCTGGACTGCGATATCAGCCCCGCCGGACGCGCTTCCCCCGCGACCGATCACGATGCGGGCCCAATCCATTCCACCGCGGCACGAATTCCCCGAGCACGCGCACGACTGGCATCAGGTCGTCTATGCCGTCGACGGAATGCTCATGGCGATCGCCGAGAACCGGTCTTTCGTCATCTCGCCTGAACAAGCGGTTTGGTTGCCGAGCGGCATCCGCCACCGGGTCGGCTCGCTGCTCGGTGCTGAATTCCGCAGCCTGTGGATCTCCGTCGATTCCGGACGAGGTCTTCCCATGGCTCCGACGGTGCTGGCCGTCTCACCGCTGTTGAAACAATTGATTGTCGAGGCTGCCGCCATAGAGGCGCGGAAGGACAGCGATGGATACACGGACCGCGTCACGACGCTCATTCTCGACCAACTCGCCAGAGCCCCGGCCCTGACTGCTGGATTGCCGTGGCCGCGCAGCGAGCGCCTGTTACGTCTTTGCGAGACCCTCTATGTCGATCCCGCCGACGAACGCGGATTGGATGATTGGGCCAAGGCGCTTGGCACGTCGTCCCGAACGCTCACGCGACAGTTCGAAGCGGAGATGGGTCTGAGCCTTAGATCTTGGAGGCGGCAGGTACGGCTGCTTCGCTCGATCGAGCTGCTAAGAAGGGGGACTGGAATAACCGAGACGGCCCTGCAACTCGGATACGGCTCCGCGTCGGCGTTCATCTTCGCCTTCCGAACTGAAATGGGATCCAGTCCTCACGCATACATTCGGAAGTCGGATACCTCGCAATAATTCTCGGTGGACAACGACCGTAGGGCGTAAATATCTGGCTGCCCTTAGCCGCAGCATCCCGGTCTGTTTTCTTGGACCGGTGGACAGGGTACGCTTCCATAAGAGCAGAACACACAGCAGTCGCCCGGCTTTGGCTTAAGTCGGGTGCCGCGCTCCGTGAAATCGTAGAAAAACTGACATGCATCGATCGGCATAGTCTCAGTCGCCTGATGGCGGCACACAGGACAAGTTAGAATCGATTGCACTTTCATGTATAATCTTTCGGCCCGAGGCGGATCAAAGCGCTTGGTCGCGCCCGTCCAAAACGACTAGGTACGGACTGGAAACGTCAGCTCAGACTTTGCCCCGCTGCGGCCCGTCCGGTTCGAGATCGTGAATTCCGCGCCGATCTTCGCCAGCGCCAGCTTGACGATCGCCAGTCCCAGACCGCTGCCAATTGGACTCCTCGAGCGGCCCCGGAAGAAGCGATTGCCAAGCTTATCGATTTCATCCGGGGCAATCCCCGGCCCCTCGTCCTCAACTAATAGCCGATTAGAATGGGCCGTCCAGACTATGTGGCCTTCGCGCGTGTGTTGGACCGCGTTTTCGTGAAGATTGCGTAATGCCAGCTGGAGACAGTCGGCGTTCGTGTCGACCACCAAGTCGCGAGCACTTGCCTCGATCGTAACGATCGTCCCCGCATTCTTCGGTGTTCCCTCAACGATCTCGGATAGAAGTGGCCCCACTTCCACGCGGCTGCGCGGCGCATCCGCCAAGTCGGCATCGAGCTTCGCTATGGTGAGCAGTTGGCGAACAAGCCGAGTGCTTCTGTCCACTGCGGCAACGATCTGTTCAAGCGCGCCTCGTACCACCTTCGGATCTTCGGCGGCAAGCGCCACTTGGGCTTGAGTCTTTAGACCAGCCAGCGGCGTCCGCAGTTCATGCGCGGCGAAGGCTGTCACTTCGCGCTCGTGCCGGCGGGCGGCCTCAACGCGAGTGAGCAGACCGTTGAGGGCCATAGCCAAAGGTCGGACCTCGACAGGCTCCCGATCAGTCTCGACGTGCCGCATGTCGTCCGGTTCGCGCGCCCCGAGATCCTGCGCCATACGCCGCAGAGGGCGTAGGCCCTGGCCTACGCTCGCCCAGATCGCGGCACCGAGCAGCGGTGCAATCAACAGCGCCGGCAACATCAGACCCTTGATGAGATCGGCAACCAGCCGTTCGCGCAGCGACAGCCTGTCGCCCACCATAACTCGGAGATTGTGGCTGGCATCTTCGACGGTGAAGACGCGCCAAGTCTCACCGTCGATCGTCCGATCGGAGAATCCGTCGGCCGTGGACGAAAGCTGCTGATCTGGCGCTCCGCTCGACTTCGCGACCATGCGACCATCGAGCGACCAGATCTGACATGACAGTTGGCGCTCATAGCTGCCTAGTTGAGCGATGGCTGCAGGCGCAGACTTTCCAGGCAGGCTCTCGAAGCCCGATGCGAGTGAAGCCACCATGCGCGCCGCTTCCTGCAGGCGCGTGTCGAGTACCTGCTCTACCTCGGCGCGGCTCCCGGCGAAGATCCAAACCACCCCCGCCAACCAGACGATTCCGGTCGCCGCGATGAGGATCGCGAAAAGTCTAAGCCTCAGGGACTTCATCGGGCAGCTCCCATGCGATATCCAACGCCCCGCAGCGTCTGGATCGCGTCCTTGCCGATCTTGTTGCGGAGATTGTGGATGTGTACCTCGACCGCGTTGCTTTCGACATCCTCCTGCCAGCCGTACAAGCGTTCCTCAAGCTCGGAGCGCGAGCGGACCTGCTCCGGACGCTCCATCAACGCGGAGAGAATCGCGAACTCGCGGCGGGAAAGGTTAACGGGCTCGCCGGCGACAGTCGCCGAAAGATCCGCCGGCGATAGCACGATGGTACCGAACGTCAGCGTCGGCGCCGCGCGGCCGCCTTCCCGTCGAACGATAGCGCGCAGGCGCGCGGCGAGTTCGTCAAGATCGAACGGCTTAGCGAGATAGTCATCCGCGCCAGAATCCAGGCCAGAAACCTTGTCTCCAACGCTGTCGCGTGCGGTGAGGAGAAGCACCGGCGTCCCATCGTTGCGGCACCGGAGCTTCCGCAGCACATCTAGACCGCTCCCGTCCGGCAGCATGATGTCGAGCACAACGGCCGAATAGCGCGATGCCGCCAACGCAGCGTCGGCGTCCCCACACGTCGAGACCGCATCAACGGTCGCGCCTGACAGCGAAAGCCCGGCCCGCAGGCCGTCGGACAGGATCGGGTCATCTTCGACCACGAGAATGCGCATCTTTACCTCCGACGGCTCCTCTCGGCCGCCTGCCTTAAGGCTGGCTTAAGGTAGCCCATCCAAGTCGCGGCATCCGCTCACAAAACACAGGAGCGCCGTGCAAAATGCTGGGCTTTCAACGACTACCCATCGCTTTTCTGGTTCTGTTGTCGACCCTTACGGCTGTGAGCGCAGGCATGCCGCCTTCCGTCGACCAGGCCTTCCGCCTAAAGGTCTCCCGCGACGGCTCGGGTCTGCAGCTTGTCTGGTCTATCGTTGGCGGCAGCTATCTCTACCGGGCGATGATCGGCGCCAAGAACGCGCTGCCGCCTGGAGCCGCCGTTGCGGTCCGCACGGAACAGGGCGAACCCAAAGATGACCCGGACTTCGGGCCACAGGAAGTCTACCGCAGGACCGCGAAGGCCCTGATCACTGAGGCCGACTTGAAGGGCCTGCAAGAGATCGTGCTGACTTACCAAGGCTGCGCGGAACAGTACCAGATCTGCTACCCGCCGGTCTTCAAGACGCTCGACCTGCAAACCCTGGCGATCCGGGACCGTGACGATGCCGGGATGGCACGCTCCGGATCCCCTCCGTCGTTCATGGATGCTCCTCAGGACGCCGCCGGCGGCCCCGGGGACGGCGTCTCGAAGGGCGAGGCAGCTCACTGGGATCTCTCCTACTGGGTGACCTTGGGCGGCATGCTGGCATCGTTCTTCGGCTTCGGCGCGTTGCTCTCGCTGTCGCCGTGCACGCTGCCGATGGTTCCGATCTTCTTCGGCCTGATGGCGGGCTCGCAGCAAATGTCGCTCAGTCGCGGCCTCGGCCTGGCGGCGGTGTTCGTCGTCGCATCCGCATCGGCTTATTCGTCACTCGGCGCCTTCGCCGGCTGGTCCGGCTCCGGAGAGAACCTGCAAATTCTGCTGCAGACGCCGATCGCGCTTGGGCTCATGAGCGCTGTTCTGGTCCTGCTCGCGGTGTCCATGTTCGGCCTGTTCGAGATCCAGTTGCCGACGGCCTTCGTCACTCGGGTGACCGGGGCGGCATCGAGCGGAGGTCGGGGCCCGCTTACGGCGGCCGCGATTCTCGGCTTTGCGTCCGCGCTGATCGCCGGCCCCTGCGTGACACCGCCTCTCGCGAGCGCGCTCATCTACGTCGCGCGAACCGGCAACATGGGTCGCGGCATGGCATCTCTGTTTTCGTTCGGCGTAGGTCTCGGCCTACCGCTGCTGGTGTTCGGCGCGCTCGGACCACGCTTTCTCCCGAAGCCTGGCCCCTGGCTCGTTCGGGTCCGGCACGTCTTCGGCTTCGCCCTGCTTGGCGTCTCGATTTCCATCGTCTCGCGCGTGTTGTCGCAACAGACCGCTCTGCAGCTCTGGGGCGCGCTGGCCACGGGCGTCGCCGTCTACTTCGGCACCCAGTTCCTGACGGGACATACGCGATGGAGGTTGGTCCCAATGGGCCTTGCGACCGTCGCCCTGCTGGTCGGTTCGCTGCTCCTGATTGGATCGGCAGGCGACGATAGTCTCAACGCGACACGCATCCTTGCCCGCTTCGTACCGCTAGAATCCACGACGGATGGCGACGTCAGGACAGTGCGTTCGATCCAGGCGCTCGAGGGTGAGCTCGCCGCCGCGCGGCGCGACAACAGGCCTGTCATGCTCGATTTCTCTGCCGAGTGGTGCGTTGAGTGCCGGGCAATGGACGCGGTGCTGCGAAACCCCGCCGTCCGCGAACGGCTGCAGGACTTCAGAATGGTCCGCGCGGACGTGACCGCGGTCAACGATGCGAGCCGCGCCCTGATGCAGCGCTTCGAGATCGTAGGACCTCCCACGATCCTGCTGTTCGGCGCCCAAGGGGACGCGGATCCTGTCACAAAGATCGTCGGCGCCGTCGATGCCGACGCGCTCCTCGCCAAGCTATCGATCGTCGCATCTGCCGACTGAACCTCGATCGAACCAAAGGAAATCATCATGATCAAGAAATTGACCCGCCGCTCCGTCACCCAGGTGCTTGCCCTGGCCGCCGCCCAGTACGTCATCGCACCGTCGCGCGCGGACGATGGTCCGACCGAGACGGATGTGTCCAAGGAGATGATCCTCCGCGATCCCGCGACACCTTCGAGCGGCAATCCCAAGGGCGATCTCACGATCGTCGTGTTCTTTGACTACAATTGTCCATACTGCAAGCAGTCGGAGCCGGCCCTCGAGAAATTGGTCAAGGCCGACGGCAAGATCCGTCTGGTTTACAAGGATTGGCCCATCCTGACGCCGGACTCGATCAAGGGCGCGCAGTGGGCGCTGGCGGCCAAGTACCAGGACCGCTACGACCACGCCCACTTCGCGATGATGGGTATACCGGGTCCCAGGATTCCCGCCGAACGTATGCGCGAGGCGATTGCCAAGTCCGGCGTCGACATGGACCGTCTCGACGCCGATCTGCAGGCTCACGGCGACGAGATTACCAAGCTTCTACGCCGTAATCTCGCTCAGGCGGATTCGCTCGGGTTGCAGGGCACGCCGGCCTACATCGTCGGCGATTACCGGGTGACTTCGGCGTTGAACTACGACGGCTTCAAGCGCGTCGCCGCCGATGCCCGCGCCCGCGCGGCAAAGAAGTAAGGAGCAACCGCGCATGGAGCGGAGAGTCTTTCTTGTTCTGGCTGCCGGTATGGTCGTGCTGCCGAAAATGATGTCGAGACAGTCCGGTGAGGCAATTGCTGAGGACGTCGACATCGACGCCATCCTGCGCGATCCGGACGCGCCGCTCACGGGAGGGCCCGATCGTGACGTCGTTCTGGCGTCCTTCTCGGATTACAATTGCCCGTTCTGCAAGGCGGCGGAAAGCGATCTGAAGCGGCTTGTTCGCGAGGACGGCAAGGTCGGGATCGTCCGCAAGGACTGGCCGATCCTGACGGACGCCTCGCTTTACGGCGCGCGGCTGGCGCTCGCGGCTAGGTATCAAGACCGCTACGACGCCGTCCACGAAGCGCTGATGTCGGTCCCCGGCGTAAGAATTCCACAGGAGCAGATGCTCGCGGCCATCCGGGCCGCAGACGTCGACTCGGACCGTCTGCTGGACGATCTTCATGCCCACGCCGCCGAGATCGACGCGCTTCTCGCCCGCAACGACGCACAGGCGCGCAAGCTAGAGCTCAAGGGCACGCCGAGCTATCTGATCGGACGCCGCCTCTACAACACGCTGGACTTTGGTGGATTTAGCGCCGCGATCGCCAATGCACGGCGACAGTCGGCGCCGGAGGGCGCGTCATGAACGTGGCCAAGCGCGGACCATTGCTCGCGGCCACGATGCTCGCGGCGGCCACGCTCGGCGGTTGCGTCACCGATACCGGTATGATGCCGACCGCGATGGCGTCTTCTTACACCCGCTCGACGGACGCGAGGTATGCCGCAGTCTCCGATAGCGGCTTCACGGTGCCGGCAGTCCCCTCTGGAGATCTCAAGCAGCAATACATGCGCCAGCTCGTTGACGACCCGACCGGCGAGCCGCCGGGTACGGTCGTGGTCGACCCGAAGAACCGCTTCCTTTACTTGGTCCAGGAAGGCGGCAAGGCACTCCGCTACGGCGTTGGCGTTGGCAAGGCCGGAGCGGCCTGGTCCGGCACCGCAGACGTCGCGATGAAGCGCGAGTGGCCGTACTGGACGCCGACGCCCGCCATGATCGCGCGCGAGCCAGGCAAATACAAGAGGTGGCAGAAGGGAATGGATGGCGGCGCCTCGAATCCGCTCGGCGCGCGCGCGCTATACCTGTTCAGGAACGGTAGAGACACCCTCTACCGGATCCACGGCACGAACGAACCTTGGTCCATCGGTCAGGCTATGTCGTCCGGATGCATCAGAATGATGAATCAAGACGTAATCGATCTGTATCGACGCGTGCCGAAGGGAGCGAAGGTCGTTGTGTTGCCCGCGGGCGATGGTGAGGGTCCAACTGAGACAACGAGATGATCGGAGCGGAAGAGCGCGTGACCAAGTCATCCGACGTTCCTTCGCTCACACTCGCACTCATCTCTCGGAGCATCGATCGCATAGGACAGATCGCCACGGGATCATCCTCCGTCGTTATGGCAGAAGGGTCGCGATCACGTACACAGCCACGGCGGTGCCGAGACAGCGTCGCCATGGGTTCGCGCCTCTGAATGTCTCGTCTGCGGCCCAGACGAGAAGCCCACCTTTAACAGCTACGGTGAGGACGACTCCGGCCTTCCCTGCCGAGGGCCAAAGCCGACGCAGGATAGCCGCTGCAATCACGATCCACAGGATCAGGTTTGGCCACTGAGCGATCGTGATGGCGCCTGTTTCGCGATTGCGAAAGAACCATTTGAGAATTTGGCGCAACATCGCCGCTCCGTTTGCTCCCGCAGCCAGACTCGAGCAAAGTGCCCGAGCGTCCGGTTGAGATCATGGAGGAAAACACAACGGCTCGTCGATACGGCTGTCGCTCGAACCGGACCACCATCGCCCCGAAAACGCCGTGAATCGTATGAATCCCGGCTACCTCGCGGTGCTGGATTATGCGACACCGGCTGAACCGGATCCAACTTATCGAGCCTCCATGCTTCAAATGCCGCAGGACCTCTCCGCCATGG
Organism: Bradyrhizobium sp.; assembly: GCF_047605465.1. Taxonomy (GTDB): domain Bacteria; phylum Pseudomonadota; class Alphaproteobacteria; order Rhizobiales; family Xanthobacteraceae; genus Bradyrhizobium. The sequence continues at coordinate 135,445 of NZ_JASGFS010000003.1, read as the reverse complement.
CGGAAGCCCTGGACCGATCGCCGGACTTCCGGGTGTTGCGACGGCTCGTGCCGCGACAGCCGTCCCTTCGGGCTCTTGATACGGAAACGAAGGTCGGGATCCTGCTGGACACCGAGACGACCGGCCTCGATCACGCCAAGGACGAGATTATCGAACTCGGCATGGTCAAGTTCGATTACTTGCCGGATGGCCGCATTGTGGGCGTCCGCGAGACGTTCGCCGCGTTCAGCCAGCCGAGCGTCCCGATTCCTGCGGAAGTGACGGCGCTCACCGGCATTACCGATGACATGGTGGCCGGCCACAGGATCGAAGATGCGGCCGTGACCACGTTCGTCGATGGCGCCGTCATCGTCATCGCACACAACAGCGGCTTCGATCGCAAGTTCGCGGAACGCTACTGGCCGATCTTTCAGCGCAAGGCCTGGGGTTGCTCTGCAACGGAGGTCGAGTGGCGCAAGCATGGATTTGAGGGGTCGCGGCTGGGCTACCTGCTGAACGGCGCCGGCTATTTTCACCAGGCCCACAGAGCCGTCGATGACTGCCACGCCCTGCTTGAAATCCTCGCGTTCGAACTGCCGACCGGATCACCTGCCTTGGCTGTGCTGCTCGAACAGGCTCGCAAGAGGACGATGCGGGTCTGGGCCGAGCAATCGCCCTATGACCTCAAAGACGCTCTCAAGCGGCGGGGATATCGATGGAGCGACGGACATGACGGTCGGCCCCGGTCCTGGTTCATCGACGTGGCGGAAAGCCAGCTCGACGCGGAAATTACGTTTCTCAGGACCGAGATATATCTTCACGATGTGGAACCGCGCCTGCAGGCCCTAACAGCCTTCGATCGTTTCTCGGTCCGGGGCTAGGTGGAACGCGCCTTCAGATGCTGCAGTGCAACTAAAACTGGAATGTTGCTGTCCAGAAACCTGAGGGGTATCCTTTCCCGAGGGGTTGCATTTGATCAATTTTGAAGACGCTCATTTTCTCGTGCGGTGTCTGCGTTATCGCTACCGTACCGAGAAACTTCCTTTGAAGACACTGATGCTCCTCGATCTCGAGGGAGCGACGGTTGTCGATATCGGCGCCAACAAGGGCATCTACTGCTTTTGGCTCGCGCGGGCGGTCGGTCCGTCCGGCAAGGTTCTCGCATTTGAACCTCAACCTGAAATGATCCGCTACATCTCCGAGCGAAAGCGCCGCCTCGCTCTGCACAATGTCGAGACAGTTCAAACTGCGCTTTCCGATCATCGCGGCTCGGCTCAATTGACCCGCCAACACGTTGGCGACGGAAGCGCGTCATTGTGCTTGGAGCGCGGGAAAGCAACCGATGAATCCATCTCAGTGCCTCTCGCAAAACTCGATGACTTCGAACTGCGGGATGTCAAGTTCATCAAATGCGACGTCGAAGGCTTCGAGCTGAACGCCTTTAATGGGGCTCGGCGTCTGATCGAGACATGTCGTCCCGTGGTGCAATTCGAGAGCCTTTCCGAAAACGCTGATAAGCTGTTCAACTTCTTCGAGCAGCTTGGCTACCTCGGCACGATGTATCTCGATGGCCAATATCAGCCGTATCAGGCCGGCTGGCAGCTTCCGCATGCGAAATTCGGGCTGGGCGGACATCGAGACTTTCTCTTCTTCCCGGAGTCGGCGATCGGTTCGACGATCCCTTCCGTACTTTATCGGCGGATCCGAGCCTCGGTCGCTCCCGCCTCAACGTGGGCACCCAACGCTGCCCCTGTGTGCCAGACCCGCGACGCTAGGTAGCTCGCGCGCCGGACGTCGCCCGTGAGCCCCACCGTGCGGGCCATCGGCGCAGCTCATGACGTCAGCCGCCGCTTCAAGGCACGGACCAAATCGCCAGGACACTTGAACCTTGAGCGGAATCTACGCCGCACACCCGCCTCAGTGACGATCAGCGGCCGCTCCGGAAGCCTCGTCATGGACGTCAGAATGAAATCCAGCGGCTGCCTGTTCTCCGCATCCAACCTGACCAGGACAACGGGTCCTGGGCGAAACTTTGAGCCGCGGCGCAGTGTCCAGGCCAGGCAGCGCCGCTGGGAATGCTGCCAACATCGAACCACACGCAGCGAAATGAAGGCCCCGCTTTCGACAGCCAGATAGCCGCCTGCCCGTTCAGCGAGGAGACTGGGATTTGTCCGCGGCACGGCGGCGCCGATCTCCGCGGCAAGCCCCTTGATGAGGTCGATCCGGCTGCAGCGTGTCTCCAGATAGCTATAGTCGGCATCGGGGATGTATCCGATCAAGGCATAAGCCTTGCGCAGACTCCCAAAGCGCCGTTCGTAGACATATGCCTTCGGCATTCCCTTCTCGCCGTCGATGACGGCGCGCGACAGTGCGCCGCGTCGCAGGTGGAGAACTCTCAAACGCTTGAGCAACTCTTCCGACGAGATCCTGCGTTGCCGTGATCTCCGCTCGATGATCCGCTGGGCTTCGTCGAAGACGGTCTGCGGCACGATCCGATCGAGGGCGCCCTCGCCTCGAATCCATTTGGCCCGACCGTTGACGACACGACGCCCGCGCAGATAGTTCGATGTTCGAAAGTAGACGGTATTGCCGACATAATTCTCGTTCCGAAGGATGCGGCCGATCATCTGCAGGTTCCACTGAACTCCGCGGTGATTGGCAACACCACGCGCATTGAGTTCGCGAGCGATGGCCGCCTCCCTTCTCCCGCCCACGAAGCTTTCAAAGATCCATCGCACGATCGCCACTTCATCGGACGGCCCTGCGCGCAGCAACACGCGATGGGTCTGCAGCACCTTCTGTTCGCCGTCTTCGAGCAGCCCTCTCGAATTGCCTTTCGCGTCCACGAGCTCTCGGCGAAGCGCATAACCTGGCCGTCCACCCACCCAGAAACCGAGACCCGCGATCCGGCTCTGCCCTGCAAAAACCTTCGCAGACTGATCGCGGCTGGTTTCGGCCGCCATCAGCCGTTTGACATTCTTCCAGAGACCCGACATCGGGCTTCCGTCGTTTTCGAACACTTCGGCGCAATAGATGACTTTCACGCCAGCCAGCTTGCAGATGAACTCGTAATATGCGCTCTCGTCCGTGTCTTGAAATCGTCCCCAGCGACTCACATCCCTCACCAGAACATTGGCAAAGTCAGCCTTTCCCGATTGAATATCGCTGAGCAGATCGATAAGCCCCAGCCGGTTCTTTATCCTCAACCCGCTAATGCCTTCGTCGAGATACGTATGCACAATCTCCAGCCGATGCTGCGCTGCGTAGTGCGCAATCAGGGCCTTCTGATTTGCCACCGAGTATTCCTGCCGATCCGTCGACATCCGGATGTATTGGGCCGCCCGACGCGTTTGATCCCGAGGCCGGGGCAACTTGGCATGATGAACAGTGAGCGCATTTCCCATGGAACGCTCCAGCCGTTGGCGAAGCCAAATTTAGCCTAACCAGCGCGGAAACCAAGCTGGTCCATGTCTAGTGATCCAGCTGAGCAAGAGCGAGCCGGCCACCGAGGCCACGCCGGGCCACAGCCAAGTCCGACCCCGCGCGGCACTGATGGATCTCAGATACAGGAACGCTCCAAGCAGCGGTCCGTAGTTTTTTCGGAAATCACCATTGAGCTTAGCAATCTTGAACAGATCACAAGATATTTCGAGTTCGTCAGCCATAGCGCTGACCTCTTGATGGTTAGAGCCAGCGCCATATAAACTACTGTTTTGCCCGACAGGGCAAATGCAATTTTCGGTATATCCGAATATGGCCCGGTTTTCATTAGACGGGCGTCGGCTTGCATCTATTGAGACCGAATGCGAGCCGGTCTGTCCGGAAATGACTAGCAGATTGTCCTGATGGATCGCCGGCGAACAAGAATGCGCGGTCTCAAGCCGGCCGTTGATAACGGTTTGTGAAATGGCGTTCGCGGTAGACTGATAAGCTTTGTCGCTTTTCCTTGTCAGTCATCAACTGACTCCGTTCTGTTAGAAACCTTATCAGTTGGCGAACTGACTCCGTTTTCGACCAAGCTTATCAGCCAATTGCCCTTCCTTTGTAGCGACCCAGCCGATCGACTTGGTTGACCCCACGGAGACGGCACTCAGTGGCAGAACGGGCCGGAGCTGGAGCTCCCATGGCAGCAAAGGTAGGACAGGAGGCGGCGGGAGCAGTTCCTCGACCTGCGAGACCTTCTTCCAGGTATCAAACCCGGCCTGCCAAACGAAGACATCGCCGGGCCGAGGCATCTCTCGCAAGAGGGCGATCAGGCGGTCGCGCGGCAGTGGACCGATGGTCTGTCGGTTCTCATCGACATAGTACCAGGCGGACATCCAGCCCTCCTTCGTCCGCACGGCGCGATAAAATCAATATGCGGGCACCGGGTGCGTGCGGCAATCGAAGGGGCCATCGCGACCCGTTCCCTTGAGATGCTGATTATAAAAGCTGCCCATCGATGGCGCGTCGAGGAACGCGTTGAATGTGGCGGGGGGCAATTCGCAATAATGGTAGTAGGTCGTATTGAGACGGATGATCATATACTGCTTGGCGCGGTCGTAGCAGATACGTGTGATGAAGCTGCTACGACTGATATCATTGCAGGCAAAGGTCTTTAGATCGACCGGGCCGCGATATTTGACGTCGACCGTCTCGCCATAGGACGGCAGCAGATAGACGGCGAGCAGCACGAGTGCGGCCAGGATGAAGCTTCGTTGTGCGCGCAACGCGGATCCTCAATAGCGGGTACCGGGGACGTATTTCTCCAGGCGGGAGGGTGTCAACTTGCCGTCGGGATGATAGCCGACGAGATCGATCTTGCCGTCGAAGTCAACGTCGTGAAAAGAGATGTCCCACTTCTGGTCGCGGTTGCGGTCCTCGACGGAGATATCAGTCTTGCCATCAAAATTCGTATCGAGATGCGCCGAGAACGGTTTGGTCCGGTCGTCGGGCGTGACAAAGGAATAGTCCGGTTTGCCGTCACAGTTCGTGTCGTACTGGACAAGTGTCGCAGTGTCCTGCTGGTCCCTTCCCTCATAGAGCTTCACAGACTTGCAGGTCGCGGGTGGCTTGGCGGGGATCTGCTGCCCAGCCTTGGCCAGAAAGGCCTGCACATCGGCAATCGAGATGGCGAAGTTGAGCGCCTCGCCTTTCGCTTTGAATGCATTGACGCCGATGAGTTTGCCTTCATCGGAGAGCAGCGGCCCTCCAGAATTTCCAGGGTTGATGGGCGTCTGGGTCTGGATCACGCTGGCTTTGTGGGATCCTTCTTCGTCCCGCCATTCGTAATCCTTGCGATATTGGCTGATGAAGCCTTTGGTGTAAGTCCAGGCTTCGCCGGTTGGATGCCCGATAGCGTGCACATCGGCGCCGACCTGAATGTCGGACTCCGCCCCCAGCATGATTGGCTTAACATCGCGCGGTAAGGCCACGACGCGCAAGAGAGCCAGGTCGCGGCCTGGATCGATCTTGATGACGTCGGCGATTTCGATGTCGGCCTCGGACGGCTTGCTGCCTTCGGCTAGAGGCTTAAAAACCAGACCAACCTTTTTGAAGCCTTTCACAACGTGCCAGTTAGTCAGCACACTGTCGCCGCTCCCAATAAAGGAGCCTGAACCGATGCCGTCGTTGGTAGCAACGATGACGACGGACGGCGAGAGAGCGCGGTAGATCTCGGACTCATGGCGGCCGCGTCCGTTGTAAGGCGCGTCACCCAGCTTGGTCCCCGCATATTTGGTGACGGACTTGGCTGAGAGGCCGCCCAGATCGTAAAGTTCGGGGCTGCTCTCGACCGAGATCATGCTAGCGTTGTCAGGAGACGCAGGAAGAGCCGCGCCAATCAGGCTTTCCTGAGCCAAGGCAGAATCCGCGAGAACGACGGCAATGATGGCTGACAATGCGGCGCGCTTCATACGAAAGGGCCCCCCTGCCCTGATGTCGGTGCTGGCAGCGATACTGCTCTGCACAATTTTCCAGCTTATTCCCGTCTCACGAGCATTTTCACAGTCCGCACCGGATTTGGAAAGTCGAAAACAAGCGGCCTACCAGAAATTTCATCAGGGAAAGGTGCGCGAGGCGGCGCGGGAAATTGCGGAGCTTGCCAAGCAGGAGACAGACAAGCGCGCGAAGGCCTATCTGCTTCGCGATCTGACGGAGATCTGCTCGACGGCTTACGAACTCGGTTGCGCCCTAGAGTCCGAAGTCGCAGCCTATGAGATCGTCAAGGACGACAAGTCGCTCAATCCGCTCTTTTCAGATCTTTACGCCTATTTCGTGCGCGCGCAGGTCTGGGCCAACAATCCTGAAATCCTGAAAGGCATTTTCAAAGACAACAAAGTCGCGTTCAATCCGGCAGCGACCCCCTACCCGGCAGCATCCGCCAACCTGGCCGCCGTCATTTATTTTCTCCGCGCGAACGATATGCGGCTTGTCGAAAAGGCCTACTCAAGCGCTGTCATCAGTCTTTTGTTGATCGATCCGAAGGACAAATACAGCATCTGTAAGATACTCGCTGAGCTGCTCGAATCTCTCGTCACGCAGCAGGACATTGCGAGCGCACAAACGCTTGCACGTCTTATTGACCCCTACATGTTCGCCAACCTCAATCATGAAGGGCCGATCTTCGCCAACTACATGATAATCGTTACGAAGCTGTACGCCATGACTACGCGCTCGAAACAGGTCGCGGGATTTCTCGAGGAAGGGATTCGGCTGAACGAGCGCCTCGATATTAATGAGAACGTGAAGCTGTACCGGACATCGACGAGCAACAGTCTGGCTTCGCTGTCGACCCTCTTTGAGGGTACACCTGACGAAGCCGCGGCCATACACGCGCGTCACCCGCTGCAAGCGCAGCGAGACGCCATCATCGCGCGCGGTCACTTTGATAACCTGCAAGAATTTTACTTCGCTCTATCAGATCTACTGATCGATAGTTTCAAGGATCGCGGGCGCATGCAGGCCTGGAAGCCTCTCTTTGGTTCGCTCCCTGAGGCGTGGCGCTTGACCGGCCTGATTGAAGAAGACATCGAGTCATACCGTCATTTCGCGCTTGGACTCATTGCTGCCGAAGGCTCCAAGGCCGAAGCGGCGCCGCTCGTGCAAACGGCGGCCCGGGAACGGCTTGAGATTTTCGAGACGCTTCTGAAGCAACGCTACGAGGGGTTTCAGCTCCCGACCCTCGTCGATTTGCTCGTGATCCAGTCGGCCCTCACAACGCTGGCTGAGTATCCGCCCGCGGATGCCGCCGATCTAGCGCTGAAGGGGGGTGAGATGCTGGCCCGCACGCTACGACACCGGACCAGCGACTTTGCCGTGCTGATCGGCGCGCAAAAGACCGAGCGGGCCCGCGCAGCGGTGCGTTCCTATTACATCCTACTTCAGCAAAAGCGGCAATGGGAGCTCGATCAGATCAAGCTTCTCATGGCCGGCGGCAAGAAAGAGGCCGGGTATCTGATCACGACCTACGCACATCTGACAGAGACGGTCACGCAGCTTGGTGACGCAATCGCAAAGGGTGAGGATTACGCTAAGACAATCGGTTATCCACGTGTAACGCAGATTCAGTCGGTCCTGCAGCCCAACGAGGTCTTCTTGACCTATTTTCTGACGCTCAAGGGCATGGGGCGGCTCTGCATCTCCGGATCGACCGCGCTCTATTCGGTATCGGATGTCGCCCCGCAGCAAGCGATCCGGGATGCGAAGCTATTGCGTCTGGCTTTGACGCAGGAGCGCGCGGCCGACGACGTGCTCGACGGTCAATACCCGGTCGAGGCGGCCGTACGGCTGAAGGATCTCATGTTCAAGGGCCTTGAGGATTGCATAAGACCCGGCGCGTTGGTCAATGTCGCACCTCCTGATGAGCTCGCGGGCATTCCATTTGCGGCGTTGCTGGAGGAAGCGCCTCCCCGGATGGGCGATGGCTATGATCTCGCGGCGGCGCGCTGGCTCGGCAAGTCATACCGCTTCGCCACAACCATTTCGGCGCGTCACTTCCTCGGTATGCGGGCGTCCGTCACCAATCAACACGCACCGCTCCCCTATTTGGGGATTGGCAACCCCTCACTCGCGAGCGTCGCCGCCCAGGCGAGCCTTACCCGCGGTGCCGCCACGAATAACTCCCTCCGCGGCGCCCTGACCGAACTTGGATCGCTGCCGGAAACCGAAGATGAGATCCTCAATGTCGCGAAGCTGCTGAAGGCGCGGAAACAGGATGTTCTACTCGGCGCCGGTGCGTCCGAGGAAGATGTCCGCAGCAAGGATCTCGGTAAATACGACGTGATCCATTTTGCGACCCACGGATTGTTGCGAAATGATCTGCCGGGCCTGAACGAGCCATCCCTTGTTCTGACGCCGAATGACGTTTCTGACAGTTTCGACGATGGTCTGCTGACGGCGTCCGAAATTACCCGGCTCCCGCTCGATGCGCGGCTGGTTGTGCTGTCGGCCTGCAATACAGCGCGCATCGATACCTCCGCCGCCAATCTCGGCATCACCGATCTTGCGGCAGCCTTCTCGGTGGCGGGTACGCCAACCTTGCTCGCCTCCCTTTGGACAGTTGAAACCAACGCGACCCATGATCTGATGCTCGAGTTCTTTCAGTCCTGGAATGCGCAGCAGCACAAGAGCGCGTCCTTAGCGCTTTTTGAGGGCATCGAGCACTATCTCGCCAAGGCCGATAGAGCTCATCACCATCCGCGGTTCTGGGCGCCCTTCATCGTATTCGGCTATGGGGCAAGTTTGGCCGAACAGGGTGATCCTCCCAGCGCTCTGACCTTCGATTATACGCACCTAAGTGGCGACGACGTCGGTGAGGTTTTCGATGCGAAGCCGCTTGCCGGTCGGCTGCTGCTCTCAGTCATGGGCGACTGGGACGGAAAGTCGATGGCAAGCGTCATCAGGGAGGCGGAACCGAAGTCGTCGTCGTCCTTTCCTACGTCCCATGAAATCGCCGCCGGCAACCTCCTTATCGATCAATCGCAAGTCTATGCCTTTGGCTACAAGACGTCAGAACACCCTTACCCGATCGTCAGACGATTTACCCCGGATGGAGTGGAGGTCTGGAAGAAGGAATGGCCTGATCTAGCGAATAATACATCCTACGGTTCAGTAACGTCCGGCAACGACATCGTGATGCTGTCGGGATCCAGCCAGTCGTCGACGGACGAGCGCATTGCGCACATCGTCCGCTTCGATCGCGACGGCAACGAGATGGCGCGCAGGGACATCAAGGTTGGGCAGTCTGCGTTCATCATCGGCCGATGGGCGCTCTTGTCGAAGATCGGTCCGAATCTCGCGCTGATCATCAATTCACGGCAGTTTGGCAATTTCGGCTCAAGCGAGGCTTTATTCGGTCTGCCGACATTGTGCCAGGGCCCGCAGCAAGCAACAATCTATCGGCTGGATGCTGCAACCTTGGATGTGAAGAGCACATCCACGCTTCCGGATTTGCAAGTCTTTGCCGCGGAGGCCGGCGAGAGCCAACTCAGGATCGCAGGTCAAGTGCACGGACCATGCGAGGAAGGCGGCAAGGGGCTTCTTGTCAGCGTGACCCCGGAACTGACATCGACGACGCTCTGGAAAGATGACGATGCATTCCCATCGAGTGTTCAGTCACTGGCAACATCCGGTGACCAAACCGTATTTACGGTCAAACGGCAACGGCCGATTGGCGTGCGACGCCTCAATACGGGCGCGCCCGGCGTAAAAACCAAGCGATGGGGCGATGCCGGTGATGAATTGCTTGAGTTCTCCGTTCTCAACCTGGGCACTGACGGGAGCGCCACCTCGCTCTTTAACTCTGCCTTCGGCCTAAGCGCTTTCGCTCAGGGTATTGTGCTCAGCGCAGGCAAGCCCGTGATCTTTGGAAGTCTCGGCGGGCGGGCGGCGATTTCCACAGTTCCTTAGGGCCCCGTCGCAAGCATTCACGCCAGTCCGATGGCAGCGATCATCGGCAATTCAGCACAACCTTTGAGACGGCAATGCTCTGCTGCATCGCCGCTTCTCGGCATCTATTTTCCGTTCAATGGTGATTGTCCTGTAAAGCACTGTCTGCTTTTCCCGCATAACGACCGACTGCGGGCGACAGCGTAATATGTCGCGATGACCGTCGTCCGCAGAGGAGATTAGCCCGCGGGCAAATCAGCGCCTATGCGCCAAGCCAGTGCCTCAACCAAGCCGATCAGCGAAGGCCCAAATAAACGAGCGGTGGATTGCCGAAAGCCCGCCGAAACATTAGTGTAAAGGCCGCCGGACTTTCATAACCAAGCTCAAATGCAACCGTGGAAACGGGCTGCCCCGCGGCCAAGCGTGGCATCGCGCACATTAAGCAGGCCTGCTGGCGCCAAGCGATAAAGCTCATTCCGAGCTCGCGCCTGAACATTCGAGTGAAAGATCGCCGACTCATGCCAAGCGCGTCAGCCCATGAATCTACCGTCTCGTGAATGTTTGGTCGCTCAACGAACTGACGGCAAAGAACCGAAAGGCGTCCTTCCGCTGGGAAATGCAGCGACAGCGGCAGTGCAGGACATTGGCGCATCTCATGCTGAACCAGCTCCATTAAGGCTCCCGAGCGCCCCGTAAGATTATATTCGAGAGGCAGTTCAATTGCCTCGCTCATGAGGCTGCGCAAAAAGGGAGAGATGGTCACAACCTGGCAATCGTTCGGCATCCCTTCGATTGCATCGGGCTCAATATAAAGGCTGAGCAGAAAGACGTCTCCCACCATCCGAACTTGGTGAATGACACCGGGCGGAATCCACATGCCTCGCTGCGGGGGCATCACCCACGTCCCCCCAGAAGTCGAAAGCACGATTAAACCCGTCGCTCCACAGATCAATTGCCCGCGCCTATGGTGATGCGGCTCGATCACACACCCATTCAGAAATTTGTCGCCAAATGCAATGACCGACCGGCGCGTGTGGTCTACTCTGCGAATATCAACTCCTCGAACCACCGGCCTATCCAGATAATAACTGATCCAACGATGGCGACGAAACGCATCGCGGTTGGTTTGTCCTAGTTTGAAGAAGGCACGACTTTGCACACGGCCCGTGCGCATGCAAGCAAGACTACATCACAGACGGCGGTCGATAGGCTGCTTCGTTCGGTAAAGTGTCGGTCTCTGATCGTCTCTCGGCCGTGGAAAAATATTTTGATAGTCCGTCCGACATTTTTTTCCTTGGGGCAGCATGCCCATCGGCAGCGACTTACGCGACCCGGCCCGCAGCTATCGAGACTGGGCCAATTTTGTTGATCACGTGCAACACCTTGGTTTTCCGTCACTAATTTAGATACGTTCAAGCCGCACCTCCGATGTAATCCCAGTCGCGCCGCGGCAAACAGTTCCAAGGGGCAGCACTAATCGCTGTCGGTTGGAATGGGATTTCGGATGTCCAGTAAGACTTTCAGGAAGGCCGCGTGGCTGGGGGCAGCAAGCGGTATCGCTCTTCTATCAGTGAGCAACTTCGAGGGGGCTGCCAACGCGCAGTCGTCCAATCTTCCGGCGGTCACGGTCGATGCGCCATCTGCCCAACGCGCGAAACCAAACGCAGGCAGGACAGGCGGGCGACCCGCCCAAACTCGACGTGCCGCTGCGGCTCGGCAGGCCCAGGAGACAGCGGCCCCGGTGCCCTATCTGCCACCATCAACTAGCACCTTGGCCGCGCCTCCCGCTCCATATGCTGGTGGCCAGGTCGCGCGCGGTGCGCAACTCGGCCTCCTTGGCAATACCAACGTGATGAACGCGCCGTTCAACATCACGGCGTATACGGCACAAACTATTCAGGATCAGCAAGCAACCAGCCTTTCGTCCGTCACCAATAATAATCCGTCGGTGCGGAGTATCTTTCCGCAAGGCAGCTACACCGATCTCTTTTACATTCGCGGCTTTCCGGTATTTACCGACGACACGACGCTCGGAGGCATCTATGGCGTGCTGCCACGCGAATACATCAATCCATTCTTCGCCGAGCGCGTTGAGGTCCTTCTAGGGCCTTCCGCATTGCTAAACGGTCTCTCCCCGAACTCTTCGGTTGGCGGCCAGATCAACGTGGTGCCGAAGCGAGCGACGGATGATCCGATCACGCAGGCCACCCTCTTCTACAACTCGATCTCCAGCTTCGGCACCAATATCGACGTTGGCAGACGTTATGGCGATAAGAAGGAATGGGGCGTTCGCTTCAACGGCACCGCTCGCGGTGGAGAAACCGCGGTAGAGGGGCAATCGCAAAACTTCGGTGCGGCCGCCTTGGGGCTTGACTATCGTGGTGATAGGTTCCGCGCGTCGGCAGATGTCGGATATCAAGACAATAAGGTCGATCAACCCAATCAGCCCGTGTATCTCGCATCGACTCTCACGTCAGTTCCGGCCGCTCCCGATCTCTCGAAGTCGGTCTTCGCACCTTGGTCCTGGTGGAAGAGCGAAAATCTTTGGGGGGCCGCGCGGGCGGAGTATGACATAAATAACGATTGGACGGTTTTTGCGGGTGGCGGGGCCCGCTACAATAAAGCGAACGTTCTCGCAAATCAGCCGTCGATCAACAGCTTGTCGGGCACGATGAGCAACACGGCATACCTCTTCCCGGCGGAATATAACTCGTACTCCGTGCAAGGCGGCATACGCGGCAAGTTCGACATGGGTCCGATCCGGCACTCGGTGTCACTGATTGGAAGCACCTACAACCAGGGGGTCGACAACAACCTCGTTCTTGCATCCGCAGCGAAGACGACGAATCTTTACGGAGCCGATTGGGGTGCGGAGCCTGCTTTTGCGACAACGTCCGATGCAACGTATCGAGTCTCCAACACGACGCTATCTGGAGTAGCTTTCGCTGATACGATGTCGGTGCTGAATGAGCGGGTGCTTCTGACGCTCGGCGTCCGGCAACAATGGGTCGATGTCACCAACTGGAATAGGGTTACGCAAGTCGTCACTTCGCAATATGACAAAGAGGCGCTTAGCCCGGCTGTCGGTCTAGTCGTGAAGCCCGTAGAGAACGTGTCGCTCTACGCCAACTACATCGAGGGCCTCCAGCCCGGCTCGACGGCTCCAGTCGGATCGACGAACGTTGGGCAAGTGCTTGCGCCGTATAAAACCAATCAGGTTGAAGGCGGCGTGAAGGTTGATTTCGGCCGCATCACCGCGACGGTTGCAGCCTTCCAGATCGAGAAGCCGAGCGCCTTTACCGATCCCACGACATTGATCTATGGCGCCTACGGCAATCAACGCAATCGAGGCATCGAATTGAACACCTTCGGTGAAGTCAGCGCCGGAGTTCGTCTCCTCGGCGGAGTATCCTTCATTGATGGCAAGCTTGTCGATACTGCCTCGGCCTTGACGCGGGGCAAGGATGCGCCGGGCGTGCCGCATGTCCAGCTCAACATGGGTGCGGAATGGGACACGCCTTTTGCTCGCGGGCTCACACTCACCGGACGCACAGTCTACACCTCAACGCAGTATGCCGATCTCGCGAACACACAGCAGCTTCCGTCGTGGGTGACCTTTGACCTGGGCGCTCGTTACACCTTCACAGGGTGGAATGGTAAGCCGATTGTCATAAGAGCCGACATCCGCAACATAACTGGCAAGAACTATTGGGCTGGAACGTCGGAAAACTATGGTCTGGTGCTTGGAACGCCCAGGACGTATTTGGTTTCAACCACGTTCAATTTCTAACCAGCGCTACGTGGGTAATGGGGGGCTGCGGCCCCTCATTTGTTGGCGGTCATGAAAAGCAAGAACCTTCGACGATGGATTTGGATTCATAAGTGGTCGAGTCTGAGCTGCACGATCTTTCTTTTGATTCTCTGCTTGGTGGGTCTTCCACTCGTATTTGGCGATGAGATAGAGGACCTCATCAGCGACGAGCTTCCCCTTGCGGATGTTCCCATCAAAACGCCCAATGCGAGCTACGACGCTTTCGCGAGGGTGGCTCGAGCGCTGCATCCGTACGAAGTGACAGTCTGGATGGGGCACGACGCCGTCCAGCCTAGAATAACGGTGGTGATGGCGCCTTCGGGCGGCAGTCGTGATCGCACTAGTCTCCGCCAATCGTCTCCGCGAAACGGGAATATCTCGGAATACGGCCGGAGACTTTCCGCGATTGTCGCCCCGATCAGCGGAAGCCGGGAGCCTGGAGACCAACTTGAGTGAGCGAAAAGCCCGGATTTCCGGGCCTATGCGTCGCAAGTTGTGGGGCGTGGCAGATTGCAGGACTGGGTGGCTGGGGCGGGAGGGATCGAACCTCCGAATGGCGGAATCAAAATCCGCTGCCTTACCGCTTGGCTACGCCCCAACAGGCGGTCACGGGAACGGCGGAAGAACTTGCTGCCGCCGGATTCTCTCAGGTTGAGCCGGTCTATAGGGAGAGGCCCGGCATTTCAACCGCCTGAAGGGGCAAAATAGCACGGGCGACCACAGGTCGAGGCCATACTCCATTAATAAGACCTTCGATCGCCCCGTTCCCGGGCCAAACCTGCGGTCCGGCCCCTCCCGGCAGTTGAGACCTCCGGCGTTTCATGGGAATACGGCGCCAAGACCCGTCCTCCGGAGTGAGCCATGACCTACCGCGCCCCGATCAACGACATGCTGCTGTCGCTCAACCATGGTGCTGGCCTCAAGGCCGCCGTGGAAGCCGGCCATTACGGCGATTTCGACGCCGATATCGTGGCGGCGGTGCTGGAGGAAGCCGGCAAGTTCGCGACCGACGTGCTGGCACCGCTGAACCGCGTCGGCGACGAGCACGGCATCAAGCTCGCCGAAGGCAAGGTCACGACCGCTCCGGGCTGGCCTGACGCCTACAAGCGCTGGACCGAAGGCGGCTGGAACGCAGTCTCCGGCCCCGAAGATTTCGGCGGACAGGGCTTGCCGCTCGCGATCAACGCGGCCTGCACCGAAATCTGGAGCGCCTCGAACGTCGCCTTCGGCCTCTGCCCGCTGCTCACGGCATCGGCGATCGAGGCACTGGACGCGCATGGCAGCGACGCGTTGAAGAAGATCTATCTCGAGAAACTCGTCTCCGGCGAATGGACCGGCACGATGCAGCTCACCGAGCCGCAGGCCGGCTCGGACGTCGGCGCGCTGCGCACCCGCGCGGAGCGGCACGCCGACGGCACCTATCGCATCAAGGGGACGAAGATCTTCATCACCTATGGCGAGCACGACATGACCGACAACATCGTGCATTTCGTGCTTGCGCGCCTGCCGGACGCGCCGAACGGGACCAAGGGAATTTCGCTCTTCCTGGTCCCCAAATTCATGGTCAATGCCGACGGCACGCTCGGCGCGCGCAACGACATCTTTGCTTCCGGCGTCGAGCACAAGCTCGGCATGCACGCCTCCCCGACCTGCACCATGACCATGGGCGACCATGGCGGCGCGATCGGATTTCTGGTCGGCGAAGAGAACCAGGGCATGCGCTGCATGTTCACGATGATGAATCAGGCCCGCCTCAGCGTCGGGCTCGAGGGTGTCGGCGTTGCCGATCGCGCCTATCAGCAGGCGCTTGCCTATGCGCAGGAGCGCAAGCAGGGCCGTGCCGTCGGCAGCAAGAGCGATGGCTCCGACGCCATTTTCGTCCACCCCGACGTCAAGCGCATGCTGATGCGGATGCGGGCGCAGACCGCCGCCGCGCGCACCATCTGCTACGCAACCGCGGTGGCGCTCGACGTCTCGATGCGGGCCAAGGATCCCAAGGTCCGCGCCGACGCCGCCGCGCGCGCCGCGCTTCTGACGCCGATGGCGAAGGCCTATTCCACCGATATCGGGAACGAGGTCGCCTATCTCGGCGTGCAGGTGCATGGCGGCATGGGATTCATCGAGGAGACCGGCGCCGCGCAGCATTATCGCGATGCCCGCATCACCGCGATCTACGAAGGCACCAACGGCATCCAGGCGATCGACCTCGTCACGCGCAAGCTTGCGGCGAACGGCGGCGCTTCGGTTTGGGCCCTGCTGTCGGAGCTCTCGGCGATCGTCAAGCAGGTCGCAGCCTCCAACGATCCCGCCTTCGGCACCACCGGCGCAAAGCTGCATGAGGCCCTGGAGGCGCTGACGCGCACCAGCAAATGGCTGCTGGAGCGGATCGCTTCCGCGCCCAACGAGGCCCTTGCCGGCGCCACGCCCTATCTTGAGCAGTTCGGCGCCACGCTCGGCGGCTGCATGCTGGCTTCCGAGGCGCTTGCCGCAAAGGCCGACGGCAATCCCGACGCCGCCCGCTACGTTTCCCTGGCCCGCTTCTTCGCCGAGAACATCACGGTCCAGGCCGGAGCGCTGGAGCAAACCGTGACGGAGAGCGCGGAATCGGTCGCCGCGGCAGATGCCGTGTTGCTGGGGTAAGCGACGCAGCGCCGACTAGGACGGCGCGAGCTTCGCTCGCCTTCCCGGCCGCCACAGCACGAGCCCCGCTGCCACGAGATCGAGCACGACGCAGAGTGCAAATGCCGCCGTGTAGTGGCCGGTCAGGCTGTGCACGAGGCCGACGATGCCGGGGCCGAAGGCACTGACGACGCCGCTGATGGACGTGCCCAATCCCATCGCGGCAGCGAAGGCCGTGCTGCCGATCTCGCGCTGGATGATCAAGGGAGGGAACGTGATCATGTTGCCGATCGAGAAGCCATAGACGGCACAGCATGCCAGCAGCACCGCCGGGCTCGTGGCCTGCACGAGAACGAACAATGCTCCGGCTTGACTGGTCATCGACGCCGCGCAGGCGAGCCGCGGATCGAGGCGGTCGACAAACAGGCCGAGCGAGAGGCGACCGACCACAGCCATCGCGGCCATGAGGGTCACCGCGAGGCCGGCGCTGGCCCGCCCGATCAACGGCTCGAGAAACGTCACCTGGTGGATGATGAATCCCATCTGAGCCAGAAGCGCGATCGCGATCGGCAGCACCATAGTCCAGAACGCTGCGTTGGCAAGCAATGCCTTGCGCGATTGGGACGGCGCCGCCGGCTCCCCCCGGGACGGCTGTCGACCCGATGCCACCCCGTCGGGCCAGCCGATGAAGATCGCCACCACGGGCAGTACCAGCACCACCATCGCCATCGTGGCTGCCAGCATGGCTGAGCGGAAACCGATGCTGCTGGTCAATGCAAGGAGCGTCGGAATGAGGATAATTCCGCCGCAGGTCGCGCCATTGAACGCGAGGCTGAGCGCGAGTCCGCAACGCCGCTCGAACCAGGCATTCAGCACGGTCGCGATCACCACGGTGCCCATGCCGGCCCAGCCGACCGACATCAGCGCATAGGCAAGATAGAGCTGCCAGCGCGCCTGCATCAGCGCCAGCAGGAGCGTCGATGCGACGAGCGCGGACAACCCGCAGAGAATCAAGGGCCTCAATCCGATGCGGACGAGCAGATCATCGGTGAAGATGACCAGAACGGACGTCAGGAGAAACGAAAAGGTGCTGGCGGCGGAGACCAGCGTTCCAGGCCAACCATGGGCGCGTTGCAACTCGGAAAGATAGACGCCCTGGCCGTAGAGGCCGAAGCCGAACATGAAGAAGGCCATGAGGAAACAGGCCAGCACGACGCGCCAGCCGCGATAGCGCAGCGAGGATTCGTCGATGCCCGTTGCTGAAATCATCGGTCAGACAATCGGCCAGGTGGAAAGACGCTGTGATCGTGACCCACAACCCATGGTTTTTCAAATGAAACATTGTAGCCATTTGTTGCAACGCGAAAGTGCCCTTGATCGCATCGAGCCCTCGCGATCCGGCGTGCACAGTTCCACAAAACGAACGCAGCCATGGAGGCGTCATGCACCGGGCTCACGGGGATCGCTGCCGAAAGCTTGAGCAGCAGGATTGGCACGCCTACGGGATCATGTAGGCTGAGGCCAGCGAGACTCGCCTGCGGCACGTGCCGCAGCGGCCGCGGGGGGCGTTCATGCCGAACGGCAATATCATCGTGACGGAGGAGCGCGCAACGCGCGTGATCACCCTGCGCCGTCCAAGCAAGAAGAATGCGATCACGCAGGACATGTATCGCGAGATGAGCCACGCGATCGACACCGCGCAGAACAATCCCGACATCCGCTGCATGATCATCACGGGCGGCTCCGGGGTGTTCACCGCCGGCGACGACATCGACGACTTCCTGAAAGCCGATACATCACGCCCCGAAACGCTTTCGGACGGCGCCAAGTTTCTCTATTCGCTCGCGCTCAACGTCAAGCCGATGATCGCGGCCGTGGATGGCGCGTCCATCGGCATGGGCACCGTGCTGCTGTTCCATTGCGACTACGTGCTCGCGTCAACGGCCGCGACCTTTTCCGCGCCCTACATCCATCTCGGCCTGGTTCCGGTCGGGGCGTCCAGCCTGCTGATGCCGCACACGATGGGCTACCAGCGCGCGTTTGCCATGCTGGCGATGGGGCGAACCTTCTCCGCCGCGGAGGCTCAGGCGGCCGGGTTCGTCAACACGATCGTCTCGCCGGGACATACCGAAGTCGAGGCCCGCAAGGTCGCACGCGAGATCTGCCGGCTGCCGGCCGAGGCGGTCGCGACCTCACGCAAATTGCTGCGGCCGCCGCCGGAAGAACTCACCCGCCGCATCGACCAGGAAGGACATCTGTTCGGCGAACGGCTGAAATCGAACGAGGCCGTCGCCGCGTTCGACGCCTTTGCGAACAGGAAGAAGCGGTAAGGCGATTCATCGCCGTCATCCCCGGAGGACAACCAATGGCCCCCGGAATGATGGGTGCGGCGATAACCTTCGTGAAATCTTCGCGCTGAACGACTAATCTTCTTCCATGCGACACCTGCTCCGCCTGACCGCCCTCATATTGGCGCTCTCCGCCCTCCCCGCCTCCGCCCAGACCGCTGCGCCGGTCGAGCTGCGTATCCTCGCGATCAACGATTTTCACGGCAATCTCCGCCCGCCGCCGGGCGGCATCCGCATCAGCGATCCCGAGGACAAGAGCAAGAAGGTGATGGTGGCGGCCGGCGGCGCCGAGTACATGGCGACGCTCGTCAAGCAATTGCGCGAGGGCCACAAGAATACGATCTTCGTCGCAGCCGGCGATCTGATCGGCGCCAGTCCGTTTCTGTCGGCGATGTTCCATGACGAGCCGTCGATCGAATCGCTATCGATGATGGGCCTTGCGATCACCTCGGTCGGCAATCACGAGTTCGACGAGGGCAAGGCCGAGCTGCTGCGGATGCAGAACGGCGGCTGCCATCCGGTCGACGGCTGCCAGGGCCCGCACCCCTTCGCCGGTGCCAAATTCCACTATCTCGCGGCATCCACCATCGAGACCGCGACCGGCAAGAGCGTGCTGCCGCCCTATGAGATCAGGGAGTTCGACGGCATCCCCGTCGCCTTCATCGGGCTGACCTTGAAGGAGACCGCGGGCATCGTCTCCCCCGCCGGCATTGCCGGCCTCGAATTCCGCGACGAAGCCGAGACGGTGAACGCGCTTGTGCCCCAGTTGAAAGCGCGCGGCGTCGAGGCGATCGTGGTGTTGATCCACCAGGGCGGCGAGCCGACCGGCGACTACAATGAATGCCCCGGTATTACCGGCCCCATCGTCGATATCGTGAAAAAGTTCGATCGCGCCGTCGATGTCGTCGTGAGCGGCCACACCCACCGCGCCTATGTCTGCAACATCGACGGGCGCCTGGTCACGAGCGGCGACAAATACGGCACGCTGGTCACCGCCATCGACCTCAAGCTCGATCCGGCGACCCGCGACATCGTCAGCGCCAAGGCCGAGAACGTCATCGTCGCCAACGCCTCGCTCGCCAAGGATCCCGAGCAGACCGCGCTGATCGACGCCTATGACAAGCTCGCCGCTCCGATCGCCAATCGCCCGGCCGGATCGGCGACGCAAACGCTGTCCCGTATTCCGAATGAGGCCGGCGAGAGCGCGCTCGGCGACATCATTGCGGACGCGCAGCTTGCCGCGACAAAGGACATCAAGGACGGCGGTGCGGTCATCGCGCTGACCAATCCCGGCGGCATCCGCACCGATATCGTGCCGAAGGAAAACGGCGCAGTGTCCTTCGGAGATTTGTTCGCGAGCCAGCCGTTCCGCAATCGTCTCGTCACCATGACGCTCACCGGCGGCCAGCTCAAGGATCTGCTCGAGCAACAATGGCTCGATCCGAAGCGGCCGCGGATCCTGCAGGTTTCAATCGGTTTCAGCTATACTTGGGACGCGTCAAAGCCATTCGGCGAGCGCGTCATGTCAGACAAGATGACGCTGAACGGCAAGCCGATCGAGCCGGCGTCCGGCTACCGCATCGCCCTCAATGACTATCTCGCCGTCGGCGGTGACGGCTTTACGGTCGCGAAACTGGGCGCATCGCCCCAGTATGGCGGTTACGATGCCGACGCGCTGTTTGCATTCTTCAGGGCACACGGACCGATCGGCCCACTACCGCCGATCCGCATCCTTCGCGTGAATTGATCCGGATCAAACGGACCGGAACGGGACCACCCTTTGCCATTGCCCGCCAAACTCTTACATTGCGTTTTGGCGCCGGATGCGCCAAGCGAGTCAAGAGCCCGTACCCCCGTGAGCCCGCCCCGATGAGCACGCTTCTCCTGTCCCACAAGGCCTGCCTCGACCACGTCACGCCGCCGGGACATCCCGAAAGGCCCGACCGCTTGCGTGCGGTGGAGGAAGCGTTGTCGCATGAGCGCTTCCAGTACCTGGTGCGCGACCAGGCGCCGGAGGGTGATCTCGATCTCGTCACGCTCTGCCACAACGAGCACTATGTCACCGAGCTGCGCCACATCGCGCCGACCAGCGGCCAGATCTATATCGACAGCGACACCTCGATGTCGCCGGGCACTTGGGAAGCGGTGATGCGCGGCGTCGGCGGCGCGGTTGCCGCGACCGAAGCGGTGATGGCAGGCGAGCATCGCAATGCCTTCGTGGCGGTGCGCCCGCCCGGCCATCACGCCGAGATCGGCAAGCCGATGGGCTTCTGTTTCTTCGACAACGTCGCGATCGCCGCGCGCCACGCGCAGCGCAAATACGGGATCAAACGCGCGGCGATCGTCGATTTCGACGTCCATCACGGCAACGGCACACAGGATATCTTCTGGTCGGACCCGACCGTGATGTACTGCTCGACGCATCAGATGCCGCTGTTTCCCGGCACCGGCGCGCGTAGCGAGCGCGGAGACCACGATACCATCGTCAATGCGCCGCTCGCCTCGGAAGACGGCGGCCCCGAATTCCGTGCCGCGTTCGAGAACCTGATCCTGCCGCAGCTGGCGACGTTCAGCCCCGAGTTGATCGTCATCTCCGCGGGCTTCGACGCACATTATCGCGATCCCCTGGCTTCGCTGAACCTGCGCGCGGAAGACTATTCCTGGGTGACGCGCAAGCTGATGGACCTTGCCGACAAGACCGCCGGTGGCCGAATTGTCTCGGTCCTCGAGGGCGGCTATGACCTGCAAGGACTGAAAGAATCTGTTACGGCGCATGTCGGCGCCCTCATGGGTGCCTGAACGGCACGCCACATTACACCCGCAAAATTCTGCTTTCCTGCAGGGAAGCCGAATCGGGCAATCGGAAACGGATATGGCCGAAAATACCCAAGTCGACGTCTCCAGACTCACCTTCGAACGCGCCATCGAGGAGCTCGAGACGATCGTGAAGCGGCTCGAAGACGGCAAGGTCCCGCTCGAGGAGTCCGTGACGATCTACGAGCGCGGCGAGGCCTTGAAGCGTCGCTGCGAGGAACTTCTGCGCCAGGCCGAGGCGCGCGTCGACAAGATCACCACCGATGCAAGCGGCCAGGCTGCCGGCACCGCTCCGCTCGACGTGCAATAGGAGCCGTCAGGCCATCCATTTCCGGCAGTAGCGGTCTGAAACTTTCTCATGGTCGGGTAGGCTCGTTCCATATCTGGAACAGGTGACTATCAGGAGGCAGGGTCAGATTAGCGCCGCAAAAGGGTTCCGATCCGGCAAATCCGCCCAGAAAGGCCTCACTTTCCCAAAAAACCTGCCAAGGAACCAGATGAAGCCGGAACCTGCTCGTCGGGGCCGTGGTTAACCAATTCGGCCCGCCGGTTGCATCCGCATACCCCTCATCGGTCCGGCGGGTTGGCTTTGGTCTAAGCTTTGGTGTAAAGCTGCGCGGAGTGTGGCTTTTTGTAAGCTTTGCCCGGGCATTGATTGCCGATAGCAAGAGCTTCAAATCGCTGATGAAATTGGCTGGGACGGACGAAGCCGATCTTACGTGACAGGGATCACAGAGACTGAACCGGAGCACACTTAAGCTCACCTAAGCTTGAAGACGGGGCTTTGCCCCGCGCAGGTGGCTCCGACGGTTAGGGACTCGCGCTGCGCCGATATTGTGCAAACCCATCGCGCACCGGAATGAACTTCCGGCGCTGACAAATTGGAAATCGCCGTGAACGCATATAGTAAAACGCCGCTTCTCGACACCATCCGGACTCCGGACGACCTGCGCAAGCTCAAGATCGAGCAGGTTCGCCAGGTCGCCGATGAGCTGCGTCAGGAGACCATTGATGCCGTCTCGGTGACCGGCGGTCACTTCGGCGCGGGTCTCGGCGTGGTCGAGCTCACCACCGCGATCCACTACATCTTCGATACGCCGCGGGACCGGCTGATCTGGGACGTCGGCCACCAGGCCTATCCGCACAAGATCCTCACCGGCCGGCGTGACCGCATCCGCACGCTGCGTACCGGTGGCGGCCTCTCCGGCTTCACCAAGCGCAGCGAGAGCGATTACGATCCGTTCGGCGCCGCGCATTCCTCGACCTCGATCTCCGCCGGTCTCGGCATGGCCGTGGCGCGCGACCTTTCCGGCGGCACCAACAACGTCATAGCAGTGATCGGTGACGGCGCGATGTCGGCGGGCATGGCCTATGAGGCCATGAACAATGCGGGTGCCATGAACTCCCGCCTGATCGTCATCCTCAACGACAACGACATGTCGATCGCGCCTCCGGTCGGCGCCATGAGCGCCTATCTGTCGCGGCTCTACTCGGGCAAGACCTACCGCACGCTGCGCGATGCGGCCAAGCAGATCAACAAGCGCCTGCCCAAGATCATCGCCAACCGCGCCAACCGCGTCGAGGAATACTCCCGCGGCTTCATGATGGACGGCGGCACGCTGTTCGAGGAGCTCGGCTTCTATTACGTCGGCCCGATCGACGGCCACAACCTCGACCATCTCCTGCCCGTGCTGAAGAACGTGCGCGACATGGAGACCGGCCCGATCCTGGTCCACGTCGTGACGCAAAAGGGCAAGGGCTACGGTCCGGCGGAAGCTTCGGCCGACAAGTACCACGCCGTCGTCAAGTTCGACGTCGCGACCGGCACCCAGGCCAAGGCCAAGCCGAACGCACCGGCCTACCAGAACGTGTTCGGCCAGAGCCTCGTCAAGGAAGCGCAGAAGGACGACAAGATCGTCGCCATCACCGCGGCGATGCCGTCGGGTACCGGCGTCGACATCTTCAACAAGGCGTTCCCGGATCGCACCTTCGACGTCGGCATCGCCGAGCAGCACGCGGTGACCTTCGCCGCCGGTCTTGCGACCGAAGGCTACAAGCCGTTCTGCGCGATCTACTCGACCTTCCTGCAACGCGGCTACGACCAGATCGTGCACGACGTCGCGATCCAGAATCTGCCCGTCCGCTTCGCCATCGACCGCGCCGGCCTCGTCGGCGCCGACGGCGCGACCCACGCCGGCTCGTTCGACAATGCCTATCTCGGCTGTCTGCCGAACATGGTGATCATGGCCGCGGCCGACGAAGCCGAGCTCGTGCACATGGTGGCGACGCAGGTCGCGATCAACGATCGCCCGAGCTCGCTGCGTTATCCGCGCGGTGAAGGCCGCGGCATCGAGATGCCCGACGTCGGCGTTCCCCTCGAGGTCGGCAAGGGCCGCATGATCCGCCAGGGCAACAAGATCGCCCTGCTCTCCTTCGGCACCCGTCTGGCCGAATGCGAGAAGGCAGCCGACGAGCTTGCGGCACACGGCCTCTCTACCTCGATCGCGGATGCGCGCTTCATGAAGCCGCTCGATACCGAGCTGGTGCTCAAGCTCGCTCGCGACCACGACGTCCTGATCACGGTCGAGGAAGGCTCGATCGGCGGTTTCGGCTCGCACGTGGCGCAGTTCCTGACCGATCAGGGTGTGCTCGACAGCGGCATGGTCAAGTTCCGCTCGATGGTGCTGCCCGACGTCTTCCAGGACCACGATACGCCGAACGCGATGTACGCCCGCGCCGGTCTCGACGCCAAGGGCATCGTCGCAAAGGTGTTCGAGGCGCTCGGCAAGGACGTCAAGACCGAGACGGTCAAGCTCGCCTGAGCTCTGCTCACCTCTCCTGCTCGCACGGGAGAGGTCCGATCCGCGAACGCTGTTCAGATGAACGCTCTCTCCTCGTAGGGAGAGCCGCCTGCAGGGGCTCCCGCCCCGACCTTCTCCCGCATGCGGGAGAAGGATTGAAGCAAGCGGCGCGGCTCCTGCACCTCGATCCAGATTAATTCGGCCTTGGCTTTCATGAAAATCTATCTGGCGGGCCCGGACGTGTTCCTGCCGGATGCGATTGAGATCGGCCGGCGCAAGGCGGCGATTTGTGCTTTCTACGGGCTCGTCGGCCTCTATCCCCTCGACAACGAGATCGATCTGACCGCGCCCGATGCGTCGCGGCAGATCTTTGCCAGCAACGAGGCGATGATGGACGAGGCCGCGGCCATCATCGCCAACCTCACGCCGTTTCGCGGGGCCGGCGCCGATCCAGGCACCGTCTACGAACTCGGTTACATGGCCGGGCGCGGCAAATTCTGTCTCGCTTATTCCAACGACCCTGCCGTCTATGCCGATCGTGTCAGGCGTTTCGCGGACGTCACCTCCGCAGACGGCCGCCTGGTCGACGCACAGGGACTCACGGTCGAGGATTTCGGGCTGGTGGACAACCTCATGATGATCCATGCGGTGGAGCTGCGTGGGGGGCCGCTGGTGACCCCGGCCACAATGCCGGCCGACGTCTGGCACGATCTCGCCGCATTCGAGGCTTGCGTCCGGATGGCGGCCGCGCGAGTCTCGCCCAGATAAGCGCATCGTCCCCCGGAGAGCCGATGTCCCCTACCCGCAAACGCGCGGATATCCTGCTGGTCGAGCGCGGCCTGTTCGAAAGCCGGGCCCGGGCGCGCGCCGCGATCGAGGCCGGGCTCGTCACCGCCGACGACAAGCCGGTGTCGAAACCCTCGGAGACCATCGCCGCGGATGCGGCCATCCAGGCCGAGCCGGCACACCCCTACGTCTCGCGCGGCGGCGTCAAGCTCGCCGGTGCCCTGGAGCGTTACCCCATCGACATCGAGGATCACGTCTGCCTCGATGTCGGCGCATCGACCGGCGGCTTCACCGAGGTGCTTCTGGCCAACGGCGCGAGCCTGGTGTTCGCGATCGATGTCGGGACCAGCCAATTGCATCCTTCGCTGCGCGGCCATCCGAAGATCGTCTCGATGGAGGAGACCGACATCCGCAGCTACGACGGCAAGCGGCTGCCGGCGCGCCCCGACGTCGTCGTCATCGACGTCAGCTTCATCTCGCTGAAAATCGTGCTCCCAGTCGCGCTGTCGCTGGCTGCGGCGCCGACGAGTCTGCTCGCACTGATCAAGCCCCAATTCGAGGCCGACCGGAAGCACAACAAGAAGGGCATCGTCCGCGATCCCGTCGTGCATCGCGAGATCTGCGACGACATCACGGCCTTTGCCGCCTCGCTCGGCTGCACGGACATCGACATATTTCCATCCCCGATCGCGGGCGGCGACGGCAACGTCGAATTCTTCCTGGGCGCGCGCCGTGGTTGAACGCCTGACGATCGATCACGTCGGCCATCGCGGCGACGGCGTCTCGCTCGCCCCGGGCGAGGCGATCTACGTGCCCTATGCGCTCGGCGGCGAGACCGTCGAAGTCGACCATGTGCCCGGGCACCATCCCGATCGACGCAAGCTGCTGGCGATCGACGTTTCCAGCCCCGAACGCATCGAACCGCTCTGCCCGCATTTCGGCGTCTGCGGCGGCTGCGCCCTCCAGCACTGGGCGGCCGAGCCCTATCACGCCTGGAAGCGCGGCATCGTGGTCGAGACCTTGGCACAGGCCGGCATCGATTGCGACGTCGCACCGCTGGTCGATGCCCATGGCGCGGGCCGCCGTCGCGTCACCCTGCACGGCCGGTTCGGCACCCACAACATCCTCAAGGTGGGATTCGCGGCCGCGAACTCGCATGACGTGATCCCGATCCATCGCTGCCCCATCCTCGATCCCGCGCTGGACGGCGCGCTCGATGCAGCCTGGGCGATCGCCGAGCCGCTGACGTCGAAGATGCCGGTGACGAAGCCGCTCGACATCCAGGCCACCGCCACCACGACCGGCCTCGATATCGACGTGCGCGGCTCCGGTCCGCTGCCGACGCCGCTCATCACGGCGCTCTCGCGCGTTGCCGAGCAGCACCGCCTGGCGCGACTGACGCGGCACGGCGAACTGGTGCTGCAACGCGTGCCGCCGACGGTGCGGATGGGCCGTGCAGAAGTCACGTTGCCGCCGGGCTCATTCCTGCAGGCGACAGTGGCGGGCGAGGAGACACTGGCCAAGCTCGTCGCCCAACGCGTCGGCAAGGCCAAGGAGATCGCGGATCTCTTCTGCGGCGTCGGACCGTTCGCGCTCAGACTTGCGGAAAAGGCACGCATCACCGCCCTTGACAGCGATGCTGGCGCAATCGCCGCGCTGGTGAAAGCGGCGCGGTCGCCGGGCCTGAAACCGATCAAGGCCGAACCGCGCGACCTGTTCCGCCGCCCGCTGGTGCCGCAGGAGCTGCGCGACTTCGACGCCGTGGTGTTCGACCCGCCGCGCCAGGGCGCGCAGGCCCAGGCGTTGAAGCTCGCCGCGAGCAAGGTGCCCGTCGTGGTCGCGGTATCCTGCAACGTCGCAACCTTTGCACGCGACGCGCGGTTGCTCATCGATGGCGGCTACAAGATCGAAAATGTCGTGCCGGTGGATCAGTTCCGCCACACGCCGCATGTCGAGCTGGTGGCGCGCTTCACCCGCTAGCGCCGCAGGCCGCTCAACGCCGGCGACTCGCCGGGCAGCATCGACGAGTTGATGTCGCTGTCCATCCGTCCCGACTGCTGCTGCGTAAAGCCGGCGCCGAACGACAGGCTGAGGTTGGACGTCGGCTTGAACTCGACACCGGCGAAGGCGCCATATCCGGGCGCGGCGCTGGAGGTCAGCGGCGCAAGCGAGCTGCCGATGCCGTTGCCATATTTCAGCGTATCGAAGCCGGCAAAGAACGTGACGGGCATGCCGCCCGCGGTCTTGTAGTTGTAGCCGAACTGCGTGCTGTCGTAGGCAAGCGCGCTGAAATTACCGGCCGGCAAGGTCTGGCTGAGGCCGCTCGAACCGAAATTGACGCGTTCGCTTCCGGCAAAGAAGCCGGGGCGAAAACCGTAGCTTCCGTCTGCGCCGCTGGTGTTGAAGCCCGGAAAGTTGCCGTAGCCATCGGAGCTCTGGGCGATGCTGCCGCCGAAGCCGAAAGGGCCGCCGGGAATCCAATACCGCAAGGGGGCGACCTGCGCGTGAACCGGCGCCCCGCCGAGGCAGAGCACCGCGAAGAAAGCTGCAACACTGCAAGAACTTGCAAAGCCAGACATTCGGACGACCATCGAAAGGTTCAGGAAGTTATACGCTCCGGACAGCCCAAAGGCCAGCGACCCCACGTTGATCATGAGGGCCTCGTGCATCGGATCACGTGATCCTGACGCGTTGAACCTCCCGCAGGCGGGATCGACCCACGTAAAGGACGAGCAATTTCCGCCGTCACTTCGAAATGTGATCGGCCATTGCGGTCCCGTAGCGCGCAATTGCGCAGATCCTTGAAAATGCCCCCGACATTGATGGAGACTGTCATGGAGATCAATTCCGACAGGTTGAATGCCTTTATGGGCAAAATGGTCACCGAGTTCGGTGCCGCCATGAATGCATCGCTGGTGCTCTTGGGCGACAAACTCGGTCTCTACCGTGCCCTCGCCACGAAAGGGCCGATGAGCCCTTCCGAACTCGCGAGCTCGACCGGCACGGCGGAGCGCTATGTTCGCGAATGGCTCGCGAGCCAGGCGGCGTCCGGATACATCGAATACGATTCCGGTTCGGGTAAATTCTCGATGCTGCCCGAGCAGGCGATGGCACTTGCCGACGAGGACAGTCCGGTTTTCCTCGGAGCGTTCGGCAACGTCATCGCATCGGCGTTTCTCGACGAGCCGAAGATTTCGGACGCGTTCAAGTCCGGGAAGGGTGTCGGCTGGAATCGGCGCAGCGAGTGCCTGTTCTGCGGAACGGCCCGCTTCTTCCGAACCGGCTACATGCATCATCTGGTGCAGGAATGGCTACCTGCGCTCGATGGCGTCGTGGACAAGCTCAAGCGCGGCGCCAAGGTTGCCGATGTCGGCTGCGGGCACGGCATCTCGACGCGATTGATGGCGGAAGCCTTCCCGAATTCCCGCTTCTACGGCTTCGACTATCACGAAGGCTCGATCGAGGCTGCACGGCGGATGGCGGCCGAAGCAAAATTGGGCGATCGTGTCAGCTTCGCGGTCCACTCGGCCAAGACCTATCCCGCCGAGGGATATGATCTCGTCTGCTTCTTCGATTGCCTGCACGACATGGGTGATCCCGTCGGCGCGATCCGTCACGTGCGCGAATCCATGGCGAAGGACGGCACCTGCATGCTGGTCGAACCCTTCGCCAACGATCGCCTCGAAGACAATCTCAACCCGGTCGGACGCGTGTACTATGCGGCCTCGACCATGATCTGCACGCCGGCTTCGCTCGACCAGGAGGTCGGGCTGGCACTCGGCGCCCAGGCCGGTGAGGCAAGGCTGCGCAAAGTCGCCAGCGAGGGCGGCTTGACGCGCTTCCGCCGCGCCGCCGAAACGCCCTTCAACCTGATCCTGGAAGCACGGATCTGATCTCGCCGCGCCGGGCGCATGGACGCGGCATACGGCCATGCCGTTGCCGCAGCCTCGTCCGGC
Organism: Bradyrhizobium sp.; assembly: GCF_047605465.1. Lineage (GTDB taxonomy): Bacteria > Pseudomonadota > Alphaproteobacteria > Rhizobiales > Xanthobacteraceae > Bradyrhizobium. The sequence continues at coordinate 106,464 of NZ_JASGFS010000003.1, read as the reverse complement.
GCCGACATCCTTGCCTCATCGGCGCCGCAACGTAAGCTGCGGCGAACGAGGCGGCGTGAGTCCGCCGACATGGGAGGATGACGATGAGATATCTTGGCCTCGCGCTGGCGGTGCTGTCCACTGTCGCGATCTCGGTCTCCGGCCATGCGGCCGAGCCGAGCCGCTTCGCGCCGCTGAAGCCCGACGAACTCACCCCGCCACAGAAGGAATGGGCGGATGCGATTGCGGTGCCGCCCCGCAACGCCAAGATCACCAACCCGCCCTACCGCGCCTATGTCCGCAATCCGGAGCTTGCGCCGAAGCTCTCGGCGATGTCGGACTATCTGCGCTGGAATTCGTCGCTGCCGGCTCGCCTGAGCGAGTTCGCCATCCTGATCACCGCACGGCAGTGGACGGCACAGTATGAATGGTTCGCGCACTATCCGCTCGCGATGAAAGCCGGGCTCGATCCCGAGGTCGCCAAGGACGTCGCGAACGGCATGCGCCCGAAGGCGATGAAGGACGACGAGGCCGCGCTCTACGACCTCGCGATGGCGCTCTATCGCGACAAGAAAGTATCCGACGACGTCTACCGCGCCGCGCAGCAGAAGTTCGGCGAACGCGGCATCATGGATATCATCGGCCTGATCGGCTATTACGACCTGGTCTCGATGACGCTGATCACGATGCAGGCGGAAGCCCCGAACGACAGCGTGCCGCCACTGCCTCCGCTCGCCGCCAAGTAGGCGTCCACAAACCGCTCATGCCGCACGATCCGCTGCTCTTGCGCCTGAAATCCGCATTTGCCGAGGTCCCCGGCGTGGAAGCCGTTGTTCTCGGCGGATCGCGTGCGCGGGGCAGCGGGCACGCCGCCTCCGACTACGACATCGGCCTTTATTTCAAGGCAGCTACTCCCCTGAATACCGAACGGCTGCTGGCTGCGGCACAGGCAATCGCCGACGACCCTGCTGCCACGACCCTCACGCCCGTCGGCGAATGGGGACCATGGATCGTCGGCGGCGCGTGGTTGTCGGTCGAGGAACACAAGGTCGACCTGCTCTATCGTGACATCGAGGCGGTCGAGGCCGTCATGGAATCCTGCCGCGCCGGCATCGTCACCATGGACTACCAAGCCGGCCACCCGCACGGCTTCTGTTCGGCAATCTGGATGGGCGAGATCGCCTATTGCCGCCCGCTGCACGACCCGCGCGAGTCGATCGCGCGCCTCAAGTCGATCGCGATGACGTATCCACCCGCGCTGCGTGATGCTCTGATCCGGCGCTTCCAGTGGGAAGTCCTGTTCGGCATCGAGAATGCCGAACTCGCCATCGCTCGATATGAACAGACCCATGTCGCGGGATGCCTCTACAGGTCGCTCGCCTGTATCGCGCAGGTGCTGTTCGCCCTGAACGAGCGCTATCTCATCAATGAAAAGGGCGCGCTGCCGGACGCGGCGCTGCTGCCTTTGACGATCCCGCGTCTGACCGAGGACACGAAGGAGATCTGGCGGTTGATCGGCCATGGCGCCTTCGCACCGGCCTGCGATGTCTTGAGGGATCTCGATCTGAAATTGAAGGCGCTGACGCAGTCGAACGGACCGCGGCCGTGAGCGGCTATGCCGTTCGATCCACCGAGGACGACGAGTCGGCCGGCGGATATTTGGTCACCGGCACCATGAACGACTTGGTGCCGACCTGATAAATGATCTTGCCGTTCTTTCCGTCGTCGGTTGCGATCTGCGCCTGCCCGAACATGATGACATTGTTGTAGACGATGCCGGTGCCCTGGCGCGTGATGCCGTCAGTGGTGACGCTGACCTGGGCTTCCTTGCCGTTGACGGACAGCACCCGAAAGCTCGCGCTCTTGCCGTTCTCGGACGAATAGCCGCCCCAGCTTCCCATGAGGCGGCTGTCGGAGGCGGCCGGCGCCTGCTTCTCGAGCGATGCGCTCGCCTTGCCTCCGCCTGCCGAGAACAGCAGCACCGCGTTCTTGCCGTTCTTGGTGCCGATCGTGACCGCACCGAAGCTGATGGTCGCACCGTCGACCTGGCCGAAGCCGCGCTCGGTACGGCCGTTGTGGGTGTACTCGACCTGGGCCCGGCTGCCGCGGATGTTGACGACCTTGAAGCCCACGGGCTGATTGTTCGCGGCCCACGTGCCCTTCCATTCACCGAGCAGATTGCTCTGGTGATAGACCCGCTCCATGGCGGGCGAAATCTGGCTGGTGCTCTGCGTGACGATGGCCATTGGACTGCTCGACGAACGAGGCTGACGAACCCGCTTTCGTTGGGGCACTCGACAGCAACGCCAAGACACATCCAGAAATGTTTGGAAACAAAAGGATTAGGGCCCCGAGGTGGTTAACAAGGTGTTAAACCCAACCACCCTGCGTGCTGAGGCAAATGGTCCCATTCGGACCAGGGATCACCGTCCCCAGCGATCCGACCAGATCTTCTCGCCGATCATGCAGTTCACGCGCGGCTCCTTGTCCGCAACTCGCATCACCGGGCGCTCCGGCGTGCGGCCGGCGACCTCCATCAGCAGCTTCGTGCGGATCGCTTCCTTGAACTTGTCGCGGTCCTTGATCGCGATGACGAAGGAGCCGGGGCCGCCGATGACGCAGTCCTCGTAGTAGTAGTCGAGATTGTCGATATCCATGGTCGAGTAGGACGGTTCCTTGACCATGATTGGCAGGCCATTGATGATGATGCCCTTCTCGAGCGCCGCATCGCGCGCCACGGTGACCGGACCGCCGTTGTTGTTGGGACCATCCCCGGAAATATCGATCACGCGACGCAAGCCGCGATAGGGATCTTCGTCGAACAGCGGAACGGCAAATCCGATCGCGCCGGAGATCGAGGTGCGCGAAGCTCGCCGGATCGGCGTCTTCATGATTTCGGCGGAGACCGCATCCGCGGTCTCGGGTCCATCGACGAGACGCCAGGGGATGATGATCTTCTGATCGCCCGATGCGGCCCACTCGAAATAGGTCACCGCGATCCTGCCGTTGGGGCCGGCCTTCAACGCCTGCAGGAACTCCTTCGACTGGATCGCCTGCGCATAGCCTTCGCGCTGGACCGCAAGTTCGTCCATATCCATCGAGTAGGAGACATCGACCGCCAGGATCAGTTCGACGTCAACGGCCTGCGCATCCTTGTCCTCCGCCCGCCGCTGCGGTTGGTTCTTGGGCGATTCGAATTTAGGCCCTGGCGCCGCGATGCTCGCGACATCCCCTCCGGCGAGCACGCCGGCCACCAGCACAGCCCCGATCGAGAACAGCAAGCGCATCGCAGTCTCCCGTCGTATGACGCGATGGTGACATGCAATCGCCTTGCCGCAAAGTGCGAAGATCGCCCGGGCTTCACATTCGAGTTAGGGTTCTGCGCGCTTGCGCAAAGATGCCGTGGTGTCGCCACGCTCATGCCGCCGGAACGCACGCGCGCGCACGGGTGCTGTCACTCCCGTGCGCGACGAGAGGCCCGCGCATCGGGCATGACGACCCATCGCTTCGACCCCGGCATGGTCCTCTCCCGCCCACTTGTCCTGCGCAATTTCCATGCTAGGCTGGACGCACAGATGGGGATGGAGTCCCCCGACAACCGCCCCGCGATCTTGACCGTAGTGGGCTGATGACTCCTGCTTGAGGTGGGGCGATCTTCGGAGCCTCTGCCTTTGGCGGGAGCATGGACAAACCCGCCGATGGCGGGTTTTTTGTTGCCTGACGACGCAGGCCAGGATGTGATGACGACGACGACACCGAATGCCGCGCGCGCCGGACTTCCCCGGGGGATCTGGGTGCTCGGCTTCGTTTCGATGTTGATGGACATCTCCTCCGAGATGATCCACGCGCTGCTGCCGATCTATCTCGTCACGGTGCTGGGCGCATCCACGCTCACGGTCGGCTTCATCGAGGGTATTGCGGAGGCAACCGCCTCGATCACGAAGATATTCTCCGGCGCACTATCGGACTGGCTGGGCCGCCGCAAACTGCTCGCCGCCCTCGGCTACGGATTGGCAGCCCTCACCAAGCCGATGTTCCCGCTCGCCCCCAGCGTCGGATGGCTGGTCGCGGCGCGTTTCATCGATCGCATCGGCAAAGGCATTCGCGGCGCTCCGCGCGATGCGTTGATCGCCGACATCGCCCCCGCCGGGATGCGAGGCGCGAGTTTCGGCCTGCGCCAATCGCTCGATACGATCGGCGCCTTCGTCGGACCGCTCGCCGCAATCGTCCTGATGTGGTGGACGGCGGATAATTTCTCCCTCGTGTTCTGGGTCGCGGTGCTGCCGGCGTTCCTCTCCTTCGGACTGATCGCGTTTGCGGTGAACGAACCGCAGCCGGACCCAGGCCGGCAGCCCAGCACGAATCCGCTCAAGGTCGACGCGATGCGGCAGCTTGGAGGGGCCTATTGGCGTGTCGTCGCAGTCGGCGTCGTCTTCACGCTCGCACGCTTCAGCGAGGCCTTCCTGATCCTGCGCGCGCAGAACATCGGCCTCAACGCAATGTGGGTGCCGGCCGTCCTCGTGCTGATGAACGTGGTCTATGCGCTTTCCGCCTATCCCGCCGGCGTGCTCTCCGACCGCATCAACAGGACGGGCCTGCTCACGATCGGCCTCCTCTTTCTCGCGGGGGCCGATCTCGCGCTGGCATTTTTGCCGAACATTGCGGGCCTTGCGCTTGGCGTGGCGCTGTGGGGGCTTCACATGGGATTGACGCAGGGCCTGTTCTCGGCCCTCGTCGCCGACGCCGCACCGCAGAACCTGCGGGGCACCGCGTTCGGCTATTTCAACCTGTTCACCGGCCTCGCATTGCTGGCGGCAAGCGTGATCGCCGGGGCGCTGTGGGACGCCTATGGTCCGGTCGGAACCTTCCTCGCCGGTCTCGGCTTCGCCCTGGTCGCTCTCGCAGGGCTGCTCGGCGTCGGCAGCGGGTTGGCCGTGGAGCGGAATTGATGACGGGGGGCCTTTCGTCGTGCTGAGTGGAGTGATCGCGATCGTGGTGGGCAGCGTTCTCGGCGGCTGCGCGCGCTATTTCGTCTCCGGTGCGGTCGCACGGCGGCTGGGCGAGACATTTCCCTGGGGCACGATGACCATCAACGTCACCGGTGCCTTCCTGATCGGCATCTTCGGAGCGCTGGCGACGCATCCGGGCTCAATATTCGCTTCGCCCAATCCATGGCTGTTCGCCGTGACCGGATTCCTCGGCTGCTACACCACCGTCTCGTCCTTCAGCCTGCAGACGCTGACGCTCGCCCGCAGCGGCGAGCCGATGCACGCGCTCGGCAACATCGTATTCTCGGTCGGGCTGTGCCTCGCAGCCGTCAGTTGCGGTTTCCTGCTCGCGGACAGCCTTGGAGGGTAGAGGCAGATGCAATCCCCCTCCTCCGTCGAGCGGCGGCGCGTCGCGGTGCTCTATGCCTGGGTTGCCGCAGGCAGCATCATCGGCGGCCTGGCGCGCTACCTGGTCGGACTCGCGCTCGACACCGGGCCCGGCTTTCCGTTCGCGACGCTGTTCATCAACGCGACCGGTTCTCTGATCATCGGCTTCTATGCCACGCTCACCGGCGCCGACGGCCGCGTGCTGGCGCGGCCCGAGCACCGGCAATTCGTCATGACCGGATTCTGCGGCGGCTACACGACCTTCTCGACCTTCAGCCTGGAAACCTTCCGCCTGTTCCACGGCGGCATGAAATACACCGCGCTGGTCTATGTCGGCGCCTCGGTCGTCTGCTGGCTGGCCTCGGTATGGCTCGGCCACATGATCGCGGGCCGTTACAATCGCTTGAAAAGGAGCTGATCATGCAAATTCCGCGTCAGGCAGTTTCGCTCCGGATCTTCATCGGCGAGAGCGACCATTTCGACGGCAAACCGCTTTATGAAGCGATCGTGATGAAGGCGCGCGAGCACCATCTGGCCGGCGCCACCGTGCTGCGCGGACCGATGGGGTTCGGCAAGTCGAGCCGGCTGCACACCTCGAAAATCCTGCGGCTCTCGGAGGATCTGCCGCTCCTGATCGAGATCGTCGACAGCGAGGACAACATCAACGCATTCCTGCCCATCCTCGATGGCATGATGTGGAGCGGATTGATCACCTTGGAGAAGGTGCAGGTCCTGCAATATGGTACGAAGGCCGAGAGCTGAACGCTCCGGCTGGAACCCAAGCCCGCCGTATCCAGGAGACGGAATGAACGACACCGTCACCAAGCCGAAGACACGAACCAAGACCAAGGTCGAGCGACCGCGCCTGCACAAGGTCATCCTGATCAACGACGATTATACCCCGCGCGAATTCGTCACGATGGTGCTCAAGGCCGAATTCCGCATGACCGAGGACCAGGCCTTCAAGGTGATGATGACCGCGCACAAGCTCGGCGTCTGCGTGGTCGCCGTGTTCACCAAGGACGTCGCCGAAACCAAGGCCAACCGTGCCACCGATGCGGGCCGCGCCAAGGGCTATCCGCTGCTGTTCACGACGGAACCCGAAGAATAGGTCGCAAGGCCGACGACGTCCGGCGCGCTTCGCGCTTCAGGCCATCACCACCGGCGTTTCCTCAGGCAGCCCGAAGACGCGCTGCGCCTTCGCGAAGCCCGCGATCGGAAACTCGCCGAGTTCGCGCCAGGACTCGCTGCAGACCTTGGCGAAACCTTCGGACACCACGACGGTGCGTCCGAGCCGGCCGGCGATCTTCTCCAGCCGCGCGGCGAGATTGACCGCGGGTCCGATGCAGGTGAAGTCGAGCCGGTTGCCGCCGCCGATATTGCCGTAGAGGATGTTGCCGACATGGAGCGCGACACCGAAACGAAAGCGCTCCACGACGTCGCCGACGGGATGCGCAAGCGCCTCGACGCTGGCGCGGGATTCGCGTGCAGCTTCCAGCACGCGCGAACAGACATGCGCGGCATCGCCGACATATTCGTCGATCGGAAACACGGCGAGCAGACCATCGCCCATGAACTTCAGAACCTCGCCGCCATGGGCGCGGATCGCAGTCACCTGGCAATCGAAATAGCGATTCAGGATGTCGACCACCGTCTCGGCCGGCAGGCGGTCGGACAAGGCGGTGAAGCCGCGCAGGTCCGACAGCCAGATCGCGGCCTGCATGGTGTCGTTATGGCCGCGCCGGATCTGGCCGGCGAGAATTCGCTCGCCGGCGCGGTTGCCGACATAGGTGTCGAGCAGCATCGAGGCGGTGCGGCGCAGGGTGACGATCTCGCTGACACGCGCGAGCGGCGCCACGATCGACCTGATCGTCGCGATCTCGTCGTCGCTGAAACCGCCGGGCTGCCGCGTGGTCCAGCTGCAGGCGTGGATCGAGCCGTCGAGAAAGCGCATCGGCGTCGCGATGTAGTCGGTGACGCCCTCGGCGCGCATGTCTTCGAGGAAGGGAAACCGCTTCGTGTCGAGCGAGTCGACCCGTCCCCTCACCTCCAGCCCGTCCTGGAAAACGATGCGCAGCGGACTGCGGGCGAATTCGGGCGTGTCCAGGATCTCGAAATCGACGGTGCCGACTTCGACCTTTTCCCCCGGGCGCCAGATGAAGTTGCGGCCGAAGATTTCCGGGTGCAACGTGCGAATGAAGAGGCCGAACCGCCACAGCGGCAATCCGGATGCGACCAGTTGCTCGCACGCGTCCGCGATCATCTCGGCAGGCCCGCGTGACGACCTGGCGCCGTCGATCAGCCAATTGATGATCCGCTGCAGCTCGGAACTGTCCATGCCCGCATTTGCGGACGAAGTTGCGGAATCGTCAAGCCACACCGCACGCCGGTGTTGCAACGCGAACGAAGCACCCGTTCCGGGCTTGCCTCGCGATGGCAGGGAGAGGCGCAGAGCGGGTCGCGTTAGCGCCCCACCTGTCCGCGGTCCCGCAAGAAATGGTCGGCGAGCACGCAGGCCATCATGGCTTCGCCGACGGGAACGGCGCGGATGCCGACGCAGGGGTCGTGCCGGCCCTTGGTGAAGATCTCGGTGTCGGCGCCCTGGCGATTGACGGTCAGGCGCGGCTGGAGGATCGAGGAGGTCGGCTTCACCGCGAACCGCACCACCACCGGCTGCCCGGTCGAGATGCCGCCGAGAATGCCGCCGGCGTGGTTGGACAGAAAGCGCGTCCCGTCATTGCCGGTGCGCATCTCGTCCGCGTTCTCTTCGCCCGTCAATTCCGCCGCGCCGAAACCGACGCCGATCTCGACGCCCTTCACCGCGTTGATGGTCATCATCGCAGCCGCCAGCTCGGAATCGAGCTTTGCGTAGATCGGCGCGCCCAAGCCGGCCGGAACGCCCTCGGCGACGACTTCGATCACCGCACCGATCGAGGAGCCGCTCTTGCGGATGCCGTCGAGATAGGTCTCGAAGAACGCGGCCTTGTCCTTGTCGGGACAGAAGAACGGATTGTTCGCGATCTCGTCCCAGTCCCATTTCCCGCGATCGATCTTGTGCGGGCCCATCTGCACCAGCGCGCCACGAACCCTGACGCCGGGCAGCACTTTCCGCGCGATCGCACCGGCGGCGACGCGCATGGCGGTCTCGCGCGCCGAAGAGCGGCCGCCGCCGCGATAGTCGCGCAGGCCGTATTTCGCCTCGTAGGTGAAGTCGGCATGGCCGGGACGAAACTTGTCCTTGATCTCCGAATAGTCCTTCGAGCGCTGGTCGGTATTCTCGATCAGGAGCCCGATCGGGGTGCCCGTCGTCACCTGCGCGCCGGTCTCGGGGTGCGCCATCACGCCGGACAGGATCTTCACCTGGTCCGGCTCCTGCCGCTGGGTGGTGAAGCGCGACTGGCCGGGGCGACGGCGGTCGAGGTCCTGCTGGATGTCCGCCTCGACCAGCGGGATCATGGGCGGGCAACCATCGACCACGCAGCCGATCGCCACCCCGTGGCTCTCGCCAAAGGTGGTGACGCGGAACATGTGGCCGAAGGTGTTGAAGGACATCGTCGCTCGCTGGCTAACGTTGAATGACAACGTCTAGGCTGTACATCAGCGTGACGTAACGCGATCCGTATGGCCGGTCAAATCCCGCCATCGCGGTCGTGGCCGGGCTTGTCCCGGCCATCCACGTTCTCGGTCACTGCGACCTGCAAAGCGCTGGATGCCCGGACACTGCGGCGCTTGGCGCGCCAGACCCGCGGTTAACCAAACTTCTCCAGCCGCCCGTCGCGGAAGACGTAGACGGCGCCCTGCTCGATATAGAGTTCGGCGGCGCTGGCGGGGGTTTCGATGCCCAGGGCCACCATCAGGGCCCGGCAGGTGCCTCCGTGGGCGACAGCCACGGTGTCGACCGTGCGCGACTCGTACCAGTCGCGCATGCGCGCCTGCACTGCCGCATAGGTCTCACCGCCCGCGGGCGCCACGCCCCATTTGTCGGCGAGACGGCTGGCATAGACGTCGGGATCGGACGCCTCGCTCTCGGCCAGCGTCAGCCCCTCCCAGACGCCGTAGCCGATCTCGCGGAGGCGATCATCGAGCGTGTAGTCGGCCACCGGCAATTCGAGCTTGCCGCGCGCGAGTTCCATGGTCTGGCGCGCGCGGCCGAGCGGGCTCGACACGAACGGCAGTGCCGCCTTGTCCTTGCCGTCGCGCCTGAACAGGTCGGCCAGAATGCCGGCGGCCTGCACGGCCTGGCCGCGTCCGCGCACATTCAGCGGGATGTCCTTGGTGCCCTGAAGCCGCCCGAGCGCATTCCACTCGGTCTCGCCGTGGCGAAGGAAGTAGATCGTGGGCACGGTCATTCCGGGTGAGGGTTAGTCCTTGCCGCCGAGCGAGATGTCCGGCGCGTCGGGGCGCTTCATGCCCAGCACATGATAGCCGGAATCGACATGATGCACCTCGCCGGTGACGCCGCGCGAGAGGTCGGAGAGGAAATACAACGCGCTGCCGCCGACATCCTCGGTCGAGACGTTGCGCCGCATCGGCGCGTTGTACTCGTTCCACTTCAGGATATAGCGGAAGTCGCCGATGCCGGACGCGGCCAGCGTCTTGATCGGCCCCGCCGAGATCGCGTTGACGCGGATGTTCTTCTCGCCGAGATCGGCGGCGAGATAGCGCACGCTGGCCTCCAGCGCGGCCTTGGCCACACCCATCACGTTGTAATGCGGCATCCACTTCTCGGCGCCGTAATAGCTGAGCGTGATGAGCGAGCCGCCATCGGTCATCAGCTTCTCGGCGCGCTGTGCCACCGCGGTGAACGAATAGCAGGAGATCAGCATCGACTTGGAGAAATTCTCCTGGGTGGTGTCGACGTAACGGCCGTCGAGCTGTTCGCCATAGGCGATCGCATGCACCAGGAAATCGATCTTGCCCCACTTCTCCTTCAGGACCGCGAACGCCGCATCGATGGTCGAAGCATCCGTGACATCGCAATGGCCGAGCACGAGGCCGCCGATTTCGGCCGCAAGCGGCTCGACGCGCTTCTTCAGCGCATCGCCCTGGTAGGTGAAGGCGAGCTCGGCGCCGGCCGCGTGGCATGCCTTGGCGATGCCCCAGGCGATCGAGCGGTTGTTGGCGACGCCGAGGATGACCCCGCGCTTGCCCTGCATCAGACCTGAATTCTGCGCCATATCTTAACGTCCCATCGAGCCGGCTTGAGTTCTGGAGGTACACCAGCCCTCCGGCGCGGTACAGTCCTAATCCGTGGCGCCAATGTGGTTTCGCCGGCCGGAATAGCCGTTCCGCTCGGGTGTTATGATCGCTGAGGCGCCCGGCGCCGAACGACAGGACGTCAACACGGCAATGAGCGCGTTTCGCCAGAGTGTGGAAACCATGATCCCGGCATTGCGCCGCTACGCCCGCGCGCTGACGCGCGACGCGGACGCGGCCGACGATCTGGTACAGGATACGTTGGTGCGGGCGCTGCGTTCCGAGCGCCTGTTCCTCGGAGGCGATATCAGGAGCTGGCTCTACACGATCCTGACCAACCTCAACAAGAACAGGCGGCGCTCGCTGGCAAGAAGACCGCAATTCATGCAGCTGACCGAGAACAACCCGGACGCCAGCGGGACCGAAGCCGAAGGGCGCGACATCGAGAAGGCGCTGGCCACGCTCGTCGAGGAGCAGCGCTCGGTGCTGCTGCTGGTGATGCTGGAGGGGCTGAGCTACCGCGAGGTGGCCGACATCCAGGGCGTGCCGATCGGCACCGTGATGTCGCGATTGGCGCGGGCCCGCGCCCACATCAAGGCATCGCTGGAGGGTCAGCGACCGGCGCTCAGGCGGGTGAAATGATGGCAGCGTTGATGCATCGCGCATGTCGTATCCTCCGCATGAGGAGGACGGCAACGCAGTTGAACCACGAACGAGATTTTGGGCCGCAGAGCCAGAGACGACCGCTATGAACGATCGAAAGATTTCCGTGACCGAAGACGAACTGCACGCCTATGTCGACGGCGAACTACCGCCCGAACGCCGCGCCGACGTCGAGGCCTGGCTCGACGCCCATCCCGACGATGCCGAGCGGGTGCGATCCTGGCGCACGATGGCCGAGATGCTGCACGCCCGTTATGACGCGGTCGCGCAGGAGCCGGTCCCGGCGCGGCTCGAACTCGAGCGGCTCGAGCGCCGCCCCTGGCGCTGGTTCTACGGCGCCGCTGCGGCAGTCCTGATCGCGTTCATGGCCGGCGGCACCGCCGGGTGGATCGCGCATGGGGCTGCGGCCGTCCCCTCGACCTTCCAGAGCTTCACCGAGGATGCGCTCGATGCTCACCGCCTCTATGTCGTCGAGGTCCGGCATCCCGTCGAGGTCCCCGGCAACGAGCGCGATCATCTCCAGGCCTGGCTGACCAAGCGCTGCGGCTGGACCGTGTTCGCGCCCAACCTGGAAGCGAGCGGGCTGAAGCTCGTCGGCGGTCGGCTGCTGCCGGGACCGAACGGGCCGGCCTCGTTCCTGATGTATGAGGGCACCTCCGGCGAGCGGTACACGATCTACACCGCCAAGACCGAGAGCGGCACGACGCAGATGCGGTACGCCAGGATGGACAAGGACGGTGCGTTGTTCTGGGCAGATCGCGGCGTGGGCTATGTCGTCAGCGGGGGTGGCGATCGCGACCGGCTGACCAAGCTCGCGCAGGCCGTCTACGACCAGGCCGAGAAGAACGGCGGCTGAGCAACCTCGCGAAGCCGGGTGCCTCGATTCCGTCATCGAAAATTTGGAATCAAGACATCGGCACGTCTCATTATCGCACCGGATGATCACGCGAAAATGAGCAGCGTTCGATCCGCCGATCGACGCGGGCGGCCTCGATTGGGGTTTTTGGTACCGCGCTGGTCCCCCTCTCGAGGCCGCACCTATTTGCGGCTGCCCGAACTGGGGAGCCGGCACGCCGCGCGAGCGCAAAAGCGCTCAAGGCGTCTGTTCGAGCATCATCCTCATGGAAGAGAACGCTCCGTTCTTCGGACGGCTCGCTCGCGCCCTAGCCGAGCCCGCTCCGTGGATTATAGGGGTGCTGGTCCCGCCACTTCTCCATCAATGCCTCAAGCTCGGCGTCGTTCCCGTCCGGTAGCATAATCCGGATGGTGACGAAGAGGTCACCGGTTCCGCCGGCCTTCGGCAGACCCTTGCCCTTGAGGCGGAAGGTCCGGCCGCTGGAGGTATTCTTCGGGACCGACAGTTCCACCGCGTTGCCGAGGGTGGGCACACGGACCTTGCCGCCGAGGACCGCCTCGTAGAGCGTGACCGGCAGGTCGATCCGCAGATCGGCGCCTTCGACCTTGAAGAAGGGATGCGCTGCGATGCTGATCGTGATCAGCAGATCACCCGGCGGATGGCCCTGCGCAGTCTCGCCCTGCCCCCTCAGCCGGATCTGCTGGCCCTCGGTGACACCGGCCGGAATCTTGACGTTCAGCTCCTTGCCGTTCGGCAGCCGCACGCGCTTCTCACCGCCCTTGACCGCTTCTTCCAGCGAAACGCTCATGGCAACGTTCAGATCGAGATCGAGCCCGATCCCGCCGGTGTCGAACTCGAACTGCGCGCCACCGCCGGCTCCAGGCCGCGCGCCACGCGCTCCCCCGCCGAACATGCTGTTGAGGATGTCCTCGAACGCCCCGGCACCCTGACCGGGACCGGCGCCGCCGCTGCGGAACGTATAGCTCTCGAACCCGCCCGGACCGGCGCGCCCGCGCGGCCCGCCGCCGCCCGGAAAACCTTGGAAACGCGGCTTGCCTTCGGCGTCGATCTCGCCGCGGTCGAACTGCTTGCGCTTGTCTTCGTCGCCGATGATCTCGTTCGCCGAATTGATCTCGGAGAAGCGCTCGGCGGCCTTGGGATCATCCTTGTTGCTGTCGGGATGATGCTTTTTGGCAAGCTTGCGATAGGCGCTCTTGATCGCGGCAGCGTTGGCGCTCCGCGGCACCCCCAAGACCTCATAGGGGTCGCGCATCCGTCTCGTCTCCTCTTGGGAAATCGGTATGTCTAAGGGCTCCCCGCCCCCATCTGCGTCTCATGTGGGGAGCGAGTGGTATTTTTGCAACTAGCCTGCGGAGCTGATTCCTAGCTCCGCCACGGCTTTAGCGTATGAATCTCCCAACGGCCACGACTGCTTTGGCAGCCGGCGCCCTGGAGCCAGCTTTCGGTGGTGCCGTTGACATAGCTTGCCAGGAAATCTCGGCACTTGCGGCCGTCCTCCGCGGCATAGGATTGCGCGATCGGCGTCACCGACCCGCGCGCGCCGGTCTCCGGATTCTCCCAATGCTGACTGGCATCCCTGTCGCCCTTGCTCAGGACATCGGAAGCGGCGTTCCGGGCGAAGGCAAGATCCGTCTCGGTCGGCGGGGCGTCCTTCGCCGGCCGCGCGATCGACCCGGTGAGGTCGCTGTCCTCAGCCTTGGCATAGGCGCTGGCGTCGTTGCGCGAAACGCTGCAGCCGCTGGCGCCGAGCCCGATCAGAATCATTGTCATGACAAAGCCGGACGGCCGGATCGCCGATAGGCCAACGCATTCCCATGCCCTATATAGGGCGGTAGCGGACAACAACGCGTTTTGGGCCGCGGGACGCAACTCGGACTCCGGACATGACCGACACGACCTCGATGAAACACCAGGCACCCTTAACATCCGGTGATTTTACCGCCGCCGACGAACCCTTCGCGTTGTTCGAGACCTGGCTGAACGAGGCGATCAAGAGCGAACCCAACGATCCCAATGCCATGGCGCTCGCGACCGTCGACTCCGACGGCCTGCCCGACGTTCGCATGGTGCTGATGAAAGGCTTCGATACCGAGGGTTTCGTCTTCTACAGCCACATCGCAAGCCAGAAGGGCCGCGAACTCGCCGCAAATCCTAAGGCGGCGTTACTTTTTCACTGGAAATCGCTGCGCCGTCAGGTCCGCATCCGCGGCAACGTGACGCCGGTGACCGACGCCGAGGCCGACGCCTATTTCGCCACCCGCCCCAAGCAGGCGCAGATCGGCGCCTGGGCCAGCAAACAGTCGCAATCCCTCGAGAGCCGCTTCGCCTTCGAGCAGGCGATCGCCAAGGTCGCCGCCAAGTATGTCATCGGAGACGTGCCGCGGCCGCCGGGCTGGAGCGGCTGGCGCATCACGCCCTCGCGCATCGAATTCTGGCACGACCGCCCATTCCGCCTGCACGATCGCATCGAATTCCGCCGTGACGCGGCGGGCCAGCCGTGGTCCAAGACGCGGATGTACCCTTGAGCCTCGTCCTCATCAGCCCTGGGCCGACCTGAAAGATGTCCATGCCGCATTCGTCCAACGTGCCGCGTCGCACGCTCCTCCTCACAGGAGCCAGCCGCGGCATCGGGCACGCCACAGTGATCCGCTTCTCCTCGGCGGGCTGGCGCGTCATCACCTGCTCGCGGCATCCCTTCCCGGAGGACTGCCCGTGGGATGCTGGTCCTGAGGACCATATCCAGGTCGACCTCGGCGATCCCGCGGACACCGCGCGCGCCATCACCGAAATCCGCCGCCGGCTTGAAGGCGGCGCGCTGCATGCCCTGGTCAACAACGCCGCGATCTCGCCCAAGGGTCCCGGCGGCGCACGGCTTGGCTCCGTCGACACCGAGCTCGACACCTGGACGCACGTCTTCCACGTCAACTTCTTCGCGCCGATCATGATAGCGCGCGGACTGATCGAGGAGCTGAAGGCGGCCAAGGGCTCGGTGGTGAACGTCACCTCGATCGCGGGCTCGCGCGTGCATCCGTTCGCGGGCGCCGCTTATGCCACTTCGAAAGCCGCGCTCGCCGCGCTGACGCGCGAGATGGCCTCGGACTTCGGCCGCGTCGGCGTGCGCGTCAATGCGATTGCGCCGGGCGAGATCGACACAGCGATCCTGTCGCCAGGGACCGAGAAGATCGTCGACCAGCAGATTCCGATGCATCGCCTCGGCACGCCCGACGAAGTCGCCAAGATCATCTATGTGCTGTGCACGGACACCTCGTCCTACGTCAACGGCGCCGAGATCCACATCAACGGCGGCCAGCACGTTTAGACCGGAACGGGCGGAGCATGGGCCGGTTCGCGAGCACTGCGTCACTCTACGAGCATTTGCGGCCGCCTTACCCGCCCGAATTCTTCGGCAGCGTGGCGCAAACACTCGGCCTTTCCAAACGAAGCGCCTTGATCGATCTTGGCACCGGTCCCGGACTGCTCGCGCTGGGTTTCGCCCATCATGCCGGCCGCCTCGTCGGCGTCGACCCTGAGCCTGCCATGATCGAGGCCGCGCGCCGCGCGGCTGCATCCGCCGGCCACGCGCTCACGCTCATCGAGGGAAAGGCCGAGACGCTTGGCCCCGACATCGGCTCCTTCGACATCGTGACGATCGGGCGCGCGCTGCACTGGATGGATCGCGAGGCGACACTCGCAAGGCTCGACCAGCTGGTTGCGCGTGACGGCGCCGTCGTGATCTGCGCGTCGTTCTCCGCCACCGACGGCCGCAACCCGTGGCTCGATGGCTACAATGAAATCCGGCGCCGCTGGTCACCGACCAAATTGTGGGAGGAGGCCGGCCGAGGTACGCGAACCCATCGCGATCTCCCCGCGTTCTTTCGCGGCAGCGCGTTTCAACCGACCGAGCTCGTCACGGTCGAGACCGGTCATCCGGTCGATATGCACGATTTGGCGAAACGCACGCTCACATATTCGTCGTCATCGCCGGATGCCCTGGGCGAACACGTCGAGGCGATGCTGAGCGACGTCGAAGCGCATCTCGCTTCGTTCAGCCACGACGGCATGATCGCCGAGACCATTCTCTCGACGGCGCAGATCGTGAAGCGCTAGGGGATTTTTACCGCGGAAGACGGGGAGCAAGGCGATCCAGACAACGCCGCCGCAAGACTGGATCGCCTGTTCTTCCTTCCGTTCTCAATCGGCGCGAAACCGACGCAACTGTTCGCGCAGCCGGGGAGTGGCTGCATTGATTGCAGTCGAGCAGTCGTCATCGCTCTCACCGTCGAGCAACGGAGCACCACAGTGCCGGCACATGCGTGCCGACATCGACGACGCCCGGCCGTTCGCCAGGACCTGACGATAGTTCGCCAGATCGATGACGTTGCGGGGCGACGTTATGTTTTTTTCAACCATGGCTGTTCCTCGCGGCTATCCGCTGCTTATCGCAGACAAGTTTCGCCCAAACCTTCAGCCCACCGCTCAAATTTTACCGGAGGAATTGGGGCAGAACACACGCGTCTCGGCGCGGCCTCAATCCCGATCTATTCTGCGACATGATGCGCCGTGTCTCTGTGAACGACGTAACATCTCGGTAGCTATTTTCTCAGGGCGAACCGATCAGAGCCACTTCTTGAACTTGAAGATCCAATACGGGACGATGGCTGCGATCAGCATCATCACCAGCGCCAGCGGATAGCCGTGCGCCCATTCGAGTTCCGGCATCACCTTGAAGTTCATGCCGTAGATCGAAGCGATCAGCGTCGGCGGCATCAGGACAACAGCCATGACCGAAAACAGCTTGATGATGTTGTTCTGCTCGAGATTGACGACACCGAGCATGGCGTCGAGCACGAAGGTGATCTTGCTGGAGAGATAAGAGGCGTGGTCGGTCAGCGAGGCGACGTCGCGCTGCATGGTCTTGAGCTGCTCGCGCATGTCTTTCGACCATTTCACGCCCTCGACCACCGCAGAGAGGAAGGTCACGACACGGCCGATCGACACCAGACTCTCGCGCACCTTCGACGTGAGGTCTCCCTTCCGGCCGATCGAGATCAGGATCTGGGAGTACTGCTTGGCGTGGCCGTGGCGCTCGCTCTCGGGCTCGAAGATGTCGTGCGAGACCTGGTCGATCTCGGCACCGCAGCGCTCCAGGATGTCGGCACAGCGATCGATCACCGCGTCCAACAGTTCCATGAGGACCATTTCGCCGGTGACGGCCGGCGTGCAGGAACGGGCGAGCTTGGCCTCGACCAGGGCGAAGGGCTTGGGCAGGTCGTACCGGACCGTCACCAGGCGATGGTCACCGAGGATGAAGGTCACGGCCGTGGTCCGAGGCATGTCGGTATCGGAGTGGCACATCAGCGTCGCCGTCATGTAGCGCGCGCCGTTCTCGATATAGAGGCGGCTGGAGATCTCGATCTCCTGCATGTCCTCCCGGGTCGGGATGGCAATGCCCGAAAGCCGTTCCACCGCCTTGTCCTCAGCTGCGGTCGGGTTGACCAGATCGATCCAGACCGCGTGCTCCGGTACCGCCCCGAGGTCATCGACGACAGCCTTCTTCAGGGAGGATTCGGAGGGAACAAACACAGAAAACATGAACGACTCCAGCGGAGGGCCTGCGGCGGATTGACAGTCCTTTAGCGCGATTCTGACAAGTTCATGATGACAAGCAAATCAACGGCGCGCCTGCATTTGTGCTCCAACCGTGGCACGGAATCGACAGTTCGGCACCCCCTGCCCAAAAACCAGCCCGAAGTCGCAAAACTTGCGGCAAAAAAGCCACAGCTGCGGTCTTGCAGCGCGGGAAAAGGTCCGAAACGCTGGAATTGTGGCAGATTTCAACGATAATGAAGATCAACGGAGTCGTGGACTTTGGGTCCGGCTCAAGCCCCACGGATGCTTGTTGATTTCGATTGGAACCAAATCATGTCGTCGTTGAAAGTTATGCTGGGTGTTTTGGCCGCGGGCCTGATGCTGTCGGGCTGCATGCAGGCCACTCATTTTGAGGCGACCGACGCCAAGGCCTTCAAGCCGAAGGACAAGGAGCTCCTTGCCAAGGTTCGGTACGAGAACACCCCGGTCGCGGAGCCGTTCCGCCGCGCCATCGTCGAGTATCACCGCAAGGAGACGCCGGGTTCGATCCTCGTCGATTCCGACAATCACTACCTCTACTACGTTCTCGATGGCGGCAAGGCGATCCGCTACGGTATTACCGTCGGCGAAGAAGCCATGGCCTGGTCCGGCATTGCCAAGGTCGGCAGCATGACGGAGTGGCCGGCGTGGCATCCGACCCCCGGCGAGATTTCGCGCCTGGGCGTGCCGACCTACGTTGCTCCGGGTCCGGACAATCCGATGGGCTCCCGCGCGATGTATCTCTACTCCGGCGGCAAGGACACGCTGTTCCGCATCCACGGCACCAACCAGCCGGAATATATCGGCGCCTCGATCTCGTCGGGCTGCATTCGCTTGACCAACGAGGACGCGATCGACCTGTACAACCGCGTCAAGGTCGGCACGATCGTCGTCGTGCTCGAACCGAAGCACGGCGACTCGCCCTACAATTCGCGCCTTGCGCTCCAGGGCGGCGGAACGGGCCAGGCGGGCAATTACTGATCGCCTTCAGAACCCACGGATCTGCAAAAGCGCCGGTTTCACCGGCGCTTTTTTGTTGCCGCCTTGTCCTTGCCTGAAGAAGCGGGCTTGTCGGGCGCAGCGGTCGGCTTCGCAGCCTCCTGATCCTCGGCCTCATCCTTGGCATCCGGCTTGGCCGCGACTTCCCGTGGCGGCGCCTCCTCGGGCCGTTCGAGCGGCAGCAGCGGAGCGACGTGAGGCAAGGGATCCCAGACGTTCCATTGGCAGATCCGGTAGTCGTTGCGGCGCTGCGCCAGGTCGAGATGGATGTGGTCCTCATGATACCAGTCCGAGCCTGGGCCAAGAACGGTGGTGAAGCGCGAGCAGACCGAATGCAGCACGCGCTCGCGCACATCGCGGGACATGGAGCGGTCGGTCAGCCCGATCGACTGGCCGTTGGCGAGCTTGATCGCGCGGACGTCGAGCGCATTGGCCTTTCCATGCTCGGACAAGGTCGCTCCGGCCACGCGGTTGCGGCCACGGCATTCGAAGCTGTCGAAATTATCGAGATCGGTGATGGTCGTGCCGAGGCTCGCAGCCAGCGGCACCATGTCCTTGCGCACCCAATCGGCGATGGCGGACGCCATGGTGCAGCGGAGCGTCGCCGCCGGCTTGACCGAGACCTTCCTCTGGTCCGGCAGCACGATGGCCTCCAGCCGCACCAGATCCTCGCCGCCGCAGGCGCCGGGCCCCCGGATATCCGGGATCGAGGGCGCGATCGCGATGTCGTCGGTCAGCGCAAGGCGGCAGGCCGAGGCCTGTTTCTCGGGCGGCGGGGCGGCCTCCGACGGCCTGTCGGTGCCGGGCTTGTCGGAGGAAGGCTTATCGGAAGGCTTGCCGGAGGCCTCCGGGACAGGCTCCTCGGGTCCCCTGGGCGCCTCCTCCGGGCGCGGTTTCGGCAGGGGAATCCTGGCCGAATGAACGGTTGTGCGCGGCCTAGGCGTTCCAATGCCGAAAATATCGAAGGGTGAAGAATTTTTTTTCGCCTCGGCCCGCTCAGCGGGCATCAGCGACAGGCCGAGCGCAACAGTAACCGTTGCCGCCCAGGCGGACATATTGCCGCGACAAGACCATTTGCGGCGAAAGTCCGGCAGGCTAAAACTCATGACAATTCTTTGGCCCTGCGCTGAGAGCGACAACGCGCCCAGCGACTTTTCGGAGGAACGTCTGAATGCTTGGTTTGATGCAAGACTGGCCCCTGCTCTGCCACCGGATCATCGAACACGCCGCCAAGATTCATGGCAAGCAGGAGGTGGTCACGAGGTCGATCGAGGGGCCGATCCACCGCACCAACTACGCCGAAATCCACAAGCGCGCGCTCAAGGTCTCGCAGGTGCTGGAGCGCGACGGCATCAAGTTCGGCGACCGCGTCGCCACGATCGCCTGGAACACCTGGCGCCACCTCGAGGTCTGGTACGGCATCATGGGCATCGGCGCCATCTGCCATACCGTCAATCCTCGCCTTTTCCCCGAGCAGATCGCCTGGATCGTCAACCATGCGCAGGATCGCATCGTGATGACCGACATCACCTTCGTTCCGGTGCTGGAAAAGATCGCCGACAAGCTGACGAGCGTGGAACGCTACATCGTGCTCACCGACAAGGCGCACATGCCGCAGACCACGCTGAAGAACGCGGTCGCCTACGAGGACTGGATCGCCGAGGCCGACGGCAAGTTCAAGTGGAAGAACTTCGACGAGAACACCGCGGCCGCGATGTGCTACACGTCGGGCACCACGGGCGATCCGAAGGGTGTGCTGTATTCGCATCGCTCCAACGTGCTGCACGCGCTGATGGCCAACAATGTCGACGCGCTCGGCACCAGCGCGTCGGAGACAATGCTGCCGGTGGTCCCGCTGTTCCATGCCAATAGCTGGGGCATCGCCTTCTCGGCCCCCTCGCAGGGCACCAAGTTGGTCATGCCGGGCGCCAAGCTCGACGGCGCATCGGTCTACGAGCTGCTCTCGACCGAGAAGGTGACGCACACCGCGGGCGTGCCCACGGTCTGGCTGATGCTGCTCCAGCACATGGCCGCCAACAACCTGAAACTGCCCGACCTGAAGATGGTGATCTGCGGCGGCTCGGCGATGCCGCGCTCGATGATCAAGGCGTTCCTCGACATGGGCTCGAACGTGCGCCACGCCTGGGGCATGACCGAGATGAGCCCGATCGGCAGCGTCGCGGCGCTGAAGCCGCCGTTCCAGAATGCGACCGGCGATGCGCGGCTCGACGTGCTGCAGATGCAAGGCTACGCGCCCTTCGCCGTGCAGATGAAGATCACCGACGATGCCGGCAAGGAGCTGCCCTGGGACGGCAAGACCTTCGGCCGCCTGAAGGTCTCCGGTCCCGCCGTTGCCAAGGCCTACTACCGCGTGGATGCGAACATCCTCGACGAGGACGGCTTCTTCGACACCGGCGACGTCTCGACCATCGACGAGGACGGCTACATGCGGATCACGGACCGCTCCAAGGACGTGATCAAGTCCGGCGGCGAGTGGATCTCCTCGATCGACCTCGAAAACCTCGCGGTCGGCCACCCTGCCGTGGCGGAGGCGGCGGTGATCGGAGTGTTCCACCCCAAATGGGACGAGCGGCCGCTTCTGATCGTGCAACTCAAGCAGGGCCAGCAGGCGAGCCGCGAGGACATCCTGAAATACATGGATGGCAAGATCGCCAAATGGTGGATGCCTGACGACGTCGCCTTCGTCGACGGCATCCCGCACACGGCTACCGGCAAGATCCTGAAGACGGCGCTGCGCGACCAGTTCAAGGATTATCGCTTCCCGAACGCGGCGGCATAACAGGCCGGGCGCGCCGCAGGTTTCGGGATGGTCCAAGGACCAGCCCCCAGATCTCGTCATTCCGGGTTCGCGCCTCGCGCGCCCCGGAGTGGCGGGCAATGGCACGGCCCGTCTCCCTTGAATTTGCCGCCGGGCCGTGGTCTCAACGGGGCAGTCGGACCAAATCGGCCGGCGTCGCTTCCAAACCACGACAGAGCTCCCGATGGCCCGCAGGTTTTCCGCTCCCTACCAGTCGGAGCCCGTGTCCAGCCTCGCGACCTGGGCACGCAATCTGGCCGTGTTCGCGGTGGTGGCGGTCGTGGTGTCGATCATCATCGTTCGCTTCGGCTTTCTGGAGATCAAGCCGGCGCTCGCGACCTTCTTCGGCGGCCTCGCGATCGCCGCGCTCTCGATCCTGTTCGGCCTCGCCGGCTTTGCCGCGATCTGGCAGAACGGCTCGCGCGGCATGGCGCGCATCCTGGTCGCGTTCCTGATCGCCGCGCTGATCCTGGCCTATCCCGCCTATCTCGGCCTGCAATACCGCAAGCTGCCGGCGATCCACGACATCACCACCGATCCCATCGATCCGCCCCGCTTCGACGCGCTGGCGCGCCTGCGCACCGGTGACGGTGCCAATCCGGCCGTCTATGCCGGTCTCTATTCGGCCGAGCAGCAGCGCCAGTTCTACCCGGACATCGAGCCGATCGAACTCGAGATCACCGCCGAACGCGCCTATGCGATCGCGCTGCAGATCGTCACCAAGCGCAAATGGCTCGTGATCGACGAGCGTGCGCCGCAGCCGCCGCGCCGCATCGGACGCATCGAGGCGGTGGCTCGGACGCCGATCATGGGATTCCGCGAGGACGTCTCGATCCGGGTCGTGCCCGACGGCGACGATTCCCGCGTCGATATCCGCTCCGCCTCGCGCTATTTCGAGAGCGACCTCGGCAGCAACGCCGCGCGCGTCACCAAGTTCATCGACGATCTCAACACCGCCGCGGATGCCGATGCGCTGAAACCGGTGAAGAAGACGCCGGTCGCGCCGCCCAAGACGCCGGCAAAGACGGTGAAGAAGTAGCCGCAGTCTCGCCGACGCGCTTCAGAGCGACCGGAGCGACACGCGAAGGCTAGCCGTTCGCCATGCGGTACACGCCCGTGATGACGGGGTCGCCGTCGGTCGCCACCACGCCGCGGGCGACGAGGTCCTCCAGATGCGCCAGCACGGAATAGCCGGCGGCCGTGGTCAGCCTCGGATCGATGCCGATATAGATCGCACGCACCATGGTCGGGATGTCGGCCTCACCCTTGGCCAGGCGATGCAGGATCGATGCTTCCCGAGCCCTGCGGTGACGGATCAGGAAGCGCACGAAGCGCGGACCGTCGGGAATCTCGGGGCCATGGCCCGAAAAATAGAGATCCTCCTCGCGCGCGGCGAGCCGGTCGAGCGACTCCATGTAGTCGATCATCGAACCATCGGGCGGCGCGACGATCGAGGTCGACCAGCCCATCACGTGATCGCCGACGAAATTGAACTTTCGCTCCGGCCAGACGAAAGCGAGGTGGTTGGCGGTATGACCTGGCGTCGCCACGGCCTCCAGACGCCAGCCGGCGCCTTCGATGACGTCGCCATGCGCGACCCTGACGTCGGGCGCGAAATCGCGATCGGCGCCAGATTCCGGATTGTGCTTCTCGCTCTCGAAGCGCGGCCGCGAGGCGCGATGTGGGCCTTCTGCATAGACCGGCGCCCCGGTCGCCCGCTTGATCCGCGGCGTGTTCGGCGAGTGGTCGCGGTGCGTGTGGGTGACGAGAATATGGGTCACCGTCTCGCCGCGCACGGCATCGAGCAGCGCGGCCGCATGGGCCTCATCGTCCGGACCGGGGTCGATGATCGCGACGTTGCCCTTGCCGACGATGTAGCTGACCGTGCCAGAGAAAGTGAACGGGCTCGGGTTGTTGCAGAGCACGCGCCGCACGCCGGGGCGCACCTCCTCGACGACACCAGGCTTTAGCGGAAAGTTGCGGTTGAACGGGACGTCGTCGTTGTCGGACATGGCATTTCCTTACGTACCGTCACTCTTCGTCGTCATACCCCGCGCAGGCGGAGTATCCAGTACGCCGCGGCGCCTGAAGCCAAGCCAGCGCTCCGGGATGCTGGATCGTCCGTCCCGGTGCGCGATCGCGCACAAGGCGGACGATGACAGCGGAGCAAGGCTTCCGGCACGAAATCCACTGGCGCCTAGAAGAACGCCTGGATGCCGGTGATCGCGCGTCCCAGGATCAGGGCGTGGACGTCGTGGGTGCCCTCGTAGGTGTTGACCGTCTCGAGGTTATGGACGTGGCGCATCACGTGATACTCGATCGAGATGCCGTTGCCGCCGTGCATGTCGCGCGCCTGGCGGGCGATGTCGAGAGCCTTGCCGCAATTGTTGCGCTTGACGATCGAGATCATCTCCGGGGCGAACTTGCCCTCGTCCATCAGACGACCGACGCGCAGCGAGGCCTGCAGGCCCAGCGCGATCTCGGTCTCCATGTCGGCCAGCTTCTTCTGCACGAGCTGGGTCGCGGCCAGCGGCTTGCCGAACTGCTTGCGGTCGAGCGTGTACTGGCGGGCGCGGTGCATGCAATCCTCGGCAGCGCCGAGCGCGCCCCAGGAGATGCCATAACGGGCACGGTTGAGACAGCCGAACGGACCCTTGAGCCCGGAGACGTTGGGGAGCAGCGCGCTTTCGGGAACCACGACGCCGTCCATCACGACCTCGCCGGTGATGGAAGCGCGAAGCGAGAGCTTGCCGCCGATCTTCGGGGCCGAGAGGCCCTTCATGCCCTTCTCCAGCACGAAGCCGCGAATCTGGTTGTCGTGTTCGGCCGATTTGGCCCAGACCACGAAGACATCGGCGATCGGCGCATTCGAGATCCACATCTTGCTGCCGGTCAGGCGATAGCCATCCGATACCTTCTCGGCCCGCGTCTTCATGCCGGCGGGATCGGAGCCGGCGTCGGGTTCGGTCAGGCCGAAACAGCCGACCCACTCGCCGCTGGCGAGCTTCGGCAGGTACTTCTTGCGCTGGTTCTCGTCGCCATAGGCGTAGATCGGATACATCACCAGCGAGGACTGCACCGAGTTCATCGAGCGATAGCCCGAATCCACCCGCTCGATCTCGCGCGCGACGAGCCCGTAGGCGACGTAGCTCGCATTGGCGCAGCCATACTCCTCAGGCAACGTGATGCCGATCAGGCCGAGCTCGCCCATCTCGTTGAAGATCTCGCGATCGGTCTTCTCTTCGAGATAGGCTTTTGCAACGCGCGGCAACAGCTTGTCCTGGGCGTAGGCACGGGCGGTATCGCGCACCATGCGTTCGTCTTCGGTGAGCTGTTCGTCGAGCAGGAACGGATCGTCCCACTGGAAAGAGGCCGCGGCCGGCTTGTCCTTGACCTGAGGGCGCACGCTCATGAAACGTCCTTTCGCGTCTGGTTCCGTCTAAGAATTGCCCGACAAATTAATGCGCTACGGCAACAAGTGCAATTGCATCCTGGCTTCGGTCATTCCGGGGCGCGCAATAGCACGTCCCGGAACGGCGATGCATGTCAGGCGTCGAGCTGCTCGTTCGCGACGATCTCGATGCCGAAACCGGACAGACCCTTGTAGTCGTGTACCGACGACGTGAGGTTTCGGATCGAGGTGACGCCGAGATCGCGCAGGATCTGCGCGCCGACACCGACCTCTCGCCACTGGCGGTTACGGTCGGCCTCTGTCGCCGACTCGTCCGCCAGCGGCGCCACGGGCACGCCGGCCGCGCCGTCGCGCAGATAAACCAGCACGCCACGACCGGATTTCTTGAAATGCTCGAGCACCGCCGCCATGCGCTTGTGGCCGGTGAAGGTATCCTTGACGATGTTCGGCTTGTGGAAGCGTGTCAGCACGTTCTTGCCGTCACCGACACCGTTGTAGACGAAGGCGACGTGGGCGATGGAGTCGAACGGCGAGCGATAGGCATAGCCCTGGAGCGGACCGATCGGGCTCTCGGTGACGAAGGTCGAGACCCGCTCGATCAGCTTCTCCCGCGCCTGGCGGTAGGAGATCATGTCGGCGATCGTGACATGCTTGAGCTTGTGCTGGGCGGCAAAGCGCGCGACCTGCTCGCCCTTCATCACGCTGCCGTCGTCGTTCATCAACTCGCTGATCACGCCGACCGGTGGAAGCCCGGACAGCCTGCAGAGGTCGACGGCGGCCTCGGTGTGGCCGGAGCGCAGCAACACGCCGCCATCCTTGGCGATCAGCGGAAAGATGTGGCCCGGCCGGGCAAAGTCGTTGGCCCCGACATTGGGATTGGCCAGCGCGCGGCAGCAGGAGGCCCGTTCGTCCGCCGAAATGCCGGTGCCGCCGTCGGGCTTGTAGTCGATCGAGACCGTGAAGGCGGTGGTGTGGGCGGAATCGTTGTGGGCGACCATCGGGTCGAGCCGCAGCCGGCGCGCGTCCTCGGTGGTGATCGGCGCACAGACGATGCCGGAGGTATGGCGAATGATGAACGCCATCTTCTCGGCGGTGCAGAGCGAGGCGGCGACGATGAGATCGCCCTCGCCCTCGCGGTCGTCGTCATCGGTCACGACGACGAGCTCACCACGGGCAAAGGCCTGCAAAACTTCCTGAACGGTATCGGGCATGTCCCAATCTCTCGGTTGTGGGCCGGAGGCTTAGCCGGACTCGGGGCCCCGCGCTAGTGTCCTGGATGCAGCCACATATGCCGGGAGGCAGGGCTGCCGGTCGCCGTCTCAGGCTTGCACCGAAGATACCGGCTCTGGAAGCGCGTCTCCGTAGGAGAAAACACCTCAGGGCAGCACTTCGCGCCGCTCGTTCAGTCTCACGTCGAGCTCCGCGCGCTTGTCCTCCAGAAGACCCGCCTGGGCCGCCTCGATCACCGTGAACAGCTCATGGGCATCGCTGACCCGGGTGACCGTGACATAGCTGGCGCCGGCCTCATAGAGCTCGCCGACGTCGGACAGGAGGTCGGCGGTGGCCACGATCAGGGCGTCCGGGTTGAGCGCGCGGACATGGCGGACCAGCTTTTCGTTGGTGGCGCCCTTGAGAAGCGAGTCCGGGACGCTGAGGATCACCATCTCGGACTTGCCGACCCCCGCATGAAGCAATGTGTCGACGTTGCTGATGTCGCCGTAGATCACGTGCAGGCCGCGCGAAAGCAGGGTCTGGTACACATTCGGATTGAAATCGACCACCGTGATCTGCTCCAGCAGCAGCGGGTTTTGCCGCTCGATCTCCGCCAGCAGCGCGCTCGCCGCACGGAAAAAGCCGAGGATGACGATACGGCGGGCCTCGCCATGGCCGCCCTCGTGCCCGTCCTCTGCGTGCGCCTGGGTATCGTCGAGGTCGCGAAGGCCGATCCGCTTCAATGGACCGATCGCCCAGCGCGTGATCTCGTCGCTGCGCGTCATCACGAAGGTCGAGACCACCGCCAGCACCACGAAGGCGAAGGAGGCGGCATTCGCGGTCTCGGGCGCGATGTGATTGTCAGCCACCCCGGTCTGGATCACCACGAGCGAGAACTCGGATATCTGCGCCAGGTTGATGGCCGGCAACAGGCTCGCGCGCAGGCCCTGCTTCATCAGATAGAGCGGCGTGAAGGTGGTGAGGACACGGCTCACGACGGTGAAGGCCGCGATCATCAGGGCCAGCCCGATCACGGAAAGGCCGGGCACGGGAATGATCATGCCGAGCGCGACGAAAAACAGCGTGATGAAGAAGTCGCGGAGCGTCGTGACCTTGGCCGTCACGTCGAGGGCATAGGGGAAGGTCGAGAGCGAAACACCGGCGATCAGGGCCCCCATTTCGCGCGACAGCGAGAGCTGCTCGGCGGTCTCAGCGACCAGGAAGCACCAGGCCAGCGCGCCGAGCAGGATCAATTCGGGGCGGCGGGCGATCTGGTGGAACAGCCGCGGGAGCACGTAGCGGCTGACCAGGAGCGCAGCGGCGACCAGCACCGCGACGCGGCCGATCGAGAGCAGGATGACGCTGATCTGCAGGTTGGCGAGGCTCGGCTGCACGGCCAGGAACAGGATGGCGAAGATGTCCTGGAGCACCAGCACGCCGAGCGTGATGCGGCCGGGCAGCGTATCGAGCTCGCGCTTCTCGTAGAGCACCTTGACGATGATGACGGTGCTGGAGAGAGCGCAGGCGACGCAGAGATAGAGCGCATCGAAATGCCCACCACCCAGCGACAGGCCGAGGCCCGCGAAGAACAGGACTCCGAGCAGACAGCCGCCGAGAAGCTGGCCACCAGCCGCAAACAGGATCACCTTTCCCGCCCGCACGATCTTCTTCAGGTCGATCTCCAGCCCGATCATGAACAACATGAAAATCAGGCCGAGTTCGGAAATGACGCTGATCGATTCCTGCGACTTGACCCAGCCGGCGCCGAATGGACCTATGCAGAAGCCGGCGATAAGGTAGGCCAGGATCAAGGGTTGCCGGGAGAAATGGGCCAACAAGCCCAGCATCCAGGCAAAAAGAATGCAGAGAGTGATGTCGCGAATGAGTTCGTGCATACCAAACTGGTCCGTTTTGCCGCACCCTAGAGACGGAGTGCAGCGCGGCAAGCGAGCAATTCGTCACATGCAATTCGTGCTCGGATTGATAGCAATCGCGCTGGGTCCGCTGACGTCCGCGATCCCTGCGGCCGCGCAGCCCAAGGTGAATATCGACAAGCCAAATATCGAGCAGATTTTCGCCGATTCGCTCACCGCACTGCCAAAAGAGGAACTCGGCGTCTCCGGCGGGTTCTACGTGCCCGCCTATTCCAGCGTCGCGATGAGCCAGGGCAAGCTCCGCGTCGACTTCGCGGTGACGCTGAGCGTGCACAACGCCTCGGAAACACAGCCGCTGGTCGTCAAACGAATCGCCTATTTCGACACCGCAGGCAAGCAGGTTGAGAGCTATCTGAGGGCGCCGATCGCGCTAAAACCTCTCGCCAGCGTCTCGATCGTCATCCCGACCGACGACGTGCGCGGCGGCACCGGAGCCAATTTCATCGTCGACTGGGCTGCCACGGGCGAAATCGCCGAGCCGGCCGTCGAAGCCTTGATGGTTGGCGGCGTCGCCAATGCGCATTACGCTTTCATCAGCCAGGGCCGCCCGACCCGAACGGCCGGCAGGAAGTAAGGCTGGCGGGTGCTGCGCCTGCTGGCTCAACAAGAACAAAACGAGGAACGCTCCATGACGTCCAGCTTCGATTTCGCGCCCCTGTTTCCTGCAGGGCTGCCGGCCCCCTCTGCGCGCTGGACGGGCCTTGCCAAATACAGCTTCGTCGGCGGAAACAACGACTCGGAGCAGTTGCCGCTCGACAACTTGATCAAGGCGACCAACCAGGCCCTGGAGCGCGAGGGACGGACGCTCGCGACCTACGGGCTGGCCCATGGCCCGCAAGGCCATCTGCCCCTGCGCGAATTCCTGGTCACCAAGCTCAAGCGCGACGCCGGCATCAACTGCACCGTCGACGACCTCCTGATCGTCTCCGGCTCGCTCCAGGCGCTGGATCTCGTCAACAACACGCTTCTGACACGCGGCGATACCGTGATCGTCGAGCAGGAGACCTACCAGGGCTCACTGAACCGCCTGACGCGGCTCGGGGGCGAGGTGATCGGCATCCCCCTCGACGCGGACGGGATGCGCATGGACGTGCTGGCCACGACGCTGGCCGATCTCAAGAGCCGTGGCATCCGGCCGAAATACATCTACACCATCCCCACCGTGCAGAACCCCACCGGCAGCATCATGCCGGAGAGCCGCCGCACCGAGCTGCTGCGGCTGTCGGCCGAGTACGGCGTGCCGATCTTCGAGGACGATTGCTATGCCGACCTCATATGGTCGGGCGAGCGGCCACCCGCCATTCATGCGATGAGCCCGAACGGCGGCGTCATCCATATCGGGTCGTTCTCGAAATCGATCGCACCGGCGCTGCGCGTCGGCTTCATCGTCGCGCCCTGGGATGTGATGTCGCGCATGCTGTCCCTGAAGACCGACGCCGGCTCCGGCGCGCTGGAGCAGATGACCCTCGCCGCTTATTGTCGGCCACATTTCGCGACCCACGTGCCGGCGCTGACGAAGGCCCTGCGTACCAAGCTCGACACGCTGATGGAGGCCCTGAACGAGCAGTTCGGGACGGCTGCCGAGTTCGAGGAGCCCAAGGGCGGCATCTTCCTCTGGGTGAAGCTCCCCGACCAGGTCGATACGCTGAAGCTCTATCAGGCCGCCCTCGCTGCCGGGGTCTCGATCAATCCAGGACCGGAATGGTCGACCAACAAGAACCATTCCAGCTCGCGGCTGCGGCTATGCTTTGCCAGCCCGTCGCACCAGCAGATCCGCGAGGGCGTCGCCGTGCTGGCGGACGTCTGCCGCAGGGAATTCGGCGTACCTGCCCGCAGTGCCAACGTGGATAAGGCGCGGGGCTGACGCCCTGGGCGTCGACGTGAAACCCCACGTTGACTTGGCCACTGGCCGACCTGGGCCGCTCCGACAGCATCAGGCAAGAGACGACAAGCCGTCCATGGCGGCGACCTCGATACGTCAGGCGGCCTGAGGCCGGCTGCCGTGAATTGCGGAAGCCAGCCGCAGCAGAAGCACGATCGAGACGTTGCCCTTCCCCGCCTCGATCTGGGCGATGTAGCGCTCCGAAATCCCCGACCTGCGGGCGAGCTCCCGGCGCGACAGCGCGCAGCCAGTGCGCGAAGACCGAAGCCGCTCACCCAGTTCGGCCAGGAACGCGGTCTCGGAGTAAGGCGGCGCAGGACATGCCCCCGGCATGACCTCGCCCGCGAAATCCATCACTTCGTTCAGCATCGATCTATCCACGATCACCCTCCGGAAGCCCCATCCTAGCGGACCGACGACGCCGTCTTCATTGACGCGGATCAAATTGGCGCGCGTCGGTGGACGGGCAGAATGGAGATGGTAGACTTCAGCCTCGATCGAGGTGGGACTTCTCCGAATATGATGCGTTGTTTGAGCCGCTGGACCACGGCCGCGCTGCTTTGGGCCGCGCTGATTTCCACGGCAAGCGCCGAGTCCCCCGGAACGACGATCGAACAATGGGGCCTGCTCGGCTCATGGGCTGTCGATTGCCGGCGACCGCCCGACCGCGACAAGGGCGCGGTGCTGACCTACGAGATCAGGGCGGACGGTCGCGCGATGTACAGTCGCGATTTCGGTGACGCGAGGGACGAGAACGAAGTCGTGTCCGCCACGGTGGATCCGGACGGGCTGCTCAATCTGATGGTGTTCTTCCCATCGCTGCATCAGACACGCGAATTCGGACTGCTGTTGCAGAAGGATGGTGGCCTGCGCGCGATCTACAATCGCAGCGAGCGCGGCGAACACACGATCAAGGACGGCAAGTACGTCCAGACCGGAGCGCCGACACCGGCGCAGCACCGCTGCGACTAGCGCAATCAATCCGCGGTGGTGACGTCACCTGACGCGCGACATGCCTTGCTGATCTGAACATCCATTCAGAATTCTCCCGCGGTTCCTCCGGAACGTTCGCACGAATGCGCTGTTTAAATTTGCATTCGATTGGAGGAGGACATCATGAAGAAGCTTGGTTATGTGGTCGCCGCTCTCGGTGCGCTCGCGGTTGCGGCGCCGACGCTGGCCAGTGCGGAGACGGTGGTGGTCAGGCACGACCATCACGGCCCGTACGGCGCCCGCGCCGAATTCCGCGAGCATCGCGATCACGGCTGGCATCGCGGCTGGCACCATCACGACCGGGTCGTCGTGATCAGGCACGGTCACCACCACTGGGACTAATGCGCAACGCAACAGGGAAATGGCCCCGAGAGGGGCCATTTCTTTGCGTCCTTGAAGGGCTCGTCGAGCCTAGTCCCACGCCGGCGCAAAGGCGGGATTGACGCAGCGCCTGTCCTTCGGCAGCGCCGCGATCTTCTTGCGATCGGCGTCGTCGAACGTGATTTTCAGTGCATCCAGATTGGCCTGCTGGCTCTCGCGCCGCGACGCCTTAGGAATTGCGGCAACGCCATTCTGGTCGAGCAGCCATTTCAGCGCCACCTGGGCCGCCGTGGCGTTATGCTTTGCTCCAATCTCGGCGAGCACGGGATCCGACGCGATGCGCCCCTGCGCCAGCGGACAATAGGCGACCAGCGGGATCGACTTGGCCGTGAGATAGGCCAGTACCTTCGATTGATCGAGCATCGCGTGATATTCGATCTGGTTGCAGGCGATCGGCGCCTTGATGTCCTCGACCACGGTCTTCAGCAGCGAGGTGGTGAAATTGGCGACGCCAATCGCGCGCGTGCGCCCGTCCTCCTTCAACCCCATCAACGTCTCGAACACCGCGCCCCAGTTCGCAGCCGGCGACGGCCAATGCACGAGATAAAGGTCGACATGGTCGAGCTTGAGTTTGTTCAGGCTGGTATCGAAGGCGCGGCGGATCGCGTCCGGCGCCAGGTTCTCGTGCCAGACCTTGGTCGTCACATGCAATTCGCTTCGCGGCACGCCTGCGGCGGCGAGCGCCGCACCGATCGGCTCCTCGTTGGCATACATCTCGGCGGTATCGATGTGTCGATAGCCGAGCGACAGCGCGCTTTCGACTGCCGACCGGCAGGCATCGCCCTGCAGACGGAAGGTGCCGAGGCCAAGCTTGGGCATGCTGATGCCCTGTGTCTTCAAATTGTCCATGAACCAGCTCCTGACGTATTTCGGCCCGCCAGATGCGCACGACGTTTGCCGCGTGGGCGAACTCTTCGAGGATGGAGAAGACGTGGCGGGAGCAGCTACTATAGCGCGGACCGCGCCGCGGGCCAATCAAGATCGGGATAGCCGCCTCACGAACGCCGCGCGACCTCGGTCGTCCCCGCCTGAGGCTGCGGCACGATGTCGACCGACCAGAGATCGCGGTTGTCGACATCTTTCAAGGTCACGGTCATGACACCCGTGCGGCCATCGATGTCGACACGTCCGAAAAACTGCAGGCCGAAACAGGGCGCCAGGTTCTCGCCTTGGGCCTCGCTGCAACCGTACTGGTACATCGCAACCGGACCGAAGGTGTTGTCGAGCTGGCCGGGGCCCCAGGTGCCGGCATGCAACGGGCCGGAGACGAACTCCCAGAACGGCTCGAAGCCCTGGAACTGCGCCCTGTTCGGATCGTAATGGTGCGCGGCCGTGTAGTGCATGTCTGCGGTGAGCCAGACAATGTTGCGCACCCCGGCCCGCTTGATGGACGCCAGCAGATCGGCGATCTCGTGCTCCCGCCGGTCCGGCGGCCCGTCGCCAAGCGCGACAGCATCGAGGCTGATCAGGCCGATCGGCAAATCGGCCGCGATCACCTTCCACGTGGCGCGCGACGCTGAGAGCTGACGCTTCAGCCAGGCGAGTTGCTCAGCGCCCAGGATCCATCCGCGATGGTCGCTGCCCTTGTTCCAGCTGTCGTCGCGATAGCTGCGCATGTCGATCATGAAGACGTCGAGCAGCGGGCCGTAGGCGATCTTGCGATAGACCCGCCCCTGCGTTGCGCCGAGATCGCGGATCGGCATGAAATCGAAGAAAGCACGGCGGGCGCGAGCGACCAGGCGCGGCGTGCCGTCGTCCTCATAACCGGCGTCGTCATAGCTGCCGGTGGGCGACCAGTCGTCAGTGACTTCGTGATCGTCCCATTGTGCGAACATCGGCACCTGCGCATGGAAGGCGCGGAAATTGTCGTCGAGATGGTTGTATTTGTAGTTGCCGCGAAACTGCGCCAGCGTGTGCGCGACCGCGGACTTCTCCTCCGTCACGATGTTGCGCCACGTCTCGCCGTTGGGAAGCTTCTGTTCGGACGGGATGGTGCAATCGGCATAGATGTGATCGCCCGAGTGGATGAAGAAGTCCGGGTTGTTGTCGAGCATGGTGCGGTAGCTGCGATACCCGCCACGTGCGGTGTCGATCCCCCAGCCCTGCCCCGCCGTATCGCCGGACCAGACGAACGAGATCGACCGGCCCGCCGCCGGCGCCGTACGGAAATGGCCGATGCGGCTCTCGCCGGCGATGCCGGTCGCGATGTCGTCAAAGCGCACGCGATAGAAAATGTCCTGCCCGGGCGGAAGGTCGTGCAACAGCAGTTTCGAAGTGAAATCGGTGTCCGGCAACGCATCGTTCGAGGCTGATGCGACGATCGTCCCGAAACTCTCGACGGTCGAGCACTCGACCCGCATTCGCGCGGGCCTGTCGGCGCGCGCCCAGATCACGGCGGAGTCACCCGAGACGTCACCGGACTGAATGCCGGCTGCGATCTGCGGACGATCCGCGGCGCGGCTGATGGAGGGCTTTGCGAGCGAGGCGATGGCGAGGCTCGAGGCAGAGCGGACCAGGAACTGCCGCCGGGTCCATGCGCGCTGCGCGCGGAGCGATGCCATTCAGGAAACCTTCCGTCGAATCGCGACGGAAAGTGCCTGCGCTCCTTGACTCCCGGCTTACGGTTTTTTGACTCTGCGCCTACGATTTTACGACGCAGGGATGACGGCCTTGAACAGCACCGGCGCAACAACGATGGGGGGAGCTGCCATGCCCCGCAAATGGCGGGAGGTGCGATGGCCCCGCCGGGCCCTAGTGTCGCCAGTTGCAGATACCGCCAGTGCGGCAAGGCCAGGTCTGGATACGGGTGTCCTGCGCCTGCGCGTCCAATGGATTGCCGCGGCGATGCGCAAGCTTCGTGCGCGCGCCACCACGAGATTGGGCACGCTTCGTCTCCGCGACCTTCGGTTCGGTCGCATGGACGCGTTCGGCCGCGACCTTCTTCGGCACGTCCATCGGTTCGGCACGAGCCTGCGCTTCGTTGCCGCCCTTCGCCTCCAGCGCCACCGGCGCGAATTGTGTTTCGGGTCCAAGCCGCTTCGGGGACAGGACCGCCTTGGAAAGATCGAGACCGAGATAGTCGTCGGGCTTGTAGTCGTCGGCGCGCGCGACGTTGCCCCATGCGAGCACGAGGGCAACGGCAACAGCCAATGGAACGCCTTTCAGGACCACGGACGCCTCCTGAAATGTTTAATTGAGAGGTAATTTACCCCTATTTAGGAGGCGTCACGCGTAATTCCAGCAGCCAATTGCCGCCGTGGTTAAGAACTTTGACGGTGTCAGGCGACCTTGCGTGGCGCTCCCGTCCCCTCCAGGAGCCCCATCAGACGGCTGCGGATGATCTGTTCCGCCTCGGCCATGATCCTGTCGACGAGTTCCTTGCAGGAGGGGACGTCGTGGATGAGGCCGGCGACCATGCCGCAACTCCACGCGCCGGCGTCCATCTGCCCGTCCAGCATGATCCTGGGATAGACGCCCGCGACCTGATCGTGGATGTCGTCGATCTTGAGCTTGTCACCCTTCTCGCGCTCGATCTCGAGCAGACGGTCGACATTGGCATTCTTCAGCACCCGCTCGGTGTTGCGCAGGCTCCGCATGATCAGGCGCGTGTCGAGTTCGGTCGCGGCGACCAGCGCGTTCTTCACATTCTGGTGCACCGGCGCTTCCTTGGTGGCGATGAAGCGTGTGCCCATGTTCATGCCGGCCGCGCCGAGCGACAGCGCCGCGACCAGGCTGCGTCCGTCGGCCATGCCGCCGGACGCGACGAACGGAATCTTCAACTCCTCGGCCGCGCGCGGCAGCAGGATCATGTTGGGAATGTCATCTTCGCCGGGATGGCCGCCGCACTCGAAACCGTCGACGCTGACGGCATCGCAACCGATCCGCTCGGCCTTGAGGGAGTGGCGAACCGAGGTGCATTTGTGGATGACCTTGATGCCGGCCGCCTTCAGCGCGGGCATGTATTGTTCGGGGCTGCGGCCCGCCGTCTCCACGGCCTTGATGCCCCCTTCGACGATCGCGGCGATGTACTCCGGATAGGGCGGCGCGGAAAAGGTCGGCAGGAAGGTGAGGTTCACGCCGAATGGCTTGTCGGTCATGTCCCGGCAGCGCGCGATTTCCTTCGCAAGCAATTCCGGCGTTTTCTGCGTGAGACCGGTGATGATGCCGAGCCCGCCGGCGTTGGAAACGGCGGCAGCCAGTTCGGCAAAGCCGACGAAATGCATGCCACCCTGGATGATGGGGTGCTCGATGCCGAACAGTTCGGTGATCGCGGTCTTCACGTAAGGGCCTCCCGGAGTTTGCTTGGTGTTTCGATCAGTCTAGCCGGACTTTTGCGCCGGGGTCACCATTTCTCTCCGAACGGCCGGATCTCCATCTCGAAGGTCCAGGCGCTCTTCGGCTGCTGGTAGAGCTGCCAATAGGCGTCGGCAACCGACGATGGCGGCATCAGGAGGTCTGGATTGTCGAGCGCATTCGGGCCCAGCGCTTCCAGCCGGCGCTGCCGGACCCACTCGGTGTCGACACCGGAATCGATGATGAGATGCGCGACATGAACGTTCTTGGGACCGAGCTCCCGCGCCATCGCCTGAGCAACGGCACGGAGGCCGAATTTGGCGCTGGCGAAGGCCGCGAAGCCGCTGCCACCCCGCAGGGAGGCGGTGGCACCGGTGAAGAAGATATTGCCCCCGCCATGCGGCAGCATCAGCCGTGCGGCTTCCCGGCCCGCGAGGAAGCCGGAATAGCAGGCCATCTCCCACACCTTCCGGAACACCCGCTCCGTCGTATCGAGGATGGGGAAATTGACGTTGGCGCCGACGTTGAAGATGCAGACATCGAGCGGAGCGCGCTTGTCGGCGTCGTTGAGGAAGGAGATGACCTCCTCCTCCTTTCGTGCATCGAGCGAGCGCGCGTGGATCTCGCCGCCGGCGGCCTCTATCTCCTTCACCAGCGGGGCCAGCTTGTCGCCGTTGCGTCGGCCGGCAAAGACCGTGAAACCTTCGGCGGCAAATTTCTTCGCGATCTCCGAACCGATGAAATCCCCGGCTCCGATGACGGCTGCTGTGGCGTTTCGCTTGGACAAGGTCGCCTCCTCCCGTAAGCCGCACCGCGGTCGATGCGGCGGGGCATGATTGAACAAAGGCTATAGTTCTAAAATAGAACTGTCAAATTCGAACACCGCCTGCTAATCTTAGATGTAAATTTCTCTGATTGTTCAAGTCAGTTCCTTTTTCAGACTTACGAGCTGGAGACCGCATCATGAAGTGGGACACGCTGGACGAGGAGCCCTGCTCGCTCTCCCGCACCGTTGCGGCCATCGGAGACCGCTGGACGCTGCTGATCCTGCGCGAATGCTTCCTGCGGGTACGCCGGTTCGAGGGCTTCCAGTCCTCGCTTCAGATCACGCGGCACCTGCTCTCCGAACGGCTGAAGAAGCTGGTCCGCTTCGGCATCCTGCGCCGCGTCCCCTATTCCGAGTCGCCGAAGCGCTACGAATACATCCTCACGCAGAAGGGGCTCGACCTCTATCCGATCATCATGGCGATGGTGCATTGGGGCGACACCCATATGGGCGACGAGCGTGGCCGCCCGCTGCTGCACGAGCACAAGAATTGCGGCAAGCTGTTCGATCCCGTGATGGTGTGCTCGGAATGCGGCGAAGTATTGCGCGCGAAACAGGTGCACGTGCATCCAGGGCCGGGACGAAAGGAAACGGCGACGGGGTAGAACCGCCGCATTCGACACCGTCCGTGCGCCGCAGGGCCGGCAATACGGGAAACACTCAATGCCCGCGTGCCGGCGCACTGAGGTCGATCGAACGAAGCATTGCGGCCGTGGGGATCATCAGCATCGCGACGATCGCCAGTGTCCAGAACACGTCGATATAGGCGAGAAAATCGACCTGTTGCTGCAAGGTCTTTCCGACCCAGGCGACCGCTTGCGACGCCGCGTCGGTCGCGTTCGAGCCTTGTGCCTGGAAATAGCGAGTCATCGCATCGATGGTCTGCTGATAACCGAGGTCGGATGGCGCCGTGTGCTCGATCAGCCGGCTCTGATGGAACTGCTGGCGCTGCGCCAGAACCGTCTGCGCCAGCGCCACCCCCATCGACCCGCCGATGTTGCGCGCGACATTGATCAGAGCGGAAGCCTGATTCGTCTTGTCCGGTGGCACGCCGTCATAGGATGCAGTGGTGACCGGCAGGAACAGGAAGGGAAGTCCGATTGCCAGGAACACGCGCGACATCGCCGCATAGCCGTAGGTGATATCGCCGGTGATCCCCGTCAGGTGCCACATCGACAATGCGACGACGGCCGCCCCGAACATGATGAGGTATTTCGGCTGGACCGTGCTGACGAGACGGCCGACCAGGGGCATCAGCACCAGCGTCGCAATGCCGCCGGGGGACAAGGCGAGGCCCGCCAGCAGCGCCGTGTAGTTCAGCTCGGTCTGAAGCAGTTGCGGCAGGAGCTGCGTCGTCGAGATCAGCACCGCTCCGGTCGCAAGCATGACCAGGAAGCAGGCACCGAATTGCCGGCGACCGAGCAGGCGCAGATCGACGATGGGTTCTTCGCGTGTCAACTCCCAGGGGATCAGCGCAAGGAGGGAGGCCGCCGCGAGCACGGCGAAGACGACGATCATGTTCGATCCGAACCAGTCGTTGCGCTGGCCCTCGTCGAGCACGAATTCGAGCGATCCGAGACCGATCGCCACAAGCAGGAAGCCGATGTAGTCGACGCGCAATCCTCTGCTCAGCAGCCTTCGGCGCTCTTCTTCCGCGCCTGATGGTTCCTTGACCAAGGTGCCCACCAGGAACAGCGAGATCATTCCCATCGGGACGTTGATCAGGAAGACCCAGTGCCACGAATAAGTGTCGGTAATCCAGCCGCCCAATGTCGGGCCGATCACCGGCGCGACCACGACGGCGACGCCGTAGATGGCAAACGCCTGGCCGCGCTTCTGCGGCGGAAAGGAGTCGGCGAGGATGGCCTGCTCGCTCGTCGCCATGCCGCCGCCGCCCAGTCCCTGCAGGATCCGGAACAACACCAGCGCCTCGAGGCTCCAGGCAAAGCCGCACAGCAGCGACGCGAAGGAGAAGATGCCTACGCATATCATGTAGAAGCGCTTGCGGCCGATCACGGTCGACAGCCAGCCCGAGATCGACAGGACGATGGCGTTGGCCACGAGATAACTGGTGATAACGTAGGTGCTCTCGTCGATGCCGACCGCCAATCCACCGGCGATGTGGCGCAGCGCGACATTGGCGATGGTCGTGTCGAGCACCTCCATGAAGGTGGCAATCGAGACGACAAAGGCGATCAGATAGGGATTGTGTCCGCCGGCTGCCGAACGCTCCGGCGACCAGCCTCCTGCCGACGCGCCACCCTGCGTGACATCCGTCATCGCACCCGGATCCAGGGCACGACAGACATGCCCGGCCCAACCGGCAGGTCGGCCGGCCAGTTGTCGACCACGATCTTCACGGGCACGCGCTGCACAACCTTGACGTAGTTGCCGGTGGCATTTTCCGCCGGCAGCAGGCTGAACGCCGTTCCCGAACCCGGCTGGACCGAATCCACATGACCGGTCAGCTTGCGCCCGGGATAGGCATCGATGCGGATATCGACCGGCTGGCCGGGACGCATGTCGTTGAGCTGCGTCTCCTTGTAGTTGGCGACGATCCAGACCTCGTCGGGCACGAACATCATCAGGCTCTGCCCTGCCGTGACGAAGGTCCCCTTGGAGCCGCTGAGCTTGACGACGCGCCCGGATTGCGCGGCGACGACGCTGGTGTACTGCAAATTGAGTTTGGCCTGATCGAGCTGCGCCTGTGACTGTTCGAGCTGCGCCCTGGCGCCTTCAAGTTGCGCCTGCAGCGTCTTGACGGTGACCTGGGCCGCGGTGACCGCAGTCTTGGCTCGCTCGGTGTTGGCCTGCTGCGCCTGAAGATCGGAGCGGGTCTGCTGCTGGCGCTGCACCGTGCCGGCGCCCTTCTCCACGAGATCCTGGGCGCGCGCGAACTCCTCCTGGGAGAACTGGAGCTGGGCCTGAGCCTGTTCGAGTTGTGCCTGCGCCTGCTTGATCTGTTCCTGCTGCGCATCGATCTGCGCCTCGACGTTGGCGATGTTGGCCTTCGAAACCGCAACTTGAGCCGTCGCCTGATCGACGGCGATTCGGTAATCGCGTTCGTCGATCCTGGCGAGAAGATCGCCCGCGGTGACGTGCTGGTTGTCAGTGACCGGAACATCCGTCACATAGCCGCCGACCTTCGAAGCCACGGAGAAGCTGCGCGCTGCGATGAAAGCATCGTCGGTGGATTCGTAATGGCGCACCTCGAGCCAATACAGCATCCCGGCGACGACCGCCGCGATCAGCACGACGGCGCCGACGGACGCGAGCAGCCGATGCTCGCGGAGCCGGTCACGCAGCGATGGAGCCCTCTTCGCCTTCTCGGACCGTTCTCCGGCGTCAGGAGACGTCGTGGGAGTTTCCTTCCGTGGAACGTCCTTCGCCCGTTGCGGCTGCTCCGCTGACGGATCGCGCCCACGTGTCTGAGCATCCACGGTGAACACCTTTCTCGGGATTGTGCCGGCGGCAAGACAGTCAACGCCGGGCCTGCACGCCGAGCCTAACCGCAGCGTCGAAGCATGGTTCCGGCCGCAGCCTGCAGTACCCTCATTCCTGCACGCAATGCTCATAAAATAAGCGCGACACATGTGGTGTCGCGCTTGTCTTGAGGTGATCTTCGTGAGCGCAGTTCAGTGCGTCTTCGTCTCGTGCCATGTCTCGAGATCCGGCTTTGCCTCGCCCGACGTCTGCTCCTTCTCGGCATTGCCCTTCCAGGGCTTGACGGTCTGCGCGTGCAAACCCCAATCGTTCTGATGCCGGGGATCGTCGGTAGGCTGCTCCTTGTTCATAGGACCTCCCTCTGCAACTCCTATACGAAGGGGACGCCATAGTAGGCGTTGACGCCCCGCATGGCGGCATCATCGCCCCAATTCCAATCGGTCCGCTCGCTGTATTTGGGGGCCCCCTCGAGCGCCTTGGCGGTGATGCCCGTGATATAGCCACCGAGCTCGGTGTCGTACTTCAGCGATTGCCAGGGCAACGGATAATGGTCGTTGCCGAGCCCCAAAAATCCGCCGAAGCCGAGGACGGCATAAGAGACTTTGCCACTGACCTTGTCGATCATCACGCGTTCGATCGAACCGATACGATTGCGATCGGTGCCGTAGACCGACGTTCCCTCGACCTTGTCACTGCCGATCAGCCGGCCCATTTCAGACCGGTCCAACTCGCCTTGATTTAGCATCTCAATTCTCCACTCAGCCATTGCCGGGACCAACCGGATTTGGAAGCTATCGTTCCAAGATGGAGCGCTCGATCCATTCGCCGAAGACCCATGGCGCGGAAGAGACTTGGCCGGAGACACACGCTGACGCGTGTTCGGCGCGCTGAGTGCCTCCCGCGCGACGTCGTAACCGCACGCTCGCTGGCGCGGGTCGCGCCTGCTTACGCACTGGACGAGCACTGCTGCGGGGCTACCGGTCTCGGGCTCAGCGCCGTGGGCATTTTCACGACCTCGCAAGCGGGCCGCCGCCAGCCTTGGCGACTGCGATCAGCGAGGGACCGCATCGGCTGCGCGTAGCATCAGGAAATCGTACATCTCGGCAGCGGTCTGAAGCTGCTCGATACGTGCGACCACGGAATCGTACCTATCGCCATTGGGCAGATCCGACAGTTCTTTCTCCAGTCGCGACCGCTGCGCGTCGAGACGTTGCTCGAATGTATGTGGCTCAGAACGTTTCCTCATCGCGTGTCCTTGGGGGTTGGAGGCCGGGACTATTGGCCCATCGCTCCACTT
This sequence comes from Bradyrhizobium sp., assembly GCF_047605465.1. Lineage (GTDB taxonomy): Bacteria > Pseudomonadota > Alphaproteobacteria > Rhizobiales > Xanthobacteraceae > Bradyrhizobium. The sequence continues at coordinate 65,255 of NZ_JASGFS010000003.1, read as the reverse complement.
GCTCGATGACCTTCTGGTGGCTCGGGCGCAGCGGCTTCGGTGCTTCAGGCTCCTGTGACAGTTCGCGGGGCAACCTGACTTTTTCGGCCATGGCTAATCTCCCTTTCACAAAGAGAATGCGCCATCGCGCGATTCGTTTCAACCTAACTTATTGATTTTATTGATTATTTTTACTCATTTGAGGACTTTCCCGACTCTTATGGAACTCCCGCCAAGTTCGTTTGTTGAGTAAACTACTCAAACTGCTCAATTTGCGTGACAGACATGAACGACCTCCGCGCAGAGCGCCTTCAAGTCATGCTCTCACCGGAAGAGCTGGCTGCAGTTGACGACTTTCGTTTCAAGCACCGCATGCCGACGCGCGCAGCGGCAGTGCGCGAATTGCTGAAGCTCGGACTTGCCGCCGCGGGCATCGATGCGGCGGCGGGAGTCAAGTCGAGCGATTTCGGCGTGTTCGGTCGCGGGCCGACCGGTCATACGCAAGGCGAAGATGATCCGGATCCCAACGGTTGATCGCCAAATGCGAACTTAAAACCATCCGAACCATAAGGCCCCGTCAGCAAAACGGCCCCGGCACGGGGGGAGCCAGGGCCGTCCTTGGAGATTGCTTCCGGAGCACCGGGGGCATGACAACCAGAAGCAACCTGTCGACTCCTCGTGCGAGGATTCGTTCCTCGCGAGGCTAGCCGGTGGGCGCGTCGCCGGAATCATCCGGCATCACGCCGGAGCCCGGCGTCTTGTTATGGTCCGTGAGTCTGGGATCGCGCGTCGCTTCACGCGATGGCGATCCCTTGCGGTCCGCCTCGTGTACGGTCTGCGCACGCTGCTTGTTGCGTGGCTGGTCCTCTGCCCGTTTGTCCCTGACGATGCCGTGGTCGGAATGGGCCATGTTTCCTCTCGCTTCTGAAGTCCCGAAGCGGTTACGCGCCGGCCCATCGAATGTTCCGGGGCGCACGGTGCCATCAGGCTAGCTGTGCACCGCGTGGACCGCAGCTGCGGCATTTTCCTGGTGAACCTGCCGCACCGTCGTCACCGTCGCGAATGCGACCGAGACGCCAAAGGCGAGAATGAATGAGAAAAGTGCCAGACGTGGAGCCATCGCTAAACCTCCTTCTGGAATTAAAAATCAAGGCGACAGACTATTCCTCATTGATCCTAGATTGGTCGGCCGCATTCCGTGAGCGGTCTCACACACAAAGACACAAGAACGAGAACTCACGCATCGTGCGCATGGGCGACACGAACCGTCACAGGCGGAATCTCGCCGTCAAGCCAGTCCTGCTCGTCCGCCAGTGCCGTCCAGGCCTCCGCCATGCGCGAGTAGCGATTGTAAGCTGGCTGCCCTTCGGCGCGCTCGGCCAGTTGCAGGCAGTTGTCGGCGTTATCTCTGAAAATCTCAGACTGTTTCATTACGAAGACGTGGTGACGGAACTTCACGGCCGCAACCGTCCTTACGGGATCGTAACCTTCCGGGAACTTCACGCGCCGACAATCATTGGAAATCCATGCGAGTTCTTGTCGCGATAGTCCTGGCGTTCATCAGCACTGCGGCCCTTGCCGACAACACCGTCGAGCAGGCACAGGGAGATCGCACGCCGAGCGCAACCGACGTCATCAGCGGTCTCTACAGCTTCAGCCGCTTTCAACAGGGCCTTCTGGAGACCGCCGATCTGAAGGGTAACACCGAGGTGAGAAACCTTGCAGCTTTGCGCGCAGAAGAAGCGGCCAAGCGCGACAAGTCCTTGAAGCAGATTCAAGAAGCGATCGGCGTGGAGCCGCGCGCCAGCAAGACGACGTCGGTGAGCGCCGGTCTCGTCGAGCCGGAAAACTCCGATGGCCCGACTTACGTCAAGAGCTTCTATGCCGCGCAGATCCCTGAATATGAATCCGCGATCAGCCTGCTCGAACGCTATCTGAAAGCGCCCGACAACGGAGCGCTCGCTGCGTTCGCGCGCGAACAGCTGCCGACCCTCCGCACCCAACTGAAGGATGCGGCGCAAACCATGGCCGACAAGTAACAGCCCTATTTGTCCTCCGGATGATGCTGCTGGTCCAACGGCCGAACGGCGCGATTACTATCCGGCATATTGTCGCGGCCAGCATCTCCATTGGCATCCTTGCCGCCCGAGGTCGAGGTGCCGCTGCCGCTCGGGCTCGACTTCGCTGAAGTCCCCGTGGTCTGCGAACCCGCATGCGGGGTGGCGGAGCTCGCAGCGGGATCGCCCGTGACGGCTCCGCGACCGCTGGGGCCGCCGGTCTGTGCGAGAGCCGCTTCTGCGGCAAACAACGCAGCGACACAAACCCACAATCCGGCTTTCATCGTACTCTCCCTGTGTTCGCTCGTTAACCGCAGGGGTCACTGTCCGTTCCTAATATGCCCCGGCGCGTCGCAAGGACGCATCACGACGCCTCCTGCGCAAACCGGAGCAAGAGACTGAAATTTTTCTGAAACCGGACGGAACCAACGCCCCTCTTCGTCGTTGATGACATCGGGCTGAGCAAGGCAGGTTCCATTTTTCTTGCGCCGCAACGTTGGCGCTTGATTTCGAATTTGGCTGACGCTCTATTTTGACCAGTCGCGTCATGCCTTTGGATTCGGCCGACGCCTGCGGGGGAATTAGTATGAGCGACCTCGGTCCCGAAACTGCGTCGCGCTCCGGTCGTCGCGTCCCAAAGCCAAAAATCAATGGTACGTCGGACCCGGATTCCCGGCAGGAGCTGCTGATCGCTCTGCAGGCCATGCGTAGCGGCGATTTTTCCGTGCGGATGAGCGGGGATTATCTCGGCATCGACGGAAAGATCGCAGACACTTTTAATGAAATCATCGCGGCCAACCAGCGCATGGCACAGCAGCTGGAGCTGGTCGGCCAAGTCGTCGGTCGCGAGGGCAAGACGCGGCAACGCGTGAAATTCGGCCTCGCCAGCGGCTCGTGGGCGGACATGGAAGGCTCCGTCAATACGCTGATCGACGACCTGTTATGGCCCACGCGCGAGGTGACACGCGCGGTTGCCGCGGTCGCGCAGGGCGACCTCCTGCAGACCGTCAAGCTCGACGTCGACGGCCGCCCGCTGCGCGGCGAATTCCTGCAGTCGGCGACCATCGTCAACACCATGATCAAGCAGCTGGGCGTCTTCACCTCCGAGGTGACACGCGTAGCGCGCGAGGTCGGCACCGAGGGCAAGCTCGGCGGACAGGCCGAGGTCCCCGAAGTGACCGGCGTCTGGAAAGACCTGACCGAGAGCGTCAACTCGATGGCTAACAACCTGACCAACCAGGTTCGCAACATCGCCGAGGTGACGATCGCGGTCGCCAACGGCGACCTTTCCAAGAAGATCACCGTCGACGTCCGCGGCGAAATCCTTCAGCTCAAGGAAGCCATCAATACGATGGTGGACCAGCTGCGTTCGTTCGCGTCCGAAGTCACCCGCGTCGCGCGCGAGGTCGGCACCGACGGCAAGCTCGGCGGACAGGCGATCGTGCCCGGCGTCGCCGGCACCTGGAAGGACCTCACCGACTCCGTCAACGCGATGTGCGGCAATCTGACCGCGCAGGTCCGCAACATCGCCAACGTGACCACCGCAGTGGCGCGTGGTGACTTGTCCCGCAAGATCACCGTCGACGTCCGCGGCGAAATCCTGGAGCTGAAGGACACCATCAACACCATGGTGGACCAGCTCAACTCTTTCGCATCGGAAGTAACGCGCGTGGCGCGTGAGGTCGGCACCGAAGGCAAGCTCGGCGGACAGGCCCAGGTGCCCGGCGTCGCCGGCACCTGGAAGGACCTCACCGACAACGTCAATTTCATGGCGTCGAACCTGACCGCGCAGGTCCGCAACATCGCCGACGTCGCGACCGCGATCGCGGGCGGCGACTTGTCCAAGAAGATCACGGTGAACGTGTCGGGCGAAATCCTTCAGCTGAAGGAGACGCTCAACACGATGGTCGACCAGCTCAACGCCTTCGCCGGAGAAGTCACGCGCGTCGCGCGCGAGGTCGGCACCGAGGGGCGCCTCGGCGGCCAGGCCAACGTGCTTGGTGTCGCCGGGACCTGGAAGGACTTGACCGAAAGCGTCAACTCGATGGCCTCGAACCTCACCGCACAGGTTCGCAACATCGCAGAGGTGACGACGGCGGTCGCCGGCGGCGACCTGTCGAAGAAGATCACGGTCGACGTGCGCGGCGAAATCCTGGAGCTGAAGGACACCATCAACACCATGGTGGACCAGCTCAATGCGTTCGCCGGAGAAGTCACCCGCGTGGCGCGCGAGGTCGGCACCGAAGGCAAGCTCGGCGGACAGGCCGTCGTGCGCGGCGTGGGCGGCACCTGGAAAGACCTGACCGACAGCGTCAACTCGATGGCGTCGAACCTCACCGGCCAGGTCCGCAACATCGCCGAGGTCGCGACCGCCGTGGCGAAGGGCGACCTGTCGAAGAAGATCACCGTGAACGTCTCGGGCGAGATCCTTCAGCTGAAGGAAACGCTCAACACCATGGTGGACCAGCTCAACGCGTTCGCCGGAGAAGTCACGCGCGTCGCGCGCGAGGTCGGCACCGACGGCAAGCTCGGTGGCCAGGCCGACGTGCCCGGCGTCGCCGGCACCTGGAAGGATTTGACCGACTCCGTGAACTCCATGGCGGGCAATCTGACCGCCCAGGTCCGCAACATCGCCGAGGTTGCGACAGCGATCGCCGGCGGCGACCTGTCGCGCAAGATCACGGTGGACGTGCGCGGCGAAATTCTTCAGCTCAAGGACACCCTCAACACGATGGTGGACCAGCTCAACCGCTTCGCGGGCGAGGTCACGCGCGTGGCGCGTGAGGTCGGCACCGAGGGGCGTCTCGGTGGCCAGGCCAACGTGCCCGGCGTCGCCGGCACCTGGAAGGATCTCACCGACAGCGTGAACTCGATGGCGGGCAACCTCACCGCGCAGGTCCGCAACATCGCCGAAGTGACGACCGCCGTGGCGCGCGGCGACCTGTCGCGCAAGATCACCGTCGACGTGAAGGGTGAAATCCTCGAGCTGAAGAACACCATCAACACCATGGTGGACCAGCTCAACGGCTTCGCCGGCGAAGTGACGCGCGTCGCGCGCGAAGTAGGCACCGAAGGCAAGCTCGGCGGCCAGGCCGAGGTGCCCGGCGTCGCAGGCACCTGGAAGGACCTCACCGACAACGTCAATTTCATGGCCTCGAACCTGACGGCTCAGGTCCGCAACATCGCCGAGGTCGCGACCGCGATCGCCGGCGGCGACCTGTCCAAGAAGATCACGGTGGACGTGCGCGGCGAGATTCTCCTGCTCAAGGACACCTTGAACACGATGGTGGAGCAGCTGCGATCCTTCGCCGCCGAAGTGACGCGCGTCGCGCGCGAGGTCGGCACCGAAGGACGGCTCGGCGGCCAGGCCGTCGTGCCCGGCGTCGGCGGCACCTGGAAGGATCTCACCGACAACGTCAACCTGCTCGCCGCGAACCTCACCACTCAGGTCCGCAACATCGCTGAAGTCACCACCGCCGTGGCGCGCGGCGACCTGTCGCGCAAGATCACCGTCGACGTGAAAGGCGAAATTCTCGAGCTGAAGAACACCATCAACACCATGGTGGACCAGCTCAACGCGTTCGCCGGCGAGGTGACGCGCGTGGCCCGCGAGGTCGGCACAGAAGGCAAGCTCGGTGGACAGGCCGCCGTGCCGGGCGTCGCCGGCACCTGGAAGGATCTCACCGATACCGTGAACCTGATGGCCGCGAACCTGACCGAGCAGGTGCGCGGCATCGTCAAGGTGGTGACCGCGGTCGCCAACGGCGATCTCAAGCAGAATCTGACCATGAAATCGCGCGGCGAGGTCGCCGCGCTCGCCGACACCATCAACAACATGACGGAGACGCTCGCGACATTCGCCGACCAGGTGACGTCGGTGGCACGCGAGGTCGGCGTCGAAGGGCGCCTCGGCGGCCAGGCCAACGTGCCCGGCGCGGCCGGCACCTGGAAGGATCTCACCGGCAACGTCAACCTGCTCGCCGCCAACCTGACCTCGCAGGTCCGCGCGATCGCGGAAGTGGCCACCGCCGTGACCAAAGGCGACCTCACGCGGTCGATTCAGGTCGATGCCCGCGGCGAGGTCGCCGAGCTCAAGGACAACATCAACACGATGATCACGAATCTCCGTCTAACGACGGACGTGAACACAGAGCAGGACTGGCTGAAGACCAACCTCGCGAAATTCACCAACATGCTCCAGGGCCAGCGTGATCTCGCCACCGTGGGGCGTCTGCTGCTCACGGAGCTGTCGCCGCTGGTCAATGGGCATACCGGCGTGATCTACCAGGTCGAGAACGAGGAAAACCTGCAGCTTCTGCTGCTTGCGTCCTACGCCAGCGACGGCGTCTACCCCTACCAGCGCGTTCTGCAGTTCGGAGAAGGCCTGATCGGCCAATGCGCTCTCGACAAGCGGCCACGCATGGTCGCGGATATTCCCCCCGACGTGGTGCCGATCAACTCGGCGCTCTTCCGGGTCGCACCGAAGAATCTCGTCGTGCTGCCGGTCCTGTTCGAAGGCCAGGTCAAGGCGGTGATCGAACTTGCGTCGCTGACCTCCTTCACGACGTCGCAAATGACCTTCCTGGAGCAGCTGACCGATTCCATCGGCATCGTGCTCAACTCGATCGAAGCGACGATGCAGACCGAAGGCCTGCTGAAGCAGTCGCAGCAGCTCGCCGGAGAGCTCCAGACACAGCAGCGCGAGCTGCAGCAGACCAACGATCAGCTCGAGCAGAAGGCGCAGCAGCTCGCCGAACGCAACGTCGAGGTCGAGCGCAAGAACCAGGAGATCGAACAGGCCCGTCGCGCGCTGGAGGAGAAGGCGACCGAGCTCGCGCTGACGTCGAAGTACAAGTCCGAATTCCTTGCCAATATGAGCCACGAGCTGCGCACGCCGCTGAACTCGATCCTGATCCTCGGCCAGCAGCTCACCGACAACCCGGACGGCAACCTCACCGGCAAGCAGGTCGAATTCGCCCGCACCATCCACGGCGCCGGCACCGATCTGCTGAACCTCATCAGCGACATTCTCGATCTCTCCAAGATCGAGTCGGGCACGGTGACGGTCGACGCCGAGGAAATCCTGACCGCGAACCTGCTCGAAACGGTCGGCCGGCCGTTCCGCCACGAGGCCGAGAACCGCAACCTGTCGTTCAAGATCGACGTCGATCCGAACCTCGCGCGCAGCATCGTCACCGACTCCAAGCGCCTGCAGCAGGTCTTGAAGAACCTGCTCTCCAACGCCTTCAAGTTCACCGCCGATGGCGAGGTCCGGCTGAAGGTCGCCGGCGCGGTCGGCGGCTGGGGCACGGATCATCCGGTCCTGAACTCCGCACCGGCCGTGATCGCGTTCGAAGTCTCCGACACCGGCATCGGCATTCCGCAGGAGAAGCAGAAGCTGATCTTCGAGGCGTTCCAGCAGGCTGACGCGGGCACCAGCCGGAAATATGGCGGCACGGGCCTCGGGCTTGCGATCAGCCGCGAGCTCGCGAGCCTGCTCGGCGGCGAAATTCATCTGCGCAGCGCGCCCGGCAAGGGCTCGACCTTCACGCTCTATCTGCCGCTGAAATATTCGGGCCCGACACAGGCGCCACGTCCCGCCGCGCCCGCGCCGCAACAGTTCAACCAGCCCCCGGCGCTGCAGCCGTCCGCGCCCGAGCAGCGCGTCATCGAGCAGCTTCCCGACGACCGGCTCGATCTCGAGCCCGGCGACACCATTCTGCTGATCGTCGAGGACGATTCCCATTATGCGCGCGTGCTGGTCGATCGCGCCCGGGACAAGGGCTTCAAGGTCCTCGTCGCCGCGCGTGGCGCTGAAGCGCTGGAGCTCGCCAAGCAGTATCAGCCGACGGCAGTCTCCCTCGACGTGTTCCTGCCGGACATGCTCGGCTGGACGGTCTTGAGCCAGCTCAAGCATAATCCGCTGACCCGCCATATTCCCGTGCAGATCATCACGCTCGATGAGGACCGCCAGCACGCGCTGGCCCGCGGCGCCTTCTCCTTCGTCAACAAGCCGACGACGACCGAGGGTGTCTCCGCCGCGCTGACCCAGATCAAGGAATATGCGCGGCCACGGCGCAAGCGGCTGCTGATCGTCGAGGACAACGAGGCCGAGCAACTCTCGATCCGCGAGCTCCTGCACCATGACGACATCGAGATCGTGGCGACCGGCACCGGCGCCGGCGCGCTGTCGACGCTGCGCGAAAATCCCTGCGATTGCGTGGTGCTCGACTTGCGCCTACCCGACATGAGCGGTTTCGAGGTGCTCGATCAGATCCGCAACGACGACACGCTGTCGAACGTCCCGGTGGTGGTGTTCACCGGCCGCGAGCTTTCGGCGGACGAGGATGCGGAACTCCACACCATGGCGCGCAGCATCGTGGTCAAGGGTGTGGAATCGCCCGAACGCCTGCTTGACGAGACCGCGCTGTTCCTGCATCGCGTGATCACGGAACTTCCGGTCGAGAAGCAGCGGATGCTGGAGAAGCTGAACAGTTCCGACGAGGACCTGATCGGCAAGACAGCGCTGCTTGTCGATGACGACGCCCGCAACATTTTCGCGCTCTCGAGCGTCCTGGAACGGCGCGGGATGAAGGTTCTGACGGCCACGACCGGCAGCGAGGCCGTGACATTGGTCGAATCCAACCCGGAAATCGCCATCGTGCTGATGGACATCATGATGCCGCAGATGGATGGCTATCAGACCATCGGCGTCATCCGCGAGAATCCGGCGTTCGCGCGCCTGCCCATCATCGCGCTGACCGCCAAGGCGATGAAGGGCGACCGCGAAAAATGCCTGGAGGCGGGTGCGTCCGACTATCTCGCCAAACCCGTCAACACCGACCAATTGCTGCTTGCGATCCGCATGTGGCTGCACCGCTGAGCTGGATCCGCGAATGGACCACGAAAAGATCAACATCCTCCTCGTCGACGATCAGCCGGCCAAGCTGCTCGCCTATGAGGTGATCTTGAAGGATCTCGGCGAGAATCTCGTCATCGCCTCGTCGGGCCGGGAAGCATTGGAAGTCCTGCTGAAGACCGAGATCGCGGTGATCCTGGTCGACGTCTGCATGCCCGAGTTGGACGGCTTCGAACTCGCGGCGATGATACGCGAACATCCACGCTTCCAGAAGACCGCGATGATCTTCATCTCGGCGATCCAGGTGAGCGATATCGACCGCCTGCGCGGCTACGAGATGGGCGCGGTCGACTATGTGCCCGTGCCGGTGGTGCCGGAAGTCCTGCGCGCGAAGATCAAGGTGTTCGCCGAGCTCTACCGCAAGACGCGTCAGCTCGAGCGGCTGAATCACGAACTCGAGGACCGCGTTCGCGCGCGCACGGCGGAGCTGGAGAATTCCACCGCGAAACTGCGCGAGAGCGAACAGCGGCGCAGCATGGCGATCGCCGCGGGCAAGATGGGATCCTGGGATTGGGACTGGATCAATGGCGACTGGATGTGGGACGAAGGCCAGTACCGCATCTTCGGCGTGACACCCGAGACCTTCAACGTCACTTCGGCCAACATCCAGGCGCTGCTGCATTCCGATGACGTCGATCGGTTTCGAGAGGCTATTTCCGCCTTCAATACAGGCGCGCGCGCCTACGAAGCCGAGTTCCGCATCAGCCGGCCCGATGGCGAGGTTCGCTGGTGCGTGGGCACGGCGGCAGCAACCTTGGACGCGAGCGGCCACGTCGTCCGCGTGAGCGGCGTCACCGTCGACATCACCGAGCGCAAGCGCGCCGAGGAGCGGCAGAATCTGCTCGCGCGCGAAGTCGATCATCGTGCCAAGAATGCGCTGGCGCTGGCGCAGTCGATCGTGCGCCTCACCCGCGCCGACGAAGTGAAGACCTACGTCAACGCGGTCGAGGGGCGCATCAATGCCCTGGCGCGCGTGCACACCATCCTGTCGCTGTCGAGCTGGCAGGGGGCCGAGCTTTCCAAGCTCATTGACGAGGAGCTTGCGCCCTATTCGCTCGGCGGCCAGATCGGACTCGACGGGCCGGAAGTTCAGTTGCTGCCGGCGACCGCCCAAACGCTCGCGCTCGCGCTGCATGAACTATTCACCAATTCGGCGAAATACGGCGCGTTGTCGACGCGCTCGGGGCGGCTTGCGATCGGTTGGCAGGTCGAGAACGACCTCCTCAGTCTGACCTGGGAGGAATCCGGCGGCCCTCTCGTCAGGACGCCGAAGTCTCGCGGCTTCGGTACGCGAAGCCTGCTCGCCAGCGTCGAATCCCAGCTTGGCGGACAGGCAAAATTTGACTGGCGTGCCGAGGGCTTGTTGTGCCGCCTCGAGGTGCCGCTGAAGCGCAAGACTGCAGTACCCGTCGTGGAAAAATCCGGCGCGGCGCTCGAGCGCGCCTCAGGTTAGGACACCGCCGTCCTCATCCGCCGTACAGCGCGCGGTTCATCGGCGATGCGTCCTTCAAGCCAGGCCTCCGTTTGTGCGAGATCGCGCAATGCTCGTGCATAACGTCGGGCCGCACTGCGGTCGGCGCCGGGCGGCAGCTTGCGCGCCTTGCGCAGCATTTCCGCGGCCGCCTGGCGATAGGCCAGCGAGCGGTAGAGAAAGACGACCTTAGCCATATCGAATGTTCCCGTGTTGATGGCGCTTATCCTCGCAAGGCGGGCATGAACATCGGATGAAGCCGGGCATGACAAATCCTTCATGGAGGATGGAACCTGCGATCATCGGGCGCGTTTGCATGCCAGATCGAAGGTCGGTTCCATGCGCGCAAGAAAGTCGTCGGGCCTGATCTCCCCCACCGGCGCCATCAAAGTGATGACGCAGGCGATGATGGGCGCAGCGCTCGGGCTCGTCTTCGGTCTCGCCCTGACGATGTCCAATCCAGCCGTCGCAAAGCTGCTGAATCACGGCGGAAGCCCCGCCCTTTTTGTCTTCATCATCACATTGGTGACGACGTTCGCGATCGGCGCGACTCTCACGGGCGTCGTGTTCATTCTCACCGAAGACAAGGAATTTTGAAGCGCATCCGTAGCGCCCGCGGAGTTTTCGTTCGGAACTCCCGCCGCGAATGGCGGTTGGCTGCCTGCGTCAATTCAACTCAGGGAGTTCCCGCGCATGAAAATGACCAAGATCGCTCTCGCCGCAATGTTGGCAACTGGCCTCGCCGCCGCCCCCTTCGCCGCGCAGGCGAAGTCGCACAAGGCGAAACACGATTCCTCCACCTCGTCCTCGCAGACGACGGGTGCGAACACGAAGTCGAAGGGCAACGATGCGTCCGGCCAAGGCGGCTCCGGCCCCGGCTCGGATCAGGGCGGGACCATGTCGAACAACAAGGGCACGACCAACACCAAGTAAGCGTTTGCCCGACATCCATGGAAGGCTCCGCGACCCGCGGAGCCTTCTTGCTATGGATGTTTGTAAACAGGCTTCCCGTCACCCGCGCTTTGGCGGCTCACAGCAGCCGGCTGCATCGACGGAATCGCTCGCGAGATTTGTCTTCGCGAGTTGTTCGAGCCGGGCACGCTTGCGTGCGATCAGGACTTGCGCCGCAGCATCATCAAGCCCCTCGCGCCGCAATTGACGGATGGCTGAGCCCAACTCGAGAATCTCGGCGCGCAGCTTCAGGATCCGGTACGTGTCCGGGTCGTCCTCCACAGCGAGCCTCCAAACGTCTCAGCGGCGCCCGACCATGCGTACGGGATTGCCGATCTGTCTCACCGCACGAAGACGGACCTTGTCCCGGATGTCTGGCAGCACGTCACCGCCGCCGGCCGCCTTCCATTCGGCGAGCAACAGGGTGACTTTCCGGCGCAGCCCCATCTGCGAAAGCGCCTGCGCGGTGCAGTCACGATCGCGGTTGACGAGTTCGCGGACAGCCGCCTCGACGTCGGCCATCTCTAGCCTCAAAGCGCTGATTTTACGTCGAATTTCATTAATTCTGTTGTCCATGGCTTGTTAGAACAAAATAAGAACATATAGTCAAGTCACGATTTCAGGATGGAGAGGCGACATGCAGGTTCAGGGTAAATACGACGCCAGGGCTTTCCTCACGGAGCAGATGACCCGAGCACAGGGATTGCGGCTCAGGCGGTTGAGCGAAGAAGCCTACCAGCCTGCTCAATACGCGCGGGATCTCTCCTTCGCCGAGGCCGCGCGGCGCATCGAGGTGCTCGAGGCAGAGATCGAACTGGCAAATTCCTTCTAGGCTGCGACGGGGCGCTCCGGTGCGCTTCAGGCGCGTTTTCGGAACGATGTCCTTGCCGGATGGTTTTCCTTCCCGCCAAGGGAGGGCCATTCATGGCACGCAAGGCAAAGAAACGCCGCTACGCGCCAAGCTCCGCCAGCGATGTCGAGAGCGAGATGCGACGCTACAAGAAGGGCACTGCGAAAAGCGGCCGTGGCGGTCGAGACGGTCGCGTGAAGAGCCGCAAGCAGGCGATCGCAATCGGGCTGTCGAAGGCACGCAAGAAGGGCAAGAAGGTCCCGAAGAAAGCCTCGAAGCGGAAAGCAGCGAAGACGACAGCCAGGGAGAATTCGAAGAAGGCGTCGAAACGCAAATCCGCCGCGGCAGCGCGCTGACCTGCGTCAGATCATGCTGCCCGGCATGAAGCAGCGAATTGAAATCCCGAACGCGGTCTTCACCGGCCACACCATGGTGCGGCCGGCGCGATTGGGCTCGGTGATGACGGCTTCGTCGGGCACCTCGACCCACTGCCCGTCGAGGCGCACCCGATAGTGTCCGTTGTGCGACTCCCAGTCGGGATCGGACACTGCAAAGCCGTCCGCATCCGAACAGCAGGGACCAAGATGGCTGCGCAAACTGTCGAACCATGGCTTGAGCGGCGAGTCGGCGTAGCGGCCGTCATCGCGTCCCAACGCATTTCCGGTCGACATCACGAACGCCGCCACGAGCAGCGTACTGCATAGCGAGAGCTTCAATCGATCCATCGCGGCACCGATCAAATGCGAACCACCGGCTCACTCAAGAGCAGCCGGGCGTTCGAAGTTCCACTCCTTCACTCCATCCCGGCGTCTTTCGTTGCCGCCGAGAAACGACACGTGATTCCGAAGCCTGCCGCGTGAACGCGGCTTTTTCGGACGAACCCTGTCACCATTCCTGCCGTTAACGAGAATGTTATCGGCAGCCTCTCGGCATCCCGCATTGCGAAGACGAGAAAGGCGGCCCGAGGGCCGCCTTTCCGGATTTCCACCAGCAGGTTTAGGGATCAGGCGAGAGGCACCGCGACGAACCGGGTCGCCTCCGCGCTCTTCACCTGCAGCAGCACGCTGCGCTTGCCCGACGATTTGGCCTGCGCCAATTCGGAGCGGACGTCGCCGATATTGGCAACGGCCTTGCCGCCGACATTCAGGATGACGTCGCCGGTCTGGATGCCGTGCTGCGCGGCCGGTCCCTGCGGATCGACTTCCGTGACGACAACGCCCTTCTGGCCCGCCCCCTGGACGTCACCCGCGGGAGCAAGGCTGAGACCGAGGCGCGGCGTGCCGGGGCTCTGCTGCGCCTTGCCGTCATCGGCCTTGGCTTGCCGTTCGTTCGGCACCTCTCCGAGCGCGAGCGTCACCGTCTTGCTCTCACCCTTGTGGAAGACGTCGAGCTTCACCGAGCTGCCCGGCGTCAGCGTCGCGATGGTACGGGCGAGATCGCGGGAGTCCTTGATCGCGGTGCCGTTGACGGCGGTGATGACGTCTCCCGCCTCGATGCCGGCCTTCGCTGCCGGGCTGCCGTCCTGCGGATTGTCGACGATCGCGCCGCGAGCGTCCTTCAAACCAAGGCTGTCGGCGATATCAGCGTTCACCGGCTGCACTTGCACGCCGAGCCAGCCACGGGTCACCGCGCCCTTGTCCTTCAACTGCGCGACGACGAGCTTTGCGGTCGAGGCCGGAATGTCGAAGCCGATGCCGACCGAACCGCCCGAGGGCGAGAAGATCGCGGTGTTCACACCGATCACGTTGCCGCTCATGTCGAAGGCCGGACCACCGGAATTGCCCTTGTTGATGGGGGCATCGATCTGGATGAAATCGTCGTAGGGGCCGTTGCCGATGTCACGGCCGCTGGCCGAGACGATGCCGGCGGTCACGGTGCCGCCCAGGCCGAAGGGATTGCCGACCGCAACCACCCAATCGCCGATCCGCGGCTTCTGGTCGGAGAACTTCACGAACGGAAGGTCCTTCTTGTTGCCCTCGACCTTGATCAGCGCGAGATCGGTCTTCGGGTCGGTGCCGACCACCTTCGCCGTGTAGATCGTGCCGTCGTCCGTCGTCACCTGCACGGACTCGGCGTGATCGACCACGTGGTTATTGGTCACGGCGTAACCATCGGCCGAGATGAAGAATCCCGAGCCCTCGCCCGTGATCACCTGGTGGCGCTGACGGGGCATGCCGTTCATGCCGCCCGGGAGGCGGAAGCCGAACTGTCGCGAAAACTGGTCGAACGGCGAGTCCTCGTCGGAATCCATCCGGTTCTGCTGGAGCATCGCGCTCTTGTCATTGTCCTGATCGATCTTCACCCGCACCGAGATGACGGCGGGCTTGACCTTGGCGACGAGGTCGCCGAAGCCGGGCGGCGTCGCCGCGACGTCCGCAGCATGTGCCGGAGTGATGAGGGACGTCATGCTGACCGGCGATGAACCGGGAGATGCGGCCAGAACGGCCACGCCAAGCGCGGCCACGGTGCCGAGCAGCGCAAGCCGGCGCGGCTTCAGAATCTTGCGGGATGTGGTGGTCTCGGAATTGACGTGATCGTTCATGTCGAAATGTCCATGTTGGGTAAGTCGCCTTGCACCCAACATGGACATCGTCACCTTACGGCGTCCCGTCCACCCGATTAAATCTTGGCAAAGAATCGCGGCGGAACGCTTGCGCGATCAGACGCCCTTGTCGTTCGGGCTGGCAACCGCGTCCTTGAGCGGTGCAGGCATCGGAAAGTTGAGATTCACGTTCCTGGGCGGAATGGGCTTCGTGAACCATTTCGCATAGAGCTCGACGAACTGACCGCCTTTCATCATCGCGACCAGCGTTCTGTCGACCAGCGCCTTGAACTCGGGGTCGTCCTTGCGAATGATCAGCCCGTAAGGCTCGGTGCGGAGGCTGTCGTCGATGATCCGCCAATTGTCCGGAGCCTGGCTGTTGGCGATGAGACCGGCGAGCAGGATGTCGTCCATGACGAAAGCCTCGCTGCGGCCGGTCGTGAGCGCGAGGAAGGATGCGGCGTGATCCGGCGACAGCACCTGCTTGATCGCGAAGTTCTTCTCCTGGCCGCGCGCGAGCAGCAGCGCGATCGACGTCGATCCGGTGGTCAGCGCGACCGGCTTGTCCTTGAGGTCCTCGAACGTCTTGATCGGAGCATCCTTCCTGACGACCGCGCGGATGCTCGATACGAAGATGGTGTTGCTGAAGGCCACCACTTTCTGCCGCTCGAGCGTGTTGGTGGCGGGACCGCAGACGATGTCGATCGTCCCGTTCTCGATCAGGGGAATCTGGGTGCTGAGTTGAATCGGTTGCAGCTTGGTCTGCAGCGCTGGAAGCTTCAGTTCGTCCTTCACCGCGTCGACGATCCGCGCGCAAAGATCCATCGCGAAGCCGACCGGCTTTTGATTGTCGTCGAGATAGGAGAACGGGACCGAAACGTCGCGATGTCCGAGCCGGATTTCACCGGTCGCCTTGATCTTGGCGAGAGTCCCGGCGGGAGATTGAGCCCAGGCGGGAACGGCGACTGCGGTCGTAAAGATCAGCGAATATAACAGCCCCTTCATGGACTTACTCCTATTTTGAATACAATCACGGTAGATTTTATACATACGATTGCATATTGTTCAAACTGATTTTATACAATGTGGTGACCTGCCGCGAGGCCGCGCGGACCAGTGCCGGGAAGACGCCAGATGGGATCGGACACAGTGGCAAGACATCGCGGTGCCGGCAGCCACGGCTCCACGCCGGACGCGGTGCGTGAGGCGCTTCGCCGCGCGATCAGCGCGGGCGAGCTGGCGCCCGGCCTTCAGCTACGGCAAGACGAGCTCGCTGAGAAATTCGGAACCAGCCGTATCCCCGTCAGAGAGGCCCTGAGGCAGCTGGAAGCCGAAGGCTTCGTGACGTTCCTGCCGAACCGTGGCGCGGTGGTTTCGGACCTCTCCATCGACGAGGTCGTGGAGCTTCTCGAGATCCGCATCGCGCTCGAATGTCACGCACTGCGCCTGGCTATTCCAGCCATGGGCGACATCGACCTCGACGACGCCAAGACCATTCTCCGCTCCTACGACGAAGAGCCTGATCCGGAAAAATGGGGTGCGTTCAACTGGCGCTTCCACAAGGCGCTTTACGTCCCATGCAATCGTCCCCGCCTGCTGGCGATGATCGAGGCCAATTACGGCCATGTCGGACGTTTCACGCGCGCGTTGGTATCGCGTGCCACCGGCAAGGAACGTCCGCAACGCGAGCACTACCAGCTGCTCGAATGCTGCAGGGATGGCGAGGTCGAAAAGGCCGTGCGCCTCTTGCGCGAACACATCGTGCAGACGCAGAAGACGCTGCGATCGGCACAGCGACATGCATCGCGGAGCGACGCCGGCTGATCCCGGAAGCGGTCGTCCCAACGGGTTGAAGGAGAGTGCGTTTGAAGGCCAACGACGTTGAAATCCTCGTCATCGGCGCAGGCATGGCCGGTCTCGCCACGGCATATTATCTCGCCGTTCAGCACAAGCGGTCACGCCTGCTGATCGTGGATGAGGGCCAGCCGATGGCACTGACCTCGGCGCAATCGGGCGAAAACTACCGCAACTGGTGGCCGCATCCGACCATGGCGGCATTCACAGACCACAGCACCGATTTGATGGAGGACATTGCGCGCCGCACCGGCAACCGCATCAACATGACGCGGCGCGGCTATCTCCTCGTCACGCGAGACGATCAGCCGGACGAGCTGCTCCGGCAATTGCATGCAGGTTACGGCGCTTCCGCCTCCAGGCTGATCCGCACACACGAAGGCACGAGCAGCACCTATTCTCCGGCGTTGTCGGCGGACTGGCAGGCCGCCCCCGACGGCGTCGACGTCCTCCGCGGCCGCGAGCTCATCCAGCGCTATCATCCGGCGTTCGACCCCGAGGTGGCCACCGCGCTTCACATCCGCCGGGCCGGCGACATCAGCGGGCAACAGCTCGGCCAGTACATGCTGGAAGCGATGCGTCCCCTGGGCGCGCAGTTTCAGCAGGCGCACGTGATCGGTATCGCGAAGGCCGACCGCTTCCTGGTCGATGTCGTCGTCGACGGCGCTCGCCAGACGATCAAGGCCGACATCATCGTCAATGCCGCGGGTCCGTTTGCATCGCGGGTTTCGGCGATGCATGGCGAAAAGCTGCCTATCCTGAACGTCCTTCAGCAGAAGATCGCCTTCGTCGATCGCGGCCATGCGGTCGACCGCAAGATGCCTTTCACGATCGATCTCGACGGGCAGACGCTCGACTGGTCACCCGAGGAGCGCGAGGCGCTTGCGGCAGCCCCCGAATTGTCTCGCCTGCTGGAGCCTATGCCGGGCAGCATCCACTGCCGGCCCGACGGCGGCGATCATGGCCAGTGGATCAAGCTGGGCTGGGCGTTCAACTCGGAACCGTCCGAACCCGTCCGTGAACCGGAACTCAATCCCTATTTCCCCGAAATCGTGCTGCGCGCGGCGAGCCGGCTCCAGCCCGCGCTGAAGCAATATCTCGGTGCGCTGCCGCGGGACCGAATCCACTACGGCGGCTTCTATCCGATGACCAAGGAAAACTGGCCGCTGATCGGCGCGGCCAAAACACCGGGCGTATTCCTGACAGCGGCACTGTCCGGATATGGGACGATGTCGGCATGCGCTGCGGGCGATCTCTGCGCGCGGGCAGTGGTTGGCGCACCCTCGCCTCCGTTCGCGGACGTACTCTCGCTGGCGCGCTACGGTAACAAACCGCTCATGGACGAACTCGAGAGCGCCGAGAGCCGTGGACTGTTGTAATCGCCTGCAGGTCCCGCGCCGCTATGCCGCGGCCGGGACCTCCTGCGCCGCCGCGATATCCTCTTCCTCGCGTTGGGCATTGCACGCGTCGAAGTGCGCCTTCAGCGCGATCTCGGCAAGATGTTCGAAATGTTCGGCCTGGCCGAGCAACTGCCAGTTCTGGAGCGGCCGATAGGCCGCTTGCTGACGACAGAGGGACGCCAGCGCCCGGTAGCGACGTACGTTCTCCATGAGACCCTCCCTCGCATTCACAGGCCTTATTGTCCTGATTTGCGTCAGGCCAATGGCGGTTGTGCAAAACATTTGCTGCGTTGGCCGCCGCCGACTCGGATGGTTCTCATGGGAAATCCGCACGTGATCTGAAGTTCCTATCGCCGGTAGCCGGATCAGGAATTCCGATCACAAGTCCGTGCCATGGAGCGACCACGCTGCATTCCAACGCTGATCGGTGCGAAACAGCCCTGCCTATGCCGCGCCCCACGCCTTGAGCGATGCGAGGCGATCGCGACACGTCGCCTTGGTGGCTGTGCCGAACCCAAAACTACCGGCGAGCCTGGCCGGCCTGGGCAGCCTCGCGAATGGCAGCGATGTTGCCGGCATAATCGGCGCTGCTCTTGCCGCGAAAGACCGCCGACCCCGCCACCAGCGTATCGGCGCCCGCGGCGGCGACAGCTGCGGCATTGTCCCGCGTGATGCCGCCATCGACCTCGAGCCGAATTGCCCGGTTGCCGATCAGCTTCCGAATTCGCCTGATCTTCTCGATCTGGGAATCGAGAAAGGATTGCCCGCCAAAGCCCGGATTGACCGTCATTACCAGGACGAGATCGATGCGATCGAGCACGTGTTCGATCGCGGCTTCCGGGGTCGCCGGACACAGGCTGACGCCGGCCTGCTTGCCGAGCGCCCGGATCACCTGCAGCGAACGGTCGAGGTGAGGACCCGCTTCAGCGTGGACCGTGATGATATCGGCCCCGGCGTTCGCGAATGTCTCCAGATAGGGATCGGCCGGCGCGATCATGAGATGGACGTCGAATGTCTTTGCTGTTCGCGGCCGGATCGCCTTGATGACGTCGGACCCGAAACTGATGTTCGGCACGAAATGCCCATCCATCACGTCGCAATGTATCCAATCGGCGCCGGCTGCATCGATCGCCGCGACCTCGTCGCCGAGACGCGCGAAATCCGCGGCCAGGATCGACGGCGCGATGACAACCCCGAAGTTCACGGCGTCGCACTCCCGGCAACGGCGCCGTCGAACACCCGGCTGGCGAGCACGTCGGCGGGGTCGATGGTCTCAAGCTCGGCAATGTCGAGCATGCGGTCGAGATCAGAGACCAGCCGATCCGCCTGCCGCAGGCGGATGCGATCGATCGCGTTGCGGATCGAGCGCGCGTTGGAGAAGAACGGCTGGGTCCGGCGCAATGCGATGTATCTCTCGAATGCCTCGCGCGCCGCGCCCGAGAAACGATAACCGCGTTCCCTCAACATCAGCTCGGCGATGACGAGAAGCTCGGCCTCCGAATAGTCGGGAAATTCGATGTGGTGGGCGATGCGCGAACGAAAGCCGGGGTTGGAAGCAAAGAAGCTCGTCATCCGCTCGCCATAACCCGCGAGGATCACGACGAGATCCTCGCGCTGGTTCTCCATTACCTGGAGCAGGATCTCGATCGCCTCCTGGCCATAGTCGCGCTCGTTGTCCGGACGGTGCAGATAGTAGGCCTCGTCGATGAACAGGACGCCGCCCATCGCCTTCTTCAGGATCTCCTTGGTCTTCGGCGCGGTGTGGCCGATATACTGGCCGACGAGATCGTCGCGCGTCACGGAGATCACCTGCCCGCGACGCACGAAGCCGAGACCGTGGAGGATCTTAGCCATGCGCAGGGCCACCGTGGTCTTGCCGGTGCCGGGATTGCCGGTGAACGACATGTGCAGTGTCGGCGGGGCGGACGCCAGACCCGCGCGCTGACGAATGCGCTCGATCAGCAGGAGCGAAGCGATCTGGCGCACGCGGCTCTTGACCGGCTTCAATCCGATCAATTCCTGATCGAGCTGTTGCAGCGCGCCGGTGATTCCGGCCGCCTCGGCTTCCTTGCGGAGATCGAACGTGGTTTCGCCGCCGTCGGCGACCGTCGCATGTGACACATCGAGCATCGGCACCTCGAAGAAAAGGGCCTCGCCGCGGCGGGAAAGCGGCGAAGCAGTGGTCCGCCAGGGATGCGGAGCAGGGAGCGCCCCGCGCGGAATCGGGCTGCTAGGGTGAAGCGCGCTCCGTCTGCCGGCGCACGGTGGTGTAGCGGATCGCGCGTCCGGCCGTCTCCTGTCGCACCAGGTCGAACTCGGCCTCCTGAGGCGGCCGGTTGACAAGGAACGAGAGCCGCACCGACTCCCAGCCGTGACTGGCGTCGAAGCCGCTGATCCGTATGTAGCGGTCACCATAGACCCTGCGGCATTCGGCAAGCTCCATCATGACGCCGGCGGCATCCTGGAGATCGAACATCGGCAGGCCCCACATCTCCCAATAGGTGTTGCGCGGATGCGGATCGTCGGTGAACTCGATATTCACCGCCCAGCCGTTGGCCAGACAGTATTGAACCTGCCTGGTGATCTGGTCATCGGTGAGATCAGGCAAGTACGAGAAGCAGCCCTGAGTCATCTTCATGTGCAATCTCCTCAAACGGTTTCGAGCGCCGTCGGCACGAAGTCCGGCGTGTCGGTCGACTGATAATTGAAGGTGACGTCCTTCCAGACTTCGAGCGCGGCTTTCAGCGGCGTGCAGGTCGAAGCCGCCTTGGCCAGGATCTCCGGTCCTTCATGGACGTAGTCGCACCCCTCGTTACGGGCGAGAATCATCGCTTCTAGCGCTACGCGGTTGGCGGTCGCGCCGGCGGCAATCCCCATGGGATGGCCGATCGTCCCGCCGCCGAATTGCAGCACCACATCCTCGCCGAGCAGGTTGAGAAGCTGATGCATCTGACCTGCGTGGATGCCGCCGGAGGCAACCGGCATCATTTTGTTGAGGCTCGCCCAGGACTGGTCGAAGAACAGGCCATGCTCGAGCTTCGTCGGATTGAAGTCCTCGCGGCAGACATCGTAATAACCGCGCGTGGTATTGGGATCGCCCTCGAGCTTGCCGACCACCGTTCCGGCATGGATGTGGTCGACGCCCGCGAGCCTCATCCACTTGGCGATGACGCGGAACGACACGCCGTGACCCTTCTGCCGCGTATAGGTCGAATGGCCGGCGCGATGCAGATGCAGGATCATGTCATTGCGGCGCGCCCATTTGGCCATCGACTGGATCGCGGTGTAACCGATCACGAGGTCGATCATGACGATCACAGAACCGAGTTCCTTGGCGAACTCCGCTCGCTCGTACATGTCTTCCATCGTCCCGGCGGTGACGTTGAGATAGGTCCCCTTCACCTCGCCGGACGCCGCCTGGGCGCGATTGACGGCTTCCATGCAATAGAGGAAGCGGTCGCGCCAATGCATGAAGGGCTGCGAATTGATGTTCTCGTCGTCCTTGGTGAAATCCAGTCCGCCTTTGAGGGCCTCGTAAACGACCCTGCCGTAATTACGACCCGAGAGGCCGAGTTTCGGCTTCACCGTTGCCCCGAGCAGAGGCCGCCCGAACTTGTCGAGCCGTTCACGCTCGACGACGATGCCTGTCGCGGGCCCTTGGAACGTCTTCACATAGGCGACCGGGAAGCGCATGTCCTCCAGCCGAAGTGCTTTCAGCGGCTTGAATCCGAACACGTTGCCGATGATGGAAGCCGAGAGATTGGCGATCGAGCCCGGCTCAAACAGGTCGAGATCGTAGGCGATGTAGGCGAAGTAGGAACCGGTCGAGCCCGGGACCGGATCGACGCGATAGCACTTCGCGCGATACTTCTCCGCAGCGGTCAGCCGATCGGTCCACACCACGGTCCAGGTCGCGGTCGAGGATTCACCGGCCACCGCGGCGGCCGCCTCGATCGGGTCGACACCATCCTGAGGCGTGACACGGAACAGAGCGATGATGTCTGTGTCCTTCGGCACATAGTCAGGCTCCCAATAGCCCATGCGCTTGTACTCCATCACGCCCGAGCGATAGCGTTCCTTGCCGCGGACCGTTCCCGTGTGCACGTTCATGGCTCTGTCCTCTCTTCTCTCTGAATGATTAGGCGGCGACAGGTTCTTGGGCATCGACGCGAGGATCGAATTCGCCTGCCCGGTAACGCCGTGCCATCTCGCTTATCGGAATGACCTTGATCCCGGAGGCGTGGCCTGCGGCGCCGAACTGCTCGAAGCGATCGCGACAGAGATCGCGCATCGCATCCATCGCGGGCTTCAGGAATTTTCGCGGATCGAACTCGCTTCGACTTTGCGCCGCGACCTTGCGGAATACGGCCGCCATTGCCAGCCGACAGTCGGTGTCGATGTTGACCTTGCGCACGCCGCTCTTGATCCCGCGGACGATCTCCTCCACTGGTACGCCCCAGGTCTGCGGCATCTCGCCGCCGAACTCGTTGAACATGTCCTGCAGCGGCTGCGGCACCGAAGAGGATCCGTGCATCACCAGGTGAGTGTTCGGCAGCCGGCGGTGGATCTCCTCGACGACCCGCATCGCCAGGATGTCCCCATCCGGCTTTCGGCTGAACTTGTAGGCACCGTGCGAAGTGCCCATCGCGATTGCCAGCGCGTCCACCTTCGTCGCGCGGACGAAATCGACGGCCTGGTCGGGATCGGTGAGCAGCTCATCATGGCCGATCTTGCCTTCGACGCCGTGGCCATCCTCTTGTTCGCCGCCGCCATGTTCGAGCGAGCCGAGCACGCCGAGCTCGCCTTCGACGGAGGCGCCGACCCAATGAGCGAGATCGACAACGCGTCGCGTGATCGCGACATTGTAGTCGTAGTCAGCCGCCGTCTTGGCGTCGGCCCTGAGCGAGCCGTCCATCATCACCGAAGTGAAGCCATGGGCGATGGCCGAAGCACAGGTTGCTTCGTCGTTGCCGTGATCCTGGTGCATGCAGAGCGGGATGTCGGGATAAGTCCGCTCCAGCGCTTCGATCATGTGCGACAGCATGACGTCGCCGGCATAACTGCGCGCGCCGCGCGAAGCCTGGATGATGACGGGTGCGTCGACCTCGGTTGCCGCCTGCATGATCGCGATCCCCTGCTCCATGTTGTTGATGTTGAAGGCCGGAACCGCGTAACCATGGTCAGCAGCATGGTCGAGCAATTGGCGAAGAGTGATACGGGCCACGGCGAAATCCTCCTGTTATTGCCTGCGAGCACGGGCGATCGCCCGTCGGGCGGCTTCGGCAATGCCTGGGGCCGTGATGCCGAACTCGCGATAGAGAATTGGCGCTGGCGCCGAGGCACCGAAGCCGCGCATGCCGACGAACTCGCCGTCAGCGCCGATCCAGCGCGGCCAGTCGCCGAGCACTGCCGCCTCGATGCCGACGCGCGGCGCGGTGCCGAGCACGGCGGCGCGATAGTCTTCCGCCTGCTCCTCGAACAGCGCAAAGCAGGGCGCGGAAACCACAGCCGCACGGATATGCTCGGTTGCCAGCAGGCGGGCAGCGTCCAGAGCAATCGACACCTCCGAGCCGGTCGCAACCAGCGTCACGTCGCGGCCATCATCCGGCGTAACGACGAGATACGCACCACGCGCAACGCGATTTTCGTCGAGCGCGTCACTTCGGAAGGTCGGCAGGGCCTGCCGTAACAGACACAAGACCGATGGCCGGTCTTCGGCCTCGAGCGCGCAGTTCCAGGCCTCCAGCGTCTCCAACGCGTCCGCGGGTCTGAACACGAGCAGGTTCGGAATGACACGCAGCGCCGCGAGATGCTCGACCGGTTGATGGGTCGGGCCATCTTCGCCAAGCCCGATGGAGTCGTGCGTCATGACATGGATGACGCGCAGACGCATCAACGCCGCGAGGCGGATCGCCGGCCGACTATAATCGGAAAACGCCAGAAACGTGCCACCATAGGGGATGAAGCCGCCATGCAAGGCGAGGCCGTTCATGGCAGCCGCCATGCCGTGCTCGCGGATACCATAATGGATGTAGTCGCCGGCGAATGCGTCGCGCCGGACCGCGACCTGGCCCTTGCCGTGCGTCAGGTTGGAGTGCGTCAGGTCCGCCGAGCCGCCGACAAATCCCGGAATCGACGAGGCGATGGCATCGAGCACCTGTTGCGAGGCCTGCCGCGTCGCGATCTTCGGGCGCTCGGTGGCAAAGCGCTCGCGCAGTTTTTTCGAAGCCTGGGCATAGGCGTTCGGCAGGGCAACGGCCTTCCCCTCGACCAGCAGGTCGCGCTGCTCTGGCGTCGCGCATTCGTAGCGATCGAGCCAGGCGAGACGATCGACCTGCCCGCGCTGCCCGATCATGCGCCACGCCTTCATGACGGGGATCGGCACGACGAAGGGCTGGTAGTCCCATCCGAGCGTCCGGCGCGCGGCGGCGGCCTGGTCGGCGCCGAGCGGCGCGCCATGTGCCTTTTCGGTGCCCTGACGCTCCGGCGCGCCAAAACCGATGATGGTGCGACACGCGATCAGCGACGGCTTCGCCGCCGCCCGTTCTTCCGCAATCGCCAGCGCGATCGCCTCGGGATCGTGTCCATCGACGCGGCGAACCGACCAGCCTGAGGCCGCGAAACGTGCGAGCTGGTCATCGGAGGTCGCAAGTGATGTCGGCCCGTCGATGGAAATGCCGTTGTCATCGAAGAGGACGATCAGGCGGCCGAGTTGGAGATGACCCGCCAGCGAGATCGCTTCCTGGCTGATGCCCTCCATGAGACAGCCATCGCCGGCGATCACATAGGTAAAATGATCGACGAGACCGCCGCCGTGACGCGCATTGCCCAGACGCTCCGCGAGCGCCATGCCGACCGCAGTTGCGATCCCCTGCCCCAGCGGTCCCGTCGTGGTTTCCACGCCCAGCGTGTGGCCGTACTCGGGATGTCCCGGCGTCTTCGAGCCCCATTGCCGAAACGCCTTGATGTCGTCGAGGCTGATGTCGCCGCCGGTGAGATGAAGCAACGCATAGAGCAGCATCGAGCCGTGGCCGGCCGAAAGTACGAAGCGATCGCGATCGGGCCAATTGGGATGAGCCGAGTCGAACTTGAGGAAACGCGAGAACAGCACGGTTGCGACGTCGGCCATGCCCATGGGCAGGCCGGGATGGCCGGACTGCGACACCTCGATGGCATCGACAGCGAGAAAGCGGACGGCATTGGCGAGGTCGCCGTGCGAGACCGTGTTAAGGTCGGCTTCGGCATGAACCGAGATGTTCATTTGGCCCTTCCGTCGTTGTCGTTGGCGATCACTTCAGGTTTCGCTTGCGCTCGATGAGCTGCATGATCAGCGGCGTCAGGATGAGCTGCATCGCGAGATCGAGTTTTGCGCCCGGACACACGATCGAGTTCGCGCGCGACATGAAGCTATGCGGCAGCATCGACAGCAGATAGGGAAAGTCGATGCCGCGCGGATTCTTGAAGCGGATCACGACCATCGATTCGTCCGGCGTCGGGATCCAGCGCGCGATGAATGGATTCGATGTGTCCACCGTGGGCACACGCTGGAAATTGATGTCGGTCTCGGTGAATTGTGGGCAGATGTAATTGATGTAGTCCGGCATCCGCCGCAGGATCGTGTCGGTGACCGCCTCCGTCGAATAGCCCCTCGCGCTGCGGTCGCGGTGCAGCTTCTGGATCCATTCGAGATTGATCACAGGCACGACGCCGATCTTCAGGTCGGCATAGCGCGCGACGTTGACCTTGTCGGTCACGACAGCGCCGTGCAGGCCCTCGTAGAACAAGAGATCCGAATTCTCCGGCAGCTGCTCCCACTCGGTGAACGTGCCGGGTGGGGTGGCGTGCTGGGCGGCTTCTTCGGGGTCGTGGACGTAATGCCGCCGCACCGCCGTCCCGGTCTCGCCATAGTCGCGGAACGCCCGCTCCAGCTCCTCGAACAGATTGGTCTCGGGACTGAAATGGCTGAAATGCTTGTTGCCGCGCTCGGCCTCCTTCGCCATCTGCGTGCGCATCTCCGCGCGGTCGTAGCGATGGAACGCATCGCCCTCGATGTAGACCGCGTTGACGCGCTCGCGGAAGAAGATCTGCTCGAAGGTCTTCTTGACCGAGGTGGTGCCGGCCCCGGAGGAGCCGGTGATCGAGATGATCGGGTGCTTCCTCGACATGCGCAATCTCCTCACAACCGGAAGAAGCCGCGCCGCGCGAACAGCGGCGCCGACACGCTGGCCGCCAGAAGCGGATCGCAATGCAATTCCTCGACGCGGCGCACCTCGTTGCTCGACCCCATCACCAGGGGAACGCGCTGGTGCAGGGTCTGCGCGGCCAGATCGAGAATGCGCTCGCGTCCGGTGGAGGCGGAGCCGCCGGCCTGCTCGACGATGAAGGCCATCGGGTGCGCCTCGTAAGTGAGCCGCAAACGGCCATCGCCGTAGCCGGGCCGCGCGTCGGAGGGATAGAGGAACACGCCGCCGCGGGTGAGGATGCGATAGATCTCGGCGACCAGCGACCCGATCCAGCGCATGTTGAAATTGTGATTGGCCGGCCCTTCGACGCCGGCGAGGCACTCGTCGACGAAGGCGCGCACCGGCGGATCCCAATGCCGGCGGTTGGCGGCGTTGATCGCGAACTCCTCGCAGGCCTCCGAGATCTGCACGGCACCGCGTGCGAGACGGAAGCAGCCGGACCTGCGGTCGAGGACGAAGATGTCCACGCCGTCGCCGAGCGTCAGCACCAGCGAGGTCTGCGGTCCGTAGGTGATGAACCCCGCCGCCAGTTGCGACGAGCCGCGCTGGCGGAAGGCCAGGCCGGGATCATCCGGTGTCGGCAGGATCGAGAAGATCGTGCCCACGGTCATGTTGACGTCGATGTTCGAGGAGCCGTCGAGCGGATCGATCGCGACGCAGATGCGCCCCTCGCGATCGCCGATCTGCGGTTCGCGCATTTCCTCGGATGCGAGCGCCGCGATCGGCAGCCCGGCAAGACATCGGCGCAGGATCGCATCGGCCTGGACGTCGAGGTTGCGCTGAAGGTCGCCGTCGCTGTTGTGCCCGGTCGTCACGCCCGCGGCGTCCGCGAGTTCTCCGGTGCCGATGAGGTCGGCGATCTCGATCGACGCCATCGCGATGGCGTCGACGGCGGCCGCGACCGCCGGCGCGTGGGATGAGGTCTCGGAATACCTCTGGAGGTGGTCGTCCAGCCTGGGTTGCCCGGTCATCTGCGTCCATCCCTTGGCTGGCGCCGTGCCCTGTTCCCTCCCCGGCGGAGGTTCGGCGCGGTCGGTCCCAGCACGATGAGATTGACAGGCCCCACCTAATAAGAAAAATATCTATTCATAATGAGCGACAAAGGTTTTCCTTATAATGCTCCGACCGCGGCGCAGCTCCGGCACCTGACGATCCGGCAGCTGCGCTCGCTGGCGGCGCTCGCGGCGAAGGGCAGCGTCACCGCGGCCTCGGGCCAGCTCGGCCTGACGCAGCCGGCCGTCACCCAGCAACTCAGGCAGCTTCAGGATCTCGCCGGCTTGCCGCTGGTGCAGCGCACCGGCGACGGCATGCTGCTGACGGAGGCCGGCAAGGAGGTGCTGTCGCTCGCCGGGCGGGTCGAGGCCGCGATCGCGGATTGCCAGGGCGCGCTCGATCTGCTCGCGGGCCGCACCGGCGGCACCGTGCATCTCGGCGCGGTGTCGACCGCGAAGTATTTCGTGCCGCATGCGATCGCGGCGTTCTCGAAGCGGTTTCCGAAGATCGAGATCAAGCTCACCATCGGCAATCGCGAAGACATCCGCGGAGCCATGCACGGCTACGACCTCGACTTCGCGGTGATGGGTCGGCCACCGGCCGACGTCACCGTCGACGTCCGTCAGCTCGGGCGCAATCCGCACATCATCGTCGCGCGCAAGGGACACTGGCTCGAGAAGGATTCCGGTCTCAGCCTGACCGATCTCGTGCACGAGACCTTCCTCACCCGCGAACCCGGATCAGGCACGCGCACGCTGATGGAGGGCATGTTTCAGCGCTCCGATCTCGAACCGATCATCGGCATGGAGATGAGCAGCAACGAAACCATCAAGCAGGCAGTGATCGCGGGGCTGGGCATCGCCTTCATCTCGGCTCACACCGTTGCGCATGAGCTCGCCGAAGGCCGCCTCGTCGTGCTCGACGTCGCGGGCCTTCCCATCGTCCGGCAATGGTACGTGATCCGTCGCAGCGACAAGGTGCTGCTGCCGCCGGCGCAGGCGATGTTCGATTTCCTGGGCTCAGAGGGATCGAATTATCTGCCGGAAGTGCCGGAGCTCGGCGGGCGATAAGTCCGCAGGCGTTGAACTCGCAGTTGAACTCGCAGACGTCACGGCAGGCATGCCGTCACGGCGATGGTTAACGGTCAGGCCGCAAGCGGAGCGGCATGATCCATGCGCGCGGCGAAATAGGCTTCCAGCTCCGCCAGCGCACGCGCTTCCCAATCGCTCGCCTGCTCCAGGAGCGACCAGCTCTGGCCCGGCCGGAATGCAGCGGTCTGGCGATAGAGCGATGCGATCCCGCGGTAGCGCCGCACATTCTCCAAGATGGCCTTGCCGTTCATGTCAAGAACTCCCCTCGTATTCCCGGGAGAGAACCTGCGGCCAAACGATTTTCGAAAAGTTAGCGGCGCGCGGCAAGCGCGCGGATGGTTGCCGAACTGTTGCGCCTGCGCAACGCGCAGAAGCGGCTATTGCGAATTCGTTGCCGCGTTCTCGCTCGCGGACTTCAGCCCGCCTCGGCTGATGATCACCATCGTCTCGCGGCAGAGATCGGCAAGCCCGATCAGCAGCACGGCAAGCAGGAAGAACAGGTTGATGGAATCCGCATAGGCCCTGGTCAGCGGGACGAACTCGAAGAAGGGCGGCATGAACGCCCACCACACCAGCGGAATCGTCAGCAACGCCGCGAACGACGCCGCGGCCGTGCCTGCAAGAACGCCGACGGCGAAAATGCTCGGCAGGAACGCCGCGAAGTAGAGCTGCGCGCCGAGCGCGACGCATATGCCTTGAACTGCAGCCGAAGCTGCAATGATCGCAAATCCGAGCAGAAACGCCTGCCACGACCATGGCCGTACTCGCGGTACGCCAAACAGTCCCGCACGCCTCATAGGCCTCCCCCTGCCACCTGTTGACCAGGCTCGCTTGCGACCAAAGTACAACAATGGGACAGGAAGCGCGAGGCGGAAATCGCGCAGCCGGCGGCTTGGTAAACAGCGGCAGCACACAATCATACCGCAGGAGCCGCTGTTCGCCACCTATCGGCAATCGCCGCACCCGCGCGGCCTCCACGAACGAGGCCGTCGATGTCGGGGCGCATGAGCCGATCCGGGTCTCACCGTGCTTCGCCGTTTACACGGAACGCGACACACCGTCTCCTTGATACGGCTAATCCGAATAATCGCGGAGACAAATATCCAGAATTCGGAAAACCGACACTTCCAACCCAAAGGAACTTCGTTGCCGATCTGCAACGGTTCCCCGCCGTCAGAAGGCGGACAAAAGAAACTCCCATTGCGGCCACGAACCCCGCTCACAACGCTGTGAGACGAGCAGGGGAACGGCGATGCGCGCGCAAAGAGTATGGAAGGTCAATGGGGGCCCCAGCATCGGACAGCTTCAGTCCAGGCTGGACGATCTGAACAAGCGCCTTGGCGAGCTTGAGAACCAGCAGCCCGAGAGCTGCACGATCGAAACGCTGAAATCGCGTGCCCTCAGCCTTTCGCGCGAGATCGACGACATCCGCTGCGCCGAGGCGACGGCGGCGTTGAGCGAATTGCTGCGAAAATAGGCGGCAATCGGCGCTTCAGGACGGCGAGGAACCAACCTCCGCGTTCGCCATTTCCATGGAAAGCATGGAGCAAATCATGACCAGGCACCTGACGCGGGCCAGCCTCGCGCGCGGAGTTGCCGGCGCGGTTTCCGCGCTGGTCCTTTGCGCCGCCGCTGCGTTCACCATCGCATCCCACTTCGCCTCGTGAGAAACATTTGACCGACGCCGGTCCGGGCATGGCCGCAACTGCGGCGGCACGGACGACTCTCGGCAACCGCCAAGCGATGAGGACGCTCAACGGCATCCGCCGAAATCGGACGCCCTTTTCTCCAATTGGATTGCATCTGGATGAGCGGGTCTGCCGATCGAGCGGCTGACATGTCCGCGCAGCGCTCGCGACCCCTCACTCGGCGAGGCGAAAACCGCGTGCGCTCAGGGATAACGCGACCCCCCCCCGAGGCTGGCGCATGCCAACCTCTCGGCGCATTTCGTTGCGCCCTGAAACATCAATAACTATAAGGCCTTGAAATCTTGGTCGGAGTGGCAGGATTCGAACCTGCGACCCCTGCGTCCCGAACGCAGTGCTCTACCGGGCTGAGCCACACTCCGACAAGAAGGCGGCTTATAGCGTCGGGTTTAGCGCACCGCAAGCGGTCGGTTTGAGGAATTTCGTCCCAGTGAAAACGGGTCTTGAAACGTTGATTTTGCCGGCCGGCCAGGCCGGCGCCGAGGCCGCCGCACGGACGCTCCGTGCCGGCGGGCTGGTCGCATTCCCGACCGAGACCGTCTATGGCCTCGGGGCGGATGCCGCCAATGCCGCCGCGATTGCCCATCTCTATGCCGCCAAGGGCCGCCCGGCCTTCAATCCGCTGATCGCCCATGTCGCTGACCTCGCGGCGGCCCGGCGGATCGGCCGGTTCGATTCACGCGCCCTGCGCCTTGCGGAGGCATTCTGGCCGGGACCGCTGACGCTGGTGGTGCCGAAGACGGACGACTGCCCGGTCGCGGATCTCGCCACCGCCGGCCTCGACACCGTCGCCATCCGCATCCCCGACCATCCGGTGGCGCAGGCGATCCTGCGCGCTTTCGGCGGAGCGGTGGTGGCACCGTCCGCAAATATCTCCGGCCACGTCTCGCCGACGCTGGCCGCCCACGTCGAAACCGACCTGTCGGGACGCATCGACCTGATCGTCGATGGCGGCCCGGTCGCGGTCGGCGTCGAATCGACGATTGTCGGCTGCTTCGCGGCGCCGATGCTGCTCCGCCCGGGCGGGCTGTCGCGCGAGCGGATCGAGGCCGCGCTCGGCATGGCGCTGGAGAGGCCGCCTGCGGAGGCGGAGAACGACGACAGCCAGCCGCTGGCCCCGGGCATGCTCGCCTCGCATTACGCGCCGCGCGCCAATGTGCGGCTCAATGCGCGCGACGTGGCGCCGGGCGAAGCGCTGCTGGCATTCGGCCCCGCACGCCTGCCCGGCCTGGAGGCCGCCGCCGCCGTCATGAATTTGTCGCCCGCAGCTGATCTCGATGAAGCCGCCGCCAATCTGTTCGGCTATCTTCGGGCGCTCGATGCCAGAAGCCCACGGGCCATCGCGGTGATGACGGTCCCCGAAGACGATCTGGGCGAAGCGATCAACGACCGGCTGCGCCGGGCGGCCGTGGCGCGCTAGAAAGCTGAATGAAAGAAGACGAGATGAACATCAATACGTCGGCCACCCCTCCGCTCGCGCCCGAGCTGATCGACCAGTTCCGCAAGATCGTCGGCGACAAGCACGCGATCACCGACGCGTCCGACATCGTGGCTTACGTCACCGAGGAGCGCAATCTGTTCCACGGCCGCTCGCCGCTGGTGCTGCGCCCGGGCTCGACCGCCGAGGTCTCCGCGATCTGCAAGCTCGCCTCAGAGCACAGGATCGCCCTGGTGCCGCAGGGCGGCAATACCGGCCTCGTCGGCGGACAGACGCCGCACAATGGCGAGGTCGTGGTGTCGCTGCGCCGGCTCGACAAGATCCGCGAGGTCGACACCGACTCGAACACCATGACCTGCGAGGCCGGCGTGGTGCTGCAGATCGCACAGCAGAAGGCGTCCGACGCGGACCGGCTGTTTCCGCTGTCGCTCGGCGCCGAGGGAAGCTGCACCATCGGCGGCAATCTCTCGACCAATGCGGGCGGCACGGCCGCCCTCGCCTATGGTGTCGCGCGCGAGATGGCGCTGGGCCTCGAAGTGGTGCTGGCTGACGGGCGCATCCTCAACGTCCTGTCCAAGCTGAAGAAGGACAACACCGGCTACAATCTGCACAACCTCTTCATCGGCGCCGAAGGCACGCTCGGCATCATCACCGCCGCGACGCTCAAGCTGTTTCCGAAGCCGCGGGCGATCGAGACCGCTTTCGTCGGCCTGAAATCGCCGGCGGCGGCGCTGAAACTGCTCACGATCGCGCAGGGCGAAGCCGCAAATGCGCTGACGAGTTTCGAACTGCTGTCGGAGATGGCGGTGGATTTCTCGATCCGCCACGGCATCGACGTACGCGATCCGCTCGCGGAGAAGCATCCCTGGTACGTGCTGCTGGAGCTGTCCTCCCCGGGCGATGACGCCCGCACGCCGCTGGAATCGATCCTGGAGCGCGCCATGGAGGAGGAGATCGTCGACGACGCCGTGATCGCGGCCAACCTCACCCAGCGCGCAGGCTTCTGGAAACTGCGCGAGGAGATGTCGGCGGCGCAGAAGCCGGAAGGCGGCTCGATCAAGCACGACATCTCCGTTCCCGTTGCCGCCGTGCCGGCCTTCATCGCGGAGGCGGATGCCGCGGTGGTCAAGCTGATCCCCGGCGCGCGGCCGGTGCCGTTCGGCCATCTCGGCGACGGCAATCTGCACTACAATGTCAGCCAGCCGATCGGCGCCAACACGGCGGATTATCTCGCCCGCTGGCACGACATGAACGCCGTGGTGTTCGACATCGTCCTGCGCATGGACGGCTCGATCTCGGCCGAGCATGGCATCGGCGTGCTCAAGCGCGACGAACTGCCGGAAGTGAAGGACAAGACGGCGATCGAGCTGATGCGGTCGATCAAGGCGATGCTCGATCCGCTCGGCATCATGAACCCCGGGAAGGTCCTGTGAGCGCCCCTGCCCTCAGCATCGCGCCGGTCGCGGATGCCGACGTCGAGCCGGTGGTGGCGCTGTGGCAGCGCTGCGGCCTGACGCGCCCCTGGAACGATCCGCATGCCGACATCGCGCTGGCGCGGCGACGCGAGAACTCCACCGTGCTCGTCGGCCGCGACGGCGGCGCGATCGTCGCGACCGTCATGGTCGGCCATGACGGCCATCGCGGCTGGGTCTATTACGTCGCGGTCGATCCCGACATCCGCAAGCGTGGACATGGCCGCGTCATCATGGCCGCGGCCGAGGATTGGCTGCGCCGGGCCGGCATCGCCAAGCTCCAGCTTCTCGTCCGCCGCGAGAATGCACAGGCCAACGCGTTCTACCAATCGCTGGGCTTCGAGGAATCGACCTCCGTGATGTTCCAGAAATGGCTCGACGGCCGCGAGCAGACGCCTTAGCCCCTCATCGGAAGACAGCCATGACCATTTCCGACCGCGTCCGCATCAAGGACGTTCGCGTGCTCTCGGACAACTGGACGCCCCTGCGGGAGACTACCTTCGAATACCGGCGCGCGAACGGCGAATGGCAGACGCAGCACCGCGAAACCTATGAGCGCGACAATGCCGCGGCCGTGCTGCCCTACAATCGCACGCGGCGCACGGTGATCCTGGTGCGCCAGTTCCGTCTGCCGGCGTTCATCCGCGGCTACGACGATCTCCTAATCGAGGCGGCCGCCGGCGTGCTGGACGACGCCTCGCCCGAAGTGCGGATCCGCGCCGAAGCCGAGGAGGAAACCGGCTATCGCCTGCATCACGTCCACAAGGTGTTCGAGGCGTTCATGAGCCCGGGCTCCGTGACCGAGAAGCTGCACTTCTTCGTCGCCGAATACGAGCCGGAGATGCGGGTGAGCGACGGCGGCGGCCTCGAGCACGAGGGCGAGGACATCGAAGTGATGGAGCTTTCGATCGACGACGCGCTGGCGATGATCGCGGACGGACGCATCATCGACGGCAAGGCGATCATGCTGCTGCAATACGCGGCGCTGCACATTTTCCGCTAGCAGAGCTGCCTGCAGCAACTCGGCCGATCCGCGCCCGGCCCGGACCGGCGTCCGCGCCTTTCCCTGCTCACATCGCGCAAGACATGCGTCGACCGGAGCCTCGTTCCGATCGGATCGGATCGAGGCTCCGGATCAGCGTCTTGACGCGTTTCGTTCACGCGAACCGATATCCGGTTCGCCCGGAAACGCTCTACATGACGATCTGACGTGTGACCGGCGTGGTGACGTTCACATTGTTGCCCCACGCACCGCCCGCGCGACCGCCGATGTAGAGGCCCTGCCACGGATCGGATGGCGGCGGCGGAGCCGCCTGGCCCTTCTTGCCGGCACTTGCGACGCTCGGGCTCGCAGACGGACCGAACTTGTAGCTCAAGCCGACCATGACCGTCTGGAAGCGGGCATGCACGCTCGCGCTCGACGAGCTCATCGTCTCGAGCGGCGAGGGCGCGGTCACCGCGGCGAGATTCAACGTGCCGAGGTCGACGTACCGGTATTCGAAATTGAGAATGAGATTCTGGTTCAGCATGTAGTCGACGCCGGCACCGGCGGTCCACCCGAACCTCACGCCCGACGTGATCGAGCTCAGCGGCGCGATGCCTTCCGTCTGACCGGAAGTGCCGAGATCATATCTGTTGCTCAGGCTGACATTGCCGTAGGCGAGACCGCCGGTCCCGTAGAACAGGAACGAGCCGGTCGTCCATCCAAGCCGCGCCCGGACGGTGCCGTACCAGTCGACACGCGCGCTGGTGACTTCCGACGGATAGACGAAGGCGGACGGATAGGCCGAGACGAAGCGGCCGGAGGTCACGCTCTTGAGGTTCGTCCAGGAGACATCGCTCTCCAGACCGAACACGACGCCGCCGCGCTGCCAGTTGTAGCCGGCGACCGCGCTGGCGAGCCAGCTCGCGCTGCTGGCTGGACCGAAGCCGACCGGATCGGTTGCCGCCGGCGCGGCGTGGGCGAACTGGGTCGAGACCGAAACCAACAGCGCCGCAGCGGCCGCACCGGTGGTCATCTTGAAGGATCGAGACGATAGACGTTGATGAAGGGAGATCATGAGGATTGGATATTTTCTTCTTGGCGAATCTGCAGTGCGGCGGACCCTGCCCAGCGCGACACGACAATGCAAGACAGCGACTCCTGCAAAGCCGTTGCTCTGCAACTTCGCTTCACGGTTGTTGCCGAACTTCCACAGTTCGACTCTCCGCACGCCGCGAAGCTCCGTAAAATCACGTGCGGCAAGAACGACCAGCCGACGCTGCGGCCCGCGAGCCGCAGGTCTGGCTTGCGTCGCCATGCGCGCTGTTGAGCTGTCCGCCGACTATCTCTAATCTGGCCCCAACCAAGAACCAGGAGACGCGCCCATGTCCGCCCCGCGCGACGACGATTTCGGCTTTGCGCCCGACTACGATTCCCCCGTCCCCTATATGCAGCGCACGCGCGACTATTACACGGCGATCGGCTACACCACGCCGTATCGCTGGGCGCACTACACCGAGGCGCCGTTCCAGCCGCTGAAGAAGCCGCTGGCCCGATCGCGAGTCACGATCATCACCACCGCCGCGCCGTACGACCCGGCCAAAGGCGACCAGGGCCCGGGCGCGGCCTATAACGGCAGCGCGAAGTTCTACCAGGTCTATGACGGCGACACCTCGAAGCAGCACGATTTGCGCATCTCGCATATCGGCTACGACCGCAAGCACACCTCGGCGACCGACAACGGCACCTGGTTTCCCCTGCCTCAGCTCCTGAAGGCAGGCGCGGCAGGCCGCATCGGCGAGGTCGCGCCGCGCTTCTTCGGCGCGCCGACCAACCGCAGCCATCGGGTCACGCTGGACACCGATGCGCCGGAAATCCTGGCGCGCTGCCTCGCCGATGCGGTCGATGCCGCCGTGCTGTTGCCGAACTGCCCGGTCTGCCACCAGACGACGGCGCTGGTGGCGCGGCACCTGGAAGCCAACGGCATTCCGACCGTGATCATGGGCTGCGCCAAGGACATCATCGAGCACGCCGCCGTGCCGCGCTTCCTGTTCTCCGACTTCCCGCTCGGCAACTCCGCCGGCCGACCGCACGATGGCGCGTCGCAGGCCGAGACGCTCGAACTGGCGCTCAGGCTGCTGGAGACCGCGAGCGGTCCGCAGACGACGGTGCAGTCGCCGCTGCGCTGGAGCGCGGATGCCTCCTGGAAGCTCGACTACAACAACGTCGCCCAACTCTCGCCCGAGGAGCTCGCGCGCCGCCGCGCGGAATTCGACAAGCAGAAGGAGATCGCGCGCGGCAACCGCGCCGCCTGACATCCTCCGGCAACGATAACCAACAGGGGAGAGCGACGTGACGCGACCGTTCGAGGGCGTGAATATCCTGGATTTCACGCAAGTGCTGGCCGGTCCCTATGCGAGCTACCAGCTCGCGCTGCTGGGCGCCGATGTCATCAAGGTCGAGCGGCGCGAGGGCGAGGACATGCGCCGCACGCCGCTGTCGCGCGAATGGGCCGAACGCGGGCTCGCGCCGGCGTTCCAGGCCGTCAACGGCAACAAGCGCAGCCTGACGCTCGACCTGCAGAAGCCGGATGCGATCGCCATCGTCAAGAAGCTCGCGGCGACGGTCGACGTGGTCATGGAGAACTTTCGCCCGGGCGTGATGGACAAGCTCGGCATCGGCTATGAGGCGCTTTCGGCGATCAACCCGAAACTGATCTATTGCGCGGTGTCCGGCTTCGGCCAGACCGGCCCGGATCGCCTGCGGCCCGGCTACGACGGCAAGATGCAGGCGCTGTCGGGCATCATGGCGATCACCGGCCATGCCGAGACGGGGCCGACGCGCGCCGGCTTCGCGGTCTGCGACGTGCTGTCGGGCGCGACGGCCGCGTTCGGCGTCTCGAGCGCGCTGTACCAGCGCGACCGCACCGGCAAGGGCCAGCTCGTCGACGTCTCCATGCTGGAGGCAACCATGGCGTTCCTCTCGGGGCAGATCGCGGACTGGTCGGTCGCCGGCCATCGCCAGCAGCTTTCGGGCAACCAGGCGGTCAGCCGCAGGACCACCGCGAACCTGTTCAAATGCGGTGACGGCCACATCCTGCTCGCCGTCAACAACGAGAAGCAGTATCGCGCGCTCATGGCCGCGCTCGGGCGCGAAGATGCGCTCGCCGATCCGCGCTTCGCCGACTGGTTCTCGCGCAACGAAAACGAGCCGGCGCTCCGCGCCATCATCGAGGATGCACTGGCGGCGAAGCCGGCGCGCGAATGGGAGCAAATTCTGGAGGACGCCGGCGCGCCCTGCGCCAGCATCTGGAAGGTCGAGGAGGTCATCGATCATCCGCAGATCAAGGCGCGCGGCGCGATCCAGGAGCTGGACACGGCCTATGGCCACCTGCGCTTCGCCGGCAGCGGCTTCAGGCTCGCCCACGGCGGCGGCCGTCTGGACCGGATGGCGCCGGAGCTCGGCGCGGACACGGATGCGGTGCTGGGCGAGCTGGGATTCGACGCGGCGCAGATCGCGGCGCTGCGGGCGCGGGAGATCGTTTAGAACTTCGCTGCCGCTGGATGCAGCCCAGCGCGCTCACCATCTGCTGCGTTCGCGATGGCGGGGCATGCCTTGCCACCCTGCGGGACGGTGTGGGCGATCAGAACAACGACCCCTGTCCGTCGTCGCCTGCGCCCGCCGCGACCTTCCGCGCCGATTTCTTCGGCCTTGCAGCTTCGGCCTCCGCCTCCATCTCCTCCGCGCTGATCGGCAGCAGCAATTGTTCGTCATCATTGACGACGCGATTGACGCGGGTGGAGACCGGGCGCCAGGCGAATTCGCCGATGCGCGGGGCGATCATCAGCGGCAGGATCGCGTCGACCTCGTCGCCGCGGCTGTCGAGCCAGCGCTCGAAATCGCGGGGACTGATGGTCACGGGCACGCGGTCATGCAGCCCGGCGAGATCCCCGCTCGCCGCCGCCGTGACGATCGCGACCGTGTCGACCTCCTCGCCGTTCGGCCCGACCCAGGTCTCGAACAATGCAGCGAAGCCGAGCGGCTCGCCGTCGGCGCGATGGATGAAGAACGGCTGCTTGCGGCCGTCGGTCGCCTTCCATTCGTAATAGCCGTCGGCCGGGATCAGGCCGCGACGGCGGCGGATCGCGTTCTTGAAGGCGGGCTTCTCCAGCACCGTCTCCGAGCGGGCGTTGATCAGCAACGTGAACCCGCGCGGGTCCTTGACCCAGCTCGGCAGGAGACCCCAGCGCATCAAGCGGAAATGCCGCGCGTCCTTCTCGGCCAGAACGACCGGAATCGGCTGCGTCGGCGCCACGTTGTACCTCGGTGGGAAGTTCGGCTGCTCGATATAGCCGAACAGTTGCCGCAAAGCCGCGGGGGCCGAAGTTATGACGAAGCGTCCACACATCCTGGGGCCTATATAGGGTCCGTTCAGGTCCTTTTAACCCCGAACGTTAACACTGCGACAGATGAGCTCAACGGCCTCCCACCCCGCGCGGACGCATGTACAGACGGGCCCCGAGGCTGCCGCCTGGGCCGAGCGGCTGCGCGTGGCCAACATCAACCCGCGAACCGGACTTGCCACGGACTATCTCAACCATTTCAATGAAGCCGTGATGCTGCTCGAAATGGTGCCGGACATGCCGGAATGCGCCGAGGACTTCCTGACCTGGACGCCGCTGTCCTATGCCGAGCATTTCACCGCCTCGAACTTCAAGGCGCGCGATCTTGCCATCGAGGCCTATGAGAAGGCCGATCCCGGCGTGCGCGCCCAGTTCGACCACGTCACCGAAACCATGACGTCGATCCTGACGGCGGTCGGCTCGGCCATGCGCGAAGTCGAGAAGGACAAGACCCGCGTTCGCCTCGCCGAGCAGGCGGCGCTCTGGGTCAAGCCGCTGATCGCGACCTGCGGCGGCATCATCAACGGCGGCCCCGAAGCCGACGTCGACACCATCATGGCGAACTGAGCGCGGACAGGTGAAGCGTTGAGCCCGGTCGTGCAGCCCACCCATCCCCAGCTCGCCGTCAGTGCCGCGATCTTCCGCGACGGCAAGGTGCTGCTGGTCCGCCGCGCCCGCTCGCCGGGCAAGGGGTTCTACTCGCTGCCCGGCGGCCGGGTCGAGTTCGGAGAATCGCTGCACCAGGCGCTGGCGCGCGAGGTCGACGAGGAAACGGGGCTCGCCATCGAGATCGTCGGCCTCGCCGGCTGGCGCGAGGTGCTGCCCACGGCGGACGGGACCGGGCACTACCTGATCATGTCCTTCGCCAGCCGCTGGGTGGCCAGGGAACCGGCTCTCAACGACGAGCTCGACGATTACCGCTGGATCGCCCCGGAGGCGCTGGCGAATCTCGGCGACCTCAAGCTCACCGGGGGGCTGGAGGAGGTCATCCAGTCGGCCGGCCGGCTGATCGGTCCCTGACGG
This sequence comes from Bradyrhizobium sp., assembly GCF_047605465.1. Lineage (GTDB taxonomy): Bacteria > Pseudomonadota > Alphaproteobacteria > Rhizobiales > Xanthobacteraceae > Bradyrhizobium. The sequence goes on along the minus strand of NZ_JASGFS010000003.1, from coordinate 25,881 downwards.
CCGATCCGTCCGCCTTGCGTCCGTCACCCCGAGGGGGCATACACCGGCCGATGTCGAAGCGATTTCTGGCCATTTTTGCCGTGATTCTCGCCTGCGCCGCCCTGCCCGCCCGGGCCCAGGACGTCGCAGCCCCGTTTGACGCCGATCTGCAGCGGCTGGCCGAGATACTCGGTGGACTGCACTACCTGCGCGGAATTTGCGGGTCCAACGAGGGCAACAAATGGCGCAGCGAGATGCAGGCGCTGATCGACGCCGAAACCCCCGCCGGCGAACGCCGCACCCGCATGATCGCAGGCTTCAACCGCGGCTATAACGGCTTCCAGCAGACCTATCGGAGCTGCACGCCCGCGGCCACCGTCGCGATTCGCCGCTACATCGAGGAAGGCTCGAAGATCTCGCGCGACCTCACGGCTCGCTACGCGAACTGAGCTGCTTTCAACGCCTGCAAACCCCTCGCCCCGAGGAGCGCGGAACGCACGTCGCGGCGGATGCGGCCGAACCGATGCGCCGGAGCCATCCGAGGCGGACCTTTCACCGGGAACAACGACATCGTCTTTGTTCACACCCGTTAACCGTTCTTAAAGATGTGGCCTAGCGGGCGTTAATACGCGTGCTACACCTCATGTGCAGCGCATCGCCGTGGATCGCGCCCCAGCCCTGTCGAGTTTCATGAGCCATTCAGTGTCTTACGCCCCCGCCCGCGCGCCGCTGCCCGATCACGAGCAAAAACAGGCCGCGCTGAGCTATCTCAACGAGGCTTGGGCCGAGGCGCGCCATGACGGCGTCGATGGCGATTGTCTGGCGCAGGCCAGCCTGTTCGCCGCGCTCGCCGAACTCGTCGGGACCTACGGCGAAGATGCGGTGGCGAAATTCGTCGAGGGCTTTCCCGGCCGCATCCGCAACGGCGAATTCTCGGTCGGGGTCGCAAGACAGTAACCCGCCGAAAATGACCCCGCCTCGCGGACGGGGCCAGTCTACGGATGAATGACCAGGCGAACAGGTCGCCAAGCCTCCCCCCGTTTATCGCACGGATGCCATCGGCCGTGGACAAGCATTAGTCGGCCCATGACCGGGACGATTTCCCGTCAGGATCGGGAATGGCCTAGTCCGTCTCGATCGGAAGCTTCGGATCCTTCGCCCATTCGCCCATCGAGGCATCGTAGAGCGTGAGCTTGCCGTAGCCGAGCTGCGTCAGCAGGAAGAGATCGATCGTCGCCGAGATGCCGCCACCGCAATAGCAGATGATGCTCTTGTCACGCGTGAGGCCCTGGCTTGCGAATTTCGCTTCGGCATCCGCAAGGCTCGTCAGCGTCTTGTCGGCGTTCGCCAGCATCGCAGCCGGCACGTTGACGCTGCCGGGAATGCGGCCCGGCCGTCCATAGCGACTGGGCTCGAGGCCGCTGTGAAATTGCGGTCCCAGCGCGTTGACGATGACGGTCGAGGGATCACCGATCCGCGCGGCGACGGCATCCTTGTCGACGAAGAAACCGGCGCGCGGCTCGGCCTTGAATGTCGTGGCCGGATAGCCCTTCGCCGCACCGGTCTCGATTGGCCTGCCCTCGGCCTTCCATTTGTCGAAGCCACCATCGAGCACCTGCGCGTCGACGCCGAGCGAGCGCAGCATCCACCAGAACCGCGTCGCCCACATCATCGTGCCGATGCTGTAGAGCACGATCGTCTTGGACGCATCGAGGCCATGGCGGCCGAAGGCAGCCTCCGACTGAGCGACGCCCGGCATCATGAAGAACTGCTGCACCGACGTATCGGAGAATTCGCCCTGCAGGTCGAGGAAGTCGGCACCGGGGATGTGGCCGGCCGCGAAGGTCCTGTCGCCGGGCACCGCGCGATAAGGCACGTCGCTGCCCGGCGGCACCGGCTCGTTGTAGGTCGTGCAATCGTAGATGCGTAGATCGGGATCGCCGAGACGAGCCGCGAGTTGCTCGGTCGAGATGAGGGCCGTCGGCTCAGACATTGGATCGCACTCCGTTCGAGAGGAAGTGTAGACCTCTCCCCTCGTCATTGCGAGCGCAGCGAAACAATCGAATTCCACCGCTGAAGGATGCCGGATTGCGTCGTCGCTTTGCTCCTCGCAATGACGAATCCGCAGCTCCCTACTGCTTCAGCGTCTCCAGGAACCGCACCGGCTCGCCCTGCGAGGCCGTGACGAGTTCGCCCTGCCACATCACGCGACGGCCGCGGATGAAGGTGCCGACGGGCCAGCCGGTGACGCGCAAGCCGTCATACGGCGTCCAGCCGGCCTTGGAGGCGACCCATTTGTTGGTGATGGTCTCGCTGCGCTTCAGGTCCACGATGGTGAAGTCGGCGTCGTAGCCCGCGGCGATGCGGCCCTTGCAGGCCATGTTGTAGAGGCGTGCGGGCCCGGCGCTGGTGAGATCGACGAAACGGGCGAGCGACAGCCGGCCGGCATTGACGTGATCGAGCATGACGGGCACCAGCGTCTGCACGCCGGTCATGCCCGAGGGCGACGCCGGATAGGTCTTGGACTTCTCCTCCAGCGTATGCGGGGCGTGGTCGGAGCCGAGCACATCGACGATGCCCTGCTCGATGCCGCGCCAGATGCCGGCGCGGTGATCGGCGCCGCGCACCGGCGGATTCATCTGCGCCAGCGTGCCGAGCCGCTCGTAGCAATCGGGCGCGACCAGCGTGAGATGATGCGGCGTCGCTTCGCAGGAGGCGACGTCCTTGTGGTCGCGCAGGAACTCGATTTCTTCCTTGGTCGAAATGTGCAGCACGTGAATGCGCTTGCCGGTCTCGTGCGCGAGCTTCACCAGCCGCTGCGTCGCGATCAGCGCCGCGGTCTCGTCGCGCCAGACCGGATGCGAGCGCGCATCGCCCTCGATGCGGAGCGATTTGCGGTCGTTGAGGCGATACTCGTCCTCGGCGTGAAACGCCGCCCGGCGGCGGATCACCTGGAAGATGCGGCGCAGGCTCTCGTCGTCTTCCACCAACAGCGCGCCGGTCGACGAACCGATGAACACCTTGACGCCGGCACAGCCGGGCGCGCGTTCGAGCACCGGCAGATCCTGCACGTTCTCGCGGGTGCCGCCGATGAAGAAGGCGAAATCGCAATGCATGCGGTGATGCGCGCGCTTCACCTTGTCGGTGAAGGTCGCCTCCGTCACCGTCAGCGGAGATGTGTTCGGCATCTCGAACACGGCCGTGACGCCGCCCATCACGGCGCTGCGCGAGCCGGTCTCGAGATCTTCCTTCTGTTCCAGCCCGGGCTCGCGGAAATGCACCTGCGTGTCCATCACGCCGGGAAGGATGTGCAGGCCCTTGCAGTCGATCACCTCGGCCGCGGAGGCTTGCGACAGCGCGCCGATCTCGGCGATGCGGCCCCCCGCGATTCCGATGTCGCGCTGGCCCTCGCCGTCCTGGTTGACCACGGTGCCGCCCTTGAGGATCACATCGAAACGCTGGGTCATGGCTATGGGCCTCTCTCATCCCCAAGCGCAGGGCTCGAGGTCTTGTCGTTTTTGCCTTGCGGGCTTACGTTCCGGAGCAACATGTCGCAAGAGATTTTCGCATGAAATCAGCGTTTCTTCCCGACCGGGGCGTGGTCAAGGTCGCGGGCGAGGATGCGCGCAACTTCCTCAACGGCCTGATCACGACCGATGTCGACAGGCTGAAGCCGGGCCTTGGCCGATTCGGGGCGTTGCTGACGCCGCAGGGCAAGATCATCGTGGATTTCCTGATCACCGAGGCGCCCGCGGGCCACGGCGGCGGGTTCCTGATCGATTGCCCGAGGGCCCTGGCGGACACATTCGCCACCAAGCTGAAGTTCTACAAGCTGCGCGCCAAGGTGACGGTGGAAAACCTCTCCGACGATCTCGGCGTGCTCGCGGCCTGGGACGGCCAGCCTGCGGCTCAGCCCGATCTCGCCTTCGCCGACCCGCGCAACGAAGCGCTCGGCTATCGCATCCTGATTCCGGAAGATCTCAAGCAGAAGCTCTCCGACCTCATCGGCGCCGAACTGGTCGATGCCACCGAATATGAGGCGCACCGCATCGCGCTCGGCGTGCCGCGGGGCGGGCTCGATTTCATGTACAGCGATGCGTTCCCGCACGAGACCAACATGGATCGTCTCGCCGGTGTCGATTTCGACAAGGGCTGCTATGTCGGCCAGGAGGTCGTCTCGCGCATGCAGCATCGCGGCACCGCGCGCACCCGCAGCGTCAGGGTGCTGCTCGATGACCTCGCGCCGGAGCCGGGCATCGGCGTTCTGGCCGGCGACAAGCCGGTCGGCACGATGGGTTCGTCGGCGCGCGGCAAGGGCATCGCGCTGGTGCGCATCGACCGCGTCGCCGACGCGCTCGATGCCGGCCAGCCGCTCACCGCCGGCGGCCTCGCCGTGAAACTCGCCGAACCCGAGGTCGTGCGCATTCCAGCCAAGCAGCCCATCGCATGAGCCGCGCGCCCCGCCTGCATCCCGACGGTTTGACGCGCTGCCCCTGGCCCGGCGAAGATCCGTTCTACGTCGCCTATCACGACACCGAATGGGGCGTGCCGGAATATGACGACCGTGCGCTCTATGAAAAGCTGATCCTCGATGGTTTCCAGGCCGGCCTGTCCTGGATCACGATCCTGCGCAAGCGCGACAACTTCCGCAAGGCGTTCGACGATTTCCAGCCGGAGAAGATCGCGCGCTACAATGCCAAGAAGGTCCATGCGCTGATGAACGACGTCGGCATCGTGCGCAATCGCGCCAAGATCGACGGCACGATCCTCAGTGCGAAGTCCTATCTGGAGATCATGGAGAAGGGCCCCGGCTTCTCGAATCTGCTGTGGGACTTCCTCGACGGCCGTCCCAAGATCAACCATTTCAAGACCAGCGCGAGCGTGCCGGCCTCGACGCCGCTCTCCGTGCAGGTCTCCAAGGAGCTGTCCTCGCGCGGCTTCAAGTTCGTCGGCCCGACCATCGTCTATGCCTTCATGCAGGCGACCGGCATGGTCAACGATCATCTCGTCGACTGCCACTGCCATGCGACCTGCGGCAAGACGCAGCGCAAGCCGCGCCTCAAGGCCAGATGACCGCGAAGAAGACGACGCGCGACGCGCAATCCCGCGCCTGGCAGCGGATGCTGTCCGGCCGGCGCCTCGACCTGCTCGACCCCTCGCCGCTCGACATCGAGATCGCCGACATCGCGCACGGCCTTGCGCGCGTTGCACGCTGGAACGGCCAGACCACCGGTGCGCACATCTTCTCGGTCGCGCAGCACACGCTGCTGGTCGAGACGGTGATGCGGCACGAAGCACCACGCGCCGACGACCGCATGCGGCTCGCGGCGCTGCTGCACGACGCTCCGGAATACGTGATCGGCGACATGATCTCGCCGTTCAAGGCCGTGCTCGACGGACACTACAAGGCCGTCGAGAAGCGCCTGCTCGGCGCGATCCACGTCCGCTTCGGCTTGCCGCCGGTGCTGCCGGACGAGATCACCCTCGCCGTCAAGGCCGCCGATCGCGGCGCGGCCTATCTGGAGGCGACCGACCTCGCCGGTTTCGGCGAGAGCGAGGCCAGGCGCCTGTTCGGCCGCGATCCCGGGCTGTCCGAGAGCATCCGGCGCGACTATCTGACGCCCTGGACGGCGGCGCGGGCCGAGAAGCAATTTCTGGAACGGTTCAACGCCGTGTTTGCGTGATCGTCATGATGGGCCGGTGGCGCCTTTCGCTCTTCCCTCGCCGTCTCCCGAGCAATCGAGCCCGTGGTCATGGGTGCCCCGCCTTCGCCGGGACGACGCCGTAGAGGCGCTTTGCCGACCCCGCGACCACGGCTATAATCAAGAAAAAGGTCCATCATGATCCACGTCTGTTCCCTTGCCGCACTTCCTGAGACCGTCCGCCTCACCGGGGCCAGCCACGTGCTGACGGTGATGGCCAATGTCGAGCAGGTGGCGCGGCCGGTGTCCGTGCTGCCGGCCAATCATCTCAAGGTGTCGATGGACGACATCACCGAGGAGATGGATGGTTTCGTCGCGCCGTCCGAAGCGCATATCGATCAGGTGCTGAACTTCGTGCGCGGCTGGAACCGCAGCGCGCCGATGGTGGTGCACTGCTATGCCGGCATCAGCCGCTCCACCGCGAGTGCGTTCGCGGCCGTATGCGCGCTCAATCCGGATCGCGACGAGATCGAGATCGCCAGGAAAATTCGCGCGGCATCCCCGATCGCCTCGCCGAACCGGCGCATCGTCGGCCTCGCCGACCGCGCGCTCGGACGCAACGGCCGCATGTTGCGTGCGCTCGACGAAATGGGCCCCGGCTCGATGATGGTCGAGGGACGCCCCTTCGTGATCGAGCTCGAATGATGACACCGGCGATCCGCACCGCATGAGCGAGACGCTGCTGACGCCGATCGAGATCGGCCTGACGGCCGCGATCGTCGCGATCGAGGACCATGAACCCCTGATTCTCACCGCTCGCGGCGACGACGGACTTGCCGGCCTGCCCTTCGGTCCATTCGATGCACTCGCCCACCGCACCTTCGAGATCGGCTTGCGGGCCTGGGTCGAGGAACAGGCGGGCCTGCGGCTCGGCTATGTCGAACAGCTCTATACGTTCGGCGATCGCGGCCGCCACGCCGAGGCCGGCGACACCGGTGCGCACATGGTGTCGATCGGCTATCTCGCGCTGACGCGCGCGGTCGACGGCGAACTCGCCGCGACGGGGGCGAGCTTCGAGCCGTGGTATCGCTTCTTCCCCTGGGAGGACCGGCGCGAGGAGCCGCCAGCGATCATCGCCCGCGACATCATCCCCGCGCTGACCAGATGGGCCGAGCAGGAAACGCCGGAAACCACGCGCGCGCTGCCGCGCAAGGATCGCGTGCGGTTCTATTTCGGCCTCGACGGCGCGCCCTGGGACGAGGAACGCGTGCTCGATCGCTACGAGCTGTTGTACGAAGCCGGGCTGATCGAGGAAGCGCGGCGGGATGGCCGACCTGCCGCCCTGGCGCGCAAGACGCCGCCTGCGCTCGGCATCTCGATGCGCTTCGATCATCGCCGGATTCTCGCCACGGCGATCGCGCGGCTGCGCGCGAAACTGAAGTATCGCCCTGTGGTCTTTGAACTTTTGCCCGCCGAATTCACACTTACCGAATTGCAGTACACGGTGGAGGCCATCTCCGGCCGGCACTTGCACAAACAGAATTTCCGCCGCCTCGTTGAAACGGAAGCCCTGGTCGAACCGACCGGGGTGACGTCGACACAGACGGGTGGACGTCCGGCGGCGCTCTACCGCTTCCGCCGCGACGTGCTGCAGGAGCGGCCGGCGCCCGGCTTGCGCGTCCGCTCGCGGCGCTAAACCAAATGACATGCGATCGGACCCCGCGCGCCGATTGCCTGGAGGCTTCATGTTCGACGGCCCGTTTGACGTCTATGCGGTGATCATCGCGATCGTCGCTTTCCTGATCGCGATCAAGGCCTCCAGCCAGGCGGCCGACCTGCGGCGACGACTGAGCTCGCTCGAGGCGATGCTGTACGCGCAGCGACAGGCACAGGTGCAGCCGGTGCAGGTGCAGCCGCCGCCGCTGATGCCCGGGCCCGATCAGGCCGCGGCATCCGCCACGACAGCCGTGGAGCCTCCCCCGCTCGCGCCCGAGGCCGCACCGCCGCCCACACCGGAGCCGGTCGAGCCACGACTCGAGACGGGCGCGGCTGCGACCGTCACGCCGCCTTCGCTGCCCGCGCCCGCCCCCGGTTTCGAGGAGCGTCTCGGCACGCGATGGGTGGTGTGGATCGGCGGCCTTGCGCTCGCGCTCGGCGGCTTCTTCATGGTGCGCTATTCGATCGAAGCCGGCCTCCTCGGCCCCGGCGTGCGCGTATTCCTCGGCGGCCTGTTCGCCCTCGCGCTGCTCGGCGCCGGCGAATGGACCCGGCGCAAGGAGAGCCTGTCCAGCATCCAGGCCCTGCCGATCGCCAACATCCCCGCGATCCTCACCGCTGCCGGCACGGCCGTCGCGTTCGCGACGGTCTATGCGGCCTACGCGCTCTACGGCTTCCTGGTGCCTGCGACCGCATTCGTGCTGCTCGGCCTCGTCGCACTCGGCACGCTTGCGGCCGCGTTGCTGCACGGGCCCGCGCTCGCAGGCCTCGGGGTGGCCGGCGCGTTCGTGACGCCGATCCTCGTCTCCAGCGACAAGCCGGACTACTGGGCGCTCTACATCTATCTTGCGATCGTCACGGCGGCGAGCTTCGGCCTCGCCCGCATCCGGTTGTGGCGCTGGCTCGCGGTGACCACCATCGTCTTCGCCGTGCTCTGGATCTTCCCGGGGCTCGATCTCGGCGAGTTGCTGGTGGCTCCGCACGCCTTCCATGCGATCGCGGGTTTCGTTCTCGCCGCGCTCCTCGTCGTCTGCGGCTTCATGTTCGGCCCGACCATCGACGACGGCGAGATCGAGCCGGTCTCGTCCAGTGCGCTCGGGGCCTATCTGTTCGGCGCCATGCTGATCGTGCTGTCGAGCGCGCATGCCGACCTGGCGCTGATCGCCTTCACGCTGCTGGTCGCGGCAACGCCGTTCGTCGCCTGGCGCGCTCCGGCTGCGACGGGGGCGCTGGGTGCGGCCGCGGCGACCGTCTTCATCGTCTTCGCCGAATGGGCGGTTCGTGCCAATCCGGACATGCTGGTGCTGCCGGGCGGTCCGCTGCCGGGCATCGGACCGACCGCAACCGACGGCTCCGTGACGCTGCACCTCGTGACGGCAGCGGTCTTTGCGGCAGGCTTCGGCATTGCCGGATTCCTCGCGCAGGGTCGCTCGAACTCCGCCATCATCCCGGTGGTGTGGTCCGCGACCGCGGTCGCGACGCCGATCGCGCTCCTGGTCGCGCTCTACGCACGCATCGCGCATCTCGACCGCTCGATCCCGTTCGCGATCCTCGCCGTGCTGCTCGCCGCCGCCTTCGGCGCCGCGACGGAAGCGCTGACCCGGCGCGAGACCCGGCCCGGCGTTGCGATCTCCGCCGCGCTGTTCGCGACCGGCACGCTCGGCGCGCTGGCTCTGGCGCTGACTTTCGCTCTGGAGAAGGGCTGGCTCACCATCGCGCTCGCGCTGATGTCGCTCGGCACCGCCTGGATCTCGATGCAGCGACCGATCCCGTTCCTGCGCTGGCTGGCCGCCATCTTCGCGGCCATCGTCACCGCACGCATCGCCTACGATCCCCGCATCGTCGGCGACGCCGTCGGGACCACGCCGATCTTCAACTGGCTGTTGTGGGGCTACGGCCTGCCGGCGCTCTCGTTCTGGACGGCCAGCCGTTTCCTGCGCCGCCGCGGCGATGACGCACCGCTGCGCATGGTGGAAGCGGCCGCGATCCTCTTCACTGCGCTTCTCGCCTTCATGGAGGTTCGCCACTTCGCGACCGGCGGCAACATGACATCACCGCCGTCCCTGCTCGAATGCGCGCTCCAGGTGTGCGTGACGCTCGCCATGGCGATCGGACTGGAGCGGCTTCAGCTGAGGAGCCGCAGCATCGTGCACAATGTCGGCGCCGTGGCGCTTACCGCCATCGCCGGCGTCATCTGCGTGTTCGGCTTGCTGTTCCTGGAGAACCCCCTGCTCTGGCGCATCGATGTCGGCGGCGCGGTGTTCAATCTGCTGCTGCTCGGCTATGCGCTGCCGGCGGTGCTGATGCTGCTGCTGTCCTATGCGGCCGTCGGCGGACGCGGCAAAGCCTATGCGAACGCGATCGCGGGCGGAGCACTGGTATTCGCGCTCACCTACCTGACGCTGGAGATCCGCCGCTTCTATCACGGCCCGATCCTGACCAGCGGCGGGACCTCGGGGGCGGAGCAGTACACCTATTCGATCGGCTGGCTCGCCTTCGGCGTGGTGCTGCTCGGCGTCGGCATCCTCGTCAACTCCGAACGCGCCCGGCTGGCATCCGCCGCCGTCATCGCGCTGACGATCCTGAAGGCCTTCGTGATCGACATGTCGACGCTGACCGGCGTCTACCGCGCACTGTCGTTCATGTGCCTCGGCATCGTGCTCGTCGCGATCGGCTGGCTCTACCAGCGCATCCTGTTCCGGCGGCAGGTCCCGCCGCCGGCTCCGCAGACGAGCGCGTAAAGGATCAGGCCGCGCGGACGGACTCCAGGAACTGCGCGACTTCGACCTTGAGACGCGTGCTGTCGCTCGCGAGCGATTTCGCGGCCGACAGCACCTGGGTCGAAGCCGAACCGGTCTCGACCGCGCCGCGCTGCACGTCGGTGACGTTCGACGAGACCTCCTGCGTGCCGACCGAGGCCTGTTGCACGTTGCGCGAAATCTCCTGGGTCGCCGCGCCCTGCTCCTCGACCGCGGCGGCGATCGCTGACGACACTTCCGACAGCCTTTCGATGGTGCCGCCGATCTCCTGGATGGCGCTGACCGATTCTTCCGTCGCCGCCTGGATGCCCGCGACCTGCTGACCGATCTCGCCGGTCGCCCTCGCCGTCTGCTCGGCCAGGGCCTTGACCTCGGAGGCGACGACGGCGAAGCCGCGGCCGGCTTCGCCCGCACGGGCCGCCTCGATGGTCGCGTTCAGCGCAAGGAGATTGGTCTGGCCCGCGATCGTGTTGATGAGCTCGACGACGGCGCCGATCCGCGACGCAGCCTGCGACAGCGCATTGACGCGGTCGTTGGTCCGCGCGGCCTGCTCGACGGCCTCAGCGGCCATCCGTGCCGAATCCTGCACACGCCGGCTGATCTCCGTGATCGACGACGACAGCTCCTCCGAGGCGGAGGCCACGGACTGGACGTTGGTGGACGCTTCTTCGGAGGCCGCGGCAACGACGGTCGCGAGTTCCTGTCCCCGCTGCGCGGTGCTGCTCAGCGTCGTCGCGGATGCCTCGAGTTCGGTTGATGCCGCCGACACGGTTCCGACGACCTCGCCGATCATGGCCTCGAACTTGCCGGTGATGGCATCGACGCGGCGCGCGCGTTCGATCTTGGCTTCGGCATCGCGCGCGGCGGCCTCGTCGGCGGCCCTCTTCGCGATCAGCGCCTCCTTGAAGATCTGGAGCGCATCCGCCATCGAGCCGATCTCGGTCTTCTCGCCGCGATGCGGCACCTCGGCCGAGAGTTCGCCTTCGCCGAGCGCCTGCATCGGATGGATGATCGAGGCGATGCCGCGCGAGACGTCCTGCACGAGATAATAGGCTGCACCGATCGCGACCAGGATCGCAAGCACGATGACGCCGGCCAGCACGCGGAAGATGGTGGTGTAGCTCTCGGCGGCCTGCTTCGTCTCGGTCTCGGCGCCCTGGTTGTTGAGCTCGATATCCTTCAGCAGCAGCGGATCGGCCGCCTGGGCCATCTTCGCGACCTTGGTCTGCAGCAATTCGTTGGCATCGGTCGGGAAGCGTCCCGGGCTCTTGCGCGACAGCGCCATCACGTCCTGCACGCCGTTCAGGTATTCCGCCCACGCCTTCGCCCACTGCTCGTACAGCGAGCGCTCTTCAGGCGAGGTGATCAGCGGCTCGTAGACCTTGCGGGTCTGCTCGATGCGGTCGCGCAGCGAGGCCAGCCGCTTCTCGGCCGCGTCCTTGCCTTCGGCACCGTCCTGCATCAGGTGCAGGCGGAGCGCGACGCGCAGTTCGTTGATGTCGGCACGGAGCGAGCCGAGCGCACGCACGCTCGGCAGCCAGCTCTGTGCGATCTCGACAGTGTGGGCATTGATGGTCTGCATCGTACCGATCGCCATCACGCCGACGCCCGCGAGCGAGAGCACGAGGATGCTGAGGACGGTCAAGATCTTGAATCGGATCGACAAGTTCGACATCACGAAAACCCCGGTCAATGGAAGATGCTTGGCAACGCGCAAAAATCACCCGCGCCGCCATCATCGCGACGGATGACGGGACGGGGGTCGGTTCAACAATGCTGGCTGGTTCTTGTCGGGTAAGATTGCGCTCATTGTTGCAAACAGCCGTTAACAAGAACTGGGTAGAACTACGAATATCCGAATCGTCGGCATCGACAATTCGTCGCAACCACACATTGCAATCGTCTCCGGGCGGGAACCGCGGCCGCGTCATGCCGCCGCAGGCGCATGCTTGGCGGCTTAGGCCGCCCGTACCGACTCCAGGAAACGGCTCACTTCGCTCTTCAGCCGGTTGCTCTCGCGGGACAGCGATTGCGCGGCCGAATGCACCTGCGCCGAAGCAGCCCCGGTCTCACCGGCGCCACGCTGCACATCGTTGATGTTGGCCGAGACCTCGGAGGTTCCCTGCGCCGCATGCTGGATGTTGCGGGAGATCTCCAGCGTCGCGGCGCCCTGCTCCTCCACCGCGGCGGCGATGGTCGACGAAATTTCGGACATGCGCGCGATGGTGTCGCCGATCTCCTTGATCGCGCCGGCGGAGTCCTGGGTCGCCGCCTGGATCGCGTCGATATGCTGGCTGATCTCGCCGGTGGCCTTCGCGGTCTGCCCGGCGAGCGCCTTCACTTCGGCCGCGACCACGGCAAAGCCCTTGCCGGCATCACCGGCCCGCGCCGCTTCGATCGTCGCGTTCAGCGCCAGGAGGTTGGTCTGGCCGGCGATGCTGTTGATCAGGTCGACCACGTCGCCGATGCGTGCGGCCGCCTTCGTCAATTGGGCGACGCGCGCATTGGTGCGCTGCGCCTGTTCCACCGCGACGTCGGCGACGCGCGCCGATTCCTGCACCTGGCGACTGATCTCGGAGATCGACGTCGTCATTTCCTCGCTTGCGGACGAAACCGACTGCACATTCGTGGAGGCTTCCTCGGACGCAGCCGCGACCGTGGTGGCGAGGCCGTTGGAACGCTCGGCCGCCTGCGTCAAGGTGTTGGAGGATGCCTCGAGCTCCGTTGCCGCCGACGAGACGGTCTCGATGATCTCGCCGACCGCGCCCTCGAAACCATCGGCGAGACGCTGCATGTCGGCCTTGCGCTGCGCGCGCCGGCGCGCGTCCGCTTCCGACTGCTCGGCGCGCAGCCGCTCGGCCTCCGCCATGTTATTCCTGAACACCTCGACCGCGCCGGCCATCTCGCCGATCTCGTCGTTGCGTCCGCTGCCGGGAACGGCAATCGAGAGCTCGCCGCGCGCGAGCCGCGTCATCGCATCGACCATCGCGGACAGCGCCCTGGAGATCGAGCGGCCCAGCATGAAGCCCACCACCGCAAGCACGACGACGGTGACGGCGAATGCGATCATCATCCACAGACGCACGGCATCACGCGTCGCGGCCTCGGCGGCGTCGGCCTGCTTGTAGAGGTCCTCGACAGCGCTCCGCACCTCGACCATCACCGGCTCGAGCTCGCGGAAGGTCTTCACCATGCCGGCATCGAGAGCCGCGCTCTGCTGCGCGGTTTCCGCCCACGCCGCGAATTCGGACTGGTACTTCTGGAGCTTGGCCGCGATGTCGCTCGTCGCGTCCGCGGATACGCTCGCGCCCGCCATCGCCTTGGAGAACTCGGCTGCGGCCTTCTTCAGCTCCGCGACATATTTGGGATCACGCCGCAGCATGAAATCCTTCTCGTGCCGCCGCATGGTCAGCATCCAGCTCGTCAGCCTGGGATTGTCGATCTCCTTCAGCTTGGCCTCGATGTCGTGCACGGCAGCGCGAAGCGATCCGGACAGGCCGAGCGTCTCGTTGAGGCCAAGCCTGACCTCCGCCGCCACCAGCGCGTTGAAATCGGACGCGTAGCGCCTGAAGCCGTCCTGGGCCTGCTTCATCCTGTCGGACAAGGCGTTCATGCCGCCCGCCGACATCAACCGCCCGGCCTCGTCGAAATCGCGATTGATCGGCCCCATCAGCTCGGCATGGGCCTTCGCGTAACTCTCGTTCCGGCGCAGCTGGAAGTTCTTCTCGTTGCTGCGCGCTTCCAGCATCTCGATCGAGAGCTGCTTGTTGAGATCGGCGATCGCGCGAGCGCGGTTGGCGGCGGCGCGGGAGCTGTCCTGCGAGAGATTGCCGATCTCGTAGATCGCGCCGAACGCAATGAGACCGACGAGGCCGAAAAGTCCGATCGCCATGACCTTGTGGGTGAGGCGGATGGAAAGGCCGCTCATTGACGAGCTCCCAATGTGCTTGCGATGAAAATGTCAGGGCGGCACGAGGCGGTGCCGGGAAATTGGGCAGATCATGCCTGCTTCGTTTTTCTGGAAAGTTAACCGTGCGCGGCATTCGTCGCGGCACCGCAACATCGGCGCGCACGACGGCCACGCCCGCACTCGAAAACAAGCACGGGCGGCAAGCCGCGGAAATCAGTCTTCAGAGATGGTATGCGCGGAAGCTTCCGCGCAGCCGGATCACTCGGTCGAGCGGCGCAATTCCAGCGCGCCCTCGTTCTTGGCGGGCTCGGACTTGGCTTCCGACTTGGCTTCCGACTTCACCGGCTCGATCCGGCTGCTCTCGACGCGAGGCGTCTCGACGCGCGCGGCGACTTCGGTGCTCGACGGACCGACCGAGCCGGTCCGCTCCGGCGCCCGCAGCGAGCGCGGCCGCGCAACGGCACGCGCCATCAGCATCTGGTTGCCGCCCTGGTGGTGGAAGTCGCAATAGGCGAAGCCCATGCCCGATACCGAGCCGCGGAAGCTGCGGTCGTCGGTCTTCTCGAGGTTGAAGCAGGGCTCGAACGGAATGCCCTTGATCGAGGCGCAAACGTTCTGGCCACGAATCTGGAGAGTGTTCCCGGGCAGGCGGAGATGACGGACCGGGCCCGCGCCGGAGAACTGCACTGCGCCGGCTGCGCCGAGGTCGTCCAGGATACGGCCTGCGCCGCGGGTCCCATCGAAACAGGTGAAGGCGAATACCTTGCCGGCAACGAAGCGGCGCGCCTCATCGGCGTTCATGCTTCCTGCGACGGCCGGCACAATTGCCGCTGCCGCCGTGACGGCCCCCAACACAATACGCGCAAGCATGCTCAAACTCCGAACGAACCCCGCGGCGGGCGATGCCTGATCTCTTTACCCGCTGCTTACCATACTAACCATGGCGACATTGAAGCAGCTTGGTTGGTAAAGTCTGAACGTCGTTAGACAATTTTTACCACGATGCGGCCGCGGACCTGGCCCGCCAGGATTTTGGCGCCCCAATCCGAGACTTGGTCGAGTGAAATTTCCTGAGTGATTTCAGATAGTTTGGTCCGGTCCAGATCGGACGCCAGGCGCTGCCAGGCGGCCTTCCGCGGCTCGATCGGGCACATCACGGAATCGATGCCGAGAAGGCACACCCCGCGCAAAATGAACGGGGCGACTGATGACGGCAGGTCCATGCCAGCCGCCAGACCACAGGCCGCGATGGCGCCGCCATACTTGGTCATCGACAGCAGGTTGGCGAGCGTTGTCGAGCCGACGCTGTCCACACCGCCCGCCCAGCGTTCCTTGGCAAGGGGCTTGGCCGCCCCCGACAATTCATTGCGGTCGATGACCTCGGCCGCACCGATCTCTTTGAGATAGTCGGCTTCCGAGGCCCGGCCGGTGGAAGCAATGACGTGATAGCCGAGCTTCGACAGCACGGCTGTCGCGACCGAGCCGACGCCGCCGGCCGCGCCCGTCACCACCACGGGGCCGCTCTTCGGCGACAGGCCATGCTTCTCCAGCGCCAGCACCGAGAGCATCGCGGTGAAGCCCGCCGTGCCGATCGCCATGGCGTCGCGCGCCGACAGGCCCTGCGGCAATGCGACCAGCCAGTCCCCCTTCACCCGCGCCTTCTCGGCATAGGCGCCGAGGTGGGTTTCGCCCATTCCCCAGCCGGTGCAGATGACCTTGTCGCCCGCCTTCCATTGCGGATGCGAGGATTGCTCGACAGTGCCTGCGAAGTCGATGCCGGCGATCATCGGGAAGCGGCGCACCACCGGCGCCTTGCCGGTGAGCGCGAGACCGTCCTTGTAGTTCAGCGTCGACCATTCCACGCGGATGGTGACGTCGCCTTCCATCAGTTCGGCTTCGTCGAACTGCGTGAGCGCGGCGGTGGTGCCCTTGTCCGCCTTGTCGATCCGGATCGCCTTGAATGTGGCCACGGCTGAACTCCCTGACTTGTTTCAGGGGATGTTTAGCCGATCAGGCAGGCTGCGCAACCGCCCGCTGAACGGGTTTTTCCACGATCGGGAGATTGATCAGCGCAGACAGCACGCCGAACAGGATCGAGAGCCACCAGATCGGCGTATAGGAACCGAAACGTTCGAACACGATGCCGCCGAGCCAGACGCCGAGGAAGCCGCCGACCTGATGGCTGACGAAGGCGAAGCCATAGAGCGTGGCGAGCCAGCGCGTCCCGAACATCAGCGCCACCAGCGCCGAGGTCGGCGGCACGGTCGACAGCCAGGCCAGCCCGGAGACGGCGCCGAACGCGATCGCCGAGAACGGCGTGATCGGGAACGAGATGAAGGCCAGCGTCGCGAGCGCGCGGGTGAAATAGATGGTCGAGAGGATGTAGCGCTTCGGCAGCGAGTTCTGGAGGTAGCCGACGCTCAGGGATCCCACGATGTTGAACAGGCCGATCGCCGCGATGACCCAGCCGCCGGTTTGCGCCGAGATGCCGCGATCGACGAGGAAGGCCGGCAGATGCACCGTGATGAAGGCGAGCTGGAAACCGCAGGTGAAGAAGCCGAGCACCAGCAGCACATAGGAGCGGTGGCCGAAGGCTTCCGTGAGCGCCCTGGTGAATGAGAGCTGGTCCGCCGGCGCGGCATTGACCGTGCTCTCGACCCGCGGCGTGGACAGGGCCAGCGACAGCGGGATGATCAGCAGCATCAGGAGGCCGAACACAGTGAGCGCCTGCTGCCAGCCGAAATTGTCGATCAGCGCCACGCCGATCGGCGCGAACAGGAACTGCCCGAACGAACCCGCCGCGGTGCCCGCGCCGAGCGCAAGGCCGCGCTTCTCGGGCGGCAGCAGCTTGCTGAATGCCGACAGCACCAGATTGAACGAGCAGCCGGCCAGACCAAAGCCCATCATGACGCCGGCGCCGATGTTCAGCGACATCGGCGTCGCCGAGTAGCGCATCAAGAGCAGGCCGCCGGCATAAAGCAGTGCCCCGACGAACATCACGCGGAACAGGCCGAAGCGATCGGCAACCGCGCCGGCCAGAGGCTGGCCCAATCCCCACAGCAGATTCTGCACGGCGATCGCGAGACCGAATACGTCGCGGCCCCAGGCGAACTCGTGGCTCATCGGCTGCACGAAGAAGCCCAGCGTGGAGCGCGGACCGAAGCCCAGCATGGCGATCGCGCAGCCGCACAGGATGATGATCCCCGGCGTCCGCCAGCTGGAGGATCGTGAGGCCGGACCGAGCTCGCCCACTTGTGTCGACATGCGCTTCCTCATCTGTCGCTGGCGGATCCGGAATAGGCAGCCGCAACAAGCCGTTTAATGCAACTGCATGAAAATCCCAAGTCAAAAATCATTGCGTTCCACGAAGAGCTGCCGGCGCAGCATTGCGTTTCCGCGAGTCCCGCGGCGCGAGCACGCACGGTTCGACCGGCATGGATTGACGGAAACGTGTCCGAGACGAGCTGGCGACGGCGCGCCGCAGATGATAGATTTGATTTACTCATTCTGAGCATATATGGATGAGGCCGACCTGTTCGCGAATGCGGGCAGGCTGCCAGCAGCAAACACCGGCCTCACGGCCGGATTTATCAGGCTCCATATATACTCAATATGAGCATATATGGATTTGCACGGGAGGCTCCCATGCCCATCACCGGAATTTACGGCCGCGACGACCTTGCCCTCCGCCCGCACGATCATATCGCTCCCTCGCCGCGGAAACCCGCTGCCGCACTCGCGCCGGCGCTGCCGATGCCGCCGCTGGAATGGACGGCCGAGGTCGAGCGGGCCACCGCGCCGCTCTATGAGCGCGTGAAACACGTCATCCCGCCGATCGAGTGGCCGCTGATGGCACCGACCATCAAGGCCATCAACGAGCTGAAGGCGGCACGTGGCGCGGTGATCCTCGCGCACAACTACCAGGCGCCGGAGATCTTCCACTGCGTCGCGGATATCGGCGGCGACTCGCTCCAGCTCGCCGTCGAAGCCACCCGGGTGAAGGCCGGCATCATCGTTCAGTGCGGCGTGCACTTCATGGCCGAGACCTCGAAGCTGCTCAACCCGGACAAGACAGTGCTGATCCCCGATACACGCGCCGGCTGTTCGCTGGCCGCCAGCATCACCGGCGCCGACGTGCGGCTGCTCCGCGAGAAATTCCCCGGCGTGCCCGTCGTCGCCTACGTCAACACATCGGCCGAGGTGAAGGCCGAGGTCGACATCTGCTGCACCTCGTCCAATGCCGTGCAGGTGGTCGAGAGCCTCGGTGCGCCCAGCGTGATCTTCCTGCCCGACCGCTATCTCGCGACCTACGTGGCCTCGAAGACCGACGTGAAGATCATCGCCTGGAAGGGCGCCTGCGAAGTGCATGAGCGTTTCACCGGAGAAGAGCTGCGCAGCTACCGCGAGGCCGATCCGTCCGTGCAGATCATCGCGCATCCCGAATGTCCGCCGGACGTGCTGGCGGAGGCCGACTTCACGGGCTCGACCGCGCACATGATCAACTGGGTGCGCGAAAAGCGGCCGCGGCGGCTCGTCATGATCACGGAATGCTCGATGGCTGACAATGTGCGGGCCGAGCTGCCGGACGTCGAGATGCTGCGTCCCTGCAATCTCTGCCCGCACATGAAACGCATCACGCTTCCCAACATCCTCGACAGCCTGCTGACGCTTCGCGAGGAGGTGACGATCGAGCCCGCGCTTGCGGAGCGCGCCCGGCGCTCGGTCGAACGGATGATCAATCTCAAGAACTAGCCACGACTCACCACCGTCCCGGCATTTGCCGGGACGAAGACGGAGCACAAGGAACAATCATGACAAACAACATCCACAACCTCACCCGTACCAGCGACGACGTCGTCATCGTCGGCGGCGGACTCGCCGGCCTCTTCTGCGCGCTGAAGCTCGCGCCGCGTCCGGTCACCCTGATCTCGGCGGCACCGCTCGGACACGGAGCATCCTCCGCCTGGGCACAAGGGGGTATCGCGGCCGCGGTGGCCGAGGGCGACACGCCCGAAGCGCATGCCGCGGACACCATCGCCGTCGGCGGCGGCATCGTCGACGATACGGTCGCGCTCGGGATCGCGCGCGAGGCGGCCCCGCGCATCCACGACCTTCTCGCCTACGGCGTGCCTTTCGATCGCGATCTCGAAGGCCGGCTCGCAGTCGGCCGCGAAGCCGCGCACTCGGCACGACGCATCGTGCATGTGCGCGGTGACGGCGCCGGCGCGGCGATCATTGCCGCGCTGAGCGAGGCCGTGCGCCGCACGCCGTCGATCCGCGTGATCGAAGGCCTCGTCGCCGAAACCCTGCTGACCGAGGATGGCTCGGTCACCGGACTCCAGTTGCGGGAGGTCGGGAATGCGGCAACTCGCCCTGTGCTGCTGGCCTCCCGCGCGGTGGTTTTTGCGACCGGCGGCATCGGTCATCTCTATGCCGTCACCACCAATCCGCACGAGGCCGCCGGATCCGGCCTCGCGATTGCGGCGCGCGCCGGCGCGGTGATCGCCGATCCCGAATTCGTGCAGTTTCACCCGACCGCCATCATGGCCGGCCGCGACCCCGCTCCGCTCGCG
Organism: Bradyrhizobium sp.; assembly: GCF_047605465.1. Taxonomy (GTDB): domain Bacteria; phylum Pseudomonadota; class Alphaproteobacteria; order Rhizobiales; family Xanthobacteraceae; genus Bradyrhizobium. Next base: position 6,302 of record NZ_JASGFS010000003.1, on the reverse strand, counting down.
ACGGAAGCGCTGCGCGGCGAAGGCGCGACGCTGATCAATGGCAATGGCGAGCGCTTCATGGAGACGCTCCATCCGCTCGCCGAACTCGCGCCGCGCGACATCGTCGCTCGCGGCGTCTTTGCCGAGATTGCGGCCGGGCGCGGCGCCTTTCTCGATGCGCGTCAGGCCCTGGGCTCGCGTTTCGCCGACAGGTTTCCGACCGTGCATGCAAGCTGCATCGCCGCCGGTATCGATCCCGTCACGCAGGCCATCCCGATCGCACCGGCCGCGCACTACCATATGGGCGGCGTTGCGGTGGACGAGCACGGCCGCAGCTCGATCGACGGCTTGTGGGCCGGCGGCGAGGTGTCGTGCACCGGCGCGCACGGCGCCAACCGCCTTGCGTCGAATTCGTTGCTCGAAGCCGTGGTCTATGCCGCACGGATCGCCAACGACATTGCGGGCCGCGCGATCCCCTCGCCTGCCCGCCTTCCCGATGGACTGGTGACGCCGCGCAATGGCGCTGCGGCCGCCGCGATCGTGAATCAGCTGCGGGCGATGATGAGCTCGCAGGTCGGCGTGATCCGCGACGAGGACGGGCTTGCGGAAGCCGTACGTCACTTCGGCGCGCTGGAACGTGAGGCCTCAAGTCCGGCACTGCGCAACATGGCGACGTCGGCCCTGCTCGTGGCCACCGCGGCCTGGAGCCGCCGCGAGAGCCGCGGTGCGCATTTCCGGTCCGATCATCCGGCGGCCGTGCCCGCACTGGCGCAGAGAACGACGACCACGCTCGCGGCCGCACGCGAGGTCGCGGAAACCTTGACCGACCACCCATTGCCGCGCACCGCGCAATCCATGATCGCCTAAGGAGCTCCCATGATCATCCCGACGTCTCTGCTCAATCCCGACGCTTTCCTCTCACCGCTCGCAATCGATGAGGCCGTGCACCGCGCGCTGGACGAGGATCTCGGCCGCGCCGGCGACATCACCTCGCTGGCGACGATTCCGGAAGCCACGACGGCGCAGGCGATCCTGGTCGCGCGCCAATCCGGCATCATCGCCGGTTTACCGCTGGCGCTGGCGACCCTGCAAAAGCTTTCGTTAGGCATCGAGGTGCGGGCGCATGTCCGCGATGCCGCGCGGGTTGCCCGCGGGCAGCACGTCCTGACGATCTCCGGTCCTGCGCGCGCCATCCTCACGGCGGAGCGGACCGCGCTGAACTTCGTCGGACGCCTGTCGGGCATCGCGACGCTGACCGCCGATTACGTCGCCCGGACCGAAGGCACGAAGATGCGCATCTGCTGCACGCGGAAGACCACGCCGGGGTTGCGCGCGCTGGAGAAATACGCCGTGCGCTGCGGCGGCGGCTTCAACCATCGCTTCGGGCTCGACGACGCGTTCCTGATCAAGGACAACCACATCGCGGTGGCGGGCGGCATCCGTCCGGTGCTCGAGCGGGCCCGCGCCCATGCAGGCCACCTCGTCAAACTCGAGATCGAGGTCGACACGCTGTCGCAATTGCGCGAGGTGCTCGACACCGGGCTTGCCGATGCGGTTCTGCTCGACAACATGGATCTCGCGTCGCTGCGCGAAGCGGTGAGACTCAACGAGGGCCGCCTCACGCTGGAAGCATCGGGCGGCGTCACACTGGAGACGATCGCGGCGATCGGGGCGACCGGTGTCGACTACGTTTCGTCCGGCGCACTGACGCATTCGGCGCCCAATTTCGACTGCGCGCTTGATATCGCGGCGTGAACTCTTCGCCTCTCCCCACTTGCGGCGGGTGTGCGCGTCTCGCGGATTCCGGGTGAGCGGGAGTGTCCGCACACTGAAGTCTCACCCTTCCCGTGGAGGGCCCCCTCACCCCAACCCTCTCCCCGCAAGCGAGGCGAGGGAGCAGGCTCGCGTCGTGGCGTCCCTACCGCTTACCGCCGCTCCGTCACGCCCATCTCGGCCGAGCTCTTCGCTTCCTGGGCGAGTTCGGCGGAGAGCGCGGCGGTCTGCGCCGGGGTCCCCCAGCTCGGCTCCTCGCTACCGTCACCCCAGGCGCGCGGCCGGTAAAAGGTGTGCACGCCGAACTTGTACATCTTCTTCATCTCGGCGACCCAGGACGGACGCACCCAATAGGCATGATAATGCGTGGACTTGCCGACTTCGGGCAGCCAGATCTGGCCGTCGAGCATCGCCTTGGCGATCTTCCTGGCGCGCTCCCACATCTCGGGCTCGCGGATCACGTCGGGATTGTTGTCGCAGGCGAAGGTGAACTGGCAGGCGAAGTGGCGGTACTTGTTCTGATAGACGACGCCGCACACGGTCTCCGGATATTTGCCCGAGAACACGCGGTTCATCACCACCTGCGCGACCGCGATCTGCCCGCGCACGGCTTCGCCGCGCGACTCGAAGTAGACGGCTTCGGCGAGGCACTTCTCGGACTTCGAACGCGCCTTGTCGTCGAGCGCGAGCCGCTCCGCGGGCGACTTGGCACGCTGGTTGTCGGCATTGACCTCGCCCTTCGGCGCAACGCTTTCGCCGCCTTCGGTGTCCTTGGCGGCATCCTCCAGCGCCGGCGCCAATGACGCCGTCACCTTCATGTCGGGATCCGGAGTCACGATCAGCGGCTCGGCCCCCGGCTGCCAGCTCTCGATGCTTTCGAGATTGCCGCCGAGCGAGGAGCTGCCGAAGAACAGGTTGGAGGTCTTGACGCTGAAGGGATCGCGCGGCGGCGCGGCGGCCTCCGTGGCCTGCTTCAACGCGTTGAGCGGCTGGGCCGCCATCGAGAGTGCGGCATCGTCGGCCTTCGGCGCGTCGGAATATTGCGGCAGCGGCGGTGCGCGCATGGCCTCCTGAAGCTCGGGATCGAGCGCCGCCGCCGACTCCGGCGACATCGGCTGGGGCAGAGCGACGGTCTTGGCGCCGAACACGGAGCTGTTCGAGGTCGCGGGATCCTGCTGCGCCGGCGCGGCGGCGGGTGCGACCGCATCAGGCGTCGCGGCAGGCGTAACGGTGGTGAGACGATCGCCCTTCAGCGCGCGGTCGACCTTGGGAAAATCGGAGGCCTGGTAGCGCGGCGGCGCCTGAAGCGCCGGATTGCGCGTGATCGCGCCTGTGACGTCGCGGCCGTCGAGGCTTGCGAGGCGAACCATCGCGCTCTGCGGAACCGAGGTTCCGATCGGACGCGAGAAGCTGTAGGTGGCGAGCTGAATGGAGGACGCCGCGGAGAACACCTGACGCTGCCAGCGCTCGGCAACGCCGGGCTGGCGCGCGAGCAGCGACCCAATATCCTGATATCCGATCTCTCTCGGCATCAATGCGAAGATGCAGAGACCGAGTCCGAAGGACGCGAACCGCGCGCCCTTCGGATGGTTACGCAACACAAACATCGATACGCTCACGCAACGCTTACGCTGGTTTGACCGAACCCAGTACATCCGTGCAATTCGATCCTTTCCGTCAGTATCTAATTTAGGTTGCTGGGGCGTTAATCGACGTTGCGTGCGCGGCACACTCAAGCAATCGCCGCTGTTTCCGCTTGCAAACGGGATCGTTGGTAAATGCCGCCTCACGCGAAGCGGTAAACATCCCGTCAACAGGAATGGTGAAGGAACCCTTGATGGCGCGTCTCATTACGGGACGCGCGTGATTCTCTTGTTTGCGGCCGCGCTGTCGTGCCCCGCAACAGGCGGGGGCATCCGGCACGCCGCAGCTTCTCGATTCAATCGCTCGCGTCTCGCCGTGCTGGATCGCTCGGTCAAACCGCACGATGATTGCGAGAATAAAGCGTACGCACCGTAGTCTCGTCATTGCGATCGAAGCTCGACAATCCAGATCGTCAACGGTGGAAAGACTCGGGATTGTGTCGCTGCGCTCGCAATGACGGCGTTGAGCGAACGGCGCACGAAAAGAGAGAGGCGGGGTTTGGCCCCGCCTCTCTCGCATCTCGCGATCTCGATTCGCCTACGCCTGGCTGGCGACGGCCTTGCCGAGCGCGGCCTGCGCCGCCGCAAGGCGAGCGATCGGCACGCGATAGGGCGAGCAGGAGACGTAGTCGAGGCCGATATTGTGGCAGAAGGCCACGGAGGCGGGATCGCCGCCGTGCTCACCGCAGATGCCGACCTTGAGCGAAGCGCGCGTCTTGCGGCCGCGCGCGACGCCGATCTTGACGAGCTCGCCGACGCCTTCCTGGTCGAGCGCGATGAAGGGATCGACCGCGAGGATGCCCTTCGCGACGTAAGGACCGAGGAAGCTCGCCGCGTCGTCGCGGCTGATGCCGTACGTCGTCTGGGTGAGATCGTTGGTGCCGAACGAGAAGAACTCGGCGCTCTCCGCGATCTCGGCCGCGAGCAGGCAGGCGCGCGGCAGCTCGATCATGGTGCCGACCTGGTAGGCCAGCTTGGTGTTGGTGTCGCGCATCACCGCCTGCGCGGTGGCATCGATGCGCGCCTTGACGAGATCGAGCTCGGCCTTGGTCGCGATCAGGGGCACCATCACCTCGAGGCCGATGGCCTTGCCGGTGCGCCGCTGCGCCTCGACCGCCGCCTCGAAGATCGCGCGCGCCTGCATCTCGGCGATCTCGGGGTATGCGATCGCGATGCGGCAGCCGCGGAAGCCGAGCATCGGATTGAACTCCGACAGTTCGCGCGCGCGGTCAGCCAGGCGCCGCGGGTCGGTGTTCATGGCACGCGCCACTTCCTCGACCTCGGCATGGGTGTGCGGCAGGAACTCGTGCAGCGGCGGATCGAGCAGGCGGATCGTGACGGGAAGGCCCTTCATGATCTCGAACAGCTCGACGAAGTCGGCGCGCTGCATCGGCAGCAGCTTCGCCAGCGCCGCACGGCGCGACTGCTCGTCCTCGGAGAGGATCATCTCGCGCACCGTGCGGATGCGCGTCTCCTCGAAGAACATGTGCTCGGTGCGGCAGAGGCCGATGCCTTCAGCGCCGAACTTGATCGCGGTACGCGCGTCCTCCGGCGTGTCGGCGTTGACGCGCACGCCGATCTTGCGGACCTGATCGGCCCAGTTCATCAGCGTGCCGAATTCGCCGGACAGCTCCGGCTCGATCATCGGCATGCGGCCGGCGAGCACCTGGCCGAGCGAACCGTCGATGGTGATGACGTCGCCGGTCTTGAAGGTGCGCGAGCCGATGCTCATGGTGCCGCGGCCGTAGTCGACACGGATGGTGCCGCAGCCGGAGACGCAGGGCTTGCCCATGCCGCGCGCAACCACCGCGGCATGCGACGTCATGCCGCCGCGCGTGGTCAAGATGCCTTCGGCGGCGTGCATGCCGTGAATGTCTTCCGGGCTGGTCTCGATGCGGACCAGGATGACCTTGCGCCCGTCGGCCTGGAGCTTGGCCGCTTCGTCCGAGGAGAACACGATCTCGCCGGAGGCCGCGCCCGGCGAAGCCGGCAGGCCGGTCGCGATCACGTCGCGCTTGGCGTTGGGATCGATGGTCGGATGCAGAAGCTGGTCGAGCGAGGCGGGATCGATCCGCGTCACCGCTTCCTTCTTGGAGATCAGGCCCTCGTTGGCGAGCTCGACCGCGATGCGCAGCGCCGCCTTGGCGGTGCGCTTGCCGCCGCGGGTCTGGAGCATCCAGAGCTTGCCCTGCTCGACCGTGAACTCCATGTCCTGCATGTCACGGTAGTGCTTCTCGAGCAGCGTGTAGATGCGCGTCAGCTCCTTGAACGCCTCCGGCATCGCCGATTCCATCGACGCCTTGTCGGAGCCGGACTCCTTCCGCGCGTCCTCGGTGATGTCCTGCGGCGTGCGGATGCCCGCCACCACGTCCTCACCCTGCGCGTTGATCAGGAATTCGCCGTAGAGCTTGCTCTCGCCGGTCGAGGGGTTGCGCGTGAACGCGACTCCGGTCGCCGAGGTCTCGCCCATGTTGCCGAACACCATGGCCTGCACGTTGACCGCGGTGCCCCAGCTCTCGGGGATCGAATGCAGGCGGCGATAGGTGATCGCGCGCTGGTTCATCCACGATTCGAACACCGCGCCGACGGCGCCCCACAGCTGCTCCCGCGGCTCCTGCGGGAACGGCTTGCCGGTGCGCTTCTCGACCAGCTTCTTGTATTCGGCCACGACCGACCGCCAGTCGGCGGCCTTGAGGTCGGTGTCCATCTGGACGCCGAGATCCTCTTTCTTGATCTCGAGCGCTTCCTCGAAATAGTGATGGCCGACGTCGAGCACGACGTTGGAGTACATCTGGATGAAGCGGCGGTAGCTGTCCCAGGCGAAGCGCTCGTCGCCGGACGACTTGGCGAGGCCCAGCACCGTCTTGTCGTTGAGGCCGAGGTTCAGCACCGTGTCCATCATGCCCG
>NZ_JASGFS010000002.1:0-398017 GCF_047605465.1 Bradyrhizobium sp. | reverse complement strand
CCTTGAACTTGGCCTTGTAGTCCGGATTGGTGAACCAGTCGTAGCGGAACCAGTAGAGGTTCGCGAACTGCTGGTCCGGGAGCTGATAGAGGTGACCGTTCGGCGCCGTGGTGAACGACTTGCCGATGAAGTCGTCGACGTCGAGCCCGGGGTTGGTGACGTCCTTGGCTTCGCCCTTCATCCATTCCGTCAGGTCGACGGCCTGGCCGTAGCGGAAGTGCGTTCCGATGAAGTCGGAGTCGTTGATCCAGCCGTCATAGACGTTCTTGCCGGACTGCATCTGGGTCTGGATCTTCTCGACGACGTCACCTTCCTGGATGATGTCGTGCTTGACCTTGATGCCGGTGATTTCCTCGAACGCCTTGGCGAGCGTGCGGGACTCGTACTCGTGAGTGGTGAGCGTCTCCGAGACGACGTTGATCTCCATGCCCTTGAAGGGTTGAGCGGCCTTGATGAACCACTGCATTTCCTTCAGCTGGTCGTCTTTCGACAGGGTCGACGGCTGGAATTCGCTGTCGATCCACTTCTTGGCGGCAGCTTCGTCCGCGCGCGCGGGTGCGGCGAGCGTCATCGAAGCCGCGACCAGCGCGACGGCACTGGTCATCGTCAGTAGACGGTCCTTCCTCGTACTCAAGTGACGCATGTAATTTCCTCCGGTTGCAGCAACAAACTAAACCAGGTCCGGGTTAGATCCCGGATCTGCTCGTTTTCACCTGCCTCAGACGGTGCGAAAGATCACCACGGCTGAGACAAGCGAAATCACAGTTGCGAGCCACAGGCTCGATATCTCGAATCCATCTTCCCCGATCGGCAACGAGGCGATCGGGTCGGTACCTACGATGCCGATCCAGGCCAGGTGAATGACCGCGGCGAGGATCAGCGAAACGAACAGGCGATCTCCGCGCGTGGTCGGGATGCGCAGGATTCCAACACGCTCGGCCTCGGGATAGGCCGCCGCGAGCCATGTCATGATCGCCAGCGTGCAGGCGATCGCCGCGAAGAAGATCGCGGTCGGCAGCGTCCAGGCCATCCATGCGATGGATTCCATTGTCCTCTCCCCTCACACCCGGCCGAGCGCAAAGCCGCGCGCGATGTAGTTGCGGACGAACCAGATCACCAGCGCGCCCGGAATGATGGTGAGCACGCCGGCGGCCGCCAGAAGCCCCCAATCCATGCCCGCCGCCGAGACCGTGCGCGTCATGACGGCGGCGATCGGCTTGGCCGCGACCGACGTCAGCGTCCGCGCCAGCAGCAGCTCGACCCATGAAAACATGAAGCAGAAGAAGGCGGCGACGCCGATGCCGCTCGCGATCAGGGGCACCAGGATCTTGATGAAGAAGCGCGGGAAGGAATAGCCGTCGAGGAAGGCGGTCTCGTCGATCTCGCGCGGCACACCCGACACGAAACCCTCGAGGATCCACACCGCCAGCGGAACGTTGAAGATGCAGTGCGCGAGCGCGACGGCCCAGGGGGTGTCGAACAGCCCGATCGCCGAATAGAGGTTGAAGAACGGCAGCGCATAGACCGCGGCCGGCGCCATGCGGTTCGACAGCAGCCAGAAGAACAGGTGCTTGTCGCCCAGGAAGCGGTAGCGCGAGAATGCGTAGGCCGCCGGCAGTGCCACCGAGATCGAGATGATGGTGTTGAGGACGACGTATTCCAGCGAGTTAATGTAACCGGAATACCAGCTCTCGTCGGTGAAGATGCGGCGGTAGTGCTGGAGCGTCGGGTTGTGCGGCCACAGCGTCATCGTCGAGACGATTTCGGCGTTGGTCTTGAAGCTCATGTTGACGAGCCAGTAGATCGGCAACAGCAGGAAGATCAGGAACAGCGCCATGATGAGGCGGCGGCCGGGGATCGAGTGCATCAGGCCACTCCTTCCTTCGGCTTGAGCGCGGTCGCGGGCTGAGGCGCGCCGGCCGGCTTGCGCGCCGTCTCCGGCTTCTCCTCCGCCTGCACCTTACGTTCGACGCCTGCATTGGTCATGACGGTATAGAAGATCCAGCACACGATCAGGATGATCAGATTGTAGACCAGTGACAGCGCCGCGGCCTTGCCGAGGTCGAACTGGCCGAGCGCGATCTTGACGAGCTCGATCGACACGAAGGTCGTCGAGTTGCCCGGCCCGCCGCCGGTCACCACGAACGGCTCGGTGTAGATCATGAAACTGTCCATGAAGCGCAGCAGCACGGCGATCAGCAGCACGCGGTTCATCTTCGGCAGCTGGATCGCCTTGAACACCGCCCAGCGCGAGGCGCCGTCGATCTGCGCCGCCTGGTAATAGGCCTCGGGGATCGACTTCAGGCCGGCATAGCACAGCAGCGCGACGAGGCTGGTCCAGTGCCACACGTCCATCACGATGACGGTGACCCAGGCGTCGATGTCGTTCGAAACGTAGTTGTAGTCGAGCCCGATGGCGTTGAGCACATAGCCGAGCAGGCCGATATCCGGCCGGCCGAAGATCTGCCAGATCGTGCCGACGACGTTCCACGGAATCAGCAGCGGCAGAGCGAGGGTGACGAGGCACGCCGCGACGGTCCAGCCCTGGCGCGGCATCGACAGCGCGACGACGATGCCGAGCGGCACCTCGATCGCAAGGATCACCAGCGAGAAGAACAGGTTGCGGCCGAGCGAGGCGAGGAAGCGGCTGCCGAGATCGGTCGAGGGATCGAGCAGCTCCTTGAACCAGCCGACGCCGTTCCAGAAGAACTGGTTGTTGCCGAACGTGTCCTGCATCGAATAGTTCACCACCGTCATCAGCGGCAGCACCGCCGAGAAGGCGACGACGAGGAACACCGGCAGCACCAGGAACCAGGCTTTTTGGTTGACTGTCTTGTCCATCAGGCGGCCCCCTCCACCAGAAGGCTGTCGGCATAGACGTGGACGTGCGACGGATCGAATCTCAAGCCGACCGAGCCGTCGGACGAGGTGAAGCCGGCCGGCGCACGCGCCGCGAGCTTTGCGTCACCGAGGCGCGCACGGGCAAAACGGATGCGGCCGAGATCGTCGATCCGCTCGATCTTCGCGCTGAGCAGTCCCGGCGCGGATGCGACCACCTCCACGAATTCGGGGCGCACGCCGATCTCGATCTTGGCACCCGCGGGCAGCTTGTCGTAGCTGCGATCAAGTGCGATGACGTGGCCGTCGATCCGCGCCTCGCGTCCCCTCACCTCGGCCGGCAGGATGTTCATGCCGGGCGAGCCGATGAAATATCCGACGAAGGTATGCGCCGGCTTGTCGAACAGCTCGGCCGGCGTGCCGCTCTGCACCACGCGGCCGTCATGCATGACGACCACGGTATCGGCGAAGGTCAGCGCCTCGGTCTGGTCGTGGGTGACATAGATCATCGTGAGATCGAGTTCGCGATGCAGCGCCTTCAACTTGGAACGGAGCTGCCACTTCAGCTCGGGATCGATCACGGTCAACGGTTCGTCGAACAGCACGGCGGCGACGTCGGAGCGCACGAGGCCGCGGCCGAGCGATATCTTCTGCTTGGCATCCGCCGTGAGCCGCGTCGCCTTGCGGTTCAGATAGGGTTCGAGGTCGAGCAGGCGGCCGATCTCGGCGACGCGCTTGTCGATCTCGGCCTTCGGCACGCCGCGATTCTTCAGCGGAAACGCCAGGTTCTGTCCCACCGTCATGGTGTCGTAGATCACCGGAAACTGGAACACCTGCGCGATGTTGCGCTTCTGGGTCGACAGCGGCGTGATGTCCTGGCCGTCGAACAGGATCTTTCCGCGCGACGGCGTGATGATGCCGGAGATGACGTTGAGCAGCGTGGTCTTGCCGCAGCCGGACGGCCCGAGCAGCGCATAGGCGCCGCCCTGCCGCCAGGTCATCGTCACCGGCTTCAGCGCAAAGCTCTCCGGCGGCGCGTCGTTGCCGCCGTAGGAATGGGCGAGATCGACGAGGTCAATGCGGGCCATGTCGCATCCCCCTCAGCTATTGTTCTTTGACGCGTTTTCGTGACGCGAGGTGCCGGGCACTTCGCCTGAAAACGCTATGGGACCAGGTGCGGCGACCAAACGGTCGGCCGCGTCGAAGACGAAGACGTCGTTGGGATCGAGAACGGCGTCGATGGTCTGTCCGGGCTCGAACTCGTGCACGCCGTGCAAGACCGCAACCCAGTTCGATCCATCGCGGGTCAGATGCACGAAACTCTCCGAACCGGTGATCTCGGTCACCGTCACCGTGGCGTGGAAGGCATGCCGATCGGCCTCGCCGTTGGCCAGTCCGAGCTGGTGCGCGCGGAAGCCGACGCGGTAGGTCCCGTCGGCCAGCGAAGCGTAGAGGCCGGAGGCCGGCGACACCGTGCCGCCGGCATAGGCGACCTGCCCGTTCTTCTTCTCGATACCGACGAGGTTGAGCGGCGGGTCGGAGAACACCTGCGCGACGCGCAGCGTCTCCGGACGGCGGTAGACGTTGGAGGTCTCGCCGATCTGAAGCGCCTTGCCCTCCCACATGCAGACCGTGTTGCCGCCGAGCAGGAGCGCCTCGGTCGGCTCGGTCGTGGCATAGACGAAGATCGCGCCGGAGGCCTCGAAGATGCGAGGGAGCTCCGCGCGCAGCTCTTCGCGAAGCTTGTAGTCGAGATTGGCGAGCGGCTCGTCGAGCAGCACGAGATCCGCGCCCTTCACCAGCGCACGCGCGATCGCGGTGCGCTGCTGCTGGCCGCCCGACAACTGGAGCGGCGTGCGCTTCAGGAACGGCTCGAGCCGCAGCAGCCTGGCGGCCTCGGCCACGCGCTTCTCGATTTCCTCACGTGGCTTGCCCTGCACGCGCAGCGGCGAAGCGATGTTCTCGTACACCGTCAGCGACGGATAGTTGATGAACTGCTGGTAGACCATCGCGACGGAGCGCTGGCGCACGTCGGCGCCGGTGACGTCCTTGCCGTTGACCAGCACCTTGCCCGATGTCGGCCTGTCGAGCCCGGCGAGGAGTCGCATGATCGAGGTCTTGCCCGACAAGGTCGGTCCGAGCAGCACGTTGAGCGTGCCGCTCTGCAGCGTCAACGAGACGTCGCGGATGTGCGGAATCCCATCGACAGTCCGGGTCACGTGATCAAGCGTCACGGTCATGAGCGTCCTCCTGCTTCCAGCAGGGAACTTTGCTGCACACCATGGGTCCTGATCCAGTCATCGAGGGCGGCGATCGCGTCGGCAGATAGTCGCAGGCCGAGCTTGGAACGGCGCCAGACGATGTCCTCCGCCGTGACGGCCCATTCATTGGCCATGAGGTAGCGGACCTCCCGTTCCGTCAGTGTTGCGCCGAAGGCCTGGCCGAGATCGGCCGCCGATTTCGCATCGCCCAGCAGCTTGAGGGCGCGGGTGCCATAGGCACGTGCGAGACGCCGCGCATGCTCGTGGCTGAGGAAGGGATAGCCGCGCTGCAGCTCGGCGATCAGGCCGTCGACATCGGACACGCTCATGTCACCGCCCGGCAGCGGCCATTTGCCGGTCCAGCCCTCGCGCGCTTTCGCACTGCGGAGATAGGGCGCGAGCCGCTCAAGCGCCTCTTCCGCAAGGCGGCGGTAGGTCGTGATCTTGCCGCCGTAGATCGAGAGCAGCGGCACGCCACCGGGCATATCGAGCTCGAACACGTAGTCGCGTGTCGCCGCCTTGGCTTCGCTGGCGCCGTCGTCATAGAGCGGACGCACGCCGGAATAGGTCCAGACGACCTCCTCGGGCGTAACCGGCTTGGCCAGATATTCGCTCGCCGCGGCGCACAGATACTGGATCTCCTCGGCCGTTGCCTTCACCTTGGACGGGTCGCCGTCATAGTCGCGATCGGTGGTGCCGATCAGCGTGAAGTCATCCTGGTAGGGAATGACGAAGATGATACGACCGTCCGCGTTCTGGAACATGTAGGCGCGATCGTGATCGTAGAGCTTTTTCACGACGATGTGCGAGCCCTGCACCAGGCGCACCTTGGCCTTGGCGTTGACGCCGGCGCCGCGGCCCAGCACGTCCTCGACCCAGGGACCACCGGCGTTGACCAGCGCGCGGGCCTGGATGGACGAGCGCGCGCCGGTCAGCGTGTCGACCATGCTGACGGTCCAGATGCCGTCGGCCTGATGGATCTCGGTCGCGCGGGTGCGGGTGCGGATCTCCGCGCCCTTGTCGGCGGCATCGCGCGCATTGAGCACGACGAGGCGGGCGTCATCGACGAAGCAGTCCGAATATTCGAACGCACGCGTGTAGCGGTTCGGGATCAGCGGGCGCCCGACTTCGTCGCGCCTGAGATCGACCGAACGAGTCGCCGGCAACAGGTGACGGCCGCCGATGTGATCGTAAAGGAAGAGGCCGAGACGCAGGAGCCAGGCGGGGCGCAGGCCGGCGTGATGCGGCAAAACGAAACGCAAGGGGCGGATGATGTGGGGCGCGATGCCCCAGAGAATCTCGCGCTCGATCAGGGCCTCGCGGACGAGGCGAAACTCGTAATATTCGAGATAGCGCAGGCCACCATGCACGAGCTTCGTCGACCAGGACGATGTCCCGCTCGCCAAATCGTTCATTTCACACAAGAAAACGGAATTGCCCCGGCCCACGGCGTCGCGCGCGATGCCGCAACCGTTAACACCGCCTCCGATGATGGCGAGGTCGAAAACACGCTCCAAAAGACGCATCCCCCGGCGACCGCCCGTTCAGCGAGCGGCTACTTTCGCTTTTGATTAGATCACACCGAAAAACGAAAGCAAGATGAAAGAGAGGCGAAAGGAAGCGAAAACGGAACTTTTTCTGTGGGCAGGGAGGCGAAGGAATAGGCAGGAGCTTTCCCGCCGCGCCTGAAGGTCAGGACTTTGCGAGCATGAGAGGTATGGGAGCCTGCAGCCATCCTTCGAGACGCCCGCCTGCGGCGGGCCCTCAGGATGAGGTCGCGTCCCGCGGCAAGATGACAGACCCTCATGGTGATAGCCCGTGCAGGTGGGGCTCGAACCATACAGGCCACCGCGTTCGGCGGCATCGCAACGATCACTTGCGGTAACCCGCCTCGAAAGCGGGAGGGCAAATGCAGCGCTATCGAAGCCTGACCACCGGCGCGGCTTCGGGCACCGCGTCCTGCGCATCGGCCTGGGACTCCTCGACGTCCCCCGCGCCCTTCGGCATCGCCTCCACCACCTCGATGCCCTTGCCGTGGCAGATGGTGGCGAGGCGCTCGGGCAGCTCCTGGTCGGTCACGAAGGTCTGGATCTGGGTGATGTGCGCGATCCGGACCGGCGCGCTGCGCCGAAGCTTGGTGGAGTCGGCCACCAGCATGACGCTGCGGGCATTGGCGATGATGGCCTGCGCGACCTGCACCTCGCGATAGTCGAAGTCGAGCAGTGCGCCCTCTTCGTCGATCGCGGATGCGCCGATGATGGCATAATCGACCTTGAACTGGCCGATGAGCTGCGTCGCGGTCGACCCGACCACACCGCCGTCAGCCCGTCTCACCGTGCCGCCCGCCACCACCACCTCGATACGCGGATGACGGTAGAGCAGCATGGCGACGTTCAGGTTGTTGGTGATGACGAGGAGATCCTCATGCGAGGTCAGCGCGCTCGCCACCTCCTCCGTCGTCGTACCGATGTTGATGAACAGCGAACAGCCGTTCGGAATCAGGGAGGCGGCCGCCGCACCGATCGCCTTCTTCTCGTCGGCGGCGACGAAACGACGTGCCTCATAAGCGAGATTCTCGACGCCGGAGGCGATGATGGCGCCGCCATGGATGCGGGTCAGCGAACGGCGCTCGCAGAGATCGTTGAGATCCTTGCGGATGGTCTGCGCGGAGACCTCGAAGCGTCGCGCCAGCTCCTCGACCATGACGCGGCCGGAGGCGCGCGCGATGTTGAGGATTTCGGCTTGGCGATGGGTCAGTCCGGTCACGGCAGGAGCCTCAAGTCAGAGCGATGCATGGTGCGGCGGTTCGCGCGATCGGTCAATGCGAGACGCGATCACGGTTAACGGACGCCCGCTCACCACGTCATGGCGGCGGCGAGGCGCGCAAGCAAATCCGGATCGTCAAAGGCGCTCGCGGATGCGATTGCGCCTGCGGCAACAAGGTCAGCATGGCTGAGGCTCGTCCGGATGCCGATGGTCGGAATGCCGGCCGCAGTCGCCGATTGCACGCCGGAGCGGGAATCCTCGAATGCGATCGCAGCCTGCGCGCCGGCGCCGGCGAAACGCAGTCCCTCCTGATAAGGCAGCGGATGCGGCTTGCCGTGCGGCAGCTCGTCTCCGATCACGATCGCCTTGAAGCGGCGCGTGATGCCGAGACCGGACAGCAGCAGCTCGGCGTTCAGACGTGGCGCGTTGGTAACCGCGACCATGGGAATGCCGGCGTCATCCGCGCGGTCGAGCAGCGCCATCAGGCCCGGTAGCGGTTCGATCTGCCCCGCGACGAGCGTACGGAAGACCTCCTCCTTCTCGCCGAGAATCTGCGCGCGCCGATCGAGCGCCTCACCACCGAGGAAGCGCTCACCGATCGAGGCGTTGGAGAAGCCCTGAAGCTCCTTCGAGAACCGGGCATGGTCGAAGACATGTCCGCGCGGCCCGAGCACCTGGTTGAACGCCTTCAGGTGCAGCGGATCAGTGTTGGCGAGCGTGCCGTCGATGTCGAACAGCAATGCCTTGCCACCTGCCTGCATCATTTCCCTACTCTCCTCGCCCGCGGCGCATCGATGCGCGAGACGTATCAATACGTCCTGATTTGCGCAATGCAACGCGGCGGCGGGCCGGGCGCCACTCGACAAGATCCGGCGTGGCTGCAACACTCGCCGCAAGACCAAAAAGGGAGGAAACGATGACCATCAACCGGCGCGAACTATCGATCTCGGGCCTTGCGCTTTCGACCCTGGCTGCCTCCGCGCTTGCTCTGACGCCCGGCGCTGCACAGGCTGCCTCGGCCGACGAGGACGCCGTCGCGAAGAAGGTCGAGGCCTTCCGTCTCGCCCAGATCGCCGCCGATCCCAAGGCGCTCGGCGCGCTCTGCTGGGACGATCTCAGCTACAGCCATTCCAACGGCAAGGTCGAGGACAAGGCGACTTTCATCGCCAACGCCACCGACGGCAAATCGAAATTCCTGTCGATCGAATACCAGGACCCAACCATCAAGGTCGTCGGTCCCGCGGCGATCGTGCGCTTCCACTGGATCGCCGAACAGGAGATGGCGGCCGATGGGAAGAAAGTGCCGACCAATCTTCACATCCTGATGAACTGGCAGAAACAGGGCGACGAGTGGAAGCTCCTGTCGCGCGCCGCAACGAAGTTGTAACGATCGTTAACCTCCCCCCTGACGGGGAGAGGGTGGGCGTTGCTTCGGCATTTGTTTCGAAACGGCTGCCGCAGGCGGCCTCGGCCACCTTCGCTCATACGGGAAGAACGAAGATCGGGCGGCAAAAGATTCCGACCTCGCGCTGGGCGTGGTCCGGAATGACCGATGGGACGACTACGCCGCCTCCTTCACATCGCCGTTAACCAGCTTGCGTGCAGCGCGCTCGGCTTCGCGGGCGTTGCGAAAAAGCTGTCCTTCGAGACGATGGAAGCGGTGGGACGAGGCGAAGAAGCAGTAGCCTCCCGGAGAGCGGACCACGATGCCCGCGGTCTGCGAATTAACTTCGATGATGTAGCTGTCCGGCATGCCCGTTGATTCCTCAGTGCGGGCAGATAACGGCATCTTTGCCCGAAGGTTCCTCAGGCAAATCGGCCGGTTTCCACCCCGAATCGACAGGCAATTGAGTACGCTGAGACCTCATCCGTTTTATGACTGGTTCTTGGCGAAGACGCGACGCGTTGACTCAGTCGCGCCTCGTTTGGCGTGCCGCACGTCTTCGTGAGATGAGAGTTGAGATGAGATTTGGCGGCGCGGGAGATCATGTCGCGATCGGCGGATCGACTTTCTGGATCGCCTGCGGACGCCCCTCGTCGTCGATCGAGACGTAGGTGAAGTTTCCGTCCGTCACCAGGATCGGCGAAAGCTCCCGTCGCCGCAGCGCCCAGGCTTCGAGATGCACCGTCAGCGAAGTGCGCCCGACGCGGACGAGATTGGCATAGACGGAGACGAGATCGCCGACATAGACCGCCTTGCGGAAGTTCATCGCCTCGATCGCAACGGTGACCGTGCGCGATCTCGCGACCTTCGAGGCGAACACGCCGCCGCCGACGTCCATCTGGCTGAGCAGCCAGCCGCCGAAGATGTCGCCATTGGCATTGGTGTCGGCGGGCATCGCCAGCGTCCGGATGCAGAGATCCCCGTTCGGTCCGGGGGCGGCCTGTTCGCTCATGCGGCTCTCACTTGAAATTGTCCCAGCCCGGATCGGGGGCGAAACGCGCCCCAAACCTTTCGGCAAGCCCGCGCATCGTGGACACGACATTCTCCACGCCGCGCGTGCGCGCGTAGTTCAGGGGCCCGCCGCGGAACGGCGCATAGCCGGTGCCGAAGATCATGGCGCCATCGACCGCGTCCGGATCGTCGACGATCCCCTCGCGAAGAGCAGCCACGCAGACGTTGGACATCGGCAGCACGAGGCGATCGATCATCTGGTCGGTGACACGTGGCCCGGTCTCGGGAAGCGGCGCCTTTTCGGCCTTGCCGTCCTTCCAGACGTAGAAGCCCTTGCCGGATTTGCGGCCGAGCTCGCCCTTGGCAACCTTCTCGCGCAGCCACGCCGGCGTCGGCGGCAGCAGATCGCCGAACTTCGTGCGCAGCATGTCGCCGACATCGATACAGATGTCGAGCCCGACCTGGTCGGCCAGCTCGATCGGTCCCATCGGCATGCCGAACTGTTCGGCCGCGGCGTCGATCAGGCGCTGGTCCGTCTTCTCGTCCAGCATCACCATCGCTTCCAGCATGTACGGCGTCAGCGCTCGGTTGACGAGGAAGCCGGGCGAGCTTTTCACCGACAGCGGCAGGCGGTCGATCGCACCGACGAAGGCCAGCGCCTCTTTCAGCACTTGCGGGTTGTTGCCGTCATGGCTGACGACCTCGACCAGTTGCAGCCGCGACACCGGGTTGAAGAAATGCAGGCCGACCAGCTGCTCCGGCCGCGCCAGACCGCTGCGCAGATCCTGCAGCGGGATGCTCGAGGTGTTGGTCGACAGAATCGCGCCCGGCTTCATCCGCGGCTCCAGGCCGGCATAGACCTTCTGCTTCAGCTCCAGCTTCTCCGGTACGGCCTCGATGAGGAGATCGGCATTGCGGACGCCCTCCCCATCCATGTCGGGGATGAGGCGATCGAGCGCGTCGCGTACATCGGTCGGCTTGCGAATGATCTTGCGGTAGAGCTCGGCGGCGCGCTTCACGGCCCCCGCGATCGGCTCCGCCTTCATGTCGGCGAGCGACACCCGCAACCCCTGCCCCGCGCACCATGCGGCGATGTCGCCGCCCATGGCGCCGGCGCCGATGACGTGGACGTGCTTGATCGCGTTGCCGGAGCCCGCCGCCTTCTTCATCTGCTCGCGCAGGAAGAACACGCGGATCAGGTTCTGCGCGGTCGGCGTCACCATCAATCTGGCGAACGAGGCCTGCTCGGCCTTCAGCATCGCGGACTTGCTGCCGCCGTGGGCTTCCCAGAGATCGATCAGCGCATAGGGCGCCGGATAGTGCTCGCGCGGCGCCGCCTTCGCCGCCTCCGACCGCATGCGCCTGGCCAGCAGGCCGCGCACGGGCCCGAAACCGGCAGCACGGGTGAGCAACCCCGGACGTGCCCGCTTCAACCGGCCGAACAGCGCATCCTTTACCGCGTTGCGGACGTGCCGCTCCTGCGTCACCGTGTCGACGAGGCCGAGTGATTTGGCCCGGCGTGCATCGATGGTGCGGCCGGTCAGCATCAACGCCATCGACTGGGTCGGATTGACCAGCGCGGTAAAACGGGCGGTGCCGCCGAGGCCCGGGTGAAGCCCAAGCATCACCTCGGGGAAGCCGAAGCGCGCGCCTTCGATGGCGATGCGCGACTGGCAGGCGAGCGCGACCTCGAGGCCGCCGCCGAGGCAGAAGCCGTGGATGACCGCGACCGTCGGCAGCTTCAGCGCCTCCAGATGGTCGACCACCGCATGCGCGGCGCGGATGCGCGTCTCCACCATCTCGGGATCGCTGACGCCGCGGAATTCGTTGACGTCGGCGCCCGCAATGAAGCCCGACGGCTTGGCCGAGCGGATCACGAGCCCGGCCGGACGCTCGGTCTCGATCGCGGCGAGCACCGTGTCGAACTCCTCCATCACGTCCGAGGACAGCGTGTTGGCGCTGGCACCGGCGCGGTCGAACAGGAGCCACGCCACACCGTCGGCGTCACGCGTCAGCTTGAAGTTCTTGTACGGACCATCGCTTGCGGGTTGAGGCCCGAGCGCCAGGACGCGGTCGCCCAGCGCGGTCATGATCTTCGAATCCATGGTCACACCGCCTCGATCAGCATGGCGCCGCCGAGCCCGCCGCCGATGCATTCGGTCGCGACCCCGCGCCGCGTGCCGAGCCGCTTCATCGCATTGACGAGATGCAGCACGATCCGGTTGCCGGAGGTGCCGACGGGATGGCCGAGCGAGATGGCGCCGCCATCGACATTGAGTTTCTCGCGGTCGATCTCGCCGGCCGCGCCGTCGAGGCGGAGGATCTCGCGGCAGAATTTCTCGTCGTTCCAGGCCGCAAGGCAACCAAGCACCTGCGTCGCGAAGGCCTCGTTCAATTCCCAGGTCTCGACGTCCTGGATGGTGAGGTCGTTGCGCTGGAGCAGCGGCGTTGCGGACATCACCGGACCAAGCCCCATGATGCTCGGATCGAGCGCGGCCCAGTTGCTGTCGACGATGACGGCCTTCGGTGTCAGCTTGTGCTTGGCGACCGCCTCGTCGGAGGCGAGGATCACCCACGAGGCGCCGTCGGTGATCTGCGAGGAATTGCCCGCGGTGACCTGGCCCCAGGGACGCTCGAACACCGGCCTCAGCTTCGCAAGCGTCTCCGTCGATGAGTCCGGGCGCACCCCGTCGTCATGATCGAAGAACTTGCCGTCACGGGAAAAGGCGGTCTCGACCTCGCCCTTGAGAAACCCTTCGGCCTGGGCACGCGCGAGCCGGCGATGGCTCTCGGCGGCATAGGCGTCGGACTGTTCGCGCGTGATGCCGAAGAGATGGCCGACGACCTCGGCGGTCTGGCCCATGTTCAGATCGGTGATGGGATCGGTGAGCCCGCGCTCCAGCCCGATGATCGGCTTGAGATAGCCCGGGCGCAATTTGAAGGCGGCAGCCAGCTTCGCGGCGGCGCCCTTGGCGGTGGCAAGGCCGGCGAACCAGCGCACGCCGGCGTTCGGCCACACCAGCGGCGCGTGGCTCAGCGCCTCGGTGCCGCCTGCGAGGATCATGTCGGCATGGCCCTCGCGGATGTAGCGATAGGCCGTGTCTATCGACTGCATGCCGGAGCCGCAATTGATCTGCACGGTGAAGGCGACCATGTCCTCGCCCATGCCGAGCCGCAACGCCGCGACGCGGGCCGGATTCATCTCGTCCGCGATGACGTTGACGCAGCCGAGGATGACCTGGTCGAAATCATCGGGCGCGAACGGCTGGCGCGCCAGCAGCGGCCGGCCGCATTGCACGGCGAGGTCGACCGGCGTGAACGGACCAGGCCCCGAGCGCGCCTTGAGAAAAGGCGTCCGGCTGCCGTCGACGATGAAAACCGGTCGTGCCATCAGCTCGCCGCCCTCTGCTCACCGAGTTCCTGGAAGAACTGATGCACGTCGCCGCTTTTCTTGTAAATCGGCGACAGCGCCTCCGGCGCAAAATCGTCGACCTCTATCACTTTTGTGACGGCTTCGCGGGCCGCGGCAAGCCGTTCGCCCTCGGCCTGCGTGATCACGCCCTTGCCGACGGCATCCTTCCAGTCGCGGACATGCGCGGCGCGCATGCGCCTGGCGATCGCATCGGTGCCGGCGACCAGCGCGAACGCGCGCTCCAGGCGGGCAAATCCGCTGTCGTCGTCGACATGGGCGAGATCCGGCGTGAGGCGGTCGCGCGCCGCGGACGGCTCCAGCACGAGACCCGCGCACTGATGCACGACGCGGTCGCTCGGGCCCAGCACGCGCGCACCGAAGGGCTGGACCACGAGTTTCAGGACGGCGGCGACGAAGCGGTTCGGCAGGTTGGCGAGAATTTCGGCGAGCCGGTTCTCGATCGTCCGGAAGCCGGTCGCCATGCACCATTCCAGCGCCGCGAAGTCCTCCTTCTGTCGGCCTTCGTCCTGCCAGCGCTTCAGCGCCGCCGAGAGCAGATACAGTTCGGACAGGATGTCGCCGAAACGCGCCGACAGCATCTCCTTGCGCTTGAGCGCGCCGCCGAGCGTGAGCAGCGCCATGTCGGCGCACAGCGCGAACGCGGCGGAATAGCGCGAGAGCTGGCGGTAGAACTCCGTCGCCTCGCCGGCATCCGGCGCCGGCGCGAAGGCGCCGAAAGTCCAGCTCCGGCCCAGCGCACGGAACAACGTCTTGAAGCTATGGCCGACATGCTTCCAGAACGCGCCGTCGAACGCGGTCAGACCGCGCTCGCGGTCGGTGTCGGCGAGTGCGTTCATCTCGTCGAGGAGATAGGGATGCGCGCGGATGGCGCCCTGCCCGAACACGATGAGGTTGCGGGTCAGGATGTTGGCGCCCTCGACCGTGATGCCGACGGGCACGGCGCGATGCAGGTTGCCGATATAGTTCTGCGGACCGTCGATCACGGCCTTGCCGCCATGGATGTCCATGGCGTCGTCGACCGCGATACGCATCCGCTCGGTCGCGTGCAGCTTCATGATACCGGAGATGACGGCGGGATGAACGCCGGCGTTCAGCGCCGCGCAGGTCAGCCGCCGCGCCGCGTCGAGCTGATAGGCGGTCGCGACGATGCGCGCGAGCGGCTCCTCGACGCCCTCGAACCTGGAAATGGAGATGCCGAACTGTTCGCGGATACGCGCATAGGCACCGGTGGTGCGCGCGGCGAAGGCCGCGCCCGCGGCCGACAGCGAGGGCAGCGAGATGCCGCGGCCGGCGGCGAGCGCCGTCATCAGCATCTTCCAGCCCTGCCCGAGCCGCTCCTTGCCGCCGATGACGTAATCCAGCGGAATGAAGACGTCGCGGCCCCAGTTCGGGCCGTTCTGGAAAACCTGCATCGACGGCAGATGCCGATGACCGATCTCGACACCGGGAAGATTGGTCGGAATCAACGCGACGGTGATGCCGAGCTCCTCCTGCTGACCGACGAGGTGATCGGGATCATAGGCCTTGAAGGCGAGACCGAGCAGCGTGGCGACGGGACCGAGCGTGATGTAGCGCTTGTGCCAGTTGAGCTTGAGGCCGACGACCTCGCGGCCTTCGAAGATACCCTTGCAGATGATGCCGGTGTCGACCATCGAGGCGGCGTCGGAGCCGGCCTCGGGGCTGGTCAGACCGAAGCAGGGAATGTCGCGGCCGTCGGCCAGCCTCGGCAGCCAGCGCTCCTGCTGCTCTTTCGTGCCGAAGCGCATCAGAAGCTCGCCCGGCCCGAGCGAGTTCGGCACCATTACCGTCACGGCGGCGGCGATCGAGCGCGTCGAGATCTTGCGCACCACTTCCGAATGCGCATAGGGCGAGAAGCCGAGTCCGCCGAACTCCTTCGGAATGATCATGCCGAAGAATCTTTCGCGCTTGATGAAGGCCCAGACGTCCTGCGGCAGATCGCGCCATTCCCAAAATATCTTCCACTCGTCGAGCATGGCGCAGAGTTGGTCGACCGGACCGTTGAGGAAGGCCTGCTCCTCGTCGGTCAAGCGCGCCTGCGGCACCTTCAGCAGCTTCGACCAATCCGGGTTGCCGGTGAAGAGATCGGCGTCCCACCAGACGTCACCGGCTTCCAGCGCCTCGCGCTCGGTGTCGGACATCGACGGCAGCACGCCGCGCGCCCAGGAAAAGATCGGCTTGGTGATGGTGTCGCGGCGGAAGCTCATGGCAAACCTCATGCATCGGCGCGGTTGTCGGCATTTTAGCGGAAAGTGGCCGGTAGAAGTGAAGACTTCGCCCGCAAAAAGAAGCGAATTGACGCGGCCGGACGACCCCCGGACCATAACGGCCGGGGTGCGGGAGCAGTTCCGGGAGGGGAAATGGGACTGAATGTCGCCGACGTCATACTTGCGGACGAGGCGCGAAAGCCGAACCTGGTATCCGTGTATCCGCGGACACATGGATGCCGTCAGCGCCCTGACGGCGCGTCCCCGCATGACGTGTGGAGGGCCCGAACCGGATCAGCCCGGCCGGTTCATCTCGAACATGTTTTCCGGCTTGATCTCGAAATAATCGCCGCGGCGGCCGGCGCGAACGATCGGATGGGCGGCTGCGGTCTGGTAGACGCCGTCCTTGATCATCGCCTTGTCGATATGAACGGCCACGACTTCGCCGAGCGTCAGCCAGGCATCGGCCTGCCTGCCGTCGGCGCCCTTGAGGCGGACGATGTCGGATACCTTGCACTCGAAGGCGACCGGGCTTTCGCCGACCCGCGGCACGTTGACGAGCTTGCCCGGGACCGCGGTGAGGCCCGCGAGCTTGAACTCGTCGACCTCGGGAGCGACCTGCGCCGCAGTCGCGTTCATGTGCTTGGCCAGATCCATCGTGGCGAGATTCCAGACGAACTCGCCGGTCTGCTGGATGTTCTCGACCGAGTCCTTCCAGTTGATGGAGGAGAAGCCGATGATCGGAGGCACGTAGGCGAAGGCGTTGAAGAAGCTGTAGGGCGCGAGGTTGACGTGGCCCCTGGCGTCGCGGGACGAGATCCAGCCGATCGGCCGCGGCGCGATGATGGCATTGAATGGATCATGCTTGAGGCCGTGGCCCTTGGACGGTTCGTAGAAGTGCAGGTCTTTGTCTGTCACGCGCTGTTCCTTCTGGTCATTGCGTGCGCAGCGAAGCAATCCAGAGCGCCCCGCTCTCATCCTGAGGAGCGCGGAACGCGCGTCTCGAAGGATGAAGGCCGCGCTGGTGGCCCCGCCCTTCGAGACGCGCGCGAAGGGAGCACTCTTCAGGCTGAGGGTCTCCCAGACTGGATAGCTTCGCTGCGCTCACAATGACGGAGTTTGTTGAACCGTCCTTGCCTACCGACAACCGGTCAGCCTGAGGCAGCAATTGTGCTTATAGGAGAAATTCCTCGGCCCGTCAGTGGCGCGGCGACAGACCGGCGATCACGAAATCGATCATCTGGTCGATGGTGGGACCCGGCTTGGCGGCGCACTGGGCGATCATCTGGGGGTGGAAGAAGCGCATCATCGCGGTGCAGGCGCAGAGCGAGGCCAGTTGCAGGTCCGGCGCCTCGAATTCACCCGAAGCGGCGCCTTGCGCGATCATCTGGCCGATCGTCGTCGTGATCAGCTCCATGTGGACGACGCAGACGTCCCAGTCCTCCTGCATCGCGATCTCGACCATCTCGTGCAGCTTTGAATCGCCGACATAGCGTTCGGTGTTCATGCGGTGGATGGTGGTGAGCAGTTCGCGGAAGCGCTCCAGCACCGGACCCGGCCGGGCGACGATGCGCTGGGCCTCGAGCTCGACCTCGCCCATCAAGCCCCGCGCCACCGCCTGATGGATCGCCTTCTTCGATTCGAAGAAGCGATAGACATTGGCGGGGCTCATCCTGAGCTCCTTGGCGATGTCCCCGACCGTGGTCTTCTGATACCCGATCTGGCGAAACAGCCGCTCGGCCACCTCCAGGATACGATCCCGGGTGTCGCCTTCGATATGTTCCGCTACAAGTGTCATCTGTCAGGACTCGTCAATCAGCACTCTTCATTTATTCAGCCGCTTCAGCAAGCGGAATTGCGTGCTGGTCATCGCTCCCATGCTGCGGCGCGGCAGGTCGCTCGGCCGGACCGGCCTCGTCCAGGCTCTTCCTGAACCAGAGGGCGTAGAGGCCCGGCAGGTACAGGAGGGTGAGGAAGGTTGCAACGAACAATCCGCCCATGATGGTGATCGCCATCGGGCCCCAGAACGCTGAACGGGACAGCGGGATCATGGCGAGGATGGCAGCGAGCGCCGTCAGCACGACCGGACGGGCGCGCCGGACGGTTGCCTCCACGATCGCCTCGCGTCGGGTGAGACCGTGCGAAACGTCGGTCTCGATCTGGTCAACCAGGATGACCGTGTTGCGCATGATCATGCCGGCGAGCGCGATCAGGCCGAGCAGCGCCACGAAGCCGAACGGGGCATTGGCGACGTTGAGCCCGAAGGACGCGCCGACGATGCCGAGCGGCGCCGTCAGGAACACCAGGAACAGGCGCGAAAAGCTCTGGAGCTGGATCATGAGCAGCGTCAGCATCACCATGACCATCACCGGGAAGAGGATGAAGATCGAGGCATTGCCCTTGGCGGATTCCTCGAACGCCCCGCCAGGCTCGATGCGATAGGCCGGCTCGAGGTGGTCCGTGATTGCCTTCAGCTTCGGCGAGATCTGGTTAGTGACGTCAGGCGCTTGCACGCCATCGACGACGTCGGAGCGCACGGTGATCGCCATGTCGCGGTTGCGCCGCCACAGGATCGGCTCCTCGTGGGCATATTCGATCTTGGCGATCTGCTGCAGCGGCACAGCGACGCCGTTGCGCGAGGTGATGGTCAGGTCGCCGACACCGCCGAGGTCGAGGCGTTCGGACGGGATCGCACGGGCAACCACGCCGACCTTCTCGATGCCGTCGCGCACCGTCGTCACCTGCGCACCCGAGATCAGCATCGCGAGGGCCTGTGAAACGTCCTGCGGGGTCAGGCCCATGGCACGCGCCCGGTCCTGGTCGACGACGAGCTTCAGGTAGGGCGACTGCTCGTTCCAGTCGAGTTGGACGTCCTTGACGTTCTTGTTCTCGCGCATGACGTCGCGGACCTGATAGGCGATCTCGCGCACTTTGTTGGCATCGGGACCGATGACGCGGAACTGGACGGGGAAGCCGACCGGCGGACCGAAGTTGAAGCGGTCGACGCGCACGCGCGCCTCGGTCAGCATGCCGTCGGCGACCGCGCCCTCGATCTTGGCCTTGACGCGCTCGCGCGCCTCGACGCCCTTGGCGACGATGACGATCTCGGCGAAGGCCTCGTTCGGAAGCTGCGGGTTCAGCCCAAGCCAGAACCGCGGCGAGCCCTGCCCGACATAGGATGTATAGGTCTCGATATCCTTGTCGTCCTTCAGCAGCGTCTCGGCCTTCTTGACCGCCTTCTCCGTTACGTTGAAGGCCGTGCCTTCGGGCAGGCGAAGCTGGAGGAACAGCTCGGGACGTTCCGACAGCGGGAAGAATTGCTGCTGCACATGGCCGAAACCGACGATCGAGGCGATGAACACGCCGACGGTCGCGACAACCACCGTGATGCGGTGATTGACGCACCACTGCACGATGGCGCGCAGGCCGCGATACATCCGGGTCTCGTACACCGCATG
Organism: Bradyrhizobium sp.; assembly: GCF_047605465.1. GTDB lineage: Bacteria > Pseudomonadota > Alphaproteobacteria > Rhizobiales > Xanthobacteraceae > Bradyrhizobium. The sequence continues at coordinate 378,641 of NZ_JASGFS010000002.1, read as the reverse complement.
CGGATCGTGGTTGTGATGCGCCTTCATCTCGGGCAGCAGCTTGACGCCGATATAGGGCGTGAAGATCACCGCCACGAACCAGGAGGCGACCAGCGCGATCGCCACGATCCAGAAGATGCTGCCGGCATATTCGCCGACTGCGGAATTGGCAAAGCCGATGGGGAGGAAGCCAGCGGCCGTGACCAGCGTTCCCGTGAGCATCGGAAACGCGGTTGATTCCCAGGCAAAGGACGCCGCTCGCATGCGGTCCCAGCCCTGCTCCATCTTCACCACCATCATCTCGACCGCGATGATGGCGTCGTCGACCAGCAGGCCGAGCGCGATGATCAGCGCTCCCAGCGTGATGCGATGCAGGTCGAGCGACATCGCGTTCATGACGACGAAGACGATGCCGAGCACCAGCGGCACCGAGAGAGCGACCACGATGCCGGTGCGCCAGCCGAGTGCCAGGAACGACACGAACAGCACGATGACGAGCGCTTCCATGAAGGAATGCACGAACTCGCCGACGGCGTGCTCGACCACCTTGGGCTGGTCGGCGATGAGCCGGACGTCGACGCCCTGCGGCACAGCCTTCATGAATTCGGCGGTCGCCTTCTCGACGTCCTTGCCGAGCTCGAGAATGTTGGCGCCCTTGGCGGTGACGACACCGATACCGATCGCGGGCTTGCCTTCCTGGCGCACGATGAAGCTCGGCGGATCGACATAGCCGTGCGTGACCGTGGCAATGTCGCCCAGGCGGAACACGCGCCCGTTGCTCTCGACCGGCGTCTCGGCGACCGCCTTGGCACCGTCGAGCGCACCGGTGACACGCAGCGGCACGCGCTGCGACGAGGTCTCCACCGTGCCGGCGGGCGTCACGTTGTTCTGCTTGGCGAGGGAATCGAACAGAGCCTGCGGCGTGATGCCGAGGGTCGCGAGCTTGGCGTGGCTGAACTCGACGAAGATTCGCTCGTCCTGGGTGCCGTAGACGTCGACCTTGGTCACGCCCGGCACCTTCAGGAGGCGCTGGCGGAAGCCTTCCGAAACCTTCTTGAGCTGCGCATAGTCGGCGCCGTCGCCGGTCATCATGTAGAGAATGGAATCGACGTCGGAGAACTCGTCATTGACGACGGGCCCGAGAATTCCGGCCGGCAATTGGCCCTGCACGTCGGCGAGCTTCTTGCGCAGGAGATAGAAGAGATAGGGCACGTCCTTCGGCGGCGTGGAATCGCGGAAGGTCACCTGCAGCGCCGTGAAGGCGGGCTTGGAGTAGGTCTGCACCTTCTCGAAATAGGGCAGCTCCTGGAGCTTCTTCTCGATGGGATCGGCGACCTGGGTCTGCATCTCCTGCGCGGTCGCGCCCGGCCACATCACCGAGACGTTGACGACCTTCACCGTGAAGAACGGATCCTCGGCCCGGCCGAGCTTCTCATAGGAGAAGAAGCCGGCGGCGCCGAGCACGATCATCAGGAACAGAACCAGCGTCGGATGGCTGACGGCCCAGGCCGAAAGGTTGAAGCGCTTCATCGCACTCTCCGTAGGACGATCCAATTGCTAGGCGGCAGCCACCGGTTCAACCCGTCGTCGCGAGGCAGCGAAGCAATCCAGGGGGCTGGGCAGGTTCTGGATCGCTTCGCCGCTTCAGCCTTCGCATTCGCGCTCGGGCCGAAACTCACCTCGCAACGAGGAACTCGTAATCTCAAACGTCGGGACTAGAAGGACAGCGACGAAACGATCCGCACCTTCTGGCTGGGATCGAGCTTCTGCACGCCGAGGGCAACGATCTTGGCGCCCTCCGCCACGCCGCCGGTGATGACGACGTCGTTGCTCTCGTAGGCCTTGACCGCGACCGGCTTCAGCGTGACCGCGCCGTTGTCGTCGACCACGTAGAAGGACGGCTTGCCGCCTTCGTTGAACAGCGCCGAGAGCGGCAGCCGTGCGACACGCTCGGTCGCGGCGTCCGACAGCGTGAGCGTCGCAGTCATGCCGAGCGCGACCTTGTCGTCGGCCTCGGGCAGCGAGAACTTCGCCAGATAGGTGCGCGTGGCGGGATCGGCGGCCGGCGCGATCTCCCGCAGCTTGGCGGCGTATTTCTTGTTGGGCTCCGACCAAAGAGTGACGCTGGCGGCGCCCGACTTGGCGCGTCCGACCAGCGTCTCAGGGATCGCGACGACCGCTTCCTTCTCGGCAAAGCGGGCGACGCGGATCGAAGCCTGGCCCGCGGCAACCACCTGGCCGGGCTCGATCAGCGTTGCCGTGACGACGCCGCGGGCGTCGGCAAGAAGCGTCGCGTAGGAAAGGGAATTCTTGGTCAGTTCGACCGAGCGGACGGCGCGGTCGAGGCGCGCACGGGCCTCGTCGGCGGATGCGCGGCTCTGGTCGAGTTGGGCGTCGGTGGTCCAGCCCTTGGCCTTCAGATCCTTGGCACGCTGTTCGGCGGCCGCGGCCTGGGCCAGCACGCCGGTCGCGGCGGTCTGCTCGGCGACGGCCTGCTCGGCCTGCAGCTTCAGATCGATTTCGTCGAGGGTGGCGAGCGGCTGACCGACTTCAACGGTCTGGCCGACCTCGACCAGGCGCTTTGCGACCTTGCCGGCGACGCGGAAGCCGAGATCGCTCTCGATCCGGGGCCTGACCGTACCCACGAAGCTGCGCTCGGGTGTCTCCGCATCATAATGGGCGGTTGCGACCAGGACCGGCCGCGGCGGCTCGGCCTTCTCGGCAACCGTATCGTTGCACCCTGCCAGCGCGACAGCCATCAGGGCCAGCGATGCACCTGCCAGCAGCCTGGAATAGCTCGACAATACCATCCGGACGAACATCGAAGGACACTCCTGCATCTCAATTGAGACGAGTGTCGAATAATCACTGATAAAAGTCAATAATCGTCAGTCATCAGGAAAGCGTGATCGTTAAGGGGCGGTAAGGATTAGCAATGCCGATGAGGCGGTATTTGGGTAAGCTCAACGAGCGTGGTCAGTAAACTCGGCACATACAGACTCGCCCCGGATGCACGCAGCACAATCCGGGGCCTCTGAGTTCGGGCGAGTAAACGGAGAGTTCGCTTTGCTCCGTCCGGGGTCCGGGCTACGCGACCGGGCTACGCGAGCGACTTTCTCATCGCCGCTGTTCGACGAACTCGTGCCTGGTCTCATGGCCGCCGATGAAGACCAGGATGCCGGCGAGGAACGGCAGGATCGCAAGCACAAGTAGGCCGGTCGAGGTCTGGCCCGTCGCCTCCTTCACCCAGCCGATCAGATAGGGTCCACCGAAGCCCGCGAGGTTGCCGATCGAATTGATCAGCGCGATGGCGCCGGCCGCGGCGGTGCCGGAGAGCCAGGCGGTCGGCAGGGTCCAGAACACGCCGAAGACACAGAAAACGCCGATTGCGGCCACCGTCAGCACCACCATCGTGATGGTGGGATCGGTGATGTAGCTGGAGATCGCGAGCGCGATCGCGATCAGGATCATCGGTGCGCCGACATGGAACACCCGCTCGCGCTTGGCATCCGACCGCCGGGCCCACAGGATCATCGCGATGGTGCCGAACAGGTACGGGATCGCGGTGACGAAGCCGGTCTGCGCATTGGTGAGGCCGAACGCCTTGACGATCTGCGGCAGCCAGAACTGCATGCCGTAGAGTGCGGCGACGAAGCCGAAATAGATCAGGCTCAGCGTGATCACCTTCGGCGAGGACAGGGCTTCACCGAGCGAGAGATGCTTCACCGCCTGCTTGGCCGCAATTTCGGAATCGAGCTTGGTCTTGAGCCAGGCCTTCTGCTCGGCCGTCAGCCAATCCGCCTTTTCCGGCCGATCGGTCAGGTAGAACCAGGTGACGATGCCGAGCAGCACCGACGGGATGCCCTCGAGGATGAACAGCCACTGCCAGCCCTTCAGGCCCATCACGCCGTCCAGCCCGAGCAGCAGGCCGGAGATCGGCGCGCCGATGACGGTCGAGACCGGCACGGCGATGGCGAAGGCGGCGAGGAAGCGGGCGCGGTACTCGGCCGGATACCAGTAGGTGAGATAGAGGATGATGCCGGGGAAGAAGCCGGCTTCGGCGATGCCCAGCAGGAAGCGCAGCACGTAGAAGCTCGTCTCCCCGCTCACGAGCGCCATCAGCGCCGAGATGATGCCCCAGGTCACCATGATGCGGGCGATCCAGCGGCTGGCGCCGAACTTCTCCAGCGCCAGATTGCTCGGCACCTCGAAGATGAAATAGCCAATGAAGAAGATGCCGGCGCCCCAGGAGAAGATCAGCGGCGTGAACTTCAGCTCGGCGTTCATGGTCAGCGCGGCGAAGCCGAGATTGACGCGGTCGAGATAGGAGAAGAAGTAGGCCAGGACCAGGAAGGGAATCAGGCGCCAGGAAATGGCGCGGATGGTCGAGGTCTCGATGTCCGACTTGGCGTTGCCGGCATAGGTGGTCTGGCTCATGCTTCCCCCCGGGGTTGTTGCTTTTTTAGGGCCAGAGGCGGTTTTGAGCATCGCGGGCAAAGAGTCAATGGAGCAAGCAATGCACGGTGCGCAGCCGGTCAAACCCATTGCGCCGCGACAGAGGTCGCTGATCCGCGCCGGGCTGGCGGCGGTCGTGATCGTCTGCGGGCTGTCGCTGCGCTGGTACGGGTTTCCGCTCGGGCTTCCGGCCTTCGTCGTGAAGTATGGCGGCTCGCTGCTGTGGGCTACGATGGTGTTTCTGCTGGTCGGGGTCTTGCTGCCGCGGCTGACGCGGACCCAGATTGCCGCCATCGCCATGATGATTGCGGTCGTGGTCGAGTTCTCCAGGCTGGCGCACGCGCCCTGGCTCGATGCGTTCCGGCTGACGACGGCCGGCGCGCTGCTGTTGGGGCGCATCTTTTCGCTGTGGAATCTGGCGGCCTATGCGATCGGAATTCTGGTCGGCGTCTGGATCGACCGTTTCGTCGAACTGCGCAGGGGCGGCTAGCCTAACGTACCTGGCGAAAGCCGACTCACTCCGCCAGCTGAAACCGCTCGAAACGATCGAGCTCGTCTTCGATCGCCCGCTTGAGCTCCTTGCGCCCCGCCGTCTTCCTGCCGTTGCCGACCCAGGTCCATTTCTGCATCAGCAGCTTCCGGGCCTGCCGGTCGGTCTTGAGGTCGAGCGCGGCGACGATCTCGTCGCCGACCAGCACCGGAAGCGCGAAATAGCCGAGCTTGCGCTTGGCCTTCGGCACATAGGCCTCGAACAGATGATTGTAGCCGAAGATGAGATTGGTGCGCTTGCGCTGGATGATCAGGGGATCGAAGGGCGAGAGGATGTGGACGAGATCGGGCGGCACCTCGCCCGCTTCCAGCGCGGCAGGGGTCGCCCAATGCGCCTGCTTGCCGGCCCCGTCGATCGCGACCGGCACGAGCTCGCCGCGACGGACTCGCGAGGCGATCAGGCCGGCGACCGCCTTCTTGCTGGGCGCGTCGAGATGGCAGATCGAATCGAGGCTGACGGCGCCCTGCGACCGCAGCGCGCGGTCGAGCAGATAGGCCGTGATGTCCCTCGCCGGAGCCGGCTTCGGCAGCTTGTCCCAGCCGAAATGGCGCGCCATCAGCTCATAGGTCTTGAGCATGCCCTGACGTTCGCTGACGGTCGCAACGCCGGTGTAGAAGGCGAGTTGCAGCGCCCGCTTCGAGGGCTTGCGGCTCTGCCACAGATGCTCCTTCTCGGTGAGCACGTCATCCTCGATGTCCCGGATCGTCAGCGGGCCGGCGCGCAGCAGCCGCATCACCTTGCGCATGTCCGCCGGCGTGACCGAGGCGTACCATTTGTGGCCCTCGCGGCGGTGCTCGCGCATCGCCGGCAGGAAGAAGCGGAAGTCGCTCGCCGGCACGTAGGAGAGCGCATGCGTCCAGTATTCGAAGACGCTCTTGTCGACGCTCTGGGCGTGGCGCAGGTCGGCACGGCGATAGGACGGAATGCGGCTGAAGAGGATGTGGTGGTGGCAGCGCTCGATCACGTTGATGGTGTCGATCTGCACATAGCCGAGATGAGCGATCGCATCCGCCACGGCCCGCGCGCCCTCCCCGAACGGGGCGCGGACGTCCAGCCGCTGGGCATGCAGCCAGATCTGCCGGGCCTGCGTCGTGGTGAGCGGAAGCGGTTTGGGCGCGCGTGACATTGCGGGAAGCAATGTAGTGGGATTCGCGCCCGGGAAAAGGAGACGGCGAGGGAGCGCCACAAGAAAAGGCCACGCTGCCAACTGCTGACAGCGCGGCCCGATGATGCGGCCGGAGCCTACTTCATCGCCATCGCCTTCTCGGCGTTGATGTAGTGCTTGCAGGCGCCGCGCATGTTGCCTTTGCTCATGTCGGAATTGGCCGAGGCCATCGCCTTCCTGGCCGCGATCTTGCCCGGCGTGTCTTCGCCGCCCATGCCGACGACGAGCTTCGCCATGTTGGCGCTGGTGCACGAGATCTTGGCGGCCGATGCCGGAGACAGAGCGAGTGCAACGAACGACGCGGCGAGCAACAGGGTCTTCATCAAGTTTCCTCCTCAGGGAAAACGACGCCGGCCTGATGCCGGCCGGGGCAGTATTCATCGTTCTGAGACAGGGCCGCGAAGGTGATGCGACTTTCGCTGGTTCAGTGTGCGGCTTTTGGGCGCTCCCCGACGCTGCCGGTCGCCACGTCCGGCTCGCAGGATGCCCTGCCCCGTCCCTCCGCCTGGCAGCGGTAGACGTTGCCGGTGAGGCGATCGACCAGCCACATGTTCTCGTCGTTGGGCCCGTCAATGCCGACGTAGCGGCTGGTCACTCCCGTGATCAGGGTCGACAGCAGGATCGCCACCGCGATCATCGCCGCGCCGATGTAGATCGGCATCGAGTTCAGGAACACAGTCCGATCCGGCTGGCCACTGCGATAGAGCTGGTAGTCACTTGGCCTCGGCACTGGATGGAACTCGGCTCCCTTCGCTTGCGATCTTCGACTGACGTCGTCTGCTAGGCGCGCATCTGGCCGATTTCTTGTTCGCAGCCGGGCCGAGCCTAGACAGCTTTGCGACGATCGATGTGCGGAGGTTTCCAATGCAGAAGCGGCCCCCGCCGGGCCGCTTCGCATCGTGCGGTTCGTTGCATCAGCGGTGGAACAGGCCGCCCATCATGTGGCCGAAGAGAGCACCGGGGCCACCCATCCCGCCGCCACCGCCGCGAGCCCGGCGGCCGCCGCCGGAGGACCGATGCCGGACCGGCTCGTCGTCGGAGACATCGGACGAAGCGACACGGGTGGACACGATCTCGGACTGCATCGCCTTGTGCTGGAGCTTGTTGAGATAACCGGTCGCGGGATAACCGCGCGCGGCCTGCCAGCGCTTGATCACGGAGCGGGTCTCGTCGTCGAACTTGCCGGTCGCCTTGATGTCGAAGCCGAGGCCGGTGAGGCGGCGCTGCACGTCGCGGCGCTGGCCCTTGTCGAGACCGATCTGGTCCTCGGAGATCTGGTCGGCATCGTCCGTGAAGGTCGCGGGGTCGATACCAACGGTGAGATTGCGCGTCGTGGTGGACGGACCGTCCTGGATCGCCGCGATGCGGGCGAGTGCCAGCGCCTTGAAGGTGCCGTTCGGATAGTTGGTGAGATAGGCGTTGAGTTCCTCGACCTTGTTGGTGTCCTTGATCGAGCGCCAGAATTCGAGCTCGACTTCACCGGCCTGGGCGACGGCCACCGTCGCGGTCGCATCCGACGCGGCCGCAGCGGCCGGATTGAGATAGACCGTGCCGGTGAGGTTGGTGTGGCCCCAGGGCAGTTGGGCCTTGCTGGTCTCGTCGTTGACCTGGGCGCGCACCTTGGTCATCGCCTGCTGGATCTCGAGGCCGGGCTGGGCGATGTTGGCGATCAGCGCGCGGGTGAACGGGCTGTTGGTGCCGGCTTCGCCGTCGAGCGCGGTTTGGCCGGGGCCGGTCGCGAAGGCGATCAGGGTTCCCTCGCCCGACTTCATCTCGGCAAGGCCGCTCGCCACGGTCACCGACCGCGTCGCCCTGGCCGAGCGGATCTTGGCGGCAAACGGATTGTCGCGGCAGGCATCGAGGAACACCAGCTTGACCTTGGCATCGCCCATGGTCTGCTCCAGCGTGGTATCGACATTGATCGCCGCGCCGAGTTTGACGTCCATCTCGGATTTCAGATCCGCATCGATCGGCAGCAGATAGTTGGTGCCGTTCACCGCGATGCCGTGGCCGGCATAGAAGAACAGCGCGACATCGGCGCCTTCGCTCTTCTTGCCGAATTCGAGAAGCTTCGCGGTCATGGCGTCGCGGGTGAGGTTGGCGCCCTCGACCACCTCGAAGCCGACATTGCGCAGCACCCGGGCCATCGACTTGGCGTCGATCGCGGGATTGGGAAGCTGCGGCACGTTGGTATAGGCGGAATTGCCGACCACGAAGGCGACACGCTTGTCCGCGAGCGCCGCGTTGCCGCTGAAGACGAAGGCTGCGAGAGACATTGCCGCGATCAGGAAACGCATGGTCTTTCTCCCCAGATCCCTGGATCAGCCGGCGAACCACCCGCGACCGATCCGATGGCCGCACTGTGGTCTCTTCGGAAAGACAAGAATGTGATCTGGATCACGCAAGGCCTCTGGCGACATGAACCCCACACGACGACATCGCGTCGATCGCTGTTCGGGCCGCGACCGGGGTACGCCGGTGATTGGCACCTTCCGGTCCGGGGGCTAAAATCCGGCGCGTGTTTCCAGCGTGATCAAGATCACATCAGGGTGTTTGAACCAGCCCTATGCTCGCAGCATCAAATCGCCATCGGGCGCAACAGCGAGGATACGACAATGACCCGTTTTGATAGATTATTTGGACTGAAGATCGTTGCTCTCTCGGCCGCGCTGACGATGACGGCGGGCCTGGCTCTGGCCGGCGACAACAACGTCTCCGCCAATCAGATCCTGGACGCGCTGAAGCCGAAGCCGCTGACCCGCGGCCTCTCCGTCGGACCGCAGGCCGACCCGACCGCCCAGGCCAAGGAAGCGACGTTCCTGAACACCGTGCGCAACCGGCAGACGCGGTCGCTCTCGACCGGCGAACGCGAACAGATCTCCGAGATCGCGGCGACCAAGCCGAACATCGATCTGGAGATCCAGTTCGATTACAACTCGGCCGACATCGCCAAGACCTCGGTCCCGTCGGTGCAGGCGCTCGGCAAGGCGCTGTCCGATCCCGCGCTCAAGGGCTCGACCTTCGTGGTCGCCGGCCACACCGATGCGGTCGGCGGCGAAGAGTACAACCAGGGACTGTCGGAACGGCGCGCCGACACGATCAAGAAGTACCTGGTGCAGAACTACGGCCTCAACGGCACCGATCTCGTCACCGTCGGGTACGGCAAGACCAAGCTGAAGGACACCGCCAACGGCGCCGACCCGGTCAATCGCCGCGTCCAGGTCGTCAACATGGACACCAAGACCGCGTCGAAGTGATCGTCGCATCAGCGCGCCGCCCGCCGCACCAATGGCGGGCGGCACACGCTTCCGGACATATTGCCGATCTCGCATGATTGCGCGAGCGCCGCGCGCGTCCGCGCGGCGTCATCGAATATTGGAAAGGGCAGCTCACATGAAGATGCATGCTTTGGGAATCGCCGCCGCCACGCTTTTCTTGACGGCTTCAGCTCTGCCGGCCCGCGCCGACGACACGCCCGCCGCAACGACCGCCGCGCCCGCGGAGCCGGCGCAGGCCACGCAACCAGCACAACCCCCGACGAGCGTACCGCGCCCGGCGATCGTGCCGAAATCGGCCGAACCCGCCGCTCCGCAGGCATCGAGCGAGCCCGCACCGCGGACGGCGCCGAAGCGGACCGCTCAGCGCCATCACCGCCGCTACGCCTATTGGCAGCCCTTCCCGGTCTACTGGCCGCACATCTATCGCAGCCACGTCGTCTGGAACAGGATTCCCTGGTTCAGGTTCTGACCGGCCTCAGATCCAGCTCTGGAACAGCATCAGCCGGTTGAATGTCTGCATCGACGTGCCGACGAACGCCGCCGAGATCGGCAACATCGTCACGAAGCCGATGGCGGCGACGCCGACATAGGCCCAGAGCAGCCAGCGCGGCAGCCCATCCCTGCGCAAGACGTAGACGGGCGCGAGCGAGGCGATCGTCGCGGCCGGCAGATAATAATAGATGAAGCCAAGCGTACGCGGCAGCAGCGCCCAGGCGAGCCAGGAGCCGAAATAGAACGCGGCGATCAGGAACGCATCCCACCGGCGCCCGACGATGAAATCGCGCAGCACCAGCGCGAGCGCGGGCAGCGCCGGCCATAGCACCAGGGGATTGCCGAGAAACACGATTGCCGCGATGTGGTCGTCGTCCGTCTTGTCGAACAGGAACCAGACCGGACGCGCGAGCAAGGGCCAGGACGGCCACGAACTCATGTAGGTGTGACCGGCGATTGCCGTCGTCGTGTTGTCGGCGAAGATCCGCCGCTGCGCCTCGATCAGGTCCGGCAGCGACAATCCATGGAGCGGGATGAAGGTGGCCAGATAGGTGACCACCGGCAACGCGACGAAGCAGAGCGCGAAATGGTACCACCTGAAGTCGGGCCAGAGGTCCGGCCGATACCAGTCGCCCGGCCTCGCGTCGGCGAACAGCGTGCGCCAGCCCTGCAGCAGGCGGATCGCCGCGATGACGACGATGCAGACGCCGGCCGGAAACAGGCCGCTCCATTTGCATGCCGCGGCGAGCCCGAACAGGCTGCCCGCGAGTGCGAACAACGCATGCGGCCGCTCTCTTCGAAAGCCGTGCATGAACGCGGCGATCGCGAGCAGGCCGAAGCCGAGCGCGAAGATGTCGAGCATGGCGATGCGCGCCTGCACGTAGAGCATCTGGTTGAAGGCCGCGACGAATGCGGCCGCGATCGCGGGCGCCTGCGTTGAGAACAGTGCGAGACCGCAGAGATAGATCGCCACGATGGCAAGCGCGCCGAACAGCGCCGACGGATAGCGCCAGCCCAGCGCGCTGTCGCCGAAGACGGCGATCGACGTCGCGATCAGCTCCTTCGCCAGCGGCGGATGCATTGGATTGAGCATCGGCTGCGACATCGCCGGTGCGAGCATTTGTCGCGCGGCCGGCACGTAGTGCACCTCGTCGAAGACGAACTTCTCCGACGCCGTCAGGCCGATCAGCAGCGCGAGATGCGCGATCAGGAAAATCACGACAGCGATCACTGCGCTCCGCGACACCTGCGGAACTTCAGACAATTTGAACGATCGCTGCGGAGCTATGTTGCGTGGCAAATCTGCGTCACCGCGGGGGAAAATTATCGCGCGGCTCATTGAACGCATTCCATCGCGGCTGTCACTAAGCATAACGTGCGTCCTGCATCGCTTGTGATAATTCCGCCACATCGCAATCGCGCGTGATCCGCTAGGGTCAAGGGACACATTGATTGGTTATGGAATGAATTTACGTCTCCTGTTTTTGCCTGCACTGCTGTCGGCCGCTTTGTGCACGGCGCCTGAAGCCCAGGCGCAGACGCGCGTCGGCGAAGCGGTTCTCATCCAGAACGAAGTGGTGCGCGTCGCGACGGCCGCGACGCAGATCAAAGTCGGCGACAGCATGCTGCGCGACGAGACCGTGCGCACCGGCGCCGACAGCGCGGCGCGCTTCGTCATGGCCGACAGCACCAACCTGTCGCTCGGGCCGAGCGCGACGCTCAAGCTCGATCGCACCGTCTTCAACGACGAGCACAGCTATCGCGACGTCGCGATCCGCATGACCACCGGCGCGTTCCGCTTCGTCACCGGACATTCCGACAAGACCGCCTACAAGATCACGACGCCGCTCGCCACGATCGGCGTGCGCGGCACCACGCTCGACATTCTCTCGCAGCGCGGACGTTCCGTCGTCGTGCTGCAGGAAGGCGCGGCCAGCGTCTGCACGCTGAACGTCCAGTGCGTGCAGCTCACGCAGCCCGGCGACACCGCGGTCATCACCTCCACCGGCGGCAGGGTCGGCATCAGCCGGACCAACACGCCGCCCTGGACCTTCGCGGCGAACTGCGCCGCGAGCGCGGGCCTCTGCGCCGTGAACCAATATGCCGACGCTTCGCCGACCATCACGCCCGCCGTCAATGACGACGGCATGCTGTGCGGGCGCTGACGATGCGGCCATTGAACATCAAGCGCATCATCCTCGCCTGCGCGCTGACACTGACGGCTGCGATCGCGCCGGTCGTGTTCGATATCCATCCGGCCGCGGCCCAGTCGCCATCGCCGAGTCCGTCTCCATCACCCTCGCCGAGCCCCTCTCCGAGCCCGATTCCGACCCCCACGCCGACGGGTGCGAATTCCAGCGGCAACTCGATCGGCGGCCTCGCCGATCAGCGCTTCAACCAGATGATCACCAACCGCGTGCTCGGGACGGTGCTGCTCGGCGTCAACGAGCAGGTCAATTGCAGCGACTGCGTCAGCGCGTTCGGTTCGGCCGGCTCGTTCTCGGCCGGCATCCACGGCCGCAAGCAACTGACCAACAATCTGTCGCTGCTCGCCGGCATCGCCTACACGCAGTACAGCGAGGGCGGCTACAACGTCACGAGCGCACCGATCGGAGCTTTGGCGCTGCGTTACGACTTCACCGATTGGGGCTCGTCGCGCCCGTTCTTCGACGTCGGCACGATCCTGACGCCGTGGGAGAAGGTACGCTACACCCGCGGCTACGACACCAGCCTCGGGCCGGTGAGCGTGACGAGCGCGACCAACAGTTCGAACTATGCGGTCTACGGCCGCGCCGGCTGGATGAGCCGCCTGTCACCGCGCGACGAGGTGGCGGCCTCGGTCGAGGTCTGGCAACTCTGGCAGCGCGTGTCGGGTTATGCGGACAGCGCGGCGGCCTTCAACCCGTTCGACGCCACCATCGCGACCGGGACCGACCGCACCAGCCTGGTCAAGATCGGCGGCCAGTGGACCCATCTCTTCGGCAGCAATCTCGAAACCAACATCAATGGCGGCTGGGTGCAGTCGTTCGCAGCCCATAGCGGGATCGTCGCCACCGTGACCGGTGACGGCACGGTGGTCCCGACCATGGGCAATCAGGGCTGGTTCGAATATGGCGGCCGGCTCGGCTTCCGGCTCACCAAGGGCTGGATCGCCGACCTCTTCCTCAACGGCACGCTGGGCCCGCAGCCCGTCGGCAACACCATCCACGGCGGCGTGGGGTTACGGGTCAGTTATTAGCGAGGTGGGCGCGGTCGCGCCGACCTCGCCGGTCATGCCCCGCGAAGGCGGGGCATCCGGTACGCCGCAGCTCTCCGCATCTCATCGCTTTCTCCGGCTGCCGGATCGCCCGGAGCGATGACGATCGGCGTGACGGGAGCAGGCCGCCTCACGCCGCCGACTTGCCCTCGAATGCACGGCGCAAGACGTCCACGTCCAGCTTGACCATCTTCATCATGGCCTGCATGGCACGTCCGGCCGCCGCCCTGTCCGGGCTCGACAGGAACTCGAACATCACCTTCGGCACCACCTGCCAGGACACGCCGTAGCGATCCCTGAGCCAGCCGCACTGTCCTTCACTGCCCCCATGAGCGAGGAACGCATTCCAGACGCTGTCGACCTGGGCCTGATCGTCGCAATGGATCATGAGCGAGAGCGCGTGTGTGTATTCCATCTTCATCCCGCCATTGAGCGCGACCAGCGGCTGTCCGGCCACCGTGAACTCGACGACGAGCACGGAGCCTTCCTTGCCGGACGGATTGTCCGAAACATTGCGCTGAACGTGCGTGATCTCCGAATTCGGAACGAGCGAGACGTAGAACTTCGCGGCGTCCTCGGCATCGCCGTTGAACCACATGCAGGGCACGACCTTGGCCATGTGAATGCTCCTCTCTGGGTTCAATCAGGCATTCGCCGCGGCGGGCTTCGGCGGCACGGCCGCCATGTCCAGCCAGTTCACGCCCCACATATGACCGTCCGGATCCTCGAAGCTGCGGCCGTACATGAAATCATACTCGTCGATCGGGCTGGGATCGGCGACGCCGCCCGCAGCCGAGGCCTTGCCGACGATCTCGTCGACCTCCTTGCGGCTGTCGGCGGACAGGCAGAACAGCGCCTGGTTCGTCGTCTTCGCATCGGCGATCGGCTTCGGCGTGAAGTGGCGGAATTTCTCGTGGGTCGTCAGCATCACGTAGATGGTCTCGGAGAAGACCATGCAACTCGCCGTGTCGTCGCTGAATTGCGGGTTCCTGGTCGCACCGATCGCCTCGTAGAACGAGGTCGCGCGCTTGAGGTCGGTCACCGGCAGATTGACGAAGATCATCCTGGGCATCGAAAGCTCCTTGGGCGGGGTTCTGCCCAAGGACGGACGGCTGGGCCGCCATCCGACATCGCTTCCGGAATATTTTTTTGGGCCGCCGGTTGCGAGGGGCGGTCACGCCGCCCCTCGCGCAACCCAGCCTATTTCTTCTCGTTGGGATCCCTATGGACGGGATCGATCCACAGCACCGTTTCGGGCTTCTCGACCGGCTCGATGTCCAGATTGATCGCGACAGCCTCGCCGTCGCTGCGCACCAGCACGCATTCCAGCACCTCGTCGCGGCTGGCATTGATCTCCTGGTGCGGCACGTAAGGCGGCACGAAGATGAAATCGCCCGGACCCGCCTCGGCGGTGAATTGCAGGCTCTCGCCCCAGCGCATCCGGGCCTTGCCCTTCACGACGTAGATGACGCTTTCGAGATGGCCGTGGTGGTGCGCGCCCGTCTTGGCATCGGGCTTGATGCTGACGGTGCCTGCCCACAGCTTCTGCGCGCCGACGCGCGCGAAATTGATGGCGGCCGCGCGGTCCATGCCCGCCGTCGACGGCACGTTGGTATCGAGCTGGTTGCCGGGAATGACGCGCACGCCGTCATGTTTCCAGCGATCGTCATGATCGTGTGCATGGTGGGAATGCGTGTGGTCATGACCGGTCATTGATCTTGCTTTCTGCTGGTTCCGTGCCTCGCAAATTACCCCAAAGCCGCAGCCGCAAGCCATACCAAAATCGGAACCCGGGCAGCTGCCGGACGTTGTCTTCGCGAGCAAACCGGAAGGAGAGTTTCATGGGTAGCACGAGCGACAAGATCAAGGGCGCCGCCAACGAGGCGATCGGCAAGGCCAAGCAGGGTATCGGCGAAGCCACCGGCTCCGATCGCCTGAAGGGCGAAGGCGCGATCCAGGAGGTGAAGGGCAAGGGCCAGCAGGCCATGGGCGATGCCAAGGACGCCGCGAAGGAAGCGATCGATCGCGCAGCGGCCGCTGCGCGTCGCGCGGCCGAGTAACAGCACTGTACCGAGAAGCGAAAAGACCGGCCTTGCGGCCGGTCTTTTTGTTTCGGGAAGAAGCGCGGTCACTTCACCGCGAGCAATTCCACGTCGAACATCAAAGTCGCGTTCGGTGGGATCACGCCGCCGGCGCCGCGCGCGCCGTAACCGAGCTGCGGCGGGATGATCAGCGTGCGCTTGCCGCCGACCTTCATGCTGGCAACGCCCTCGTCCCAGCCGGCGATCACGCGACCCTTGCCGATCGGAAACTCGAACGGCTCGTTGCGATCGACCGAGCTGTCGAATTTCTTGCCCTTCTGGCCGTTCTCGTAGAGCCAGCCGGTGTAGTGCATCACGCAAATCTGGCCGGGCTTTGGCGAAGCGCCGGTGCCGACGACGCTGTCGATGGTCTGCAAGCCTGAAGCTGTGGTCATGGTCTTTCCTGCGGTCTGGGCCGAGGCCGTGGTGGAAACAAAGCCGGACACGCCACCGATCACGGTGATCGCGAGAGCCGACATGATGGCGAGGAGCATGCGTTGGAAACGCTGCATAAGACACCTTCCGTTTGAGGCGGGAGGTGTCTAGCGCAACGAGGATGCCGTTTCCAGCCCTCGCGCGTCGATCAATAGCCGAGCGCGCAGCCGTCCTTGCGCGGGTCGGAACCGCCGGTGAGCGTCCCCTTGTCCCAATCGATCCAGATCGCCTGGGCACCGCCGAGCGGACTGACCACGCTGGTGGTCTTGTGGCCGAGCTTCTTCAGGCCTTCGACGATCGCAGCCGGCACGCTGTCCTCGAGCTGGTACTGGCCCTCGTAGTGCAGGCCGCGCGGCATGTCGATCGCCTCCTGCACGTCGCAGCCATAGTCGAGGATGTTGGTGAGCACATGGGTCTGCCCGACCGGCTGATACTGCCCGCCCATCACCGCGAACGGCATCACCGACCGGCCGCCCTTGGTCAGGAGGCCCGGCATGATGGTGTGCAGCGGACGCTTTCCGCCCTCGATGCAGTTGGGATGGCCGGGCTGGATGCGGAAACCGCCGGCGCGGTTCTGGAGCAGCACGCCGGTCTTGTCGGAGACGATCGCCGAACCGAAGGAGTGCGCGACCGAGTTGATGAACGAGCAGACGTTGCGGTCCTTGTCCACGACCGTGATGTAGATGGTCGAGGGATTCATCGGCGGGGCGACGTTCGGCAGGTCGAGCATGCCGTCGAGGCGGATCTTGCCGATGTAGTCGTCGGCGAAGCCCTTGGCGAGCATCTCGGCGACGTTGATCTTCATGTGATCGGGGTCGGCGACATGCATCTCGCGGTTCATGTAGGCGATACGCGCGGCTTCCGCCTCGAGATGGAAGCGCTCGACGCTCAGCGGCGCGAACTTGGTCAGGTCGAAACGCGACAGGATGTTCAGCATCAGCAGCGCGGTGACGCCCGGCCCGTTCGGCGGGCACTGCCAGAGGTCGTAGCCCTTGTACATGGTGCCGATCGGCGTCGTCACTTCGGTGGTGTGGGCTGCGAAATCGTCGAGCTTGTGCAGGCCGCCGATTCCGCGCAGGGTCTCGACCATGTCCTCCGCGATCGCGCCCTTGTAGAAGGCATCGCGGCCGTCCTTGGCGATCGCGCGCAGCGTCTTGCCGAGTTCGGCCTGGCGGATGACGTCGCCGGCCACCGGCGGCTTGCCGTGCGGCAGGAGATAACGCACGGTGTTGGTGCCGTTCTTCAGCTTCTCGAACTGGTTCTTCCAGTCGAAGGCGATGCGCGGAGCGACGACGTAGCCTTCTTCCGCGGCCTTGATCGCGGGTTGCAGCAGCCGGTCGAAGCCGAACTTGCCGTGATCGCGCAGCACCGTAGCGAAGGCGTCGATCACGCCGGGGATCGAGACGGCATGTGCCGAGGTCAGCGGCACGGAATTGATCTTGCGCTCGAGATACCAGTCGGCGTTCGCCGCCTTCGGCGCGCGGCCGGAGCCGTTATAGGCGATGATCTTGCCCTCGCCGCGCGGCTGGATCAGCGCGAAGCAGTCGCCGCCGATGCCGGTCGATTGCGGCTCGATCACCCCGAGCAGCGCCGACCCCGCCACCGCCGCGTCCACTGCGGTGCCGCCCTCGCGCAGCACCTCGATCGCGGCGAGCGACGCCTGCGGATGCGAGGTCGCCACCATCGCGTTGGTGGCGTGGACGGTGGACCTGCCGGGGAAATGGAAGTTTCTCATGCGGATCTTGCTCTCTCAGGCCGGCGGCGCATACCGCGCCGTCTCGAAAACCGGGCCTACATGACACAATCCAGCCCCGCGGGGCAATGCCTGGCATACCAGGGAAATGGCTGCCATCCGCCGGGCGCATCGGGACCGGCGCGGACTTGCCCATGGCGGGTTTTCCAGGCGCCTGCCCCCTGCTAAACGGGCGCCATGACTTACAAGGTCGCCACTTACAAGGTCGCCGCCTTCTACCAATTCGCCGCGCTGCCCGACCATCGCGCGCTGCGGGAGCCGTTGCGCGCGCTCTGCGCCGAGCTCGCGCTGAAGGGCAGCATCCTGCTGGCCCAGGAAGGCATCAACGGCACGATCGCGGGTCTGCCCGAAGCGATCGACGCGTTCGTCCGCGCGCTCGGTCCCGGCGGACTGTTCGGCGACAGGCTCGACAATCTCGAGCTCAAATTCTCGACCAGCGACGCGATGCCGTTCGGACGGCTCAAGGTGCGGCTGAAGAAGGAGATCGTCACGCTCGGCGACGAAGCCGCCGATCCCACGCGCCGGGTCGGCACCTATGTCGACGCGGCCGAATGGAACGCGCTGATCGAGGCGCCGGATACGCTGGTGCTCGACACCCGCAACGCCTTCGAGGTCGCTATGGGGACGTTCGAGGGCGCGGTCGATCCCGGCATCGGAAGCTTCGGCCAGTTCAAGGATTTTGCCGCGCAACGGCTCGATCCAACGAGGCATCGCAAGATCGCGATGTTCTGCACCGGCGGCATCCGCTGCGAGAAGGCGAGCGCGCATCTACTCGCGCGCGGCTTCACCGAGGTCTATCACCTCAAGGGCGGCATCCTCAAATATCTGGAACAGGTGCCGGAGGCGCAGAGCCGCTGGCGCGGCGAATGCTTCGTGTTCGACGAGCGCGTCGCGCTCGGCCACGGGCTGCGCGAACGGGACAAGGACGCAACACGTGACGAGTGACATCAAGACGCTGAGCGAGCGTATCGACACGCTGGAGGCGCGCCTCGCCTATCAGGACGACACCGTCGAAACGCTGAACCAGACCATCACCGCACAATGGAAGCAGATCGATGCGCTGTCGCGGAAGATCGCGGAACTGACCGAGCGGTTGCAGGAAGCCGAAGCGAATGCGCCAGGGCCCGCCAACGAGCAGCCCCCGCATTACTGATGCTCTCGTGCCGGGGCTCAGCGCTGTATCGCCTCTCGCTGCGCCGCGTCCGGGACATGATCGCTCCCGCGCCGGGCGATGTTACAGCCCCGAGACCTTGGGCATCAGGTGGGTCACCTCGCCCGCCATCACCAGGCGGTCGCGCCCGGCCTCCTTGGCGGCGTAGAGCGCCCGATCGGCGGCCTCGACCAGCAGTCCCACTCCCGCCGTGCGCTCGAACGCCGGGCGGCAGGCCGCTCCGCCGAACGAAGCGGTGACGCAGCCGGATTCGTGGTTGGAGGTGTGGACCAGCCCCGCCTCGCGGATCGCCCTGCGGATATGCTCGCCGATCCGGGCGCATCCCGCGGCATCGGTGTTCGGCAGCAGCATGGCGAATTCCTCGCCGCCATATCTGGCCGCCAGATCGCCCGCGCGCTGCATCTCGGCTGCAATGATCTTGGCGACCACCCGCAGGCAGGCATCGCCCGCGGGGTGGCCGTATTCATCGTTGTAGGCCTTGAAGTGATCGACGTCGATCATCAGCAAAGCGAGGCTCGAACGGTCGCGGTAGGCGCGCGCCCATTCCTCCTTCAGCCGTTCGTCGAAGCGGCGGCGGTTGGCGAGCCCGGTGAGGCTGTCCTCGATCGCCAGCGTCTCGAGCCTCGTCTCCAGCTTCTTCTGCTCGGTGATGTCGCGCGAGATCGCGACCACGCCCTCGACGCTGCCGTTGCCCTTGCGCGTCACCCGCATGGTGGATTCGAGCCAGACCTCGTTGGTCTTGCCGTGCGCGTTGCGATAGGTGACCCGGGCTTCCTCCGTCTCGCCGCGCTTCATGGCGTCGACGACCGCCTGGACATGCGGAAGGTCTTCCGGATTGACGCCCGCGAGCGCGGGCGTGCCGATGAGCTGATTGGCGCGCCACCCGACGACGCGGATCGACGACGGCGAAACATAGCGCAGGCGCTCGTCCAGCCCGATCCGGGTCACCATGTCGCTGGAGCCCTCGGCGAGCAGACGGAAATGCGCTTCCTTCTCGACGAGTGCCGCGGCCATCCGCTGCCCCCGCTGCAGCTGGCGGACCAGCACGGCGCCGATGACCGCGATCAGCATGACCAGCGCGAGCACGTAGAGCATGCGGGAGATCGCCGCCGCCTTCCACGGCGCAAGCAGCTCCTCCTTGTCGACGGTCGCGAGCAGGACGAGCGGGTAACGGCTGCTGCGCTTGAAGAAGCTGACGCGCTCGGCGCCGTCCAGCGGCGACTTGAAATGATAGGCTCCACCCGCCCGCTGCAGGCTCGCATCGCGGAACAGCGGCGTATCGCCGACGCTGCGGCCGACGAACGTGTCGTTGCTCGGGTTGCGGGCGATGATCATGCCGTCGCCGTACATCAGCGTCACCGAGCTGTTACGGCCGATCTCGAACTGCTGGTAGAAATGCGAAAGATATCTGGAGCTGATGGTCGCGAGCACCACGCCGCCGAAACTGCCGTCCGTCTTGTTGAAGCGGCGTGACAGGGTCACGACCCATTCGCCGTCGAGCAGGCTCTTCACGGGATGGCCGACATAGGCATCGCGCTTGGTCGAGAGCTGGTGGTGACGGAAGAACGCATCGTCGCTGAGCGTCGAGGCGATCGTCCCCGGCGCGGTCAGCCAATTGCCCTTATCGTCGATGATGGCGAGGCTGTGCACGCGCTCCATCGCCTTCTTGCGCACTTCCAGGAGGTTGCGCAGCTTGACGATGGTGGCCGGATCGGTGCCGTCCATCTCCAGGCGGCTGACGACGCCGACGACGCCGGAATCGAGCAGATCGAGGCTGTCCTCGGCATGCTGGGTGAGCGAGCGCGCCACGTTGGCCATCTCGGTCTCGGCACCCCTGAGCACCGCGTCGCGCGCGGCCCACTCGCGCCAGCCGCTGACGCCGAGGATGGTCGCACAGGTCAGCACGACGAAAGCCGCCGCCCGCAAGGGCAGACGGCTCCATCCGGCTCTCTGTGAAGCGACGTTCATGCGACGGAATCTCCGATCGCCGGAAATTCCGCTGCTTCTGTTATGGAACCCTGAAGCGCCCGGGCGGATTCGTAAGTATTTACGGGTTTTCCCGTACTCCTACTGACGCCAAGGTCCGCGGATCGCTAACAATGCGTTATCGGGCTTATCGGAAACCGGCGCCCGCGCGCTAGCTGAAGATCTGCTTAACCTTGTCCCAGAGCGAGGGATTGCCGGCGTCGGCATCGGCCTTCGACGGCGTCGGCTGGGCGGCGCTCACGGGATCGGATGCCGGAAAGGTGTCTTCCAGTCCGGTGTCGAGCTTGGCGTGGCGATCGGCCGCGAGCGCTTCGCGCAGATCGTCGGCGTGCTTGTCGTGCGGCGCGGGATTGAACGTCTCTGCCATGGAATCCTCCTCCGTTGGCTGGTCAACGCGGCGCATTTGCGCTGGTTCCCCTGTTCCGCTGGGGCCCTCGGCGGTGTATCAGGAACCTCAATTCCGCATCAGGATGTCTCGTGCCCCAGTCTGCGACAAAGCCCTTCATCGACGTGCTCTCCGGCCAGCGGCAAGCCATCCCGCCGGTCTGGATGATGCGGCAGGCCGGCCGCTATCTGCCGGAATATCGCGAGGTACGCGCCAAGGCCGGCGGCTTCCTCGATCTCTGCTTCAATCCGGAGCTTGCCGCCGAGGTCACGCTGCAGCCGATCCGCCGGTTCGGCTTCGACGCAGCGATCATCTTCTCCGACATCCTCGTGATCCCCTACGCGCTCGGCCGCTCGGTGCGCTTCGAGGTCGGCGAGGGTCCGCGGCTCGAGCCGCTGGATGATCCGGCCAAGGTCGCGACGCTGGCGCCGCACGCCGATTTCGGCAAGCTCGCGCCCGTGTTCGAAGCCCTGCGCCTGGTGCGCGCCGCGCTCGATCCCAAGGTCGCGCTGATCGGCTTCTGCGGCGCACCGTGGACGGTCGCGACCTACATGGTCGCGGGCCACGGCACGCCCGACCAGGCGCCGGCGCGGATGATGGCCTACCGGCATCCGGACCCGTTTGCGAAAATCATCGACGTGCTGGTCGAGAACTCGATCGAATATCTGCTCGCGCAGCTCGATGCCGGTGCCGACGCGCTGCAGATCTTCGACACCTGGGCGGGCGTATTGCCTCCCGCCGAGTTCGCGCGCTGGTCGGTCGAACCGACACGTCGCATCGTGGAAGGCGTGCGCGCCAAGGTGCCGCATGCGAAGATCATCGGTTTTCCGCGCGGAGCCGGCGCGCAGCTTCCCGGCTATGTCGAGGCGACCGGCGTCAACGCCGTCAGCATGGACTGGACCGCCGAACCGGCCTTCATCCGCGAACGCGTGCAGACCCGCGTCGCCGTGCAGGGCAATCTCGATCCGCTGGCGCTGATCACCGGCGGCGCCGCGCTCGACCGCGCGGTCGACGACGTGCTGGCGAATTTCGGCCAGGGCCGGCTGATCTTCAATCTCGGCCACGGCATCCAGCCGGAAACGCCGATCGCCCATGTCGAGCAGATGCTGAAGCGCGTGCGGGGCTAGCGGATACGCCGGCTTCCTTGCGGCCATCATTCGAGACGCCCGCCTTTGGCGGGTTCTTCAGGATGAGGTCGTGGTCGCGGTCACGCCTTCGATCCGCATGGTGAGGAGCGCCGCTTGCGGCGCATCTCGAACCATGAGTTGCGGGATCATCAGGGCGCTCGACAAAAATCGCGAGAACAACCCCATGCACAGTACGAATCCTTGACGAATTTCGTCCGGCACGGACTGACGGCCCCGCCGCGCCGGCGTTTGACATGTCGGGCAAAACAGGCGCACGATGACATCATCGCGCCGATCGTCATTCGGCAGAGGTCTAGCGCGGCCGGCTGCGCTCGATGATCTCGGCGGCGCCCTTCGTCAGCAGATCCAGTCCCACCGCACGGCCGAGTTCGCGCGGCCGATCGGCCGGGCCTGTGCGCGAGGCCTCGATGATGGTGTTGCCGGAGAGGTCGAGCACGGATGCGGTGAGCGACATGAGGTCACCCTCGATCGTCGAAAAACCGGCGACCGGCGAATTGCAGTGGCCGTTCAGCACCCACAGCACCTCGCGCTCGGCATCGGCGGAGGCACGCGCGGCCTGATCGTCGATCGACGCAAGGATCTGCCGCGTTGCCCAGTCCTGCGCCGCGCATTCGACCGCGACGATGCCCTGCCCCGCCGCCGGCAACATCTCGGCCGCGGAGAATTCATGCGCGATGCGGCTGGCGAGACCGACGCGGTCGAGCCCCGAGCGAGCCATGATGAGCGCATCGGCCGGACCCGCCTCGCCGCCGTCCGGCAGCCGCTGCTTCTCGCCGTGGTCGAGCTTGCGCACGCGCGTGTCGGCGGCGCCGCGGAAGTGGATGACCTCCACGTCCGGAAACAGCCGCCGCGCATAGGCGGCACGGCGCACGGCGTTGGTGCCGATCTTGAAGCCCTTGCCGCGCGACCGGCGCAGCGCCTCCAGCGTCACGCCCTCGCGCAGCACCAGCGCATCGGTCGGCGGATCGCGCGACAGGGTCGCGCCGATGACGAGGCCCGGCGTGTCCTCGTTGCCCGGCATGTCCTTGAGCGAATGCATCGCCGCCTGCAAGTCGCCCGCGAGCACGGCGGCGCGGATCTGCGCCACGAAAGCGCCGCCCTTGCCGCCGTGAGGCAACAGCTTGCTGGTCTGGTCGAGATCGCCGGTGGTGTCGAACTTGACGATCTCGACGTCGAGACCGGGCACGGCTGCGGTCAGGCGGCGCGCGATCTCCTCCGTCTGTGCCAGCGCCATCGCGCTCTTGCGGGTGCCGATCCTCAGTCGAGTAGCCAAGTCTTCGTCCTTTCAACGCGCATCGTTTGCGGGAGCATGATCTTCGGAAAACCGGCTCCCATTTCTCTCGAACGCAACCCTTCGGGTCCGGATCATGCGCTAGCGCGCATCCTCCAATATCATGTCGGAGGCCTTTTCGGCGATCATGATGATCGGCGCATTGGTGTTGCCCGACACGAGGTCCGGCATGATCGAGCCGTCGACGACGCGAAGGCCGTCGAGCCCTCTCACCTTCAGGCGCTGATCGACCACCGCGAGCGCATCATTGCCCATACGACAGGTCGAGGTCGGGTGGTAGATGGTGCTGCCGCGTTCGCGACAGTAATCCAGCAGCTCGGCGTCCGTGGATACCTTCGCCCCGGGATCGTACTCGCTGACCACGAACGGCTTCAGCGCCGGCGCATTCAGGATCCTGCGCAGGATCTTCAGGCCCTCGACGTTGGTGGTGCGGTCGGTCTCGGTCGACATGTAGTTGATCCGGATCTCCGGCGGCACGGTCGGGTCGGCGCTCCTGATGCGCAGCGAACCACGGCTCTCGGGGCGAAGCTGGCATATCGACGCGGTGAACCCGGAGAAATCGTGCAGCTTCTCGCCCATCTTGTCGGTCGAGAACGGCAGGAAGTGGACCTGGATGTCGGGCGACGCCAGGCGCGGATTGGTCTTGAAGAACGCGCCCGCCGTGCCGGCCGCAATCGTCAGCCAGCCCTGGCGGAACAGCGCATAGCGCGCACCGGCAAGGGTACGGCGGATCGGATGATTGACGGTGTCGTTCAGCGTGATCTTCTGCGAGCAGCGCATCACGACGCGAACCTGCATGTGATCCTGAAGGTCGTGGCCGACGCCTTGCGCGTCGAGCACCACGTCGATGCCGTGCTTGCGCAGGAGGTCGGCAGGGCCGACGCCGGAGAGCTGGAGAAGCTGCGGCGAGTTGTAGGCGCCGCTCGACAGCACGACCTCCTTGCGCGCGCGGGCGCGGCGCACGGTCGCGCCCTGCCGATATTCGACGCCGACCGCACGGCGGCCCTCGAACAGCACGCGCTGGCCGAGCGCGGAGGTCTCGACCGTGAGATTGGCGCGCGTCTTGGCGGGGCCGAGATAGGCCACCGCCGTCGAAGCGCGGCGACCGTTGCGCGTGGTGGTCTGGAACAGGCCGACGCCTTCCTGCTTGGCGCCGTTGAAGTCGGGATTGTAGGGCAGACCGGTCTCGACCGCCGCATCGATGAAGGCTTTCGACAGCGGATCGGTCAGGACCATGTTGGAGACCGGGAGCGGACCGCTCGTGCCGTGATACTGGTCGGCGCCGCGCGACTGGTTCTCGGCCTTCTTGAAATAGGGCAGCACGTCGTCGTAGCCCCAACCGGCGTTGCCGCGCTGGCGCCAGCGGTCGTAGTCCTCGTGCTGTCCGCGGACATAGAGCAGGCCGTTGATCGAGCTCGATCCGCCCAGCGTCTTGCCGCGCGGCTGGAACACCTGGCGGCCCTTGAGCTCGGGCTCCGGCTCGGTCTGATACATCCAGTTGACCGTCTTCTCCTTGAACAGCTTGCCGTAGCCGAGCGGCACGTGGATCCAGATGTTGGAATCCTTCGGCCCCGCCTCGAGCAGCAGCACCTTGTGCCGGCCATCCGCGGAGAGGCGGTTGGCGAGCACGCAGCCGGCGGAGCCGGCGCCGACGATGATGTAGTCGAATTCGGGATCGGACGGCGCGAGGGTGGAATTTGCGGTCATGGCCTGCCAGTCTTCTTTTTGCGATGGGCGTTTCCGTTGGATGAATTAGCACAAATCATGCGCGCAAGCGCAGCGCCTCGACCAGCGACCTGAACGCACGGGCATATTCCGTACCCGCCCTTGCGATATCGGCGCGCCCGGCGCAGGCGACCGCCGCCTCCGTCACCGCGCCGAGCAGCAGCCGCGCCAGCGGCTCGACCGGCTGGCGCGCGATCAGGCCGGCTTCCATGGCGGCGGCGACCGCGCGCGGCAGCTTGCCGCCGAAATGCCTGGCGTCGATCTCGCGCCAGCGCTCCCAGCCGAGCACGGCCGGACCATCGCGCAGGATGATCTGTCCGGTCGGACCCTTGGCGGTGGCGGCGAAGTAATGCTGGGTGCCGGCGACCATGGCGGCAAGCACGTCCTTCTCGGCGCGCGCGGCGCTGTCGATCTCGGCGACAAGGTCGCGCGAGACGTCGTCGAACACGGCCTCGAACACCGCTTCCTTGGTCTTAAAGTGATGGTAGACGGCGCCCTTGGCGACGCCGGCCCCTTCGGCGATCTCGTCCACGGTCGTGACGGCGAAGCCGCGGGTCCCGAACAGGCGGCGCGCCGCCGTCAGGATCGCCTCACGCGTCGCCGCCCGCCGCTCCGCCTGCTTTGCCATGGATCCGGTGTAGTCGGATTCGAGCCATGCCGCCAATTGACTTTTCGACCGTCGGTCGGTATTTACCGACCATCAGTCGGTTTTATCGGAGATCAACCATGCCGAGCCGTGACATCGTCGAAGCCTTCGCGCAGCGGCTGGAAGCCGGAGATTTCATCGGGGCGATCGAGCAGTTCTGCACGACCGACGCCGCGACCTACGAGAACAACGCCGCCCCGACGGTCGGGCGCGACAAGCTCATTGCCAAGGAGCGCGGCGTGCTAGCGGCTTCCAGCCAGGTCAAGGCCGTGCGCGTCGGGCCGAGCCTGATCGAAGGCGACAATGTCGCCACACGCTGGACCTTCACCTTCACCAATGCCGAGGGCGTCGCGCGGACGCTAGAGGAGATCGCGTGGCAGACCTGGCACGGCGACAAGCTGATCGAGGAGCGATTCTACTACGACCCGAAGCAACTGGGACGATGACGGCCAAAGCCACCGCTGCCGCCATCGGCTTGACCGCGCGATCTTCCGCTTGGACAAAGTGATGCGATGCGCCGGCGGCGCGGCCTGCTGAAGGTTCCGCCTTCGCGAAGCGTGACGGACCGCCATCATTCCCAGCGGCTCAGGCATTTGTATCGATTTGTTATCGATACGGCGTCGGGAACACGCCGAAGTGGTCGGGCAGAACTGCGGCAGCCGGAATAATTCATAGTTCGTCAAAGGTTTGCGGCGAACTCTCCTGGCCGAGCCGGACCAAACGGCCCCCCTGCTGCAGGCCCTGGAATGCGGACCCGACCGACCACCTATTTCGCGCGGCTGTTCGCCGGCGATCTGTCCGCCTTCGGCGGACCCGCGACGGACGAAGCCATGGCCGGCCATATCCGCGCCGAGCAGATGTCGCTGGTGCTCGGCTATTCCGTCGGCATCATGCTTGCCAATGCCTGCAACGCCACCGTGCTCGCCATCGCGCTGTGGCAATCGCCCCACCGCATCTTCGCGCTGATCTGGGCCGTCACGGTCGCCGTCGCCGCGATCGTGTTCGGCATGCGATCCCACGCCGCTCGCCGCATCACCAAGCCGCAATTCGTCTCCCGCCGTGCGATGCACCGGCTGGTGCGCAACGCCTTCGTTCTCGGCACCGCCTGGGGCATCGTTCCCGTCGCCTTCTTCGCGGATGCTTCCACCGGCGGCCAGCTCGTCATCACCTGCCTGTGCTCGGGAATGCTGGCCGGCGGCGCGCTCGCGTTCGCCACCATTCCGATCGCCGCCATCGCGTTCACCGCCCCCATCTTCGTCGGGATCGCCATTTGCCTCAGCAAGAGCGGCGAGCTCGCCTTCCTGCTGATCGCCTTCCTCGTCTTGGTCTATGGAAGCGTGCTGCTGCGCGGCGTCTTCATCAACGCGCTCTCGTTCGCGCGGCGCGTGATGCGGCAGGTCGAGGCCGAACGGACCGTGCGGCAGGATCCCCTGACCCTTCTGCCCAACCGCATCGCCTTCAACGAGACGCTCGATGCCGCGCTGAAGCGGCTCGCCCTCTCCGGCGAGGAATTCGCCGTGCTCCTGCTCGACCTCGATCGCTTCAAGGAGGTCAACGACAAGTTCGGCCACCCCGCGGGCGACGAATTCCTGGTCCAGGTCGCCGGCCGGCTGCAGCGCTGCACGCGCGCGGCCGAGCATGTCGCGCGCATCGGCGGCGACGAATTCGCGCTGGTGATGTCCAATCTGGCACGGCCCGAAGACGCGCTCGAAATCGCCGATCGTTTCGTCGCGGCCTTCACCGAACCGTTCCTGATCGAGGGCCGCGCGATCATCGGCGCGACCAGCGTCGGCATCGTGCTGGCACCGCGCGACGGCAACACGCCCCTCGACGTCATGAAGAATGCCGATGCCGCGCTCTATCGCGCAAAAAAGGCGGGACCGGGCACGGTCTGCTTCTTCGAGGCCAGCGACGACCGCTCGTCCCGCGACCGCAAGGCGCTCCAATCGGACCTCGCAGGCGCGATCGCGCGGAACGAGCTGTTCCTGGTGTTCCAGCCCTTCCTCGATCTCGGCGGCAACCGCATCACCGGGTTCGAGGCCCTGCTGCGCTGGCAGCATCCCACACGCGGACTGGTGCCGCCGAGCGAGTTCATCCCGATCGCCGAAGAGACCGGGCTGATTCACGAGATCGGGGAATGGGTGGTCCGGTGCGCCTGCGCGACGCTGGCCGACTGGCCCGAGGAGATCAGGGTCGCAGTCAATTTCTCCGCGGCGCAGTTTCACAACACCGCAGTGCTCCAGAGCATCGTCCAGGCGCTGGCCGATGCGAAGGTGACCCCGCGGCGGCTGGAGATCGAGATCACCGAATCGATGCTGCTGTCGAAATACGGCTCGGCCGCCTCGATCCTGAGCGCGCTGCTACAGCTCGGCGTCACGGTCGCGCTCGACGATTTCGGAACGGGCTTCTCCTCGCTCACTTACTTGCGCAAGCTGCCGTTCAGCCGGATCAAGATCGACCAGTCCTTCATTCGCGACATGCTGGCGCAGCCGGACTGCGCCGCGATCGTGAAATCGGTGATCTCGCTCGCGCGCGACCTGAACATCGGCGTCGTCGCGGAAGGCGTCGAGACCAGCGACCAGCTCGAATATCTGCGCCAGACCCATTGCGACGAGGCGCAGGGCTATCTGATCAGCCGGCCGGTCTCGGCAGACGCCGTGCTCGCGCTGCTGGAGACGAAGAAGCCGCGGACCATCTACGCGGCGTAACCGTTCCGCGGCCATCCTTCGAGACGCCGACCTTCAGCGGGCTCCTCAGGATGAGGCTCTCGTTCCGGTCGAGACTTCGGCCGTGCATCGAGAGACGCAGTGCGTTGCGGCGTCGCTCCCCGCGAAGCCCGGCAGCGCCGCGCGCACCTCAGATCGCATCCGCGCGCAGCAGCGTGTCCACGGTGATGGTGCCGCGGGCGCGGGAGACGCAGGCGCAGATCTTCTCGTTGCTTTGCTTCTGGTGATCGCTGAAGAAGACGTCACGATGATCGATCTCGCCGTCGACATCGACCACGTCGATGGCGCACAGACCGCACTCGCCGCGCTTGCAGTCATACATCACGTCATGGCCGCTGGCATTGAGCACATCCAGCATCGAACGCTCGCGCGGGATTTCGAGCTCGACATCGGAATTCTTCAGGCGCACCCGGAACGTCTCGGTCGGGAGCGAACCGCTGGACCCGAACGTCTCGTAGCGGAGATCGGGAAGCGGATGGCCGGCGCCGATCCAGGCGTGGCGCGCGGCGTCCAGCATCGGCATCGGGCCGCAGAACAGCGCCAATGCGTCCTGCGGCAATGATGCGAACAGCGCTGCGAGATCGAGCCGGCGGCCTTCGTCGCGCGCATGGACCACCAGGCGGTCGCCGAGCAGATTGGCGAGATCGTCGAGATAGGCGGCCTCGCTGCGCGAGCGCACGGCGTAGTGCAGGGTGACATCGGCCCCGCGCCGCGCCAGCGCCTGCGTCGCGCCGAGGATCGGGGTGATGCCGATGCCACCGGCAATGAGGCAGTAATGCCGGCGCGTCCAGTCGACCGCGAGCAGCGATGCCGGCCGCGTGACGTCGAGCCGCGCGCCCGGAGCCAGCTGCCACATGTAGCGCGAGCCGCCGCGGGAATCCGCGGCGCGGCGCACCGCGATGCGGAAGCCGCCCGGCAAGGCCTCGCCGACCAGCGAATACGACCGCGTCTCCGGCAGGCCGTCGATCGTGACGCTGACATTGATGTGGCTGCCGACCGGATAGGCGGCGCCGTCGAACCGGTCCGGCAGGATCAGGAATTCGCGGATGCCGGGGGCTAGATCGCGCGTCGAGACGAGCGTTGCCGGAATCCAGGTTTCGATGAAGCGCATGGCACTCCCCCTAGTCGGTTGCGGTCTTGATCAGCGCCAGTCCCGGCAGGAGATCGAGATGGGTCCGGTTGCGCAGCGCGAGCCGCAGGTTGCGCACCGCCAGCCGCGCATGCTCGCGCATGACGGCTTCGGCCCGCGCACCCTCGCGATTCTCGATGGCATCGATCACGACGCGATGATGCTCCTGCGCGATGATCAGGATCTGCAGCGCCTCCGGCAGCGCCGACTGCGCCTTCACGAAGCCGCTCGGGGAGGCGAACGGCAGCGCCGAGGCACGGTCGATCTGGCGGATCAGCGGCGGGCTGCGCGACAGCTCCGTGAGCAGCGCATGGAAGCGCGCGTTCAGCGCGACATAGGCCGAGAAGGCGTCGACCGAGATCGGTACCTGGCGCAGCAATTCGTCGATCGCGGCGAGGCATTCCTTCAGCGGCTCGAGGTCGCGCGCCGAGACGCCGCGCTCGGCGGCGAAGCGTGCGGCGAGGCCTTCCAGCGTGCCGCGCAGCTCGATGGAATCGGAGATGTCGCGCTCGGAGAACGCCTTCACCATGAAGCCGCCGGAGGGGATAGCCTCGAGCAGGCCCTCCTCCTCCAGTCGCACCAGCGCCATGCGCACCGGCGTGCGCGAGGCGCCCGTCGTCTCCACCGCCTGAAGCTCGGAGATGCGCTCGCCCGGGCGCAAGGCGCCGGACAGGATCTGGTCGCGCAGCGCGAGCTGCGCCTTCACGGTCTGGGAGACGGAACGATCGACCTCGCCGGCCATGTCGCTACTCCGCGGCCTGAAGATGTTGCGGCTGGCTTTCCCGGGCGATCATGCGGTCGATCAGCTTGCGCGACCACATCGCACCGGCGTCGATGTTGAGATTGTAGAAGATCCGATCCGGATTCTCGTCCATCGCGCGCTGCTGCGCTTCGAGGATCAGCTCGTCCTCGCGGAAGATGCCGGAGACGCCCTCGCGGATCTCGGTGGTGATGCGCTGCTCGCCGAGGCGATAGTTGCGCACGAAGGCCCAGAAATAGTGGCAGGTCTTCTCGGTCTCCGGCGTGACGGTGTTGAGCACGAAGCCGTTGACGCCCTGCGAGCGGTCGCCTTCCGGCGCGCCGGTGCCGGTGGGCGCGACGCCGACGTCGATCGCGATGGTGCATGGCGCCTCGAAGCGGATGATCTGCCAGCGATCGACGAGGCCGGACCTGCCGAGCTGCTTCGCCCAGAACGGCGGGGCCTCGATGCCGCGCATCCAGCGCGTCACCGTCACCGTCTTCTCACCGTGGGTGACGTCGAAGGGCGCTTCGGCGACCGCGTCGTTGCCGATCGAGGAGCCGTGCACGAAGGTCTCGTGGGTGAGATCCATGAGGTTGTCGAGCACGAGGCGATAGTCGCAATTGACGCGGATGGTCTTGCCGTCGCCGGCCCAGGCCGGATCGTGATTCCAGTGCATGTCGGGCACGAGCGCGGGATCGGCCAGCGCCGGATCGCCCATCCACAGCCAGATGTAGCGGTGACGTTCGACCACGGGATAGGCGCGCACGCAGGCCGACGGATTGATGGTCTCCTGCGAGGGCATGAAGGTGCAGCGGCCCTGCGCGTTGTATTTGAGGCCGTGATAGCCGCAGACGACGGTATCGCCTTCGAGCCGGCCCTTGGACAGCGGCACCAGCCGATGCCAGCAGGCGTCTTCCAGCGCGGTCACGCCGCCGTCGGCCTTCCGGTACATCACGACATGCTTGCCGCAGATCGTCCGGGGCAGCAGCGCCGCCTTCACCTCGGCGTCCCAGGCCGCGGCATACCAGGCGTTCATGGGAAATGGCTTGGTCACCGGCTTCACTCCCTCTTGAATACGTTATGTATACATTAACGGAGGATTGGAATCGTTCAAGCGCCATTTTTACCGTATCTAATTACCTTTATACGAATTTCAGTATACAGATATGATGAGTTTGTCGCCCTTACCGAGGGAAAGGCGACGCGAGACGAAAATGGCTCACGGCTCGCCTGCGGCCATCGTTCAAGACGCCCGCCTGCGGCGGGCCCTCAGGATGAGGTCGCGTTTTGCAGCGGGATGCCGGATATTAAATCCTGATGGTGAGGAGCTCGCCGGAGCGGGCTTTTCGAACCATGCAGGCCGGGCGCGATCGGCAGCCTTTATATGATCGGCAGCCTTTATATATATGCATTCGCGTGAGAGCCCTCCTATGTGAGAGCGCTCCAGAGCAAGCACCGCACCTGCGACGGCTTTTACGCCGCGAACACCTTCGCCAATCCGGCCTGAGCTTCCTCCTGGATCCGCTTCAGATGTTCGGTGCTGCGGAAGCTCTCGGCGTAGATCTTGTAGACATCCTCCGTTCCCGAGGGCCGGGCCGCGAACCAGCCGAAATCGGTCTCGACCTTGATGCCGCCGAAGGGCTGGCCGTTGCCGGGCGCCTTGCTCAGCGTCCTGCGGACCGGATCGCCGGCGAGATCCCTGAGACCGAGCTGTTCGGGCATGACGGACTTCAGGATGTTCTTCTGCGGCGTGGTGGCCGCCACATCGATCCGCGCGTAATGCGGCACGCCGAGCTCACCGGTCAGGTCGTTGAAGAGCTGACTGGGGTCGCGGCCGGTCTTCGCCATGATCTCCGCGGCAAGCAGGCCGAGGATGATGCCGTCCTTGTCGGTGGTCCACACCGTGCCGTCGCGGCGCAGGAACGAGGCGCCCGCACTCTCCTCGCCGCCGAAGCCGAAGGTGCCGCCGAGGAGACCATCGACGAACCATTTGAAGCCGACCGGCGTCTCGACCAGCTTGCGGCCGAGCTTTCCCGCGACGCGATCGATGATCGAGCTCGACACCACGGTCTTGCCGATCGCGGCATCCTTGCCCCAGTTCGGCCGGTGCGCGAACAGGTAGGAGATGGCGGTCGCCAGATAGTGGTTGGGATTCATCAACCCGCTGGTCCGCGTCACGATGCCGTGACGGTCGGCGTCGGTGTCGTTCGCGAAGGCGACGTCGAAGCGGTCGCGCATGCCGATCAGGCTCGCCATCGCATAGGGCGAGGAGCAGTCCATGCGGATCTTGCCGTCCCAGTCGACCGTCATGAAGCGGAAGGTCGGGTCGATCGCCTCGTTCACCACCGTCGCCTTCAGGCCGTAGCGCTCGATGATCGGATGCCAGTAGTGCACGGCCGCGCCGCCGAGCGGATCGATGCCGATATTGATGCCGGCGGATTTGATCAGCTCGAGATCGACGACGTTGCCGAGATCGGCGACATAAGGCGTGACGAAGTCGTAGGCGTGGACCGTCGATGATTTGCGCGCCCTGGCATAGTCCATGCGCGCGACGCCCTTCAGCCCGTCGGCGAGGTAGGCATTGGCCCGCTTCTCGACCACGCCCGTGACGTCGGTGTCGGCGGGACCGCCATGGGGCGGATTGTATTTGTAGCCGCCGTCCTCGGGCGGGTTGTGCGAGGGCGTGATGACGACGCCGTCGGCGAGGCCGTTCGTGCGTCCCTTGTTGTAGGTGAGGATGGCATGCGAGATCACCGGCGTCGGCGTGTAGCCGCCGTCGCGGTCGATCATGACGTCGACGCCGTTGGCCGCGAACACCTCGACGGCGCTGACGAGCGCCGGCTCGGCCAGCGCATGGGTGTCGATGCCGATGAACAGCGGGCCGGTCAGCCCCTTCTCGCGCCGGATGTCGCAGATCGCCTGCGTGGTCGCCAGGATGTGTCCCTCGTTGAAGGTGTTCTTCAGCGAGGTGCCGCGATGGCCGGACGTGCCGAACGCCACCCGTTGCGCGGGGTCCGCGGCATCCGGCTTGTTGGCGAAATAGGCGGTCACGAGCCGCGGAATATTGGCGAGCGCGTCCGGCGAAACCTGCTTGCCTGCTGCGGGATCAACATCAGCCACTGGAAATCGTCCTCGTCCTTGTCAAATCGTCCTGCCAACACCATAGCACCGGCCGGCGACCAACCCAAAAGCCCTTCGTCCGCGCCGGCAACAAATGGCCGCATTTGGGGGCTCATGAATAGGGGCATGACCATTTTCGCAACGACTCTGCTGCTCGCCAGTTCCTTGGCGTTGTCTTCCCCGGCGCCGCTCGGCACGACAGCCGGCGTCGAACCCAATCCGATGCTGCGCAATGCAGCCGTGGATCACGACCTCGCCAAGGTGAAGCAGCGGATCGAACAGGGACTGCGCGAAGACGCGGCGGACGCCGCCAAGGCCAAGCCTTTGAACATTTCGCGCTGACCTGACGCCCGGCGCCCTCGCCGGGTTTGCCCGAAGGGGCCGTCCGCCCCATGCGCTTGCCCGATCATGCTATGGTTCGAGCCGTTCGGCCCTTTCGAATCGCTCCATGATCCCTGCGCGCAAGCTGCTGCTCCTGCTGACCGCCTGGCTTGCCGTGACCGGCGCGCCCTCGCGCGCGGCCGAGTTCTATACCGAGGATCTCCGTATTCCGATGGCGGCGGCGGGACCGCAGGGGCTGGAAGCTTTCCTGGTCCGCCCGGCGGCGCCGAAGCGCTATCCGCTCGCGCTGCTCAGCCACGGCTCGCCGCGAAGCTTCGACGACCGGGCGACGATGTCCGCCCACAAATATTACGGTATCGCGCTGGAATACGCGCGGCGCGGCTTTGCCGCGCTGATCGTGATGCGGCGCGGCTACGGCACCTCGCCCGGCGGTCGCGTCGACAGTGTCGGCGGCTGCACAAACGCCGCCTATCTGCCCGCGGCCGCGGTTGCGGTGGCGGATCTGCGTGCGGCGATCGACGCGATGGCGCGGCGCAATGACGTCACGACATCAGGCATGATCGCGGTCGGGCATTCCGCCGGCGGGCTCGCCACCGTCGCGCTAACCGCGCAGGCGCCCTCGGGCCTGGTCGCCGCGATCAGCTTCGCCGGCGGCCGCGGCTCGCGTGACGACGACGAGGTTTGCAATCCGGATGGCCTGGTTCAGGCCTTCGCCACGTTCGGCAAGACATCGCGCGTGCCGATGCTGTGGGTCTATGCCAGCAACGATCACTTCTTCGGCCCCGATCTCGCACGCCGCTTCCATGACGGATTTCGCGGCAGCGGAGGCAACGCGACATTCGTCGCGGCTCCGCCTTACGGCGAGGACGGCCACTATCTCTATTCCGTGGCAGGCCGCCCGCAATGGACGCCGATCGTCGACACCTTCCTGCGCGAGCACGCGCTGGGCAGTCGTGACATCCTGAGCCCGCCGGATCCGCTGCCGACGCCGCGCCAGCTCGGCGAGGCCGCGAGAGGCGAGTTCGCGCGCTATCTCGCCAGCACGACACCGCACAAGGCCTTCGCGGTCTCGCCCAAGGGTGGCTATGGCTGGCGTTCGGGGCGCGCCACGATCGAGGACGCCCAGCGCGACTCGCTCGCCGCCTGCATGAAATGGTCGCCGACGTGCACCCTCTACGCCGTCGACGACCGGCTGACGGACGCGCAGAGCGCACGCGCGCCATAGGCGGCGGAACACGGTTTGGCGGTTGTTAACCCGCACGATATAGTCAGTTCGCATGCTGTGGGATCGGGCTCGCGTCAAACTCGGGACGAGGTGGGCATGCGCCGGCGCCGCCGCGCTGTTGCTCGCCTCGGTCTGCGCGCATGCCGAAGACGGCGAGCTGACCACCGGAAGCACCTCCCCGCCGATCGCAAACAGCGCCCCGGACCTCGGCGCCGGCGAGACCGTGACCTCTCGTGCCGAGATCCAGAACATCATCGCAAAGGAAACCGCCGGCTCCAATCTTCCGGCCGACATCGCCGAAGCCGTCGTCTTCGTCGAGAGCGGCTACAATTCGAGCGTCGTCGGCAGCGTCGGTGAAGTCGGCCTCATGCAGGTGCGGCCCGAAACCGCGGCCATGCTCGGATTTCGGGGGACGACCGAAGAGCTGGCGAAGCCTGCCGTCAATATCCACTACGGCGTGCTCTATCTCGCCCGCGCCTGGCGGCTGGCCGACGGGGACCTCTGCCGCGCCTTGATGAAGTATCGGGCAGGTCACGGCGAGGAGACGATGACCCCGCGCTCGCAGGTCTACTGCAACCGTGCGCGCAACCATCTGGTCGCCGTGAATTCGCCGCTCGCCAACGGCGCGCCGGCTGTCGCCGCGACGTTGCCCACAGCGCCTCTCCCCGCCCCCGCCGCGACGGTAGCGGCGGCGGCGCCAACCGCGCGCGCCTCGAAGGGGCCGGCACCGCCGAGGGCGGTTTATGCACGCTTCCGCCAAGGCACGGCAGCCGCGAGTCGCGCCTATTGGGCCGCGCAGGAAGCCAGGGTCGGCATCATCAAGGCGCGCATCGAAGCGAAATGGAAGAAGGTCGCATCGCGCTGACGCCGCCGTCACGCCGTGTCCGGACCGGATCCCGCGCGCGGCGTGCCTAAAGCCGCTCGCTCAGCGCGAGCTTGTAGCCGACACCGGTGACGGTCGCGATCACGGGGGAGCCGCTGCCGACGAGCTTGCGACGCAGCCGCGCGACGAGCGCATCCACCGTGCGGATGTCGACATCGGCCTGACGGTTGCTGACGACTTCGATCAGATAGTCGCGGCTGAGCGGTCGTCCGTCGGCGCCCACCAGCGCCGCGAGCAGATCGAACTCGGCGCGCGTCAACGCCACCGGCTTGCCGTCGCTGCCGAGCAGTTCGCGCCGCGTCAGATCGATGATCCAGTCGCCGAACGCGATCGAGTTGTGGTTGCGCGCCGCCTTGCGGTCGATCGAGCGCCGCCGCAGCACGCTGCGCGCACGCGCGAGCAGGTCGCGCAGATTGATCGGCTTGGTGACGTAGTGATCGCCGGCGATCTCGAGGCCGAGGATGCGGTCGACGTCGGTGTCACGCCGCGTCACGAAGATGATGCCCGCGTTGCTGGTGGCCTGGATTTCCTTGGCGAGCTCGAAACCATCGCCGTCGGGCAACTGCACGTCGAGAAAGACGAGATCGACGCGCGTGCGCAGGGCCTGGCGGCATTCCGCGCAAGAACTGGCGCCGACCACGTCGAAATTGTTCTCGCTGAAATAGCCGACCAGCATCGTCCGCGTCACCGGATCGTCCTCGACGACGATCAGCCGCTCGCGGCTTGCGGGACGCAATTCCTGGCGTGCGGATTCGCCTGTGACACCGGACACGCCGCGTGCCGGCGATCCGGCCTGGACATTCAAATCGTCGCGCAGCGCGCCATCTTGCAAACGAACATTCACGACCCGTTCGATCCCCCGAGATTAACCAGCCCCAGTATTAGGCGCCTTGTGATGCGCAAACAATATTGGTCACGGTATCGAACCACCAACTATGAAATGCCCCACATTTCTCACTCCGCGCATGGCTGCCGCAGCGGATGCGCGCGCGACTCCGCTGCGAATAGTCCGTAGCGCCCGCTCGGCTTCAGGATGATCCGACGTCGATGCGGTACGACAATCGCTCTTCCGCGTTCGGCGCGATATGCATCAGGCCCGGCTTGTCGCCGAACTCGCCGTCGAAATCCGCAGGGCTTGCATAACCACGCCACGGCTCGATGCAGAGAAACGGCGCACCGGACGGCTTCGACCAGACGCCGAGTTCGCGAAAACCACGCCAGGACATTTCGAGCCAAGGCCCGTCGGACGCGCCCTGGACCGCCGCGTAACGGACCGACCGGCTGTTGACGCGGTCGAAGATGATCGCGTCGTCGACGAACAGCGCCTCCGAGAGATCGAGCAGATTGCCCCTGACCGGATTCTTCTCGTGCGACGCGCGCAGCAGGCCGCCGTCGAGGCGCCGGACCGGAGACGATTCCTCGCTGGCGAATGTCAGCGCGTAGCCGTCCTTGGGCAATCCCTCCCGGAGCGGCCAGTTGAAGGCCGGATGGCCGCCGAGCGAAGCCGGCAGCGTCTCCTCACCGGTGTTGGCGATGGTGAGCGTCAACGCGAGGCCGGCATCGTCGAGCACATAGGTCGCGACCAGCCTGAAGGCGAACGGATAGACCGCACGCGTCGCCTCGCTGTCGTTCAGCGCCAGCGTGCATCGGTCCGTCTCGCGCTCCACCCAGTCAAAGCGCTGGTCGCGCGCGAAGCCGTGCTGTGTCATGCGATAGGTCTTGCCCTTGTGCCGCAACTCATCATTGGCGAGGCGCCCCACGATCGGGAACAACAAGGGCGCATGACGCGGCCAGGCAGGTCCTGCCTGCCAGACGAACTCGGTTCCGTCCTCGTGCCTGAGCGAGCAGAGCTCTGCGCCATGCGCCTTGACGACCGCCGTGAGACGGCCGTGCCTGAGAACGTGAGCAACGTCATCCATTCGTCATCTCCATATCGGTCTAATGCACAGATTACGCGAGAATTGCCGGACCTCGCCAATAGATGGCGGGAACAGAACGCGCCGGAACTACTGACGCCTTTCTCTCGACGTCATTCCGACGCCGATCGATCATACTCCGTTGCTACGGTCATCTTCGGAATTGCAGGTACATGAAAGGTCATCTCCAGACAGCAGAAAGCCATACTCATGTCGATTATTCGCGCAATATTTGGCGTGCTTTTCTCTTTGACTTTTTTCAACTCAGTTAGCCCGACCCAAGCTCAGTCTCCTCCAACCACCGACATCCTCGTCTATGGTGGCACCCCTGCAGGCGTCATGACCGCCTACGCGGCCGCTCGCCAGGGATTGAACGTCGTGCTCCTCGAGCCCGGCAATCATCTCGGAGGCATGGTCACCGGGGGGCTTTCGGCGACCGACCTCGGCAATCCAGACGTGATCGGGGGATATGCGCGGCAATACTTTCGCCGTGTCAGCACCCGTTACGGCCGGCGCAGCCTTGATCGTACCTCGAACTGGCTGTCGGAACCGCACATCGCCGAACAGACGTTCGGCGCGATGCTCGGCGAGGCGATGGTCAAGGTCGTCTTCGGCACGCGGCTGCGGGAGCAGAATGGCGTCACGGTGGAAAACCACAACATCGTCGCCGTGACCGACGAGGACGGACGGGAGTGGCGCGCCAAGATCTTCGTCGACTGCAGCTACGATGGCGACCTCCTCGCGCAATCGGGCGTGACTTATACCTGGGGGCGGGAGAGCGCACAGACCTATGGCGAAAGCCTCGCGGGCGTGCGCGCGATCACCCCGCTGCATCAGTTCGCCTGGCCCATGCTCGCCTATCGCGGCGAGCATGAGCTCTACCCTGAAATCTCCGCCGAGCCGCTGCAGCCGCCGGGCAGCGGCGATCGCAACGTGCAGGCCTTCAATTATCGCCTCATTCTCACCGATGATCCGGCCAATCGCCTGCCGTTTCCCGAACCGGAGGGCTACGATCCGTCACGATTTGCGCTACTCTCGCGATATCTGCAGGAATTCCAGTCCCACATGGGCCGCGCACCCAACTTCAAGGATTTCCTGTATCCGGTCCGGATTCCGAATCACAAGGCCGACTTCAACAACAACGGCCCGATTTCGAGCGACTACATCGGTCACAGCCGTGACTATCCCGAAGCCAGCTACGCCAACAAGCTGAGGATACGCGACGAACATCTCCGCTACATCCAGGGACTTCTGTATTTTCTCTCCCACGACCCCGTCGTGCCGGCAACGCTGAAGGAGCAGGTCAGCGCCTGGGGCCTGCCCAAGGACGAATTCGCCGACACCGATCACTGGCCGCGGGAGATTTATGTCCGCGAGGGCCGACGCATGGTCGGCGCCTATGTGGTGCGGCAGGCCGACCTGCAGACGGCGCTGCTGAAGCCGGATTCGATCGGCATGGGCTCGTACAACAGCGATTCACACAACGTCCAGCGCGTGGTGCTGCCCGATGGAACGGTACGAAACGAGGGCGACATGCAAGTCCCGGTGCAGCCCTATCAGATCCCCTACCGCAGCATCACGCCGCGGCGCGAGGAGATGCAGAACCTGCTCGTGCCGGTCTGCCTGTCCGCATCGCACGTCGCCTATTCGTCGCTTCGCATGGAGCCGCAATTCATGATCGTCGGACAGGCTGCCGGCGTCGCCGCGGCGCTCGCGGCGCGGGGTAACATACCGGTGCAGGACATTCCGGTCGCACGCCTGCAAAGCCTGCTGCAGAAGAGCGGCGCCGTTCTCGATCTGCCCGAAGACGGCGTCTACGGGATCGCGGCAACACCGCCCGGCTAGCGCGGCGGCCGGCACACGCAGGGTTCCATGGCGGGCGCAAGGCGATTCGGAAACTGCGCCCGCCCACGACGATCGCCGCGATGACGTTGCATGGCAACGTGCGCGGCGCTTCTTCGCTCGGTCATATTTCCGCAGCTAACAATTGCTCTGTAGCGGCTGATCGGCTGGCCTGATCCATGCAACGCCCGGGCATCATGACCATACAGACTTCGAAGAGCTCTCCGACGAACAGCAAGACCCCGACCTTCTTCATCAACGGCCGCTTTCTCTCGCAAGCGTTGACGGGCGTCCAACGCTATGCCGCCGAAATCGTCAAGGCGATGGACCGCGCGCTGGCGTCGGGCCGATTCCCGGCGCGGCTCCATGATGCCGAGTGGCAATTGCTCGTGCCGCCCGATGCGCACGAGATCCCCGGCCTCAAGAAGATCACGGTTCGAAGGATCGGACGCCTGGGCGGCCATGCCTGGGACCAGGTCGATCTGGCGCGCGCGGCCGCAGGCGGACGCCTGATCAGCCTGGCGAATTCGGGGCCCGTGCTGCATCGTGACCATATCGTGGTCATCCACGATGCGCAGGTCTTCCGCCGTCCCGACTTCTTCGGCTGGCGCTATCGCACCGTGCACCGCCTGATCGATCGGCTGCTCGCGCGATGCGCAACCATCGCAACCGTGTCGGACTTCTCGCGCAGGGAGCTTGCCGCGGTCCTCGACCTTAACGCCTCGACGATACCGGTATTTCCCAACAGCGCCGAACATTTCGCGACGACGGAGCCGGACTACGCCATTCTCGACCGGCTCGGCCTGCGGCCTCAGAGTTATTTCTTGTTCATCGGCTCCAGAACGAAGAACAAGAATCTCGCCGTGGCCGTTCGCGCCATGGAATTGCTGAACCGGCCGGATGTCCCGCTCGTCATCGTCGGCGGCCACAACAACAGCGTCTTCCAGGACAATCTGAGCGACGCAGGCTCGAACCTCATCCTGGCGGGCCGCCTGACCGACAGCGAGATCGCCGCACTCTACGCGCGCGCCTCGGCCTTCGTGTTTCCATCTCTCTATGAGGGATTCGGCGTGCCTCCGCTCGAGGCCATGCTGTTCGGCTGCCCCGTCATCGCCTCGGCCGCCGACGCGGTCACGGAGACCTGCGGCGACGCCGCTGCCTATTTCGACGCCACCGACGCCGATGCGCTGCGCCTGCGTATGCAGGAACGCCTGATCATGGGCGCCGTCTCGGACGACGAGCGCAAGAAGCAGCAGGATCGCATCGCGATGTACTCATGGCAGAGGTCCGCAAATGCATTGCTGCAATTCCTCGCCCAAAAAAGCGTCAACTGACACGTGCAAACCGATGAAATACTCGCCTGCAATCGTTCCAATCAACAACGAATTCTTGCAGCACGATGGCGAATGCAAGACCTTCGGCGCAACAACACCACACGGTCGTCAAAATATTGCACCTTATTGGGAGGAACATTCACGCCGACGCTACCAGGGGATTCGCGATGTCAGGCTCGCTCCAACGACCGATCAAGGTACTGCACGTCGCTGAGACGATCCGGGGCGGAATCGCAAGCTATCTGAATGAGCTTCATCCGAAGCAGGAGGCGAGCTTCGGCGCGGACAACGTCCACTACGTCGTGCCATCGGATCATCGTGGCGATCTCGCCGTCGATGACACGCAGATGACGACATTCGAACGATCCGGCCGCAGTGTGTCCGGCCTTTTCCAGATGTTGCGCGCGAGCCTGCAGGCGATCGACACATTCAGGCCCAATGTGGTTCACCTGCACTCATCCTTCGCGGGTCTCGTTCTCCGCCCCGCGCTCGCAGCGCGGCCGCAGGCCCCGAGCGTCATCTACTGCCCGCACGGCTGGGCCTTCTCCCGCGAGACGGGCCGGCTGAGCCACAAGGTCGCGAAGGCCGCGGAAAACCTGCTCGCGCGAACCACGGATCGAATCATCTGCATCTCCGGGGACGAGTACAACGAAGCCGTTCGCGCCGGGATCCCCGCCGATCGGCTGACGCTCGTGCATAATGGCATCTCGAAGACGCGCCCGGAGCCGCAGCCCGTCGCCGCGATGTGGCCCTCGAAGAAGGCCAAGGTCCTGTTCATCGGACGCCTGGATCGGCAGAAGGGCTATGACCTGCTGATCGAAGCGGCAAGACGGCTCGAAGACGTGCTCGATGTCCGGATCGTCGGCGCCTCCGTCGTCAACAAGTTCGAAGGCCCCGCCATACCTTCCAACGTCACCCTGCTCGGCTGGCTCGATCGGCGCGAGATCGAAGCGCATCTGGAAGCCGCCGATCTCGTCGTCATCCCCTCCCGCTGGGAGGCTTTCGGCCTGGTGGCGCTGGAAGCGATGCGGGCGGCCAAGCCGATATTGGCCTTCCGCACCGGCGCACTGCCGGAGATCGTGGTGGATGGCGTCACCGGCGCGCTATGCGAGCCGGTTGCTGCCGGACCGCTCGCCGAAGGCTTCCGCCGCATCCTCGAGTTCGACCTGAAAGTGCTGGGCCACCGCGGCTACGACCGCTTCAAGCAATTCTACGACGTACAGAAGACGCATCATCAGCTCCAGCAGGTCTATGCGGACGTGCTGCAAGGCGACGAGCGCCAGCCCGAAAAGCAAGTGCAGCTCCAGTCGGACCTGTCGAGCAACATCTAAACGGGGATGGACCGGATTCCCCGGCGCAACGGCGCGGCTGGGGAAACGGACCGTGATCGGAACATCCCCGCACAGTACGAGTGAGGGCCGCGGTGAGCGCGATCTAGACGATGCACAGCACCTTCAGCACCGCCGCCCGGTTCGCCCTCGCGGGCCTCATCGCGATCGGCCTCTCGACATGCTCCGCGCTGGCACAAGCCGCGCAGACCCTGGACAGCAGGTTTCTGCTCGGCGTCGGCACGCATCAGGGACTGGGCGGCCCGGTCAGCTCGCGCGGATATGTGCCGTCGACCAGCATCGCTGAGATCAAGGAGCTCGGCGTCAACGCGTTTCGCGACGATTTTCCCTGGTCCGATTTCGAACAAGGCGGAGGCCGGATGGGCTTCACTCCGCAGCTCGGCCGGCTGGAGGCTCAAATCAAGTCCGGCGTCGCCCGCCCCTACCTCATTCTGGCATTCGGCCACCATCTCGTTCCGAACTCGATGCCGCCGACGACGGACGAGGCACGCCGGCGCTTCACCGCCTACGCATCCGCCGCCGCACGCGCGGTCGCCGCGCAGCGGCCGATCTTCGAATTGTGGAACGAATGGAACCTGGCGGCCAAGAAGGACCCCGCGTTCTCGATCGACAATTATCTGGCACTGGCCAAGGTGGTGCAGCCCGCGGTCAAGCAGGCGGCGCCCGGCGCCCCCTTCGTCGTCGGCGCGATCGGCGACGACCCCGGCTGGACCTGGACCTCACAGATGCTGCAATCCGGCATCCTTCGTCATGCCGATGGCGTCTCGATCCATCTCTATAATTTCTGCATGGGACCGGCCAAGCGCACCTCCGCGGAGGTCGTCGACCGGCTCACCGCGTTCCACCGGCTGGTGAGCGAGGCCAGCGGCAATCCCGCGTATCCGATCTATGTGACCGAGGCCGGCTGGCCCACGGCGACCAACAAATGCGGCGTCAACGAGCAGGCGCAAGCCGACAACATGGCCCAGCTCGTGCTCTGGGCTTCAACCGCATCATCCTGGCTCAAGGGCCTCTGGCTCTACGAGCTCAGGGACAGCGGAACGAATCCATCCGACCTCGAGCACAATTTCGGGCTCTATCATTTCGACAATTCCCCGAAGCGCGCGGCCTGTGCAGTCCGCGACGCCTGGGCGTTCGTCAGGTCGAGCACCGAGGCAAGAGAAAAGACCCTGTCCGGCGGCCTCGTTTCGATCGTCGCGTCGACGCCGGCCGGGCAGCGGATCGCGATCTGGTCGGGCGATCCGAACCGGCGCTACGCGGTGCGGCTGCGGACCAGCGCGCCGGAGGCGACCT
Source organism: Bradyrhizobium sp. (assembly GCF_047605465.1). Lineage (GTDB taxonomy): Bacteria > Pseudomonadota > Alphaproteobacteria > Rhizobiales > Xanthobacteraceae > Bradyrhizobium. The sequence goes on along the minus strand of NZ_JASGFS010000002.1, from coordinate 334,944 downwards.
ACGGCGTGCCTTGCGACGCGTCGACGCGGCCTGCTTCCGGCGTGTGGATGCCGGTGTCGAGCACGCCGCTTCTGATCAGCACGAATATGTCGGCCGCGCCGGATTTCGACGTGCGGCCGGAGAGATGAGCGGGGGGCGAGTTCGTCAAGGTCAGGTTCGTCAAAGCCAAGCGCTTCAAGGTCAAGTGCTTCGAGATCAAGTTCTTCAAGGCCAAGTTCGTTAAGGCAATGAGCAGTTCGAAGTTTCCCTGTGTTTAATAGAATGAGATTGACCCCATGAAAGTTCTTCTCACATCCTCCCTATATCCGACCCCGCAGACGCCGAAGGTCGTCGGCGGTGCCGAGATCTTCGCCCGCCGCTTCGCCGAAGGCCTCACGGAATGTGGCGACAAGGTCGAAGTTGTCCGCGCGGCAACATCGTCCGATCTGCGCTTCGAATCCCATAACGGCATCGACATCCACACCGCTCAGGTGCAGAACGTCTATCTGCCGTTCAACGAGCCGAGGAACCTCGCGCTGCGCAGCATATGGCACGGCGTCGAGGACTGGCAGATCCTGGCACCGATGATCGCGGAGCGAATCCGCGCCTTCAAGCCCGACGTGATCCATTCCAACAATCTCTCGGGACTGACCACCGCGATCTGGCGGGTCGCCGCGCAGCTCGGCGTGCCCGTCCTCCATACGATCCACGACTACTATCTCACCTGCCCGCGATGCTCCCGCTTCAACAAGGGGCGATCCTGCGAGCACACCTGCGCGAGCTGCGAGCTGCTGACCTATCATCGCCGGCGTGCGACGCATTGGCTCAGCGCCGTGGTCGGCGTCAGCGAACGCGTGCTGTCGATCCACACCGATCTCGGCCTGTTCGCGGATACACCGATCCGCACCGTCATCCACAATGCCTCGACGGCGCCGCCGAGCGCGCCCCACCTTCGCCCTCTCTGCACCGACGAGGTCACGTTCGGATTCATCGGCCGCCTGACCGAGGAGAAGGGCATCGAGAATCTGATGCGGGCCCTGGCGACGCTGCCGCGCGAGCGTTTCAAGACGCTGATCGCGGGACGCGTCAGCGACGGCGAGCAGCAGCGCCTGAGGGCGATGGCTCCGGAGGCCCGCGTCGAGTTCATGGGCTTCGTCACGCCCGACGATTTCTACAAGGCCGTCGATGTCGTGATCGCGCCTTCGATCTGGCACGATCCCGGTCCGCTCGTCGTCGCCGACGCGAAGGCGGCAGGCAGGCCGCTGCTGGGAACGCGCTTCGGCGGAATGCCGGAAGCCATCGAGCACGGCGTGACGGGGTGGCTCACGGATGCCGACCCGACATCGCTCGCCGACAGCATGCTCTCCATCGCGGCAGACCCGCACAAGATCGTCGAGATCAGCGAACGCCTGGCCAGCGACAACAACAGGTGGATGTTCTCCGACGTGATCGCCGCCTATCGGACCCTGTACGGCCAACTGCGCGAGACGCAGCCGCGCCGGCAATACGCGCGGGCGGCGACAACGCACTGATCGTGCGCAACGCCGCCGCACTACTTCCGATCATATCCTAGCCAAGACAAGTCGCCTTCCGATGGTTCGCCTGTTCGCCGTTGCCGGTTACGTCTATCAGAGCGCAACGGCGATCATCCTGATCTTCGCGATCAGCCACCTGCTCGCGGCGGTCGACTACACCAGCTTTTCGCTGGCGCTCGCCTCGAGCCAGCTGCTCTGCGTGCTGATGTTCGAGTGGCTGCAGCTCGCCGGCCTGCGCTTCCTCGCCGCGGCCGACGACCGGGAGGGGGCGCGGCTGAGGTGGTCGCTGTTCGCCGCGGGCCTCCTCAGCGCCTGCGCGCTGGTGGTGGTCGGCGCCTGCGCCTCGCTGATGAGCCCGCTCGCGACTGATATCATCGCCCTCGGCCTGAGCGTCGCCGTGCTCCAGGGCCTGACCGATCTCTATTTCCTGACGATCCGCCTCTCCGACCGGCTCGGCCTTGCGTCCTTTCTTCTCGCCTTGCGCGCGACCGCCCTTCTCGGCGGAGCCGTGACGGGCGCAGCGCTGTCGGGCACCGCCGCGGCGACGTTGCTCGGCATCGCCTGCGGCCACACCGTTGGCCTCGTCGCAGGCCTGATCGCATATCGCACCAGGCTCGAACGGCTGCCGTTATCGGCGATGCTGAGCGACTGGTCCGAGTTCTGCCGCTACGGCATGCTCGCGGCCGGCGCATCCGTCATCCACCTGTCGGTGCCCGTGCTGCTGCGCTTCATCGTCATCGGCCGCCTGGGCGCAACGGGCGCCGGCGCCGGATTCTCCATCGCCCTCGACCTGCTCCAGCGTCCGTTCTGGGTGCTCAACGCCGCGATTCACACGATCAGCTATCCCGAGGTCGTCCAGGACTTCGAACACGGCGGCACGTCGCGATCGGTCGATTCGGCACGGCGCATGTTCGAGTTCATGGTCTGCACGACGATCGTGCTGCTCGGCGGCCTGATCGGCTTCATTCCGGACGCAGCCCACATCCTGCTGCCGCGGGAGAGCTTGGATAGTTTTCTCGCCACCGCCCCGGCAGTCGCCTTGTTCTACTTCCTGCATACCCATCTGCAAGCCACGGTTGCAGTCGTCCCCCATCTGGAGAAGCTCGCAACCCGTCTGGTCATCGTGGCCGCCGGCCAACTGGCCCTTGTCGCGATCTCATCCGCACTCGCCGTGGCCGCAGGCCTGTCGCCACGCGGCGCGGTTGCCTGCGCGTCGATTGCAACCGCGGTCGTGATCGTGCTCGCGCTCGGGCCCACCGTCCGCTATCGCGCCGTTCCGCACACGATCCTGATCGGCCAGGCCCTGATCGCCGCGATCCTGATCGGATCGCTGGCTTCGATGCCGATCGAGCCGCTCTGGCTCGCGGGCAAGATCCTGATTGCGGCGCTCGCGACCGCCGTCGTCGCGTGGCGCGGCGACTTCCTGATGCTGGCGCGCCGCTGAGCATCGGGTTCCAGCGCCGGAACCGGAATCGTTCAGCTCGATGTCACGCACATGACAATTGCAACCGAAACGAGCCGAACAGGCAACTCAACCTTTACGGTCATTTCATATAATCTACTCGCCTGAAAAACAGGCACACGACTCTCCTCACCGTAGATTTGCGGAGAGTGCGGCGACCGACACGACGATGCGCGCGCGTTCGTTGAACGATTCGAAAGATTTTTCTCGCCGGTCCTGCCGCGGACATGACCTTCGCACGCGCGACTGCGCAGATATTCAGCACGTCGCGCTGCAGAATTCTTGAAAGCGCCGCCGTCGTGCCATCGTACGTCGACATCGCTCCGATATCTCTTCGCGCGCACGACATCTGTTCCGGGGACAAGGAACTCGCGTTGCGCGGCTTTATCGCTTCGATCTTTATCTGAAATTCACACTCGAAATTGAGAGTTGCAACCCAACCCTGCGAGCAATTCCGTTCGCTCTCCATAGCTCGAGTGACCAATGTCGTCAGATCAGACCATCCTCTCCGCCAGCGGTTTCATCAACTCCATCGGCGTCAATACGCATGCTGGCTTTGGGTGGACCGACTACGACAACCTCGCGATGACCGTCGATGACCTGAAATATCTCGGCATCACCCATCTTCGCGACGCGATGGCGACCAATCCGGCCGCACAACCGGTCGTCGACGGCCTGGCAGCCGCCGGCTACAAGTTCGACTTCATCGTGTCGTCCGCCTTGCCCGGACAGGGCGCGTCCGGACTGCAGAACTATGTGGCCGCGCTGGAGAAATTCCTGGCGGCCCATCCCGGCAGCATCAGCGCCATCGAGGGGCTGAACGAGGCGAACACCCAGCCCTTCACCTACAACGGCAGTTCGAGCCTGAGCGCTGCCGCCCAATTCCAGAGCGCGCTCTACCAGGCGGTCAAGGCCGATGGCGCTCTTTCGAGCATTCCCGTCTACAACCTGTCGCTCGCATACAACGACCCGCAAGGGTACAGCCAGCTCGGCAACATGTCGGGTTCGGCGGACTACGCCAACGCCCACGCCTATGTCAGCACCGGCTCGACCAACGCGACGTCGATCGCCGCGACGCTGAGTGCCGTGGAAGCCGCCGCCCCCGGCAAGCCCGTGGTCATCACCGAAACCGGCTACACGACCCAGGCCAACACACAATATCTCGGTGTCGACGAGACGGTGCAGGCCAAATCGATCCTGAACACGCTGGTCGACGCCTACAAGGCCGGCGTGAGCTCGACCTATCTCTACGAGCTGTTCGACCGGAACTCGTCCGCGAGCGACACCAACCCGGAAGACAAATACGGGTTGTTCCATTCGGACGGCACCCCGAAGCTCGCGGCGACCGCGATCCACAACCTGACGACCATCCTCGCCGACGACGGCACCGGCGGCCATCAGCCGACGGCTTCATTGAACTACACACTCAGCAACATGCCGACATCCGGCAGCAGCATGGTGCTCGGCAAGAGCAATGGCGCCTATGAACTGGTGGTCTGGGCCGAGCCCCAGCTCTGGAACGATGCGACGGACACCGAGATTTCCAACCCGACGCAAACCGTGACCGTGAACCTCGGCGCCGTGCACCACTCCGTCAAGGTGTACGACACGCTGACCGGAACCACGGCGATCGCCAACTACACCGACGTGTCCTCGATCACGATTCCGGTCAGCGACCATCCCCTCATCATCGAGATCGACGCGCCCGACAGCACCGCGACCACGCCGACCGTCCCGGCCAGCGTGACCGGCACCGCCGCCGAGATCGTGCCCCAGCTCTCCGATCTCAGCGCCTCCACCACGCTGCAGACGATCACGCTGACGGACTCGCACGTCCTGCCGGTCGCATCGAAGGCGACGATGAACTACATCATCTCCCACTACGGCAATGCGCTGTCCAAGATCCAGGGGGGATATTCGTTCTCGGTCACCAACTCGGCTTCGAACTGGACCAGCACGCTGACCTACGACGCCAACGGGACCCTGGTCTCGACGTCGAATACCGGCCTGAACAGCAGCGGGCAGCCGATCTCGACCACGATCGACTACGCGGACGGCTCGAAGGACGCGATCGGCTATACCGGCGGCGTGAAGACCACCTTCATCCACCTCGCGACGGACGGCACCCGGACCACCGATACCTACAACACCGCGGGCACGCTTCTCAGCGAAGTCGTCCAGCAGACGAACGGATACTACTCGACCACCATCTACACGAACGGCGTGAAGACCGCCGCCTATGTGCTGAATGCCGACGGCACCCAGGACAACTATACCTACAACATCAAGGGACAGAGCTACACCGGGCAGGTGCAGCACGTGGACACGACGGGAAAGGTCACCTCGGTGACCCGCACCCACGACGACGGCTCGCTGGATTCGACCCAGATCTACAACAGCGACGGCAGCAGCGCGATCACGACCTACAGCGCGACCGGCGTCAAGCTGGTCGAGACCGACTATCACGCCGACCACAGCAAGGACGTCTGGACCTACAACATCACCGGCCAGAACTACACGACCGAGCACGACATTTATGATGCCACCGGCTTCCTCACCACGCTGGTGCGCCGTCACGCCGACGGCAGTTACGCCTTCACGCTGGCCCAGACCAGCGACGGCACCAAGACCAGCGACTGGTACGATGCGACCGGAAACCTCACCACCGAAGTGGTGCAGAGGGCTGACGGCTTCTACTCGACGACCCTTTACAACAACGGCGTGAAGACCCAGGCCTATGTGAAGAATGCCGACGGCAGCCAGGACAATTACAGCTACGGCATCACGGGCCAGAGCTACACGACCCTGGTCCAGCACGTCGACCCCTCCGGCAAGGTCACCGCCATCACGCGCATGCACGCGGACGGGACGCTTGACTACACCAGGGTCATCAATGCCGACGGCAGCAGCGTAGTCACGAACTACGACGCCTCCGGCGTGAAGATCAAGGAGATCGACGCTCACGCCGACGGAAGCCAGGACATCTGGCTCTATAACATCACCGGGCAGGCCTACACGACCGAACACGACGTCTACGACACGACCGGCTTCCTCACCACGCTGGTGCGCAGTCACGCCGACGGCAGCTACGCGTTCAAGCTGGTCCAGAGCAGCGACGGCAGCAAGACGACCGACTGGTATGACAGCACTGGCGTCCTCACCAGCGAGGTCGTCCAGAACGCGACCGGCTACAGTTCGACGACGGTCTATACCGCCGGCGTGAAGACCGCCGCCTACATCACCAACGCCGACCAGAGCCACGACAACTACAGCTACAACATCACCGGCCAGACCTATACGACCCAGCACCAGCATCTCGACGCGTCCGGCAAGCTCACCGAGATGGACCGCACCCATGCCGACGGCACGCTGGACTACAGCCAGGTCATCAACGCGGACGGCAGCAGCGTGGTCAGCACCTACAATGCGACCGGCGTGAAGATGACCGAGACCGACTATCACGCCAACGGGTCGAAGGACGTGTTCCTCTACAACGTCGTCGGCCAGAACTACACGACCGAGCACGACACCTACGACACGACCGGATTCCTCACCAACATCGTGCGCACCCACGCCGACAACAGCCTGGCGTTCACGCTGGCGCAGACGAGCGACGGCACGAAAACCTCGGACTGGTACGATACGAACGGCACGATCACGAGCGAGGTGGTGCAGAAGGCGGACGGTTACAACTCCACGACCGTCTACACCAACGGCGTGAAGACGGCGGCGTATATCACCAACGCCGACCACACGTCCGACAACTGGAGCTACAACATCACCGGTCAGACCTACACGACCCAGCACCAGCACCTGGACGCCTCCGGGAACGTCGTCTCGATCACCCGGACGCACGCCGACGGCACGCTGGACTACACGCAGGTCGTCAACAACGACGGCAGCAAGCTGACCGACATCTATGACAGCTCCGGCAACAAGACGCAGGAAGTCGCGAACAATGCCGACGGCACCAAGGACGTCTTCCTGTTCAACTTCAACGGCCAGCAGGGGACGACGCAGCACGAGCATTACAACGCCGCCAACGCCCTGCAATATTTCGACGACACCAAGGCCGACGGCACCCACAACGTCACCGCCGTCGCCTCGGGCGTGACCGTCGAGGGCGGCAACGGCAACGACGTGTTTTCGACGGCGCCGGGTTCGACCACGGTCATCTACGACCATGGCCAGGACCAGATCCTCAACTTCCACGCCGGCGATGCCACCAACCACGACGTCATCGAGATCTCGAAATTGCTGGCGACCGACTACAGCCATCTTCAGGTCACGCAGTCCGGCACCGACGCCGTCGTGACATTGTCGGCCAGCGACTCGATTCTCCTGAAGAACATCAGCGTCGCCAACCTGACGAGCCACAATTTCCTGTTCGTCTAGGGACGATCGGCACTCCGGACCGGCGCTGGCGCCGGTCCGGCCCCTTCCCGGCCAAACAATGGGCACCTGCCGCATCGGGAGGCAGAACCGTCTCGACCGGCAGCTCCGTCGCGGTGCCATGATCTGATGGCATTTCCGCCATGATCAATCGCGCGCGTCCCGCGTGCATCGACAGGCAGCCTTTGCGAACTTGCGTCACAATTCGAATCTAGAATAGTGCAACGCTTCGCAGGGAATTCGATGCCGAGATGGAAGTCCGTGAGCAAACCCGTTTTGTCATCCTCGATTTTTATCGGTTTGTCGCGGCCCTCGGCGTCTTCATCTTCCATCTGAAGAATATCGACACAGGCATTTCGCCGGCGTGGAACGGCTCCTACGGCCTGTTCGTCGACATGTTCTTCATCCTGTCGGGCTTCGTGATCGCCTATTCCTATCCGACGAGTTCGACGGGGTTTCGCGGCTACGCCCGCTTCCTGGTGCGACGAATCGCGCGGATCTATCCGTTGCACCTGCTGACCCTGCTCGCATTCGTCGTGCTCGCATGGATCGGGATCTCCGGTCCGACGTCGCATGCGAGCGTGACGGACTTCATCCACAATGCCCTTCTCATCCAGGCATGGGGGGTCAGCGATCATCTCAGCTTCAACTCGCCGTCCTGGTCGATCAGCGCGGAACTGTTCTGCTACCTGCTGTTCCCTCTGTTGATGCTGCTGGCCGGACGCGTCTCGGCGCTGACGCTCGCCATCATCGTGGCATGCCTCTACGGCATCCTCGCCCATGGCCACCTGCCGATCTGGCAGGACCGGTCGCAGATGTATGGCGCCAACTACGATTACGGCATGCTGCGGGCACTGCCGAGCTTCCTGAACGGCATCCTCCTCGCCATCCTGTTCAAGCAATTCCGAAGCCGCGGCACCAAGCCGGTCGCCCTCGCCGGAATTCTCGTCTTCCTCGTCTCGATCCTGGTCCTGAACGTCTTCGCCAAGCCGGATCTGGCGATCATCCTGTTCTCCCTGGCCATCCTGCTCACCGCGATCGGCGAAAGCGCATTCAAGGGGATTCCCGGAGCGGCGTGGCTCGGCCGGCTCGGCAACACCTCCTACGCCATCTACATGCTGCACGAGTTGCTGCTGATCCTGCTGTTCAAGCCGATCTGGCATCGACTGGGGCTTCAGCCCAGCGATTTTCCGGTCTTCGCGCTGGTCTGCTGCGTGATCCTGACGATCGCCGCCGGCATCACCTATCGCCTCGTCGAGAATCCTGCACGGAAGCTGCTCAACCGCCTCACGCCGGGCGCCCTTCCCAAGCAGGCGGCCGAACCCGCCCGCGTCGAGACGCTGGACCTCCGGCAAACCGGGCAGGCCGCGAACGCCGGCTAGCTTCGACCCGCCACGCTCCGCGGCTGCGACCGTCGAAGCCGGCTCGATACTTCGTGCCAAACCTGCAGCACTGCCGGCCGCGCAATCACCAGCATGACGGCCAGATAGACCGCGGCGCCGAGCGCGATCAATGCAGCGAGGCGAAGCCAGGGGGACAGCGCCGGAAACGCCGCGGATGCACCGAGGACCGCCGCCGCCATGACCGCCGAGCCGGCCAGCGCCGGCATGAGCGCCATGGCATATCGCCGCACGGCGATCGACAGGATGCGCAGCGACGCTCCGGCGGACAGCGGGTACAGCAGCACGGCCCGCACGACGTAGCCCACCGCGATCGCAACGAGCCCGAACGGCGCGGCGACGATGAAGATGGCGATGTTGGAGGCCGCATAGATCAGCGTCAGCCAGGTCTGCCAATGCGGCTTGCCGAACGCCAGGATGACCGAATGGTTGTAGAGGCCGATGGTGGTCAGGAAGCCTGTGACCGAGATGATCGACAGGAGCGGAGCGGAAGCGAGCCACTTCGCGCCGAAGAAGGTGAGCATCAGATCGGGCGAGAGCGCCGCGATCCCCGCGAAGATCGGCGCCGTCAACAGCGAGGTGTACGTGACGAAATCGAGCAGCGCCTTGCTGGAGGCCTGACGATCGTGCTGAAGACCCGCGATGGTGGCGAAGAACACCCGGTTCAGCGCATTGCCGATCACCGTGCTGACCGCGTTCACGAGCCGCTTGGCGAGGCTGTAGAAGCCGGCTCCTGCCGCCCCCGTATACCAGGTGACGAAGATCAGGTCGGAATTGGCGTTGGCGAAGTTCGTGATGCCGGTGAGCGCCACGTAGCGGCCGTAGCTGATGAGCGCCACCGCTTCGGCGCGGCTGAAGCGGAAGCCGGGCCGCCACGGCGTCAGCGTCCACAGACTGACCAGCGACACCAGCGAGGTGGTGACGAGCTGCCCGACGAGGGCCAGCACACCGTAACCGCTGCTCGCCAGGACTATGCCCACGGCGCCGCCGATTGTGATCGAAAACAGCGAACGAATCGCAAGAGAGCGAAATACCTGGTTGCGCGTCAGCCAGGCCTCGTGCGTGCGGGACAGGCCTTGCACGGCCACCACGATGGAGAAGCCCTTCAGAACGACCGCGAGGTCTTCCAGGCCGGACAGGCGCTCGATGGCATTGCTGGCGGCGAACAGCAGCCCGGCGGCGAGCAGCGAAAACCCCACGATCAGCCAGAACGAGGCGTTGTAGTCCTCGTCCTTCGGCTGCGCGCGGGCCTGGACCGCGACCGCGATGCTCTCGATGAGCACCGCCCGGCAGAAATCCAGCGCCAGCGCGCCGGTGGCGACCAGGCCGATGATCTGCGGCGACAGCAGGCGCGCCATGATCACGTAGATGGCAAGCGTCAGCGCCTGTCCCACCGCGGAGTCGAGCGTGGACCAGATGACGCCCGAAACGATCGAGCGCTGTGTGTCGGACGGCTCGCGACTCAATTGGAGGCTTGTCATATTTTCAGAATAGGTATGAGCGCGCAGGCGATGCATCTGCGCTTGCGCCCCGCGAACGGTCCAAGAGTCGCCTCTTTCGAGAGACAGTGTCGCCAGAATAGCATCTGCCATCCGAGGGCGCATGAATATTCGAAGCAATCTTCGCAGATTGATCAACGAGGTCGGCTGCGACTTTGTTCAGCAATTGCCTTATCCGCATGTGGAACTGTTCTACTGGCGCCCCGATGATGGAACGATCAATTTTGGCGACTATTTGTCCCTCGTCGTCGTCGAGCAATGTCTGCGGCAGAACGGCTACACGCTCGCAGACGAAACCTCGCAATCCACGCGGATGTTCGCGATCGGCTCGGTTCTGCATTATGCGCGCAACAACGACCTGGTCTGGGGCAGCGGGATCAACGGGCGTCCGGGCCAGGAGGATCTCAATCGCCGCGTTCAGACGCTGGATGTTCGCGCGGTGCGCGGTCCCCGCACGCAGGAGGTGCTGCGACGGCGCGGCCTTTCCGTTCCTGACGTCTTCGGCGATCCTGCCTTGTTGCTTCCACATCTGTTTCGGGGCCGCTTTCAGCGTCGCCGAACGCGTCCCTGGGTTTTCGTACCCAATCTCCACGACATGCGGATGATCGATGCGACGTCGGCCGACGTAATCAGCCCGCTGGGATCATGGAATCGACGCATTGAGGCCATTCTCGAGGCGGAGCTCGTTCTGGCGAGTTCCTTGCACGGCTTGATCGTTGCGGAGGCCTACGGCATCCCCGCGCGCTATGTGCGCCTCAGCGACGGCGAATCCGAGTTCAAGTACCGTGACTATTATGAAGGCACCGGCCGCTTCGATGTCGAATTCGCGTCCAGTCTCGAACAAGGCCGCGAGATGGGAGGCGCCGCTCCCCTCAACTTCAATCACCAGCCGCTGATGGACGCCTTCCCCATCGATATCTGGCGCGAGACACGCTGACATGGCCAGACGCTTCAGGGTCGCGATCTACGCCCCGCATTTCGCCGAATATTCATATCGGCTGGCTGCTGCTCTGGCGAAGCATTGCGACGTCAGGCTCGTGCTCAATCGCAAGGACGCCAATCAGCAGTGGAATCTGGACTGGATTCCCGCACCCGATCGCTTCGACACCCGGATTCGCGACCTGAGCCTGCGCCGCTCCGGCGCCATCGGGCTGCCGCGGTCGTTCCTCGACATTCTCACGTTCCGCCCCGACGTGGTTCACTGCCACGAATGCCCGGAATATTTCACCGCGGGGCTGATGGAGCTGCTTCGGCTCACGAGCTTCCCGCGCATCCTCACCGTTCATGACGCCATTCCGCACTCCGAGGGCGGCTCCGGCACCAACACCAGCGAAGAGCGCCTGCGCGACCGCATGCGGGCCGGCGCCACGCATGTGACCGTGCACGGCCAGAGCTGCATCGCCGATTTCTCCCGCGCATCGCCCGATTACCGCGGAGAGGTCACCTCCTCCATGCACGGCGTGCTGATGGTCCCGCCCGCGGGCACCACACAGCTCCAGGCAACCGAAGGCCGCATCCTGTTTTTCGGACGCATGTGGGCCTACAAGGGTCTCGACGTCTTCCTCGATGCGATCGACCTGCTGTCCAAGCGCGGCGTGCGCCACCAGGCCATCGTCGCCGGCCGCGGCCCCGAGATGACGCGGCTTGGCGAGCGGATGGCCGGCATGCCGTCGATCAATGCGATCGACGCCTATATCTCCCCGGCTGATACCAGCACCCTCTTCCAGTCTGCCGAGGTGGTTGCGTTGCCCTACAAGGACGCATCGCAGAGCGGCGTGCTGGCGTCGGCTTTCGGCAACCGGCGCCCCGTCGTCGCGAGCGCGACCGGCGGCATTCCCGACGTGGTCATTGACGGCGTGAACGGCCTGCTGGTGCCGCCCGCCGACGCCACCGCGCTGGCGGACGCACTCGAACGCGTGATCACGTCCAGATCGCTGGCCACAAGCCTGACCGACGGAGCGCATCAGACCGCGGCGGGATCGCTGAGCTGGGACCACATCGCCGAGAGTCTACACGCGACCTATCGCCGCGTCGCCGGAGCCTGACGGCGTCGTCTCACGACGACACCGAATGCTCCATCTTGCCGCCGAGCGAGCCGAACAACGGGCCACGCAGCGCGCCGTCCAGAAGGCGCCTCAACCTGACTTCGATCAGCTCGTAGCTGATCGCACTGGCGACCAGAGACATCACCAGCCCGAGTCCGATGAACGCGGACCATAGCAGCCAGCGGTCGAACCCCATCCCCACCAGCTTCAACCCGATCATCTGCAGCGGGAACAGCACGAAGGGATGCACGAGGTAGAGGCTGTAGCTGATCTTGCCGACATATTGCAGCGGCGGCGCGCTGAGCAGGTTGCCGATGCCCGAACGCGGCGCCAGCACCATGCCGAACAGCAGGAAGCCCGGAACGAGCGCGACGAACGGGTGAAACAACACCAGGCACGCATACATCGCAACGCCGCAGACGAGGCCCGCCACGGCTCCCATCCATCCCGAGACCGGAAGCCGGAAGCCCGTGGCGCTGAAGAACATTCCGATGCAGAAGAACGCGGTGATCGGCCAGTGCAGCATGCAGGCGAGGCCGAGCAGGACCAGGGGCGCCGCCATCAGCCGGCCGCCGAATCGCAGCGCGACGAACGTCAGCGCGAACCAGATGTAGAACGCCCATTCATAGGTCAGCGTCCAGGCATTCTGCTGCGCGATGGGAAGACCGACCGCGTCCTGCAGGAAGAACAGATTGGCGGTGAAGATCGCCAGATAGCTGCCGACGTCGATGCCGCGGAAGAACTTGTAGCCGACGATCGGTCCGATCACGAACAGAGCGACGTGCAGCACCAAGAACACCGGCATGATGCGAAGCAGCCGGTCGAAAAAGAAGCGGCCGAGCGACCGGTGCCGGACGAGGCTCGCGGGAATCAGGAAACCGCTGATCATGAAGAACAGCTCGACGCCGTGCCCACCGACATTGATCACCGACTGCAACCAAGGCCAGAGCGGCGGCAGAAAGCCGGGATTCGGGATGTCGTACACGCCCCCCTTCGGCATGTCGTAGAAATGGTCCATCAGCACGCTCAGCGCCGCGATCGCGCGAAGACCCTGGACGGACGGAACGAACGATCCGTCATAGGCCACGCCCGGCTGCCGCGCGCTCATTCCGCGGCCCCCTGCGTGCTGAGCACCGGCTCGAGAACGACGGGCTTCCTGCGCTGCGAACGAAACCGGTGGCCGAAGGAGATGGAAGGCTTCTCGACCAGCGAATAGGTGATCCAGCTCACCAGGACCGACAGCGCCACGACGACCGCGGCGAAGACGGCCCAGCCCAACGGACCGTCGCCGACCCACAGGACGCGATGGACCCAGACGAGCACGAACGGCGACATCAGATAGACCGAATAGCTGACCACGCCGACGAAGGCCATCGGGCGCCACGCCATCCTCTCGCCGAACGCGGCAAAGACGACGAAGACCAGCGCCGCGCAGACATAGGCCGATCCGATCGAGTAGCTGTAGAAGAAATTCTCCTGGTAGACGCCGCCGAAGCGCCTCTCGGATAGCGTGATGGCGAAGATCGCATAGAGAAGCGTGCAGGCAGCAACGTGCGGCCAGCGCAGCTTCCCGCCGATGACCGTGTCACGGATGATCTTGCCGAGGAACATCGCGGAGAGGTTCAAACCGACCTCCATCACGGAGGAGACCGTCCTGTTCGAGATCAGGAGCGCGGCGGCGATCCCGACCAGCGCGGCGGCGATGACGATGGCAACCGCCGTGAAGCGCTGGTTCAGCAATCCCATCGCGAACAGGATCGTGCAGCTGAAATAGAACAGCAGTTCGATCGCGAGCGTCCAGTAGAAGACCCAGAGGTTCGGGATGTTGGCGAAGGTCTGCAGCATCGTCACATTCGCGATGATCTGCGACGACGGATAGGTCATGGCATCCGCCAGGTACATCGTGACGAGCCCGATCACGATCGAGGCCCAGTACGCGGGATAGAGGCGGAAGAACCGGCTGATCGTGAAATCCCGTACGGGCGTCGCACTGTCCGGAAAACTGAACGGAATCACGAAACCGCTGACGAAGAAGAACAGCACGACGCCGAACCGGCCGAAGTTCATATAATAGCCGATCGCGTCGTGGAAGACCCAATAATACGCACCGGTCGGGTGCTTCTGCACGATCACTTCGAGCACATGCTGAATCAGCACCGCCAGCACGGCAATGCCGCGCAGCGTATCGATGAATGCGAGCCGTTTGTGCATCGTGCCTTCTTACCTCTCTCCGCGCAGCGCCGTTCCCGGAATGTCCGCGCCGAAGCCATCCAGCGAACGAACCGGCCTTGGCAATTTCATCGCGTAGGCGTCGGCGGCCCGCGCGGACGTCGCCCGCTTGGAAAACACCTCGCTGAAGCTCAGTGCGATGATCAGCAGGCCGGAGGCCGGGCCGTAGTTCAGGACCGTGATCGTGAACAGGTTGACGACGAAGATCAGCGTCAGCTTGTAGACGTCGGTGGCCCCGAAGGTCGCCCGGAACACCATCACCATGAAGGCCGCGAACGGCAGCCCGAACATCAGGTACGTTCCGATGTAGAAATTATCGACCGGCACCCAGTACGAGGCGAGCGGCGAGAACAGCTTCTGCGGATAGTTGAAACAGCCCGCGCCGCACCCCGTCACGAGGCCGATCGGCATGAGCTGGCTCAGATACACGAACGGCAATTGCCAGCTGTTGTTGATGCGGTCGAGGATGCTGAACATCGTCGAATGCGGGATCGCGACGGTTCCCGACGCCACGACGATCATGAAGAACGGGACGAGGATCGAGGCGAACGACCACAGCGCGATGTTGCGAATGGCCGGGAAGCGCGATTTCTCCGGCAGCATGCGCACCAGCACCAGCAGGATCAGGTACAGCACCAGGACGATCATGGTCGTCTTGCTGGTGGTCAGACGAATGGTGTAGATGGCGATGCCGCCGAACAGCAGGCACCACGTCGTGCTCTTGCGGATCGAGGTGATCGCGAACGACACGAGGATGAAGAAGGCCGCCATGGTGTTGTCGGCGGCAAAGCCCATCAGGCGCTGATCGTCTCCGCCATAGGCCCACCACAGCCGGCCGGCCTCGCGGACGGCGCCGAACGACTCATATTTGTAGCCGACCCAGGGCATGACGTAGAACTTGGTCAAGAGCACGCCGATCACCGAGAGATAGAAGGTCCCGGCGATGAGCGAGAGCAGTTTTCGGTAGGAGCCGAGGCTGGCATCGCAGAAGCAGAACCCGACGAAGACCGGGAGCATCATCTTGAAGGACGAGATCGCCGCATTGGCCGTGCCCAGCATGAAGTAACCCAGCACCATCGAGAGCATGATCTGCGCGAACACCAGCAGGGCCAGCGTGCTGCGATTGCGCAGGATGCAGTGGATGACGAACTGCCCCAGGCACAGGAACGCGATGGCATCGGGGAGATACCAGAGCGGATCCAGGTGAAGGATGCTGGTGCCGTAGCGCATCACGCCGCCGAAAGCGTCCCGGGTCATATAGGTGCCGAGCGCGATCGCCTCGATGTTGAGGCTGATCAGCATCATCTTGGGGCGATGAAGTGCGAGCGCAGTCATGGCCAGGGCTCAGTTCGTCAGCCGCGCCGATGGCGCGGACGCAGCCGGGAAATCGGACCGGCTTCCGAACAGGTTTCGAAGGAATTTTCCGCCGGGAATTTCGATGTAGCGGTAGGTGTAGTGCGAAACCACGAACACGGCGGCCAGAGCAACGACGAGATTCAGCGTCGCCGGCAGTCCCGGCACGACCGAATCGAGCTCCGCGATTCGCCGGGCACCGACCGCGCGGACGAAATACTCGGCGAACAGCACGACCAGCGCGTGCACCATATAGATGGAATATGACCGCTTCCCGAGCCATACCAGCGGCTTCACCACCAGCATGCGCGGCACCAGCATCGCATCAGGGAACGCCAACAGGCTGCCGAGGAAGATCGAGAAGGTCAGCGGTGCGAGGAAGCTCGCCGCCGGATAGTCCTCCACCACGCTCACCAGCACGATGCTGGCCATCATGGCGACCAGCTGCACGGCGCCCTGCACGGCGGGGCCCGGCTTGCCGGGCAGTGCATGGACCACTTTCACGGTCAGCACGCCCAGGAAGAAGCTGACGAAACAGCGCAGGATGCCAAAATCCGTTTGGAGTCCGAGGCTCTTCTTGTCGAGCACGAACACAATGACGGCGAGGCTTCCGACCGCGACCAGTCCGGAGAGGACGTAGAACAATGACAGCGAACGCATGCGCTGGGCCAGCATGACGACCAGCGCAAAGGCAAGATAGGTGTAGAATTCGACGCTGATGCTCCAGCTCGGCGCATTCCAGCTCAGATAGTCGATGAATCCCATCGAGTGCAGAAGAAAGACGTTGAGCACGAAGGAATAGGAGTTGTTGACCTCGAAAGCCGCGGGCGCGGCGATGACGATGCCGGCCATCACCAGGCCGATCCGCAGCAGGCGAAACAGCAGATTCGCAGCCAGCATCGCGATATGAAGCGGATATACCCGCGCCAGGCGCCGCCACATGAACTCACGCAGCGAGAATCGCCCGAAATCACCGTCGACATAGCTCAGCGACATCACGATTCCGCTGAGAACGAAGAACAGATCGACCAGCAGCCACGCACTCCTGAAGAAGGAGCAATCGATCCACGCGTTATGCGGGAAGGCTGCCAGGAACGTCGGCATCAGCAGCAGATGATGAATCACCACAGATGTGGCCGCGATACCCCGAATGCTGTCGAGCGGGAGGACATGCGCTTTCTCACGATGAACCGACTCCGTCACATCGACCATTCCGTATCTATTGCACCGCAGCAGTGTGTATCAGGTCGCGCGCGCTTTCAATCATCGCGATCGCAGACTCGCGTCAGACGCATGCCGATCGACAGCAGATTCATCGCTCACGACTCATTCCGACATACGTGCGCCAAGTTGACGCCACTTTTCTCGATCGCACGATGATCGCGACGCGACAGCGCCATGCTCGCCAACATTTGCGCGCAAAGTGTGCGCGAAATCCGGCGTTGTTGCGATGACTTTCGGGAGACGACTTGCGGGAGAAGACTTGCGAGAGATGAATCATGCGCGTGTCGCGCGCATCCGTGGAACAAAATCACGCATCACTGCATATGTCAGCTGTGCGACATACCGCCTCGCTGCGCGACTCATCGAACTGCAACATTCGTGGGCGCCAAAATGCCAATATCGTAGGCATTGTAATTCCTGGTCTTACAACCGATGGCACATTTGGACACAATATGTGCGTCATCGTGCCATCGATTGAATCGACTTTTGCGCCGCACAAAATTTGACACAGTTACCTGTCAGATTTCGCGGGTTCTCGTTTGCAGCAACGATGAAGGGACACGGATGGACTGCAGATCAACACGTTCTCGGTCGAAGCAGCGATGGCTGCAGGTCATCTTGACGGGATCTGCCTTGATCGCGTTGAGCCTCGGCCCCTGCCAGGCCCAATGCGTCGAATTCTCCGACCGCGCCTCGCAGATCGATCTCGACGCGTTCGTGAAATCACCCTCCTCGCTGCTCGAACGGTTGCGTAACGACAAGGAGAAGCTGAAATATCGGCTCTCCGGCTACATCGCCACGGATGTTTCGGTGTTGCCGTCCGTGCAGACGCTGATCTCGGAGTCGGCCCCCAACGATCGATCGGCGATCGGCGGCGCGCTGCGGCTCGCGGAGGCGCGGTGTACCACGACGAAGCCGGCCGCCGCGCGCCAGATCAGGGATTTCACGAAGCGAATCGGTGATCTCTCCGTTCAGGCCGGCTATTCGGCGATGGGCGATGACGGCTCCAGCGCCGCGCTCCTGCCACGCAGCAACACTTCGACGCAATCCTCCGGGGGCGGAGCCCTTCTGGAAGGTGAATGGAAGACGAAACTGTCCGATCCGTTCAAGCCCATTCCCATTCCTCATTGAGCATCAAAGGCAGCTATTCGCAGATGTATCAGCCCAGAGAGCAGTTCCAGTCGGGTCACCGGTTCGGCATCGAGTTTGGCGGAGCTGTGCTCAGCTTCGAGCGGGTTACCGACGTGCTGCGCCGGCAATGGCCGATCATCGCTGCCTCGGTCGGAGCTTCATTCGTCCTGGTGCTGATCTATCTGGCCACGGCGCAGCCTTTATATACGGCGAATGCCCGCATCATGATGGACACGCGCCAGACCCAGGTCCTGGACAAGGATAGCGGCACCAACAGCGCCCTGATCGACACCGGCTTCGTCGACAGCCAGGTCGAAGTCATCAATTCGGACGACCTGATCCTGTCGGTCGTTCGCCGCCTCCATCTGACCGAAGATCCGGAATTCAACGGCGGCAAGCCCGGGCTGCTCGGCACCATCATCGGCAAGATCATGTCGCCGTTCGAATCCGGCGAAGCACCGTCGCAGGAGCGCATCGAGCATGCCGCTGTCGAGCTGATCCAGAAGAATCTCAGGGTGGAGCGCGTCCTGACCACCTACGTGCTCTCGCTCAGTTACAAGGCACGAACGCCGGACAAAGCCGTCAAGGTCGCCAATGCGATCGCCGATGCCTATATCGTGGGCGCGCTCGAGGCCAAATACCAGTCGACCAAGCGCGCGACCGAATGGCTCCAGCAGCGGAGCATCGAGCTCAGCGAGCAGGCGACCGCCAGCGACCGGGCCGTGCAGAGCTTCAAGGCGGAGCACAATATCGTCGGAACGAGCCGCGGCCTCATGTCCGAGCAGCAATTGTCGGACCTGAACACGCAGCTGGTTCAGGCCCGGGCGGCCACGGCCGAGGCCAAGGCGCGTCTCGACCGGATCGAAGCGGTGTCCGACCAGGACCTCGCCCAGCCGACGGTGACGGACGCCCTCAACAACTCGGTCATCACCCGTCTGCGGGCCCAATATCTCGACATCCAGGCCCAATACGCCGATTGGTCGCGGCGCTACGGCAAGACCCATCTGGCGAGCATCAACCTCGCCAACAAGATGGAGGAGCTGCGCAAGAACATCGCGGACGAAATCCATCGGATCGGGGACGCCTATCGCAGCGACTACGAGATCGCCAAGAGCCGCGAGGCGTCGCTCGAGAAGAATGTGAAGGACCTGGTTGCCCAGGCGGGCCACACCGGCCAGGCCGAAGTCAAGCTGCGCGATCTGGAGAGCGCGGCCGACACCTATCGCAATCTCTACAACAACTTCCTGGAAAAGCTGCAAAGCGCCACGCAGAACCAGAGCTTTCCGATCAGCGAGGCGCGCCTGATCAGCACCGCAACCAAGCCCGACCGCAAGAGCTCGCCGCGCACGATGCTGGCGCTGGTGGGCGGTCTGGTCGGCGGCCTCTGCCTTGGACTTGGTGCCGCCTTTGCCCGCGAATTCCTCAGCGACGTGCTGCGCACGCCCGCGGAGGTCGAGGAAGAACTCGGCGTGAAGTGCCTCGGCGTGCTGCCCGACATCCGCCCGCCGGCCACGGCAGGCGCCCTGCTCGGCAAATCCGTGAAGAGCGACGCGCCGGATCTGTCACGCTACGTGGTCGACCATCCGTTCTCGCGGTTTGCGGAAACGCTGCGCAACATCAAGGTGTCGATCGACGTCGCCCGCCTGAACCGGGAGATCAAGGTCATCGGCATCGTGTCGTCGCTGCCGAAGGAGGGCAAGACGACCGTGGCTGCCAATTTCGCGCAGCTGATCGCCCTCACCGGACATCCGACGCTCCTGATCGACGGCGATCTGCACACGCGCTCGCTGACCCGCGAACTCGCGCCCAATGCCAAGACGGGCCTCGTCGAGACCCTGAACGATCCCAGCAGCCTCGGTTACCACGTGCAGCGAAGCAAGGAGACGGGCCTCGACTTCCTGCCCTCGGTCGTCGCCTCCCGCATGGTCAATTCGGCGGACGTGATCGGTTCGAGGGCCATGGCCGAACTGCTCAAGGCCCTGAGGGACCATTACGAGTACATCGTGATCGATCTCGCCCCGGTGATGCCGGTCGCCGACTCCAAGGCCGTCAGCCTTCTCATCGATGCGATGGTTTACGTGATCGAATGGGGCCAGACCACGCGGTCCGCGCTTCAGGAGTCCATCTCGGGCTCGGAAGTGCTGCAGAAGAAGCTGCTCGGTGCCGTTCTCAACCGCGCCAACCCGAAGATGCTCAAGCGTATCGAAGCCTACAAGGGCAAGCACCACAACAGCTACTACGTGGAACACGCCTGAGCGCGGGCCCTCGCCGGGCCTGCGCCGGCGAGACCAGATCAGCCCACAAGGCCGCCGCCTCCCCCGCCGACCACCGGCCCGTGGGGCGGCGGCCTTGCATGCTCGTCAACCGACAACCCTCATCGCATTACCACTTGGAGGTGGCGGGACCGGATCCGCCTGCCCTCGCACAGCGATGCCGGTGGCTGCTCCAGCAAGAGGGGCGCAGAGATCACGCCGGCCGCCGCGGCAGGCGATCCAGCTCCGTATTCCTCCGGAATCCACAATTTACCGCCGTTGCCCTAGCCAAAGCCGGGATTGACGCGCAGGCGACGAGTGCGTCAATGTTTCCTGAATGGGCCGCTATTTCGTTCCCGTCGAAGGCTTACTAATTCTTAGAGATGATCGACTGCCGCAGTTTTGGGCATCTTTTCTTTCGAGTTCCCTGAGGCTAACTTGAACTCATACTCATTGCGTTTTCCTGGTGGGTTCGAATGGTGATCGTCCTCACTGTTTTGTCGATTTGGGTCCTGCTCAACATCCTGTTCGTGTTGATCGTAGTTCCCCCGCGCAAGGCGCGACGCCAGGCCGCGCCGCTCTCGCCCACCCTGTCGCCAGCTCCGATCGACCCGAGCCGCCGGGAACTCGAACAGGACGAGCCATTCTCGCTGCGCCATGTCGTTGCATCCGTCGCGATGGGCGCATTTTTCGTGCTGGTGCCGCCGCTGCTCGCTCTGCGCGACGCCGTGC
Organism: Bradyrhizobium sp.; assembly: GCF_047605465.1. Classification (GTDB taxonomy): domain Bacteria; phylum Pseudomonadota; class Alphaproteobacteria; order Rhizobiales; family Xanthobacteraceae; genus Bradyrhizobium. Next base: position 313,711 of record NZ_JASGFS010000002.1, on the reverse strand, counting down.
TGCGGCTCTTTGGAAGGTCGCCTCAAAACGACAGATAGCCGGCGCGCGAGCCCGGCTATCCCCGACGAATTCTTGCCCTGGACGTCTTCAACGCATTTCAGTTCCGATGGAACCTGGATGGGGCAGCGTGTCCCGCGCGAACAGGTCTGACTTCAGTCTGTTGATGGCCTAATAGGCCTCCTGGAACATCACGGCTGACGCTGTCCGCACCATGATCTTCAGATCGAGCCAGATGCTCCAATTGCTGACGTACCAGACATCATATTCCACGCGCTTTTCCATCAGGTCGATCGTCGGCGTTTCCCCGCGAAGACCGTTCACCTGAGCCCAGCCGGTCAGACCGGGCTTCATATGGTGGCGGTAGACATATTTGCTGATGAGCTCGTCATAGTAATTGTCGTGGGCGAGCGCGTGCGGTCGCGGGCCGACGAGCGACATATCGCCCCTCAGCACGTTCCAGAGCTGCGGCAGTTCATCGATGCTCGTCATGCGCAGGAAACGCCCGATCTTGGTCACGCGTGAATCCTGCTTGGTCGCCTGGGTGACGGTCTGACCATTCTCGCTGACGGTCATGCTCCGGAACTTCCAGATGTCGAAGGGCTTGCCGTTGAAGCCGCGGCGCGATTGCCGAAAGATGACGTTCCCGGGCGAATCCAGCTTGATCAGCACGGCGACGGTGATCAGCAGCGGCGTCAGCATGACCAGGGCGAATATCGCCACGCCGACGTCGAGACAACGTTTCTGCAACCGCTCGAAGATGGTCAGCGGAGGCCGCTGTATCTCCACCGCCACCGTTCCGCTGACCGGCAGGAAGGGGCGCGAGACGATGTCCGCGATGGAGTCGTCCGGCAAAAGGCGGACGGGTTGCGGCACGGCACGCAGGTACTGGCCGAGCCTTCGAAGCATCGGAAGCTCATTCCAGTCGATGGCGAGCAGATATTCGTCCACATCGGCCAGGCGCGACTGGCGGATGACGTCCCGCACTTCCCGCTCCCAATGGCCGCCGTCACCCTCGTCGACACCAAGCACGAAATGGCGCACGACGTCGAAGCCGTTACGGCGCAGGTCCTTGAAGCGGCTCGCGGTGAAGTCGAGCGGCTTGAGGCTCAGAAGGACGACCTTGCGATCGACCAGCCGGCTTCTCGCAAAACTCGTGCCAAGCACCACCTGCCAGACGAAGCGAAGGCTGATCAGTCCCGTGCCGCCCATGGCGGCGAAGATGATGACCGTGCCCCGGGACAGATTGTCGGTCGACTTCAGAAGGAATGCCGCGACGGCAAGGACAGTCAGCGAGATCAGCCAGATGAAGACGGCCTTGCGCAATTGCCAGACGAGATTCAGCAGGCGGTGCGTGGCGTAGACATCCTGAAAATACGCGAGCGCGATGAAGACCAGGCCGACGATCAACCCCGCCCCGACCGAAGCGCCGTCGCCGGTGGATACAACCGCGAAGCTGTAGAGCGCAGAGCCGCTGACGTAACTGAGCAAAATCAACAAGAAGTCAGCCGCAATGACTACGATCTGAAATGGTCTCTGCAGAGCGGTGCCGCGCGACAATTGCGGCGAGTAAGTCTTCTCAGAACCAAAAGTTGCAACAGCCATTCGAACCTCTGCGTATCGAGAGTGTCTGACGCTCATCGTGATGCTGAAGACTCGTCATTTCCCCGAACCGAAACGTGTTGAGTGATCGCAGCGATATTGTGGCGCTGCACGCAAAACTTTTGCGATGCAAAGAGCATCGCAATCTGTTGAAACGCTCCGCGAAGATTCAACACGATGAAATCGCGTCACAGTGCTGACACATCGGCGCACCGCGTTGCCGCACTTTGAATCAAGTTCCGTTGCGATGATGCTTGCGAGAGCACTTCTCAGCTCATCTTTGAGGCGACATCGTCGCTCTTGCGAAGAATCGCAATGGCGAATACGAGAATTCTGACGGAATGCCACCTCCGGGTGTGTCGCTTTTGAGGCCGCGAGGCATGCAGCTTTGTGGGGATTGTCGTTTCAGCAATGCTAAACTGCACCGCTCCTTCGATGGCATGCGCGGTTCGACAGCGGTCGGCAAAAACTGCCGTGCCCTTCTTTCGGCACGATCGCGCCCGAGAAGGGAACTGCATCTCCACTCAACTCGCGGTGCTTGCCCTAGATGAAAGTTCTCCAGTGCCCATGACTTGGGAAAACTTCTCGGCGCCCCGACACTGCGCGCCATGATATCTCTCGCCCGATCGCGCCAGCCAACGCACAAGCCGAAGCTGCCGGAAGGTGTCCGCATCTACGCGATCTCGGATATCCACGGCTGTGCCCATCTGCTCCAGCCCATGTTGCGGGTGATCGACGCCGACGTTGCCCACAGCCGGCCGCGTTATGCGATCGAAGTGTTCATGGGCGACTATATCGACCGCGGCCCGGACACACGCACCACGCTGGACATGCTGATCGAACGAAGCCGGCGGGGAAACGCGGTCTTTCTCAAGGGAAACCACGAAGCTTTCCTGGTGAAGGTGTTTGAAGACCCCTCACTGTTCGAGGACTGGCTCCAGATCGGGGGTGCCCAGACGTTGATGTCCTACGGGCTCGCCTCACCGGATCTGAAGCGGGACGAGCCGGCGTCGATATTGCGCGATCTGATTCGCGCCATGCCGACCGAGCATTTGGAATTCCTCGACAATCTGCGGCTGAGCTTCACGTGCGGCGACTTCTTCTTCGTTCACGCGGGCGTCAGGCCCGGCGTACCCCTGGCGGAGCAGACCGAGCACGATCTCCTCTGGATCCGCGAAGAGTTTCTGCGCAGCGAGGCGCGGTTCGGCAAATATATCGTGCACGGTCATACGCCGGTTCGCAGCGCCGAATTCCAGTCCAACCGAGTCAACATCGACACCGGCGCCTATGCGACAGGCAATCTCACCCTGATGAGTATCCAGGGAAGCAGCATGCTTGCGGTTTGAGCGGTGCGACCGGGCCGTCACCACCATTGCGTGCAACTCGTCCTCCGACCGGTTGCGCGGTGCATGGACACCCGGGTTAACGGGCCCGACCGGGACGGATCGCCATTGCCCGGGAGCGTGTCCCGTCGATGTCGAATTCGTAAACGCGTGACGAACCGCCCGTCGGACGACGCGCGCCTTTCGAACCGCACGGCGCGGCAAGGTTAAGCGGCGATGACCACATGCACGGCGGAGGAAACCGGCAGGGCCGATTATGCAATGTGACGCGGGCCGCATTTCTGGCGGTTACAGACAAATGAAATGGCCGACTTAAGCCATTTTTAGGCCGCGGACGTTAACAACGGGGCAGTCTTACGGAGTGTATCGCGTGACTGCGCTGGCCTTGGGCACGATGCTGATCGGAATGGTTCTCGGGCTTCGGTTCCGGTTCGTCATTCTTCCGCCTGTCATCTTTGTGGGCGCGGTCGCTCTGGCCGTCGGTACGCTGATGATGGGCGCGAGCGCGGGACAGATGGCGCTCGCCATCATCGTGTTCGCCTGCGCGCTGCAGCTCGGCTATGTCTTCACGGCTCTGGTCGCCGCTTCGGTGCTGCGCGGCGAGGACAAGGAAGACGCCGGAGAGAAATCCCGGGCGTTGCGCCTCGCATGGAAGCGCTCTTCCGTGCGGCACGACATGAATTGACCGCTCCCCGGGATCCAGCGGACGCAAGGGCTCGCGGCACGCCGGTCCACCCAAACCCCCGTTGAAGCGTTCCAAGCCGGGCAATTTGTCGCGGCCGGCGCGGCGCCCATTCCAGGTTAACGGCTTCCAGAATCCACGGGCTGTTCGGGAGATCCCATTCCGGAGCCGGGCGAGCCGATGGGCAGTCCGTTCGGGGCGGTCCCGGCACCCATGTTGCGTTGGGCCTGGGCCGCAGTGGGCGAGCCCACGGGCGCGACGGAATTCGTGGTCGCCGTCCCTGTCGTCGTCGTTGAGGCGGAGTTCCCGGAAAGCGGCAGATCGTTGATGCCGCCGAAGGTCGTCGTCTGATCGATGCCACCGGTGCCCGAGGTCCGGCCGGCGGTGCCGGCCGAAGAACCCTGTCCTGTCCCGCCCGTGGCCGCAGCACTGCCGGACGCTGCTGCTCCTCCGCTGCCGGCACCTGCACCGCCGCCGCTCCCTTGAGCAAACGCGACTGAACCAAGCGCAAGGCAGGCCAAGCCTGCAACGATCGATTTCCGGACCATCGGATTCATCTCCCTGGACTGAGGCTGCAACAGCCAAGGATCGGCAAGAGTTCCTAAGCCCCCGCCATTCAACCAGAAGGGGCTTTCAATGCGCCACCGAAGCGGCGTTCCGACGATGTCAGGCCGCGCGGTCCAGCATCTCGGCATCGAGATCCGCAATGACGTCCTCGAAGGCGGAAATCGTCTGCTGAATGGCCGCGATCTTCAGCAGCTCTTCATCGTCGATCGGCCCGATGCGATTCTGAAGCGCAACGACCAACTCACGACGCCGCTCCTTCAACTGGACGAGCGGTAAGCCATGATCCGTGAAATATCTCATGGTTGCCTCTATCTTACACTGCCTGCAACCAGCCTAGCTCGAAACTGCTGAAAAGCAGTTCTAACAAAGCGTCAAGTTTTAGGGATTCGGGAAACACTCTCCCGTCATCTGAATTCAGTCCCCTTGATGAGAACTCGGCACACTTGTCATGCCCCTGTCCTCGATCGGGGATCTGAGGGCTAGTTCTCGATCCTCTCGAGAACCGTAACCTGGGAATCGTAGAAGCCAAACTTGCGTTGCCTGTCGATCTTCTTCCACTTGCCCGTACCGATCAGCGCCGCTTCGATCGGACCCGGGGGAAATTTTGGGCACGCCATCGGCTGGTTCTGGCACAGACGGATATCCCGATAAGTCCGTAATTCGATATCGGTGAGCAGGAGCACGCGGTACGGGGCAACCGCGGCCGCCATGTCCTGAGCGATCGGGTTGGCGCCAAGACCACCCGCAGCCCGCACCAGATCGACACCATCATCCTGCGCTCGATACTGAATGGCCTCACCGTGACGGCTGTATTGGAGCGGAACGAACGACCACCCCCATGCGGCTCCGCGTTCATATATAATGGCTCGGGGAGTTTCGGCCTTGTCATACAGGGCCGCGATGAACCCTTGCGGTCCGTGCACGAACATCGACGCGTGGTTCAGAAACAGATAGGTGGCCAGCGCCGCGCCTGCGAACAGGGCGCATGTGGCCGCCCTCCTTCCGAGACCATCCCACAGACGAAATCCGGTGATGGAGGCTGCGCCCGCTCCGACAAGGATGCTGATCGGCGCCATCAGCCACACGCTGTAACTGGGCTTGAGGGCATCGAATGTCTTGACCACCAGGCTCGCCATGACGGTTGCCAGAACGCCGGACACGACGACGGCAATCAACCAATCGGACGGCCTTGGATGTCCCGTCGCAACGCGCCTGCCCGCAGCGATTGCGCTTGCACCGACAAGGGCGATTGCGCCGCTGAAGAACAATGCCGCAGCCGGGATCGAAACCATGTTGGCGGCATCACCGACCAGCTTGAGCAGATAGCCCACATATTGAAAGATCGACGTGTCGGCGATGGCCGGCGCAGTCGCATTTGCAGGTACGTACAGTGGGACCTGGGTCGCGCCCAGGACGAACAGCCACAGTGGCACCGAACCAACGGCCAAGACCGCGAAGACACATATGATCGTGGCCAGCGCCGCGGGCCTCCGGACAAACGCGAGCCCCAGCCCGACAAAAAAAGCACAGCTGCTCACGATTCCATAGAAATGCGTATAGACCGCCGCCATGCAAACGGTCGCGAAGAGCAACAGGATTTTCAGGTCAACCTTGGGCGGACGAGCGACCAGACGGAGAAAGAGCCCCGTTTGAACGCAGGTCAAAGCAAAGAAGATCGGATACGCGCGTATCTCGACGCCGGCCTGAATGAGCTTGGGTGACAAGACCAGAAATCCCAGCGACACGAGCGTCGCCAGCCGTCCGAGCTGACGCCATTGAACGAACGCAAGCCAGGAAACTCCTCCAACGACGAAGGCTGCGTGATATAGCCTGAACCCGAGCTCCGACGGTCCGTGAAGGCGCAGCCACAGCCAATCCAGCACGTAACTCAGGGGCGGCATACGGTCTTCAGGCACGCCCAGGCGGTCCGGATTCGAGTCCGCACCCACGAGCCAACGAAGCATTTCGCTGAACTTCAGGCTGATCCCGGACAGCTGGGTCGACTCATCAAGCCAGATATTCTGCTCGCGAGCGAAGACGAAGATCTCGATCGAGAACAGGACGACCAGCAGTGCCGCGATCACGCCGATGGCGACTGAATTGCGACGGAGATGGTTTGGCGCCATTCTTCTGATTTCGACAGGCGAGAGCGGACGCATCCAATCGATCTTTCAGGTTGAGCTGAAGTTGAGGCTCACAGCTCCGTCGCATTGCCCACGCCTTCAATTCAACGTGGCTCACATAAATAAGGTCTCTCGAATATGCAGCCCGAAGTTGCGGGTGAACCAGCCTGTCATTGCCTTTAGGCTGCCGCCCATGTCGTCCGGGCCGGCAGGCCTGTCGAGCGACAGGTTGACCGGTACCCCCGGCGTATCAACCCTTCAAAAGGAGTACTCACTTTGGGTGGTTGCACCACTGCGGCAGCTACCGTCATGATCGGGTGCCGGTACGCGTGCACTCCGTCCGTTCGGGATTTTCGATGGTCCAAGCCCAAACGAAAGAGAGATTGAACAGGAATTGCGCCGGAAACTGTAATTTTAACAAGCAGTTCGGCCTATGCGGCGACTGCGGCATGTTCTGCGCCTACCTCTAAGGTGTTTGAGAAATAGACCATGGGACGCGCTGGCTCAAACCGGCAAGCAGACTTGCCTTCGAGGCTGGGGCCGCAGCGCGCGCGTACCGTCAGTTCGCGGAACGAAATGCGAACGGCGGCCGCTGGAGCTGGGTGCCTCATACCACTCGGATGGCGGCAGTCCAGCGCGGGTCACAGGACATCTCTGAGATCGTCGGCCTGCCAACCCGAAGACGGCAGCGATAGCTGCGTGATTTGAAGTGCGGGAGTTCATTGATGCTCGATGCGACAAAAGGCAGGCTTCCCGTTATCGACAATGGATATCGACCGGGTCTCGTCGTTTCCCAGCCGGACAAGATCAATCTTGCGACATCACTGAAGAGCGTTCGCCAACGCGGCCGCCTGATGATCGTTCTGACGCTGGTCGGTGCAGTGATCGGGTGCCTGCTCGGCCTCACCTTCATCGCCGTGAGAATTCCGGCGTATTCCGCCTCGTCGGAGCTGATGATATCGAACACGACCCTGAATTTGTCCGGCCCGGAAGCCGTCGTAACCCAGGTCATGCTCGATAATTCGGTCATCGAGAGCGCGATGGCTTTGTTGAAATCGACCCGCGTGCTCGAGCGGGTCGTCGACAATCTCGGATTGGATGAAGTCGAACGCATATCCGTGAAGAAATACGCCTGGCCGAGCAGCCGCCCGGCGCCGGAGACAAACGACAGCAGACGACAAGCGGCGATCTCCTCGCTGAAGTCGAATACGACGGTCACTCGCGTGGGCGCATCCCAGATCGTTGCGGTTCGCACGAGAGCGATCAGCGCCATCGACGCAGCGAGGCTCTCGAACGAGATCGCCGGGGCACTCGTCAAGGACCAATACGACGCGAACGCGATCGTCACCACGAACGCCGCACTGCGCGAGCGCATCAAGGTGCTCGGCCCGACGGTCCGCATCATCAGCGAGGCAGCCCCGCCCATTTCGAAGGATGCGCCGTCCGGAACAGTGGCACTGCTGCTCGCCATCATTGCCGGCACCGCGCTCGGTGCAGCGAGCGCACTGGCCTGGATCCTGCTCGATCCGCGCTTGCGCTCCGCGGCGCAGCTTGTCGCCGCAACGTCGGTCGAATGTTTCGGATATGTGCCCCTGACCAACCGTCCTGATAGGCCCAACCAGCCGTCTCTTCCACCGAAGCAATCTCCGCCGAAACTCGAGATCGTCAATCGCTCCCGACGCGGCCCTCAGCCCAAACAGCCCGCAGCCGCCAAGAAGGCTCATCCAGTGACGACGGCCCGGAATTGGCTGACTGGCAGGATCCGCAGCCTCGCGCCGTGGCCATTGGGCGCAGAGCCGAAAGATGCTCCGGACCTGGCATCCAGCCTGAAGCGATCGATACTGCGTCGCGTGCGCCTGGCTGTCAGCGAGAAGTCGACGAGTCTTCCCCACATCATCGGTGTGACATCTCTGCTCGCTGGAGAGGGAAAGACGACGCTTGCGGCCGATCTTGCCCTGTTCGTTGCCAATGAAGGCACACCCGTGCTTTTGATCGATGCGTCCTCGCCTGAATCGACACAGGTGCCCGGACAAAAGCGAGAGCCGGGTCTCCACGAATTGCTGCGGGGTACGAGCACGGCGGACAAGGTGGTCCAACGCGATATTTGTCCACACCTCGATTTCCTGCCTCGCGGAGCTCTCCAAGGCGACGTGGATATGTGGTGGGGCGATCTCCTTCACGCCGTCGCCAGCGCGCGCACGACACACTACAAGTGGATCATCATCGATCTGCCCGGGTTCGCGACAGATATCGACGTCCGCGCCGCAGGCCAGGTGTTGGACGATCTTCTCATCGTGGTCGAGTGGGGCCGCACCACTCGGACGCAGTTCAAGCAAGGACTGAGCGCTCTCGGCCCCCTGCAGGAACGGATCATCGGCACAGTCCTCAACAAGGTACCGTGGTCGTCGATCGATACGATCACCGCAAACTCTGCCCGAAACGCACGGTCAAGCAATCATCGGTCAGAAATCATTCACGGCCAGGCAACAAGATGAAGACATTCTGCAAGATCGCGATGGCCTTGAGCCTCGCTTGGGCCATCGGCGCACTCGCGACACCCGTCTGGGCCGCCGACTACAAGCTCGGAGTTTCCGATCGGGTCAAGATCAAGGTGCAGGAATGGCCTGACATCAACGGAGAATACACGCTGAATGCGGACGGCGTCGTTTCGCTGCCTCTGGTCGGCAACATCAATGCCATCGGCCTGCGCCCGAGCGAGTTGGGGCTGAAAATTTCGGAGCTCTTCAAGAAGCGCTCCGGGGGATCGGATCAGATCCTGACGGCGGTGGAAATCGCCCAATATCGGCCGTTCTCGATCATGGGAGACGTCCAGAAATCCGGCCAGTATCCGTATCGACCAGGGCTTACGGTCCTGGAGGCCGTCAGTATCGCAGGCGGCTATTATCGGCCTGAGACAGGCCCCCTCCGCATCGACCGCGACGTGGCGATCGCAAGCGGTGAAATCAACACCATGACGATCAAGCTGAACAGGATGCTGGTTCACGAGGCGCGGCTCGGCGCCGCACTCGCCGGCCGCGATGATTTCTCGCTGCCGCCTGAGCTGTTCAAGCTGAAGGATGATCCCGAAACTCAGAACCTCATGAAGAGCGAGCAGGCTGCGCTTTCGCTCGAAATCGAGATGAAGAAGAACGAACAGGCCTCCTTCGAAGCCGTGAAATCGCTGTACCACGACGAGATCGAAACGCTCGATGGACAGGTCCAGGCTCTTGGCGAAGAAAAGGAAAGCATCGGGACCCAGCTCAGCCAGCTGCGTTCCATGGCGGCCAAGGGTCTTGCGCTTTCCCCGACCATGTTCGCTCTGGAACGCTCATACGCGCAGGTCGTCAACCAGCAGATGAGCGCAGGAACCGCGATCGTGAGGGCCAAGGAGAACATCACGGTGTCCGAGCAGCGCATGAACCAGTTTCAGCAGGAGCGAAGCCGGCTCAACAGCAAGGACCTGCAACAGACGAGAGATGCGATCGCCGAGACGCGCGCGAAAATCGAGACCGCGTTCCAGCTGCTGGACGAGGCGCAGACCAGTGCGCCGAACGCGCGAGTTCCCCTGGACCGCGTGCGCTCGGGCTTCACCATCTTCCGCAAGGACGGCGAGACGATTCGGCAAATTCCGGCGGACGAAACAACGCTGGTTTCCCCGGACGACGTCGTCAAGATTCCGGCGATCCGTGCGCCGATTGCCATTTCGAGCAATTCCAGAGGTTCGTATCGCACCGATCCCCCGGACCGTTGAGCCGCGGCGGATCACTGCTCCGAGACGCAATATCCGGAGGGCGACTGACACGGCCGGTGTCACGTCGTTCTAGATCTGGCTCGCCCGGTATTGGCAAATGAACGCATTCCTCCCGCGATTGATGCTGTTGTTGTGCGTCTGCTCGATCAGCGTAAGCGTGGAGTCCGCCAGCGCCGAAAGTTCGGATGCAGCAAATTCGACCTCACCGGTTTTGGCGTCCTCCCCATCGCGCACTCCCACCTCTCTCATTCCTGCAGAGCGCGCGACCAGATGGGAGCCCGGCATCCTGTCGGACGACCAGCTCCAATTGCCTTTGGGCCCCGACGGACTTCCGAGCCGGTCTCAAATCTGCGCAACTGTCGATCCGGGCGGAGACATTCAGAGAGCGATCGACGATTGTCCGGAAGGCCAGGTCGTCAAGCTCAACCCCGGCACATTCGAGATAGCGGGCACGATTCAACTCACCAAGGGGATCGTGCTCCGCGGCTCCGGCTCGAACGGCGCACCGACCGGCACGACAGTCGTGAAATCAGGTGGCGGCACGGTCCTGGCAATCGGCAAGGACAGGGACTTCATCTGCTACAATGGCATGATGCCGGCGGGCGTGGACCTCGTCGAGGACGGGGCCAAGGAGAGCACGACGCTGAACGTAGGCCCCTCGGGAGTCAGCGCAGCCAGCGCGCGACGCAATTTCTCTCCGGGAGACCTCGCCCTGGTCGATCTGATCGACGATCCGACCATCCAGCAAGGCGATTGCAGCTATTTCAAGAGGTTCCCCAAGCGGTCGGTGAGCCAGCGCGTCGAGATCCGGTCCGTCGACCAAGCAACGGGGAAATTGTCCCTGAGCTCGCCGCTCCATTGGAATTTCAGGGCTGGCGGATCGTACCAGGCGCAGATTTCCAGGGTCACCAGCCCCACGACCCGCTGGGCCGGTGTCGAAAACCTGAAAATCATGGGCGGTACGAACGACAATTATCCCGGCGCAACGGCAGGCGGGATCGACATATCCAACGCCGCGTATTGCTGGGTCAAGGATGTGGAAACGGGAGGCACGATCGGAGGCGTTCATATCTCATTGACCGGAACGTATCGATGCGTCGTCCGCGATTCCTACGTCCATCACTCCGCCAAATACGGCTTCGGCACGGATTCCTACGGCATCGTCCTGAAATGCGGGGCAGCGGAGAATCTCGTCGAGAACAACATCGCGCGATACATGAACAAGCCCATCCAGCTCAATACGACTGGTGGCGGGAACGTCATCGCCTACAATTATGCCGACAATGCGTGGTCCACTCCCGGCGAATGGCAGGAGACCTCCATCGATACCCACTGCTCCTTCCCGCACATGGAGCTGATCGAGGGGAATCTGGCGCCCCACATCGGCATCGCGGGGACCCACGGCAATTCCGGGTATCTCACATTCTTCCGGAACTACGCCTCGAGCCAGTTCGCCAGTCCGGCCGTGTGGAATGATGGACCGCTGGTCCAGACGGGCAACGTCGCAGCCATGGTTTTCGCCGCGGGATCCATCGGGATGAACGTGATCGGAAATGTACTCGGTTCGACGAAGACCACGACGGCGGCAGCGAGCAGGACTTACGAAAGCGGCGACGGCAGCGTTCCGTCGATCTTCACGCTGGGCAACGACGGCGCAGGTCTCTCCGACGTCGCAGCCAAGACGCTGTTGCGAAACGGAAACTATGACACGATCCACAGGTCAGTCGTTTGGTCGGGTACTCCGCTGGCGCTGCCGCCTTCCCTCTATCTGTCGAGCAGGCCCGCCTGGTGGCCGACGGGAATGCCGTGGCCATGGGCAGGACCCGACCTTGAGCCGATGGTCGGTACGCTTCCGGCAAAGCTCAGAAGCGACACCAACTACAATCCACCCACCCCGTGAAATCGGGACTCAGCGGAAAACCCGGTTGCGATGGCACCACCGCACGAGAACGAATATCGCCCAAACCCGTGACCAATAGATTCCGGGAGCTCCATCGACGAAAGCGCGCCAAAGGCGCTCCACCGCCGACGGATTCAGGCCGACTGGAGCGACGGCCTGTGGGTCTCGAAGCGTCTCATCCATGGCTGATTTGAGGCCTCGGCGAATCCAGCGATCGAACGGGAGAACGAAGCCGCTCTTGGGGCGTTCGAACAGCGCGGCGTCGAGACCGCGCAGTCCAATGCGCCGCAGGATCGCCTTCCGTCCCAGCGGTGAATATCGAACCGAATCCGGCAGTCCGTCGACACTGTCGAAGAGCACCTGATCCACGAGCGGCAATCGTTGTTCGAGCGACGACGCCATGCTGGCGGCATCGTTGTCGCGCAGCAATCGCTCGCCGAGGAACATGCGCTGCTCCATGACGCTGATGGCTGACAGCGGTGAACGGCCCTTCGTCTCGACGAGAAGCTGTTGGCGCATCTCGATTGGAAGACCGAGCGCCGACGGCTCGGCGAAATTGCGATCCAGGAGTTCGCCCTGGAACTCCGGCAGGAATAGCGCATAAGCGTGCTGATAGAGCGCCAGCAGATCGTCGCCGTGGCGAACCATGTCGGGGAGCTTCGCCCAGCGGGTTTGAGGCGGCACCGCCGCATCGGTACGGCGCAGCGGCCAGGTCGCCATCCTTGCGGCCGCGACGCGCAGATCGGACGGCACCCAGGAACTGCGCATCGACCAGCGCTGAAGTGTCGGCAGATCACGGTAGGACGGATAGCCCCCGAACAACTCATCCCCGCCGGTGCCGGACAGCGCTACGGTAAAGCCCGCCTCGCGAATGGCCTTCGACAGATAGTAGGCATTGAGCCCATCGAAGGTCGGCTGATCCAGGCTATCGAGCGCAGTCTCCAATCCCTCGACGAAATGCTCCTCGGAGAGAAGCACTTCGTGGTGCTGGGTGCCGATGGCCGCTGCGATCTTCCGGGCGAAGGGAGCCTCGTTGAATTCCTGCTCCTCGAAGGCCAGCGTGAAGGTATGGATGGGGTCCTGGGAAGCCCGTCGCGCCAGGTTGGCGGTCGCGGCCGAGTCCACCCCTCCCGACAGGAAGACCGCCAGCGGGACGTCACTGGCGAGATGAAGCCGGGTCCCCTCCTCGATGATGGCAGCCAGATCGTCCTCGCTCATCGTCCGACCGGGCGGCCGCTTGGCGATGCTCCAGAACTCTCTCTGGTGCATCTCATTGCCGGATGCGTGCAGCTCGATGACGTGACCCGGCGGCAGCAGATTGACGCCCTTCACCGCGCAATCCGGACCGACCACGAAACCGTTCCATATGACGCTGGAAACGGCCTGCGGATCGAGACGAGGCGTTCCCAGCAGGCCGGAGGCCAGAAGTGCACGAAGCTCCGAAGCAAATGCCAAGGACCAACCCGCGTTCGGATCCGACGATCGCGCCACATAAAGCGGTTTGATACCGAGGGGATCCCGGGCGAGAAGAAGCCGTCGCTGCGAAGGGTCCCAGCACGCAAAGGCGAACATGCCACGCAGCCAGTTCACCGCGTCGGGCCCGTGCAGGCCCAGCGCTCTCAGCATGACCGCCGTATCGCCGGTGGACCGAAACTCCTGGCCCTCAGCCTCCAGCCGTCCGCGCAGTTCGTGAAAATTGAATATCTCGCCGTTGAATACGATCACATGGCCCGTCACCGGGTCGACCATGGGCTGTGCGCCCGCCGGCGAAAGGTCGAGGATGGAAAGCCGGCGATGGCCCAGCAGCACGCCCCAGCCCTGGTCATCCGGCTCGGACACCCAGGCTCCGCCTGCGTCGGGACCGCGATGGAGCATCGCACTGTTCATGCGCTGAAGCGCGGCGCGGTTCGCCTCATCCAGACGGCCGACAATTCCGGCAATGCCGCACATCAGCCAAATCCTTCGAGGCGGTCATAGAAGCACCCGAGCTTGTCGCTTCCGGATCCCCAATCGAGCGCGTGAAAGGATCGCAGCTCCAGGCATCGGCACGCGCCGCTCTGAGAGCGCGGCTCCGTGCCGCATCCGCGCAAATCCAGGTGGAGCCTCGCATGACCGGGACGGAGGACCCGAAGCCCACCTTCCGATCTCATGGTCTCGACGCCCGGTCTGAGGGTTGGCGCGGCGGCCTTCTCGTTACGCACAGCGCATCACTCACGAGGGCCTATACGGCCCCGAAGGAGCGAACCTCTGGGCCGGCATGGGCATCTCCGCGGCAGCCGGCTGCGCATGGCGTCCGATTTCGACGGCCACAATCACAAACACCACCCAGAGCGGCTCGCTGGCATGCATCCAGATGGTTTCGAGACCGTTGTACAGGATGACATAAAGAGCAATCGAAAGAAGGAGCCAAAACTTTCGAAGGTCCGCGACACACGCGAGGCGGTGGAGAGTCGTGAAGATGAATAGCATCAGGAGACCGAGGCCGACGTAACCCAACTCCAGGATCGTATCGAAATAGCCGTTGTGGGCGTTCGGCATGTTCGCGACCCAGCCCGGGGCCTCGACGACGCTGGGTGCATCGGACCCCACGAGCCAAAAAGATTGGTACCCCCATCCCAGGACCGGCCTTTGCGCAATCTCCGAGAATGCGAAATTCCATATGTGAGTACGGCCCGTCAACGTTGGATCGTTGTAGAGAACGTTCGAGATGTTGATCGCATCGAAATCGTAGAAGCTGGATAGACCGACATAGAGAATCAGAGCGGTCATTATCGCGATCGCGGGAGACGCTCGCGTTATCTTTGTGAAGAGCAGGACGAGGCCTGCCAGCATCGGGCTAACAAGCGCGAGAGCGAAGGCCGTCTTGGAATCGCTCCATGAAAGAAGCAAAAAGGCGACGCCCACGATGACGATGCCAAACAGCCGACGAAAACCGGGATAGAGCAACTCGTGAATCGCCAGCAGAAGTGCCATTCCCGAGAATTGTCCCAATGCATTCTTGCCCGGCAGATATCCAGCGTACCCAATGGGCGTCTGATATCCAAACACGACGTTCAGAACCGCACCCGCCGCAAAGCATAGAAACACACCGCGCATCAGATCTGCCGTTCGCGTCGCCAGCATGGCCGGCAGGACGATCGACGACAGAAGCATCACCTGCTGCGCAAACCTGACGAAAGACGCCTCCGGCCTGAAGGCCCAGAGAATGCTCGCTCCGGCAAAGGTCACGTATGCCAGGAGGCAAACCAGGTGCGACGGCCATCGACGCAGCCGATCGTGATTCTGGATGGCCATGACGACCGCGACGGCTGCGATCGCGGGGACGAAAATCCTCGAGACCAGGCTTGGCGCCCCGTTCTGGATATCCATCGCGGTGCTCGGGCTGGGGTCGCCGGACAGAAGAAACGGTCCGATAACGACCGCATAGGCACACGCGAACAGCGTCACGACCGCGTATCTGTCGAGAGACAAACCTGACGATTCAGTTGAGTGCTCGCCCATTCGACATATCTACCCGCGTCTATCCGCGTCCAGGAGAGGTGGATCGCCAACGCCAGCGAAGCCCGGCCCTTCGCCCGCCGCCATTGCTGAAAGCTCCCATCAAAGGCGGCCTCAAAATCAATGCGACAAAACGCTTAGTCCGGAATTTTAAATAAATAAACCGGTTTATATCTCTAGCCAAGCCAATTAATGTTTGATTAAAATGGCTTAATTAACTATTAATTGGCAATTAAATTGTTCCAAATGTGAGCGTACGGCACGTGACCGGTTCGGGCCGATATTTACTCATCTCTCCCTGCCGCGACGAAGCTCGGTATCTCCGTCGCACGCTTGAAAGCGTCGCCGCCCAGTCGGTGCTTCCGGCCCTGTGGATCGTCGTGGACGACGGCTCGACCGACGAAACCCCGGCCATACTCGCGGAATATGCGCGCCGCCTGCCTTACCTGCGCGTGGTGCAGCGGAAGGATCGCGGCAGCCGCCAAGTGGGCCCTGGCGTGATCGAAGCCTTCTACGAAGGGCTCGAGACCGTGGACCTCGACGACTTCGACTACGTCTGCAAGCTCGACATGGATCTGGATCTGCCGGCTCGCTATTTCGAACTGCTGATCGAGCGGATGGAGAATAATCCGCGCGTGGGCACCACCTCTGGCAAGCCTTGGTTCGTTCACCCGCACAGCGGGGAAACAGTCCCCGAAGCCTGCGGGGACGAGATGTCGGTCGGCATGACCAAATTCTACCGGGTCACCTGCTTCAAGGAGATCGGCGGCTTCGTGCGTCAAGTGATGTGGGACGGCATCGACTGCCACCGATGTCGCATGCTCGGCTGGATCGCGGAGAGCCAGGACCATGCGGCGACCCGCTTCCTTCACCTGCGTCCGCAGGGCGCAAGCGACAAGGGCATCTGGACCGGGCGTCTACGGGCCGGCTTCGGCCAGTATTTCATGGGGACATCCCCGCTCTACTACCTCGCTGTGACGACCTACCGCCTGCCGTCACATCCGGCCGTGATCGGCAGCGTGGCCATGCTGTGGGGTTACGTCCGGAGCTGGCTCAGGCGGGCCCCACGTTACGAAGATCCGGAGTTCAGGCGCTTCCTGCGTTCCTATCAGCGCGCGTGCCTGCGCATGGGGAAGCGGGCCGCGACCCTTCGGATCGACTCCGACCAAGCGCATCTCTGGCATTCAAGACATCCATCCCTGAGGCTACAATGAGCCGGACTGCAACTGCAGAACTGATGGGGCTCGCTTTCGATGCCGTGCCCATGGACGCCGCGGTGGCGCGGTGCCTCGATCTGTGCCGCGCGCCACGCAGCTCCCACACCGTCATCACCGCGAATGCGGCTCATCTCTGCATGATGCGCCGTGATCCGGAACTGGCACGGGCGTGCAAGGAAAGCCACCTCACGCTCGCCGACGGCATGTCCGTGGTCTGGGCTCTGCGGGCCTCGGGTCAGCGGATTCCTGAACGGGTGACGGGTGTCGACCTGATGGCGCGCCTGCTGGCCGTCGCCGGCAAGCAAGGCCTGCGCGTCTACTTCCTCGGCGCGAGGATCGAGGTCGTCACGGCGCTCGTCAACGGCACCAAGGCTCAATATCCCGATATCGAGATCGTCGGCTTTCGCGACGGATATTTCGATGCCGACGCCCATCTCGGCATCGTCGAACATATCCGCGCAGCCAAGCCCGACATCCTGTTCGTCGGAATGCCTTCCCCCTTCAAGGAAACCTGGTGCGAGCGTCATCGGCAGCGCCTGGACGTTCCGATCATCATCGGTGTCGGCGGCAGTTTCGACGTGCTGGCCGGCTTCATCAAGCGGGCGCCGCAGGCGCTTCAATCGATGGGGCTCGAATGGTTGTGGCGGCTTCTCATGGAGCCACGACGGCTGTGCAAGCGATACGTCATGAACAATAGCGAATTCGTCTGGCGAGCAGGCCGGGAGATCGTTGCCCGTCGATGGGGCCGCTCTCCGCCGCCCATGGTCCAGAGCGAGTAGCGAGGCAGGTGCCGAAGATGCAACGCAACATACTGATCTTCATGGGGACCCGGCCGGAAGCCGTCAAGCTGGCGCCCGTGGTGACTGCGCTGCGCAATGCCGCCGACCTGCGTTGTACCGTCATCGCTACCGGCCAGCACAAGGAGATGTTCCAGCAAGTCGCCGAGACCTTCGGCTTTGCCGTTGACGACAATCTCGATGTCATGCGCCCCAACCATACACTGGCCGGCTTGACCGCCAGGCTGGTGGACAGCATCGATGGACGGCTGGAATCTGCACAGGCCGACATGGCGCTGGTGCAAGGCGACACCACGACCGTTCTGGCCGCCGCATTGGCCTGCTTTTACCGACGCATTCCGATCGGCCATGTCGAAGCAGGGTTGCGCACCGGCAATATCCTGTCGCCCTTTCCGGAGGAGGCGAACCGGAAGCTGGCCACTCCACTGATGTCCCTTCACTTCGCCCCCACAGATGCAGCTCGCATGAGCCTGCTCCGTGAATCGGTGCCTGAGGCGAGCATCGCGGTCACGGGAAACACGGTGATCGACGCGCTTCGCATCGAAACGGCGACCCAGGCCTCCGACCCCGCCCTTCGGTCCTGCATCAGGGCCGAATTGAGCGAACTGCTCGGCGACGACTGGCTCGACGTTCCCACCGTCCTCGTCACCAGTCACCGAAGGGAGAACTTCGGGCGAGGCATCGAGCAGATCTGCAACGCCATCGCAACGCTGGCCGCGCGTTTCCCTGACCATCGTTTCGTCTACCCGGTGCATCTCAATCCCAATGTGCTGGTTCACGTCAATCGGCTTCTGTGCGGATTGCCGAACGTCAAGCTCATACCACCTCAGGGCTACCGAAACTTCGTGGCGCTCATGGCCCATTGCCGGCTGGTCCTGACCGATTCGGGCGGACTGCAGGAGGAGGCCCCGTCATTGGGCAAACCAGTCCTGGTGATGCGTGATTCCACCGAACGTCCCGAGGGAGTCGCCGCCGGAACGACACTCCTGACCGGAACCAAGGCACAAGTCATCGTCAAGCACGTCACGCGGCTGCTGACGGACACGACGGCCTACCGCGCCATGGTGACGACGAAGAACCCCTATGGCGACGGTTATGCCGCCGATCGGATCGTCGAGCGGATCCGCCAGTATTTCCGCGAGCGCGACCAGGACCAGAGGGCCGCCTGAACGAAGGCCGGCGGACGACAGACGGAAGGAGTGAGGAATTCCGCCTCGTTCCATCCATTTGATAAGGTGAATTCGTGACGTTTCAGGACGCGTTGAGCTCAGCATCTTTCAGGGGGCCTGGCTTCGACCATGTCAGGCTCTTTGCTGCGTTCATTGTCCTCCTGCATCATTGCCGCGGAGTTCAATATTTCGACTTCCGGGATGACCTCCTGCTGCAATACAGCGCCGGCTTCCTGGATTTCGGGCGCTTTGCCGTGGTGATCTTCTTCGCCATCAGTGGATTTCTGGTCACGCCGAGCCTGCTGCGGACAGGAAATGTCGTGGACTACGCCGTGCATCGCGGCATGCGGATCTTTCCAGCCCTTATCGTCGTCGTTGCGCTGACGATCTTCCTGCTGGGTCCGGCGCTGACGGCAGAACCGCTATCGTCGTACTTCGAAAACGCCCAGACCTATCGCTACGGCAAGAACATATTGACCCTGGTGGTCGATCAGTTGCCGGGGGTCAATGAACGCACCGGAACGCAGCTGACCATCAACGGCTCGCTCTGGACGCTGCACTTCGAGGTCCTCTGCTACATCGTCCTCGGCCTGATCGGTGCAATCGGCCTGTTGAGCCGCCGCAACGTCGTTCTGATCGCCTGGTGCGCGTTCTACGCCATCTATGTTGCGATGTGCACAATGCCCTCGTTCGCGGCCGCTCTCCCGGCCCGCTTTTCGACCTTCGCAGGACTATTCGTTTACTTCGGCTCCGGCGTTCTGCTGTATCTGTTTCGAGAGCGAATTCCGTTCTCGATTGGTCTGGCGTGCGCCGCCATTGCGCTGTTGCTGATCGCTCTGCCTTTCGGCGGAGGACCGTTGGCCGCGCCGGTCTGCCTGCCATACATCATGGTGTTTTGCGGTCTTTCGCAGTTGCCGGAACGGGTACGCCTGAAGCACGACATCTCGTACGGCGTATACCTCATCCATGCGCCGGTCCTGTTCGCGTTCAGTCTTACCTTTCCCGATGTCCGGACGTGGTGGGTCGCCGCTCTGGCCGTTGCTCTCGTGACCTCGAGCTTGGCCTACGCATCGTGGACCTTTGTGGAGAACCCTGCTCTACGGAAAAAGAAGGCCGCCGCAACCTGGGTCAATCGCGGCATCAAGCGGATCCTCTATCCGCTCCGGATGCGAGCCTCGACCCGGGCGTCCGTCCCCGAGACGCGAGTTGCGCCATGATCCGGAGACGAGAGCACACGTCGCATCAGCCGATCAAACCGAGCGACGTCGGCAATCAATACGAACGCGCTCCAATGGACCGCGGTGCAGTTCGACACATGCCGGATGAATGTTGATGGCTCTCTCGCAAGAGCCGAGTGTCTGGAAGGAAAAGCAGATGGGCTTGCACGAACGAAACTGGCCTGGCGTTCGCGGTCATCTCCGCCAGGGACCCGTCGCGCCGGAACGCAGCCTCAGGATCAAGGCGTTCTATAGCCTGCTGCCCTATATCTCGCACCTCGCTCGACGGCGACGCATGCGGAACTTCGTGCAACTCATGGAGATCAAGCCGGGCACGCGCGTGCTCGACCTGGGAGGCAGCCCACGCATTTGGGACAACGTGGACGTCCCTCTCGATGTCACGATGCTCAATCTGCCGGGCGCGATCCCTTCAGCCGAGCTGGAGGACATTCGCACCCCAGGCGCAAATATTCACCGCTTCCATCACCTCGAGGGCGACGCATGCAACGTCGCCCAGTTTCCTGACGACTCTTTCGATCTGGTCTTCAGCAACAGCGTCATCGAGCACGTCGGCCCGGAAGACAAGCAGGATGCGTTTGCCCGCGAAGTCCTGCGTCTCGGGAAGTCATACTGGGTGCAGACCCCTTCGCCGTGGTTTCCGATCGAGGCGCATTCCGGTCTGCCATTCTACTGGTTCTATCCGGAACGCTTCCGCGCATGGCTGCTGCAGCAATCGCAGAAGACGCTCCCCACCTGGTGGACGGAATACATCGCCACCACGCGCGTCCTCACCCGGCGAAGGGTAGCGAAGCTCTTTCCGAATGCCCGGATCCGCGTGGAGTTCCTTTTCGGCCTGCCGAAATCCTACGTTGCCTACTCCGTCGGGAAACGTTCGCATTAACGTTCAGGATGGGCCGAGATGCATCGGTCGATCCCGTCGCATCAAGGGCGCCCCTGCTGCGCTGATCGCTAGACGGCGTCCGCGACCGCGAGCGACGCCGCCTTGGACGAACGGTCCAATACCTCACGATAGAACTTCTCGAGCGAACTGGCTGCGCTGCTCCAGGCGTACCGCTGAACCGCCAGTTGCCTCGCCGATTGGCCCAGACGCGCCGCCAAAGCGGGGTCGGCCAGCAAATCGTTGATCGCCTGCGCAAATGCTTCGGGTTCGTCCTCGATCAACAGATCGCGCCCGGGCGCGGCCTCGATGCCCTCGGCCCCCAGCGAGGTCGACACGATCGCAGATCCCATGGCCATCGCCTCGACGATCTTGAGGCGAGTTCCGCCGCCGTAACGAAGAGGCACGATCACGGCCGTAGCCGACGCCAGATGGGGCCGAAGATCGGACACAAAGCCCGTGATCTCGACACCTTGCTGGCTCAACGCCAGAATAGACGGCGGGGCATCAGCACCGATGATCTTCAAGTGCGCCTGCGGATGAACCGCGGTCACGCGCGGCCATATGTCCTGAACGAAATGCGTGACCGCGTCGACATTCGGAAAATAGGAGAGAAGCCCAAAGAAGACGACGGTGCGGCCGTCCGGCGGCGGCTCCGTCGGAGACGGACGGTAGTAGTCGACGTCGGCGGCATTGGGAATCACCAAGCTCCGGATTCCAGGGACTTCGTCGAGCAACCGCCGCTGATCGTTTTCACTGCACAACGAAACCCCATCGGCATCGCGATAGGTGCCGAGTTCTTCCCGCCGTAGCTTGCGCCAGTTCGCTCCCGCGTAGAGGCGTCTTGGAAGGCTGCCGGCGCGCGCGTACTGCCTCGCCAGATCATAGTCGATATTGTGCGAGGCGACGACAAGCGCCGGCGGCGTGCATCCGGGCGGTGCCTGGCGCAGTTCGCAATTGCCAAGAAATGAAAATTCGAGGTTCACGATGTCGAATGCCTTGGCCCGCAGAACCCGGTCGAGAGCCTCCTGCAACGCCGGCACGCTGACGATCATCCGCTCGAAGCTCTGAGTTGAGGCGATGGAGCGAAGCTGCAGCAGCCTCTTGGAAAGACCGCCGTGACTGTGAGGGTTTGGAACGAGCACCACCTCGTCGCAATAGGCCTCCATGGCGCTGCGGCATTCGTCGAGATCGAACGAGGACTCAACCAGGACCACCGCAGTGAGGCGGTGACGACGTGCGAGCTGGGTCATCAGCCCGTGCATCCGCGCCTGGGCACCGCACCGCGGCGGGCTTGCAGGCATCTGTGAGACGCAGAGAATGTCCAGGGGAGCTGTATTCATAATCCATCACGGTGAAGCGTGCATCGACAGGCTGTGCAGCCCCGACGACTATTGTTCCGTCGCGGTAACCAATTAGCTCACCTTTCGGCCCTGCAGTCCATTCCGTCTTCCTTATCGGGCTTTCAGCAGATCTTTCGCAACCGAGCCGACCAGCCTGATCGGTTCAGTCAGCCGAAACACCCCTGCCACGATGAAGAGATAGAGGAGCGAGCAGAACGCCACCGAAAACGAAATGCGGACCAGGATGTGGTAGTCGCTCAGGAACACCGTTTGCAGACCCCACCCGGCAACCAGAACTGCGATTGATCCGATCAGCTGAGGTCCGACGGCTCGCATGACGAGCGCAGCATCGATCCCGATCGCGTCTCCGGCATAAGTGATGGACGGCACCGCGATGAGCAACGACACGATGACGGTCGCAGCGGCGACACCCGTCGGGCCGAATGGCAGCCCCGCAACGACGGCCGCCAGCTGGAAGCCGAGAGTGACGACACCCCAGTTTTGCCAGCGATCAGGCCGTCCCAGCGAAAGATGCAGCCAGGCCTGCGACCCCTCGATGACCTGAAAAATGCCGCGCACCGCAACAATGCTCAGGAGCGCTCCAGCCACATGCCACTTTTCACCCAGCAACAACACCGTCACATCCTGAGCCGTGACCGACAGAATGGCTGCGGTGGGCATCAGGAAGAACGCCAGGACCGACAGGGCCGCTTCGTACTTCTGCCGGAGCGCGGCAGGGTCTGATCGAAGCTTGCTCAACGATGGTGTCCCGACCGCCTGAGCCTGGCTGATCACCAACAGAATTGAGTATTCATACAGCACCGTGGCGTTCTGGTAGTAGCCGACCACATCGGGTCGGTAGAACAGCCCCAGCCCGATCCGATCAACGGCCTTCGCCATACTGTACGCGACGGAAAAGCCGACCACGTGGAGTCCGAAGCGCATCATCGACTTGACTTCGCCGTCGAACACCGGCCGTCGTGGTTTCCAGTGGCACAGGGTCCATGAGCCGATAACGACGCAGAGTGCTGTTGCGATCGGTCTCAGCACCAGCGCCCAGTAGCCGTAGCCGTAACGGGCCATCAATATGGCGACCAGAACTCCGACAAAGGTGCTCGAAACCTGGATCCGGGCGATCGCGCCGAACTGCATGGTGCGCCGCAGGAGCGCCATGTGCTGACTTGACAGTCCCAACAGCGCGAAGGTGATGGAGGCGCACAATGTGATCGCCTCGAGCCTCGGGTCGTGAAAGATCGACGCGATCAAGGGGCTGCATGCAGCGGTCGCAAGCGCGACGACCAGGCCGCTCGCGGCGCTGAACCAGAACAGGCTGCTGATCTGGCCCGGCGTTATCCTGCTTCTCTGTGCCGTGGCTTCCCCGAGGCCGAAGTCGATCAGCATCGGCGCAAAGCTCGTCACGACGATGAAGATCGCAACGAGACCGAAGTCCTCCGGCACCAGGAGCCGCGCCAGGATGACGGCTCCGAAGAGCTGCAACGCACCATTGCCGTATTGCATCACGAGCGACACGATGCCGCCGCGTAAGGCACGACGCCCAAGATCCTGAACGATCTTGTGGTCGTCGAAATATGCTACCGCCTGCTTCGTCATTCCCTGGTCAAACAGCTCGATTACACGGCCGCGACCAGATCAAGCCACTTGCCCACAAAGAGCAGGTAGGCATTGACCGCCCAGATCGGCAGCTTGCGGCCGGCCATGTAGTACCGGGAGAAGTCCTTGCTGAAGTCGTACCAGTTCGCGGCATTGACGCCGTTGATCGATACGGTGATCGACGGCGTCAATATGCGCGCAGTATGCCACCAGCCGGATGGCATGAAGAGCGTTTCGCCGGGGTGGAGCGTGAAGCGAATGCCTTTCGCTTTGCCAAACAGCGAGAAGCGATTCGTGTCCCAGTTCTCGATATCGACGATCTCCGAAATGTTGGGCTGCTCGCGCGCCTGCGCGTCATTTTCCTGTTCAGCATTGCCCCGCACATACAGGTACGGCGTCTGGTCGGGCGCGAAGCCGATATACTCCTTCACGCCCTGAATCTGCATCAGGAAGGCATGAGTATGAAGGCCGTCGTAATGCAGGACCGGGAACTTGGCCCCCTTCCCGCCGATATAGAGCTCGGTATATGTCATCGGCGCGCGCGCCGACATCAGCGGATGCTCCAGCCAGTTCGGCCGCGTGCAGGACGCCATCGGCGCGATATCGGCCTGAAGCGCGGCCGGTAGTTTCGTGACGAGATGGTTGCGCAGGTAAGGCGCAGGAGATTCCGGAGTGGAAGCGACGACTTCATCGATCAGCCGAGCCATCGACAGCTTGCGCCCGTCGATCTCCAGGTCCAGGTCGCCATACTGCTCCTTGAAGAACTCGAATGTCCATTTATCCCTGGCGGGCCACTGGTCCAGTGCGCCCGTGATGATGACGGGCTTCAATGGATTGATGTAGTCGCGCACATAGCGCTCGCAGCCGATCTGCGACCACTCATGACGGTCGATCTCTTGCGAGAACGTTGGACCATTGCGGACAGCTTCCAATTGATCACTCATGTCACGCCCTCCCGGCTACAGGCATAATTCTCAAAGAAATCGATGGTCATGCAATCCCCTTGGCGGCAGGCGGCCGTGCAACCGCGGCTTCGGCCTGCGCTGCCACTTGCCGCAGCGTTTGGAAGAACAGGCTTCTCGGATCCATGCGCCAGCCGATCCGCGCCTGCAGTGCGACTGCGACACGCACCGCCAACAACGAGTATCCGCCAAGATCGAAGAAGTTATCTCCCGCGTTGATCTTGTCGACCCGCAACGCCTCGCTCCAAATCGCGGCGAGAAGCTGCTCCATGCCCGGCGCCGGCGGCTCGCTGAGAGGAACGTCTTCGCCAACCGGGCGAAATACGTTGGGGAGTGCCGCGACATCGAGCTTGCCGTTCGCCGTCAGCGGAAGCGCCTGCAGCGTCACGACAAAGGATGGGATCATGTAGTCCGGCAGGCTGGTCCGCAGATATTTTCGGACGTCGCTGACGGTCAGGTCTTCTCCGCCATCGACGACGACGTAAGCAACGACACGCGTGTCGCCGGGGCGAGCCTCGCGCGTGATGACGGCGGACTGACGGACCAGCGGATGGGCATTGAGCGTTGCCTCGATCTCACCGAGCTCGATGCGGAATCCGCGGATCTTGACCTGCGCGTCGATGCGCCCCAGGAACTCGAGGTCGCCATCGGGCAGCCGGCGGGCCAGGTCGCCGGCCCGGTAGAGGCGGGCCGAACCGGACGGATCGAAGCGATCCTTGACGAAACGCTGGGCCGTCAGCTCGGGACGGTTGAGGTAGCCGTTGGCGACGCCGGAGCCGCCGACCCAGATTTCGCCGGGAACCCCGACCGGGACCGGCTCCCCGCGCTCGTCCAGGAGGTGGATGTACAGGTCCGGGAT
Organism: Bradyrhizobium sp.; assembly: GCF_047605465.1. GTDB lineage: Bacteria > Pseudomonadota > Alphaproteobacteria > Rhizobiales > Xanthobacteraceae > Bradyrhizobium. Next base: position 288,175 of record NZ_JASGFS010000002.1, on the reverse strand, counting down.
CGGCTTGCCGATCACGCTGCCACGGCCGGCCTCGACGTCCGCCCGCGTGATCGGACGGTAGGTGACATGCACCGTGGTCTCGGTGATGCCGTACATGTTGACCAGTCTCGGCCTGGCATCGCCATAGCGCTCGATCCAGGGCTTGAGCGACTGCAGCTCCAGCGCCTCGCCGCCGAAGATGATCTCGCGCAGTGCATAGGCCGCGGGCGCCTCCTCACGGTCGGCCTGAATGAGCTGGCGGAAGGCGGACGGGGTCTGGTTGAGGATCGTGACCCCCTCGTCGACCAGCAGCTTGCGGAACACCGCCGGATCCCGGCTGATCCAATAGGGGACGATGACGAGGCGTCCGCCGTAGAGCAATGCCCCCCACAGTTCCCAGACCGAGAAGTCGAACGCATAGGAGTGGAACAGCGTCCACACGTCGCTCGGACCGAACCCGAACCAGGCGTCGGTTGCGCTGAACAGGCGCGCGACATTGGCATGGGTGACGAGAACGCCCTTGGGCTTGCCGGTGGAGCCCGAGGTGTAGATGACGTAGGCCAGATCCTCCGGAGCCGAGCCGACATCCGGATTGGTCTCCGGATGACCGCTCCCCGCGGCCGCGATATCGAGGCACTCGGCACCGTCGAGCTGCAGCGATTCCCCGACCTTGCTGCTTGCCAGCACGAGGCGCGCCCTGGCGTCGCCGACGATGAAGGCGAGGCGGTCGCGGGGATAGTCGGGATCGAGCGGGAGGTAGGCGGCGCCGGCCTTGAGGATGGCGAGAATGCCGACGGCGACGTCGGCATTGCGCTCGACGGCCAGGCCGACGATGTCGTTGCGCTGAACGCCCTTCTGCCGCAGCGCATGGGCCAGGCGGTTGGCCCTGGCATTGAGCTCACGGTAGCTCAGCCTCTCCTCGCCGGCCGCCACAGCCTCCGAATCCGGCGCCGCGCTCACCCGCGCCTCGAACAGCGAATGCAGCGGGGCAACCGCGCATGCCGGCACGCCGGCATGCCGATTGTGCTCTTCGGCACCCAGCATCTGGATTCGCGCAACGGGCTGTTCCGCGTCGCGCGCAACCGCGCCGAGCAGCGTCGCCAAATAATCCAGCCAGCGCCGAATGGTGCCTGCGTCCAGGATATCGCGGTTGTAGTCGCACTCGATGAACAGATCCTGCCCGGAATCGATGACGTTGACGTTGAGATCGAACGTCACGAAACGCTTCGGGGTCTCCACCTTTTCGAGCAGGATTCCTCCGAAATCGAACGCCGCACCAATTCGGTCGATGTTGAAGACAACGGAAACCAGCGCAGGACGGCTCGCATCGCGCTTGATCGGCAGCTTCGGCAACAAGCTGCTGAACGTCACATTCGGATGCGCCTGCCCCTCGCGAAACGTGGAGCGCACGTGCTTCAGAAACTGGGTGAAAGTCGAATTCGGCTCCACCTGGCAGCGCAGCGGCAAAGTCGTGACGCAATGCGCAACCAGATGACCGTTCTCGAGCTCGGATTGGCCTGCAATCGGGATGCCGATAATCAGGTCATCCTGGCCGGACAACCGGAACATCAGAACTTCGAACGTAGCGAGCAACGTGTGAAAGAGAGTTGCCCCCTGGCTCGCGCCGACCGCTTTGATCTGTCTGTAGAGCTCCGGCTCGATGCGAAGCGTCTCGCGGGCTCCGCTGCGCGATCGCATCGCCGGTCGCTTGTGGTCGAGCGGAAGATCGAGCGCAGGCAACTCACCGCTCAGCCGCCCAAGCCAGTAGGCCTCGTCGGAAGCTGCTTCCTTCGCACCGGCCGTCTCCGCGACATACGACCGATAGCTCATCGGCTCGGCCAGTTGGGCTTCAAGTCCAAAGCAACCCGCGGCATAGCCGGCCGCAAGATCGGAGAACAGCACCGAAGATGACCAGCCATCACACACGATGTGGTGTATCGTCACGATCAGAACATGTGAATCGGCGGTCTCGCGGACCACTTTGGCTCGCAACAGCGGGCCGTTGACGAGATCGAAGGGATCGCTGACTTCTCGATCCAGGATTTTGGAAATCACCTGCTGCCGTTGCGACGCGTCGACCCCGCTGAGATCCTCGAGTCCAAGCTTGATGTCGCTTTCGGCTGCAATCCGCTGCTGGTCCCCCTTCTCGTCGAAGCGAGCACGCAACCCGTCATGCCGCTGCACGACCTGGTCCAGCGCGCTCTGCATCACCTCGACCAGAAGCGGTCCTTTGAGATGCAGTGCGAAGCACTGGTTAAACGCACAGCTGGCTTCGGGGCCCATCTGCGACTCGACCCAAACCTCGCTCTGCTGCACCGTGAGCGGAAGCGATACGACCGGGACGTCGGCAAACGGATCGAAGTCGACCGGTACGAAATCCGTTCCATTGATGTCAGGCATCGGCGGCGCTCCTGAGATTGAGCTGCAGGAATTTTCCCCGCCGATCGGGATCCGGCACGAACCAGGCCTTGTTTCCCTGCGCATCGCGCCCCAATCGGGCGCCGGCTATCGGCGGTGAGTCCTCCCGATGCCCGGGCAGGAAATCTGCCCGCTGCATCTCCTCGAGCGACCTGCCGAAGGCATCCGCGACGCGGTCGAGATCGGCATCCGAATGAGCGAGCGTCAAGAAGCCCGGCCGGCCCTCCCAGATATGGACACCGTGGCGACGCATGTAGGCGAAGAACAAGGACGCCAATGGCGCGTCGCTGGGAACATCGAACATGAACCACGACGCGAAATGGCGCAGACGTACCGGCGCCGACGCCTCCTCGGCAATGTCGTTCAAACGCTTGACGAAGCGTAGCGTGCGCATGTTCAGCTCACGCTGGAGGTCCTGACCGCCGTCGCGCAGACGCTCGAGCACGGCGCGTGCTCCTGCGAGCGCAAGGGGATGGCGCACGAACGTCCCGGCAAAGAAGGTGACCCCCACCTCCGGACCGGACTCGTCGCCAAAGCGCCATGTTCCGCCATCGAGCGCATCGAGGAATCGGGCATCACCCGCGATGATTCCGATCGGCAGGCCGCCGCCGAGCACTTTGCCATACGTCGCCAGGTCCGCCTTGATACCGAATACGGATTGCATCCCTCCCGGATGCACGCGGAAGCCCGTTACGACCTCGTCGAACACCAGTGCCGTGCCGGACGCCGCAGTGATGGCGCGAAGTTCGTGCAGGAACTCCCGGGGTTGAAGATCCGGCCGCCTGCTCTGCACCGGCTCAACCAGCACGGCCGCAAGCTCGTCGGCGCGGGCCCTGATGACGTCGAGTGCCGCCTCCTGTCCATATTCCAGCACGATGACGTTGTCGGTCATCGCCTCGGGAATGCCGGGCGCGATCGGCCGCGCTCGCGGCGCGCCGTCGCGCGTCGCCGGACGTGCCAGGACTTCGTCGAAGATTCCATGATACGCGCCGGCAAACATGACGATCTTGTCGCGGCCCGTCACCGTGCGCGCCGTCCTGATCGCTGCGGTGACGGCCTCCGACCCCGTGTTGCAGAACGCCGCGCGCTCCATTCCGACCATCTCGCAGATGAGCTCGGCGACTTCGCCGGCCATCGGAGATTGAGGACCGATTTCGACGCCGGCATCGAGCTGGGTCTTCAACGCAGAACGGATGAATTCGGGATTGTGCCCGAAGAACACGGATCCGAACCCATTCACGAGGTCGACATACTCGTTGCCGTCGACATCCCACAAGCGCGATCCCTGCGAGCGTACGCTCACGATCGGATAGACGATCTCCTTCCAATGCTGACGGAACCCGGCATTCGAGCGCGGGTCGGAAAGATGGTTGCGGTGCTTCGCAGCCAGTTCCTTCGATTTTTTCGTGGCCTGGCTGTAGAGCTGGGTAAAGGCTCCGAGATTGTGCCGCTGCTCGGCGCTGAGCGCACTCCTGACACCCGTGACCGGCGGCCGATAAGGCCCGAAGGCCTGCGACGGAGCCTCGGTCCGCTTCGCGTCCGGTGCACTCGGAAGCGGTTGCGCAACATTCGCCGGCACCGCTGATACCGTCGGCGCAGCCGCGGGGGTGGCTGGCGCAACACGCTGCGACGCGAGCTGTTGCAGTATGTCCAGCTGCCGCGCCATCAACTGCGCGTTCTGACCGAGAAGCTGGATGAGGTCGAGCGTGTCGCCGCCTCGCGCATGAGGCAATTCGACATGAGTTGCCGTCGCTGCAGGAGGATTCGCTGCCGCTGCACCCGCAACCTCCGTTCGTGGTGGTTGTGCCACTGAGGGGGTCGCATCGGGAGCGGCAGACGGCAGACGCTCGGCGAGCGTTGCAATGGTCGCGTGATCATCAAGCAATTCTCTGAACTTGATCTTGGCACCAAACCGCTTGTTGACCGCTGCCGCAGCCTGGGTCAGCGCCAGCGAGTCGAGGCCAAGCTCGACCAGCGGAACCGTTGGATCAAGGCTCCCGGCCTCCAATCCCGACAGGTCGGCCAACAACCGACGAAGACTCTCAACATTCGACGCTGAACTGGACATGATCTTGCTCGATGTGTTGGCTTGCGCTGTGGTCAGGTCGATGCCTTGCACAGCAGCCTGAGGCGCCACGCTCTGGGGAATGTTCTGCGGACCTGACGATTTGGTTGGGCTCGATCGGTTCTGAGACGGTGGGTCAACCCAGTATCTCGTCCGTTCGAATGCATAGGTTGGAAGCGATATTCGTCGGCGGCGGCGCCCCTCGTTGAAGGCTTGCCAGTCGACCGGACAGCCGGCGCACCACAGTTCGCCAAGCGCTTGAAGCGTATGTCCCAGTTTCCCAGCCTCTTCGGGCTCGGCCGGCAGCGACGTCAGCATCGGCGCTCCAGACGGGCGCGAGCCGTGTTGCCGCGCAAACGTCTCGAGCGTGCGACCGGGTCCGACCTCGAGCAACACCAGCGCTCCCTCGCGCAAGCGCCGCACGCCTTCCGAGAACCGCACCGGCTGACGCATCTGCCGGGCCCAATAAGCGGGGTCGACCGCCTCGGAGTTGTCGATCAACTCCCCTGCGAGGCTGGATATCCAGGGCGTGCGTGGAGTCTTGGGGCCCGCCTCCCGAACGATCTGTTGGAGGGATTCGACGATCGCGTCCATCGCCGGCGAGTGGAACGCATGAGACGTTTCGAGCCGACGATGGGCGATCGATCGGCCGGACAGTTCGCGCTCGAACTCAGCGATGGCATCGTGAGCGCCGGACACCACCACGAGCCCGGGCGTGTTGTAGGCCGCGACACACACTCCCTCGGTGAGAAGACCTGCCAGCCCCGCCGGCTGCGTCTTTACAGCGAGCATGGCGCCCGACGGCAGGGCCTGCATCATCGCCGCGCGTTTCGCGACGAGCTTCAAGGCCGCATCCCGTTCGAACGTGCCCGCAATCGTCGCCGAGACGTACTCGCCGAGACTGTGCCCGATCGATATGGCCGGCTGCACGCCCCACGACATCCACAGGCGCGCGAGCGCATGCTCGACGGCGAACAACGCCGGTTGGGTGAAGCGGGTCTGCCTGATTTCGTCCCTCGCGGAACTCTCGCGGTCGAATCCGGGGTAGATGATCTGTCTCAGATCCCGGCCCAGAATGGGACGGAGCACTTCGCAGGATTCATCGATCTCACGTCGAAACAGGGGCTCTTCATCGTACAGGGATCGGCCCATGCCGACATACTGCGATCCCTGCCCCGGAAACATGAACGCCACGCCCTCGAACGAGGCCGCCGATCGCGGCACCTTTGTCGTGGCAGGCGTCGCGGACAGAACCTTCCGCGCGCTCTCGTGATCACTGCAGGAGAACGCCTGGCGATATTCGAACGCACGTCGTCCGGTCTGTAGGGTGAATGCCGTGTCAGGCAAATCCAGCTCGGGTTCCTGCGCGAGATGCTCGGTCAGCCGTCGACGCTGCTCCTCAAGACCCGCCGGAGTCCGCGCTGAAAGGACAATCAGATGGCTCGATCGCCCGGCCTCTGATGACGCGGCCTTGGGAGCTTCCTCGAGGACCACATGGGCGTTGGTCCCACCGACGCCGAAAGAGCTCACGCCCGCACGCAGAGGATGACCACCGGCGTCCCACGGCCGGCACTGCGTGTTCACGACAAAGGGCGTATTCTCCAGATCGAGCTTCGGATTGGCAGCCCGGAAGTGCAGCGTTGCCGGGAGTGTGCGGTGATACAGCGCCAGGGCGGTCTTGATCAGGCCGGCCACGCCTGCCGCGGCATCGAGATGGCCGATATTGGTTTTCAGAGAGCCCAGCGCGCAACTGCCGTTGCGGACCGCTCCGCCCGCCCGGAACGCTTGCGTCAGGCCGGCGATCTCGATCGGATCCCCGAGGCTGGTCCCCGTTCCGTGGGCTTCGACGTAAGATATCGTGTCGGGATCAATGCCGGCGAGAGCGTGCGCGCTCGCGATGACTTGGGCGTGCCCTTCGACGCTTGGCGCCGTAAAGCTGACTTTTGCACTACCATCGTTGTTGAGCGCCGCGCCTTTGATCACTGCGTAGATGCGGTCGTTGCTCGCGATCGCATCCGACAGACGACGCAGGACCACGATGCCAAGGCCGTTGCTGAAGACCGTACCCCCGGCATCCGCATCGAACGCCCGGCAGTGGCCGTCGGGAGAGGTGATCGCTCCCTCCTGCGAAAGGTAGCCGCGCTTCTGCGGCAACGTGATCGAGACACCGCCGGCGAGTGCCATGTCGCACTGCCACGTCGACAGGCTTTGCACGGCCGTCGCGACCGCCACCAACGACGTCGAACAGGCCGTCACGATATTGAGCGCGGGTCCCCGGAGGTCGAGCTTGTAGGCCACGCGGGTGGCGAGATAATCCTTCTCGTTACCCATCATCGTAGTCAACCAGCCTACGAGTTCAGTAACGTCTTTGCGCTCGATCAGGTTCTTGAAGTACGTATTGTTGCTTGCGCCGGCATAGACTCCAATGGGACCGGCAAACGAACGCGGATCATACCCTGCGTCCTCCAGCGCCTCCCACGCAGCTTCCAGGAATATCCGCTGTTGAGGGTCAAGAACCTCAGCCTCCCGCGGGGTGATGCCGAAGAAGCCGGCATCGAACTTGTCGACGTCTTCGATAATGCCGCGCGCCGCGACATATGCGGGGTCTGAGCGAGCGGCCAGTTCGTCGGCGTCCGCCGGATCAAGTTCGTCGGCACGGAAGGAGGAAATCGTCTCGCGGCCTTCCAGCAGGTTCCGCCACAGTTCTGCGGGAGACCGGGCGCCTGGAAAGCGGCCCGCCATGCCCACAATGGCAATTCCGTCGTCCGGGTCGTAGTTCTGCGAATACGACATCTTACACCAGCCTGGCTCTCGCGCGCTGCTTGGCGAAGGCAGCGCGCTGCTTCGATGCGCGGTCGGCCGCGTATTCCGCTTGCCGCTCCACTTGTCCGGTGTCGCCTGAGGAGCTGAGGAAAGCTGCCAGCGAGCGGATGGTCGGAAATTCCAGCAACTTGACGATCTGAATGCGAACGTCGAAATCGCGTTCAACGAGGCGATGCATCCGCAGCAGAAGAAGCGACTGGCCGCCGGCATCGAAGAAATTATCGTCGACGCCAATATCCGATCGGGCCAGCAAGGACGCCCAGATCGCAACGAGCTTCCGCTCCGTCTCGCTTTCCGCAACCCGCATTGGAGCAACAGTCTGCAAGCGCAGGATATCCGAGGCCCGGGCGACGGTCGCAGCTTTGCCGCGCCGTTCAACCGGCAGGCTCGCGATCAGGTCGGCTACCGTTGCTGCCGGCTCGCCAAATGCCAGCGCCGCCAGGATGACGGGAAGATCGTCCGCAATGGCTGCGATCGTGCCACGATCGATACGGCTCTCATCATAGATCAGCCTCAAAGTCAGCTGGTCGCCGGGACTGACGGCGAGCGTCAGTGCGTAGTTCGTCGCCTCCGGCGTCTGAACCGGGCTCAGTGTTGCGTCCCGCCCCAGACGCCCGATCGCGGCATCCACCTGATAGTTCTGGAACACCAGAAGACTATCGAACAGCCGCTGATGCCAAGGCACCTTGCTCACGCCCTGAATGACGTCGCCCGGCACGAATTGATGCTGGGTGAGATCGAGCTGTTGAGCCTGGAGACGCGACACCCAAGATCTCAACGGCTCGGCCGGTTCGAACCTGACGCGCACCGGCACGTTGGTCACGCATGGTCCAATCAACGTATCGATGCCGTCGACATGTTCGGATCGCCCCGACAACGTCGCTCCGAACACGACGTCTTGCGTTTCCGCGTAATAGCCGAGCAACAACGCCCAGCCTGCTTGCACGAGCGTACTCAGAGTGCTTCCGGTCGATTGCCCCAGGGAGCGCAGGCCCACCGTCGCCTGCTGCGACAGTTGCACCCGAATTTCGTCGGGCTGCGATTGACCGTCTCGCTTGCGCGCAGGCGTCGCTGCCACGGAACTCAGGCGGAGAGGCGTCGGCGAAGCAAAATCGGAGAGCATTTTCTCCCAGTAGGCGGATGACGACGTTCGCTGGCGCGTCAGCCACCTGACATATTGGGCATATTCCAGAGGACTTCTCAGAGTCGGCTGCCGACGATCGGTCAGGGCAGTATAGATCGTTGCGATCTCACCGAACAGACGAGGCCAAGACCAACCGTCAATGCATAGATGGTGGGTGGTCCAGAGCAGCTGCCATTCTTCTTCCGCCAGGTGCAGCAACCTGACCCGCATCAAGGGGGGCCGCGAGAGATCGAAGGGAGTTGCCGCGTCATGCTCGAGGTCGCGCTCCGTCGCGCCGCTGCGTGCATCCGGGGCTAGGTGCCGCCGGTCCTCCTCCTGCCACGGCAGAACGACCTCCGGCATCACGATCTGGATCGGCTCGCCGCCGTCCGAACTCACGAAACCCGTCCGCAGGATGGCATGCCGCGCGACGACCTGATCGAAGGCCGCGCTCAACAATAGAGGATCGAGCTTTCCTTCGATTCGGAATTGCCACTGTTCCAACCCCACCGACGAGCCGGCCTGCTCCATGACGTAGAACAGTCGCTGCATGGGGGTGAGCGGATATGCATCGGTGAAGCCGCGATAAAGCTGCCAGAGGCGATCAATCTCGGTCTGGTTGATGGAGAGAAGCGGCAGATCGGACGGAGTACGCCCTCCCGCATTCACCTCCCGGCAGTGGTCGACAATGGCGCGCAAGGCCGCAATGAAATCGGATGCCAGCGATTCCACGTTCGCCCTGCCCATCTGCTTCGGGCTGAAGATCCATTCCGCTCGCAGCCTGCCGGAGCGCATCTGCGCCAGCACTTCCAGTGCGTGAGTTCGACAGCCACTTTCGGCGTGCCAGCGCCCGATCGGCTCGGAGGCAAATGCGAAAAGAGCGGAGTCGCGCGTGACCTGGTCAAACTGTCCCAGATAGTTGAAAAGCAATTGCGGGCGTTCGCGGTACGCGAGGCTCGCTCTCATCGTGGGATCCGCGGAGCAATAGCGCAGCAGGCCGTAGGTAAGACCGCGATCGGGAATCTTTCGAACCTGTTCCTTCACGGACTTGAGAACCGCTTCGATGCTCTTTTCCGTCGGCAAGTCGAGACGCAATGGAAACAGCGATGTGAACCAGCCGATGGTGCGCGACAGATCCAGATTGCCGCCAATGTCCTCACGGCCATGGCCTTCCGTTTCGATCAGGAAGGCGTTTTCTCCCGTGCTTCGCTGGAGCGCGATGGCGAGTGCCGACAACAAGACATCGTTGATCTGGGTCCGGTAGGCGTTAGGTACCTCCTGAAGCAGAGCCGCGGTCTCGGTCTCGGTGAGTTCGACCGTAAACGAGCTGGCATCGGCTTCAATACTATCGGCACAAGACAGCGGGAGCGAAGCGAACGGTGCCGCGATCATCGCTTGCCAGCTTCGCGCCGCTGCCTCGACGGTCTCTTGTCCGGCGTATTCGCGAAGGCTGGCCGCCCATGTCTGATAGTCAGTCGTTGCCTCGGGAAATTCGACCGGTTTTCCTTCACGCAGGGAGCTGTAGGCGGCCTGCAGATCCTCCATCAGGATACGCCAGGAGACACCGTCGATCGCAAGATGGTGCGCGGCAATTAACAATCGATCCGGTTGGCCGCCGCCGAGCCGAAAAACGATCGCGCACAGCAATGGTCCTGCTTCGATGTTCAGAGAGCCCTGCGCCAAAGCGCATTTCGCTTCGATAGCCCCCGCCAGGGCCTCTGCCGGCAAAGACGAGAGATCATGACAAGCGACGGCGATCACCCCGCCCTCGTCCGCCAGGGTCGACTCCCAACCTCCGTCGCTTCGTCGAAAACGAAGACGAAAGGCATCATGATGCCGGCAGACGGATCCGATTGCCTTTTCCAGAATTTTCAGGTCGATGTCAGACGGGACCTCGAACAAGAACGCCTGGTTCCAGTGATGCAGCTCCGAAAAGCCTTGCTCGAAGAACCAGTGCTGAATGGGCGTGAGGGCGGACCTGCCGACCAGGCGTGGCGCCGCCGGCACTGCGATCGGCGCGCGCCCATCAACGCAACGGGCCAACGCTGCCACCGTCGGGTGTTCGAACAGATCACGCGTCGCGAGGCTGCTAATTCCGGCGCGACGACAATTGGCGACGATCTGGATGCTGAGGATCGAGTCCCCGCCAAGCGCAAAGAAGTTGTCATCCGCTCCGACGCGGTCGAGCCGCAGAACCGCGGCCCAGACCGACGCGATCTTGCGCTCAGTCTCGGAGGATGGCTCGACGTACGCGAGAGGCGTCGCCTGGGGGAGGTCTGAACGTGGTGCGGGAAGCCTGGATTTGTCGAGCTTTCCGTTTGCGTTGAGCGGGATGGCAGCGACCGTGACGAAGTGTGCGGGGATCATGTGTGCAGGCAGTGCGCCAGCAAGCGCCGTCCGCAATTCGTCCGGATCGAGGCCGGCTGCGTTGTTGCCAACCACATAGGCGACGAGCCGCTTGTCGCCTGGCGTATCCTCGCGCGCAATGACGGCAGCATCGGCGACGCCCGGGCACGCCGCGAGCGTTGCCTCGATCTCTCCGAGCTCGATGCGGAATCCGCGGATCTTGACCTGCGCGTCGATGCGCCCGAGGAACTCGATGTCGCCGTCGGGCAGCCGGCGGGCCAGATCGCCGGCCCGGTAGAGGCGAGCCGAACCGGACGGATCGAAGCGATCCTTGACGAAGCGCTGGGCCGTGAGCTCGGGACGGTTGAGGTAGCCGTTGGCGACGCCGGAGCCGCCGACCCAGATTTCGCCGGGAACCCCGACCGGGACCGGCTCCCCGCGCTCGTCCAGGAGGTGGATGTACAGGTCCGGGATCGGCTTGCCGATCACGCTGCCACGGCCGGCCTCGACGTCCGCCCGCGTGATCGGACGGTAGGTGACATGCACCGTGGTCTCGGTGATGCCGTACATGTTGACCAGTCTCGGCCTGGCATCGCCATAGCGCTCGATCCAGGGCTTGAGCGACTGCAGCTCCAGCGCCTCGCCGCCGAAGATGATCTCGCGCAGTGCATAGGCCGCGGGCGCCTCCTCACGGTCGGCCTGAATGAGCTGGCGGAAGGCGGACGGGGTCTGGTTGAGGATCGTGACCCCCTCGTCGACCAGCAGCTTGCGGAACACCGCCGGATCCCGGCTGATCCAATAGGGGACGATGACGAGGCGTCCGCCGTAGAGCAATGCCCCCCACAGTTCCCAGACCGAGAAGTCGAACGCATAGGAGTGGAACAGCGTCCACACGTCGCTCGGACCGAACCCGAACCAGGCGTCGGTTGCGCTGAACAGGCGCGCGACATTGGCATGGGTGACGAGAACGCCCTTGGGCTTGCCGGTGGAGCCCGAGGTGTAGATGACGTAGGCCAGATCCTCCGGAGCCGAGCCGACATCCGGATTGGTCTCCGGATGACCGCTCCCCGCGGCCGCGATATCGAGGCACTCGGCACCGTCGAGCTGCAGCGATTCCCCGACCTTGCTGCTTGCCAGCACGAGGCGCGCCCTGGCGTCGCCGACGATGAAGGCGAGGCGGTCGCGGGGATAGTCGGGATCGAGCGGGAGGTAGGCGGCGCCGGCCTTGAGGATGGCGAGAATGCCGACGGCGACGTCGGCATTGCGCTCGACGGCCAGGCCGACGATGTCGTTGCGCTGAACGCCCTTCTGCCGCAGCGCATGGGCCAGGCGGTTGGCCCTGGCATTGAGCTCACGGTAGCTCAGCCTCTCCTCGCCGGCCGCCACAGCCTCCGAATCCGGCGTCGCGCTCACCCGCGCCTCGAACAGCGAATGCAGCGGGGCGACCGCGCATGCAGTCAACGCTTCGTGGGACAGCATTTCGGTCCGCTCATCGGCGGGCAGCATGCTCAGGTCGCCGAGCCGGGCAGAGCCGTCCGAGCGTAGAACGCGCTCCGCCATGTCGACCAGCAACGTCTCGAGATAGCGCGCCATGCGGCGCGCGGTCCCATCGTCAAAACGACCGCACGCGTATTCGATGCGAAGCAGGAGCCGCTCACCCCCGTAGGCAATGAGTGCGAGCGGGAAATTCGTCTGTCCGACATAGCGGAAGAAGCGGCTCTGCCATTCAGCTCCCAGCGCCTTGAGTTGCGCGTCGAGGGTCAGATGCTCGTAGACGACGATGCTCTCGAACAGCGGCCGGCCTCGTTCGACATCGCTCCATCCCTGCACCCTTGCAAGCGGTGTGTGCTCGTGCGGGCGCATCGCCACGCTTTGGCTTCGAATGGCCGCGAGCCATGTGCAGAGCTCAGCCGCCGGATCGATATCCATCCGCACGGGAAGCGTATTGATCAACAGACCGATGATGCCGTCGGCACCGGGGATGCCAGACCTTCGGCATGCCCTGGTTGCGCCGAAGACCACATCGCGCTCGCCGCTCAGGCGACCAAGCAGAAGCGCCCATGCGCCCTGCAGAAGAGTATTGGTGGTGACGCCAGCCGCGGACGCTGCCGACTGGATCGCCCGGGTGCGTTCAGGCGCAACCTCGAGCTCGACATGACTGAACTCGCCGACATCCTCTCCATGCGAACGGCCGGAGTTCCCTCGCTCGACCCAGAGCCGCACGGGCACCCGAAACCCGGCAAGCAATTCCTTCCAGTACGCTCGCGATGCAGCCTCGTCCTGGGCATTTACCCATTCCACGTGGCTACGAAAGTCCGGCGCGAATGGCGACCCCGGCTGCTGCGCAGCGTCCTCGGACTGAATGGATCCAAAAACCTCGCGCAGGATGAGTGGAAACGCCCGGCCATCAAGCAGGATGTGGTGGAACGTCCACACCATGACAACCTGCGTTGCCGTCCGAATGAATGTCAGGCGTGAGAGCGGAGCTTGTCCGAGATCGAATCCTTGCCGCCGATCAGCCGACAGAAACGTATCGAGCTGCCGGTCCTGTTCACACTGATCGAGCCCGCTCCAGTCGAGCTTCTCGACGGGCAGTTCGACGTGAGATTGCACTTCCTGGAAGGGCTGCGGACAATCCAGCCATCGAAACGACGTGCGCAAGACCGGGTAGCGTTGCGTCACATGCCGCCAGCCATCGATCAGCCCGTCGATGTCGATGCCGCCGTCCAGATGCGCGACGATTTGCTGTACGTCGACGCCGCTCCCGGCTTGCATGGTCGCATGCAGAAGCATGCCGGCCTGGATCGGAGAAAGATCGTAACGATTATACGACTGACGCAACATTATAAACTTTTGACCGCTGTACGCTGAGAGCACCCAAAACGGCGCCCCGAGGCCGTTGACAGCCTATCAAATAAATTATTTAATTGTCGACGTTATTTTCGAGAATTTAAAGATTAAATTGCAGCGTTGCAGATGCTTTAAACCACGTCCTGGAGACGTGCATACGGGTTCCTTGGTGGCGTGATCGATGAATGCGGAAGGTATGCTTGTCGGTAACCGCGTGGTCGTTCGATCCGCAGGTGAAATACTATCGACGCTCGACACCAACGGCGCCCTCGATGGGTTGCCCTTCATGCCGGAAATGGTGGATTGGTGCGGAAGATCGTTTCGCATACAGCGCCGGGTCGACAAGACCTGCGTCGAGGGCCATCCGATGCGGCGGTTTCCCGCGAATGACGTCGTGGTGCTGGAGGGCCCACGCTGCGATGGAAGCAGTCACGACGGCTGCAAGCACGGCTGTCGAATTTACTGGAAGCACGCCTGGCTGCGCCCGGCGAACGAGGAGAGTGCGAGTACGGACGGCGACGGGGTGCAGTCGTCCGATCCGGCCAAGGAGGAACTGCGTTCCCGCCTCAAGGTGAAGTCGGACGAGCTGCGATATTTCTGCCAATCGACCGAGCTTTTGGGCTCAACCGAAGCCTTTCCACCGGGCCGCCACCGACGAATACGCGTCGCGCTGACCGAAATTCAAAACGGCGACATCGGACTCTTCCTGGCTTTGCAGTTGTTCGGCGCATTTTTGCGACAGAGAATATTGCGACTCTTCGGCTACGACAATTTGCTTCGGGGCCCTCACGACAGGACTCCGAAGCAGTCACTGAACTTGCAACCGGGCGAGCGCGTTCGCGTCAAATCCCGGGCCGAGATCGTCAAGACGCTCGATCACAAGATGTCCAATCGCGGCCTCGGGCTCTGCCATGAAATGATGAGATATTGCGGACATGAAACCGAGGTCCGCTATCGCGTTGACCGGCTGATCAATGAAACGACCGGCTTGATGAGGGAACTGACGGATTCAGTCACTCTCAGCGGCGTTCGGGGCTGCGGTTCTCTCGGCGAGGAATGCCTGTGCCCGGGGGAACCCGGAGACTGCCCTCGCGGCGAGCTCATGTATTGGCGGGAAATCTGGCTCGAGCGCGTGAGCGATCGATGAACACAAGGCTCGCATCGGGCGACTCCGCGGACCTAGGACGGCACGCACTCGCCCTCGGGGATCTCGAGACGTCCGACCTGGAGGTCGTTTTCATCCACCTGGATGCGTCCGCCGGCGCGAGCGTAGAGCTCTGGGATCTCCTATCCAACGACGAGCAGCGGCGCGCGGAGCGATTTCGTTATGCCGAGCACCGGCACAAATACATCCTGGCTCGGGCCGGCCTGCGGCGCCTCCTCGCGGAACGCCTGCACGTTGCCCCAAGGGCCATCGAACTGGTCGAGAATAGCTATGATAAACCCAGGCTGGCGCCTAAGCACGGGTCGACAGATCTGAAATTCAATCTGTCGCATTCCGCGAACCTTGCTGTTTACGCCTTCACCCGCGGCCCGGAAGTCGGCGTCGACGTCGAACAGGTCCGGCAGATCCCAGATGCCGCCGAGCTCGCCGAGGGCTTCTTTTCCCCGGACGAGACCGTATCGCTCAAGTCACTTCCGATCGACCAGCGCTCGTTGGCTTTTCTAGCCTGCTGGACCCGCAAGGAAGCCGTCATCAAGGCGATGGGCCTGGGATTGAGCTGTCCCCTCGATGCGTTTGACGTGACCATCGACCCACATGGCCCAGCGCGCGTGACGAGAATCGATGCAAGGTTTGGCAAGGCTGCGCATTGGCAATTGCGAGCGTTTACTCCGTGCCAGTCCTACATAGCCGCCGTTGCCTGTCACACCGGCAATCATTCTTTCGACATGGAGCCGCAAGTTCTGATCGCGCCAGCCACAGCAAGTGTGAATGACATGGCAAGCATCTCGTGGCCATGAGCCCGCCTCTGAGTTCACGTTGTTTCTTCTGTAGCAAGGGATTCGCGTAAATGACGGCGTTTCATTTCGGTAATCGCGAGCGCCGCCTTTTTGGCTATTATGAGCCAGCCCAGTCGGACTCCGCGAGGGTTCAGGCCGCACTCCTCTGCCATCCGATGGGCAACGAACAAGTCTTCGCCTATCGAACCATGAGGCAGCTCGCGACGCGCCTTGTTCGAGCCGGGTTTCACGTGCTGCGGTTCGACTATTTCGGCACTGGCGATTCCTATGGCGATGCCAGCGAGGGAGACATCGGAGGCTGGTGCGGTGACATCGAGACCGCAATCGAGGAACTGAAGGAAGTAAGCGGCGCCGCCAAAGTAAACGTGGTCGGCCTCCGGCTTGGCGCGAATCTTTCCGCGCAAGCAGCATTGCATCAGCCGCATGAAATCGACCGGCTCGTCCTTTGGGAACCTCTCGAGGCCGGCGATCTGGCAGCCGTCACGAGAGAATATCCGGCGCATCAAGCCAGCGTCGACGGAAGGGCCAACGGATCAATCGTCATTGAGGATTATGCGCGTGGTACGATCTCCGGCAATGCTGCCCGCCTGCCCAGGCGTACCCTCCTTCTCCTTACCGAACAGCCGCCCTCCCCGATCGAGTCCGGCTCTTTGACTGCCGAGTATGTTCTCGATGCTCCAGCGTGGATTGAGGAGCGGCTGACGACCGGCTCCATCCCGGCCGGGGCCCTTCAGCGCATCGTGGATTGGTTACAATGACACGCGCATTCAACGAACGAGCCGTGCATTTCGGGCGATCAGGATCGCTGCTGGGAATCCTGTCGCGCCCCTCGCCGGAAATTGAGGTCCGAAAGCCCGCGGTGGTCCTGCTCAACACCGGAATAGCTCATCGGGTCGGACACCATCGCATGTATGTGACGATGGCGCGCGAGCTTGCGGCCCTGGGTCACCTCGTATTTCGGTTCGACTTCTCCGGCATCGGCGACAGCGCCCCTCGGGCAGGCGACCTCAATCCGGTCGAAGCGCATCAGTCGGACGTGTCCGAGGCGCTGGATTGGCTGACGAGATCCTGTGACGTCACCGAAGTCGTTCTGGTTGGTCTCTGCATGGGAGCCGAAATCGCGCTTCGGTTCGGGCATTCCGATCCGCGCGTGAGCGGACTGGTGCTGCTCGACCCGGAGATACCGCCCACCAGGCGCTTTTATGTGAATTATACCCGTCACCGGCTGTTGAGGCTCAGCAGCTGGCGGTCGTTTATGGGCGGTCGAGGGCTGGTCTGGGATGGCTTTGCCGCCAAAGCAAGATCGGCCCTTGGTGAAGACGCGGCCCAGTTGCCAAGTGCGAGCGTGCAGAACTTGCACGGCGAGCTGAGGGAATTGTATCTGAAGACTTTCGAGCGCGGGTTGAATGTGCTGGTTGTCGTTGCGGGCCAAGCCTTGGACGGTCGCTATCGCGAGCAATTCTACGATGCGTTCCCCGATGTTCCCATGAGGGATTGGATTGCGTTCGAGTACTTCGAGGACGCCGATCATACCTTTAATTCGGCCGAGATCCGCGGAGCGCTTCAGGCACTCGTTCTCAGATGGGTAACGGCGCTCCCCGCTGCCGCCACGCGCGATCTGCCGGAAGCTGCGTCGGGAGACATGGCCTGCGAAGGATTCCAACCTGGCGGAGAAAGCGGGAACTCGGCATCGCCCCGCCCGCATCTCCAGATCATTAAATAGAGACCTCGTCCGATTTAATGCGCAAATACAAGATTGAAATATATTATAAAATTGCCTAGAATTTAATAGCCATAGGCGACTGCGATGCAGTTGCGCAGTTATCAGGCCTGACAGTAATGATCATGTCGTCCAGTCCCGCGATGCCGACGTATATCCTTCAAGAGGACAACCTGCTGCGCGAAGGTCTGCGCCTCCTGCTAGCGAACACCGGTTTTTGTCCAAGCGGCTGCGCATTTGAACTTGATGGTCTTATCGGCATCCCGCGCGACAAAACCACGCTGTTCATTGTCGGCGCAAACCATGCCGTTGTTTGCGCCAAGATCCGGCATCGATTTCCGCTGGCTCTCATCGCCGCCATCGGCGACGAGTGTGATGCAAGCGTCCTTGCTTCCGCTCTGGAGAGCGGCGCGGATGCCGCGCTCTTCATCTCGGTGAGCCCGAGCGCTCTGATCGCCTCCCTTCAAGCGTTGGTCGACGGAAAGCTCCCTCGAATTGATGCTCGGCTCTGGTCGCGCCAGATGCAGTCGAAGACGATCGAGACGGCATCGCCGCCGCTCCATGACGAGGCGGACTGCGAGGTCGCCGGCGAGCTGTTCCGGGGCAAGCAGCTGTCGTCGCGCGAACTGGAGATCCTGGAACGCATCGTCCGGGGAGAAACGAACAAGCACATCGCGAGATTTTTCAGTATCGCCGAGCCGACCGTGAAGGTTCACGTGAAGAATATCTTCAGGAAGATCGGGGCGAACAATCGCACCCAGGCGGCGATGTGGGCCCTCAATTGCAGGCAGCACGACGACATGAACCACGCGTCGCACAAGCCATTCTCGTTACAACGACACTAGACGCAAGGAATCGCGCCCCAACAGCCACGCTCAGCGCAATATCACCAGGATGAGACGCACCTGAGATCCCGGCTGACCGTCGATAAGCGCAGGGACGGAGAACGCGGCCCCAATGAGCGCGGACGAGTTTCAGAGGGACAATCCGGTGCATCAGGACGGCCTCGCGCTGCACCGCGAACGAGGCCTCGACCCGCTGTTTTGCTACCCTGGCGGTAAACCGGATTGCCGGATTTAAGCGGTTTGGCGGCGCTTCGGGCCGGCTTCGCTGATCCGAAATTCCTCGATTTTATGGCCGGATTTCATCGCGGCGACGAGCCATCGGGGTCGCTTGCCGCGACCGGACCACGTCTCATAAGTCTTGGGGTCGCGATATTTCGGAAGAACCCTTGGATACTTACGGCGCGGCTTGTCGGAGCTGGCACTGGATACGGTCGCTTGATCGACCCCCTCAATCCCGCGGCTGAGAATGGCCAACCGCTTCTCCAGCTCATACTTCTCGGCCTTTATCCGAGACGATAAAATAGCGCATATTTTTTCGTGGAGCGACCAAAGCTCATCTAACGAAAGCGCCTCAAGCTCGATTTTCTTCGACATATTGTCCCGTGGTGCTGCAACTTGTCCCGTAGTGCGGCAACTCTCACCTGCAGCGCCGTATATTCGCCTGCCCAATATCAATCAAGGGATCGACGCGGCGCTGCAGAATGAAATCCACTATAATCCGCCAATCGGGCTCTTAAGAAGCCGAATTTGGGGCCTTTTTGGCGCATTATTCAGAAATAAAATGCTCAATGGACTTTAAAAGATCTGGACTCTCCCACTGCATTTACAAAAATCAGAATTAATAGTGCCCAATAGCCCGGTCCCGTCCGAAGCTGAATTTACCGCAGCCGGCTACGACGCCTCCGCGAAGTCGAGCCTTTACGAGGCGCAAAACCTTTCAGGTGGTAACGGATGGCCTCGATTTCCCTCAATGCTTGCCGGCGAAACTCGATCTGATCCTCGAGGACGCGAACATTCCCCATGACAATGGAAGGAATCATGAAGCGGCCGACGTTATCCCTGAGGCGGCGCAAAGAGGACTCAATCTCAAACATTCTAAAATCTCCGCACACAAACAATGGGCCTATTTAAAATCGCTTATGATATCTATGCAAATGAAAAAGGATTGGGTTTTGCCCCCGTGAGCCTCCATAAATCTGCAATAAATCGGACTGTCATCAAGTTCCGGCTTGCCGCCTCCGGTTCCACCTTCAGCGGTCAGCCAATACTGGCTTAAATCTCGAAATCCTAATCATCTTCTCCGACAGGCAGCCCTGCGTGAAGCCAATTCATGATTGCTCGGGTTATCCTTTTGGATTGATCCGTCGATAAATTCGCCATTGACTTTCGAAGCGTGTCAGCATTGCTCTACATGAACGGCGCAAGAGACTGCATGCCGTCGCGCCAAACGCCGCCGAACGAGCACTTGGACGAAGCACCTCCGTCCAACCTGACGTCCTCTCGCGGCCGCGTTCGCACATGAGCAACTGAGGCGCGCTGCCCAAGGAGGTCCGACGGCGCGTCCTCCATTTCCTCAGAGTAAGGTTGACCGGTGAGGTTAATCCTCACCTCGGCTTGAGCTGCGTCGGCGCGCCTCTAAATGTTGCCGGATGTTTGCTGCTCCTGCCATCTGTGCAGTCGTCGCACTCCTGCTCGGAGTGATATATGCGCTGCATCGCCATCCATCGGTTCGACAGATTCCCTGGATCGCCGTGGTTTGGGCGGTCGTGGTGTCGATCGCGATGGTTGGGTGGATCGCCGGTCTGTTCTGGATCTCAGTTGAATTGCTGGGCAGATTGCTGAGTTAAGGCAATCGAGAACGACCGCCGTCGTGATCGGTCGCGAGCAATCCCACGCCGCACGTTGTCTCCTATCGGCCCCGTGTGACGATGCTCTGCGAGCACAGCAAGATCGATAACGCGCGCACCACTCGGCTGCCTATCCACACGAGCAAATCAAGCGGAGCCCAATCTCGAAGAGTGGCCGGACGATATCCGGCCTGTTTTTCGTGCAAACGCAGCCCTTTCTTTGGCCTTCGAATTTCCGACAACAGACATAAACTCAGCGATATTTCAGTATCCGTCTCGAATGGGCGTTGAGTGCCATGTCTTCGAGCAAGTTGATTGCGACATCGATATTCATGCTGATCGCGAGCAGCATTCCGCTGAGGGCAGAACACGTGCCTGCGCCGCTGCAGCACACATTTTTCTGTCTGACTTATCCGACTGAATGCAAGTCGAGCATCGACGTTGCGGCGCAGCCCCTATCCAAGGCTCAACGCGTTCGCGAACTTCAGCGGGTCAATGCAGCAATAAACCGGACGATCTCGTCTATTCAGCTACAACCCTCGCCTCTCAAGCGTTTCCCATGCACGGGGGATTGCGGCGACCACGCGGTTACGAAACGGCACGTTCTGCTGTCGCGGGGCGGGCCGTCATCGGATCTGTTGCTGACCGAGGTGGTGCTGCGCCGGAGGGGCGTGCATCCCGTCGTCCGGATCGCGAAGAGTGAAAACGACGCACTGGCTCTGGACGATTTTCGAAGCGATGTTTCGCCCTTCAAGGAGATATTTCGCGATTACAACCTGATCAGAATTGAGGCAGCCGACAACCCAGAGTTCTCGACACGGCCAAGCGGCTCCGGGCTATCCTCATCTGCGTCCGGACGTTCGACTTGCGCATACCCTTTCGGGAAGGACGCTGTCGTCGCCCAGGCGTATCCGCCATCAGGAACGGAAGTGACCGTGGCTCGTTAGAGCAGGAAAATTCGAGTCTTATCAGGATCGTTGGTGCGATCAGAATTCGGCTGCTCACCCGGAGTGAGGGCACAATGCTTATTCAATATCTCAGGCGAAGCAGACAATTGGCGATTTCATGACGCTTGTCATTTCGATCTATCTCGTGGGCTTCATGTCCGGCTACGCCATGCGGGCTTATGTATCGCATCGGCGACGGCAACGATACCGCCGCAGCCATTGACCACTGCCCGACCTTCATCGCGTCGACCGTGGCGCGTTATCTGATCGACACGTCGACAACGATCAGAGACGTCCCGCGCATGCGATTGTTTTCGCCGGCGACTTGAAGCTTGAAACGATCGACGGAACCGCTCGCGGGGGCCCGGTAGAAAAAAGCAGGTCCCGCGATTGTGAGAGTACCGGCCGCGGGCGGCTCCACGATCTTGACTTCGTCGATAAGCATGGCCCTTCCCCGCAAGCCCTGCAGACAGTCCGTCCCGCCCCGAATGGAAAAGCTCCAATGGACCGTGTCGGAACTGAGCTCGAAGCCGTCATTTCGCGACAGGCAATTGCCGGCCGACGCTGGAGCCGTTGCCTGGCATAAGAGGAGCATAGCCAGCGCGCAGATGGTGCCATGACGCATCAAAACAGATCTCCCCGTTTCTCGCGGCGAAGCATCATCACGCAGCGGGCGTGCTCAGGCCGACTTGACATCGTTTCTGGCCGACAGATACGCCTCGTAGGCTCGACGAATCCCATCGCCCAATTCGGTGCTCGCACGCCAACCGAGGTTCGCAAGGCGGCTGACATCGAGCAATTTGCGTGGCGTGCCATCGGGACGCGACGTGTCGAAGGTGATGTCGCCGCGATAGCCGACGACATCGGCAACGACCCGCGCAAACTCGGCGATGGTGATGTCCTCGCCTGTGCCGATATTGACCAAATCCGCGCTCGAATAGGTCTTCATCAGGTGCACGCAGGCATCCGCCATGTCGTCGACGTAAAGAAACTCGCGCCGCGGCGTACCGGTGCCCCAGACGACGACGCTCTTCGCGCCCGAGGCCTTGGCCTCGTGGAAACGCCGGATCAAGGCGGCCACGACGTGGCTCAGTTCAGGATGGTAATTGTCGCCAGGGCCGTAGAGATTGGTCGGCATCACGCTGATGAAATCGCTGCCGTACTGGCTGCGATAGGCCTCCGCCATCTTGATACCGGCGATCTTCGCGATCGCATAGGGCTCATTGGTCGGTTCGAGAGGGCCGGTCAGTACCGAGTCCTCGCGCAGGGGCTGTGGCGCCAGTTTGGGATAGATGCAGGAGGAGCCGAGGAACATCAGCTTCTCGGTACCGTGTTGATGCGCGGCCTGGATCACGTTCGCCGCGATCGCGATGTTGTCGTAGATGAACTCGGCCCGCAGCGTATTGTTGGCGACGATGCCGCCCACCTTGGCGGCGGCGAGGAAGACCACTTGCGGCCGCTCTTTTGCGAACCAGTCGAACACTGCAGCCTGGTTGCAGAGATCGAGCTCGCTCCGGCCGGCCGTGAGAAGGCGAACGTCCTCGCGCGCGAGCCGGCGCACGATCGCGCTTCCGACCATGCCGCGGTGGCCGGCGACGTAAACACTCTTGCCTTTCAGCTCAAACGGAGCGCTTGCCATGGGCGGCGTCCCGTTTTGCCTCGGCCAGATCGCTCGTCATCATTTCCTCGACGAGCTGCGCAAATGTCCGCTTCGGCTTCCAGCCGAGCTTCTCGCGGGCCTTGCTGGCATCGCCAATGAGGAGATCGACTTCGGTGGGCCGGAAATAGGTCGGGTCGATCCGAACGACAGTCTTGCCGTTCTTCGCGTCAATGCCGACTTCTTCGACATCCTTGCCGCGCCATTCGATGCGGCGGCCGACCTGCGCGAAGGAGAGCTCGACCATCTCGCGCACCGACCGGGTCTCGCCCGTTGCGAGCACGAAGTCGTCGGGCTTGTCGGCCTGCAGGATCATGTGCATGCCCTCGACGTAATCCTTGGCATGTCCCCAGTCGCGCTTGGCCTCGAGGTTGCCGAGATAGAGCGTGTCTTCGAGACCGACCTCGATGCGGGCGACGCCGCGGGTGATCTTGCGGGTGACGAAGGTCTCGCCGCGGATCGGGCTCTCATGGTTGAACAGGATGCCGTTGGAGGCGAACATGCCGTAGGCTTCGCGGTAGTTCACCGTGATCCAGTAGCCGTAGAGCTTGGCGACGCCATAGGGCGAGCGCGGATAGAACGGCGTGGTCTCCTTCTGCGGAATCTCCTGCACGAGGCCGTAGAGCTCCGAGGTCGAGGCCTGATAGAACCGCGTCTCCTTCTCCATGCCGAGGATACGGATCGCCTCGAGCAGCCGCAGTACGCCGATGGCGTCGGCATTGGCCGTGTATTCGGGGCTTTCGAAGCTGACGCCGACGTGGCTTTGGGCGGCGAGATTGTAGATCTCGGTCGGCCGGATCTGCTGCACCAGCCGGATCAGGTTCGTCGAGTCGGTCATGTCGCCGTAGTGCATCAGGAACGGCACATCACCAAGATGCGGATCCTTGTAGAGATGATCGACACGCGCGGTGTTGAATGAGGACGAGCGCCGCTTGACGCCGTGCACGACATAGCCGAGCGACAACAGATGTTCGGCGAGATAAGCGCCGTCCTGTCCGGTAATGCCGGTAATCAGAGCAACCCGCTCTTTCATGAGATCGCTTTTCCTAGCAAGGCTGGCGGCTGCCAGGAAAGCAAGTTGCTTCCAAGAAAAGCCGCAATCACGAAAATGACTTATAAACCAACTTCTTGGCGATATCGTCTGCCGGGGTCAACCCTCCATCGACGGGAGGACTGCCTTTATCAATATTAAGGTCAATCTTATCTGGCGCGCGGAAGCCGCGCCACTGCGGGTGGCAAATTCACGCGGTTTGCATTCGCGCTTGGGGACCTTGGGCTTGGAAATGGCCCAGGCGCAACCTCACTGGGCGTGAGTCGCCGCGGCAAGCACCTGGCGTCCACCTGTCCGCGACACCGTGACTTCCAACGTGGAAGCGCCCTCGGTGCGACGATTCTTGCCGACGACGGTCAGGGTGAATTTGTCGGTACCTGAGAAGTCGGGCTTGGCGATATATCGAAAGCCGGACCCTACGATGACGACCTCGCCCCCTTTGGGCTGCTTGGCGACATTGACCCAGTAGATCTGCATGGTCGACCAACGCAATCCCTGGAGACATTCGGCCCCTGGGGCAATGCTCATCGACCACTCGATGGTGTCAAAGTCGAGCTTGTAGGGCTTTTGATCCCGCAGACAGCTTGGCGACGCGCCTGCCGATGTCGTCGCAACCACCCCAAGTCCCAACGCCATCGCGGCGCGGACGATATACGATGACATGCCCCCTCCAAATGTTGAGCTTCCCCATCAGCGTATTCCGCCGAATCTCAACACGCCGTAGTCGGCACGGAGTGTTCCCATCAATTTGGTAAACTTGTGGCTAAGGCGGGGATTGCGGATTTTTACGGGTTTGCAGCAAATCCGGGTGCCGTCCGGGAAGAGAACCTCAACCGGTCACGGGACGACGCCGATGCGCAACTCGCTGGCAAAGAAACAGGACGGCCCGATCCCGGGCCGCCCTGTACGTGCATGATCCAGCGAATGGAGCGCCTACGGTCGCCAATCAACCTTTGACCTGCAGGGCCGGCTCCTCCACGGAACGGCCATAGCAGGACAGGTCCATCCACGGCCCGCCCCAATAGGTACCGCCATTCCAGCCCGAACCGACATAGGGCCCTCCGCAATAGGGGTCGTACAGCCTGGATTGGTGATATCTGGCGTAACGATAGCCCCCCCGGCGCGCCGGCACGGCCAATTCGGCCGCGGCTGCGGAGCTCATCGTCAAGGACACCGGACCACCCTTCGCGACCGACCAATCCACGGACAGAGGGACAGAACACAACAGGGCAGTAGCAACAAGTCCGCCAACGACGCTTCGCTTTTTCATAACGGCCTCCCGATGAATTCAGAAAACAGGGACTCTTTGTACGACCTTCATAATTGCGCAGGATAGCGCCTCCCGAACGCTCGCGCACGTATTTCGTCATTGACCTATTTCGTCATTGACCTGGCAAAGCCCGGCAACTCGGCCGATCGCCCGGCCTGAAGGCGTCGATGGACAATCGAGACACCCGAAACTAGTTTCATTTCGGCCGGATCAAGGCCGGCGGATGAAGGTCGGGCGACGTCAGATGGAAACGGCAACCTATACGTGGATAAGCAAAGCCATGGGCCTGGCCCTAACGGTCCCGCTCGTCGTGGCCATCAACCCCACCCTGGCGCGCGCCGCGCCGACCGCGGAAGTTGCCAAGCGGTGTCTCCGCTACGCTTACGTATTGTATCCCTATAAGCGCCCAGGCGCGGTCCCGATGAGCGGCGACCGGCAAGCCTATTTCCAGGACTGCATGGGCAAAAACGGGGACGTGCCAGCCCCGGTGCGACCGAGCGTCACAGACGCCGGCTCGGCCAAGGTCAACGACGCGGCGACAACAAAAAACTGAAGGCTGCTGCTATCTGTAGCGCCGCGGATATCGGTAGATCGGCCGGAGGCTTCGCGGCTGCGAGCCGGCGGGTGGGTATTGCCGATAAACGTTAGGAACGGGCCTGCTTGTCCCGGACGAGGGAGCACTTGGAAATACCATCGTCGGCGCGGCAGTGTCTCTGGTCCCACCCGTAGCCGACTGCGCGGAGACGGTCTCGGACGAAACAACCGAACCTAAAATCAAGATAAAAACGAGAACGGCTTGGCGCATGAGTCTAACCCAGCTTGCTTAACGCGCCACTCGACATCGCGTTCCAAGGCAGGATCCAGCGAAGCGCGCGTCATTGAAGGCAGCCGGCAACTCGTCCGACTTTGCAGGTCAAGGTTAGCGGAGAATGTGGAGGGGCGCCACCGCTTGTGGCCTGGACACCTGTGCGCGCGGTCGCCGACGCATGAGCAAGCGGCTCGCCACCAGACAATTCATTCCCACCCAAACACCGATTCCGCCCCAAATCAGCGAAGTCACGGTCATCTCCGTCCCCACGTCTTCGATGACATTCGTGACAGTGTGATTACCGATTTGTACAATTTCAAGGAGAATGTTTGGTGAGGTTGCGGCTCGCGCCAATCCGCCGCACGGCTGCGAATCTCAAGAAATACAATTCATACGTGTAGATCGGTAAAACCGCGCACGCCTGGAGGTGATGTCGCCAAGCGACCGAACCCAGTCGGCAGATGACGCTGCCGCAACTTTAGATCGAGCCAGGAACGCAACACCGCTAGCGCAGCGGTTGGCTAACCCGAAATTGGGGGAGGTCGGCGCTTACCGGCAAACCCAGACGCGGCGCAGGCGAAGGCCATAACGGGTCTGCACCTCGATGTAGCGAACGCAGGGACCCCAGCCTGTGTAGCCATAGGGATATGGCCGGCCGAAGAACGAGACGTCCTGAACATCAGACTGGACCCCTGAAGGGGGAACTGCGACCGGCCCCAGTGCAAACGCCGAACTAACGCTCGCGAGCAACGCAACCCCAAAAACAATGCTGAACTTGCGAACCATCGTTCATCCCCCATTCGGTCGTAATCTGCTTAAACACACCGAAGATTCCAGCGATTGTCAAAGGATTCTATCCGCCCCCATGACGAGGTATCAGAGCACCATTGATAAATTGTCCAGTTAACTTTCCACAAAGCTAACCTATTGAGATGAGCTGAAAATACCTGCTACAATCCCGGGCAGAGTTAATTTGAGCAGCTGATATTTTTACTCGGACAAATTTATGAGTGAAGCGCCGCGTTTGCTGCTGCTGCCCTCGCAAGAGGGAGATCGGGTACATTTCGACACTCAGGAAGCCGATCAGGGCGCCCGCCGCCGCGTTTGGCACTATATCCTGCGTCCGAAATTTATCGAAGCCATGGTCGCGATCGTCGACTTCGCGTTGATCGTCGCAGCCAGCCTCGGCTACAGCGCTCTGTACCACCTGATAACGGACGGCCGGTTGGCTGCGGCGCTCCCCTATGAAGGCGTTGGGATTATCGTAAGCCTCAATTTTGCGACCATGATGACCGCGCGAGGAAACTATCGCCTCAAAGCCCTCATGCAATTCTCCAAGCAGGCCCGAGAAGCGATAGTCATCTGGTCGGGCATCTTCGCCCTCCTCGCAGCGGTTGCCTTCACCATGAAGATCAGCAGTGATTTTTCGCGCGGAGCGATGATCCTGCTCTTCGTCGGCGGGCTCGGCACGGTGCTCCTCTGGCGCAGACTTGTGGCAAATTTCATTTCACGCTCGCTTGCGAACGGACTGTTTGCAAGGAAGCGGATCATCGTCGTCGCTGAACGCGGCCGGACCAATTCGTCGCGGCCGCTGGCCGAGCTCTTGTCCTACGGCTACGTGCCTGTGAGAACCTTTGACATTTCGCGGGAAGAGATAGCGGCTCCCGGCGTCACCCGATCGCTGCAGGCGAAGCTTTCCGACATCGTCGAGGCCGCAAGAAATGAGCGGATCGAAGACATCTACCTGCTGTTGCGCTGGCAAAATGACCGGACGATCGACGGGATCCTGGATGCCCTCGCAGTGCTTCCGATTTCGATCCACCTGGTTCCCGACGACAACGCCGCCAGGTTTTTGAGCTATCCGGTCACGAACGTCGGAACCGCGTGGACGGCGACTCTGAGGCGGAGCCCTCTGACGCGCTTTGAGCTTGCTGCGAAGCGTTGCTTCGATGTCTCCCTCTCGGTCATCGGTCTCTTGATGATGTTACCCTTGCTGCTTCTGACGGCGGTGCTCATCAAGCTGGACTCGCGAGGCCCGGTGCTGTTCCGGCAGAAGCGCGACGGCTTCAACGGGCAGACCTTTGACATCCTCAAGTTCAGGACGATGTACGTCATGGAGAACGGCATCGCCGTCAGGCAAGCAACGCGGAACGATCCGCGCGTGACGCGCCTCGGCCGCCTTCTTCGGAAATCCAGCGTCGACGAGCTCCCTCAACTTCTCAACGTGATCTGGGGAGATATGTCCCTTGTCGGCCCCCGCCCACACGCAACTTCGCACAACTCCGAATACGAAAAGCTGATCGCCAACTATGCGTTTCGACATCACGTCAAACCGGGCCTTACCGGCTGGGCTCAGGTCAATGGGTGCCGCGGCGAGACCAGCAAGATCGAGCAGATGAAGCAGCGCGTCGAGCACGATCTGTGGTACATCAACAACTGGAGCCCGTGGCTCGACCTCAAGATCGTGCTTCAGACTGTGCTCGTAACCTTGCGGCAGGATTCTGCGTACTAGACGGCACCAAGGCTCTTGGACGCCCAGGCCGGCTCGTTATCGGCCGGCTCCGGGAGACCCGGAGCCGGCCGATCCAATGATTGTTACGCAGTCAAAGAGGAAGCCGCCGTTCACGCGACGTGAAAATCACTGCTCGTGAGCCCGAGGTGAGTTCCGTTCAGCACGATCATCATGTTTGCCAGATGGGCATCCTGCGCGCTGACAATTTCCGTGGCATTCGACGTGTTGACGAGCACCTGGGTTTTTCCGCCGGTTTCGATATAGGCGACGCTGTGCGCATGGAGATTGAAATTACCGGTTCCCGTGAGCTGCCCCTGAAACAGCGCAATGCCATTCGTGGCATTGATCCCGGAGATGCCCGAGAACAGGATGGTATCGTGAACGTGGTCGAAATCCGTAATGATGTCGGGACTCGACGGCTTTGAGCTTGCGGCGGACTTGAATACGAAGGTGTCGCTTCCGCCGCCGCCGACGAGGATGTCGGGAGAACCCGAACTGACCAGCGTTTCCCCTTTGGTGCTGCCGAGGATCAGATCGTTTGCCCCCGTCCCGACATTGCCGGCAACGTCGGTTGCGGTCACTGAAAAGACGTGCGTCGTGTTCGAAACCGCGCCTGCGTTGAAACTCCACGCCCCACCGCTGCCGCTCGTCGTCGTACCAAGCAGCTTGGTCCCATCATAGATGGAGATGGTGTCGCCCGCTTCCGAAGCGGTCCCCGTCAGGACGACCTTTCCGCTCACCAAAGCCTCGCCGGAGAATGCGACCGTCGGCTTCGTCGTATCGAGCGTGAAGGTCAGCGAGGCGCTTCCTGAGACGCCTGCTGAGTTTGTCTCGGTCGCGACGATCGTATGGCTGCCGTCTGCGAGGCCCGACGGGGTGAATGACCAGTTTCCCTTCGCGTCGGCGGTAACGGATCCCAGCGTAACGCCACCTTCCGTAATCTTGACAACGGAATTCGCATCGGCCGATCCGGTCAGAGCAGCGCTGGAAGTGATCTTATCAGTGGAGGACGCGCCGGTGTCGTTGAGAAGTTTCTCGACGACTTGAGGCGTCGCAACAACAGCGAGGGCCGTCACGACAGAGGAAGTGAAGGTCTTGGATGTCGTATTGTAGACCCCGTCGGAGAATTTGATGTACGTAATTCCCTGAAGCTCATCGAGAGTGGAGATGTTGTTGCCGCTGGTGACCAGGATCTCCGTTCCGACCGATTTGATCTGATAGTTCGAGTACGAACCAGAATAGGTAACCGTGTCGACGCCCCCGTTCCCGACAACCTGATGTCCCCCAGGGGTCGCAATGGAGAAGTTGTCGTTGGCGGACGTGCCCAGCAGGGTGGGATTTGCGGTCCAGTCGTAGCTCGCGCTCAGCTGGAGCGAACCTGTTCCACCATGGACCTCAGACCCGAGCTGAATGGACGTCAGATATTCCTGACCCGTCAGCACGCCATTCCAGATCAATCCCTTGATGATGTCCGAAAGACTTAGCGTTCCCGACATCATGTCGGTGGCGGTCTTGACGTCGATGAATTGCCAATTGGCGCCCTCGGCACTTGCGTTCGAAACGTACACGGTCGCGTTCGAGAAGTTGCTTCCCGATAGCTTGAATGGTTCGTTCGGAGTGCCGGCGGACGTTGAATGAACTTCGATCAGCAGTTCCTTCGATGTGGTGGTCCAGCCTCCATTCGGGTCGCTATTGAACCAAAGATCGAATGCCAACGTGGAACTCGTGGGGTTCGTCAGGACCGCACTGTAATTCACGGAGAGGCTGGCGATGTTTCCAACCTGGGTCGTGCTGACCGTGGAGTATTGCGTGTTGTAGTCGAGATGGGGATAGGCATAGACGCCACCAACGTCCTTCGGGAAGGACCACGTGAAGGATACGCCGGCCGCGAAATTCGTGGGATCATACGATCCGGAAATGGTATAACCTACTCCTGCAACCAGGCTGCCCACCCCCCAAGCATCATTCGACACCGAAAAAGGTTGTGTGGTGTACCAGTAGTCGCCCGATGACGAAGTAAATGTAGTTTTGGCCATTTAGTGCGCCCTTTTGTGGCAGATGACGCACCGTGCGAGGCAGCACTGAAACACGCAGTGAAAATGACGCTTAAAATTCTCGGAATGGGCGCCCGGACAGCCGGGTAGCCTTACCAGAGGTTGAGCGAATTACTTCAAGCCCCAAGAGATCAGTTAACTATCAGCCGGCGCTGAACCGGCTGACCGACGACCGGGCCAGCATCTCATTGGATGCGAGGGGGCACCCCGCTAACCCTAACAGCGGCAAACCTTTTGGATTTTATCGACAATATCCGATATGATTGGTAGGTATTTTTGGGGTAGCTCTGATTAGGCTGCCTTGTCAGGTCGTTAGCTGTCGGATTATTTGCAAATTGGGTCTTTAGACTAAATGCCCGTACTTTGGCCGCGCCTTTCGATCGTTGGAACTCCGATCTCGTTGATCTCAACGCATGAGCTTCTTCTGCTCTTTGAGCGTTGGATCGTGGCTGGACAACAACACTATGTCGTCTTCCGAGATGTGCATGGCGTGGTTGCCGCTCGGGATAATGAGAAGCTGGATTCCGCGCACAAGCACGCCGACATCATCGCGCCGGATGGAATGCCTTTGGTCTGGGCTCTGCGAGCGGCCGGAGTTCCCGCGTCGCGCGTTTGCGGGCCGGACACCTTGCTCGCAACCTGCGAATATGGGCTGTCTCGCGGCTGGAAGCATTACTTCTACGGTGGCGAGCCGGGCGTCGCTGATCAGCTCGTCGAGAAGCTGACTCTCAAATACCCAAGCCTCAGAGTTGCCGGAACGCAATGCCCTCCGTTTCGTGAGCTCACCGCGCAAGAGGATGAACGCATCTGCGCGGAAATTCGTGACGCGCAGCCCGACTTGATCTGGGTCTGCTTAGGAACACCAAAGCAAGAAATCTGGATGTCCGAGCACCAGGGCAAATGCGGCCACGCCATCATGCTCGGTGTTGGAGCTGCATTCAACTTCCATGCCCATCTGGTGAAGCGCGCTCCCCAATGGATGCAGCGCATGGGACTTGAGTGGGCATTTCGGCTGCTTTCAGAGCCGAAGAGATTGTGGAAACGATACCTATTGATGGCTCCTGTCTTTGCTACCTTGGCCGCTCGAGAAGTCCTTCAGCGACGCTTCTCGTCGTCGAGCCAGACTTGATGCTCCTTCTTCCGCCCTCACTTCATCTTGCACATCACCCCGCTTCTCCATCCTTCAAGCGAAAGCAGGTAAACGGCGCTCCGCCCGTATTACCCTTTGTAACCAGGGTGCCTCATGGCTGACATCGTTCCTCGTTACGCTGTACTTTTCAAAACTCACTACTGGGACGACTTTGTCGATCGGCGATTTCGTCACCTCCTCGATCAGGTCGGCTCTGGCGATGTATACGTATTTGTGGACGAAACTCGCGGCTCGATCGGACCCATCCCACATGACCGCGTGATCAGAGCGACGGAGCGGGATGTCGAAAAAATCGAACTGTTGCTGCAGCCGGCGGGCAACGTCTTCTGGTACAATGCAGACTACGCGCTCTATTTTCTCCTGACGCAGGACAGCACGTACGACTACTACTTGATGTGCGAATACGACACCGTCTTCAACATCGACATCGACGATTTCATAACATCCGCGGCCGGCAAACGAGCCGATTACGTCGGATCGCCACTGGCGAGAAGTTCCGATTGGACCGAAACGTGCGACGGCGTATATCCGGAATCGTTCGCAGTCATCAGCTGGTTGAACGCGATATCGCTTCACTCGAAACGCGCTGTTGCCTTTCTCTATGAGCGCAGAAAGGCACTTACCCTGCGGTACAAAGCGACCGAGATCACCAACTGGCCATATTCCGAAGCGTTCATCTCGACTGAAATGCACAACAACGACTTCTCCGTGTCCAAGCTGGGTGACTACGGTAAGGTCGAGAAGTTCGACTGGTGGCCACCAACTCACGAGAAAGATCTGTCGTCATTGCAGGGACAACAATTCGTGCATCCTGTGCTCGACGAACAGAAATACATCGCTTCTTGCTTCAAGTTTGGTCGGCTCCAAACCTATTTCTGGCCCAACGGGCAGATGCGGCAGTTGCTCGAACGCAGTTCATCGTTCTCTACTATACCGGCGTTCCTGGCTCGAGCCTTCTGGATCGAGGTCTTTCGTAGAGCTCGACGCCGTTTTGCTTGACGAGCATGCTTGACCGTTCCGGCTCGTCAAGTCGTCAGGGGGAATTCATGTTCTTTCTGCGCTTTCGACGACCCGACGAGGATCTATCACGCTTCGAACACCGCGATCCTCGCGGCTGCTACGGCGACGGACGACAAAGGGTGACCACGACGCCGATTGCGACGGCGCAGGAGCCCGCACGATGCGCAGCTTTCGGGACGGCAATCTAGAGATGTCAACCAACCAAGACTGGCCGACCGTCTCGATTGTTATACCTTGCTACAATGCGGAGCGATGGGTCGAGGAGGCCGTCGAATCGTGCCTCAATCAACGCTATCCCAATATCGAGATCATCGCGGTCGATGATGGATCGACGGACGGGAGCCTTGGTATCCTTCAGCGCTACCAGCCCCGCATCCAAGTCGCGACAGGACCGAATCGCGGAGGCAACAGCGCAAGAAACACGGGATTTTCGCGCTCGACCGGCAAATACATACAGTTTCTAGACGCGGACGATTATCTGGAACCGGACAAGATTGGCCGGCAAGTCGAATATTTGGAACGCACTGGAGCTGACGCCGTCTACGGAGATCTCAGGTCGAGACGACATCTTGCGGATTCTCGCTTCAGTTACATGGATCCGATTTGGGTCAGCGGAGCCCAGGAAGATATCATAGCCTCTTTGCTGTCTTTCTGGGTCGTAAATGGGGGCGCAATCCTCTACAGACGCGAGGCGGTGGAGCGAGTTGGCGGGTGGGACGAGAAACTTCGAGCGGTGCAGGACACCGATTTTCTCATGAGCGTAGCCCTTTCTGAGGCGAAAATCGTCTATCAGCCCGGAAGCCACTTCGTTTATCGTAGATACGGTGCACTGACCGTCTCTACGTCGAGCCTCAAACGATGGCTCGACAACATGTGCAATTATCTGGCGAAGTCAGAAGCCTCGCTGCTGAGTTCCGGCCGGTTGACGACCAAATACAGGAGCGCGCTCGCGATCGGCTATTTCGAGACCGCCCGAGCCTGCTACAGATTCGACGGTTGGTCCTCGTTTACGACTTCGTCGCAAACATTGAATGATATCATCGACAAGATTCTGAAACTCGCACCCGATTTCAAGGGGAAGAACGAATCTCGCGCTTTTTTGGCCGTGCAGTCGCTGTTCGGGTTCAGGTTTGCGATGCATCTGTTCATCCGTGCCCGTGGAGCGACGCATGCGATGCGGTCCCTTCTCAGAAGAACTTTTCTGTTCAACCTCGCGCTGCGTCTTCGCGGAATCACACTTGAACAGGAGAGCATTCGACGGGCAGTCGAAAGCTAGCGCTTTGCCGGGCCGGGAATTCTTCATTTCAGAGCTCGCCGCCTTCGATTAGGGACAAATCTGTCGCTAACCACACTCTCGGCATCCATACGCCACGTCTTCCTGCCGTCCTGCTTAGATGCTAGTTCTAGGACAGGCATGGCTTCTAGTCCCTGATCGCGTACCCAACCGTCCGCGTTCCCGGCCGCCCAACCACCTTTAGTCACGCTTAATCATTTCTTTTGGACCATTCGATGCAGCATATTCCAATCATTATCGTGGGAGCCGGACCAACCGGTCTTGGAGCTGCTTGGCGTCTCAACGAGATTGGCCGGGACGATTGGCTTCTTGTAGAAGCCGCGCCGGAAGCGGGTGGCCTTGCCCGCTCTTTCGTGGATGACAAAGGCTTTACCTGGGATATTGGCGGGCACGTTCAGTTCTCGCACTATGAGTATTTCGACCGGGTGATGGACGAGTTACTCGGAGTCGATGGGTGGAACCATCATGAGCGCGAATCCTGGATCTGGATGCGCGATCGCTTCATTCCATACCCTTTGCAGAACAATCTCCACCGGCTGCCCGCGGCCGACCTCAACGAGTGTCTTCAAGGACTGATAGAGCTCGCCACCAATCCTGCTCCGGGAGCCCCGCGCACATTCGAAGACTGGATCCTATCGAAATTCGGAAGCGGGATCGCGAGCACGTTTCTGCATCCTTACAATTTCAAGGTCTGGGCTCATTCCCCATCCCTCATGAACGCAAGTTGGGTCGGAGAACGAGTTGCCACCACAGATCTGCGGAAGGTGATCAAGAATCTGGTGTTCAACACCGACGATCGCGCTTGGGGACCCAACAACACCTTTCGGTTTCCCAAGCGAGGTGGAACCGGCGCAATCTGGAAGGCGTGTGCTGCTCAGTTACCCGGTGGCCGCCAACTCTATGGACAATCAATCACCTCCGTTGATTTGACACAACGCACATTGTCTTTGGCTGACGGATCGCGTTTGACCTACGACGCTTTGATCAGCACAATTCCATTGTCGAGCCTGATCAAGCTGACCAATCGCTCGGACCTCCAGCCGTCCGTGCAACGAGGCCTCCTCTCCTCGAGTTCTAATATCGTTGGTCTCGGAATTTCAGGTCAGCCCCCGGAAGCGCTTCGTACGAAGAATTGGATATACTTCCCTGAAGCCGACTGCCCCTTCTATCGCGTGACGGTCTTCAGCAACTACGCCAGCGCAAACGTGCCTGAACCGGGATCGACCTGGTCTCTCATGTGCGAGGTATCCGAGTCTTCTTATCGACCCGTCGAGCATGGATCGCTCGTTGACGACGTGATAAAGGGCGCGCTCGCTACGAGGCTCGTAACGGATGCCCGGCAGATCGTATCGCGCTGGTCTTATCGAGCCGAGCATGGATACCCGGTACCTGGCGTGCATCGCGATGAGGCGCTGACTCAACTGATCCCGGAGTTCGAACGCTTCGGCGTCTATTCTCGCGGCCGATTTGGCCTCTGGAAATACGAAGTGAGCAACCAGGACCACTCGTTCATGCAGGGTGTCGAGGCGGTGGAGCGCATCGTGAACAGCAGGGTCGAGATCACAGCGACAGATGCTGATGCCGCCAATAGCAAGAAGCATCCCTGGCCTTTCGAACTTTGGCATTCGTCGGCAACCTGAGAACCATGCAGGAAGCGAAATCGCATGAGGCGCCAGAGCGAAGTGGAGATGCAACTAACCCCGCATGCACCAAATCGCTCGCGCGCCAACCAAACTGTAACTCGCCTAGCATTGCGACACCGTCGAGATCGAAAATGTCCATGAACGAGGTGCCCATGACGGACGCGGCGACGCGATCCGTCTCCCTTCCCGAGGACAGCGCCGTCCCGTCATTCACATTCCGGGTCGCTCGTAGCCTTGCTGAAATTGCTGACCTATGGCCACGCACCGACAGCAGCAGCTCCGCCCATTGCTATGCGTTTCAATGCGCCGACCTACTGGAGGTCTGGTGTGACACGATTGGTCGCGCCAGACAGACAAAGACGTTTTTTGTTGGCGTCTTCGACGCGAGCGGCCAGCCAGTCCTCCTGCTGCCTCTGGGAATCGAACGTCATCGCGGTATGCGCATTCTCCGTTTCCTGGATGGCGGCGTCTCCGACTACAATGCGCCCATCCTCTTCCGTTCCATGCCGGCATGGGAAGGTGAGACGCTGGAGAGGTTCTGGAAGGGGCTGAAGACGGCGCTACCGACTTTCGACTTGGCTGAATTCGAGAAGATGCCGGCGGATATTTGCGGCGTACCAAACCCCATCATAGGGCTTGCCAAAGGACGCTACGACCGGTCGGGCCATGTTGTAACTATAACGACGAGTTGGGAGGAATATGCTGCGAAACGCTTGCCGTACAAACGCGAAACGAGCGCCCAGCGCAGAAGGCTCGCCAAACTCGGCTCGCTAACCTTTTCGATTGCGGAAACCGCTGCTGATCGACAACGCATCCTTGAGGCGATGATGCGGCAGAAGTCTCAGCGGTACATCGAGACTTGGGGAGTTGATGGCTTAGACCGTCCCGGGTACAGGCAATACTACATCTCGTTGGTCGAGCGTTTTGCTTGGCCCGGACCATTGCTCATTTCTGCACTCGAGGTCAACGGGACAATCCTTTCTACAAACTGGGGACTGTTTTGCAAAGGTCGCTTCATCGGCATTGTGATGAGTTTTGAGGGCGGGGAATGGAGACGGTTTTCTGCGGGCCGCCTCCTACTGGAAGACCTTCTCAAGTGGAACTTTGAAAATCACACTTCAGTCTTTGACTTCGGAATTGGCGACGAGAGCTATAAAACAACCTATACTGATAGGTCGATAGAGCTTCATCAAGCAAGGATTCCTGTGACTACGATAGGAAAAGCGTATGAGTTCGGCAAAGACACGAGAGCGTGGAGATACTTTCGTGAAATAACAAGGTGGCTAGCACGGTCATTCGCGAGGAAAAGCTAGGCTCAAACCATGGAACAAACCAGCCAAGCTACTTTGAATGCCATACTAGCTCACGAGCCCGATGCGGCTTCATGGCTCATTCCCGCAGAGACATTTAGTCTCGATTTAGTACCAAATTCACATCTCAGCTCGGTATTAGACGTCGGAGCGGGAGCCGGACGGATGATACCCCTCCTATCCGAGAAGTTCGCAAACTATACTGGGGTGGACATATCTGATCACGCAGTCCGTAAAGCGAAAGCATTATATCCTGACGCCCGCCTTCTGACCATGGATGCTCGGTCACTACATTTTCCGGACGAGGCATTCGACTGCGTCGTGTTTGCCTTTAACGGGATAGACTACGTTGGGCTTTCGGACCGAACAAAAATACTTCTCGAAATTAAACGCGTGCTTCGGCCCGGCGGAATATTTATCTACTCTACTCACAACCTCGGTTACCACCGAGCGGGAGCTTGGAAAAATCGGCTATTTATGCCGGACATTATCGCTCGAAACCCCGTGAGATTTATTCGCCTAGTTCGAAATAGATTGAGGTCCTTTCGACGCCAAACGCAGGACGATCACTGCGGGGTGGCGTTCATAAACGATCCTGCACTGCATTTCTCTCTTTTGACCGCCTATGTCGACCTACCGAAGGAAGTCAGTCGACTACAGGATCTTGGGCTGACGGCCCTCAGCTTAATCGGCAACACCAAGAAATCGGCAGGCTATGATGAGATGGACTGCTGGGTTTACCTTGTGGCGGAGAAACCCCAGTAGTTGAGCGCCGCTAATCCGCCTCAATAACTAAACGCACCGCGCACGCTCTCCAGCCTAGGTCGCGTCGATTAGCAGGGCGCGACAATTCATCGATCGACGGACAAATGGAGTTTTTCACCATTAAGCAAGGTGAAGCGAACACAACAGGAACTTCTCTGTTCCAACTCTCAGTAACGAGTTTTTCTGCCGCAGTAGAGATGCTACACGGGTTCGAAGACATTATTGTGGGCGACTTATCCGAGTTGCCGTGACGATCGGGAGAATTAGGAATGTTGTCGAAAGTCAAGAGGTTCTATAGAGCCGCTTCAGAGCTTTCGTCGATGATAAATAGCCGGGTCGACCTCCAAATACTCGACTACAAATTGTCACCAATCGACAAGTATCTTTTTCTTAGCGGTCTCAACACCCAGGCCGGCCTCCATCACCATAGCTACGACATCTGGCGTGCGAAGCGATTCAACAAAATACTTTCCATCTACGGGGTTGACTACTTTAAGGGTAAAAGAGTCCTCGAACTGGGCAGCGCCCACGGCGATATCGGCGCATTTTTAGCCGAACTAGGAGCTGATATGCTCTGTCTTGAGGGGCGCAGCGAGAACGTTACTGTCGCCAAACTGAAGTATCGAAACATCAAGAACCTTCAATTCGTCAATGTGAACTTAGAGCACGACTTTTCTCGTTTTGGGCAGTTCGACCTGATCGTAAATTTTGGATTGCTGTACCACCTCAAGAACGTTGACGCTCACTTGCGATGCTGCTTCCAGATGTCGAACGATATCCTCATGGAAACGGTCGTTTGTGACTCGACAGATCCAGACAAAATATTCTTCTGTGACGAGGACAAAGGCAAGGACGAGGAGGCTTTGGATGGAGTTGGAAGTCGTCCGTCTCCATTCTATGTCGAGCGAATCGCAGAAGAACTCGGACTTGAGGTAGTCCGATATTTTGATGCGGATCTGAACTGCGGAAACCAGTTTCTCTATGACTGGAAGCACAACAACGATAATCGATTGGGCGACGACTGGAGACTTCGTCGCTTTTGGCGCTTCAAGAAGCCATCACAAGGGACTACTTAACTGAAAGCTTCGGGATTGAATCGGCGCTGGCTCGTTAGAGTGGAAATCACTTGCTCAGCGCAGTGAAGCTTATCGGTGCGCTGATAGCAGCTGTTTGCAGCTCTCGAAGATGATTACCGAGTCGAACAAATGTTGCAGCATCACTTTTCTTTACGAAAAGCTATACGATCCTCCCTGTTTGCCAAGTCTCTTCGCTTACGAAATCGACGACCTTTGGCGTCGTTTACATTCGATGACTTCCCCCATTCGGCCGCGATTAACGGAGCGAACATCCTCGAAGAGCGTGATGCTCGGGGTACGTTCTATTTAGCAGGATCATATTGCGAGAAGATCGTAGACGGCGTGGAGCAATATTCGATAGCTGATGTTACGCGTTTAGCTGGGGTTGGGCACGAAATTGGGTGTCACACATTCCATCACTGCAGGGCTTCGAAGATGTCGCCAAGCACGGTCATCGAAGAAGTGAGGCTAAATGCAGCGTTCGTTGCGGAGCATTTGCCTAAAGTTGCAATGCGCACCTTTGCATATCCGTTTGGAGACGTCTCTTTTCGAGCGACACAACAGTTGCAAAAAATGTTTGATACATGTCGGGGAATTGAGCTTGGTGTAAATCAACAAACAGCCGATCTCGGACGATTACGTGCAGTTCGCCTATATAGCCCCACCACAAACGTCGAGAGTATTCGTGATATTGTTAGAAAGGCCGCCGAGCCCGGCTCATGGCTCATTTTCTATACGCATGACGTCGAGGACTCCCCGTCGAAATTTGGGTGCCAGCCATCGCTACTTGAGGCTTCCGTTAGGGCAGTTCTAGCAGCCGGCTTTGAAATTCTTCCAATATCCGACGCGCTTGACCGCTTGAACTTTAGACCTCAAAAATAAGCGCGAATGTACTTCGCAACCAGTCCCGCGTGATAGCCGGTCCTTGGTATAGTGCGCTCATAAGCAACATTTTTCCAAGACGGATGGACTTTTCTATTTCGCCATGCCCAACTGATCGGCGCAAAGGTCAAATGCGCAAAGGTCTTACTCAGAGAGATCAAGAAGCCCGCGTGGTCGACTTTGCCAGGCCCTGTCAAAGCTGCGACAAACGTCCGCTTCGCGTGATAAACTAATCGCATTTTCTCCGGAAGGATAAAATGCCAAACTACCATTTCGGGATCGTAGAATATTTTCTCAGTTGGATGATCGCGCAAGAATCGTTCTTGCAGTTCTGTTTCCTCGTGCAGCGCAAGCTTTTTTCCCTTCATGCCATATGCAAGGTCAAAAAGGACTGCATCGAAGACATCACGCCGCACAAACATGTTTCCCGAGGAGGCGCGAAAGTCATTTTGGAATCCTTTCTCGTATTCGCGCGCGAGGAAATATGCATTCCCATACTCAATCTTGAACCAACCCGGGCGATCTCCCGGGAGAAACGCTCCCATATAGGGTCCCCCAATGACACACGGTCGATATTGATCGATATCTGCCAACGCAATCGACAGCCAATCAGGGCCCACCGTGCATTCATCGTCTAGGAAAGCAACGTAATCGCCCTTAGCTTCAGCGATTGCTCTATTTCTAGCAGCTGCAATTCCTTGTTCCCCCTCAAAAACATAGTTCAACTCGAACGGGCATTCCGAGACAAAGCTCGCCACCAAATCGCGAGTTCCATCGCTTGAATTGTTGTCAACCACTACAATTTCCACCTCGTGGCGCAGCGCTGAAGCGCTTAGGTCACAAAGGGAACGAAGGCAGTACTTCAGGATATTTGCTCTGTTATATGTACAAATACAGATCGATATCTTCATTTTCTCTCCGTAGGAGATATCTGCACTAAGCTCAGAGACTCTTGTGCTCGCAGTTTGTACTGCTCTTCGCCAAAATTCATCGAGACCTCATCAACGCGATGGCTTTTAATTGAGACAGAAGATTTCGCAAGAACAGGATGGTTAACGCAAAATAGGCGACTACGCCGACTGCGAGAAGAATAGCTAACCGAACCCAAGCCTGAAATTGATGCGGCATGAGGTAGTCGTCGACGACCATCACGAATGCCGCCATCGCAAGGGAAATTGCGATAGGACGCCACGTGCATCTAGCCAACTCCCCCAGGCCCAGATTTAGGTGCTTCAGGGTAATGTAGAAAATCCCAAAAAAGAGCGGGACCGTTGCGAGAAAGTATGCGGCCGCCATCCCATTAATTCCAAACGGAATCCCGCCGACAAACGCTACGACCGCGAATACCGAAGATAGGAGAGTACAGTTTCTCAAGACGTCTGTTCGACCGATCGAGATAAGAATGGTCGCGGTGGTCGACAGGAGCGAGTGCAATAAGACTGTAGGACACATCCACGCCAAAAGGCCTGCAACAGGCATCCACTTTTCGCCGAGAAGCGTTTCGACGGCAGGAACTCGTACGGCTGTCAGTCCCAATATAACCGGGCTGGTAACAAGCGCTAACAGCGAAAGCGATTTCAGATAATATCTCCCGAGATCAGTTCGGCTCTGCCTTGCATAGACAGGAAATAGCGCTCGGTTGGTGACGTAGGTAAGATTCTGAAGTGGAAGAAGCGCAATACGATAAGTCATATTGTACCAGCCCAATTCAGTGGCCCCAAGAAAGTAGCCAACCAAAAAGGTGTCAGCACTGTGCGCGATATAGTTGACGATATTGGAGACAGTTAAATTCCCACTAAAGCCCCATATACCGCGAAACTCCTCCTGATCCCACCGGAGCGTCGGGTGCCAACCAGATAGGAGCCACACTTGCATTGTCGACGCAGCGGCGACCATGAAAGTCTGCGCGACCAAGCTGTAAACCCCCCATCCGCACCAAGCGGTTATTACGGCCGCAACGAAACCAAGTAGAGCCGAAAGTATTTCTAGCAAGGCGACGTCGCGAAACCGCGACGCCCGTTCCATCAACGTTTGCTGCGTTACGCTCGATGCAGAGATTGGAAAAATGGCTGCAAGTGCGATCAACACGGGCTGAAGCCGCGGCTCTTGAAAAGCAATTGAGATCGGGTACGAGGCACCAGCAACGCATGCGCTGCATGCGAGACCCAGCGCTATATTGAACCAAAAAACTGTATCCAATAACGCGGGAGCTAGCTCTTCCTTCTGTATCAGCGCATTTGCTGTTCCCATATCCCTGAGAACACCCGCAAACGTCGTCACGACCATCGCCATCGCCAGCAAGCCATAGTCGGAAGGCGCAAGTAGGCGAGAAAGCAGAGCAACACTGCATAGTTGAATAATAAGCCGAATTAGCTGAGAGGTTCCCACCCAACGTACGTTCGAGGCGCTTCTGGTAAGTATTTCTGGCATAAGCGCTTTCGTTAGCGTGGAACTGTGCCCGCACCAATCGAAGCAAATCACGCGGACAGGCCAAGATACCGTTTTAGTTCTTGGAGATTACCGCTGCAAACCAAACCATAACAAACTCAGGAAATAAGTTTAATTCGCAAGATAGCAGTTAACCAAATAATGGTAATCCGAAATTGTCCAATTGCACGAGCCATAGTCACAAATTACTATTTCGATGACGAATCTGGTTACTGCTCATATATTATAGCCATCGCTGGCGCGCTCGTACCAAATATAGCGCTCAAGAGGAATTCATGATCAACGTCCAAGATTCGTTGATAATTAATTACGATAACCTTCCCGCCTTTGGTGTGCATACGAGGGGTCGAGGATCGGCACGATGAACGATCCCGCAACAGCGAATCTCGTCGCCCTAAAACACCCCAAGAACACCGCGGCCTATACTGCCCCGAGAGATCTGCTCAAGCCGGAGCTCCTCATCCTGTCTCGCCTCGAGAGAGAATTCACCGGCAAGCGAATTCTCGACCTTGGTATCGGCGGCGGTCAGACAACACCTGCTCTCTTGAAGATCAGCGCCGACTACATCGGCACCGAGCTCGTCCCGGCGATGGTGGCCATCTGCCGATCTCGTTTCCCGTCTGTTCGATTCGAGGTTTGCGACGCCACCGACATGTCGCAATTCGCCGATGCTTCCTTTGACCTCGTTATTTTCTTCGGCGCCGGAATGGACGGTGTTGGACATACCGGGCGGATGAAGATACTTCGCGAGGCTCATCGGGTCTTGTCAGACGGTGGAGCATTTGCATTCTCGACCCACAATCTGGGGAGCGAGGTACGCCGACCCTGGGAGGTACCCAGGCTTCAACCCTGGAAGACCAATCCATTTTTGCAGCCAAAAGAGTTTGTCAGACGAAGCGTCCGGCTTTCGATCGCGATGCTCAATCATCAGCGCAAGAAGGCGCAGGAAGAACGCCATTCCGGCTACGCCCTCTTGAACGATGCGGCCGGGGACTTCTCCTTCATTCTCTACTACGTGTCGCCAAGTCAGCAAACTCGACAGCTCATCGAAGCTGGTTTTTCCAATATCGAGGCCATTGACGAACAGGGAGAGCCGGCCAACGAATCCTGTTCCGACACCTGGCTCTTTTTCTCGTGCCGCAAGGCTTGATCGATCCCACAAGCGAGCCTGGACGCCTTGGTTGCGAACAGGATCGATTGGCACGAGCGAAATGCCCACATGTCCGTGGGTGAGTGCCAGTAACTGGAAGCTTCTTCCGGATCGGAAAAGCAGCTATATCTGTCGCGCGGCCCGGGTGACAGAACTTGATTCAGTTTGGGCCGATGTTCATCCGCTGGATGGGAGACCAATCTCGCATCGATTCTTTGCAATAGGACACTGTCGTTCCAACTTGCTGCGCAAGCCGGATCGCGTTCAGGTTTCGAGTCCCGCGATCGCGTGCTCATCTGCAAAGCCGCTCAGAGCCGCCGCCCCTCAATGGAACCGGATCAAGTTATGACGGCCGGAACCACAGTATTGCGAGTAACTTTGTCAGCCCGATACTGGAGTGGCAGGCCTTTCCCTGCGCAATAAAAAGATATATTGCTGAAATATCTGAACACGAAGATTGTAATGAATCTTTCCGTAGCCGTAATCATTGCGACCAAGGGTAGACCGCATGAGGTCTCGCGTCTGCTGGAGGAACTGGGCCGGCAGACGATCGCTCCTGATATCGTCGTCGTCTCTGCCTGCACTCCCGACGACCTCGAGCAGCCCACTGCATCTCATGACAATGTGGAGTTTCTGTTCGGCACTCCGGGATTGACCGCTCAACGGAATCGAGCGCTGGATCGACTCGGCGGGAAATATGACATTGTCATATTTTTCGATGACGATTTCATCCCATCCCGCTTTTGGATCGAGAGAGTCCGGCTCCTATTCGCCAATCAGGCTGAGGTGGGGACCGTTACCGGAAAAGTGCTGGCTGACGGCGTGACGACCGGCGCGCTGCGGTGGCCCGAGGGAAAAGCCATCGTCGACGATGTGGATCAATCAGCCAGCAAGCCGACGTTGGAGCACCACTGGACGCATCTCGATACACCTTATGGCTGCAACATGGCCTTCCGCGCTTCGACGATCGACGGCCTGACGTTCGACGAGCGGTTGGTGCTCTACGGCTGGCTGGAGGACCTCGATTTCGGGCTCCGAGCAGGTGCTCGAGCCAGGATGATCAGGACCAATTTACTCTGGGGAGTCCATCTCGGCGTCAAGGGCGGTCGAGATTTTGGCCTCAGGTTTGGCTACTCGCAGGTCGTCAATCCTTGGTATCTCATGAAGAAGAAGGTCATCAAACCCTTCGACGCATACCGACGAATTATCAGAGGTTTCGCCGGAAACGCATTTATGGTGGCGACCGCGAAGAACTCTCACTTCGATCGTCCCGGCCGCCTCAGGGGAAACATCGCCGGGATCAAGGATATCCTGTCGGGGTCGTGGGCGCCTGAGAAAATCGCCAAACTGTAAGTGCGAGCGGCCGCGCGCCGGCTAATCGTCAGCTCAGTTGCGCACCTGGCTCGAACCCGCGACGAAGCGACCGCGGGCAACGTCGTATTCTCCATCTGAGAATCGGATGAAGGCGACTCCTCGCAACAGATCCAAGCTCGAGATTTTGTTCTCGGTGAGTATCAGGACATCAGGACCGGCGGATTTGATCTGATAGTTGGAATATTGACCAGCATAGACTGCGGTATCGGCCCCACCGTTTCCGACAACGTGATTCCCACCACCTGGCACCGTGGAGAGCGTGTCGTCACCGCTCGTGCCCAAGATCGTAGGGTTCGCGGTCCAATCGTAACTGAGTTTGTCAATCTGGAGTGTTCCAGTCCCTCCCCTCACCTCCGACCCAAATTGCAGGGATGCAAGATACTCCTGCCCGGTGAGAACGCCGTTCCAGATCAGCTCCTTGATGAGGTCCGATAGAACCAGCGTGCCGGACATGACATCGGCCCGGGTCTTCACATTGATAAATTTCCAGTTCGCGCCGGCAGCGCTCATGTTCGAGACGTACACGGAGCCCCCTTCGAAGCCTGCGCTCTTCAAGGAAAACGGCTG
Organism: Bradyrhizobium sp.; assembly: GCF_047605465.1. GTDB lineage: Bacteria > Pseudomonadota > Alphaproteobacteria > Rhizobiales > Xanthobacteraceae > Bradyrhizobium. Next base: position 243,219 of record NZ_JASGFS010000002.1, on the reverse strand, counting down.
GTTCGGCTTCCCCCTATCGGTGGCGTGAACTTCAATCAGCAGCTCTACGCTCGTCGTTGACCAGCCTCCTTTCGGAAGGCTGTTGAACCAGAAATCGAACGCCACCGTCGAGCTGGAGCGATTTGAGAGGTAAACGCTGTAGTTCGACGCTAGACGCACCATGTTGGCCCCCTGTGTCGAACTGACACGAGCGGCCCAAGAGCCAAAGTCGATATGCGGGTAGGCGTAGACTCCGCCCACGCTGCGCGGATACTTCCAGGAGAACGATGTTCCCTTCTGAAAATTACCCGGGTTGAACGTAACCGACGTCGAGAAGTCACGTCCCTCAACCAGCTTCCCGGCCCCCCACGCGTTGCTCGAGACTTGATACCCTTCCAAAGAGTAGGAGTACTTTTCAGTTGGGGAAGAGTGGGTCACCATGTCGGCCTGCCGCGCGGCATCCTCCGCCGCAGCCGACCGCGCTTCGATCGCGGATATCGCACCGGCAACCACGATAGCGGCAGCAAAACGATTCACACCAAAATCCACTTCAAATACTCCAGGGGAATGACGTCCTGTCGACGGAGTGATCCGTCACCCCGATCTCGACCTTGTCCACGCGATACCGACTTTCGCATTGCCGGCGTACTCGCACTTCAAGCTCGCATCAAACGAGCGAATTCAGATGAAGTCCCGGCACGACGACCGCCCCGCACTGAACTGCATCCGCGAACTCACTAAAGCTCGACCGGGGGGTTCCGACAAATCCATCGGACGTGCCCAGAGCCAGCAGATGGACCAGCGCTTCTGAGGCCACTCCGGCTTCTGTTCTACTCTTCTCAGGGGTGAGGATCACGACGTTCTCGAATTCTGCCAGGAGCGCCGCATCGAGATTGACGCTGTCATCGCTCGCAACCAGCAAGGTTGCATATTTGAGCCGATCAGCTCGGCCGCCGACGGCCTTCGCAATTTCGGCTTCATAGTAGGACATCGGCTTGTAGTTGGCCTGGTTCGCTATGAAATCTGTCTGTCGAATGTGGACGGCCAAATACGGCCGGCGCAACGACGCTACGAGTTCGTTGGCTGCGGCAACGAGATTGGGACGAAATCGAAACTCCACGCTCTCATGCGGGCCAAACAAGCGTCGCGTCTCGGCGATCGGAAGCCATTGCAGGTCAAAACCCAGCACGACCAATTGCTGCTTTGATTGAGCCAGCGACCGGAATTCACCGGTTAAGACCGACGACGTGTTGACCCCGACATATCCGTGAGGAAGCCCACCGCGGAATTTCGACCACTCCTCTTCAAACACATCCGTTGCATCCGATTCCAGATGCATCGTCTTGATCCAGATAGGGAGCACCTGGCGGTTCAGCTCCCGCCCGACAAGGGAAGCTGCAAAATGGCTACGAAAACGGTTGGCAAGGCCAGCGTAGCAAAAATATGGCAAATACGAACCACGAAACTCAGGCTTGCCTAGCGCTCGAAATCGTTCGTCGAACATATAAGCGCGGACATAGCTCGTCTCTCGTAAAAAGCCTCTCGCCCTGCCAACCAGATCGGAAACATTCATGTATGATCGTAAACCTGCGAACCAAGAAATGCTTGCCAAGAATAACCTAGCCCAGTTAGCGGCGCTACAAAAATGGGAGATTCGGCCGGACTGGCGGTGTATCTACCCAGGGATGACCTCAAGACAGGCTTACCTGCGCGCTTCGGCCCGGTCCCATCGCGTATAACGCGTTAACCGCGGGAGGGGCCCGGCCTTGCCGTCAAGGCTCCGGCCGCATAGGCTCGCCAAACGCTCCCCCTGTTACTCGGCAAAAGTTGGTCTCGAGCTGGTTTCCTTCGCCCGCCGTGGTTCGGGCCATATTGGTTAACCGACCACCATATCCATGGAAAGGAAACGATGCGGATCCTGCTAGCTCACAACAGGTATCAACAACGTGGCGGCGAGGATATCGTTTTCGAGCAGGAAGCCAAACTGCTCGCCGAAGCCGGCCACGAGGTCGGGGAGTTCGTTATATCGAACGACACCATCGAAAGCGTTGCCTCGAAGGCAGCCACCTTTCTCAACATTCTCGACAATCGACGGATCGTGCAGCAATTCGCCGAGCAGGTCACGTCCTTTAAGCCCGAGCTCGTTCACTTTCACAACTTCTTCCCGAGGCTCAGCCCCGCTGCCGTAGCTTATAGTGTTCAGAGCAATATCCCAACCGTGCACACCCTGCACAACTTCCGACATGTATGTGCCGGGGGGATGTTCTTGCGCAACGATTCCGTCTGTCAGTTGTGCCTGAAGCATCCGATGCGGCTACCGGCAGTCATCCATCGATGCTATCGAAATTCAGCGATCGGGTCATACGCCGTTACCCGAGTGGGCCATCGCTTTCGGCAGTTGCTGGATAAACACCCGCATCACCTCACGCTCATCGCGCTGACAGAATTCGTTCGCCAGCAAATGATCAGCGACGGATTCCCTCCGTCGCAGATCGTTACGAAGCCGAATTCGGTTCCGGATGCCGGGATTGGGGGGCAGACACGAGAAAGACGTGTTCTGTTCGTTGGCCGCCTCAGCAGCGAAAAGGGCGTGAGCTTCTTTATCGAGCTTGCAAAATCGGTCGACGCGATTTTCGAGATCATTGGAGATGGTCCTGAGAAGGACCAGCTCAGCGCCAACGCTCCACGCAACGTCGTATTCCGAGGCTGGCTTGATCATCAAGCCGTGCTCGAGAGAATCAAATCAGCTGCCGTGGTCGTCGTACCGTCTCGCTGGTTCGAGGGCTTCTCACTGATCGTCGCCGAGGCCTTCTCCACCGCCACCCCCGTCGTCGTTTCACGAATGGGATCGCTGGCTGAACTGGTCGAAGACGACATCTCCGGCTTCACGAGAGAGCTGGACGACTTCCCGTCCTGGAAGGAGGCGATCGAACGATTGCTCAACACACCTCAACTGGCCAGAGATCTGGGCAGAGGTGCACGCCTGGCTTTCGAGAGGAAATTCACGAGAGAGAGAAACCTGCAGCGATTGTCGGAGATATATTCCGCTGCCATAGAGCGCGCGACCATGGCTTCCGGACAACCCCTCGCATCCACTTCCGCGGCTGGATAACGGCGACATTTTTCAATTTTGGATTGAATATCGGAAATGAAGATCGCGTTCGTCACAAACATCATCGCCCCGTATACGCACGCAGTTTTTGAGGCCGTCTGCAAGTCTCCCGAAGACCGGCTTCAGGTATTGTGCTGCAGCGACAACGAGCCTTCACGAGCCTGGAACGTACCGCCCCCCTCGAATTATTCGGTCGTCATTCTCGAAGGCATGAGACTTCATCGCAGCTATACGCAGCATATTTATCTCAACCCAGGCGTTTGGTCTGCTTTGAGTGCCTTCGATCCGGACGTCGTCTTCATCAATGCGTTCTCACCGACGATGGTTATCGCAGCGGCCTGGGCACGCATTCACCGCCGCCCCTACTGCGTCACGACCGATGGCTGGAAACTTACGGATCCGGGCGAGTGGTCCAGAATACACCGGCTATTCCGGAGACTTCTCGTTCCTCGCGCGGCATTCGGGCTTGGTGCCGGCGAGCTCAGCCTGGAGCTTTTAGAGAGCTACGGACTTCCGCGATCGCGGTTGTTGAAACTTCCAATTGTGTCGTCGGTACCTCGGCCTACGTCGTATTCTTCCGTGACTGAGCGACCGTTCGACTTGCTGTGGTGCGGCAATATCGATGATGAGAGAAAAGGTGTCTACTTCTTCTGCCGGGTGGTCGAGAAATTGAAGTTGCTACAGGGCACGTTACGCGTTCGCGTGGCTGGGAACGGCGAACTTCGAGAGTGGCTTCAAGACAGGTTGGCCGATCTCGGGGTTGAATTTCAGTTTGACGGTTACCTGCAAGCTCAAGATCTTGCATCGTTCTACAACTCGGGGCGTCTGTTCTTATTTCCGTCTCGTGGAGACCCGTGGGGCCTGGTCGTGAACGAAGCAATGTCCGCGGGAACGCCAACCATCGCTTCGAGTAAATCTGCATCCGGTCTGGAGCTATCGAAACGCAGCGGCGGCGTCATTTGTCTCGACCTCGACGAAGATAAATGGGTCGAAGCTGCCTACCGCCTATTGCAGAACTCGGACCATTGGAAAAGCCTCTCTGCCGCCAACATCCAGCTCGCTGAGCAGTTTACCGTCGAGGAACCGGCCGCTAACTTGCTTAGAGCCGCCCAAGAGGCAACCCGCGCCGCAGCTCGATAGCTCGTGTGAACGAGTTACCTTTGAGTCGGCCCAGAGCGGGACCTCTTTTGCTGGACGATCGATAGGCACGATCGACACCGAAGTAGATCCAGAAGGCGATAACGCAGGCAAGCGAGTTCTGTGTGAGAATCCCGCTGTCCAGCGCCGACCCCAACACGGTCCATATGATAAGCAGCAGCGGGATTACTTTGTATTTCGAGGAATCCCTGAGGTAGAATCTCACGGACCTTCCGAATCCGACGAGCAACATCCAGCAGAAGAAGGCGGCTCCCATCGCACCGAATTGGATGAGTAGATCCAAATAGACGCTCTCGAATGTCGAGAAACCTCGCCCCCCCGCGAGATCCGCCAAGTAGCTTCCAGGCGCCCCAGCAACGTCGGTGAAAAATCCGTCAAACCCGTAACCCAATAACGGCTTATCCAGGAAGAATCTCGGCCAGAGCTGAAACAGCTCCTCGCGACCGGTAAGACTCCAAGACCGCCCGAAGAAAAAGATCCACCCGCTGTCCCCCATGAGGAAGTAGAAGATTCCGCCTGAAACGATAGCTCCGCCCAAGAGAAGGAACATCCGAGTATTTCGCGCGAGGAAAGCTCGGACCAGCATGGTGACGACGGCACTGATTAGCAGAAACAGCAATCGCCCCACCGCCCCACACAGCAGCAGCGCGATGAATGATAAAAACGCAAGGGCGATCGATGAACGTTTGGTTTTCTTGGTCTGCGCGCCAAGATAACGTGCCACCGAAATAACCAGAGCGAGAGAGAAGAAAGTTGCCGCGACACTCTTATGGGGAAATAGACCCGCGTAAGAAGTAAGGCCCAGCAGCGTGCCTCGCTCCAGAGGATCGTAAACGATACGTCCCGACAAAAGCGGATACGCGAGGAAGTGCGCGACCGTTACTGTAAAGGAGGTCCAGAAGAACGTTTCGCAGAACTCATCGAGGCTATATCGTACGGAAATCAACAAACCCGCGGCAATTGTTGCTATCAAGAGGCAATACCGCATGACCGAAATGCCCGCGGCACCGGCCACTATGAGAGATAAGAAACCACAGCAAACAAACGCCAGCAATGGAAGGGATCTAAAGACGACTCCGAGGGCAGCTCCCCTCACCATCGCGAGCTGAAGCAGCACCATCGAGTACGTGATGAGAAGCAACCCCATGTACAAGGGTGATCCGCCCGACTTCTCCGACAGCTCGCCTTCGTCGAACGTACCGAACAGAAGATAGATTGATCCCGAGAACACCACAAAATAGAAAACCAAGGGAAGCGAATACTTAAACCGCATCATCCCTCGTTGCGGCGACATCCCGCGTGGGTGGATTCTTGGAAACTCCTTCGTTACGGTCATTCGATCCCCGCATCGAGTTCAGTGAAAACCCGGAAGGTCATTCGCACCAACTTGCCCTGTCGACCCAAATCCATATCAGGCCTGCTCCCGGATTTGGTGAGAGTTCCGTCGGATGAGTGTCATTAAAACGACCAGACCTGCGAGATTTGTCACCAACATGCCGACCCCGGAGCCGAAAATCCCGAACCGCTGAAGCGCAGGAACTACAATCAGAGCTCCCATCAGAAACGCAAATGCATCGGCCAAAAAAATTGGCTTGGTATTGCGCGTCGCGCGGAATGCCATCGCATATATGGACCTGGCTCCGCTCAACGCGGTTGCAATGGCCCAGAACAGTAGCAGATCGGAATATTGAGTGTAGTCGACATTCAAGAAAAATTGGATCAGTTCGTTTCCGAACCACCACAATATCGAGCCAGACACGATTACGCCCACGAATACAACTACCGCGATAAGGTTAACGAGACGCACATAGGACCTCTCACCCTCCTCCGCGGCGAGGGCAAGTTGCCTTGGAATTGTGTTCTCGAACGTTTGCATGCCGGCGACTAAGAGGCCGAATATCTGCTGGCTTATCCGGATTGCTGCGACGGCGCGGTCGCCGAAGACAATCCCGGTCGCGAATGTAAACGTCTGTTCGTATCCGGAATTAAAAACCGACGACAGCAAAAGCCAGCGGGACATTTGCCAGTGGCGCAACCATGCCGTGACTGAAAAATGCCGATCAGGGAGTCGCAGGTGATCGAACATCAGATCAGCCGCAACGGAAGCGATATTGGCGAGAACCAAGATGCCGACCACGTCCAGCAACTCGATCGAGTGCGCCATGCGATGCATGCACAAAAGCGCTATCGGTGGCGGGAGGTTTCGCACGAAGCTCAACCTCAGTCCTGCCCATGGCCGCGCACGGGCGAATGCCGCTCGTCTAAGCGTATCCTGGGCGGGAACAATCGAGAAAAAGATCGCCACGACCAGCATCTCGCCATTGGAGGCCGCAGCACCAGTACGCAAGCGATAGATCGCATAGACGAAAGACAGCACGACCGCTGACACAGCACCCAGAACTATCGCTGCCAAGAACAGGAAGCCTCGATAGCGTTCGGCATCTTCGTTCATGGAGCCAAACAGCACCATGCCAGGAGACGATATCAGGGAGGCAAGTATCACTCCGCCAAAGACTGAAAGAATCAGCACGAAGCCGACACTTCCAAGAAGCTCGAGACCCGCAATTCGTGCAATCACCACGCTCAGGAGCAAGCTGGAAAGACTGATTACGGCCTGATCAGCGATCGCGAGCGACGCCTGCTTGGAGTATGCAATCCATGCAAAAATCCTCCAAAGCTCGTGGTACCGTGACTTGTATTGATGCTCCATGACTAACGACGAAATCCGACACGATCGCTACAAACCGCCAATAGCACAGTTCCAGGCCCGTAATCAGCGCAGTAACAGTTAATACTTGCCGACGATTGATCTTGGTTACGAACCTGTCTGGCAGCGCGGCTGCGGCTCCTGGCGCAGACCATCAACTAGAATGGCGTCTCGAGCTTGAGCAATCCATCCCGTGCCCCTGGCGGAATGCGCTCTTCGCCATCCCTGCCTTCCAGAGCTCGCAAGAACCAGCCACGAGTGTCCGCATCCAGGACGCCGATGAGTTTCTCGCGTATCGGCCCGTCCAGCCCCGACAGAGTGCCTGCTGCATTCTGACCGAGACCGGAGTGTACCAGCGACCCGAATTCCGCAACGACGCGGTCCGTCACATCAGGCGGAAGCGACGCAAACATACGGACCGCAAGAGGATTTCGCCGGGTTGCTATCCAGCCCTCATTTGGCCCGAGCAGATAAGACATTCGAAGCAACCGCGGATCCGCCGATGTCTTCCCTTGCACACTTTCTAGCCAATAGGCGGTCAGCCAGAGAAACGCATCCGCTGGATCCCTGGCAAGCGCAGAACCCACCAGCTGGGAAGTCGCATCAAGATCCGGATTATAGCCTTCCTTCTGGGAAGCACTTTCCAGTTCGTCCAGCTTGAGACGCACGACGACGGCTCGGCTCAGCGTTGTCGATCGGAGCGTAGAAATGTTCTTGCCGGCGAGCTCGCGCCCGAGTTCGTTCGACTGGACAGTCTGGTATTGCTCGCCGGAAAGAATATGCTGGGCGGAAACGACGAGTGAAGCTTCGTCACGGAAGACGGGAAACGTGGAAGCCGCCCAGGCAACACCTAACAGGCCCAACGAAACACCAAGTATGCGAGCAAGCCCGAGCGTTGGCGAGCCGCTCGACCTCATCTCGGATCTCATTCCGTATAGCCATACTGGCCGTAATATCGCTTGGCATGATAGCCGCCGTAGTGCCCTTCGTATCTGCCGAGCACGTTGATATCGGCCTTGTTAAGAACCACACCCAACAGCAGCTCATAGATCTCCGGAGCACTCAACAGCTGTTGCTGGACGAGACTCTTCCGCGTCTTTCCCCATTCGACAACGTAAAGGTAAGAATCAACCACCTTCGTTGTTGCACGGACGTCGACGACCGGAGCCAGGGGAGGAAGATCGATGATGACGTAATCGTAGGTCGCACGAAGGCTATCAATGAGCGTCTTGAATTCATCCGACGCCAGGATTTCGTTAGTGTGAGCGATGCGCGCCTTCAAACGCGTCGGAACGAAGGCCAAGCCCGTTTGCTCGTCGTAGCAAGCCACATCCTTCAACGATAGCTCGCCGCCGATCACCTCGATAAGCCCAGCCTTTGCATCAGGCTTCAGCGAACGCGAGAGTGTTGGATTTCTAAGATCTCCATCGACCAGAATGACCCGCTTACCCGAATGAGCGATGAGCTCGGCGAAGTTGGCAGCAACTGTCGACTTTCCTTCTCCAGGAAGAGTGGATGTGACGCCGATAACCCGGTGGTTTACACTACCGATATCCGCCGCGATCTTGATCGAGCGAAACGCCTCGGCAAAGGCTGACAGCGGTTGATCGACGACCTCGCGCAGGAACTCCCTGTTGCTTGCGAATTTCATTCTCCTTTCGGGAGGGACCTGCACGGCCTCGGCGGCAGCATCGCCTGGAGAACGCTTACTCATGACGATCACGTCCGACGGCCGCGGATCGATGCCCGCGGAATCACCCTTTCGCCCGGCAAACAACCCATTCTTGTCTCGGGTCGCGGGTGAAATGGCAGAAGACCGCAATTTAGGCAGAACCGCCAAGCAAGTGACTTGGAGCAGACTCTCGATATGGCGCGCGGTCCTGAACACCTGGTCGACCGCCTCGCGCAGGACCGCGGCTCCGAAGCTGAGAATGACGCCGATCAGGGTGGCGATACCAAGAGCAAGAAAGGGCTTCGGCCCGCTCTTCTGCGTCGGCGGGGCCGCAGCGCTGATCACGCGAGCCTCAGTAATTGGAAACGATTGCTGCTGAATCGCTTCCATGTAGCGCTGCAGGAAGTTGTCGTAGAGCGTGTGATAAACTTTCGCGGTGCTCTCAAGGTCCCGCAACCCCAGGCGATCCCGGTTCGTGGTTTGCGAATTTGTGATGAGGCTCTTCAGATTTTGCTCAAGCCCTTCAACGCGGGATTTCGCAATTTCATAGTCGCTCTTGTAGCCTTCGGCGATGCGGCCCAACTCATCCAGAATGGATCGACGCAACTCCGCCATCTGGGTCCTTAGATTGACTGCAGCCAAATGGTTGGAGCCATATCGAGCGGACCAGATGGACTCCTTCGCGGCGAGATCGAGATAGTTGTTCCTGAGGCGAGTGATGACCTCGTTCTTCAGCGAGTCCGCGACGGTTGCATCCATCGTGGCATCGGGCGCGTCTTTCTTCAGAACCTGCGTAATTCGTTCCAGGCGGGCTTTCGCTTCCTCGGCCGCGGCGCGCGCCCCACCGAGTTGAGAGTTCAACTCCTCCAGCTGCTGCTCGCCCAACAGCCGAGTGCCGCCCCCTGAGCCACCGTTGACCGAAACGATGTTGTTCTTTTCCTTGTAGTCCTGCACGGCTCGATCCGCGTCAGAGACCTGCTGGCGAAGTTCTTTGATACGGTCCTGAAGCCAGCGGCTCGCTCGCCGCGTTGCCTGGTACTTGGATTCGAGCTGATCGACGATGTAGGCGTCAGCGATGGCATTGGCGATCGCAGCCGCCCGGTTGGGATCCAGCGAGGTAAATCCGATGTCGAGAACGTAGGTACGACCTACGCGAGACACCGTTCGCTGGCTGAGAAACGTGCCAAGCGCACCACGTGTGAGGGCCGTATCGGATTTGACGTCAGGCGCGGCAAACAGGCCCCTGACCACGCCGAGAACTCCGCCGCCAACCCCCGTGAACTCGGGGTCTTGCGTCAAGTTCAGATCCTTGATGACAGAAAGTCCGATCCCCTCGGACTTCAGAATCTCGACCTGCGTCTCCACCTGCGAGGTGTCTATCGGGATATCGCCGAGCGGCGCTTCCTGTCCCTGCAGCACGCGAAGCTTGCTCGAGTCGATCAGCAGCATCGCGTGGGACGTGAAACTGGGCGGGGTCGTGAAGATATAGACTGCGCCAACCGCCAGCGAACAGGCCACGAAGAAGATGAATATCGGAAATTGCCGCCGTACAAATCCCGTAAGCTGATCGATCAGATCTGTGATCGGGACCGCATCATCGGACCCATCCGGCACCATCCGAGCGCCGGGCTGCTCGCTGAATTTCAAGCGCGCATCCATTTATAATGCCTTTGTCACCAATAGGGCCAAGCATGATCGACCCGCCTGTAATGGCGAGTCGACGGCAGCGCTCGAAAAGGAACTTATCGGTCCTGGCGATCGAGCGTCAGAACGGGCTTACCGGCGTCACTCCGCCCAATCCCGACCCACTCGTCAAGCTGAATCGGCTTGCGGTGAAGGTATTTCCGTCAGGACCGTTACTGGAGTTTGACCCTCCCGAGGGGGGACCAGAAGCGGTCGGACCACCGCCGCCACCGCCGCCGCCACCGCCGGACGCGGCAGTTCCAGTATCGCCGGCAGCTTCGGCATATGCCTTTTGGAACTCAGGAAGACCCGAGGCAACAACATCCTGCTGGATCCTATTTGCCGAAGCAGGATCGTTGGCCGAGGCGTAAGCCTTCGCAGCCGTCGCCAGACCTTGAGCGATCGACTTGCGCTGATCCTCGTTTGCGTTTCTCGCAAGAGCGATGATCGCGGCAACCGTATTCTTATCGGCACTCGCCAGGTCAGAAATTTGGCTGACTAGCCCCTGACCGCCGTTAGGAAACTGGCCAAGCAACTGGCCAGGATTGGCCTGAAATGCCGAAATCTGCGCCGGGGACAAATTCGGTGTTTGTCCGCCTACCTGGGCATTTGCCACTTGCGCCGAGAATGTGAGCGCCGCACCTACGAGCAATTTAACGGCAAACCGCATCGTCATTTTTTAAATCTCCTGGCGACCTCGTCGGCCAATATCGCCGATAGCGCCGGCATTTAAGAAAAAGCTAACTGACTATAGCGGACGCATAACAAATACAAAAGCGCTATATGAGCCCCACCAATTCCGCATCAAGCCATTGAAAAGGCTGGTATATTTTTGATTTTACGTGGCAATGGAGAACATTAGTGGAAATTAACACTAATGGAGACCAGGGACCTCCCTTTTTGCGCGTGCCGCACTGCTCTCTCGACTGACATGCCGGCGTATTCGCGGCGCTGTACGCAACATCGCTTGCGAGACGCCCAATCCCACAAGTGAGAAGACCACGATCGAATATCCGGCAACCTGCAAGGGGAAATCGATCGACGAGTGGACGAGCGCTATCATCAAAACGGCAAACGCCGACAATGGCACTGCTATGTGCCGACGGCGGCCGCGCAAGGCCGCAGCCACAACGACGAGTATGACGGCCCACGCAATGCCAACGACGATCGTTAGGGGAATGCCGAGCTCCGCGGCGAATTCGAGATGGGTGTTGTGCGCTACGTCCCACAAGCCCTGCATGGAGAGGTTGTCGCTTCGATAGGCCGGAAACGCATGCCCGAACGTTCCAAGTCCCGTTCCAAACCAGGGGTTGTCAGCAATGATCTTCAGTGTCGATCGGTAGACCGACAGTCGCCCCTCATCGCTCAGTCCCTGCAAGTCGAAGCGTCGTCCAACGTTTCCGCCAAGTACCTGCAGCAGCACGAGCGCGGTGAGCACGCCGCCGGTGAGGACGCCAAGCACACCAAGCCCACGCGGCATGTCTCGGCCAAAATAGATGACGAACGTCACGGTCATGACTGAGATCGAAATAAGCACCCCGCCGCGGGAATTCGTCATGAACATCGCGGAGAGGCAGACGAACAGCATCAGGAAGCGGATGAGAACATCCTTGCCGGCGTGCACCACGAGATCCTGCGGCAATCTCGTCCAGTTGATCCGACCGCGCGGCAGACAGCCCCTGACAGCCGCCATCAGCAGGACAAGCCATACGACCGAGCATGAGCCGAAATAGGCGGCCGCCGTATTCCGGTTGATGAACGTCGCGGTGAGGCTGCCGATATAGGCGGTCTTCTCGCGCCAGAGGATGTGCGACGGATCGAGTAATAGCCCGAAGATTCCGTACAGGGCGTAGCCTCCGCCCGCCCAGGCCATGACCCTCACCCCGCGGCGCGCACGGTCGGAGTCCGAGCCGACGATCAATCCCAGCGTAAGCGCGAGCACGTTGGCCAGAGGCAGCCCGAGTGCAAAGAACGGCTCGCCCCTGATGATGGATACCGATGGCACGAGGGGCTTGCCGAGAGCTTCCGAGGCCTTGTCCCAGATTGGGTTGAAAGGCGCGATCCATGGATGATCCGAAAGCTGCTCGTGCAGCACGAAGGCGAAACACAAAACGACAAAGAAGATCCCGGCAAGGAGGATCAGATGGCTCCTCCGCAGCCGCTTTGTCGGCGCACAGATCAGTCCAATGCCCAGAAGCGCACACCACAGGGCGATCGTGGTTGCGTCTCGCGAGCCGAACAGAAAAGGCGGCCCGGCCAGCGCCATATAGATGATCGCGGCAGAGATTTTGCCTAGCAAATCGCGTCGTCTAGGCGCCTCGCGGCCACCAGTGAGTTGCGGCAGGGCCAACTTGCTGATGTCTCGAATTGAAAACTGCTATCACGAACGCAGCCGCGGTTTACCCGCCGCCAACGACGGAACGGGCTCCCGCTTCATAGTCGGCCTGACGCCTTTTAACCCAATCAAGTCGTCAGGCAGCGAAGCGGGATCCCCGAAGGCATCTCGACGCCGAGATTACTGGAACACGGCCGTGCTGGCCCCGCGGATGGTGTTGTACACCGCAAATCCGTTGTTCGTCAGGGTCATGCCGTTGTTGACCGTATTCATGATCGAGTCGATGGACGATGTGAACTTGGCAACGTCGACCGATTCAGCATTCGCGACGAAGACGACGTCCTGATTGCGCATCTGAACGTTGGTCGCCAGGAAGTACCCTCCCGGAGCCCGGAAGCTGGTGCTGAAGATGACGGGAATCAGCTCACCCGTGAACTTGCTGACATCGACGCCCAGCTGTTCCGCCAATTCACGCGGCTCGAGCCGATAGAGGAACACCGATCCCGGATCCGCCTGGTTGTCGACCAGACCACCGGCCTTGCCGACGGCTTCCGCCAGGTTGATGCGCCAGGCGTCGAAATTGTACTCGCCTTGCGTACCCGTCGCGCCGAAGGCGAGGAATTTCTGCTGCTCGCGGTAGACGTAGATGCGGTCGCCCGGCTGCACGTAGATGTTGTTCGAGGGCTCGTACACCAGATTGGCGAAGGGCACCGTCGCGCGCTTGTTGCCGCGCTGCAGCATCACCCAGCTCTCGAAGCCCTGGCCCTTGATGCCGCCGGCGCGTGTGATGGCGTCCGTGACCCGGTCCTGGGCGCCGTAGGCGGCCGCGGGGAAGCGGTTGGGCGTGTTGACCTCGCCGAACACCGAAATGAGCGACGTCCGCTGCTGCGACAGCGACACCACGACCTGCGGCTCGATGGCGCGGTTCTTGATGCGGTTGACGATGTCCTGCTGGATTTCACCGTTGTAGCGCCCCGCAGCCTTCACGAGGCCCGCATAGGGAACGCTGATGTTGCCGTCGTTGTCGACCGTCTGATCCGGGATCGTGACGAAGTTGCCCGGGCGGACGCCGGCCTCGGTCGGGATGAACAAGCCGCCTGCGGCTGCTTCGAAGATGGTGACGCTGACGACGTCGCCGACGCCGAACTTGATCTTGGCCGGCGGCACGTATTTGTCGGGGAACACGCCCGAGAGGCCCCGCGGCTCATAGCGAGCCAACGCCGAGACCGTTTCCGGCGTCAGCTTGACGACGGCATACTGGAGTTTCGAAGTCGTCTCCGGTGCCGTGGCATCCGCGTTGAGACGGACTTGATGGGCGTAGGGTCCCGACGCGGGAACCCACGAGCAACCGCCGAGCGCAATGGCCAACGCAGGAAAAACTACTTGGGCAAATTTCCGCTGAAACATCGTAAGGGCCCCATCCGATCCTGAATGGTTATGGCAAGGCATCTGCTCAAACAAGCGAACTCGGTCCAGATCCCGAGCAATAGCCTTGGGGTGCGCCAAAATTGCAACAACAGTCCCGCCGTTCAATTCTAATCAAAATACTATATATTTCATTAAGTTAGTAAGTTCAGATACGGCCATCGGCCAGATTTCGTTTTTTAAGCAGCGGAGAAACTTCATGCGCGGGGCACGGACGCTCTTGATGACCTTGGTGCTGACCGCCGGAACCACGCCTGCGCTCGCTCAAGGCGACTCGACGCTGGATTTCGAGCGCTGCCGGGCCATCAACGAAAGTCAGGCTCGTCTGGATTGCTTGAAGAGGCTCCTCTCACCAACGCCGACGGAGAGCGCACCGGCCGTATCCGGCGGCGCCGAAAGCCCGTGGCCGCTGATCAAGACCCCCCGGCCGGGAGGGGGCCCCGATGCGATCGCGGTCATGCGCACACCGGACACATCAAGGTCCGACCCTGATCTGGCCGGATTGATGATCCGCTGCCGCGAGAAGTCGGGGCTTGAGGTCCTTTTGGCCCTCGTTCGGCCTTACCCTCCCCGAAGCAAGAGAGATGTGACCCTGACCTGGGCCGCGTCTGAATCCACCGTCACCGCCATGTCCTCAGACACGGGAACCGCCCTGGTGCTCCCGATCGACCCGACAATGCTTGTGACGGGGCCCGGGCGACAATCCAAGGCGTTGGCCGTCAAAATCCACGATCCGGAAGGGGATATCCGGGGAGTGATCCCCCTCGACGGGGCCTCTGGGTCAATCTCGGTGCTCTCGGCAAGCTGCCCGGCCGGATAGGCCGACAGGATCGAGACCCCGCCCGCCCTGCACCTCCTCTTTAAGGGAACCTTAGCCCACCCCGCCGATTATACCGCTGGAGGGTTGGGTATGAGCATCGTCGCAATTTTGAGTTGGCTGATCGGCGCTGCGCTGGGGATCCGGTTCAAGGTGATGGCTCTGCTTCCAGCAACGGCCGCCGGCTCTATCCTCGTTGCAGCCATTGCAGGGCTGAGGGGCTCGTCGCTCGGATTCGCAGGGATGTCGGCCCTCGTTTTCGTCGTGACGCTCCAGCTTGGCTATCTCGGCGGCTTGGCCGTACGCACCATGGCAAACGCTCAGCACGCACCATCGAGCCGGCACGTTCGCCCAACCATCGTCCGAAGCTGAGGACTGACCGGGCAATTAGCTCGCCCGTTCTAGCTCGCCCCTTTATGCTGCCCCTTCGGCGGCACCCGATCCAACCACGACTCCCGAGCAACCGAACATCGCCGACATCGATCGAGGGCCGCTTGCGGTAACCACACCGCCGGGCTCATTGCAGAGGCGATCTCGTTACATTGCGGACTCCATGATATAGGCGTCCAAGTCATTCATGAAATTTCCGGGTCACCGCTTGTCGATAGCCTTCAGCCTGCTGCTCATTTGCATTGTTTTTGCGTCCGGGGCGACGATCCACGATGGATTAGCGGTACGGTCGCTTCTATCCCTTCTGGCAGCCCTTGCTCTCGTCCTCGTCGGCATGTCCGCGCGCGCCGTGGATATCAAGTTTGTGGGGCAGGCCACCGCGCGACTGAAGCTCGTCGTCGCGATTCCTGCTCTCTGGATGATCGCTCAGATCCTGCCGCTTCCTTCCGGAGCCCACTCTCTATGGGTCTACGCCAATGAGGCGCTCGATCAGCAGGCCTGGGGGCACATCAGCATCGATCTCGGCGAAACATTGCTGTCGCTCGCCTTCTACCTGGCCAACATCATCCTTGTCGTGGTCACGCTGTTCGTGGCCAAGGATCGCAAGAAGGCAGAACTGATCCTCCTGGTGCTGGCATCCGTTTCCGTCGTCATCACGATCGTCCTGCTGCTCGGGCAGGCCGGTCATATCGCACGGCTGGACGCCGGTGACGATGTTCGAAGCGCGATCAGCTCCCTTGGAATCCTGTTATCGTTGGCGAATACGATGAGCGCGCTCGAACGGCTTCGAGGTCGTCAGGACGAGGATCGGGGCCACGTCAAATTCATGCTGGCTGCGAGCGGGATCGCGACGATCTTGTGCATCGGCGGCCTGGCCGCCAGTGCAACCCTGAACGCCGCCCTGATTGCCGCGCTCGGTGTCGTCGTTTTCGGCTCGATCCAGCTCGTGCGCCGCGCCGATCTGGCAGGCTGGGCGACGGCCGTCCTTCTTGCCACCATCGCGATCGCGGCTGTCATGATCGCTGCGTGGCGCTATGATCCAACGCGCATGGTTTCGCCGTTCCTGCAATTTGCCACGGCAGCGTCCGCGGACGCGATCTCGGTCACGACGCGATTGCTGTCCGACGCGGGTCCACGCGGAACGGGTGCCGGCACCTTCGCAGCGCTCGTCCCTCTCTATCAGGACCTCGGCGGCTCGATCACGAGCGCACCGTCGACGGCTGCGTCCTTTGCGATCGAGCTCGGCTGGCCGATGACCCTGATCCTGGCGGCCATCGCCGTTTGGATCATCGTCAACCTGTACCGAGGCGCGCTTGGCCGGGGCCGCGACTCCTTCTATGCGGCCTCGGCCGCGGCATGCGTCGTGGTCATCCTCGGCCAGGCGTTCTGCGACGCCAGCCTTTTGAATTCCGCCGTCGCGATCGTCGGAGACACCATCATCGGGCTGGGGCTGGCGCAGAGCATCAGCGCCAGAACCAGCCCCTGAGTTCAACCCGCCAGGCTGCGGTTACCGAGCGAGGCCCAGAAGTTCGGGTTCTTGGGAGTCTGCATGCGGACCCAGCGATAGGACGCGCGCGTCCACGGCCGGATCTGCGGGGTCAGATTGTCCAGCATGAGATCGCCGGACGAGGTCCGGACTACGAGGATCAGGTGGTGCTCACCCCAGGAGGTGACGACCTCGCTGAGCAGGAGCGCCCGCGCCGGCCATCCGCGCGCCAGCAGTTGGGAACGCTTGCTCACGGCATAGTCGTTGCAATCGCCGCTGGCGGGGTTGATCAGCCATTTCTCGCCGGCAAGGCCCTCGGTGTTCGGCTCGGGCGTGATCGACGAGTTGACGACGTTGTTAACCTCTCTGAGGTCCGCCCAGCGCTGCTCGGTCAGGCGCACGGGGCCGCCCCGGAACACGATGCCTTCAGTCTTGCACTCGTTCTTGTAGCGCATGCAAAACTGCGTATACGCCATCGGCGGCAGGGTATAATTGCCGAAGGAAATGCGCTTGACGACGGAGCCGAGCATGCTCGGCATCCCGACAAAGCCGGCGCTGGCGTTCTGGCATCCGGCAAGGACCATGGTTGCGGCAGTGATTGCAGCAACCCATTTTGACATAGATCGCATCAGGTGGACTCCCCATTCGTTGACCGGACCCTAGGGAGTAAGTTTTGATTTCTCGCTCGAACGGGAGCCGACGTTTGAGGCAAATCCGGACGGTTGGATCGAGATTCGATTAACTATTTTGTTCCTGCCCCCTGCGATCATTGCAGATCAGGGTCCGTTCATCAGGACAGGAAGCGCTGTCGACATGTTTCGTTTGATGCGATCTCGCAGAGTGGCGCGCGAGCCTCGGCTTCCGGAGGGGGTCCGGATCTATGCGTTAGGCGACATCCATGGTTGCGCCGATCTCCTGCGCGATACGTTCGCCATGGTCGATGCGGACCTGGAACGAAACCCTATCGATCGCCCGGTCGAAGTGTTTTTGGGCGACTACATCGATCGAGGCCCTCAATCCAGCCGGACCCTCGACCTTCTGATCGAGCGCAGCCGCACGCGTGAAACCGTATGCCTCAAGGGTAATCATGAAGCCTATTTTCTCGATGTGCTGCGGGACCCCGGCAAGGTCAACGATTGGCGGCAATTCGGCGGCCTGCAGACCCTGATGTCCTACGGAATTAACCCGCCGCTGAACCCCACGGCAGCCGAACGGACCGACCTCGTCAGCACCCTGCTGGGGTTGATGCCGTCAAGCCACCTGCCGTTTCTTCGGGGCCTCAAGCCGTCATTTACCTGCGGGGATTTCTATTTTGTCCACGCCGGCGTGCGCCCCGGGATTCCGCTCAAGGAGCAGCAGGAATCGGACCTGTTGTGGATTCGGAGCGAATTTCTCGAGAGCAACGAAAACTTCGGCAAGTTCATCGTCCACGGACATACACCCGTCGAAACCCCGGACATTCGACCCAACCGCATCAACATCGACACCGGCGCCTATGCGACCGGAAATCTGACGTTGCTAAGCATCGAGGGAAGCAGCATGTTGCCGATACTGGCAGGCGCCGGCAAAGGCCTCAGCGGGACCACGTCATGAGCATCGTTTGGAAATTCAGATCTTTTGCCTTGTTGATTGCAGTTGTCGTCGGGGGCATCGCGATCGCAAATCTGGCCGCTCAGTTTCGGCGTCCGGTACCGCTGCTCTCGATGTCGGTCGTCGCCGACGCGCAATCGGACGACCAGGTCGCCTCGGCAAAGCTGGCGTCAATGCTGATGCCGTTGCGGTCGGACCTCCGATCCGAATATGCCCTTGCGCTGGCGAGCCAGGCGCTCGGCTCGTCGCATGCCATCTCCTCGGAGACGGCGCAGGACGCGGTCAGGAGTTCGTTGAAGATTGGCCCGCATGACTCGCTGATGTGGCTCGTCCTTGCGTTGCTCCAGACCAAGAAGAACCCGGCGGATTCGCGCGCGACGGAATCCCTGAAGATGTCCTATCTCACCGGCCAGAACCGGGCTGACCTGATCCCCGCCCGCCTGGAGAACGTGACGACGAGCAACTCCCTCACCGATATGGACCTGGTCGAGCTCGCGCGCGGCGACGTCCGCGCCATCCTGACGCAGTTGCCCGATCAACGCCCCGCGCTGGCCGCGGATTATCGCCGCGCGTCCGAGGCCGGCAGGCAATTTCTCGAATCGGCCGCGAAGGCCAGCGATCCCAAATTCGTCGAGAGCCTCAGGAAGTAGGCCGCCATCACCTACTTTTTCTGGCACTCGCTATAGAACTGGCCGTTGGTGGCGGCCATTCGCTCCAGGCAATGCCTGAGGTCGGTGATCTGTCCCGCCACCGTGAAGTCGTAGGCCTGACCTTTCAGAACCAGCGCATAGCGCCCCGGTGCCAAGGGCTTGTCGGGATCCTCGCTCTGAACCTCGTACATGTCCGCCTCGTCCTTGCTGGGCGCGGTTCGGTACGGCACCGAGATGTTCCGGATCACCCAGCCATCCTCGGCCTTGGTGGTGACCGGCTTGCCCGCCTTGTCGAAGGTCAGTTCATTTTCGATCTTGGCGATGATCCGGATCTCGGCGCGATCCGCCGCGCTCGTGGCGGAATCCCGGCGATAGACGATGAATTTGAGATGTCCGTCGGGCAGCACGGTGCGACTTGGCGTCGCGATCAGAGCCGAGATGGCGACGCGCATATCGGGAACGCGACCCGGCAGCATATCGAGTTCGTAAAGCTTGTCCGCACTGACCGCGTAGATGCCATAGGCCTTCGGCACGAGCGGCGAGGCCTCCCGCGCGGCCTTCTCGCTCTCCTTCGATGCGGCAGCCGGTGCGGCAACCGCGGCCTGGTTCGGCGAAACGGGCTGAGGCGGCACTGCGGGGGAGCTCGCGACACCGCGAAGCCAGCTGGTCGGGCCGGTCCCGTGAACGGCATAGGAGAGCACCCACGGAAGCGGCAGCATGAGAACCAGCAGCCCGAGAGTCGTCAGCCAGAAAGACCGCCTCTTCGCGGATGTCGGAGCGGCCAGGACCTCGACCATCGGGGAGGCCGGCCGACCCGGCGACCACTGGTCTTCGGCACCATGTGCGGAGGCTCGCGGGGGCGGCAAAGCCGCCGGCCCGTTCGAAACACTGAAATCGTCGTTGTTCTTGACGAAGGTCTCTACGCCCAGGATCGCCGTCTCGAGCGCCTTCGACAGCTTCCGCTGGTCGGGACGGCCTTCGCTCGCGAGCTGCTCTTGCAGCTTGTGCCGCGCCAGCTCGTAGACGGTCTGGCGCAGGTGCTCCGGATCATTCTTGACCGAGTCGATCATGCGCGAGAGGACCAGCGCGAATTCGACCTCCGGCATCGGCGCCGGCAGGGCATCATCGTCTTCTGGTCTTATGATCTCCGAGCCCATTCGATCCGCGCCGCCCCCGATCGACGCATGGTCTGCGCGATCCCAAGAATACCCGGCTAGCATAGTTGGAAGATATCAACCCGCCAATGGCCAGGGGAACACGGGCGGATACGGGCAGTCCGGCAGCCGAGGCGATCGGGTTTCACGGAACGCTTTCAGTATCGAATGGGCCATCTATATTGAACCCATGAAACAGAGACTGACCTTCTTGGCGATCGTTCATCTGGCCACGCTCGGTTCCGTGACGTGCCTCGCCCAGGAGGTGCTCGACGAGGCCCCTCCCCCGCCCGAGATGAGTCGGGAGCAATGGCAGGACACGCTCAAGGCGTCCCGCGAACGGGCTACCCAGATGCGGCGTGAGCGCAAGGGGCTTCCCATCTACCAGCAGTCGACCGCCAAAGACCTTGCCGAAGAGGCCTCAAAACGCATCCTCGAGGATGACAGCCTGCTTCCCGGCGACATCGTCTCGACCAGCCGCGGCCTGTTTCGGTTTCAGGGATCACCGGACCGGGAACGCAGGCCTGACGATTTCGTGCCGGTGCGATGAACGATCACGCTGCGCCAACGTTGCCTGCCCGGCAACGAGTGTTACTATACCGCTCTGCCTCAACGGCTGGGCCATGGGAGTTGGAGCATGCACGCTGACTGGAAACTGATGACAGGTGCCGTGGCGCTGCTTGCAGCGGCAACCCTGATGTTGCCGACCAATGCGTCGGCCATCACCGTCGAGGTCGCCAAGAAGTGCAACGGACTCGTCGAAAAGCAGTTTCCACCCCGTCAGCCGGCCAATCCCGCCGCCGGCAGCGCGAAGGGCAGCGGCCAGGCTCAACGAGAGTTCTTCAAGAAGTGCGTCGACAATGGCGGCAACGTCGATACGACTCCCGAGAAGACCGACAAGTGATTTGAATGGCCTCGGCGCGGGCCCGATCCGGGCCGGCGGAAAGGCCGTCGACTTCAGGCGCTCTGCGTCGCGCCCGCCTTCCTGATCAGGAAATCTTCGATCTTCTTTCCGGCCTTGAGCTGCGAAACCAGCCACCGCGGCTGCTTGCCGCGGCCGGCCCAGGTTTGCGAGCGATCAGTCGGATTGCGATATTTGGGCAGGACCGGAGGATATTTCCGACGTGTCTTGTGGTGCGAGCCGCTGGCTGCGATGACGCGCCGCTCGGATGCGCGTGGAGATGCCGTGTCATTGCTCAGCCTGGCAAGCGCAGCCTCCAGCTTGCGTTTTTCCTGCTCGATCCTTTTGGCGAGAAGAGGTCGAATACGCTCGTAGAGGTCCGTCAACTCCACGACGGAAAGATCCTCCAATCTGGTCGTTCTCACATTCATACCAATCTCCGGTCGATCAACCATCGCCTGCATGCATGTTGCATGTCGTAAGGCTTCACATCCGCTCGCCCGGACCGTGGCACGGTTTGCAATCGCGCCGGCTTGTCCTCATGGCTGCTGGATCAAATTCGAAGGCCGCGCTCTTCGGCTGCGGGCACGGAACGGACGACATCGTGGTCCGCTCCGTGGCGCCCGGCATCATGGCCAGGCACCGTTCCGATACCGGGTCGTGCAGCCCCGAGAAATCCTTCGCAGCAACGGGCCGGAGCAACGTCTCAATTCCTGAATCCTGGTGAGGCCGATCCGTGCACATGGGCTGCTCTTGACGCCGACCATTATGCCCCTGCGAGCAAGACGCCGCGTCGTGCAATCGGAGGACAGCCGATGGCAGCCGCGCGCCAATTCAGGCGGCCCATCGCAGTGCATGTCGATTTACGGCGTATGCGGTCGAGCGGAGCGCGGGAGACCTCGCACGAGGAGTGCGGTCTCCGACGACGTCTTCAGCTGCTGAGCTGGGTCGGCTTGAAGTCCGGGAATCGCGTGAGCAGCGCCGCCTTGACGAACTTCAGATGTCCGATCGTCGCGGTGAGTTCCTTGAGACGCCGCTGGCCGTTTGAAATGTCCGTTGCGAACAGATCCTGGTGGTGGCTGTCGAGCGTTTCCCGCTCCAGATATTCATCGGTGCCGTTGCCGAAGGTGACCGAGGCCCGCGCCAGCGCGTCCTCGACGCGTCGATTGAGCCCGACCTGCTCCCGCTCGGCCTCCTGGAGCGCCGTCTCGATTGCCGTCATGACCGAGGCGACCCGCACGTGATCGGTTTCGGCGTCACGCTCGGCCGACCGGGCCTTGAAAGGTTTCTCGCCCCGACGATCGCCGAGGAAATTGTGGGCTCGTGCTCGCAGGAATAGCTGGAACATCGGGGCCATCCCGGTTCGAGGGGTACAGGCCGGCAGCATCGATCAGTCGTGGTTAACAAAGATTGAATTTCGGGCGTGTTCTGCGCGGCTTTGCGCAATCCAGGTCTTCCAGGCCGCGTCGTGCTTTTCGTAGATCTGCAGCCAGCGCGTCGCCCGGATTGCGCCGTCCGTGGCCCGCCCCGTGGTCGTATCGAGCGCGAGAATACCGTCCAGCGCCTCGAATTCGCTCGTTTCTTCGGAGGAAAGACCGATCAGCACGCGGTGACCCTCGGCATCGACGAAATACCGCCGGGGCGCATGATGCTTGTCCGCTTGATCCGTCATGATCGAGGCGCTCCTGGGAAGTCAGACAACGGGATAAAAATCCAAGACGGCAACTTGGAGACGGGATGACGGCCACTCGGCGTCGCAACTGCGGCCGCCCCCGTCATTCCGGCCCACGAAACCGGACTATTCTCTTATCAAACGCCTGCGATCTAGGCATCGCGATGCCGGACTCGCAAGAGGAGCCGCGCCTTAACCTAACCGAGCTTGGTTACCCACGCGGTGCACTCGGCATGACCGACGCTCGCTTCCGGCAGTCGTGGCTGTCGAAGAGACGATCGAAGCCATACGACGCACCTCGTTCGCGAACGCGGGTAGCCACGCACCAATCCGAGGCTCGGTAAGGTTGAGCAGTTATCTTAATGCGCGTTGCTTGTTGCGCACCCTCACCGATCGAATATCCATCTCGTCACCAGGCTTCCCCAAGGCCTGGCCCCACCCAAGCAAAGCCGTCGAGCGGACGTGGGTCCGCTTGGCGGCTTTGTCGATACGAGAGGATCATTTCGGTCATGGCGCGTAAGCCCTGGTCATTCAAGGAGGACCGCCGGCTGATGGAACTGGCCAAGTCTTCAAGATCGCTGGAAGACGCAGCGAAGCAGCTCGGCCGGTCGCCCGATGCCATCAAGCGCATGGCCTTGCGGCTCGGCCTGTCGCTCAAATCGAAGAGCGCAAAAAAGACCTGACCACGGCCGTACCACCGCTCTCGCGACGCATGCGAGGCGCCGCCTCGAGGCCGCCAGGAGCAGAGACTTAACGATGTTCTCGTCTTTCGAAGCGAACCGCTGGCGGGACCATTAAGATGAAGCGATGCAGCGGAGCCATCTCATCGCAGCCACGGCGATCTGCCTCGGGCTCATTGTCTACGCCACGCTCGTAAAGATGTCGGGCAGGCCTGCCCTTGTGGGGCATTCCGAAGCGTATTGGATCATCGTCCTCGAACGTTTCAGTGCCTACGGACTGTTGGGGTTTCTTCTGTCGTTCTTGTTGCCCGGACGGATCGCGCTGGCTTGCACGCTGGTGATGGCCGTGGCGATCGGGCTTGAAGCCCTGCAGACATTCACACTGGATCGCGATGCCAGATTGATCGATGCGCTTCAGAAATCGGCGGGCGGCGTGGTCGGTGTCATCCTCGCCCAGGCGATCCTGATCTTCCTTCCGAGGCCTCCTTCGTAAGATCGGTCATCAGGTCGCGAAGGCCCCAAGTCCGATCAAGCGGCCGGCAAGAACGAAGCGCAATTTCACTGAGACCGGAGACGCGCCGTCACGCCGAACGCCGCGCGGTGCCAATCTGCTCGGCCGGGAGAGCCCTGGACATCTGCCGATGTGTATCGCGCAATGCCGCAACCGCATCATCGAGATCGAATTCGCCTTCGCGAATGGTCTCGAAGAATCGGGCCATCAATGCGAAGTTCAGCTTGACGCGGGTGGTCCCATCGCGGCTCTTGCGGCGGTCGAGCGATAGATCCAGCGCGCGCAGCCTTGCTTCGGCAGCGCTGCAGCCGCTGAGTGCGCCGAACTCGTCATATGTCATCCAGATCTGAGGCATGGTTCCCGTCCGTCCCTCGTTATTCGCCTCTGTCTAGGTTTCACACCTGAAGGCATGGTTGCAGCAGCACGGTGGCACCATGTTTTCGCGGCAACAGCGTCAACGCAAGACTAAGAGCCACCAGGCGCCGGCGCCTTGGGCGGCACAAGCGGATGACGAGCCCGGGAACGGCCGTCGAGGCCCTTCGGCAGCCTGTCGGCATTGAGTGCCACGACCGCGCATTTGGCCTCCACAGCCGTGGCATCTTCCTGGCTGTAAATCAGCGTCGCCTCGAAGGTGACTTCAGGGGCTTCCCTGGCTGCGCCGGTACAGGTCGCTACCGAGCCGTGGCACACACCGGTCAGATTGACCTCGACCTCGTCCGGTCCGAACACGCTTGGCTGACCATCCGCGTGCCGCTTCACGCTCAGCACGGCCGAGAAGCGCTGCTGCTCCATGTGGTAGGAGCCGCCATAGGTGAAGAAGCTGTCGCTGCCCGAAATACGACCGCCCGCGAGATGCACGACGCCAGTCCCCTGGCCATGCGGGGTCCTGAACCATGCAGCGTATTTGCCGTCTCTCAGCATTGCGACGCACCCGTCGTGAAAATTGACCTGTATTTGCGATCAACTCTGGGGCGCGACAATGACGGAGTACACGGCATTTTCGGAACGGTTAACGTCTCGAAAACCCGATCATTCGAATCATATCTGACTCGACAGCCGACGGCGACGTCAGAACAATTCTATGCCGTCGTCCGCGGCATCGACGGCCTCGACGCGGCGCGCCGCAGCGCTCGACGACAGTCCGAGCGTTTGCAGGAATTCGCGATGGACGTCGCGTTCGCATTCCATGGTGTAGCGCGCGAAGAGATCGTCGAGCATCGCCTGGTCTTCCGCCAGCGGCTGCGGCCGCTGCGCGCCGGCGCTCGTCGTTTCGAGCCGAGCGGCAACCGCCGGCAAGGCCGCCGAGCTCTCGCCGAGCGTGGTCATCAGGCCGTGGGCTGAATTCATCAGGCCCTCGAATTCCGCCCCCTCGTCGACCAGACGGCGCATCAGCTTGCCAAGCCGTTCGTTACCGCCCTCGACCTCGCGCAACGCCTGGAGAATCTGCGGTTCGAGCTTGGCGAGTTGCGCGGGGTCGCCCTGCACGCGAAGTTCCTTCAATCCATTGGCCGACCGCTCGATGCTGTCGAGCACCGGACGCAGCCGTCCCGCCCCCGCCGAGACCTGATCGGCGGTCGCCTTGAGCTCGTTGGCGATCACGACGAACGCGCTGCCCCGGCTGCCGAGATGGCTCGCTTTCAGGCCGGCATTCATCCCGATGAGGGTGATGTCGATCGTGGCCTCCGAGAGCCCTGCGATGGCCTGACGGAACTTCGCCAGCGTCTCCTCGACGATCGCCAGGGCCTCGTCGACCAGACGGCCCGCGCCCTCGCATGTGGCGATGAGCGTCGATGCCTGCGCCAGCGTGTGCTTGATCCTTGCCAGGAACGAGGACGAGTCGCCGTCCTCGCCGCCGAACAGCGCGCGGCCCTGACCGACGACGCTGCCGGCGTCACGCAGAATGGCCGTCAGCGCTCGAACGATCTGGCCGATGTCGCCGCCGAACTCCCGTTGCGCGTCCCTGAGCTGGATCGCCTGCAACTGGCAAATCGCGCGAGCCCCGTCGTCGCTCGCGACCGGTTCCGGAACGAGGCTTGGGGCAGAGCCGGATGCGATGCCGACGCCGTGACAGACGTGCTCGAGACGCTGGCGCGTACTGTCGCCCGCCTGCAAGGAAATGATCGCACTGCCGACGGCCTCCGCGATCTTCCGGGTACTCGCGCTGGCGAGGTCGGCGAGATGGCTGCTGCTGCCACGCTGCTCGCGCAATCCGGAATAGGCCGAGGCCAGCTCGGCGCTCTCCGACACCAATTGATCCCGGTAACGGCTCTCGAATTCTTTCTGGCGGCCCGACGCGGTGGCGACCGCCTCCGACAGGCGCTGCTGATCCCGTGCGCAGCCTTCGATCGATCCCTGCACAGCCTTGCCGAGATCATAGGCCTCCTGCGTGAAAGCGAGAAAGCCCTCGCGATCGCCGTCGAGCGAGGCCGCCTCGATCCGGGCGCTACGCGCGATGATGGTGATCATCTGGATGTGCTTGAACAGCGGCTTGAGGAGCGCGGAGGCCTCCGCGGTGCTCTTGCCGATCGTATCGAGCAACGCGCTTTCGGCAGGCAGCGCCTGCGCCAGGTCGCTCAGGCGCGCTGCGATCTCCTGCAGCGCGGTCGCCGCGCCCTCGATCTCGGCGCCGGACAATTCCGCGGACAACGTCGCAAGGCCGTGATTGAGCTCCTTGAAGATGATGTGGCCGCGACCGAGCTCGTGACCGACCCGTGCGAACACGTCCTCGATCCGTGACGACACGTCTTCGATCGCCGTAATCGCCTCGGCGAACATGCTACCCGGAGCTGCGGACATTGCGCTCAACCCGCCACCGCAGCGTGCCCGGCCTGATACCAGAGCATGATCTCGCGCGGAATCTGGTGCAACGAGACGATCTTCTCGGCGCCGCCGCGGGCGATGGCTTCCTTGGGCATGCCGAACACCACGCAGCTCTCCTCGTCCTGCGCCCGCGTCGAGGCGCCGAGCTTGCGCATCTCCAGCATCCCCCGCGCGCCATCGTCACCCATGCCCGTCATGATGACGCCGAGCGCATTGGCGCCGGCATGCTGGGCCGCCGAGCGGAACAGCACGTCCACCGAAGGGCGGTGGCGCGACACCGGCGGACCATCCTTGATCGCGATCTGGTAGCGAAGGCCGATGCGCTGGAGGAGCATGTGACGAGCGCCGGGCGCGATATAAGCGCATCCCGGCAGCACGGGCTCGCCATCCTCGGCTTCCTTGACGCGAATCTGGCAAACGCCGTCGAGGCGCTTGGCGAAGGCCGCAGTAAAGCCCGGCGGCATGTGCTGCACGATCAGGATGCCCGGACAAGCGGGCGGGAGCATCTCCAGCACGTCGTTCAAAGCTTCCGTGCCTCCGGTGGAGGCGCCGATGCAGACGATGCGCTCGGTCGTCGGCCGCGACCGGCCCAGGACCGGCGGCGGAATGATCGCATCCGCCGTCAGCTTCCGCTCGATCGCCCGCCGCTCTGCACGTGGGCGCACGCGTGCGCGCGCGGCCGATTTGACGGCCTCACGCAGCCGTGTGGAACACTCCAGCAGCGCCTGCCTCGTGTCGATCTTCGGCTTCGGCACGATATCGACGGCGCCGGCCTCGAACGCCTCGAACATCACGTTCGAACCTTCCTCGGTCAGCGAGGAGCAGATGATGACGGGAATCGGCCGCTGAGCCATGATCTTGCGAAGGAACGTCATGCCGTCCATGCGCGGCATCTCGATATCGAGGATGATGACATCGGGAATTTCGTTCTGGAGGCGGCGCGCCGCCGCGAACGGATCGGCAGCGGTCCCCATCACCTCGATCTCGGGATCCTCGTTCAGGATCGTCTGAAGGATTTGGCGCACCGACGCCGAATCGTCCACGACCAGTACGCGAACTTTCTCTACCGGCATCCTGGTGACGCTCCGATCAGACCTGGAAAATGGTGGGCTGGACCTGCTTCAGTCCGGGCACGGCACTGTGAATCATCGATTCCGAATGACCGACCAGCAGGTAGCCGCCTGGGCGCAGATGGGTGCACAATTGCTGAACGACCTTACGCTGGGTCTCTCGCTCAAAATAGATCAGAACGTTGCGGCAAAAGATGATGTCGACGTCCCGATCGACGGGATAGGACGCATCCATGAGGTTCATCCGCATGAAGTGCGTCATCCGCCGCAATTCCGGCACGACACGCACCTCGCCGCGCATCCGATCCCTCGACGAAAGGAAGTATCGCTTGATGAAATTGTCCGGCACGGGCGCCAGCACGTCGCGGGTGTAGATTCCGGCCTTGGCGAGGCGCAGGACCGCCGTCGAGACGTCCGTCCCGAGAACCCGATACTGAAACTTCTCTCCGTTCCGGATCATGTCGTCCATCACCATGGTGATGGTGTAGGCCTCCATTCCGGTCGACGAGGCCGCGCTCCAGATCTTCAGCTTTGCATTCTTTCGCCCATGCGTCTTGAGCAGCGCGGGCACGGCAACGTCCCGCATGAACGAGAAGTGCTGCGGCTCGCGGAAGAAATCGGTCTTGTTGGTGGTCACGACATCGATGAGATGCGTCAGCTCGCTTTCGAACAGATCCGCTTCGAACAGATTGTCGACATACTCGTTCAAGCCGGAATAATTCAGCGCGCGCACCCGCTTGTGCAGACGCCCCTCAAGCATCAGCCGCTTGCCGGGCGGCAGCTTGATCCCGACCTGGCCTTCGATCAGCTCGGCGATGGTCCGAAAGTGACGATCGGAAAGATGGACGGCCGATCCCTGCACGGCGTGCATCATGGATGCGCTCCGTCGCCGGGAAGCGCCCCGGCGAAGCCGTGCGTCAAATGTCGGGCCAACTCGGCCATCCTGCGTCTCACGCGTTGATTCAATCGCTGAAAGCGATCGGCCTTCTCCTCGCGGAGAAGGCCGATCCGTCTCCATTATCTACTAGCGCTGGAAATCGGCGTCCCGATCGTCTTCGCCGTCGTTCATGTCGAAGGCGAAGCCACCGCCGTTGGCAGCCTTTGCCGCACGAACCGGCTTGGCCTGCGGCTTCTTGGCCGGGCGCTCGACAGCCGCCATGCTGGCCGCCTTTGCCCGCAGCTGATGAACCGCCTTGTCGATCGGCGCGGCGGCCCGCTCATTCCCGCCTTGCTCGATGCGGAAATAGGCGATGGTCGACTGCAACTGCTCGGCCTGCGAGGCGAGCTCTTCGGAGGTCGAGGAGACCTCTTCGGAGGCGCTCGCATTCTGCTGGCCGACCTTGTCGAGCTGCTGGATCGCCTGGTTGATCTGCGACGAACCGACGTCCTGCTCGCGGCAGGCCGACGTGATCTCCTCCACGAGCTCCGCAGTCCTCTTGATATCGGGAACCAGCTTGGCAAGCATGCTGCCGGCTTCCTGCGCGACCTTCACGGTCTCGCTCGACAGAGAACCGATTTCCGCGGCCGCTGCCTGGCTACGCTCGGCCAGTTTGCGGACCTCGGACGCCACCACCGCAAAGCCCTTGCCGTGCTCGCCTGCGCGGGCAGCCTCGACCGCGGCGTTGAGGGCGAGCAGGTCGGTCTGCCGTGCGATTTCCTGAACGATGGTGATCTTCTCGGCGATCGTCTGCATGGCCTCGACCGCCCGTCCGACCGCGGCGCCGCTGGCTTCAGCGTCCTTGGCGGATTGCGCAGCGATCTTCTCGGTCTGGTTGGCGTTGTCGGCGTTCTGCTTCACGTTTGCAGCCATTTCCTCCATCGAGGAAGAGGCTTCCTCCGCGGAGGACGCCTGCTCCGTCGCGCCCTGCGAGAGCTGCTCGGCGCTGGCCGAGAGCTCCTGGCTGCCGGCGGAAACGTTCTGCGCCGCGGTGAGGGCTTCGGCGACGATCTGCCGAAGCTTCTCGACCATCCGCTCCAGAGCGATACCAAGCGTGTCCTTGTCCGAGAGCGGCTTGGCTTCCACCATCAAATTGCCGTGCGCGATCTCGTTGGCGACGGCAGCCGTCGCATTGAGGTTCACGGTCATCGCGTTCAGCGACTTGATGAGATCGCCGACCTCGTCGTCGCTGGAGACGTCGATCTTCTTGCTGAGATCGCCGATCGCGACGGCGTTGGCGAGATCGACCGCGCGGCCGAGCCCCTTGCTGATGTTGAGAGCGATCCAGATGGCCGACCCGGCTGCAACCAGCAGCGAGACGATGATGATGCACACCATGAGGAGCTTGGCTTGACCGGCTTCCTGGGCGGCCTCGGCGGCAACGTCCGCCATGATCTTCTTCGTCAGCGTGATGTAGTCGCCCGCAGCCGAGACGGCTTCCGCCGCATTCGCCTTTCCTTCCGTCGAGGCGAGAGTGGCGGCTCGGATGTTGCCGCCCTCCTTCACGATATCGCCGACGCGGGTCATGATCTTGATGACGCGGTCAGTCTGCGCCGTCAGCGTCCCGGAGGAGAGACCGGCCGCCGCCAGCGCCGGACCGGCCTGCTGCACAGCGTTCTGGAGCGCCGTGGTGCGGTCACCAAGCACCTTCATCGCACCATTCAGATCGTCCATGCTGGTCACGGAGAACGTCAGGGCGACCTGCCGCTGCGCGCGAGCGCCTTCAAGCCGGATCGTCTGCAGTGCCATCAGAGCACCGCCACGTTCCGCGGAATTCGGTGCGCGGTTGGCTTCGTTGAAAGTCGCGTCGATCGAGTCGTTCCACTCCTTGAGGGTCGACTGGCCTTCAGCCGCCCAAAGCTGGGAGCCGCGGTTGTTCGAGTTCATCGACGCGAACTTGATGATCGTGTCTTCGCCGGCATTCATCTTGTCATAGGCGACGTTGAACTTGTCGATCATGCGCCTGCCGGCTTCGCTGGCGGCCGCATAGATTTCGTCGCGCAGGCGCACCGCTTCCTTACGGTACAGCTTGATGTCGTCAGCGACTTTCTGCATCTCAGAGTCGGTCGAGGCGATGATGAGGTCGCGCTCCGCCCGCGTCTGATAGAAGACGTAGTTCTGGAGCTCGCCGGCCTTGTCGATCCGGCCTGCGCGCTGGACCAGCACGTCCGAGGTCTCGGCGAGTTGAGTCAGCTTCATATAGGCCAGCCCGCCCGTGATCCCCGAAAGCAGGATGACGACGCCAAATGCGCCAGCCAGCTTCGCCTTAACCGTCATTCTCATAGTCAATTCCCCAAAGATCGTTGTCTGATTGAAACGCACTCAACGCTTGTTCTGTGTTCGGTCGCCCTACGCGAGCTCGATCGCCGCCTCGCCGCGCGAAGCCATGTCCGTCCCCGCCATCAGGCGCGCCAGATCGAAGATGATCACGAACTTGTCGCCCTTGCGCCCGATCCCTGCGATGTAGTCGGACTGCCAGCGGCCGCCGACGGACGGAACCGGCTCGAGCGTGGACTCGTCGATATCGGTGACCTCGAACACGCAGTCGGCGACGAAGCCGACCCCGACCAGCCGATCCTGCATCGGCACGTCGAGAATGATGATCCGGGTGGCCTCGGTGGCCGCCACGCTTTCGAGACCCAGCTTGATCCGAAGGTCGACGATCGGATAGCCGCTGCCGCGGACGTCGATCATCCCGAGCAGGAAGTCCGGCGCGTGCGGCAGACGCGAGATCGGCCGCATGTCCAGGATCTCACGGACGTTGCGGATGCTGATGCCGAAGGTCTCTCCGGCGAGACCGAGCGTCAGATATTGCGAGGTTGCGGCCATGTTACAGTCCAGGGATTCCAGGTTTGGCGAAGGAGTACGGTCCAGCGTCTGGCTGGACCGCTTGATCAGCGTTGGAAGTCGCGGTCTTGGTCGTCTTCGCCGTCTTGCATGTCGAAGGCGAAGCCGCCGCCGCCCGCCACCTTGACGGCCCGCGCCGGCTTGAGGACGGGTACGGGCTTCTTCGCGGCACGGTCCGCGGCAGCCATGCGCGCGGCCTTGGCCCGCAGCTGCGTGACGGCGCTGTCGATCGGCGCGGGCGCAGTGCGCTCGCTCCGCTTGGCCTGCTCGATCTGGAAGAAGGAGATGGTCGACTGCAACTGCTCGGCCTGTGACGCCAGCTCTTCCGAGGTCGAGGAGACCTGCTCGGACGCGCTGGCGTTCTGTTGGCCGACCTTGTCGAGCTGCTGAATCGCCTGGTTGATCTGGGCCGAGCCGACGTCCTGCTCGCGGCAGGCGGCGGTGATCTCCTGGACCAGTTCGGCGGTCTTCTTGATGTCCGGCACGAGCTTGGACAGCATTTCGCCGGCCTCCCGTGCGACCTTCACGCTCTCGGTCGACAGGGTGCCGATTTCGGCCGCGGCCGCCTGGCTGCGCTCCGCGAGCTTGCGCACCTCGGAGGCCACCACCGCGAAGCCCTTGCCGTGCTCGCCGGCGCGCGCGGCTTCCACCGCCGCGTTGAGCGCGAGCAGATCCGTCTGGCGGGCGATCTCCTGCACGATCGTGATCTTCTCGGCGATGGTCTGCATCGCCTGAACCGCCCGGCCGACGGCGCTGCCACTAGTCTCGGCATCGCGTGCCGATTGTGCGGCGATCTTCTCGGTCTGGTTGGCGTTATCGGCGTTCTGCTTCACGTTCGACGCCATTTCCTCCATCGAGGACGACGCTTCTTCGGCGGACGAGGCCTGCTCTGTCGCGCCTTGCGACAGCTGTTCCGCGCTCGCAGACAGTTCCTGGCTGCCCGCAGAGACATTCTGAGCCGCGGTCAGCGCCTCCGACACAACCTGACGCAGTTTCTCGACCATCATGTTGAGCGACTGGACGAGATCGCCGACCTCATCGTTGCTGGTGACCGCGATGGTCTGGCTCAGATCTCCGCTCGCGACCGCGCCGGCGAGCTTCACCGCGCGGGATACGCCGCGGCTGATGCTCAGCGCCATCACGATTGCCGAGCCCACGCCGAGCAGCAGCGACACGCCCATCACGCTGAACAGCAGCATCTTCGTACGGGCGGCGTCTTGCGCCGAAGCAGCCGACATTTCCGCCATCTGCTTCTTCACCAGCGTGATGTATTCGCCCGATGTCGCGATGGCATCGGCGGCGTTCGCCGTTCCCTCGGTCGCCGAGAGCGCCGTCGCGCGGATGTTGCCACCTTCCTTCACGATGCCTGAGACACGCGAAACGATGTTGAAGAGCCGGTCCGTCTGCGTGACGATCGCGGTGGGCGAGAGCCCGGCCGCATTGATCGGCGAGACGCCCTGCTTGATCGCAGCCCGCAGCGCTTCTTCCTGCTCGCCGATTCCCTTCACCGCGGCATTCAGGTCATCCATGCTGGAGGCCGAGAACGACAGCGCAACCTGCCGCTGCAGGCGCACTCCCTCCAACCTGACGACGTGGAGCGCCACAAGCGCGCCGGTCTTCTCGGGCGAAGCCTGCACGCGATTCAGCTCCACGAAGGAGGCATCCAGCGCATCGTTCCACTGCTTCAGGACCGGCACACCCTCGGAAGCCCACAGGTGACTGGCGCGATAGTTCGAGTTCTTCATCGCCAGACCGATGATCACGTCCTCGCCGGTGTTCATCTTGTCGTAAGATGCGGAAAACTTGTCCAGCAGGTGCTTGCCGACATCCGAGGCCGTCGCCTTGATGTCGGTCAGCAGGCGGTTCACTTCGGCACGATGCTTCTTGATGTCGTCGGCGAGTTTCTGCATCTCCGCGTCGGTCGACGACAGAACGATGTCCCGCTCCGCGCGGGTCTGGTAGAGTACGTTGTTCTGCAGCTCACCCGACTTGTCGATGCGCGCGGCGCGCACGACGAAATCCGCGGAGACCTCGACCTGGTCCGCGAGCTTCAGGTAGGCAAGGCCGCCGGTAACCCCGGCAAGCACGATGATCGCTCCAAACGCACACGCCAGCTTTGCTTTGATGGAGAATCGCATGTTCAGCCCCTAGTCGTTGATTCCGCAAGGCATGCTTCAGTTCAGGATGCGTTCCATGTTCGGAACGATGACGAACTCCTCGCGCCATTTGGCAATGAAGCGAATGAATTCCGGCTTCCAGTGCATGCCGACGCGCGGCGTCTGCTGCACGGCGGTCTGCGAGATTTCCGTGACCTCGTAGACCTTGTCGGCGGTGACACCGACCAGCACCGGCTCGTTGTCGAGCTCGATCTCGATCACGACGATGCGGGTGTCGGCCGAATTGTCGAGCTGCGGCATGCCGAAGCGGATGCGCAGATCCGCGAGCGGAATGACGTTGCCGCGCACGTTGATGACGCTGGGAACGAAAGAGCGCGCCCCCGCGACCTTCGTTGCCGGCACCGGATCGATGATCTCGCGGACGAGGCCCGCGTCGAGCGCGAACTTCTCCTCGCCGAGGCCGATCATGACCACCTGCATCGCGTCCGCCTGATGCTCGCCCGCCTGCCGCTCGTTCATCACGCCGCCTCGCTGATGTGTTGCTTCTCGACCTTCGACTGCGCCAGCGTGACGAGCTGCGCCACGTCGAGGATCAGCGCGGCCGTGCCATCACCCAGGATGGTCGCGCCCGAGAAGATCGTCACGTCCGAGTGCAGCTTGGATAGCGACTTGATCACGGTCTGGTGGTTGCCGATGATCTGGTCGGCGACCAGGCCGACGCGGGTCTCGCCGGTCGAGATGATGATGGTCTTCTGATGCCGGTCGGGCGAGCCCGACGTCGACATGATCTCGCGCAGCCGCAGGAACGGCACGAGATTGCCGCGAACGTTGAGGAAGTTGCGGCCGCGAGAACGTTCGTCCTCAGCCGTCAGTTCGACGCATTCCTCCACCGCCGACAGCGGAATGATGTAGCGGCCCTCGCCGACGCGGATCAGAAGACCTTCGATGATCGCGAGCGTCAGCGGCAGGCGCAGGGTCACCGTGGTGCCCTCGCCCGGCCTGGTCGACAGATCGATCGTGCCGCGCATGTTCTCGATGGTGCGCTTGACCACATCCATACCGACGCCACGGCCGGACAGCGCGGAGATGGTCTGCGCGGTCGAGAAGCCCGGATGGAACAGGAACTGTTGGATTTCGTGGTCGGTGAGCACGGCACCTGCCGCGATCAGCCCCTGCTCTTCCGCCTTCGCGCGGATGCGCGCGGTGTTGAGGCCGCCGCCATTGTCCTTCACGGTGACGAGCACCTGCGCGCCGGAATGAACGGCGGCGAGCTCGATCCGGCCCTGCTCGGTCTTGCCGTTGGCCGTGCGGGTCGCTGTGTCCTCGATGCCGTGGTCGATCGCGTTGCGGATCAGGTGCACCAGCGGATCGGCCAGGCACTCGATCATGGTCTTGTCGAGCTCGGTATCCTCGCCCGTGGTGACGAAGTCGACCGGCTTCGACAGATCCCGCGACAGGTCGTGCACGAGGCGGCGGAAGCGGCCGAACAGCGAACCGATCGGCACCATGCGCGCACCCATCGTGGTGTCGCGCAAGGACGATGCGAGCCGCTCGATTTCCTCGGCGATCATCTTGATCGAGAGATCGGAGCCGGAGGCGGCAAGCTGGGTCAGGCGCGCCTGTGCGATGACGAGTTCACCGACCCGGTCCATCAATTCGTCGAGACGCTCGGCCTGGACACGGACGGTGGCGATACCGCGCTCGTCACGCTTGCCCTCGGATTTCGGCTCCGGCTTTGCTTCGGATTTGGCTTCAGCCTTAGGTTCACTTTTGGCGACGGGCTGCGGGGCGGCCGGCGCGGGAGCCGCCTGGACCACCGGCACGACGGGCTCGGCCATTGCGGCCGGCTCGTCGTCGATCAGCTCGAACAGCGGCATCGGCGCGGGCGCCTCGACATGCTCCAGCGGCGACAGCGTGAGCTTCATCTCGTCCTGGACGAACATGAAGACGTCGTCGATCGCATCCTTGCCGCAAGCCGCATGCAGCTTGACATCCCACTTCAGATAGCAGTCTTCCGGGTCCATCTCGTCCAGGAACGGGATGCCGTCCGTGATCGGCACGACGAAGCAGGGGCCGAGCTTGCAGAGGTCTTCCAGCAAATCGAGCGGGTTCGAGCCGTTGCGCAGGATATGGGATTCGAATTCCAGATCGAGGTGCCAGCCGGCCTGCTTGGCCTGGGCCGGTGCCAGCGACGGCGCATCGGCAAGCTCGGCGACCGGCGTATCGGGCTGGTCGAAGGACACGAAGCGCTTGAGGTCGTCGAGGATCGCTTCGCCGATGATGTCGTCGGTCGACTGAGGATCTTCGATCAGCGCGCGGATATAGTCCTTGGCGGCAAGCGCGACCGAGATCAGCTCCTGCGTCGGCTTGATCTCGCCCTTGCGGACGCGATCGAACGCGGTCTCGAATTCGTGGGTGAAGCTCGCGACCTTGTCGAAGCCGAACATGGCGCCCGAGCCCTTGATCGTGTGCAGGGCGCGGAAGGCGGAATCGACAAGCTCGCGGTCGTCGGGACGCAGGCCTAGGTCGAGCAGGGCCCCTTCCAGGACCTCGAACAGCTCACTGGCTTCCTGGCGAAAGATCTCGGTCGGATCCATCGCACTCATGAGCGCACCAGCTTGGCGACGACGGCGAGCAACTGCTCCGGCTTGAACGGCTTGGTGATCCAGCCGGTGGCGCCGGCGCTCTTTGCTTCCTGCTTCACCGCGTCATTGGATTCGGTGGTCAGGAAGACGATTGGCATGCCGACTACGCCCGGCAGCTTGCGCAACGCGCGAATCAGCTCAAGGCCGTTCATGACAGGCATGTTCAGATCGGTGATGACGAGGTCGAGCTTGCCGGCCTGCGCCTTGGCGAGGCCCTGCGCTCCGTCACCGGCCTCGATCACGCTGTGACCGGCCGGCTCGAGCACGACCTTGATCATCTGTCGGATGCTGGGCGAATCGTCGACCGTGAGGATCGTGGCCATCAGACGCCATCTTTCTTTTGCGGAAAATGCTGGTCGATCATCGCGTCGCTGGCGAAGCCGGCGCGGTGAAGCGTGTTGCGCAGAGATTTGGAAAATGAAGTCAGGACCACCTGGCGGCCTTGGGCCTCGCCCGTCTTGGCGGTCGACAACAGAAGCTGGATCGAGGTCACGTCGGCCTTGTCGACGCTGGAGCAATCGATCTCGAGCCGGTCCTGCCGGCCGAATGCTTCGCGTATCAGGTCATAGACGCTGCGGATCGCGGCGATGCTGCAATCTGCAGGCAGCCGTAGGGACCACTTCGGCTCAGTCACGTCAGACGGCATTCGTCCCCCAAATTTCCAAGGATTCGCTGTACGTATGAGCGAATCCAGCGCGGGGACTATTCGTGTCGGAGAGTATGCAAACTCCTAATGGCTATCTCCGTACAACTACGGGACACAAACTGAAAAAGTTCGCGCATGCATGCAGATCCCTGCACTTCGCCCCGATGCCATGCGTTGCGCGCAGTCTTGGGTCAATTTGCCGCGGAACGAATGTTTGCTCCACGTTAAATCGCGCGAGCTATTCGTCGAGGTCATGCCCAGTCATGCGAACGAGTCCGTCCGCCGATGCTGACCCAAGCACTTCTGATTGATGACAGCCGCTCCGTCCTCAACTTCCTGCAACGGCATATCGAAGCCGAGGGTCTCGTCGAAGCCACGACCTTCCTCGACCCCGTGGAGGCTCTGGCCTGTGCGGGCAAGCGCATGTTCGACCTCGCGCTGGTCGACTACGAGATGCCTCATATGGACGGCATCACATTCATCCGCGCCTTCCGCGCCCTGCCCGGCTGCGCCGACATCCCGATCGCGATGATCACGTCGCGGCAGACCGACGACGTCAAGATGGAAGCCCTTCAAGCCGGTGCCACCGACTTCCTGCCCAAGCAGCCGCAGAGCGTCGAGATGACGGTGCGCCTGCGCAACCTGGTTCGGCTCGGGATCGCCGCGCGCAAGCAGAACGACCGCGCCGCGGATCTGGCGAGCGCGGTCGCGGCCGCGACCCAGAAGCTCGCTGAGCGCGAGGAAGAGATCATCCTGCGCCTCGCTCTGGCCGTCGAATACCGCGACAACGACACCGGTGAGCACACGCTCCGCGTCGCCAGGTACAGCCGGATCATCGCCGAGCAACTCGGCCTGCCGGCCCGGCTATGCCGCGACATCTATCTGGCCGCCCCCCTGCATGACGTCGGCAAGGTCGCCATCCCCGACAATATCCTCCTCAAGCCCGGCAAATTGACCGAGGAGGAGATGGCCGTCATCCGCACCCATGCCACGATCGGCGAACGTATCCTGGCGGACTCCAGTTGCGAGCTGATCCAGCTCGGCGGCCAGATTGCCGCGGGCCATCACGAACGCTGGGACGGTGCCGGCTATCCGCACGGGCTCAAGGCGGATGAGATCCCGATCGCCGCGCGCGTGGTTGCGGTCGCCGACGTCTTCGACGCCCTGACCACGCGCAGGCCCTATAAAGAGCCGATGCCGCTCGAGGTTGCGCGCGGCTACCTGGTCGAGCACAAGGGGCGGCAGTTCGATCCGGCCTGCGTCGAGGCATTTCTGTCAC
The DNA here is from genome assembly GCF_047605465.1 of Bradyrhizobium sp. Classification (GTDB taxonomy): domain Bacteria; phylum Pseudomonadota; class Alphaproteobacteria; order Rhizobiales; family Xanthobacteraceae; genus Bradyrhizobium. The sequence goes on along the minus strand of NZ_JASGFS010000002.1, from coordinate 204,936 downwards.
GCTGGCGCGAGGTCGTTGAGATCGCAGCCGGACAGCGCGCGACGCCATACCAGAAATCCGGGGCCACGATCACGCCCGCGATCGAGCAGAAGATGGGGAATTGTCCGGACGTCGACCATTCTCGCGAGGCCGTAGCCGCCTGCTGAGACGATCAATGCCGGCGCCGGGATGCCGCAATGCAGCCTCCCGCCTCGCCTTTGAACCTCTTGCTGATAATGTGCACCAATAGCAAAGAGTGATTCCGGTCACACTTGCCTGGGCGCACCGTTGCTAAAGTATCGGGCCAGGATGGAGACCGGTGGAAGCATCGGTCGAATTGGAAGAGAATGCCCATGAGAAGCCTGATCGGCGCCATCGTCGGCGTGATTTGTTTCGCGGCGCCCGCCGTGGCGGAGACACCCGCCGCGATCGTCGAGGACGTGCAGGGCAAGGTCGACGGCATCGCGTTCATGGACTACGTCGCCCCGGGCAAGATCATCAAACTCGGCCCGAAGGCGAGCATCACGCTCAGCTATCTCAAGTCCTGTCTGCGCGAGACCATCAGTGAAGGCGTCGTTCTGGTGGGCGCCGAGCAGAGCACCGTGCAGCTCGGCGACGTCCAGCGGGAAAAGGTGCCCTGCGACACCAATGCGGCCCGGCTGTCCGACCGCGAAGCGAACCAGAGCGCAGCGACCACATTCCGGACCATGCGATCCGACACACCGAGCGCACCGGCGCGGCTCCCTACGATCTACGGCGTCGCGCCGCTGATCCAGGCGAAGAGCGGCGGCACGCTGGTGATCGAACGCACCGACGGCAAGGAGCCCGCGATCAGCGTGCCGCTCCGGAATGACGTCATGATCGGCGGCAAGTTCTATGACTTTGCCAAGGCCGGGAAGTCGCTGACGCCCGGTGGCAGCTATCTCGCCATCCTCGGCGCCAAGCGTTACGCCTTCCAGGTCGATTCCAGCGCGACATCGACGCCGACACCGATCGTCGGCCGCCTGCTGCGGCTCGAATAGGCGGCCTGCGACGGGGCGATGCGGCGGACAGGCAGGCGGGACATCATTGCAGCGGCCCTGATCGCGCTCGTTGCGGGCGCGATCTTCACGTCTCCGCCACTTCACACGCTGCAGGGCCTCTCGCTCGACATCCTCACGGCGATCCGCGGCAAGATCGCCGGCGATAAACGCGATCCCGCGAATTCGCCCGTCGTCGTCGTCGCCATCGACGGCGAGACCTACGACACCCCGCCATTCAAGGGATCGCCGACGCAAACCTGGACGCGCGAGATCGGCCGGGTGCTGGGCAGCATCGCCGACGGCGGCGCCAAGGTGATCGGCTTCGACGTCATCTTCATGAACTCGATCGAGCAGTCGCAGATTCCCTTCGGCGACACGTCGTTCGGCAGCCGCATAAGGGGATTTGACCGGGACTACCTCATCGCCCTTCGGCAACTCTCCGACAATGGCAAGCTGGTCCTCGGCGAGATCCTGAGCAACGACCATCCGGAACGGCCCGACCGTGCGCAACAACTGGCGGTGAAGAGCAACATTCGAGCCCTCAACGTCCATACCGACACCGACGACGTGATCCGGCGAATGCCGCTCAGCTTTGCCATTGAAGGCAAGCCGGTTCCTTCGATGGCGGTCGAACTCGCCGCGCGGGCGCTCGGTACAAGGCCCGAGACTGCGCCATCCGGCGCGACGGAGTTGTCCGGTTACACGATCCCGAGCGCCGTCCCCAATACGCTGACGGTCAACTTTCGAGGGATGGGTCGCGATGTTCCGGCCTTCTCCTTCGCCGATCTGCGCGCCTGCGTCGAGAAAGGCGACCGCGATTTCTTCCACCGCGCCTTCGACGGCAAGGTCGTGCTGCTCGGCAGCATCCTCAATTTCGACGATCGCAAGCTCACCTCGATGCGCTTGTCGGGCGGTTACGACGGGACACCGGCCGCGCGATGTGCCGTTCCCGCCCCGGCCCAAGCCTCGCAGAAGGCGCGCAGCGCGGTCGCCGGCGTCTTCGTGCATGCTGCCGTCGTCCGAAACCTGATCGAGCGTGACGCCGTGACCGAACTCGGCCTTCCGCTGCGGACCATCCTCACTGTCGTGTTCGCGGCGATCGCCGCATGCGCAGCCTGCGTGCTCGCGCCGGGCGCCGCCCTCGTCGCGTGGATCATCCTCACCGCCGTTTACGCGGCCGCGGCCGTCGGCGCGTTCATTCACGCCCTGGCGCTGCCGCTGGCGGAGCCTGCGCTTGCGGGCCTTGCCGCGCTCGCGATGATGGTCGGCTATCGCTTCGTCATCGCCGACCGCGAAGAGCGCTTTCTGCGCCAGAGCTTCGCCTTCTACCTCGCGCCCGAGATCATCAACGGCATGGTCGCCTCCGGCAAGATGCCGGCGCTCGGCGGCGAGATGCGCAATGTCACCATGTTCTTCTCCGATCTCAGCGGATTCTCGTCCATTGCCGAGAGCATGACGCCGGGCGAGTTGGTCGCGCTGATGAACGAATACCTGTCTGAAATGACCGACATCATCGAAAGCCATGGCGGCTATGTCGACAAATATATTGGTGATTCCATCGTCGCGATGTTCGGAGCGCCGGCCGACGATCCCGACCACGCCCGCAACGCCGTTCGCGCGGCCCTACGATGCCACGCAAAGCTGGCGGAGCTCAACGACGGCCATACCGCTTTCGCGGGGCGCGGCCTCTCGCAGCGCATCGGGCTCAACAGCGGCGAGGCCGTGGTCGGCAACATCGGCTCCCGGCGCCGTTTCAACTACACCGTCATGAGCGATACCGTGAACGTCGCCTCGCGGCTCGAAGGCGCCAACAAATATTACGCCACCGCGATCATGGCATCGGAGGCCACCGTCGCGCGGACCGGCGAGACCTTCGCCTGGCGCGAACTCGATGCAATCAGGGTGCAGGGCCGCGGCGAAGCGATCAGGGTGTACGAGCCATTCGCCGAGAGAGGCATGGAGAGCGCGGATCAAAAGAAGATTGCGGCTGATTACGCGGAGGGGCTGGCCCGCTGGCGCGGACGGGACTTCGCCAAGGCCGCCGATGCGTTCGGGCGCACGGCCGAAATCGACCGGGCATCGGCACTGTTCGCCAGGCGCGCCGGCACGCTGGCCGGCGATCCGCCACCGCTGGAATGGACGCCGGTCAATACGCTGGAGGGGAAGTAGCCGCGAACCTCGCCCGGGGGCCGGCGAAGCGCGGTCCTCCTAGAACGGCAATCCCACGTAATTCTCCGCAAGCAGGCGCTGCGCGGTCTCCGACGAAAGCAGATATTCCAGCTCCGTCTGCTGAAGCCGATCCTCGTATTCGAGCCGATCGGGGAAACGGTGCAACATCATCGTCATCCACCACGAGAACCGCTGCGCCTTCCAGATGCGCGCCAGCGCTTTGGCCGAATAGCCTTGGAGCCCGGAATCGTCGGCGTGCTGATAATGCGCCAGCATCGCGTGATAGAGATAGTAGATGTCCGAGGCTGCGCTGTTCAGCCCGCGCGCCCCGGTCGGCGGCACGATATGGGCGGCATCGCCCGCGAGGTAGAGACGGCCATAACTCATCGGCTCGGCCACGAAACTGCGCAGGGGTGCGATGCTCTTTTCGATGGAAGGGCCCGTGACGAGGCGCCCGGCGGCTTCAGCGGGCAGACGGCGCTTCAGTTCGGCCCAGAACGCCTCGTCGCTCCACTCCTCCACCTTGTCGGTCAACGGCACCTGGATGTAATAGCGGCTCAGCACCTGCGAACGCAGCGAGCAGAGCGCGAAACCCCGATCGTGCCTCACATAGATCAGTTCCGGCGACACTGGCTTGGTGCGCGACAGCACCCCGAGCCATCCGAACGGATAGACCTTCTCATGTTCGCGCAGCACGTCCTTTGGGATCGACTTGCGGCTGACGCCGTGAAAGCCATCGGCGCCGACGATGTAGTCGCAGTCGACCCGGATCATCTCGCCGTTCGCACGATAGGTCACATAGGGCTGCTCCGAGATCAGATCGTGCGGCGTCACGTCCTCGGCATTGTGCACGACCTTGCCGCCGAGGCGGTCGCGCGCCTCGTAGAGGTCGCGCGTCAGCTCGGTCTGACCGTAGACCAGCACTGAATTTCCGCCGGAATGCTTGTGCAGGTCGATGTGGGAGAGCATCCCGTCATGGGCGATCTCGAACCCGCGGTGGATCTCGCCTTCGCGGTCCATCCGCTCGCCGCATTGCGCCTCGCGCATCAGCTTGGCAAAGCCATGCTCGAGCACGCCCGCGCGGATGCGGGCCAGCACGTGCTCGCGGCTGTATTTCTCCAGGACGACCGTATCGATGCCCTTCAGGTGCAGGAGCTGGGACAGCAACAGTCCGGAGGGGCCACCCCCGATGATGCAGACCTGAACTTTCATTTTTGCGCCCTCCCGTCGATCTGCTCTTTGCAGATAAAACGCCGCGAACCGATGGAGGCTTTTGCCTTTGTCTTGTACTATTCGAACATGAGAACCACAGCCCACGCGCCCGCTATCCGGGTCTACAACCTGTTCGGCGAGTCCGGCGACCTACCCGACGTCGTCCATTGCGAGACCATTGCGGCCCGCTCGGTGCTCCATGACTGGACCCTCGCGGTGCATCGGCATGCCCGGCTGCACCAGGTGCTCCTGATCGAGCGCGGCGGCGGCGAAGCGACCCTCGACGGGCGCGTGGTGACGCTCAAGCCGATGCAGATCGTCAACGTGCCGGTCGGCCATGTTCACGGCTTCCGCTTCGTGCCGCGAACGCAGGGCTGGGTGCTGACCATTGCCGCGGAAATCCTGGACGAGGCGCTGCTCGTCTCCGAGGGTCTGCGCAGCATGCTGTCGCGGTCGGCCGTGGTGCGGGGCACGCCGCAGATCCGCGCCACGATGAAGCAGATTTTCGCCGAGCACGCCGCGCGCGACTTCGGCCGGGCGCATGTGCTGCGCGCGTTGTCGGCGGCGATGATTGGGCTCGTGGCGCGCGCGCTCGCGAGCGAGAGCGGCAGCGGCGGAACGACCGAGTCGAGCCTGTTCCGCCGTTTCGAGGCGCTGCTGGAACAGCACCATCTCGAGCGTTGGAGCGTCGTCGATTATGCGAAGGCGCTGTCGATCACGTCCACCCATCTCAACCGGGTGACGCGGTCGGCGACGGGCGACACCGCCTCGCACCTGATCCTCAACCGGCTGATCCGCGAAGCGCGGCGCAATCTCGTCTACACCAACCTGCCGGTCTCGACGATCGCTTATGCGCTGGGTTTCGAGGACCCCGCCTATTTCAGCCGGGTCTACGCCGCGACCACCGGACTATCGCCGCGCGCGTTCCGCGAGCGGCTGCAGGGCGGCGATATCTGAAACCTCAAACGTCGAAGAAGACGGTCTCCTCCGGTCCCTGCAAGTTGATCGTGAAGCTGTACACGACCTTGCCGGCACGCTCGCCGCGCTTCGCGATCAGGGTTGGACGGCGCACCGGCGGTTCGACCAGGTTCAGGACGGGATCGGCGGCATTGGCGGCCTCCTCGTCGGAGAAGTACAGCCGCGTGTTGAGGCCGATATTGATGCCGCGCGCGACGATCCAGACGTTGACGTGCGGCGCGCATTTGCGGCCTGCCTTGTCGGTGGTCGCACCCGGCTTGATCGTCTCGAAGGTGACGAGCCCGCTGTCGAAATCCGAGCCTGCGCGACCCCAGCCGCGGAAATCCTCATCGAGCGCGCCGGCGGAGCGATCGGCCGGATGGTTGTAGCGGCCGGCCGCGTTGGCCTGCCAGATCTCCAGCAACACGTCCCGCAGGGCCGAGCCGCTGCCGTCGATCACCTTGCCCTCCAGCGTGATGCGCTCGCCCTGCGTATTCGGCGTCACGAGCACGTTCGAGAAGTTCTTCTCGAAGATGTCGAAGCCGGCCATCGCCGGGATCAGGCCGATATGGACGTACGGGCCGGCAGTCTGGGAAGCGGTTTCCTTGAGATAGTTGAGCGGCTGCGGCATGGCTCAGTTCCCCTCGGGACGATTTTCAAAATAGGTGGAGCGCTGGCCGCGCAGGACGATGTCGAAGCGGTAGGCGAGTGCATCGAACGGCGTGCTGGCGTTGAGATCGAGCGGCGCCACCAGACGATCGAGTGCATCCTTGTCCGGGATCGTCGTCAGGATCGGGCAGATCGGGATCAGCGGATCACCCTCGAAATACATCTGCGTGATCAGGCGCTGTGCGAAGCCAGAGCCGAACACCGAGAAGTGGATGTGAGCGGGGCGCCAGCTGTTGACGTAGTTGCGCCAGGGGTACGGGCCCGGCTTCACGGTGCGGAAATAATAGTAGCCGGTGTCGTCCGTCAGCGCGCGGCCGCAGCCGCCGAAATTCGGATCGATCGGCGCCAGATAGGTATCCTTCTTGTGCCGGTAGCGGCCGCCGGCATTGGCCTGCCAGAACTCGACCAGCGTGTTCGGCACCCCGCGGCCGGTCTCGTCGACCACGCGGCCATGGACGATGATGCGCTCGCCGACGGGGTCGCCGTCCTTGGCGTAGTTGCGGATCAGGTCGTTGTCGAGCGGTCCAAGATCATGATGGCCGAACACCGGTCCGGTGATCTCCGAGACCGAGTTCTCCAGTGAGAGCAGCGCCAGCCGCGGCGAGCGCAGCACCGAGGATTTGTAACCGGGCGCATATGCCGGCGGATGCATCGCGCGGTCGCGCTGGAAGAAACCGCCGTCCCCGAGCGGAGGCGTGAATGGCTCGGGGCGGTTGAGGCGGGGATCCTGCAAGGCGGGGATCGGGGCCTGGACGTTCATCGGCGTTGTCTCTCCCTCTGGGGCCCGGTCCGGGCGCACGGCTTGTCGGGAGACCATGAGCCTGTCTATTCCACAGATAAATAGATTGATTATAATGTATTCCATGAATGAAATCGATCATTTGTCCCTCGACGGCCACGCCCTCGAGCTCTTCCTCGCCGTGCTGGAGGAAGGCTCGGTAACGGCGGCGGCAACGCGGCTCGGCCTGACGCAGTCCGCCGTCAGCCACGGGTTGAACAAGCTGCGGCGGATCGCCGGCGATCCGCTGTTCGCGAAATCCGGCCGCGGCATCGTCGCGACCGCCCATGCCCAGGCGCTCGCTGGAAAGGCGCGCACACTGATCGACGAGATGCGGAGCTTCGCCGGCGGCGTCACCTTCGAGCCGGCACGCGCGCAACTTTCGCTGACGGTCGCCGCCAATGATTTCCAGCGCGACCTGCTGTTGCCGCGATTCTTCGAACATGTCTCCGCACAGGTGAAGGCTCTGAGCCTGCGCGTAATTCCATCGCAGTCCCCCTCGCCCGCGATGCTGCGCGAAAACCGCTGCGACCTCCTGATCACGCCGCTGCCACCTTCGGGTGTCGACATCGTGCAGAAGCGCCTGCTTCAGGATCACTATGTCTGCTATTACGACCCGAAAGCACGCGCCGCACCGACCGGCCGCGGTGCATATCTTGCGGCCCGCCATGTCACCGTGGTCTATACCGACAATGAGAGGCTCGACTTCGACCGCCGGCTCGCGGCAAACGGCTTCCACCGCGACATCGCGATCTCCGTACCGAGCTTCTCCGGCGTTCCGTCATTCCTGCGCGGCTCGCAGATGCTCGCGAGCATGCCGAGCCTGCTCGCATCCGGCGTGATGCACGGCTTCGCGCAAACGCGGATTCCGCTCGCATCCCGTACGCGGACGCTGGCCGAACTCCCGATGTTCATGGTCTGGCATCAACGCTACCAGAAAGACCCGGCCCACCGCTGGATCAGATCGCAACTCGAATCTGTGGCCGCCACCGCCGGAAGCTGAAGACCTGCAGTTGACACGAATGCCCATTCACTCAAGCCCACTGGTTGTATCGCGGCGGCTACGCTAGAAACGCCCCGACTTGGAATGGAGCGTCCCTCGGGGCGCTCGGAGAATTCTCGTGAAGCCCAGCGTTTGCCTTCTCACGGCCTATGATTCCGTTCAGCAACCACTCGCCGCCCTCACAGTTCCGCGTATGCAGGGGTTCGCAGCGGCACACGGCTATGAAATCCGCGCGATTCACAGAGACAATTGGAGGCGTCGACGCGGCTGGCTGAAGATCGAGGTGATCCGGGCTGCGCTCGAGGAGGATTTCGATTTCGTTCTCTGGATGGACGTCGATGCCATCGTGCTCCGCAACGATGTCGACGTGCGAACGGCGGCAATCGACAGCGCGGATCTGCACATGGCCTGGCATGGTCCGGACACGTCCGAGATCATGGCGGCGGATTTCGTCCCGCACTTCAATTCTGGCGTCATGCTCATCCGTGCGACCGACTGGTCGCGCGAGTTCTTCAGGCAGGTTTGGGACACCGGCCAGTTGCCGCATCCCTGGTTCGACCAGGCCACCATCCTCCATTTGCTCGGCCATGACGGCTGTCTCGGGATTGGACCGGACCGTCCCGACGAGCCCAATCGAGCCTGTCTCGCGCGCCTCGACACCGCCTGGAATTCGATCCCCGGCCTCGCCACGGTGGCGGACCCGATCGTTCACCACTATGCCGGCATCAGCAATCCTTCAACACGGCTCAAGATGATCGAGATGGACGTCGCGACCGCGGCGTTGCGCGAGCACGCGGACGCTGAACTGCGTCAGGCCTTCGCCCGTTTGTTCAGCCCGTGGCGCGAGGATGCGACCACGCGCGACTGGTTCATGGCGGAGCGCGATTCTGTCCTGGCCGAGCGGCACACCTTGATCGCGGAGACCGGCGCGGCCAAGGCACAGCTGAAGGCGGTCCAGAACTCGACATCCTGGAAACTCACCGCCCCCTTGCGCTGGACGAAAGAATTATTCTCCGGCCGCTGAACAGCGTCGAGGCGCCGCGGTCCCGCGTCGGTGCGATGGCCTGCCCTTCGCGAAACCCACTGGTTGCGCCACGGCCGCCACGCTAGAATTCCCCCATGACAGTGACCGACATTGCGAGCCGGACCTATAATCACAGCTGGCGGCTGGATCCCATCATCCGCAGCCTGCTCGATACAGATTTCTACAAGCTATTGATGTTGCAGATGATTCGGGAATATTACCCGAAACAGCAGGTGACCTTTTCGGTCATCAACCGCTCGCGCCATGTACGACTTGCCGAGATCATCGACGAGGGCGAGCTGCGCGCCCAGCTCGACCACGCCCGCACCATCCGCTTCACCAAGAAGGAGCTGATCTGGCTTGCCGGTAACACCTTCTACGGCAAGACCCACATGTTCTCGGCCGACTTCATCCGCTGGCTGGCCGAATTCCGTCTGCCCGAGTACGAGCTGCGCAAGGTCGAAGGCCAGTACGAGTTGCATTTCCACGGCCCGTGGTCGCACACCACGATGTGGGAGATTCCCGCCCTTGCGATCCTCAACGAGCTGCGCTCGCGCGCGGCGATGAAGGGCCGCGGCCGCTTCGAGCTTGACGTGCTGTTCGCCCGCGCCAAGGCCAAGCTGTGGACCAAGGTCGAGCGGCTCCGCAAGCTCGAGAACCTGAGGCTCTCCGACTTCGGCACCCGCCGCCGCCACGGCTTCCTCTGGCAGCGCTGGTGCGTGGAAGCGGTGAAGGAGGGCCTGGGTCCGTCCTTCATCGGCACCTCCAACGTCCTGCTCGCCATGGACAACGACCTCGAGGCCATCGGCACCAACGCGCACGAACTGCCGATGGTGGCTGCCGCGCTCGCCAAGGATGACGAGGAACTGCGGTGGGCGCCCTATCGCATCCTCGACCAGTGGCGCCAGACCTATGGCGGCAACCTGCTGGTCGCGCTGCCCGACGCCTTCGGCACGAAGGCCTTCCTGCGCGATGCGCCTGACTGGGTCGCCGACTGGACCGGCTTCCGCCCCGACAGTGCGCCGCCGATCCAGGCCGGCGAAGAGATCGTCGCGTGGTGGGAGAAGAAGGGCCGCAATCCCAAGGACAAGCTTCTCGTGTTCTCCGACGCGATGGATGTCGGCTCGATCGAGGAGACCTATCATCACTTCGCCGGTCGCGTACGGCTGTCCTTCGGCTGGGGCACCAACCTCACAAATGATTTCGTCGGCTGCCCGCCTGACGGCTCGATCAATCTCGATCCGATCTCGATCGTCTGCAAGGTGTCGTCGGTCGACGGTCATCCGGCGGTAAAGCTCTCCGACAATCCGGAGAAGGCGACGGGCATGCCCTCGGAGATCGAGCGCTACCTGCGCGTGTTCGGCGATGCCGGCCGGGTGCGGACGCCGGTCCTGGTCTAGGAGATCCACGGCGACGCGGTATGTCGCTCTGGTGCTCCACTACCGAAGCATCGCGCAGATGCCGGTGAAAATACGGCTTGCTCAGCGCTTCGCTCGATCTGCCGACGCACTCTTCACGGCGCGTTCACCGTGAACCGCAATCGCCCGCCGCTTTCAGGGCGGGTTAAGCACCCTTGATCTCTACTTCTACTCTGCGTTGCAAGGCGGAAGATACCGTTGAACTGCTGCGGGCGGAGGGAAAGGCAAGGTGTTTCGCAAGGCCGTCACTTCGACAAGAACACGTCGCGCCATGCACGTGACCAGTCTGGTCGCGCCGTTTGTCGCGGTGGTGCTGCTGCAGGCGACCATTGCCGGCTTCAGCATCGAAATCATGTCGTCGGTCCGCGCCTACGTCGCAGGAGAAGCCCTGTGGTCGCGCTCGCAGAAGAACGCGGTGTACAATCTCGATCTCTACCTCCACTCCGGTGACCAGAGCTTCTTCACGCAATATCGTGATGCGCTCGCCGTTCCCATGGGCGACATGTTCGCGCGGCTCGCGCTCGAAAAGCAGCCCATGGATACGGAAGCCGCCGAACGCGGATTTCTCGAAGGCGGCAATCATCCCGACGACATTCCGGGCATGATCTGGCTCTACCGCTATTTCCGCGAGGTGAGCTTCCTGAAGGCGGCCATCGAGCATTGGCGCGCGACGGACCCGATGCTGCTCGAACTGACGATCTTCGGCGAGGCGATCGACGCCGAAATGAAACACGGCATCGTCCGCGACGTGCCCCGAATCCGCTTCCTCACCAACCGCCTCTCTCAGCTCAACAGCCAGTTCACCGAGCGCGCCAATCGCTTCTCGATGGTTCTCGGCGAGGGATCGCGCGCGATCACGATGTTGCTCACCCTGTCGAACATCCTGACCACCGCGGCGCTCATCGTCCTGACCGGCTGGCGCATCCATCGCCTCGTCCTGCAACGCGAAGCTTTCGAAACCGCGCTCAGGGGAGAAAAGGAACGGCTGGTCTGGCAGGCAACCCATGATCCCCTGACCGGCCTCGCCAACCGACGTGCCTTCGAAGCCCGTCTCGAAGGCGAGCTACGTCTGGCGGGTGACGCTCCGCTGGGCCTGATGCTGATCGATCTCGACCAGTTCAAGGCCGTCAACGACACGTGCGGCCATCTCGCCGGCGACCGCCTGCTGTGCCAGATCTCCCGCCTTCTGCAGCAAGGCCGGCAATCGCATCAGCTCGCGGCCCGGCTCGGCGGCGACGAATTCGGCGTGATCCTCCCGCGATGCTCACTCGCCGAAGCCGTCGAGATCGCAGAGCGGCTGCGCAAATCGCTGGAGCTCTCCGGCTTCACCTGGGACGACCGGACCTTCGCCGTGACCGCCAGCATCGGAGTTGCCTGCATCTCCGACGACGACGTCATGCTGGAGGAGGCGCTGCGCCGCGCCGACGCGGCCTGCTATCGCGCCAAGGAAAAGGGACGCAACCGGGTGCAGATCGACCCTGCGAGACCGGACGTCGTCTTCGTCGCGCCACGGCAGCGCGAGGCCGCCGGAGCTTAAGTCCGACGACGGATCGCGCCGGCGCATCGCCGCCCGATCAGGCGGCTTCCGTCCGCCGCTCCTGCGCGTAGCGGACCAGCGCGGCAAAACGATAGATGCCGTGCACGAATTTGCCGTAGGGCATGGTGATGAACAGCGCGAACACCGCACCGAGATGCAGCGCCAGCAGCGGCCCCATCGCTGCGGTCTCGCGCAGGATCAGCAGCGCCAGGCCGGTGAGACCGGTCAGGAACAGCATGGCGATGAAGCCGACGTCCATGCCGTAGCGCTGCTCATCGAGCAGTTCGGGAGCACGGCGCGACTTCGCGATGAACAGGCCGATCGGTCCGACGACGAGGCCGATGCCGCCGAGCGTGCCGAGCACGACCGGCAGATCCCACCAGGGATAGGGCGCCTCACGGGCAAGAAGATAGTGGTAGAGCGTGGCGACGCTCGTCGCGGCGAAGCACAGCAGGAAGCCGTAGAAGGTCAGGTGGTGATACAGCTTGCGCCGGTCGGTCGGCTTGTCGTCCTCGTTGTAGCATCCGACGCCGCCGCCATGCAGATAGCGCAGTTCGCCGGCATCGCGGATCGCCTGGAAGATCGAACCGCCGTCGGCGCGTCCGCCGATCGGTGTCCCGATATCACGCCAGAAGGCGCGCACGCTCATGACCAGCGCCAGGATCGCATAGAGGAAGGCGGCGCTGAACAATGCGGCCATCGTGTTGTGCGGCATCAGCTTGTAGAACGCACCGGGGCCGGTATGCACGCCGAACAGCACGCTGCGGTCGTTCAACACGGCAAAGCCGAGGATGAAGGCCGCCATGCTGAGCGCGGCAATGATGCTGATCACGAGACCGTTGCGCGCGAAGGCGCCGGACAGCGCGCGCGGCCAGGCATAGGCGGCATACGATTCCGCGCGCGCCACCGCGAGCGTCTTCGGGACGTTGACGTTGAACTCGTGCGGCGGCGAAAACTGGCAGTCGGTGTAGCACGCCCCGCAGGAATGGCAGAGATTGGCGAGATAATTGAGGTCGCCGTCCGAGAAGGCGCGACGCATCTCCATGGCTGGAAACACCGCGCACAATCCCTCGCAATAGCGGCAGGAATTGCAGACCGTCATCAGACGGTCGGCTTCGTCGAGAATTCTAGTTCCGTGCATGTTTCGCCGCTTCCCGTCCTGCGATCCGTCCGAACACGCTGCCGATCGTCATGCCGATGCCGGCCGCATAGCCCTTGCCGAGCACGTTGCCGGCCATGATCTCGCCGGCCGCGAACATGTTGGCCGCGGGCTTGCCGTCCCGCATCAGCATGCGAGCTTCCTTGTTCACGCGCGTGCCGAGATAGGTGAAGGTGATGCCAGGCCGCACCGGATAGGCCAGATAGGGCGGCGTCTCGATCCGGCGCGCCCAATGCGTCTTCTGTGGCGTGACGCCTTCCGTGCGGCAGTCATCCAGAATGGTGTGATCGAAGGTGCCGGGCTGCACCGCCGCGTTGAACTCGGTGATGGTCTTCTCCAGCGCGGCCGGATCGAGCTCGAGCTTGCCGGCAAGCTCGGCGACCGTCTGCCCGGCGATCGGCGGAAACAGCGTCGGCATGAAGGAGGTCACGACGGTCGAATCGAAGATGATGTAGGCGATCTGGTCCGGCTGCGCCGCGACCAGCCGACCCCAGATCGCGTAGCGTTTCGGCCAGATATCCTCGCCCTCGTCATAGAAGCGCTGGGAATGCTTGTTGACGACGATGCCGAACACGACGGAGTCGTGGCGCGTGATGATGCCGCCGTCGAACTTCGGCGCGCGGGCGTCGATCGCGACCGCATGGCACTGGGTGGGGTCGCCGACCTCCTGCACCCCTTTGGCGAGCAGCATCTTCAGGATCGAGCCGCGATTATAGGGCGTGCCGCGGATCAGGAAATTGTCGGCGGCCTCGCCCCAATGTTCCTTCAGCCACTCGATGTTGGCCTCGAACCCACCGGCCGCTGCGACCAGCGAGGATGCGCGAATTTCGGTCTCGCCCTTGATCGGCCGCTTGACGCGCGCGGCGAGGAACATGCCGTCCTCGATCACGAGATCGATGACCTCAGCGTCGTATTCGACGTCGACACCGAGCCGCTCGGCGGTCAGATAAAGCGCGTTCAGCATCGCCCGGCCGCCTCCCAGGAAGAAGGAGTTGGTCCTGCCCAGGCTCAGCGTACCGCCAAGCGACGGCTGCCAGCGCACGCCCTGCTCCACGATCCAGTTCAGGATGTCCTTGGACTCGTGGATCATGTGGCGCGCGAGCACCTCGTCGGTCTGCCCGCCTGTCACGCGCAGGAGATCTTCCCAGAACTCCTCCTCGGTGTAGGGTCCGGTCAGGATCTCCGTTGCGGCGTCGTGGGCGCAGCGCATGTTGCGGGTGTGGCGGGTGTTGCCGCCGCGGTAGAATTTCGGCGCGCCCTCAAGCACTAGGACCGAGGCACCACCGCGCCGCGCGGCTATTGCCGCGCACAGGGCCGCATTGCCGCCGCCGATCACCAACACGTCGTATTTGCTGCTCATGCCGTCTGCCAGATGGGACGAAGTTAGAGACATTCTGTCCGCTGGCGGCCTCGGACAGGCCAATCCGCCATTGCGTACTATTGTATACGAAGATATACAGACAACATGCAAGCGACATCTCTGCATGGGCAGGATGCGCTTTGGCTGCCAGCGAGGATGCATGGCCAGACGCCCGGCAAAGGCAGGCGGAACGATCACGCGCGGCAGTGGCGTCGCGCTGGGCGAAGCCGTATTCCGCTCGCTCTGCGAAGCCCTGCAGGCCGGCAGCTATCGCGCCGGCGACCGGCTACGCGAGGAGGAAGTCGCGCAGCGGCTCAACGTCAGCCGCACGCCGGTCCGCGAGGCCCTGGGCCGGCTGGCGGCACGCGGCTTCGTCGAGCCCGCCGCAGGGCGCGGTCTGATCGTCCGCAACCTCGACATCTCCGAAGTGCTCGAGCTCTATGCCATGCGCGAGATCATGGAAGGCGCCGCCGCACGCCTCGCCGCGGAGCACGCCTCCGGCCCCGAAATCGATGCGCTGAGGGATATCGAGCAGGCCTTCGTCGAGGCTTCCGTGACAGATGCCGTCGAAATGGCAAGGCTCAACCGCGCCTTTCACGAGTCCATCTGCCGCGCCGCGCGCAACCGCTACCTCGACAACGCGTCCCGCGAGTTGCAGGACTGGATCGCCCTGCTCGGTCCCACCACCTTCACGGTGTCGGGCCGGCCCTCGACCAGCCACGAGGAACACCGGGCCATCATCGACGCGGTCGCCGCGCGCGACGGCGACAAGGCCGAACAGCTCGCCCGCGCCCACATCCGCGAAGCGTTGCGCTGCCGGCTGAAACTGCTGCAGAAGCAGTAGGCCTATCGTCTCGCCCGGCGCGCCGGTCGCATATCCGCCTCTGCCGCAGCCAGCGCACTATCGAGCAGATCGGTCGGTCCGCCAAGGGCGCGCGTGAGGCGGCCCGCCGCCTTCAGCAGCAGCAGCGACATCGCCTTGATGTTGTCCGGCGTAAAGCGCGGCTTCGGCCCGGAGAGCGACAGCGCGCCGGCACATTTGCCGCCCGGACCGAACACAGGGCATGCAAGCCCGGCGCAATCCGGATCGCGTTCGCCGAACGACACCGCGATGCAATTGGCGCGGATCTCGTCATGGGCAGCGCCCTTCTCGGCGTCAAAGGCGAGGATGACGCGGCCGGCCGCGCCACGATCGAGCGGCAGCAGCATGCCGGCTTCGACCCTGTCCAGCGTCGAATGCGCGGAATCGACACGAAAGACGCACAGCCTGCGTTTGCCATCGTGCCGCACGTGGAACGACGGGCTCTCGGTGCCATCCGCCACGAGCTGACGCAGCACCGGCATCGCGTGGTCGTGCAGATTGTTAGCGCGTTGATAGACCGCGCCCAGCCGGAACGGGGTCGGTCCAAGATGGTAGCGGCCGTCGGCAAGCTGCACGAGATAGCCGAAGTCCTGCAGCGAGGTCATCAGCCGCAGCAACGTGCTCTTGTACATGCCGGTGCGCCTCGCGAGCTCCGCCAGCATCAACGGCTCCGGCGCATCCTCGAAGGCCGCAAGAATGGTCAAAGCGCGGTCGACGGCGGCGACACCGGGCGAAGGCATGCGGTCTCCTAGTGGGGAAATCCGGAGGGATCGATCAGCTTGGCGATCACCGGAAAATACGCATCGCCCATACCCTTGTCGATCGTCTCCTGGAAGATCTCGCGGATCAGCGCCGCGCCCCTCAGGTTCAGCCCAGCCTCGCCCGCGAGCTCCAGCGCGTAGCCCAGATCCTTCATCGCGTATTCGGTCGAGAACGCCCGCAGCGGAAACTCCTTGGCGATGATTGCCTTCATGCCATGGTTGCGCAGGGCAAAGCTGTCCGCCGAGCCCTTCGACAGCGTCTCCAGCAGCAGCTTCGGCTCGACGCCGCTGTGCTTGGCGATCGCGACGGCTTCCGCGAGCGCATTGACCGTTTCGAACAGCACCATGTTGTTGAGAATCTTCGTGACCTGCCCTGCCCCGGTGCCGCCGCAAAGCGTGACGTCGGTTGCAAAATGGCGGATCAGTGGCTCGACCTCGGCAAACTGCTCCGGTGTCGCGCCGACCATGACGCTGAGCGTGCCGTCCTGCGCGGCCTGGCGGGTGCGGGCGATGGGCGCATCGATCCAGAGCGCCCCCTTGTCCGCGAGTTGCCCGGCGAAGGACCGCGTCAGGCCGACATCGGAGGTGCCGAGATCGATGACGGTCTGGCCGCTCCTGATCGCCGACAGAATGCCCTCGAACACCGACATCACATGGTTGGCGCTCGGCAGGCACAGGAAAATGGTATCGCTGCCACCGACGACATCGGCGACCGACTTCGCCGCCGTCGCCCCATCGGCCACGATTCGCGACAGCGGCTCCGCGGCGAGATCGAAAGCCAGTACGGCTCGCCCGCTCTTGCGCACGAGATTGCGGCAGATCGGCTCGCCCATGACGCCGAGACCGATGAACCCGATCGAACCAGACATGTCTCATTCTCCTCGAAAATCTTGCGGCCTGGCGAGACGCGACTATCCGCCCAGCCGGACTGTCGTTACTTGACCAGAGGGCAGCCGCCTTCGCTCATCGGCCGGAAGACTTCGTCGCCCGGCTTCGAACTGACGACCCTATAATAGTCGTACTTGTACTTGGATTCCTCGGGCTTCTTGACCTGCACGAGATACATGGTGTGCAGCACGCGGCCATCGGGCCGGATCGTGACATCCTTGTTGTACATGTCGTTGACTTTCATCTCGTGCATTTTGGCCGCGACTGCCGTCGCATCCGTCGTGCCAGCCGCTTTCACGGCGGCGAGATAATGATGGACACCGCTGTACACACCCGCCTGCACCATGCTGGCGACCTTGCCGTTCATCAGCGACGCATAGCGCTTCGACCAGGCACGGGTCTCCTCGTTCAAGTCCCAGTAGAACGACGTGGTCACCTGCAGGCCCTGCGTGACCTTCAGCCCGAGCGCGTCGACGTCGGTGATGAAGACGAGGAGGCCGGCGAGCTTCTGGCCACCCTCGACGACGCCGAACTCCCCGGCCTGCTTGATCGCGGTCTGCACGTCCGCGCCGGAGGTCGCCAGCCCGACGACGTCCGCCTTGGAGCCCTGCGCCTGCAGCAGGAACGAGGCAAAGTCCGCCGTGCCGAGCGGGTGCGCGGCCGAGCCGATCACCTTGCCGCCGGCGGCCTCGATGAATTTCGTGGCGTCGCGCTGAAGCGCATGGCCGAACGCGTAGTCGGCCGTCACGAAATACCAGGTCTTACCGCCGGCGCGCGTGATCGCATCGCTGGTCAGTTTCGACAGCGCATAGGTGTCGTAGTTGAAATGGAAGCTGATCGGCGAGCACGATTTTCCGGTGAAGTCGGACGAGCCTGGACCCGAGATGACGAAGATCCTGTTCTTCTGCTTGGCGACTTCCAGGATGGCAAATCCGGCGGAGGATGCCGCACCGTCCGCGATCATGTCCACGCCTTCGGTGTCGAACCACTTGCGCGCGGTCGCCGAGGCGATGTCCGGCTTGTTCTGGTGGTCGGCCGAGATGACCTCGATCTTCTTGCCGAGAAGCTCGTTGCCGAAATCCTCCGCGGCAAGCTTCGCCGCAGCGACCGAGCCGCGCCCGCCATTGTCGGCGAACACACCCGACTGGTCGTTGAGTACGCCGATCCTGATGACACCGTCGGCCGCGATCGCGGTGCTTGCCTGTGCGGCCAGAACGGCCGCCATCATCCAACGCAATTTCATGAGATACGCCTCCCGTTTACGAATTATGCCTGTCGAGGATCTCCTGCAGCACCGGCGCGATGTAGTGGCGGAACTGCTCTGGGTTTTCACTCATGGGAAAATGGCCGAGCCGCGTCATCACGGTGGCCTTGGCGCCGGGGATGCCGGCCGCGGTGCGCAACGTGTCCTCCGGCGTGCAGGAAAAATCGTATTCGCCGGTCAGGAGGTAGAGCGGACACTCCCTCACATCGATGGTGGCGGTACGCCCGCGCAGGTCGCCGTCGACGCGATAGAAATACAGATCGCCCTTGAAGATGCCGGGGCCACCCTGCTTGTAGCCCCAGAGCGTCTCGTTGCGCGCGACTTCAGGACCGTTCGGCGCAATCAGGCCCGAGACCAGGGCGGCGCAGACTTCGCCGCCATGGACGTCCGGCCGGTTCAGCCACGCCGTATCGTACCAAGGCTGCTGGAAATCGGCTGCCTCCAGCCCGATCAGCGCGCGAAACTCCCGCGCATGTGCGATGGCGAGATTGAGCACGATGCGTCCGCCGATCGAGCAGCCCATCACCACCGGCCGCTCCAGCTTGAGCGCATGGCAGAACGCCCGGATCGTCGCGGTGTAGCTCGCAGTGGTCAGGCGATATTCGCTGCCATACTGGCTCTCGGGCGGATTTGATTTGCCATGCCAAGGCATATCGAAAGCAATGACGCGGAAGCTTTTGGCAAACTCCTCGTCGGCCAGGAGATGGCGCCATTGCCGCGCATCGGAGCCCGCAGTGTGCAGGCAGACCAGCGGAATGCCGCTGCCGTTCTCCTCGAAATAGATGCGGTTGATCTCGCCGTCGATCTCGACATGGACGTAGCGGCCAACGACCGGTTCGACGAATCCGCTCATGACACACCCTTGGGATTGTTCTGCCGCGGCAGAGCGAGCAGATCCTTGAAGTACTGGAGATGCGCCATGAAGGGATGCAGATCGCCTTCGAGCGTGGCTTCTCCGCGCTTGGTCAGGGCAAGAAGGTCGTGCCAGCCCGCGGGCGGCATCGGCTGCCAATGGGCGGCGAACGCAGCGGGCGTCGCGCGATAGGCAAAGCGCCAGGATCGCATCAGGACGGGCGCTGGCGTCATATCGACGATTTGTCCGGCCCGAATGGCGACATGAAAGGGCTGGGTGCTTGGCCCCAGCAGGCAATCGACGTCGAGCCAGCGCCCGCGCGCGATCAGAGCCCCATCGCGCGCCAGCAGGTCCGGGATCGCCTTGAACTTCGCGACGATGGCGTCCGGCATGAGGGCTACCGGCGGATCAGTGTTTTGCGGGGAGCGTTCAGATTCCATCGTCTCGTCCCTCGATTTCACTTGTTCTATCTGACAGAACGCTATTCTATTTCTATCTTCGTTCTATACAGGCCTCGGGCCTGAACTCAAGCCCGGCCGGGGAGTTCAGCGCCGATGCCGCCCACAACTGGAGTCGCCTTGGCGAGAGACATGGTGTTCCTGTCCCGGGCACTGCGGGCCAGCGTGGAGGGCGGGTTTTCGTCGCTCACACCGGCGCGATCGCCGGCAACCTGCGCCCGATGTCACGCGCGCGGCCGGTCCTTGCCGTTGGCGGTGTTCGTCACATTCAGGCCAGCACGTCTGCGACAACCGCCTTCAAAACGTCACGCACGTCGCTCGGCTTCAATCGCACTTGCAGGCCACGCTGGCCGCCATTGACATAGACGAGGTCATGCACGAGCGCGCTCTGCTCGATCACGGTACGCACGAGCCGGCGCTGCCCGAACGGACTGATTCCACCGACCTTGAATCCGGTGACGCGCTCGGCTTCGGCAGGCTTCATCATCTGGGCCGATTTGCCGCTCGCGGCTGCGGCCAGTTTCTTCATCGAGACTTCCTGGTCGGACGGAACGACCACACAGACGGGCTTGCCGTCGACCAGCACCATCAGCGTCTTCAATACGCGCGCCGGATCCTCACCGAGCGCGGAAGCCGCCTGCAACCCGATGCTCTCGGCGTCGGAATCGTAGTCGTAGGCATGAACGGTGAAGGCGATACCGGCGGCTTCGAGCGCGCGCGTGGCTTGGGTGACTTTGGACATGGGCCACGTTTATCACCGTCATCGCGCGGAGCGAAGCGACGAAGCAATCCAGAGTCTAGTCCGACGACAGCCGGATTGCTTCGCTGAGCTCGCAATGAGGGTGTGAGCGCATGTCCCCGCCACGCTCCTTATATTGTCCCGGCGCAGGCCGGGCCCCATAACCCCGGGGAGCGTTTGACGGAGGCTCGTCGTCCTTGACCGCGACCGCGCGCAATCGCGAAATCACGCGGTATGGATCGGCCTGCGCTGGCACGACATCAAGGATTGGTGAGACCGAGCCAGCCCCCACGCGAGGACAGCTACTCCGCCGCGTCCCGCATCTCGGCCCGCTCCGCCCGCGCCGCGCAGAACTTGAATTCCGGGATCTTGCCGAACGGATCGAGTGCCGGATTGGTCAGGAGATTGGCCGCCGCCTCCGCATAGCAGAACGGCATGAACACCATGTTCTCCGGCACGTCGCGATCCGAACGCACCTTGACCTCGACCGCGCCGCGGCGGGTCTCCAGACGGATGAAATCACCCGGCGCGAGCTTCTTGCGGCGCATGTCCTTCGGCGACATGAAGGCGACCGCCTCGGGCTCGATCTGGTCGAGCACCTGCGCGCGGCGGGTCATCGAACCCGTGTGCCAGTGCTCGAGCACGCGACCGGTCGAGAGCACCATCGGATATTCGTCGTCCGGCAATTCGTCCGGCGGGATGACCTTGGCGGGCACGATCTTGCCGCGACCGTTCGCGGTCGGAAAACCCGTGGTGAAGATGATCTCGTTGCCGGGCTTGTTCGGATCGTCGACCGGATAGGTCACCGCGCCTTCGCGCAGCAGGCGCTCCCAGGTGATGTTGTTGAGCGACGGCATCAACTGCGCCATCTCGGTGAAGACGTCGCCCGGACCGGAATAATTCCAGGGCAGGCCCATGCGCTTGCCGATCTCCTGGATGATCCAGAGGTCCTGCCGCGCATCGCCCGGTGGCTTGATGACCTGGCGCGCCAGCTGCACACGGCGATCGGTGTTGGTGAAGGAGCCGTCCTTCTCCGCGAAGGCCGAAGCCGGCAGGATGACGTCGGCGTGGAACGCGGTCTCGGTGACGAAGAGATCCTGCACCACGAGATGATCCAGCATCGCCAGCGCCTGGCGCGCATGCTGGAGGTCGGGGTCGGACATCGCGGGATTCTCGCCCTCGATATACATCCCCTTGATCTCGCCTGCATGGATCGCGTTCATGATCTCGACCACGGTCAGGCCGCGCTCGGGATCGAGATCCTGTCCCCACAGCTTCTCGAAAGCTCCGCGCATGTCGTCACGGCCGACCGGCTGGTAGTCCGGCAGGAACATCGGGATCAGCCCGGCGTCCGAGGCGCCCTGCACGTTGTTCTGCCCGCGCAGCGGGTGCAGGCCCGTTCCGGGACGGCCGACCTGACCGGTGATCAGCGCGAGCGCGATCAGGCAGCGCGCATTGTCGGTGCCGTGAACGTGCTGGCTGATGCCCATGCCCCAGAAGATGATTGACGATTTGGCGCGCGCGTAGGTCCGCGCCACCTCGCGCAGCGTTTGCGCCGGAATGCCGCAGATCGCTTCCATCTTCTCCGGCGTGAATTCCTTGATCTTCTCCTTGAGGTCCTCGAAGCCCTCGGTGTAGCCCGCGATGTACTGATCGTCGGTCAGGCCTTCGGTGACGATCGTGTTGATCATCGCGTTCAGCATGGCGACGTCGGAACCCGGCTTGAACTGCAGGTGCTTCGTCGCATGTCGCGACAGCGTCTGCCGGCGGGGATCCATCACGAACAGCTTGGCGCCATTCTGCTTGACGGCGTTCTTGATGAAAGTCGCGGCGACCGGATGGTTCACGGTCGGGTTGGCGCCGATCACGATGATGACCTCGGCATCCATCGCGGCCGAGAACGGCGCGGACACCGCGCCCGAACTCAGGCCCTCGAACAGCGCGGCCACGGAAGAAGCGTGGCACAGGCGCGTGCAATGATCGACATTGTTGGAACCGAAGCCGGTGCGCACCAGCTTCTGGAACAGATAGGCTTCCTCGTTCGAGCCCTTGGCCGAACCGAAACCGGCCAGCGCCTTCACGCCATGGGTGTCGCGGATCTTCACCAGCCCCCTGGCGGCGATGTCGAGAGCCTCGTCCCAGCTCGCTTCGCGGAAATGGGTGAACGGATTGGCGGGATCGACCTGATCGTTCGGATCCTTCTTCGCGTTCGGCAGCCGCACCAGCGGCTTTGTCAGTCGATGCGGATGATGGATGTAGTCAAAGCCGAAGCGTCCCTTGACGCAGAGCCGATTGTGATTGGCTGGACCGTCCCGCCCTTCGGCATAGATCACCTTCTCGTCCTTGACCTGATAAGTGACCTGACAGCCGACGCCGCAGAACGGACAGAGCGAGTCGACCTTCTTGTCCGCATAGGTGACGCGGGTCTGCGCATCATCGAGCATCACCGCCGGCATCAACGCGCCGGTCGGACAGGCCTGCACGCATTCGCCGCACGCGACGCAGGTGGACTCCCCCATCGGGTCGTCGAAATCGAACACGATCTTGGCGCCGTGATTGCGATAGGCCATGCCGATGACGTCGTTGACCTGGACCTCGCGGCAGGCGCGTACGCACAGGCCGCACTGGATGCAGGCATCGAGATTGACGCGCATCGCCGGATGGCTCGCATCGGCCCTCCAGCGCTCGGCGGCGGGAAAGCGGCTCTCGGTCACGCCGGTGGTCTCGGCCCAGTGCCAGAATTTCGAGTCCGGATCGTGCGAGGTCTCACGGGCCGGCTGGTCCGCAACGAGCAGCTCCATCACCATCTTCTGCGCGGCGACCGCGCGCGAGCTCTCGGTCTTCACCTTCATGCCGACCGATGGCGTACGCTTGCAGGACGCGGCAAGCACGCGCTCGCCCTCGATCTCGACCATGCAGGCACGGCAGTTGCCATCGGGCCGATAATCCGGCGCAGGCGAATAGCACAGATGCGGGATCTCGCGACCCTGGCGCTTGGCTACCTGCCAGATCGTCTCGCCGGGATTGGCTTCGACCTGCCTGCCGTCGAGTTCGAATGTGATCTTCGTCATTCGGCCGCTTCCTTGAACTCGTCAGGGAAATACTTGATCACCGAGGACAGCGGGTTCGATGCCGCCTGGCCCAGCCCGCAGATCGAGGCATCGCGCATCGCCTGGCTCAATTCTTCCAGCAGTGCACGATTCCAGACCGGCTTCTGCATCAGGACCGCCGCCTTCTGGGTTCCGACGCGGCACGGCGTGCACTGGCCGCAGCTCTCGTCCTCGAAGAACTTCATCAGATTGAGCGCGGCCGCCCGCACGCTGTCCTTCTGCGACAGGATCACGATCGCGGCCGATCCGATGAAGCAGCCGTATTTTTCCAGCGTGCCGAAATCGAGCGGGATGTCGTCCATCGACGCGGGCAGGATGCCACCGGACGCACCGCCCGGAAGATAGGCATAGAGCTGATGGCCGTCGGCCATGCCACCGCAATATTCGTCGATCAGTTCGCGCACGGTGATGCCCGCCGGCGCGAGCTTCATGCCGGGATTCCTAACGCGACCGGAGACAGAGAAGCTGCGCAGCCCGTGACGCTCGTGGCGGCCATTGCTCTTCCACCAGTCCGCGCCCTTCTCGACGATGTCGCGCACCCACCACAGCGTCTCGATGTTGTTGATCAGCGTCGGCAGGTTGAACAGGCCGACCTGGAACGGATAAGGCGGCTTGTGCCTGGGCAGGCCACGCTTGCCTTCGATGCTTTCGAGCAGCGAGGATTCCTCGCCGCAGATATAGGCGCCGGCGCCACGGCGCATGTGCAGCGTCGGACCGCCTGCCGGCAACTTCGCGATCTCGCGCGCGAGAATCTCCCGTGCGGCAGGGTATTCGTCACGCAGGTAGATATAGACATCGGCGGCCTGCACCACATGCGCGCCGATCAGCATGCCTTCGATGAAGCGATGTGGATCGCTTTCGAGATAGACGCGATCCTTGAACGTGCCGGGCTCGCCCTCGTCGCCGTTGATCGCCATCAGCCGTGGGCCGGGCTCGCCCAGCACTGCACGCCATTTGCGCCCCGTCGGGAAGCCGGCGCCGCCCAGACCGCGCAACGAGGCGTCGTCGAGAGCCTTGAGCAGATCGTCCTTCGCCAGTTCGCCGGAGCGCACCCGACCGAGCAACTTGTAGCCGCCACCGGCGACATAGGCATCAAAGTCGATATATTTCGGCAGATGCACGTGCGTGTCACCGGCCTTCGCGGCCGCCATCACGTCATCGACAGTCGCGTGGTCGATGAAGTGATGCCCCACTTCCGCGGCAGGCGCCGCATCGCAACGGCCGACGCAGGGGGCGCGCACGGCGCGGATGCCGGGACCGGATGCGCTCTGCAGATCCTCCAGCAGCTTCTCACCGCCGAGCATCGCGCAGGTGAGGGAATCGCAGACGCGGATGGTCAGCGGCGCGATGTCGGGCTCACCCTCCTTCACCACGTCGAAATGCGCGTAGAAGGTCGCGGTCTCGAACACTTCGGCAAAGGCAAGCTTCATCTCGTCGGCAAGCGCGGCGAGATGCGCCGCCGAGATCTGGTGATACCGGTCCTGGATCAGATGCAGATATTCGATCAGGAGGTCGCGCTTCCGCGACCTGTCGCCGAGCAACTGCTCGATCTCATGCGCCGCTGTCGGATCGACCTGGCGCCCCTTGGGCGTGGCCTTGGCGCGACGGCGCCCCTCGCCCGGATGCTCGAATTCCCTGACCTTGTGAACGTCGTCGTTGCTGCTCATGGAAACGTCGCGTTCTCCTCAAAGGCGCGATGACGTCAGGCGAGGATCGCCATCACGATCCACCTGCATTTCCCGGCCTGATGAGCGCGAACAGCGCCTCGCGCGTTCTCGCGGGGTCAGACCTTGATCAACGCGACTCTAGTCCCTGGCATGCCAGAGGCAAGAGAATTTAGAACGTCTCTATAATGATTGAGGGGGCGGGCAGCCGCCCTGCCACGCCCCCCACGTCCATGGTGCGGAACCCGGCTCAGGTCTTGTTCATGCAGTCTTCGATGTAGAACCAGCGGTCGTCGCCGACGAGGCCCTTGGACTTCACGTCGGCGCGGCAAGCCTTCAACTTCGGCTTGTTGGCGGACCACTTCGCCTTCATGTCCTTCAGCTTCTGCATGGTGAGCTTGATCTTGCCCGGCTTGGCTTCAGTCGTCGCGGCCGGTGCCGGTGTCGCGGGCGCTGCCGCGGTCTGCGCTGACGCGGTATGAAGGCTCGCGGCCAGCAGCATGGCGGCGATGCAGATACGGGTGCGAAGCATAGGAATCCCCCTAGGTCCCATTCTCAATGATTTTGACAGACGAGCGCCGCGGGGCACCGAACTCGGGCCCCGCGGCAGACAAGGGTTGCGATCAGAAGATTTTGACCACGCTCTCGAGCGTCTTGTACACGCCCCACGCCAGCGGGATGGCGACGAAAGCCCAGAACAGCGCGGCCTTGCCGTCGAGACCTCCGGTGCCGATCCCGAACGAACCGCCCTGCCCCGCATTCGCCCCGACGCTCGAGGCCTGCAGCTTCGCCACTTCGGCTTCGCTCATGTACCACTTCGGATCGACCGGCTTGATCAGATAGTTGCAGATCAGCCCCGCGATCAGCATCGCGCAGAGAATGTACATGGTCGTGTTGTACAGCTGGTCACGCGGCACACCGGCCGCGAGCTGGAACTCGCGGATGTAGTTCACGACGACGGGACCGATGATGCCCGCGGTGGACCATGCCGTCAGCAGCCGGCCATGAATGGCGCCGACGAACTGGGTGCCGAACATGTCGGCGAGATAGGCAGGCACCGTCGCGAAGCCGCCGCCATACATCGACAGGATGATGCCGAAGCCGAGCACGAAGAGCAGCTTCGATCCCATCGCCGCGAAGGTCGGTGCCAGCGCGTACAGCACGATGCCGAGGATGAAGAACGTGTAGTAGGTGTTCTTGCGGCCGATGTAGTCGGACAACGATGCCCAGAAGAAACGACCGCCGATGTTGAACAGCGACAGCACGCCGGCGAAGCCCGCGGCAATCGCCGCGATCTGCGCCTTCTGCGAAGCATCGAGCGCGTTGAAGCCGACATTCGGAAGACCGATCAGCTTGCCTGCGAAGATTTCCTGCAACATCGGCGAGGCCATGCCGATCACGCCGATGCCCGCCGACACGTTCAAGCACAGCACCCACCAGATCAGCCAGAATTGCGGGGTCTTGTGCGCGTTGTCGAGATGGACGTGATGTTCGGAGATCATCGACTTCTTCTCGCTTGGCGGCGTCCAGCCCTCCGGCTTCCAGCCGGTCGGCGGCAGGCGATAGCGGAACGCACCGATCATCATGAAGACGAAATAGATCACGCCCATGGTGAGGAAGGTTTCCCAGACGCCGACCGAGGTCGATGTCTTGAAATAGTTCATCAGCTTGTCGGCCAGCGGCGCACCGATCATCGCGCCGCCGCCGAACCCCATGATGGCCATGCCGGTCGCCATGCCGCGCCGGTCCGGAAACCATTTCACCAGCGTCGACACCGGCGAGATGTAGCCGAGGCCGAGCCCGATGCCGCCGATCACCCCGGAGCCGAGCCACATGATCCAGAGCTGATGCACATAGATGCCGATCGCGCCGAGCACGAGACCGCCGCACCAGCAGCACGCCGCGACGAAGCCGGCCTTGCGCGGCCCGGCACGCTCGAGCCAGCCGCCCCACAGCGCGGCGGACACGCCGAGCACGACGAAGAACAGTGTGTACATCCAGCCGAGGCTGGCGACCTTCCAGTCGCAGCTCGTGGTGAACAGCTCCTGCCACAACGAGATGTCCGGGCAGGCCTTCGGCGCAGTCAATCCGATCGCGCGCGAGAGCGGCAACCAGAACACCGAGAAGCCGTAGGCCATTCCGATGCAGAGATGGATGCATAGTGCCGCCGGCGGCACCAGCCAGCGATTGAACCCGGCCGCGGCGATGGTCCGCTCGCGATCCAGAAAACCTGCGCCCGCGCCCGAGATCCCTCCGGCGCTCTCAATGGTAGTCATGCGTTCCTCCCCTGCAGCTCGTTCTTCTGAGCGAGTCTGCCGCTATGATCCGTCCTCAGCTCGTTGCAGTGCGCAGCCAATTGCCCCTGCTGCCCTGCACAATCATCCAACGTGCGCCAGAATCATCGCACGCGTCTGAATCGTTAACCCCTTGAGCGGGGCTCTATGCCGGATACGCCGGACAGGCTTCATGCATACGGCCTGCTTGATCCGCGTATCGCAGACAACATTCATCCGCCGCGCCTGCGCGCGGAACGTCAATTTGGACAGAAGCGATGATCAATGTCGATAGACAAAAGGTCGGTATGAGCAAAACCGCGCTCAGGAATGCGACGCACCATTGACGGTTTTTATCGAACCATTCGCCTTTTCTATCAGGAATACGATGCGCGTATCGTTGCGCTCGGTGATTTCGACCTGATCGCCGGTCTCGCGGATCAGATTCGGAATGTCGATCACGGACAAGGGATCGGTGCAGTGCACCTCGAGCTGATCGCCCGGCTGCAACGGCTTCAGCGCCTTACGCGTCTTCAGCGCAGGCAGCGGGCATTTGAGCCCGGTGAGGTCGAGTGTCGTCCTTGTCATGGGCGCAACATGACGGGGCTGGCGGGTCCCGTCAACGCGAGGCCTCAGATCAGATCGGCATAGGACAGGAAGCCCACCCGCTGTCCCGGCTCCACACGCGTGACGGTCTCGTCGAGCTCGACGAGGCCATCGGTCTCCACCAGCGAGGACAACAGACCTGCGCCTTCCCGCGGGAACTTGATCGCCTCCAGCGTTCCGTCCTCGGCACGCCGCAAGGAGGCGCGGACATATTCGCGGCGACCGAGCTTCTTCTTGTAGCTGAACCCGGCCCGCAACGGGATCGCCAGAAGCGGCTCCGGCAAGGCACCGGCGAGCGCGAGGACCGTCGGTCGCACCACATGGACGAACGTTACGAAGCTCGCGACGGGATTGCCTGGCAGTCCGATCAGCGGCGTGCCGGCGATGATGCCCATCGCCACCGGACGCCCGGGCTTGATCGCCATCCGCCACAGCACGAGCGAACCGACGCTCTCGACCGCCGCCTTGACGTGGTCCTCCTCCCCGGTCGAAACACCGCCGGTAGTGAGGATGAGATCGTGTGCGGCCGCGACTTCTTTCAAGCTGCGCGCCAGCGAGGCGCGTTCGTCGCGCAGGATGCCGAGATCGCTGACCTCGCAACCGAGCCGGCGCAGCATCGCCATCAGCATGAAGCGGTTGGAGTCGAAGAGTTGCGAGGCGGCGCGTGGCTCGCCGGGCGAAGCCAGTTCGTCTCCGGTCGAGAACACCGCGACACGGATGCGCCTGACCACATCGAGCCGGGTCAGACCGAACGCCGCGGCCAGCGCAACATGCTGCGGCCGCAGCCGCTGGCCTGCACGCAGCGCGAGATACCCCTCCGGAATATCCTCTCCGGCAGGCCGGACATTCGCGCCGGGCTTCAGCCCGGGCGGCAGCACGGCCTTGCCGCCATCGACCAGGCGGACGTCCTCCTGCATGAAGACGGTCTCGGCCTGAGGCGGCATGGGAGCGCCGGTGAAAATGCGCGCGGTATGGCCGGGCTTGATCGGCGCCTGCGCGGCGCCGCCCGCCTGGATGCGGCCCTCGACCGCGAACGCGCGTTCCTCTCCTTGCGGAAGGTCGGCATTGCGCACGGCATATCCATCGACGGCCGAATTGGTGAAGGGCGGCAGCGGCAACGGCGCAGCGATGCCGCGCGCCAGCACGCGCCCGTCCGCATCGACCAACGCCGCCGTCTCGATCTCCGCGATCGCGCTGACCCGGGCCGTGATCAGGCCAACGGCCTCGTCGACCGACATCATCGGTCCGCCGAAGGCAAAGCAGTCGTCGGACAGTTGCGCCATGATGCCTCGTCAGCGCATTGCTGCGCTTCTTGCCACCGCTTCCTCGACCGTCATGGCCGCGCGCAGCATCAGGGCGGCGGCGGCCGGGATGTCGTCGAGATGGACAGTCGGCAGCCGGGTTTCAACCGCAACATCGGCCGCGATCCCGACAATCTCGGGATCGTCGGGAAACAGCAGCGGCTTCTCGTTGGCGGCGCGATGTACCTCGATCTTCCGATGCGGCTCACGCTTGAAGCCTTCGATGACGATGAGATCCACCGCAGAGAGCCTGTCGAGCAGCTCCGGCAGCCGCGGCTCGGGCGCGCCGCGCAATTCATGCATCAAGGCCCAGCGGTTCGTCGAGGAGACCAATACCTCGGCCGCACCCGCCTCGCGATGACGCCAGGAGTCCTTGCCGGGCACATCGACGTCGAACTGGTGGTGCGCATGCTTGATCACGGACACGCGCAGGCCTTGCGCGTTGAAGTGCGGAATGAGCCGCGTCAACAGCGTGGTCTTGCCCGCTCCACTCCAGCCCGCGAGGCCGATGACTTTCATTCCAGGTCCGTCTCCGTGCACGACATCGCTCTTTGTGGAACCATCGCTCCGCGCTCGCAATGACGAACAGAGGCATTTCGCTCTCTCAACACCATGCTTATATCGGCTTGACCCGAATGTCATGCTAACCTCGCCGCCATGATGAAGATCGACAAGGCACCGGTCCCTCTGATCGTCCCCGACACGGCCGATCCGCGTCTGACCCGGAGTGTGACCGGGACCGACCAGACCGGCGCCAGGGTCGAGATCAAGGTGCCGATGGAGCGGCCGCTGACGCTCTACCTGAACTCTCAGGAGATCGTCACCATGATGACGATCGGCGACTATCCCGAATACCTGGCGCTGGGCTATCTGCTCAACCAGAATATGTTGAAATACAGCGATGCTGTCACTGAGGTCGAATACGACGACGATCTTCAGGTCGTTGTCGTGCGCACCGAGCACCACACCAATTTCGAGGCCAAGCTCAAGAAACGAACGCAGACTTCCGGCTGCGCCCAGGGCACCGCCTTCGGCGACCTGTTAGAGGCTGTCGAAAATGCCGCACTACCGAAAGCCGAGCTGCGCGCTTCCTGGCTCTACCGGATGACGCAGACCATCAACACCATGCCGTCGCTCTATCTCGAGGCCGGCGCGATCCACGGTTGCGTGCTGTGCCGGGAAGGTGAGCCTCTCTGCTACACCGAGGATGTCGGTCGCCACAACGCCGTCGACAAGATCGCAGGCTGGATGTACCGCCACGGCGTCGATGCCTCCGACAAGATACTCTACACCACAGGGCGCCTCACCTCTGAGATGGTGATCAAGACCGTACGAATGGGAATTCCGATCCTGGTGTCACGCTCCGGCTTCACGGCATGGGGTGTCGATCTCGCGCGCCAGGTCGGTCTGACGCTGGTCGGCCGCACCCGCGGCAAGCGCTTCGTCGCGCTCGCAGGCGAAGAACGCATCGTCTACGACCAGGACCTCGCTTACATCGAGGAGGAATCGGCAAAGCACAAACGCAAGGGTGAAGGCGGTGACGACTGAAATTCCGGCGACGCAAGGCGTGCTGCTCGCCGGCGGCCTCGCGCGGCGGATGGGCGGCGGCGACAAGCCGATGCGGACCATCGGCGGCCGCACGATCCTGGAACGCGTGATCGCGCGGGTTTCACCCCAGTGCGACGGACTGATCCTCAATGCGAATGGCGATCCCTCGCGGTTCGCCGCGTTCGGCCTGCTGGTCGTCGCCGACGACGTGCCCGGTTTCCCCGGCCCGCTCGCCGGCATTCTCGCCGCCCTCGACTGGACCGCGGTGAACCGTCCGGGCGTCGAATGGGTATTCAGCGCCGCCGGCGACTGCCCGTTCCTGCCACGCGATCTCGTCATACGGCTGCAGGACGCGCGGCAACGGGAGAACGCCGAACTCGCGGTCGCGGCCTCCGGTGACCAATCGCATCCAGTCATCGGACTCTGGCGAGTCAGCTTGCGCGACGAACTGCGCCACGCGCTGGTGGTGGAAGACCTGCGCAGGATCGACCGCTGGACCGCGCGCTACCCGCTCGCGACGGTGACGTGGCCGACGCAACCGCTCGATCCGTTCTTCAATGCCAACACGGTCGAGGACATTGCCGAGGCCGAACGGCTCGCGGCACTGGATGCGGCCGGCTAGCGCGCTAAGATCTCGGGAATTCGGTGAGAAGCTGAATCCAGACGAGCGCAAAGGCGATCAAGCCGCACAAAGAAAGCCGCCGCCAGCCGCAGTGCGGCGGGCGCTCATCGAAGCGGAAGCGCGGGAGCGTGAACGGACCGCTCAGGCCGCCAACGGCACCGACCAAGCGTCGTAGCCGTAGACCCAGCTCGTATCGGTGCGTTCCTTCAGCCAGACGTTGGCGCGCGAAGTCTCCTGCACCCGCGTCGTCCGCGCCTTGCGCGTGGACTCGAAGCGGCGGAACGCATCTGCGACACCATCGCGATCGACGCCATCGAGGCAACGCGACAGCACTGCGGCGTCCTCGATCGCCATCGCCGCGCCCTGCGCCATGTACGGTGTCATCGGATGACAGGCGTCGCCGAGCAGCGTCACCTTGCCATCCGCCCAATTGTCCAGCGAGTCGCGATCCATGATCGCCCATTTGTGGACGTCTGGGCAGGCGGCAAGCACCTGTCCGACCTGCGGATGAAATCCCTCGAACGAAGCGCGCAGGTCGCGGACGTCCCCTTTTGCCGACCAGGACTCGATGCGGAAATCCGGCTCGGGCTGGCTGGTGACGAGATAGACCTCGCTACGGTCCGGCTTGACGTAGTAGATCACGATGTGGCGATCCTGGCCCCACCATTTGGTGCAGTCATCGATCTTCTCGCCGCCGAGCAGGGCCGCGGGATAGGTGGTGCGATAGGCGATGCGGCCGGTGAACCTGACCGGCGCGGTGTCGAAGAGGATGTCGCGCACCGCCGAATGGACCCCGTCCGCACCGACCACCGCATCCGCAACGCTGCTGCCGCCGTCGGAAAAGGTCAGACGGATGCCGTCAGCGATCTCGTCGAGACCGACCAGCCTGTGATTCAGCTTCACGCACTCATCCGGCACTACGCTCGCGAGCGCCGCGTGCAGGTCGCCGCGATGGGCGAGCAGATAGGGCGCGCCGAACTTCTCTTCCGCACTCTCCCCGAAGATCATGTCGAACTTGACCTCGCCGCTGCGCCAGTCGCGGTTATTCCAGGAGCGCGGATAGAACGACTGGCCGCGCATGCGCGTCTCCAGCCCCAGCGCGCGCAACACCTTCATGGCGTTGCATCCGACCTGGATCCCGGCGCCGATGCGCGCGAACTGGGAGGCCTGTTCGTAGACGGTGGCCTTGATGCCGACACGCCGCAGCGCCGCGGCGGTCGCGAGCCCACCCATGCCGGCACCGACGATTGCAACCGAAAGCGGCCTTGCCATCACGTTCCCCCTGTCTGCCGCGCGGCTTGAAACGCCGCGTCGTCCACCTCAAGCCGTCCCGCCAGCGCCGCACGAGACTCGCCCGAGCCCGGCCCATCGCGAAGGATCCACACCGCCGAAGGCGGCTTGCGCGCCATGACCGACGCAAGGCCATAATGCTCTTCGGCGGATGGAATGAAACCGAGGTCGGAGGCATGGGCGACCGGCGCAATGGTCATGCCCCAATCGGCGCGATACCGGGCCACCGCTGCGGCTACGGGGGCTGAAGTAACCTTCAGGCGGCGTGCCGCCGAGCAGCCGGTCGATCAGGACGCGCGTGGCGGAGCCCTGGTTGCGGCTGACCCTGATGCCGGCGGGATCGGCGGCGAAGGCCTCCTGCGCGCCGAGACCTTCGAAACGCTGGCAGACGCCGAGCCATCCGCCATGATGGACCCATCCCGGCCCCAGCCGTCAGCCGCCACTCTTGACTGCATTGGGAAAGAACAATTGCTGCCCGTCGACCTTGTAGCCCGCGATTGCGGCCTGCCCGTCCGGTGAGATCAGCCAGTCGACGAAGGTCTGCCCCAGCTCCTTCTTCACGCTGGGATACTTCTCGGGGTTCACGAGCATCACGCCATATTGGTTGAGCAGCCTCTTGTCACCTTCGACGACCACGTCGAGATTGCCGCGATCCCCGAAGGAAATCCACGTGCCTCGGTCGGACAGCACGTAGGCGTTCGCCGCGCGCGCGGCGTCGAGGGCTGCGGTCATGCCCTGCCCGGCTTCGCGGTACCAGGCACCCTTGGCGCTGGCGATGTCGATGCCGGCGACGATCCAGAGCGCGAGCTCGGCAGCATGCGTGCCGGAGCGATCGCCGCGCGTCACGAACGGCGCGCCCTTGGCCTCGATCGCCTTCAGCGCGGTCGCGATGTCCTTGCCCTTCACGCCGGCGGGATCGTTCTTCGGCCCGATCAGCAGGTAATCATTGTACATGACGTCGAAGCGCTTCACGCCGAAGCCGTCGGCCACGAACTTCTCTTCCTGCGGCCGCGCGTGCATCAGCACGACATCGGCCTCCCCCTTGCGCGCGCCGTCGAGCACCTCGTCGGCGCGGCGTGCGATCACCTTCACGTCGATGCCGGTCCTGGCGGTGAAGATCGGCAGCAGATAGTCGAGCAGGCCGGAATCGTGTGCCGATGTCGTCGAAGCCAGGACGATCGCGCGATCCTCCGCGGATGACGCCGCAACGCCGGCGGCAAGGCCGCAGAGCAGCGCAAAGGCAAAGGACAGGCGGCGCAAGACCATGAGCTGGTTCCCGTGAGGTATGAAATCGGGACGATCCTGATGACGGATTGTGACGCGATCATGCGCGAAACCGCCCGGACGCGACAATAAGAGATGGAGTGCGAGGCCGAACACCACCGCCGGAAGACCTCGCCCGGCACGGGACGGCGACAGCCGGGAAACATCGGCAATGCACGAACCGGCACGTCGATTGCAGTCGCCAATGACCGCTGCACGGCCTGCATCATTCACAAGCACCAGCATGGCAACAGGAATCGACAATCAGGATGTGTTGCAAAGCAACGAGATGATCGGGCATGGTTCCTGCGGACACAAATGAGCTGCAGAATTCCACCTGCGTCGAACGCCAAAAAAAGAAGCAAGAATTTGCATAGGAATGCAGGATGGAATTCCTGACGACCAGCGAAGCCGCCGACTATCTCCGGCTCGGCGAACGCAAGCTCTACGAACTCGTCACCAACGGCGCGATCCCCTGTAGCAAGGTGACGGGAAAGTGGCTGTTTCCGCGCCATGAACTCGACCTCTGGGTGCTGTCGGGACTGGCGCGCCCCGCCGGCATGCTGGCGCCCGAACCGCCGCCGATCGTGGGCGGCAGCCAGGACGACCTGCTGGATTGGAGCTTGCGGGAATCCGGCTCCAGGCTTGCCTCGATGAGCGAAGGCACCGCGCGGGGGCTCGAGCGGCTGCAGCGCGACGAGGTGATCGCCACGGCGATGCACTTCCACAGCCTCGACGCTTCCGACAACCTCGCCTGCGATGCCAATGTGGCGGCGCTGCGCCATGCGCCCGACCTGCATGACGCGGTGCTGATCGGACTGGCGCGCCGCGAGCAGGGTCTGGTGCTGCCCCATGGCAATCCCAAGCAGCTGCGCAGCCTGTCCGACGTGCTCTCGCTTGGCGCCCGGATGGCGATACGGCAACCGGGTGCAGGCGCGCAGATGCTGCTCGAGACGCTCCTGAAGCGCGCCGGCGGCACGATCCGGGATCTGCGCCGACTCGACGCGCCGTGCCTGACGGGGCCGGACCTCGCGGCGACGATCCGCGCGGGCCATGCCGATTGCGGCGTGGCGACGCGCGCGGCTGCCCGGTCCGCCGGCCTCGATTTCGTGCCGCTGGTCTGGGAGAATTTCGACCTGGCGCTGCGCCAGCGCAGCTATTTCCGCCCGCCGATGCAGGCATTGATCCGGTTTCTCGGCGAAAGACGGTTGCGGCAGCGCGCCGAGGAGCTGTCCGGCTACGATCCCTCGCCGGCCGGACAGATCCGCTTCGCAGCCTGACATTGACGCCTGCCCCCAAATAGTTGCAAAAGAAACCAATTCAGCCGGGCCCTACCCGGCGCCGGAAGCAACAGCGGCCAAAGAGCCGCAGCAGGGGAGGACAAGCGTGAATCCAATCAGATTTGGACTGCCGGTCATTGCCACGTTGGCGGCGGCGCTGATGCCGGGCGCCGTGTCGGCGCAGGTGTCCGACGACGTCGTCAAGATCGGCGTGCTCACCGATATGAACGGCCCGGCCTCCGCACCGACCGGCCAGGGGTCGGTGACTGCGGCGCAGATGGCGATCGACGATTTCGGCGGCACCGTGCTCGGCAAGCCGATCAGCATCGTCGTCGGGGACCATCAGCTCAAGGCCGATGTCGGCGGCGCGATCGCGCGGCGCTGGTACGACGTCGACCAGGTCGACCTGATCGTCGACGTGCCGGTCTCCGCGGTCGGCCTCGCAGTGCAGAACATCGCCAACGAGAAGAAGCGGCTGTTCATCACCCACTCCACCGGCACCGCGGATTTCCACGGCAAGTTCTGCTCGCCCTATGCGATGCAGTGGGTGTTCGACACCCGCGCGCTCGCGGTCGGCACCGCGGACGCCGTCGTCAAGCGCGGCGGCGACAGCTGGTTCTTCATCACCGACGACTATGCCTTCGGCCATTCGCTGGAGCGCGACGCTTCCAGCGTCGTCACCGCCAACGGCGGCAAGGTGCTCGGCTCGGTGCGGCCGCCGCTGGCGACGCCGGATCTCTCGTCGTTCGTGCTGCAGGCGCAGGCCTCCAAGGCCAAGATCATCGGCATCGCCGCCGGTCCGCCCAACAACATGAACGAGATCAAGACCGGCTCCGAGTTCGGCGTGTTCAAGGGCGGTCAGCAGATGGCGGCGCTCCTCGCGCTGATCACCGACATCCACGGCCTCGGACTGCAGGCGGCGCAGGGCCTGTTGCTCACGACCTCGTTCTACTGGGACATGGACGACAAGACCCGCGAATGGTCGAAGCGCTATTTCGCCAAGATGAACAAGATGCCGACGATGTGGCAGGCCGGCGTCTATTCGAGCGTGATCCACTATCTCAACGCCATCAAGGCGACCGGCACCGACGATCCGCTCAAGGTCGCGGCCAAGATGCGCGAGACGCCGGTCGAGGACTTCTTCGCCCGCAACGGCCACTTACGCGACGACAATCTGATGGTGCACGATCTCTGGCTGGTGCAGGTGAAGACGCCGGAGGAGAGCAAGTACCCCTGGGACTATTACAAGATCCTCACGACCATCTCGGGCGAGAAGGCATTCGGGCCGCCGGACCCGGCCTGTCCGATGTTGAAGAAGTGAGGGCTTAGCAAGACTATGAGATGGTAAATGCCCGGGCTTGTCCCGGGCATTTTCGTCTTGGTCCAAGCGCGGCGGCGCGAGAATGACCAGGACAAGCCGGGCATGACGACAGTGGATGCAGTCGTGCCTATTTCACCACGCCGATCTCGCGAAAATACTTCATCACGCCCGGATGAATCAGCTCCGGCCGCGGCGCTGCCGCCACGGTGTTCGCCGCCGTCGTCTCGCAGGCCTGCGCGAGCGTACGGCAGAACGACGCCTCGATGCCATGCAGCGTTTTCGCCAGCCGGTAGGCGACATCGTCCGGCAGGTCCTCGCGCGTGAGCACGAAGCTCCAGGAGCCGAGCGAGGCAATCGGCTCGGACTGTTTCGGGTAGGAGCCGGCCGGCACGGTCAGCGGCTTCAGGAACGAATGCCTGGCACGGATGCGGGCGATCTCGTCGGCGCTCGGCGCGATGAAGCGTGCGCCGGAGCCGCTCGACGCCACCGCGGCAAAGCCGGGCCAGCCGATGCCGGCCCCCCACAGCGCGGCGACGCGCCCGTCCTCGACCATCGCCGGACCGTCGCCGGCGCGATCGAGATAGATCGGCTTGAAGTCCTCGTCCTGCTTCAGCCCGAGTCCGTCGAGCACATAGCGCGCCAGGATGGGCAGCCCCGAGCCTTTGGCGCCGAACGCAACCGGTTGGCCGACGAGATCGCGGATCGTCCTGTAGGGACTGTCCGCCCGCACCACGAACATGCCGGGATTGGAATAGATCGCCGTCAGGATCCTGAGCCGCGCCGGAGGGCGGCCGATGCCGGTGAAAGCCTCATAGGCGGGCTCGCCGGCCACCAGCGCGAGATCGAGTTCGCCCTTCTCCAAGAGCGGAATGTTCTCGTTGCTGCCCTTGGTGTTGCGCGGGACGATGGTCGTCTGCGGATCGGCCGCGTTCATCGCCTCCGCGAAGGCATTGCCGTAGAGCGGGAAGCCGCCGCCAGGCGTCGCGGTGCCGAGACTGATGGTGAGGGTCGAAATGGCCTTGTCTCCGGTCTGGGCGGCGGCGGGGCTCGCGAGCAACACCGCAGCGAGAAGGATGGTTCGGGCGAACGTCATGGTCGTTCCCGGCCGATCCGCTTCGACATCGCCCCGAGGCGATGTAGGCAGCGGACGGATTCTGTGAAAGCATGCACGCAACGACAATAAAGCACAGGGAGGCGTCATGCTGCGATTTTTGCGTAATGGTGTTTTCGGGCTCGCTTTGATTTCAGGCTTGTTCGGCCTCGCGCCTGCCGCCACGGCCGCCAGCGACTATCCCAACCGCCCCGTGCACTGGCTGATCGGCTTCGCCGCCGGCGGCCCCGTCGACATCGTGGCGCGGATCATGGCGCAGTGGCTGTCGGATCATTTCGGTCAGCAATTCATCGTCGAGAACCGTGCCGGCTCCGGCGGCAACATCGCCGCGGCCGCCGCGATCAATTCGGCGGCGGACGGATACACGCTGCTGTTCGTCGCGCCCAACAACGCGATCTCGACCTCGCTCTACAAGAAGCTGCCCTACGACTTCCTGCGCGACACCGTCCCGGTCGCCAGCATCATGCAGCTCACCAACATGCTGGTCGTGTCCAACGCGATGCCGGTCAAGACCGTCCAGGAGTTCATCGACTACTGCAAGGCCAATCCCGGCAAGATCTCCTTCGCCTCGTCCGGCAACGGCACCTCGGTGCACATGTCGGCCGAGCTATTCAAGGTGATGACCAAGTGCGACATGGTGCATGTGCCCTATCGCGGCTCGGCCATCGCCTTCCCCGACATCATCTCCAACAAGGTGCAGCTCATCTTCGACAATCTGCCTTCCGCGCTGGAGCAGGCGAAGGGCGGCAATGTCCGCGCGCTCGGCGTCACCTCGCCGCAGCGCTGGCCGGCCGTTCCCGATGTGCCCGCGATCGCCGAGACCGTGCCGGGCTTCGAGTCGGTCGGCTTCTACGGCATCTCCGCGCCGAAGGGCACGCCGCCCGAGATCGTCGAGATCCTCAACAAGGCGGTGGGCGAAGCCCTGAAAGACCCGAAGCTGGCGGCGCGTCTGACCGAGAACGGCGGCATCCCGAGGCCGATGACGCCCGCCGAGTTCGGCAAGCTGGTCGCCGACGAGACCGACAAGTGGCGCAAGGTGGTCGAATTCGCCGGCGTCTCGGTCGACTAGTTCCGGCCCACCGCCCCGCCCGGAGTGCCGACAACACATCCTGGGGGACCGCCGGCTCCCCAGGACTCAAAATCGCGAAAACAACCCCATGCACAGTAGCAATTGTCACCGTCCGGAGCGCCCTGCGACGGCGAAAATCAGCATCGCCGGAGTATTTGACGCGTCGGGCAAAACACCGGCACAATCCGATCATCCCGCCCATGCCGCAAACCACCGGCCACCCGCCCCGCTTGGGGACAACCGCGCAAGGTCCGGCTGCCCACGGGACCGGCATTGCACCCTCCGCGCAGGCCCTGTAAACGAACCGCGCACCGTTGCCGGCCGCCGCTCGAAACGGCCGTCTCGCGGCGGGGCCTGTAGCTCAATGGTTAGAGCCGGCCGCTCATAACGGTCTGGTTGCAGGTTCGAGTCCTGCCGGGCCCACCATTGCGCGAATCCATATTTGATTAGTCACGCTTTTTTCCTCGATTTGTCTCATGTGCTTTATCGGCCTTGAGAACTGAGACACTTTTCCGGGCCCGATACTCGTCTAGCCGGGCAAAAGCATTCTCTGCCATCACCCGCTTCTGTGCTTCTCGGATATAGATCTCGGCGGTTTCAAGCTTGCTCCAGCCGAACACGGCGCACATTTCAGGGGCGGTTGCGCCGCCCTCGGCGAAAGCTACAGCAGAGGCCTTTCGCAAGCCGTGAGAGGAGCAATGGCGCAACCCGGCCTGGTCGCACCAGTCCCTCATTTTGTTGCCGAAGCCGTCGATCGTAAAGGCCTTGCCAAGCTCGTTTACCAGATACGTGGTGTCGCCCAACGTCGTCCCATGGAGCGTCTGCCGCAACAGCGGCTTGATGGGGACCACGATCGTCTTGCGCGTCTTGATCTTTCCTCGGCCTTTGTGAGCCACAAAAGATAGCCATTGGCCGCCTTCAGTTTCGTGCTGGCGACCGACGCGGCACACATCCGAACGCCTCGCACCGATCGCCAGCATGAGCTCGAGTGCGAGGCGCGCCTTCGATCCCATGGAATGATACTGTCGGTACTTCTCGACTTCTGCCGGCGTCCAGGTGTGCCAACCCTCGCCTTCGTTAATCTTGCCGACACCTTCGGCAGGGTTGTGCGAGGCCAACTCTTTGCCGATCGCCCACTTGAACAGCGAGCGCAAATATTTCACTAGCTTGTCAGCCGCGCCAGGTGTCGCAGCCCGCTTGTCGCGGCTGCGCTCAACGTCCTGCTTGCGGTACGCAGCATAAGGAAGTTCGCCAGCGGTCTCACAGAAGCGATTGAGCACACTCCGCTTATCAGCTTGGGTCAGCCGATCGAACTTCAGAAACTCGCCGGACCTAAAATATTGGTCGACGAGCCAATAGAAGGTTTTCTCACGCGGCGTTTTCGGTGGCGCGTCCGCTTGCCCATCGATCTTTTCCAGCGCGGCGAAGTAGGCCTTCATAAACTCAGGCGTAATTGTGCCATCGGCCGCTTCGAAGGTCTGACGGATCCGGACCTTCGGCCGGCCAGGCTTTCGCACGTAGTAACGATCATTGCCGTTTGGGTCGGGATCAAAAACGCAGTATTTCAGGCGCGTTTTAATCATACTGTTATGCCATCGAAAGGATTTTTGGAACCACGATCGGCATCGCGGAGATCGCACCATGCTTGCCGGATTTCTTCGGTGTCCCATAGCACGACACCACCGATTTTCCGGCCTTTCGGCATTACGCCTTCTTCGATCCACCGATCAAATAAGGTCGCAGAAATCGAAAGAGCCGCCGCGGCCTCATCGCGACGAAGCGCAAATCTTGGTTGGGAAACCATCCGAGGCGAGACATCCGCCATCACTCGAACTCAGCCAACTCTCGGTCGAG
Source organism: Bradyrhizobium sp. (assembly GCF_047605465.1). Lineage (GTDB taxonomy): Bacteria > Pseudomonadota > Alphaproteobacteria > Rhizobiales > Xanthobacteraceae > Bradyrhizobium. The sequence continues at coordinate 164,512 of NZ_JASGFS010000002.1, read as the reverse complement.
ATCGGACTCTACAACAGCGGCGGGGGTACTAGCACCAGGCGATCCCACGACAATGACCATCCTGCCATCGGTCGTGATTTCGATCTGTCCGCCGCCGCCTTCTTGCACGGCTCGAATAGCCCTCGCCAGTTCCGTTCTCCGAAACGTGGAGGGACCGCGGGTTCGATTAGAGGAGGAGGATTTAGCTCGGGATGGCCGGACAGGCCTCGACGCCGTCTCCGGTGGGGTCGTCAGCGATTTCATTCGGTGGCTCCAACATCTCGATTTTCCCTCTCGATTTGCTGGCCGTGCCGTCATGCCCTAGATGGAGGACACAACGGAGCTTGCCCAAAGCCCCGCCGAATCCCGTTGGCCAAAAGCAAAAATGGTCGGGTTTGGTCCAAAAAGCAATCATCCTTTGGAGTGTTTCCCCCGCCCCCCTCCGCAGGGAGCAGACGCCGATTTTCCCGAAACCCTCGCAAGCTCCCGAAGAAACGCGGGCTGGAACGATCCGGCCCGCGTAAAACATCAACAATAGTATTAGGCTTCAGTCGGTCGACGGCGCGACGCATTGCTCCGACACTGGCGAGCCGGATGTGCTTTCAGAAACGCCTTGTCGTCGACGATCATCCGCAAGCCGCGCTTGGCATCCCGATCCCTGAAGGTCGGCTTTAACCCGTACAGGATCCTTTCCTTCCAGGCGATCGCGGCCACAGTCGGCGCAGGCGTGAGGACCTGTCGCAACAGGGCTTCGATATAGCGCTCGTATGCCCTGCGATGATCCTCGGGCGTCATCTTTGGGTAGCGCACCACCGCCTCCGGAACACCCCACTTCTGGGCCATCTCAACTGCAAACGTTAGCTTGTTGAGAACCTCGAAAAAACGCCGTTCGACATCCGCAGCCTCCCACGCAAGCGTGCGCTCGGCGCGTAAAGCTTCGTTATGGGCGCAAAGCTGGGCCCGCGCCTGTCGGCGCATCTCACCCTCGCTGAACTGGATGACAGACGCTGCGTCTTGCCGGACAGGTATGGCCGTCGCGATCGTCGGCGACGCTTGCGACGTTCGGCGCGGGAATTGGACGATGTTGGTTGCTTCCATGACATCGGCCCTCCGCTAATTCACAGTCGAGCAGAAGCGAGCCACCGTGGCCGCTCCCGTATCCGCCGGCGCGTCCATCAGCTGCGCGGCGATCTCGGCCAGGGCTTCCGCCGGCAGCACCAGGCGGGCCGTCACGACGCGCATAGGCATGTCAGGATCGCCGTTCTCGGGCACGGCGAAGACAAGGCGCCGGACCGAGCCGATACGCTCCACGCGCACCAAGGAGACGACAAACACGTCTTGGAGGGCGAAGGGCTCAATGGTCTCGACTTCCCGCCGGGGCGGGAACATAGGACGTTGCAGGGTCATGAGATTTAGGCTCGCTGGTTTTGGCTTCTGACAGCCATAAGCCAGGCGTCAGGCCTGGCAGCCGGGGGTTCAGAATCCGCCAGCGAGACGGATCGACGGCTTTTAAGCCTTTCGGCTCTGGACATGGCGCGCCGCCCCCGGCATAAAGCCAGAGTGAGCGCGCCCGCCAAGGCGTGCTAATTGCGCCAGGAGCCCGCCAAGGCTCCATGCGCCTCGGCAAGCTCTCGGCGCCAACCGAAAGATTTGCCATATCGCTGGACCGGGTTCTGACACCCAGCAACGATTTTCATCTGATTTGCCAGCGCTAAGCAAGCCCTCCGGGGCGGCCTTCGCGCGCCTGGCCAGGCCGGCGGGGGATTGCTGGGGACAACCGGTTCCGATCGGGTACCGGTCTGCTCTAGTCCCCCAAAAGCGCCACCTTCTCCGACGATGGTTCATGCGTCCCAGCAGCTTAGCTGGGAGACGGGATATTTCATCACGAAAGGAAAAATCTACAATGGGCTACGTCGTTCACGAGCTTTGTAAAGACCGCAGCCGCACCGTCACTCAGGCCAACGCTCTGCATCTTGCCGGCGATTTCGCGGCCGAGGCCGAGGCGCGTCACGTGGTGAAGCTGCTCGATATCAGCATCCGCGAAACCATCGCTGCAGCAATGGCGCGCTGATCCCTACTGTTGTGCCGGCGGTTCGACTACCAGCTTCAGGGACGTGAACCAAAGGCGCAATACCACGCATGATCGAAGGCCGCTGTGCCTTGTTGGGAAGGTGCGGCCGCCGCGGAAACTGTAGCCGTCGGTTACAGTTTTAGGGGTAGTTACATAGGTGCCCCCCCTTTTGATGGAGCCGCGGCGCCTCTATGGTTCCCCCAGCATGGGCTGGGAGTTAATCTCATGAGCATCGATTGGGCAGTTGTGTTGGCGACGGTGGCGGGACCGGTTCTCGCGGTGCAGGTGCAGAAATTTATCGAACGATCGACGTCCAAGCGGCAACGAAGAGAGCGCATCTTTGAGGCCATCATGACGAACCGGGCGACACGCCTGTCGAGCGACTACATTCAAGCATTAAATCAAATTGACCTCGAATTTCGCGCGCGCTCAGACAAGCCGGTTGTCGACGCGTGGCGCTCCCTTTTTGGAGAGTTGAGCAATCCGCCGCCCGACCAGACCGACGCTAACGCCAACACAGCTTGGAACGACCGCTGCAACGAACGTCTGATTGCCCTTTTGGTCGCGATGGGAAAGGTGCTTGGGCGCGTGCACTCAGACGAAGAGATCCGGCGCGGGTTTTATTATCCGAGGGGACGCGTTGAAGCTGAGCAAGCGCAGCTTGCTGTTCTCATCGGCCTTCAGCGCGTACTCGACGGGAGCAGTCCACTCAATGTCCAGAACGCTGGGCCAGGTCCGTCTGACCTACAGTTGTCCGTTCTCAAGAAAATCGCGGCAGCCTACGATGATTCAGGGGCATTGAAGGTCATCTTCGCTAACGCACCAGACAAGTCCAAAATGAACTGACTATTGTGGAAGTGGCGGAGGTCGGGCACTTCCCCACCACCACCGCCATCTGTTCTCCCGGAGGAACCATGCTTCCCTTTGATGAGACCTCACGCGGACATCTGGCACGGGCTCGAAAGCGCCTTGAGGGAGATGATCGAGCTGACCTTTTCTATGCGGCGTTAGAACTACGTTTTTGTGTCGAGGCGCGACAGAACGATTATGTTCAAGCACAAAGCCGATATCTGAAATCGATTCCGGCTGCACATAAGATTGGCAATCAGGCGGCGGCACTGAGACGGCTGTTCGATCGTGACGAGACCCTTCGGGTCGAGATCGACTTCCACGATCTTCCACCGAAGGTGCTCTACTACACACCGGTGACAAACGAGCTGAAAAAAAGCGCGGAGAAGCTTGGTGATCTACTCCATATTCAGAAGGTTCGACGATCTGGAGATGAAGCGTGGTGGCTAAGCCAGAAGAGTTTTCTGTTACAAACGTATCGCTCCGCTTGGTACGCCTGCCGCGGCGAAATGCTAAGCCCGCTTCTTCTGCTTCGCGATAAGTCTGTCGTCGGCGCGATCGAGCTGGTAGCAGATCAAGATCCGCTTTTTTTTGAGAGGATCGGCGAGGTAGGACGCACGGCCATCTTCAATGTATCCTACATCGACAAACTCCCGGCGGATCTCTCGCCAGATATTTGACGATTACACCTTTGAGAGCATCGCGAGTTCATTCTCGAATTCTTGGGATCAAGCCCTGTTTTCGCACGATGGGCCGCCTCATCTAACGAGACCAGAGCATGCAATAAGCCGACGTGGGGGCCACGACGGCTCCGAGAAACTGTACCCAATGGGTACAGTTTCTAAACGGGGTGCGGATTATCCCGCCGCAGTGTGCCCAAGCACATTGACCAGGCAACCGCCGCCGAGGGTGATCGCCGCCCCGAGCGCATAAGCCCCAAAGTGGCCGGCCGAGAATGCGGCTCCGAGCAGATTCGCTGCAGCTCCGCCAGACACCGCCGCGGCAAATGCTGCCACAGCAACCAGCGCCACCAATCCGACGACGACCTCCTTCGCACCGTTCGACCCACCACCGCCCATCGGATAAGATACGAAGCGAACGTTATCGTTCGCCGCGATGCGCCGACGGGCCCAGCTCTTGCGCAGGACCGGTTCGCCGTTGATCTCGAGAGTGGTCGGTAGCCCCTTCTTGAACTGCCATCCGTACTTTCGATCGCGCCAGGCCCAGCCGGTGCGACGCAGGAACGCCGTGATGGTTTCGCGCGGCAGAGGCTCGGCACGCGCGACCTCGAGGCCGGGCATGACCATATGCAGCACCGGCCGGCGCATGCGATCTGCTCGGAGATGGCGGCGCGTGCTGGTGTTGCCCGGCCTGGCTTTAGCCATTGGCCAGGACGCAACGCGACGAGGCGTCGAGCGCCGCCGTAGCGTCGTCGAGAGCCCGCTTTGAGCGCGCGTGCGCTTCCTGCGCCTTCGTCAAGGCCTTAGCGGCGGCCTGGTGGGTTTCTCGCGCGGACATCAGCTCGGCCTGCAAAGCGCCGAGGTCAATCAGTGGCCGGGTCATTGAAACTTTCCTTTCGAAGTTGAGGCGGCAGGCCCATCAGCAATCGCCGGCAGACCTGCCGCCGCCGCGCCGGTACATCAGCGACGCGAATTCAATCGGGCGATCTCGTCGAGCACGCGCTTGTCCCGCATCAGTCGCCACGCGGCCATCCTCGAGCCGCTATAGCCGGCTTGCGACGCTGCGCGGATTGGAGCCATCCCGTTGCTAACGGCTTCAGCAAAGGCAGCCGGCCGCGGTCTCAGTTGCTCCGTGTAAGTGCGGCTCAAGGCTATTTCGCCACCGCCAGCGGCCGGCAATCGTCTCCGCCGCCGACGATCGGCGCGCATCAGCGCATCAAGCTCGTCGAGCTCCCTCTCAATCTCATCCATCTCGCTCGAATCGAACCGCTTCACCGCTCTACCCCGTGTAACATCTCGCCCGACTAAAAAAAGATTCGGCCAACCCCGAAAAAACTGCGCGTTGCTTGGCCACCGGTCCGGGCGTTCCTACCGCGCGTTTTTCAACTACCCCCCCCTCGCGGATACAGCTTTCGGCGCATGTCTGTGAGTTGCGCCTCAAGCTCTTCGACGCGAGCCTGCAGCGGATCGACAACCTTCCTCAATTGCCGCTGCATGAGTCGCTCCGACATCCGAGTCACGAACCCGACTTCCATTGCGAACGCTTCGAGGCCGCTTTTGCAATGGGCGCATTCATCTTGATGGTCCGCGATCTCGCGACGAAGCGACAACTCGTCTGCGTCTACTGCGCTCTGGTCGAATGCCGATTCTCGCCACTGGCGGATCAAAAGATCGAAAGACTTATCAGCCACGACGAGATAGCTCCCTTAAGTACGCAGCTTTAAATATCCTGCGGAGCCACGTTGCTTTTGCTTTGGTCACCGGTCGCAGCGCAAGTGATCCGGCATGCTCGCCTGTTGCGCTGCGACCGGGCTTGCGGCGAACTTTGGTTGTCCTGACCTCGCTCGCCACAAGGGACCTCGTTTTACCAAGTGGCGCCGTCGAGGTACGCAACGGCGGTCGATCGCCGCTTCGCGAACGCTAGCTCATGAATGATGCGTACCGCGACGGTCGCGGTTTGCCAGAGCGATCGCACCGGGTCCGCTGTGGTGGGACCGGTGTCGCTGACGATCTCAAGCGGAGCGTCGGACATGTGCAGCAACGCATTCGTGGTAATGTCGATCTCCGGGGACGTATCGACAGACACCAGCAACGCTGGACCGTCCGCCGCGATAATGCGATCGACAGGAACGGCCGCACTCGGCACGATGTCGAGCGATCCGGACAAGATCGGGTCGAGGAGACGCAGCCGCGCGAGACGCTTCGGATTGACCACGAAGGTCACCATGCCGCTGCCGCCGTCCGACACTGCATCAGATAACGCGATCAGGTCCTTCTTGGCGGATGCGCTGTCGCCGCCGGCATAGCCCGCGCCTGCCATGACGCCATTCAAGAGACCCGCATTCGCCGCATCGCTGGCCGCGGTCGACGCGAAGAAAGCGGCGTCGAGCCCTGCGGCAACATCTTCGCGAAGCATAGTCTCCATGATCGCATCAGCGTCACTGCGCTTCGACAGTTCCCGCGACCATGCGACGATGCTGGCTTGCTTTTTGGCTGGACCGATCGGCATGTTTGCGAAGTTCGAGGTGCTGAGCGGGATTGGCCCACCCTCATCGACCCAGGCAGGCGTCGCCGGTCCATTCGGTCGCACCGGATAGTTTGTCGAGAACTCTGCATTCGTCAAAGTTGCTTTCAGTGCGATCTCGAGGAGGCGCGCCGCGCCTGAGTAGGGCGCCAGCGAGATGAGGAAGCTGCGCCACGAATCGCGAAGTAGGCCGGCGTGATCAGTCGTGGTCCCAAGCGCGGCGTTAGCACGCTCGATGATCGCCACCGTCTTCTCGTCCTCGGCGAGGAAATCGCGGACAGGACGGCCGGTGACAACACCCTGTGCCTTGGCAAAGACCGCGCGCGGGAATTGTTTGTGAGCCGCGTCCGGACGCGGGCGAGTTGTGATCGGAGATGGCTTATGGCTCATGTCGGAAGGCCCCGCGAATGTGCAACCGCTTTCGGGAGAACTAGCATGGCCCGCATCGCCCAAATGCAACGCGTTGCATCGCTCAGTGCGAGTGTCGGGTCGCCAGGTCAGAAACCCAGCGCGCGAAAGCGTCCTGGATCTTCGCGCGGTTCTGGCTGTCACAAAAAAGCAGGTAGTCGAGATCGATCAGCATATCGACGATGTCGAGGCCAACTTCCAGGCTCAGCAAATAGCGGTCGCTGCGCGCAAGTGCACGACACTTCTTTGAGCGCTCTGTCGACGACATAGCCATTAGCGGAAGCGACCCTCGTCGAGCGCCCCCCAAAGGTCAGTGACGATCGACATCACGCGCTCCCGTTCGAATCTCGCGGCCTAATTTTCGGCATTCCTCACCGCAGAAGAGTTCTTCTCTTCCTCGAACCCGAAAGGGTTCAGCGCACAGGCAGCAGTTGTTCCAGCCTCGGAAGATGCCGTACTGCACCGGCCTAGCTTCATTCGATAGCTGCGGTCGCAACCGCACACTCAGCACGACGTTTTGGAGAACGCCTAAGCCACCACCTTCCACAGATGGCAGGGCGGTTCCCGGGCGGAGGGCGTGAGGACGCGGCGGAGCGAGAGGGGCCTCCCGAGCGACGTCCGCGCCCGGAACAACCGGAGCCGGGGAACCGCTTGACACAGGTCTGTCCCCAGCAACGACTGCTTCGCAGTCTGCTGACGCCAGACTTGGGTCACGTCGTTCGTTCGCTCGCGTTTCCTCGCGGTCGCCGCCGGATCCGGCGCTTAAGCTCCCATCGGGAGCCTCTAAGCTCCCATTTTGATCCGCGAGGGTTCGAGGGTTTGCGCATACCTGCGATAGTTCAACCCTCGACGGGTCGCCGCAAACCCTCGCAGCGCGGCGCCGGCGGCGCTGCCACGTCGAGCGACTGATGCCCGCAGCTTCCCAGGGCGCTTCGCTCTCGATCGAGTTCTGTTCGTACATCTCGCGCGGCTTCACGCCAGCCGCGCGGCGTTTCTCTCTCCGCTTTGCGTTGTAGCGTTCGCGGCGAAGCCGTTCGCGCTCGGCCGGGCCTACGTCCGTCGAGCCGATCGTCGTGATGCCCAGCGCCTGGCGCTCCGCATATGTCAGCCCGACCTTTTCGCCGAGCGTGTCGGCTTTGAATTTATAGGGTCGCCTCAGGACGTGCGCGGCGAGCGCAGCAGCTTCGGCGGCCGAGCACCAAGGTGCCCAGACGCGGGCCCACGCGACCACCTTTGCAACGACATCGCCGCGCCGTGCGCGGATGAGTTGTGCGGCTATCCAAAGATCATCAGCGCCGGCATCATCGTTCGGGACCACGCCGCCGTAGCGGTGAGTCCAGAGGCGTTCAAGCTCGCGGAGCATGATCTGCGCCTTGAGAGACGCGGAGCCTCGCCGCTGCGGCGCCTTGCGCTCCTTCTGCCCCCATGCATAGACCCGCGCAATCATCTCATGCTTGGCGTTCTGCTTCGGCGTTCCGTCACGGTAATGTGCGTTCGCCAGCTTTTGAGCGGCAAAGCGCCGGCGACGATTGCGCGCCCGCTCGTCGGCCTCATAGTCATTGATTTCGGCGTCGATCGTTGCCAACCGGGATAAGCACGCTTGGCGCGCGTCAAGCAGATCGGTGGCGGCACGTAGTTCTCTCGATCGAGCTTCACGAAGGCGCTGCATGTCCGCGCGGGGACTGTTGTCCAACATCATAGTGCACCCGCAGCGGCGATATCGACGAGCTTGATGCCCACGAACCAAATGACGCTGCTCTGCCGTTTGACATGGCCGCGCTCGACCAGCCTGGTCGAGAAAGCCTTCTGCGAAAGCGGCTCTCGATCGAGCGAGAAGCACAATCGCCTGTAGCTTGCGTATAGCGCTGAAGACTGCACGCGATCGCCAGGGCTCTTGACGACGCAGCGAGATAGAAACTCGTCAACCGTGGGGTCGGCAGTCGGCGCCGACGGTGCCGGCCGCCGCGGCGTTTCTGGTGGCAGGAGTTCAACCAGCAGCTCGGCGACGAACCTCCGCCGCTCGATGATGCTGGCGGCCTTCCACGCGGCGCGCAGGGTGACGCGGTGACGCGATCCATTCCGTCGGGTCATCTGGTCGCCCCCTCAAGTTTCGGTGGAGCGATTCGGCATGATGTCTTGCAGATCGGGGCAGCGGGGAGTAGTCTACTTAAGCTGAAAGTGACTATCTCGACTTGCGATTTTGCCCTGCCATCTTGCCCGATGGCGGGGCTTCGCATTTGGGGCGGATCCGGAGGCGGATCGTCGCCCAGGAAGCGCTCCGGCGGGACCATCCGAGCGCCCGAACAGTGGGGCTCATCCGTGAGCCGCCAGCCATTCAGGATGTAGGTCTGAACTTCGTGCACTGGCACGTTGATACAGGCGACGGCGCGGAGCGCTGAGTGTTTTTTGCTCATCGCGCCCGTTCATCCGAGACACAAGGCTGAGACAAACACTGGAGTTCATTGGAATTACCCGGTGTCTCATGTCGCGATAAGTCGTTGTTTTCTCTGCACAGGATCAGGCCTGCCGGGCCCACCAAGAAAATCAGTGGCTTTTCCGACCAGATCATAAGCGAGTCCATTTCAAAGGAATCTTGAGCCGAAAAATCGAGATTCTCGGATCGACTTTGCAGCTCGACAAGGAGTTTTGAGCCGATCTGGCCGAAGCCACGCGCCCAAAACATGGCGGAAGCGCCAAGACGTAAAACCCGGCTCGCGAGCGCGAACCGGGTTGCCCATCTCAGCCTAGCGCGCGCCAACGCTGCGCCTCGTTCCCCGGCTACGCATAGCGAAGCCAACTGCGACGCGAGATGTAAAACGAGGGAGATTGCCTCAGCACCAAGGAATACAGACTCGATGTCCTCCGACACTTCCAACTTCAATAGGTGGCGGGGGAGCCGGCAATTGCGGCAACGGCGGCAATTGCGGCAACTGGCCAAGCGGCGGAATACTCAGCCCGCCGATGGGCACACCGGGCAACAGGCCCGGCACCCAAGGCGCACGGATGGGTCCCTGCGGCGTGATCTGCAACGGATTCCGAATGAAGTCGGCGGCACTCCCGCCAATTCCTAGGCGCGCCATGATGTATTCTCGCGCTTGCGGCACCAGAGCGTTGGGTCCTCCGAAGGGCGTCCCCGCGAGCAGCCGGCCCGCATCGATCTGTCGGGCACTCTGGGGAATCACTTCCTGCATGCCGCCCAACAGGAAGTAGCTCCCGACATCGACGATCCTTTGATACGGCGCGATATTGCTCCGACATTCCTGGAAAGCGCGGAATATAGCCGCGATGCCTTCATCCCGCTTGGCCGAAATCCTCTCGATCGTGTCAATCAGATCGACAGCCGTGACATTCCCATTGTTGTCAGCCTGAGGAAAGCTGCGAGGGTCGAAACCCTTAGACTGGGCCGCCGCCGCGATCTTCATGAAATAGTCGATGGTGTGCTGATATTGCTCCCGGACGCGGAGATCGCCCTGCCCGGCGGCGTCGCTGCACATGTCGGCTCTTGCCGCGCCAACAGCAACGAACGACATGAGCAGCGACAGAAAGATCGACCTCATCATCCGAGCCTCCCGTCTAGCAGCCGCCGAAAATCTTCTTGGGATCGCGGATGATGCAAGCCACATCCCCGCCTATGCCCAGGCCATTCAGCACGTCGTCCCGAAGCTTCGGAATCAGGGCATCCTTGCCTCCGAAAGGCGTTCCTGAGACCAATTGAGACACGTCGACATGCGTCATCCGGTTTGGAAGCACCGCCGACAATCCACCCGTCGCAAAGAACGCCGCAGCGTCGGCAATCTTCTGCGGAACGGCGAAGCCCTTGTTGCACTCATCGACGGCTTGAGCGACCTGCCTGTAACCGCTCGCCTTCTGGACCGCGAGCTTGGTCACCAGCTCGACCAGATCCACCGGCTCCACACCTCCCTGCGGTGTCACATAAGGATATCTTTTGGGGTCGAATCCCTTCTCCTTGAGAGCACCACTGACCTTCATGAAGAGGTCGAGCTTCGGATCGTACACACTGTTGATCTGCTGGTACCCCTTGTCGCCGGCCTCGACGCACTTGTCGGCCGCGAACGCTGCAAAAGGTGCAAGTTGGGCGAGCGCGATCAAAACCAGTCCTGAAACACGGCACGATGTCATCGCATCCTCCCTTGTTAGCATCCCGTGACGGTGATCTTGATTCCAATCTGATTCAGAAACTTGATGACGTCGTTGCTTGGGCCAGGCCCGCAGCGAAGATCATTATTGATGTTCGTCAGGATCTTCATAAGATCGTTGTTCGGACCTGGGCCGTACTTGAGATCGTTCAGCATGGTGTTAATCGCCTTCACCAAGTCGTTGTTCTTGCCGAACGGATCATCCTTACCCAGCTCGACCGCGATCTGAGCGAGCGCCATGATGATGAGCCCGGTTGCCGGGTCGATGTCGCCGCATGCGTTGGCCGCGCAAGCTTGCGCAGCGATTGCAACCTTCTTGGCCAAATCATCCGAGAACGATTGGGACGAAGAGAGCAAGAAGACCCCCAGGGCAAGATTCGGTAGCATTCCGCGATTGAGTTTCATTGCCGCCTCCACGAGACTCTTGTCGAGACCTAGTTAGTTACTCGAGGGTGTTGCATCCGATCGACATTCAATGCCGATCGGATGCCCACCTCGATCGTTCACAGACCGACGTCATACGGTGCCACCACCAGATCGAAGATCCTGCCGGTGGAGCTTTGACGAATTGCCTTGAGATAGACCTGCTCACCCGTGGTCGCGACGTCACTCAGCGAGTAGATCGTGCTGCTGCCGCCAGCCTGGCACAGCAATTTGACGTCAAGCGCGGTGTTGGGAAACTCCACGGCAAACGCCTTGCCGTAAGCGAGAGCAATGTTTCCATTGGGTCGCCGGTCAAATCCCGCGACGATTTTCGCCTTGCTCCCAGTGACCCACACCGTCGCGCTGTCCGAATTGTTGCTCGGATTCCAGTCCATCGACTTGTCCTGGATCGTCCAGTTCCAGGCAGCCTCTGCCGTTGGGTTGACGAAAGCACAGGGATTGTCGCCTGCGTTTCCGTGGCAATGCTTTTGAACGTTCGCGAGTTTGTAGCCGTCGGGTGCCTCCAGGTGCAGCGTCGCTGACCTCGGTCCTCCACCGCTGATGTCCGTGCCCCCCGTCGATATCGTCTCGGGCGGCCCGAGGGTGTCGTGACCGTTCCTAACTTCCTCGACGATCGTGCAGGTCCCGTATGGGCCGGAAAGCGGGAATCTAATGGCGCTGTACGGCAACGAATTATCCGGGATGACCTTGGTCCCTGACGCCAAGAGCAGCGTGCCGGCGCTGCCGTTGGTGCGCGTGCAGCGAACGACGGTGGTCACGTTGCTCGGCACCGAAACGGTCTGATCATTGCCACCTTTGCACTGCAGTCCCTGTCCGACGCCCAGCGTCACTTTCGCCTTGTTGGTCTGATCGATGGGCTGGAAGGCGAGACTCAAGAGCAGGTCGCGTGGATCGCCCGTAAATTTCAACGAGGCGTGGATGCCACCTCCTTGCGCATTCATGCAATCCGACCAGGCTTTGGCGATCACCGGACTGGCGGTCTTGACGAAATTGACGACGGACGAATTGTACTGCTGGTAGCCGGAATTGAGCGTATCGAGCTGCGAAAAGAACTGATCGTTCTGTTGCTGATCGTTGCTCAGTCCGAGCTTGATCGGGGCGCCGTCGTAAACTATTCCGCTATCCAGCGTTTGCTTCTTCGATAGCGAACTCGAGCCCGAATTGGTCGACTTGTACCAGTTCAGAAATGCCGACACGTTCTGCACGTCGGATTGATTAAAGCTGTATTCCCAAATTCCGTTCGCGAGAACGTTCTTGCAGCGATCATCTTCAGCGTGCGCGGTTGCGGCAGAGAGCGTGACGAGCGTTGCAGCAAGAAATCCCATCCTTGTCATCGGTAGTCTCCTAATGCGCATGACCGACGTCGATCATGACGATGTAGATGCCGCTGGTGATCATCACCTGCGTGTACAGCCGCCCGGGAGGACGCTCTTCGTATCGCAGTGGAATCGTGGTGGTTGTCTCCCCGGCCTTGTCGAGCGGCCTCTCCGCCGTGACGTCGAGGATGAGGATGTTCGGATTGATCCCTTGTGCCACGCGGCGCGTGAGCTTGACGTACCAGCCCATGGTCGGCACCTGCACCTCGCCGACCACGATCAATTTCGGACCATCGCCCGACATGTGATCGATCCAGGCCTTGAATGTCTCTTTCAAGAGAACCGGCATTGATGAAGCCCTCCAAATTCCAGCGCGCGGGACATCCGCATCGGCCCGGCGCAGCGGGAGACGCGGGTTTCCCGCGGCTCCCGTGCCTGCTGCGCAGCCGCAAGGGCTCCGCAGCAAGACGCCGGCCGATGGATCCAAATCCAGCCTGCTTCGGGCACCTCGGGAGCCGACAGATCCAGCCCCGTGGCCTCCGTGGGTGCGCGGGAAAACTGGCATCGCGGCTGTTTGCGGAATGCGACTCCAGCGTTCGGAAATCGAAAAAAAAGCGTGAAAGTTGCGTTCAGTCCGCTATCATCGGTTGTGGGGATGGGCGAATGTTGACCCTGACGTCGAAATTCAAGCTGCGTCTTCTGGGTCCTTTCAGCCTCGTGGATCCGGAAGGCCGCCGAATTGCTATTCCGAGTCGCAAGGGAGCGGCACTGATCGCGATGCTCGCCGTCTCCAAGGACGGCGAGAGGGCTCGCGGTTGGCTCCAGACCCAACTATGGAGCAGTCGTGAGCCGAAGGAAGCGAACGGGAGTTTGCGGCGCGAACTGTCGGACTTGCGAAGACGGCTCAATCACCCGTCCTGGACACCTCTCATCTGCGAACGGGATCGCGTACGGCTCGACTTGAGCATCGTCAGCATCGATGTTCTCGAGTCCGATCAAGAGGGGCTCGATTCCGGCCTGCCGGGCGAGTTTCTCGAAGGCTTCGATATCCCCGGGGAGGACGCGTTCGAGGATTGGCTACGCGAACAGCGCAGTCGACTGGCGAAGGTCGAGCCAAGCCTTCGCCGGAGCGCAGCGGCTCCGAAGCCTTCGGAATCCGCCGTGGTGGCCCAGCCCGGATTCAAATGGTCGGCACAGGACGCGACTGACGGCCCGTCGCTGGCCGTCCTGCGTTTTTCAAACCTGACGGACCAGCCGGAGGAGGCCTATTTCGCGGAGGGCTTCAAGCAGGAGCTGATCAACCGGCTGTCGCGCGTGCGTTGGCTCGCCGTCATCGCCGGCGATTCCGGTGGTCCACGCGCCTCGACCATCACCGCCCAGGAAGCGCGATCGCTGGGTGCCAAATACCTCCTCGACGGCACCGTCCGGACCGCGAGCGATCTCACTCTGATCGATGTCACGCTCTACGAGGCGGCCCGCCTCCAGGTGGTCTGGTCCAAGCGGCTCCAGATCGCCCGATCCGTCATTGCGACCGCTCTCGACGAATGCCTGCAGGAGCTGGTCGCGCATCTCGGCGCCAAGATCGAACATGGCGAGCAATCGAGCGCGCGCGACCGCTTGCCGTCGGCAGCAAACACGACCGACCTGATCTGGCGGGGCCGATGGCATCTTTGCCGCCTGCAGCACACCGACTCGGATGAAGCGCAGCAGCTGTTCGCCAGGGCCTTGGCGCTTGATCCCCATTCCGCGGAAGCCCTGATCAATGTCACCCACGGGCTGGCCTGGGCGATCTGGACCGGACGGCAACCGGGGCATCGCGTGCTGGAGATGCGACGCCTTGCCCAGCAGTCGATGCGTGCCGATCCGTCCGATGGCCGGGCTTACTGGCTGGCGGGCACCGCGGAGACGTGGTTGCGGCACATGCGGCCCGCGCTCGACTTGCTGTTTCAGGCGGTCGAATTGACGCCGAGCCTCGCGATCGCGCACGCTCAGATCGGTTGCACTCTGAATCTGGCGGGCAGGCCGGAGCAGGCCGGCGAGCACCTTCAGCTCGCTCGGCGGCTCAGCCCGTTCGACGTTCATCTCTTCTTCGTGCTTGGCGAGCTGGCGATGAGGTCCAGTCTGCTCGGCGACTACCGCGAAGCGATCACCTATGCCGATCTCGCAATCGTTCGCCGTGAGCAGTATTGGTACGCCCACATGGTCAAGATCGACGCCCTGCTGAAGCTGGGAGACCGGCACCAGGCCGCGGCGTCATCCGAGGAGCTTCGGCGCCTCAGGCCCCGCTTTTCGAGCAGTTATATTGACTGGATTCCTTTTGAGGATCGTTCGCTGAACCGACGATTTGCGGAGTCGCTCGACTCGGTCGCGTCAGCGCATGTACGTCAGGCATCCCTCGACAACAATTCTCGACGTTAGGATTTGGAGTTTATTTCAGAGCCAAGGGGGCGTTATGGGGAACGCGAAGGCGACAGGGGGAATTTTCGCCGGGTGGACGCTCAAATATTTCGACAAGATCGCCGCGGCCCGCGCGATATCCGAGCAGGAGAAGGCATCGGCGGACGACGGCTTCGACTTCAATGATCTTGGTGCAGACCATTGGTGGTCGCCCATCCTGAGACGCGTCTGGGTATGGTCGTTGCTGGCGGTGTTCGCCTTCTTCCGGATATGCTGGCCGCTCCCAAAGTTCGGGCGCCTCATCATCGTCACCCGCAACAACGACGTACGAGACGTGCTGTCGAAGCCCGAGACCTTCGTCGTGCCCTATGGCGACGAGATGAAGGAGCTCGGCGGAGGCAAGGCGACGTTCGTTCTCGGCCTCGAAGGTCAGCTACAGCGTTGTCAGCACCAGCTCATCGCTCACCTGTGGGAGCCGCAGGACACGGCCTGGCTGGTCGCGCGAACGCGGGGAATCGCCGAGACGCTGATCGACGCCTCCCAGGGGCGCATCGACGTCATGAAGGATCTCATTACGCGCGTGGCCGCCGAGACCTGCGCTGAATTCTTCGGACTGAGCGTCGATGACCCCGACGCCTTCGCCGAATGGTCGATGGCGATATCGGCGCTGCTGTTCGCCGATCCGTTCGGCGATCCGGCCACCCGCAGGCTCGGACTGGCCGGCGCATCGCGCGTGCGCTCCGTGATCGACGCTTCCAGGAAGCGGCTCTCGGTCGATCCTCCTCCGCCGCCTCCGGGACTCGACAGGACGATTCTGCGGCGCCTCGTCGACACGGGTATCACCGACGATGAAATTCGCGCCATCATGGTCGGCATGATCACGGGTTTCATCCCGACCACGACCCTGGCGGCCGGCAACATCATCGAGCAGCTGTTGTGGATGAAGGACGGGCTCAAAAAGGCGATCGCAGCGGCCAAGGCCGTCCCGGATGGCGATGAGACCGCGCGCAATCCTCTGGAAGAGCTTCTGTTCGAGGCCGCGCGCCTCAATCCGGCGCTCAATCCAGGGCAATGGCGCTATGCCCCCAACGGCGGCGTGGTCAAGACCCGCTGGGGCTCGCGCCAGATTCCCGCCAAATCGGTCCTCCTGGTCGCGACGGCGTCCGCGATGCGCGACGACCGCTCCCGCAGCAACGAATTGGTCTTCGGGACCGGCGTTCACGCCTGCCTCGGCAAGACGCTTGCGATGGCCCAGATCACGGCGATCTTCCAGGCGCTGCTGACCAGGGAGGATGTGTGCGCCAGCAAGGGGCGGTGGGGACGCATCTCCCGCGTCGGCGTGTTTCCGCGCCGGCTCGACATGGAATTCAAGCCGAAGTTCGGCGCACAAGCCCAAAGCATGGTCACGGTGCTGACCCCGCTCGCTGAACAAGCCGACCTTGCCGCCTGGCAGACCGCCGTCCACGGCCTGATGCAACCGCAGCCGGGGGCCCCGAGTCTGCACAACGCGCTCGGCGGCACCGACATCATCCATTTCGCCTCGCTCAACGCCGTCGACCTCGGCGATGCAGCGAACCCGGCTCCGCACCTGCTGCTCGAGCTCAACGGCGACGGTGAGCCCGACGCGTTGATCGATGCGGTCGATCGCTCGGCAAGCCAATGGCTGCTGCCGCTGTTCAGCTGCGCAGAGAACGGCGAGACCAAGCCGGGTACGGCGAGCGGAAGCCGAACGCTGGGAGACCTGCTGAAGCATCGAAAACTTGATCTGAAGGCCCGGCCTTGGGGCACGACCGGGTTGTGCTTCTATGGCCTGCCCGGCCTGTCGATCGCGAGCATCCGCCAGCAGGAGGAATTGGCGAATTTCTGCCGCGATGCCGTCGACTATTTCGTCACGCTTCACGCAGGCCTCGGCAGCCATGCGGCAACCGTCCTGCAATTCGTTCGAGGCCTCATCCGGGGCGATGCCGAGCTGAGCCGAATGGCAGAGGGCGAGGCCGGCAAGGACATCAAGACGCTGATGGCCCGCGCCACCGCATTTCGCCGCTCCCTGACGATCCCCAGCCGCCAGGAACCACCGACGATCTGCTGGAAGGAGCCGGGCAGCCGTCTCGGCGCCGTGCTGTCCTCGACGACGTTGTTTCCGCTCTATGGCTGGCTGGCGGCGGTCGCGCTTGTCATCAGTGTGCTGTGCTTCTACTGGTTCGGCTTTGCGCTGTCGCTGGCGTGGAGCGCAATTCCGATAACCGCCGGGCGCATCGCAATTGCCCTGGTGTCGGGAGGCATCGGAACCGCGACCCTGGTCGGCATCGTCGTCGGCATTTTTGCCATCAAGCTGCGCCGCGCCGAAGCCAACGACAAGCCGGAGGATTTCGATCCCGACCTGGTCAAGGTTCGCGAGATCGCCAAGCGGGAAAATGCTCCTCGTTTCGCGCAGAACCATTTTCTCTCGGTGTCGCCGCTCAAGCCTGGCCCGTTCCGGAAGTTCACGCTCGGCATCGCGCTCTGGGGAATCGAACTCGTCGTCTCCCGCGCCTTCCGTCCAGGCTTCATCGTCAATATGGGCACGATTCACTTCGCACGCTGGTTCCGGCCACCGGGTTCGGAGCGCCTGGTGTTCCTTTCCAACTACGACGGCAGCTGGGAGAGCTATCTCGAGGATTTCATCACCAAGGCCTATCCGGGCCAGAACGCCGCATGGAGCAACGCCGCAGGCTTTCCGCGGACGAACTGGCTGATGTACGATGGCGCCCAGGACGGCGACCGCTTCAAGCGATGGGTGCGCCGCCAGCAACAACCGACGCAATTCTGGTTCAACCGCTTCCCGCATCTGACTGCAGATCAGATGCGGGACAACGCGGTGATCTGCTGGGAATTGGCGCGCGCGACGACGGACTCGCAGGCGCGTGCGTGGCTGAGCTATTTCGGCTCGATGCCGAGAACCGACACCGTCATCGAGACGCAGGAGATTCAATCGCTCGTCTTCCGCGGCTTCAAGCGGCTTCCGTTCATGACCTTCGCGGCGATCAGCCTGCCCGACGATCGCGCGCTTTGCCGCAGCTGGCTGAAGTCGCTGACCAATGGACACAATCCGCACGAGCTGCAGCTCCCGGACTCCGACGACCGGCTCATCGAGGTCACTTTCGGCGACAGGCCGCTGTCCGGCGAAGAAGAACAATCAGCGACGTGCGTCGCTTTTACGGCGGCGGGATTCTCACATCTCGGCTTCCCCGAGGGCGACGAGCCCGGCACGATGGCGACGTTTCCCACAGTCTTCAATCTCGGCATGTGGTCGCGGCAGCGTGTGCTCGGCGATTGCGAGAATTCCGACCCGTCGAAATGGCGCTGGTCGGATGCCGGAGGCGACAGGCCCGTTCACGCCGCGCTGTTCGTCTATGGGAAAACCAAAGCCGAGTGCGACAAGCTGCTTGGCCTGCACCAGAGCAAGTTGACCGGCGCGAGTTTCGTCGTCCACGAACTCGATACCCAGCCCACCGACAAGGGCATCAACTACGAGCATTTCGGTTTCCGCGACGGTATCTCGCAGCCCGTCATCCGCGGCACCCAGCGCTTCGCGCGCGGCGCGCTCCCCCGGGACATCATGGCGCCCGGTGAATTCATTCTCGGCTACAAGAGCAATCAGGGTTACTTCCCGCCAACGCCGATGGTCATCCGGGAAAGCGACGTCAGCAACCGGCTGTCCTCCGTCCCGGCATCCTCGGACAGCCGCTTCGCGGCATTTCAGGATCCGCGCCCGCAGTTGCGCGACTTCGGACGGAACGGCACGTTCCTGGCAATCCGGCAATTCGAGCAGAACGTCGAGGCGTTCCACGATTACGCCAAGCGCTCCGCCCAGAAATTGACGGACGATCTGATGGACGAGACGCGCATGCCAAACCTGATCGGCGGCGCGATAACGCCGGAATGGATCGAAGCAAAGATGATGGGACGCTGGCACGACGGCGTGCCGCTGATCGACCGTCCGGCGCAGGACGCCGCCGAGCCGGCCGTGTGCGAAGGCGAACAGGAACGCACCCATTCCAGGCATGCGCATCGCAACAGCCGCATGCACACGGACACCGATCTGGACTTCGGGGTCGACGATCCCCAGGGTCTTCATTGTCCTTTCGGCGCGCATATTCGCAGGGCCAACCCGCGCGGCAGCCTGGCTCCCGGAGACGATTCGCAATTGGCCATCACGAACCGTCATCGCTTGTTGCGGCGCGGCAGATCGTACCAGGAGGGAGAAGAGAAGGGGCTTCTGTTCATCGGTCTTTGCGCCGATCTGGAACGCCAGTTCGAATTCATCCAGCAGTCGTGGATCGGCGCCCCTGGCTTCGCCGGACTGACGAACGAGCCTGATCCGATCGTGTCGACGAAATGCGCTGCGTCGCGGTTCACGATCCCGACTTCGGCCGGTTCGCTCGCGCTGCAGGGAGGCGAGAGCTTCGTCACGGTTCGTGGAGGCGGATACTTCTTCCTGCCGAGCCGTTCCGCACTGATGTTCCTGGCGGAGGTCGACTAGGCCGCCTCGATCGAAGCCGCCTGGCCGATCTCGCCGAAGCATCCCTCATCTCGATGGAGATTGCGGATCTCCCGCGACGATGAACGTTCGCGCGGGATCGGCGATCATGCGGCGCGAGAGTTCCTTTGATGGAAACCCGGAGTCGCCCCGCCGCATCTGCAGCCAACTTGTCGCAGGCGGAATGACGCGAACAGCGAAATCCGGTCTAAATCCTTGCGCGAATCTATTTCGCCATACAACCAATTGCTTATTTGCCGCATTCTTGGAGGCCTATCTAATGTAGATTGTTGTTTTGGGGCGATGATGGCGAGAACACTCAGCGACTACTTGATTGAAATTGCGGAGCATGCGGCTCGGTTTGACGACAAAGTGCTTGAACATCTCTGCAGAATGACTGCGTTGCACGCCTACAGGACGAATCCTCCACTTCAACTGCGCAGCCAGACGATCATCGGCATCTGGGATTGGGACGTCGTCAACGATCGCAATCATCTCGATCCAAACTGCTCACGCCTGTTAGGCCAGGATCCCGATGCCGGCGCGAAAGGAGTGTCCAACACCGCGTGCCTGTCGGCCGTCCATCCGGACGACGTCGCCGCGGTGAGCCAGAAGCTCGCGCGGGCGTTTCAGGGAGGCGTCTACGAAGCGGAGTTTCGGATCGTCTCCGGCGGCACGGTGAGACGGGTCATCGGCCGCGGCTATTGCACGGTCGATCCTTCAGGACGGCCTGAGCGATTTCCGGGCGCGATCTTCGAGCTGGATGGTCCTAGGTTGGATAGTACCGACGACTGATCTCCAAAAGAGATTCCCACCGTGTCGGACGCGATCACGAGTGCTTGGTGCTGTCGGGTTCGCCCGCGGTCAGGTCTCGCGAAGCCTGCAGCATCGCCATGCTGAGCAAATGAGCCAGGACGTCGAGTTCGGCCTTTATTGCCAGATCGCACAATTCGTTACACGTCTTCAGAATATGCGCGGCAATCTCGGATGATTGATTGCTCATGGATTTCTCCGAGAACCATGGAACTTATAAGATCATCCTCAAGTTGTTTTAGCCACCGGGAAATTCGTTTGCGGGGCTGGAACCAAAACGCACATAAGCGCTGTTTATGGGTTCATAACCGAAGTTTTTAATCTCCGGAAAGGGACAAGCTGATGTAGATTGATGGCCGTATCACTTGCTTCAACTGCTTTGCTGGTGGCGTCTGGAGCGCTTCCGCTGCATGAAATTAGGGGAGCGGAGTTGCAGCTCCGGTATCGCCACGATGACTGAGGCCACGTCTAATCCCGAGCTGACCTACGGGCGCCCATCGGACGACGAGGCTCTTAAACTTGTTGTCGCGTTCTATTGCATCATGGAGCCCGACAGGCGATCCGAGGTGCTTGCTCTCGCCGAAAAGTATGCCAAGGAGTCGCGCGTGGTGGACGGAGCGACCCATTACCTGATGTTCCAGTCCGCGGAGCCTCACGACTAGAATTCAACCTCTGCGTGTCGCGCCAGTCCCGTCGTTTGACGCATGCGGCGCTGTTTATCACTCCTCATTCGCCGTACGCATGGGAGCGATGTCCCGGTACTAGCCCGGGTACCTTCGCGCGCAGCACTGTTCTAGTTATCCGTCAAATCACCCGACGCGAGTGGGGATCGTAGTTCTGCCGTAGGTGGCCCGGCTATACGCGAAACCGTGCGCTTGCATCCAGCCGAATGGCCCGAGATGACCAGCACCAAAAGGCACATCAATGTGCCGACGGAAATAGCTCGAACGATATTGACCGTGCAGGAGGTCGGCAGCTTCACCAAAGCCGCCGAGTTGCTGGGCATCACGCAACCCGCCATCAGCTCGCAGCTGCGGCGGATCGAGACTCTCGTCGGCGGACCGCTCTTCTCGAAAAACACCAATCGAAACCGCGTCACCGAATTGGGGCTCGCGGTCGTGCATCAATGCCGCAAGATGATCGAAGCCAACGACCAGATCCTGGCGATCGGCGGCATCATCCGAAACGACCGGCTTCTGCGGCTCGGGCTCAGCAGCCTGCTCGTCAGGGCGTTTCTGGTCGATTCCGCTCGGGCCGTCCATCCGAGCGTGTCGGTGCATTCGGACGGTTCGGCAGCGCTGGCCCGGCGCTTCCTCGACGGACAACTCGACGTCGTGTGCCTTCTTGACGGCAGCGGTCTGCCCTCGATCGAATTGCACCCCTACGTGCAACGCGAATTCA
The DNA here is from genome assembly GCF_047605465.1 of Bradyrhizobium sp. GTDB lineage: Bacteria > Pseudomonadota > Alphaproteobacteria > Rhizobiales > Xanthobacteraceae > Bradyrhizobium. The sequence goes on along the minus strand of NZ_JASGFS010000002.1, from coordinate 142,954 downwards.
CCGACGAACTGGTGTGGGTTCAGTCGCCGGACTTCGAGCTCGCGCCCGGAGCGCCGATTCCCATCATCACCTGGGCGGGCGAGAACGATCCGATGACGCGCAGTCTGGCCGCGCAGGGACTTGCCTATCGCATCGCCTTCAGTGGCGGCGATTTCGACACGAAGAAGATGGCCGTCGAGGCGGGCCTTGGCCTGACATGCCTGCCGAAGCGCCTCGTGCCGGCCGACCTGGTGGTGGCGACCGAGTTCGATCTGCCCGCCTTGCCGCAGACCAAGGGCCTGCTTTGCGTTAACCGCGATCTGGATCCGCTCAAGGCAAACCCGACGGTCGATCGGCTGATCAGCCTGTTCTTCACATCCACCTGACCCGGTGGCGGCGCGCGCCGCGAAAGAGCGCGAAAAAATGGCACAGAATGCACATGTCAGACGCCGTCGTCTGAACTATTCTGTCCATCCGGCTTGCGGAGCACGATTGCCAAGCCAGGCATATCCGTAATGCTCCGGACTCGGCACAGCGATAGATGCAGCGTAACATCTTACCTACCTGCTCGTCGCTCTCGACGAGCCCCGCCCGTGCAGAAGCTGGGCGTGGCTGCGTTTCACTCCAGAAGGTCCTATTCCCTCGGAGGTCATATGCTCGGTCGTCCGTCTGACGAAGAAGCTCTTCGGCTTGTCCTTGCGTTCTACTGCATCATGGAGCCGGAGAAGCGCTCCGCGGTGAGCGCATTGGCCGAGAGACTGGCTCGCGACTCTGAATCAGTCGAAGGCGTTACGCATTTCAAACTGCTCGAAGACCAACACAACGATCACTGATGGTCGGCCTATGCCGGCGACGAAACGGTTTCAGATACCTCGTATCCTTCGCGTAACTCCAGGCTGATCTCGAAACGACTGAGCCAGCCGTAGATCGCGCCGACGTCCAGGAAGAGGCGGAGCTCGATCGGAACATGCGGGTCGCGATGCACAAATTCCATTTCGACCTCGAACAGACCCGATCCTTCGGCGCAGAACGTCCCCCTCGCGATCACCTCCCCGCATACGATTTCAACCGTGAACGGCTCCCTGCCGTCATGTCCGGCGAGGCCGACGACGAGACGGGTGCGCCAATGCCCGGGCGGCAGATGCAGATAGGGCCCATAAAGCACGCATCGCGCCGGCCCCGAGAGATCGACCGGGCCACGCATCCAGGTATCGGGAAAGTCACCGAGCAGGAACAGCGGCCCGAGCCACGTCGCCTCGACCAGGCCGCGATGAGGGTCCCGCAGCTGCGGCAGCGCCGCCGCGGCCAATGTCCATAGACTGTTGGCCGGCAGCGGCGCGGTCTGCTGCTCCCCGCAGATATCGGCCAGCCGTTCAGCCAGTTCGCCGGCCTGCAGCTCGATACGTTCGATGTCGGAGAGCCTGACGTTGACGCCGCCCAATTGAGCCAGTCGCGTCAGAAAGAGCGACAGATTCCTCGCGTTCTGGGCCTGAAGGTCCAGCTCATCCCGCGGCCATCTGCCGAGAAGACAGGACAGGCTCGCCGACACCGACCGGACGGCGCCGACATCGGACAGACGATCCCCCAGAAGGTGGGCGACCGAACGCAGCGGATCCGAAGCCACGCAGATCACCGGTACCAGGCTGAACTCCGGATGACGAAGGAGATCGGGCAAGGGATACTGGCTGAGTGCAATGAAAGGCTGCCGGGCGCCGCAGGCCGCGTCCCAGTCTTCCGGCGAATTGACCTCCACGACGACGCTGTCGCGGCAGGCCACGCGCGTGATCGCCTGCAGAACCTCGACGACGGCTGCCGTCGCCGGCCCCGGCAGGCCGAACACGGCCGCCAGGCTGCACTCACCCAATGCGATGTGCCCGACGCCGGTCACCCGATCACGTTCCGATAAACGGATCCCATCCGCTCGGCATATGTCTTGAACGAGAATTCCGAAGCCCGTTTCGGTCCAGCCTCGCTGAAATGGGCATGGAGATCGTCATCCCGCGCCAGCGCCCGAATGGCTTTGGTGAGGGCGCCGACATCGTAAGGATCGACCAGAATGGCGGCATCGGCCGCTACCTCGGGGATGGACCCTTCCGTCGAACTGATCACCGGCGTGCCCAGCATCATGGCTTCCAGAACCGGCAGCCCGAAGCCTTCGTAGAGCGAGGGGAAGACCACGCCGCGCGCGCCACGAATGAGGCTGATCAGCAGCGGCAACGAGACGTATTCGAACCGCCTGATCTTCTGCTGATAGGTGACGCGCTTGTCCGACAGCTCATAATAGCCGAACCGGCCGTCCTCGAGCATCTTGCGTTCGACATCGGCCCTCCAGCCCACCGCGCCGACGATGACCAGGGGCGTATCGCAGCGCGCGGCGAGATAGGCCTCGATCAGCCGCAGCACGTTCTTCTTCGGCTCAAGCGCACCAAAGAACAGAAAATACTGCCTCCAGCCCAGATCGAAGACCCCCGAGACCTCGTCCGCGACCGCGCCGGCATCGCGCTGCAGCACCTCGCGCGGCAGCTCGACCGCCTGATAGGTGTTGGTGATCCTCGCCTCGTCCATGCCGAAGAGCTTGACGATGTCGCGGCGCGACGTTTCCGATACCGTCACGATATGGTCGGCCTGCTTCGTCAAGGCGCGGAGCATGCGGTAGTAATAGCGCTTGTTGTCGTCGCTCAGATACGGCAGGCGCAGCGGCACCAGATCGTGAATGGTCTGGATCGACGGCGCGGACTTGACGGCGATCGGGAGCGGATAGGTGCTGTGGAAGACATCCGGCCGCTGGCTCAGTTTCAGGGTGAGCGAACGTCCATAGGTCTTGAAGTGACCGCGCGCGAGACCGAACAGGTCTTCGTGGGCAAAGATGCGATCGACTTCCGCGAGATGCTTGTTGAAGGACCTCGCGACGACGACCCCGTTCATCGCGAAGGCGTTCAGCTTCAGTCCCCCGGGCGCCCCCACGCGCCGCTTCAACCAGCGTTGCAGACGCCGCTTCTTGCTCATGACGGTATCCGACGCATCGTCGAACAGCAGAATCTCCTGCAGCGTGGGATCCGCCGACAGCCGGCCGGCCGACGCGTGAAGCAGCGTCGTGCCATAACCGAGCTCGCGCGCGACCGCCATGACGCCGCGGCTGTATGTGGCAATGCCCGTGCCCGTCTTCAGCGCGAGATTGAGGCCATCGAGGAGTATGGATTGAGCCATGCCCGCGGCCCCTACAATGGAGCACGCGGGCTCAAGACGACCAGCCAGTCCTGCCCCACATTGCTGGTCAGCAGCGTGTCCGGCGAGACATCGGCCGCATGTCCGTCATAGGACACGGATCGGATCTTGCCGTAGACATTATGGAGGCGCCGAATGAAGCCGGCGGCGTCGGCATATCGGGCGACGTTGATCTCCATGACGACGGTCGGCCTGTGGCGGTCGAGTATCGCGGACATGCCGGCGAAGATCCGCTCCTCGGAGCCCTCCGCATCGATCTTGATGAAATCGACGCGCGAGTAGGGTTCGCAAAGCGCATCCAGGGTGACGCAGGCGGTTTCGACCGATCCCGGGCCAGGCAGCAAGCCATCGTCCGCGATGTATGCGTTCTTCGGCTCCGTCGCGGGCACGACGAGACGGGCACCCGTCAGGCTCCGGTCGGAACAGGCAACCTCTTCGATGCGCGTCCGGCTGGTGTACCCGTTGATGTCGATACTGCGACGCAGGAGGCTCGCTGCGCCCGGATTGGGTTCAACCGCCAGCACATGGCCGCCGGCTCCGACATTGCTGCCGAAGAGCACGGTGTAATAGCCCATATTGGCCCCGACATCGATCGCGACCATCCCGCTCTTCACATTCCGCAGGCAGAACAGCGTGAGCCAGATCTCCCAATAGCCGTCCAGCAGCACATGGCCGCCGAAGCCCACATCGCGGGTGTCGACGAAGAATTTCTGGAAGCCGAGAATGCGCGTCAGCGCGGTGTGGTCGCCGAGATAGGCCGTCTGCACGGCCGCACGGATGGCCCGCTCCGCATCGGCCCGGTTCATCGACGCCAGGTCGTTCGTCAACAGTTCGGCTGGCTTGCCGGCGCTGCCGGAGCTGGATCGCATGCGGATGGTCCTCAAGCGCCCGACCGGGCGGCGACGGCGACCGCCGCACCGTTCAGCACGGGTCCGACGATGCCCTGGATCATGGTCAGGAATTTCTGCAGTTCGGCGCCCGTCGCGTTGGCGACATAGACGACGTCTCTCGGCTGCATCCAGAAGCGGGACGTCGCGAACATGACCTGCGGATCCTGCAGATTGAAGCGGTAGACGACGGGAACGTATTTCGCGCCCGGCTCGAGGAACGGCGAGTCCGGCGGCAGCAGTTTCGCCGCCACCGCGACGGGCTCGACCCGAAACAGGAACACGCCGGTCGCATCCGCGCGGGCATCCTGAAGACCGCCGGCCTTCGCCAGCGCCTGCGCCATCGACATGCGCGTCGCCTCGAAGCCCAGCTCGTCGTTCCGGCCGGTCGCACCGAGCACGCTGAACGTCTCGGGCTCGCGGACCACCGCCACGGTGTCACCGGGCTGCAGATAGAGATTCTCCGACGGCGTGTTCAGCAGCCTGTCGAACCGGATGCGGGCGGTCGCATTCACCCGGGTCAGTTCGACCACGCTCTCATGCACCGGCGCGCGCAGGCCGCCGGCCGCCGCGATCGCATCAAGGATCCGCTCGCCGCCCGAGGAGAGAGGCACCCGGGAGCCGCCGGCGACTTCGCCCGTCACCGTGACGGCATTGACGGAACTCTTCACCACCGAAACCAGCGCCTGCGGCTGCACGGCCTTGCCTTGAAGCGCCTTGCTGATCTTCTCCTCCACCGTCGCCGGCGTGTCACCCACGACCTGGATGCGCCCCGCGAAGGGAACGCCGATGGTGCCATCCGCCTCGACGCTTTGGGCCGGGATGGCGATGGTGCTCGTGTTGCTGACACTCTGTCCGGTGATGATCGAGGTCGAGAACAACGTGCCCGGCGGCGCCTCCCACAGCGACAGGGTCACCACGTCGCCGCGCGCGAGCCGGAGGCCCGCCCCCTGGCCGGCCGATCCAAACCGTGCCGCAAGGCTCATCGACGGGCGCACGCGCTGGGACAGCAGCGTCTCCGGCGACACCTCGACGACCGCGATCGACGGGACAACCGGGTCTTCGGCCCGGGCGTTGAACGCCTTGGCTGAGGGGCCGCTGGCCGGCAAGGCGCAGCCGCTCAGCAGCAGACCCGCCCCGAACAGGATCACTCGCGCCCATGAGCGCGTAGCCGATCGCGTGGCAAACGCCACATCGCGCCACGCATGCCGAGCAATCTTCAGCCCCATCACGACAGTCTCTCGATTCGATAAAGCGACGTTTCGTGAGGGCAGAATGTGAAGTTATGGCTTACGACCGTTTAAGCGAATTGGCGCCGAAACTTATGACCCATCACTAGTTATGGGACGGGATCGAGCACCTAGTCGGATGCGGCCTCGAAACGCCCGAGCTGCTTGTTGTTCTGGCGGTGTTCGGCGACCGCCATCCACAACACCCACGAGATCAGCGACAGGACCGAACCGAGCAGGAACACGACGAGGACATGCATCGGCCCGCGCGGCTCGATCGCCTCATCCGGCAAGTTCGGCTCCACGATCGGTTCCAGGTACAATTGCTGCCGGCGCGCATCGGCCCGCGCCGTCTCCAGCGAGGTCGTCGCCAGGGTCAGCGCCTTGTTCGCCAGCTCGCGCTTGAGCGTCAACCGCTCGTAATCCGCGATGTGCGCGGCCACCGACGCATCGTTGCCGACCAGCGCGAGCCGTTCCCGATCGATCTGCTCCTGGAGGGCCGCGACGCGGCTTGTGAGGCTGGGAACGGCCCCGCTATCGGGAGCCGACGCCTTGGCTTCCGCGAGCCGCGATCGCGTCAAGGCGAGCTCGGTCGAGAGGCGTCCGATCATATCCAACATGACGACCGACACGCGCGTCGGGTCGATCATCAGCTCGTTATTGCGGAACTTGGTGATGTCCTCCTGGACATCCAGGAGCTTCTGTTCCGCGTCCGCCACCTCCCGGCGGGAAAAGGCAACGGCATCCTCCCGTGCCCGGTTGTTGAGACGAACCAGCAGGTCGCTCGCGGCCGCCAGCAATTCGTTGTTCAGAACCAAGGCATGGTGCGCCGAAAACGCCCGCGTACGCAGCGTCGTGATCCCGGTCGACGCATTGTGAATGACGTCGATCCGCGACAGGAAATAGCGATACATGCCCTCGAAACTGTCGCTGTCCCACGGCCGCGGGAAGCGTGCGAGAAAGTCGGCCTCGGGCGGCGCGAAGATCTCGCGCAGGGGCTCTCGTTCCGCGAGCCTTCGCAGCGCGTCCCGGGACGACAGGAAGTCGGACGCGGAGAACGTGTCATCCTGCGAACGGGCGATCCCGCTCGACTGGAGGATCGCACCGATCGGGGATTGCGACGGCGGGGAGGATAGCCGGACGATGAATTTCGACTCGGACACGAAGACGGGTGTAGCGACGAGCAGATAATAGAGCGCGACCAGGCATGTCGGGACGATGACTCCCAGCCACACCAGCGGGTGCTTGCGCAGCACGGCCGGAACGCGCTTGAGCGCAGGACGGCGCCTTCGCGCGCTCATCACGATATCGGACGGCACGGCATCCGGAGCAGCCACGAGCGAGATCGATTTCATCGCGGCCACCCGCCATCACGTGCAGCCATCGCGCGGCCACACCAAACATTAACCGGATCGCTACACCCTGTCGGACACCCGGAAACCCGCGTGGTGTGCATGAAAATCCAATTGCGAGACGAGTCGGAGAGGAGCGCACGTTTCCGCGCGGCGACAGGCCTGCGCCTGGCATCGCGCACGATGACCGCGCTGCTGATCCGCGAAATCATCAGCCGATACGGCCGAACCAATCTCGCTTTCCTCTGGCTCATCGTCGAGCCGCTGATCCTCTGCGTCGGCGTGATGGTCGTCTGGTCATTCATTCGGCACGACTCCCACGGCATTCCCCTGATCGCCTTCATCGTCAGCGGATACATGCCGCTGACGTTGTGGCGGCACATCTCCTCGCACGCGGTATCGTGCATCCGGCATAACACCGCCCTGCTCTACCATCGCAACGTCCGGCCGCTGGACCTGCTGTTCGCGTCGGTCATCCTGGAATTCCTCGGCACCTCGATGGCCCTGATCGCGGTGTTCACGACCCTGCGCTTCGCGGACCTCGTGGAGCCCCAGGCCCGCATCGACCTGATGATCGCGGGATGGCTGTTCATGGCCTGGCTGTCGTTCGCCGTCGGCATGATCCTCTCGGCGCTCTCCGAACAATTCGACTTCGTGGAAAAGCTGGTCCCGCCATTTCAGTACCTCATGCTGCCCGTGTCGGGCTGCTTCTTCATGGTGGCGTGGCTTCCGACCTGGGTCCAACGCCTCGCGTTGTATGTGCCGACCGTGCACTGCTACGAGATGTTCAGGGCCGGGCTGCTCGGAGAGACGGTCGAGACCTATTTCAGCATGCCCTACATGACGGCCGTCTGCCTGATTGGAACCGGCGCGGGCCTGACCTTGATGCACCGCGCCGCCGCTTCGCTACATTTCGAGTAGGCCCGTCGTCGTCGCTAGTTCGGGGCGAGGCCGAGGCGATCGCGCAGCATCGGCAGGCGATCGGCGTGGATCGCAAGAAAATTCTTCATGCCGCGGGGACCGATCATCTCGCCGATGTTCTGATTGGCCGGAACGGGATGGAGACGCTCGGGCTCGACGGCCCACAGCCGGTATCCGTGATCCTGGAACCAGCGCTGCAGATCCGCGGGCGCGACGTTGGAGACCATCGTCAGGAGTTCGGGATTGACCTCGAACAGGACAGCCGGCTTGCTGCGATGGATCGTGCCGCGCGCGCCATGCAGGAACAGCCCTTCCGCCCCCTCGATGTCGACCTTGATCGCGTCGGGAATGGTGTCGCCCGCGATGTTGTCGAGCGCGTCGACAGCCACGATGCGGTGCGATGGCCGGCTCGATTTGCCGATGGCCAGCCGGGTCGCGCCTGCGTTGATGCTGATCTCCGCGTCGGTCAGCGGCAACGTTCCCCGCTCGCTTCCGAGCGCCATCTGGCGGAGCTCGATCCGGTCCGACCAGCCATTCACGGAAATCGACTGTTCGAGGAGCGACGACAGCGGCAACAGGGGCTCGAACGCGATCACCTTTCCGGAGAAATTCTTCCTGGCCGCGATCGCAAGGGAGAAGTACCCGCAGTTCGCCCCGACATCGAGGAACACACCATCGTCCGGAACCATCCGTCGCAGCAGCTCGACTTCCGCGCGTTCGTAGGTTTCCTGGAGCACTCCGAACGTGATGTGGAGCTGCCGCAGGTCGAGATAGATCTTGAAGCCCAGATTGGTCTCGTACAGCACTGGAATCGACTGCGGCACGAGATTGTCGAACAGCGTCTCCAGATGAGCATCGTGGAATTCGCGGGACGTCAGGAACTGTGCCCGCAGATCACCGACCTGCCTCCCCGTGACGAAATCGCCGTCGATGCCGTGCCGTTCCTCGGCAGACATCTCCCGGCCCAGAATATAGCGATAGCAGTTCTCGACGTCGGTTACCGTAGCCATGACCTTGCCCTTTCACGTCCCTCGTATTGAGTGTCAGCCCTGAAACACGAAGCAGGGATAGATCTCGCGCAGGCACGCCAGAATCTCCCGCTGCACTTCCGATGTCTCCAGATCGTCGTCGCCACTCGCTCGCCTGGCTTTTCTCGCGTTCAGGAAATTCACCAGCGCGGCGCCCAGATCACCCTTGATCTTGTTGAGATGGCCAAGCTGCATGTGGCAGTCGGCCATCAGGTCCAGCTGGCTCCGGTTCGTCGCGTAGCGCAGATAGCCGCCATAGAGGGCTTCCGCCTCGTCAAGGCGCCCGGTCTCTTTCGTCACGTTGGCGAGAACGCCGATGAGGTCCTTTTCACCGTCGAGGGCAACGAGCGAGCGGAGCAGTTGGCGCGCCTCCTCCCATTTCCGCTCGGCGACGCAGGCCATCGCCGCTTCCCGCCGGCGCAAAACCTCGGTGCGGCCCGCGTTGCGCCGCGCATTCGCGGCATGATGGGCGATGTCCGTATCGCCCGGAGAGAGCGCGCACGCTCGCTCGTAGAACGTCGCGGCGGTGCGGAGATCGCCCTTGCGATTGAAGAGATGGCCGAGTTGAAGATGGATGTCGGCATCATCTGGATGATCGGCGAGAAACTCGCGATACGCCGCCTCGGCTCCCTCGAAGTCGCCCATCTCCTTGAGGGCATGGCCGAGCTGGACCCGGACGCCGGGGTTCACCTTGCCCGAGGAGATCGCTTCGGCATATCCCTTCGCGGCCCGCGCCCAGTCCTTCCGGTCCCTGGCCTTGTCCGCGCCCTTGACCAGTTCGTGCGACGTTCGTCCGCGAACACCGCCGTCGAACAGCGAATGCAGGGCATCGTCGATGTAAGCCGCAAGCGCCATCACGACACCCGATGCATCGATATGTTGCGCGGGTCGATCCAGACCGGCTTGGCCGTCTCCCGCGCCAGCAGCCTGAGCTCGACGAAGCGATGGTGGCTCGCAAGGTCGATGCAGAAACTGCCGGCGAAGGGGCCGCAGATCGACAGCTCCTGCAGCACGTCGAGGCCGGAATTCGCGACCACATCGACGTGAAGAATCTGGTCCTGCTGCAGGATGTCCAGATCGATGCGCCAGGTTCCGGGACGCAGGCTGCGCTTGGGACCGGTCAGGACCCAGCCGTCGCTGAGCACCCAGCCGCGCTGTTCCATCCTGGGCGCCTGCCGCAGGATGTCCGGGGCGACCATCCAGCCGCCTTCGGACATTGCGCGGACGAAAATGAGCGCTTCACGCCCGTTCTCATCATAGGCGAAGCCGGTCGGCAGGGTCCGCGCGCAGGCCGGATCGCTCTTGTCCTCTTCGAGATTGAGCGAGTCCCAGAGCGCCGGTCGTCCTTCCTGATTGGCGATGCGCACGATCTTCTTGATGGCGGACCGCCGCTCGAGCACGCGGCGGCGCAGATCGAAGTCGAACGCCAGCAGCTCGGTGGGCGCCGGATCGCGCGCGCAGATCTGCCTGAACGCATATCTCAGGAAGGCCGCGTGGTCGTCGGGCGCGAAATGCTCGAGGTTCTCGATCAGGACCATCTGGTCCTGGGCACCGCAGATGTCATGCGCCGTGCCGCCCGCCAGAGGCAGCGGACGCGCCCATTTGCGCGAATAGAGCGCGTTGACGATCCTGAGCCGGTCGGTTCCGCCCTTGATCGCCCGGGCGAACAGTTCGCGGTCCGCCACGGTGAGTTCGTCCTCCGAGAGCGCGAGCGCGCGCGCCCAGGCATCGATGAAGGCCGCTGGTGCGAAGGAAAACACCTTCTTCAGCGTATCGTTGTCCTCGGTGCTGAGCCCCAGCCCGATGGACGCTTCGTCCGGGACGGCAAAGGCCTCTTCGAGTTGCTTAAGCTGCGTTGCGATAGTCACGGCCCCCGCCTATGGATCGCATGATGTGTCCGAGATACCGCGTCGCCGCACGTTCGTAGGATCGCTGCCGCAGGAAGTCCGCGCGCTGGTCGTCGTAAAGGGAAAGGAGGTCGCTGCTCTGCGAGAGGCTGATCAGCGCTTCCGCGAGGCAGTCGACGCTCAGCTCCCGAAGAACGTGGCTGACCGGATGCAGATCGCGCAGAACGCCGGACTGCGAGCACAGGATCGGCTTGTTGGCGCTCAACGCTATCCGCGCCGCTCCGGTCGCCGTCTCCGTGGTCTGGCCGTATGGAAAGACGAAGAGATCGCACCGCGACAGCTCCGACAGCAGGCGCTGCTCGGGGATGAACTCGTAATGGCGGCGCACGACGGCGGAGAGGCCGAAATGGCGGATCAGATTCTCCACGATCGCCTGGATCGCGCGCGAGCGGTCATCCTGGATGGCGCAGTTGAAAAGATGCAGTCTCAGGTTCGGCGTGAAGTGACGGGCCATCGCGAATGCCCGAACCAGCATGTCGACATTCTTGTGCGCCGTCAGGAAACCGAACGAGCCGATGTCGAAATGCGTCTTCCTGATCGCCCGCTCGGGCGCGGACGAGGCCGGCAGGCAGCCGTGCGGAACGACGACGGGATTCGGATGGCCGGCCCTCGACAGCGCCTCCGCGTCGCTCGCGGAATGCACGAAGGCTGTCTCGAACGCCTTGCACCAATCCAGCGATCCGCCTTTCCCGGCCTCGGCGACACTGTGCAGCGTGATGAGACGGGTGCGATAGCCCGACTTCGCGATGGCATGCGTGAGCGCGTGCATGTCGCCCGTCGAGAAATGGCCCGGGTGGTGCTGCATCCAGAGCACATCCGCGGCGCCTCGCTCGAGGCGCGCGGCCAGCGTCATCATCGCCTGATAATTGTTGCCCCAGATCCGCGAGACGCGCGGATCGTCGGAAGAGCCGGTCGCCTCGCCGTGGGTCTGGGCGAGGATCTCGGACAGATGGTCGGTCAGGACCGTCCCCTGATACAGGTGCGCCGCGTAGGTCGCGATGCCGCAATTCCTGCCCCAGGACGTCACGACGTCGATCTTCGGAGGAGCGCCTTTCGGCAGCGATACCGACGGCGCAGATCCCGGCCGATGCTTGGCGACCGCGAACAGCGTCCGCCTGGCCGTCTTCGCCCAGGTGAGATGCGCCTGAACGAAGGTGCGGGCGCGTCTTGCCCGCCGCAGCGCTTCGTCGGGTTCGCGCAGAACCGCCTTCATCTGACGGCCGAGATCCTCGACGTCGGGCTCTGCCCAAAGCCCGAACGTCCCGGAGACGTGCGCCTTGGAGACCGACAGCGTGTAGTCGACGAGCCAGGCGGTATCAGGCCGGCAGAAATCGACCTGGCCGCTATAGTCGGTCGTGACGACGGGAACTTCCAGCGCCATGGCTTCCGCCAGCGGCAGCCCGAAGCCTTCGCCCCTGCTGGGCGCCACCAGCGCATGGGCCGTCTGGTACAGACGAAGCAGTTGCGCATGGGAGTAGGATGCCTCGATGACGCGGATCGGCGCGAGCTTCTCCTCGCTATCGAGCTCGGCGACCAGTCTCGGAATCAGATTGTCGGGATTGGCGAACGTCTTGATCACAAGCTCGACATTGTCGTTCGCCGTGAAGGCACCATGATAGGCGCGGATCAGGCAATCGACGCCCTTTCGCGCGAATCCTGACGACACGTGCAACAGGCGGCTTCGCCCCAGCTTGATGGGGGGCGGCGACAAGCCGGCGTCCAGCACGTGATCCGCGCCCTCCCCGACCACCTCGATCGGAATGGTGACACCGGACTCCACCAGCGCGCGCTTGACGAAGGCCGACGCGACCATGACGAGGTCGAGATCGCGGTTGAAGCGGTCGACCAGCTTGGCCGGGAATTCGGTCTCCTCCCAGGCAAAGCACACATAGGCGTTGACGCGTCCGATCATGCCGCTGGTCGCCGCCGGCCAGGTATTGCGCAGATGGACGTCAAATCGCTCTTCGGCCGGAGGCGCGCTCCGCATGCGCTCCATCACGTCCGGCATCGTATTGAGCAGAGGATCGGTCTGCCAATCCGCTTCGCCGGTGAAGCAGGACAGATCGACCCCCAGCTTGACCAGGGCACGCGCCAGATACCGGTTCACGACCGCGAGACTGTAGTCGCCCTTGAATACGCCGTCGAAATAAACGGACGGACGGGCACCGTCGATCTTTCGGGTGCCCGCCGCCATTTCGAGATCGATCGGGTATGGCGACGTCGGAGCGTCTTCGGCCATGTTGCGCAAGCGGTTTGGTTGAGGACTTGAGTAGAGGTCGCGACGCCGGATCAGCTTGCCAACCGCACTTCCCTGGCGAGCCCGAGTGTCACGGCGCGCTTTTCGAACTGCCGGCAGACACGGTCGTAGATGGGCCCACTGTAATGCGGCGGGTGGCAATGTTCGGCGCTCACGTTCGCGGGCTGGACCGGCAGCACCTGGGCAACGCCGGGCCCGAGGAACATGTGCCTGTTGCCGAGATCAAGATAGGTCTCGGCCAGCATGCCTTCGGCCAGGACGACGTCGTGCGAATCCAGCTCGATGTGGAAATACTCGAACGGATCTTCGAGCTCCTCCTGCACGATCGTGGTTCCGTTGACGAGAAGCTTCGCGGGAATGAGGACGTCCTGAACGAAGAGACAATGGTCTGGCGAGACGAGAAGATCGCGATGCGGGACGTTGTCCGAAAGCGCGCCCTGCTGAATCCTGATCGGCCATGCGTCCCGTGGGCGGTCGATCATCAGCGGATCGAGCACGCGCCTGCCGATCCAGCGGATCGGAGCGCGGCCGCGGTTCAGGGTGAGAACCATGTCGCCGGGACGCAGATCTTCGACCGCGACCTCGCCATACGGCGTCGCGATGCGGGTGCCGCGGAGGAAGCAGGCAAACACCGCGGTATCCGTCGTGGTGTCGAAGGTGATCGTGGAGCCGGCGGGGATGCCCTGGAGCGTGAAGCTCGCGGTGGTATCGAGACCCAAAAGACCAGGATAGTGGAACGTCAGCGTGTTGCCGCTCAGGGAGGCCGAGGTCGCACCGGCGACGGTGATCTTGTCGCCGTTGGACAGGCCGGTCACCACGGGGAACGTCGTCAGGCTGAGATTGATCGCGGCCGGCGTGAGAGTGAACTGACCGGTGCCGCCCGTGTTCTCGAAATTGATCGTGGTGTTGTTGAGCAGGCCGACATTGGCCAGACCGGCCTGAACGTTGATCGCGGAGTTGGCCCCAATGTCGTAGGTCAGCTGCGATGCAGCATTGATGCCGGCAACGTTGCTGGAGACGGTCACGTGGGCGCCGTTGATCGCCTCAAGCGTCGTGTTGGAGGCGATGTTCCCGCCTGCAAGGCTCGTGATCGTGACGTTGACGCCATCGACGATCAGGGTCCCGTTCGCTGCCAGCGAAAGGGTGACATCGTTGTCCGATGGCGCGTTGGAAGAATTGATTGTGTAGGGAGATTGCGTTCCAAGATCGACGGCGAGAGTCATGACGCATCCTTCTAATTTGCAACAAATGCGACTGCACTAAATCGCATGCCTGGGCTGGAACCCGGCAAGATCGAATCACGCCGCCCCTGCTTCGACGGCAAACCGAGCTTCCGAGGATGCGCGTTAACGGCAAATGCCGGGCGCTCATAGGAGATCGGAATGCGCGACGATTTTTTATGGGGCGATAACAAGCGACCGAACTGCGATATTTCTGTTCCATGAAAAACCGTCATGGACAGGACCGCCGCCTCGTTAACGGACCGCATGCAGACATGGGAGCTTGAGCGGCTCCCACTCCTGTTCCTTTACGCGATATGATTCCGTTGAATTCGAGTCAGTCGACGCAAGCGCAACGTCCCCTGATCCTGCTTTTGCAGGGTCCGGTCGGACCGTACTTCCGTGAGCTTCATCAGAGCCTTGCCGATCGCGGCTTTCGCGTCCTCAAGGTCAATTTCAACGGCGGTGACCAGTTCTACGCGCGCCAGGACGGGATCGTGAACTTTCGCGGTTCGCCGGTCCAATGGACGGAATGGCTGAATGCATTGGTCGCCGAGGATACGCCGGCGGCGATCGTTCTGTTCGGCGACAGCCGCCCGTATCATGTCGAAGCGGTGCAGATCGCCGCGCTGCAGCAGATCACCGTCTGGTGCCTCGAAGAAGGATATGTCCGGCCGAACTACGTCACGTGCGAGCGCTCCGGGAACAACGCTCGCTCGCCCCTGAGAGAGGTCGGCGCGCAGAACCGGCGTCATCCGGTGGCGGAAGCCCGTCCGGTTAAGAATCCCATAGGCGCCATGGCACGCTACGCCATCCTCGATGCCATTGCCCGGATTACATTCGGAGCGCCGTTCCACGGCAACGTCCGGCACAGGCATCGCCCGATCCTTCGCGAGTGCGCGCGGTGGGCAACGTCGCTGGTCCGCAAGGCCGTCTACTACCACGCCAACCATTCGATCCTTCGCAGCATCCTGGCGCAGCAACTCCGCGACTATTACGTGGTCGCCCTTCAGGTGCACGACGACCTCAACCTGGTACGGAACGGCAATGGCTGGACCATGGAGCGCCTGATCGACGAGGCCGCACGGTCCTTCGCTCAGAACGCGCCGCCCGGCTCGCGGTTGCTGTTCAAGGTCCATCCACTCGACCGCGGTCACCTGCCCTACCGGAGGCTCATCGCCAAGGCGGCGCGGCAGCACGGCTGCGCGGCACGGGTCAAGGTCGCGGACGATCGACCGATCGGCCCGATGATCCGCCATTCGAACGGTGTGATCACCGTCAACAGCACGTCGGGGCTGATCGCGCTTGAACAAGGCAAGCCGCTTCTTGCGCTCGGCAACGCTGTCTACTGCACGGCAGCGCTGAACACCCTCCCGCCTCGCAGTTCGAGCAAGCTGGATGCGTTCTGGCGCGATGGCGACGTGGCCGATGCCATGGAGGTCAAATCGTTCTTCGCACAGATGTTCGAGGAGAGCCTGATCGGCGGCAACTTCTATCTGCCGGCGGAACGACTGGCGACTGCCGATGCGGTCGCGCACAGGATTCACCAGGAGTTCGTGTCAGCTTGCCTCAAGAAATTGCTTTCGGTCTGCAGGATCCGCAGCCCCAGAATGGGGGAGACCTGGCATGACAGCCTGGCGGGATAGCGTTCCTCCCATCATTCCGGAATGGGCGCCATCCGCTGGCGCTCGGCTCGCAGCGGCAGCGCTCGTCAAGCGCCGGTTTCCAATGTTGCGCGGGGCACTCGAGGCGTCGGATGTCGTCCCCCTCGAACTGTCGATTGCGGCTCCCGACGGTGTCGTCGGTTGGGGTGGACGGATGCAGGCCGACCTCGCACGCCGCTACGCCCGCATGCGCAAGCTGCGCTACTGGTCACTCGAGGATGGTTTCGTGCGATCCGTCGGCCTCGGCAAGGCCGGACACGATGCCGTGTCGATCGTCGTCGACGATCTCGGGCTGCATCATGATCCCGGTCTTCAAAGCCGGCTGGAGCGATTGATCCTGGATGGATCGACCGATGCCGACATCGACTATGCGCGTCAGGTTCGAACCCGGCTCATCGAGGGGCGGCTGACGAAGTACAATCTGAAGGAAGACGATCGCCTCGAGCTGCCCAGATCGGGAAAATCGCGGCGCATTCTTCTCGTCGATCAGGTTGCCAACGACGCATCGATTGCCCATTACGGTCCCGCGGCGTTCCGGCGCATGTGGGCCGACGCACTCGATCAGGACGCGGAGATCCTCCTGCGCGACCATCCCGATGTCATCGCGGGCTTCGCGACGGGTATCCTGCGGCGGATTTCGGAGGCATCGAACCGCTTCGTCCTCGACGGCCGCGGCGCCATCGACAAGGTCCTCGCGGAGGTGGACGAGGTTTGGACCGTGTCCAGCCAGTTCGGCTTCGAAGCTCTCTTGCGCGGCAAGCGCGTCATGACCTACGGAATGCCGTTCTATGCCGGCTGGGGCCTCACGCAAGACTGCGCGGATGACCCCGCCTCGTCGACCGCCCGCGCGCGGCGCGCCCCGAGAACAGCGACACTCGACGAACTCGTCGCGGCCGCCCTGGTGCGGTATCCCATCTATTTCGATCCCGTCGAGAACAAGCGCGTCGGTCTCGACCGGGCCCTCGACCGCCTGTCGGCCTGGAAACGCGAGGCCCACCGGTTCGTCGGCAGCCACATCTGCATCGGGTTTTCGCGGCACAAGCGCAAGACGGCGCGCCTGTTCATGGAGATGCCCGCAGCCGACGTGTCGTTCAAGACGGCGCTTCCGGTCAGCCGCAGGTCCTCGAGCACGAAGCCTCGGCTGGTCGTCTGGGGCCGCGCGACCGAAGTGCCGCACGGTCAGCCTCACTTCACAGTCGAAGACGGGTTCATCAGGTCGGCCGGCCTCGGCGCCGAGTTCGCCAGGGCGCGATCGCTCTGCATCGATCCGGTCGGCATCTACTACGACGCCACGCGGCCAAGCCTCCTGGAGAACATCCTCAACGAGACTGTCTTCGACGATGCCCTGCTGCAGCGCGCCAGGCACCTCCGAGCCTCCATCATCGATTCCCGGATATCGAAGTACAACATCTCGAAGCAGCCCTTCGACGCAAGCTGCCTGAAGACCGACCGGCCGATCGCCCTTGTCGCCGAGCAGGTTCCGGACGACGCCTCGCTGCAGTTCGGCATGCCGGTGCACGGAAACAGCCTCGATCTCCTGTGCTGGGTGAGGAAGACCCGGCCGCGCCATTTCATCGTCTTCAAGCGGCACCCGGATATCCTGAGCGGAGCGCGGCGAAGCGAATATTCCAGTCTCGACTTCTGGGGGCATGCGGACTACGTCCTCGACAGGAAGGTCGATATCGGCTGGCGCGGCATCGACGAATGCCACAGTTCGACCTCGCAGATCGGGTTCGAGGCGCTGCTGCGCAACGTCAAGACCTACTGTTATGGCGCACCGTTCTATAGCGGCTGGGGCCTGACCAACGACAGCACGCAGATCCATCGACGGCGGCGAAAGCTGTCACTCGACGAGCTCGTCGCCGGTGCGCTGATTCTCTATCCATCCTACCGATGCTGGCGATCGCGACTTCCCTGCGAGCCGGAAGACGTCATTCGTGACATCATTTCCGACAGGGACGGGCAACCCCTCCGTACCGCCGGACAGTATCACGAGGACGGTTGATGCCCGCGGTGTTCGACATATCGAGGCTCGTTTCGCGTGCCGGGTTCGACACGCCGACCGGCATCGACCGCTTCGAGTTGAACTACGCCAAATGGGCGATCGAACGGTTCGGCAAGGATCTTCATTTCGTCGCGAGCGGCGCATTCGGCCATCGGGGTATCCCGCCCGCAGCGGCGCGCGCGCTCATCACCGCGACCAGCGACAAATGGCGATCGAGTTCCGGCCTCGATGATCAAGCCACGACGCTTGAACGGCTCGCCCGTCGGATCGACGAGCCGGTGTCGATGGCGGACATCCACATCGGCAACCGCGGATCCGGATCGGCCACGCTGGCGGTAACGAGAGCCCTGAACGCCGCTATCGCCCTTGTGTGGTCTCCATCGACCGTTCCTCCATCGTCGTTATTCATCCACGTCTCGCATTCCCAGATTCACCGTCCGTCGAGCTATGGCTGGTTGCCGCGGCGCGCCTGCCTGCCCCTTTTCTACCTGCACGATCTGATTCCGCTGCTCCGGCCGGAGTTCAGCCGCGCCGGCGAATCCGATCGTCACAGAAAGCGCGTCCAGACGATCCTGCGCCTGCATCAGCTGATCCTCTGCAATTCGCAGACGACGGCGCGGACCCTCGACGAACTGGCAGGCGCCGAGGGGCTCGCGCAACCGCTGACGGCGGTCCTTCCGCCGGGGATCGAGCCGACGTTCCTCACATTCGACCCACGCGCGCGGGTTCGAACGAGACGGCCCTATTTCGTTTGCGTCGGGACGATCGAGCCGCGCAAGAACCACACCTTCCTCCTCGATATCTGGCGTCAGTTCGTCGAACGTCACGGCGCCGCCGCCCCGCGTCTCGTCATCGCGGGCCGCCGTGGCTGGGACAATTCTCACGTCTTCTCGCTGCTGAACGATCTCTCCGCATTCCAGGGCTCGGTGATCGAGGCCGACGGATTGAGCGACCGGGCGCTCGCGCGGCTGATTGGCGGTGCTTCGGCACTGCTCGCCCCGTCGCATGTCGAAGGATATGGAATGCCGGTCGCCGAGGCGCTGGCGATCGGGACGCCCGTGATCGCGTCCAACATCCGCGCGCACCGCGAGGTCTCGCGTGGCCGCGCTGTGCTGCTGGATGCCCTCGACGGGCTCGGCTGGATGTTGGCCATCGATGCCTATCTGCGCTCTCCAAGGCGCATCGAACACTGCGAACAGAAGCATTGGACGTGGCGTGCGCATTTCGACGCGCTGCACCGGCTGCTCGCGAGTTCGGGATTGGCGCCGACCGTCGAGCACAAGCCTCGCCTGGTCAGCGGGGGACGCTCGCCAGCGATCGGTGTCGGAGACGCATCATGTCAGCCGCTCTAGACTCCGCCGTCAGGACCAGCGTCGTCGTCACGAAGCCGCTGCCGGTGAGGCGCCTTGCCATTGCCGACAGCGACGCTCGTCCAGCGCCCGCGCACCGATCGAACTGGCGTCAGGCACTCTTCGTGGTCGTCGTCGCCATTCCGACGCTGGTCGCCGTGGTCTATCTGACGTGCATTGCCGCCAACCAGTACACTTCGGAAACGCGATTTCTCGTCCGCAGTCCGCAACGGGCATCGTCCGGCCTGATCAGCGGGTTTCTGCAAAGCACCGGCTTTGTTCGCGCCCAGGACGACAGCTATGCCGTCACCGACTTCGTGAAGTCCCGCGATGCCGTGGCGCGTCTCGCCGCGCGACACCATTTGCGCGACATGCTCTCGCGGCCAGAAGCCGATATCTTCACCAGGTTCCCCTCGATCTGGCACGACGCGACGGCGGAAGGCCTGTTCCGACACTACCTCGGATTCATCAAGGTTCAGACCGACAGCGCGAGCGGGATCAGCACCCTTGAGGTGCGCGCTTTCCGGCCTGACGATGCGCGCGCCCTGGCGCTTTCACTGCTCGAGGAATCCGAGGCGCTCGTCAATCGCCTGAACGATCGTGCCCGGCAGGACGCGATCCGCTCCGCGCAGGCCGAGGTCGATGGCGCCGAGCATCGCTTCGCGGACGTGCAGGAACAGATCGCCGAATTTCGCAATCGCGTCGCAATGGTCGACCCGGACAAGCAGGCGACCTCGATTCTCGACCTGATATCGAAGCTGTCGCTCGACGCCGTGGAGAAGCGCGCCCGCATCTATGAAATCGAGCGCCAGGCGCCCGCAAGTCCGCAGGTGCCCGCGCTGCGCGCAAGCATCGCCGCCCTGGAAGACCAGATCGCACGCGAGCGCAGCCGCGTTGTCGGCGGCAACGCATCGATCGCCGCAAGCCTCTCGCAGTACGAGAGCCTGTTGCTGCAGCGTGAACTCGCCGCGCGAAGGGTGAATTCCGCCTCGGTCTCGCTCGAAACGGCCCGCCTCGATTCGCAGCGCCAGCAACTTTACATCGAGCGCATCGTCGAACCCAACATGCCGGATCATGCATCTCACCCGAAAGTGATCTACTCCATCGTCCTGACGCTGATCATTGCCTTGGCGGTCTATCTCATCATTCGCGCCTGCGACCGCTATCTGCACGAGCACGCCGAACAGGAACTCTAGCCGATGATCCGCGCGTCCGACATCGTCAAGGTCTATCCAAGCGCGGGCGGCGCCAAGCGCGTCCTGGATGGTGTCAGCTTCTCGATCGCCAAGGGCGAGAAGGTCGCGGTGCTCGGCAGGAACGGGGCCGGAAAATCGACATTGGTCCGCATCCTTGCAGGGATCGAACAGCCGACGTCCGGCAGCGTCGTGCGCGGAATGTCGATGTCGTGGCCGCTCGGGCTCTCCGGAGGATTTGGCGGCTCGATGACGGGATATGATTGCGCCCGCTTCGTTTCCCGCGTTTACGGCCGGGAATGGTGTCAACTCTGTAACTATGTCGAGGAATTTTCCGAACTCGGCCGCTACCTGGCGATGCCGATCAAGACTTATTCATCGGGTATGCGGGCCCGGCTGGCGTTCGGAATCTCGCTTGCGGTCGACTTCGACTGCTACCTCGTCGACGAGATCATTTCGGTTGGCGACAAGCGGTTCCAAAAGAAGTCATTTGACGAGTTGTTCGGACGCCGGAAAGATAATGCGATGATCATCGTTTCGCACAATTTCGAGGTGATCCAACAGTTTTGTTCCGCCGTCCTCGTGATCAAGGACGGAAAGGGCCGCATGTTCGAGGACAAGCGAAAGGCATTCAGCATCTATGCGACACTCTGATGCATGGACACCCTCCGAAAGTACGCCACCTCAGCTGGTTGACGAATCAAGACCTTGCACCCTAGATTTTAAAGCTAGAAAAGTGGAGCAATGTCAGGACTTTATGCTGATATAAAAAATTATCAGACATAAGAATTTTTGCAGTGCCGGCAACCAGGGACTGACAATGCATCGCAGATACGAGCCAAGCAACATTCCCATCGAGATCCTGCGCTCATTCGTGAGCGTGCTGGATACCGGAAGCTTCACCAAGGCGGCGGCGCGATTGAACATCACGCAGCCCGCCATCAGCGCGCAAATCAAGCGGATGCAGACCCTGGTCGGCGAGGAACTCTTCCGTAAGGAAGGCGCCGGCATATCGCTCACCGAAAGGGGCGAAGCCGTTTGCAGATATGCGCGACGCATCCTCGCGCTCAACGACCAGATCCTATGGTCGGGCCGCAGCAACAAGAGATTTCGCATCGGCCTTCCGTCCATTCTCGGCGGACAGCACCTCGGTCCCTTGAAGGCTGCCCTGGACGCCGAGAACTTTCGATCGGTCCAGATCGTCTGCGACCGGTCCGATCAGCTCCTGAAGCGCGTGAGCTCGGGCTTGTTCGACGCCGTCGTTGCGTTCAGCGCCTCCGATACGGAGGAGGTTGCGCCGGCGATCGAGTGGCAAGAGCCGCTGGCATGGATTTGCCATCCGGAATTCGTGCTCAGCCCCGGCGCGCCATTGCCCTTGCTGACCTGGACGGATGCAGTGACCGACATGATCGCAGTGAGAACCTGCGAACGCGCCCAGGTCAGCTATACATCGGAGTTCGTCGGCGATCAGATCGCGGCCCACATCGAGGCGCTGCAGCTCAAGCTGGGCTATCTCTGCGTCGCCGAGCGAACCACGCCGGCCGGCATGAAGATCGCCAAGGACTATTTTCTTCCCAAGCTTCCCACCATGCATGCCGGAATATACAAGAACACGGACGCGCCGGATGCACGGCTCGACGCGCTCGTGAAATGCCTGGCCAGGGTGTTCGCGCCTGCGCAATCGACGAAGTCGGCGACCCCTCCCCTTGCGCCTGCCCTCGAAGCTGCGCCCGGCGGCCCGACCACCTCGGCACAGCGGTCCCGCGATCCCCAGCTCAGGCAAGTCACCGTCGCAGAGCGAGCCAGCGACAGCGGCACGGAAGCCAGGCGATACCGTGACAAGGCCAACGAAGCGCGCCAACTCGCCGAACTGGCGGATACATCGGCTCGGCGAGACAGTCTCCTGAACATCGCATCCAATTACGAGCGAACCGCGCAGCATCTGGAGGTTCTCTCAAACAGCCAGTTCCTGCCGCCCGGTTCCTGAGCGCAGGGTTAAGCTCGGCTGATAATCCCGCCGCATTTCCTTTGGAAGTGCGAGTTGGCGCCGTGTGACCGATCCTCCGCACATGGGTTGCGAGCGACGGTCGCGACTCCCCCAATCGACGCTCGGCGACGGACCTGCACGGACCGGTGATGTCATTTGCGTCTATCGGATTTAAGCCATTGATGACCCATCAAATTCCAGCGCCGGAACGTTCACCGATCAAGCAAGAAGCTGCAAATTATCCTTTCGGTCCAAGAGGATCCTGCCCCGACGGCCGGACGCTTCGGCAAGGACTGGATGATGGATTCCACGACGGAAATAAAACGCGCCGCCAGGGCACGCCTGAAGAGCAGATATCTGATCGCGCTGACCGATCCGACGCTGTGGGTCATCACCTATGGCGCTGCGCTGATCGCCGCGATCGTGATCGGCGCTTCGCTGATCGTGAATGATTTCCGTCAGCGCGCGATCGACCGCAACGAAGCCGAGCTCGACAACGTCTCGCGGCTGCTGGCTCAGCACTTCGATCGCCACTTCGACGAAATCAGCGCGGCCGAACACTTCGTTGCGGCTCTTGTCGAGCGACAGGTGTCGCCGTCCAGCGACTACGTCTCGTTCGTGAGAACGGAGCAGTTTCAGAGACTCCTGCGCGACCAGGTGAGCGTCTCCCCCGACAATTCCTCGCGGATCAGCCTGTTCGATCGCGACGGAAATCTCATCGTCTCCTCGGAAGACTTTCCTCCGCCGCCGGTCAACATCTCCGATCGCAACTACTTCAAGCTGCTCAAGGACGGCCATGTCACGGCGGATTCCTCGCCGCAGATCGAGCTCATCGACAGCAGAACGCATCGCGAGAAGCGCATCGTCATCGCCCGCGGCATTCTCAGGGACAACCAGCTCATCGGCGTCATCGCCCGGACCATTCCCCCCTCGGAGCTCGAACGCTTCCTGTCGTCGACCGCGAGCAACGAAAGAATGACGCTGCTGGTGAGCGACACGTCCGGGGTCATTGCCCGCTATCCGACACTCGCCATCGGTCGCGAACAGAAGCTGCTCGAGACGTCCATGGGCCCCAGCGACGTCACGACCGGCAAGACGTCCGCCGGGCCTCCCGGTCCGCACGCCGACAATCAGAACATCGTGTCCGTGCGCCGGCTGACCCGCTACCCGATCACCGTCATCGCGGCGACGCGATTGTCATCCGCATTGGCGAGCTGGCGCGACGAGACACGCACGCTGTTCCTGATCGCCAGCCTCGCCGCCGTCGTGACCGGCCTCATGCTCATCTTCGTCATTCGTCATCTGAAGGAACAGACCCGCCGGCTCGACGTCGCACTCAGCAACATGCCGCAAGCCCTGTTGCTGTTCGACGCATCGGAACGGCTCATCGTCAGAAACAAGAGATATTCCCAGATGTTCGGCTCGCCCGAGCATCTTCTGATCGGACGCAAGCTCAAGGACATCGTCAGGGATTGCGGAACCGAAGGCATCCGCGCCGCCGCCCTCAGCCTCTATCGAGACGGCGTCCGGGAGGCGTTGCGCCTCACCAGCCGAACGCAGCGGGTTCTCGGCCTGCCGGACGGGCGGTCCTTCCAGATCGTCAGCCAGGCCCTCAACGGCGGCGGCTGGGTTTCTACCATCGACGACATTACCGAGCGCCGCAGGGCGGAAGAACTCATGATCAAGCTCGCGCAGTATGATGTCCTCACCGGACTGCCCAACCGCGCGGCCTTCCTCGAGCATCTCCGGCAGGCGCTGCTCAGGTCGGACAAGGACGGCTTGCTGGCCGTCCTATTCGTGGACCTCGACGATTTCAAGACCGTCAACGACACGCTTGGCCATCGCGTCGGCGATCAGCTTCTGCGGGCTGTCGCGTCGCGGCTAAAGGCTTGCATCCAGCCCGGCGAATTCGTCGCACGGCTCGGCGGCGACGAGTTCGCGCTGACATGCGCCTGCGATGAAAGCCACAGCCGGGTGCTGGATCTGATCCAGCGGATCTACGATGCGACCCGGTTCAACCACGACTGCCTGGGTCACGCCCTGACGATCGATGCGAGCGTCGGTATCGCAATGGCGCCGCGAGACGGAGAAACGGCCGACGCCATCATCCAGAGCGCCGATCTCGCAATGTACGCAGCCAAGGCCGAGGGCAAGAAGGCCTACAAGTTCTTCACCCCCGCCATGGAGGCGCGAGCGCGCGAGCGGCTCCTTCTCGAGACCGAGCTTCGCAAGGCGCTGGCGAGCGGCGAGATCGAAACCCTGTTCCAGCCGATCTACGATCTGCGCGTCAATCGCATCGTCGCGTGCGAGGCCTTGGCGCGATGGCGGCATCCGGCGCACGGGTCCGTCTCGCCCACGACGTTCATCCCGATCGCCGAACAGGCCGGCCTGATCGGCGAGCTCGGGGACATCGTCCTGCGTCAGGCTTGTCGGGAAGCGGCAAGCTGGCCCGGCGACATCTCCGTTGCAGTCAATGTCTCGCCGCTTCAGCTGCGCAATCCGGTGTTCTCGCTCAAGGTCGTTTCCGCGCTTCACGCCACGGGGCTGCCGGCGTCCCGCCTCGAAATCGAGATCACGGAGGCGGTCCTGATCGGCGACGATGAACTGGCGCTCAAGATCCTGCATGAACTGCGCGCCATCGGCGTCAAGATCGCGCTCGACGATTTCGGCATCGGCTATTCGTCGTTGAGCTACCTGCTCCGCTTTCCCTTCGACAAGATCAAGATCGACAAATGCTTCATCGAAGGATTGACGAGCCAGGATACGTCTCGCGGGATCGTCAGAGGCGCAATCGCCATCGCGTCCGAATTGCGGATGGTGGTGACGGCCGAAGGCGTCGAGACCGAGGAGCAACGAAGCGAGCTCCGCAAGCTGAACTGCGACCAGATCCAGGGATATCTGGTCGCCCCGGCCCTGACCCGCGACGAGGCGATACGAATGCTGGAGGGCCCACCGTCGCGGGAAGCACGCTCGTGACGCGCCGACACGCGCCAGGCCAGTCCCGCTTCACGGGTATCGATGGTCCATAAACCGGCGTGATGGAAGCACACCCCAAGCATTAATGGCGAATCGATATTTTCGCCGGTGATGTTCGATCTTGGGGAGCGTTCGATGTGGGGCAATCGGCAATCAGAGCGCGATTTCGCGCTGGCGCAGGCGCAAGCCATCAGCAAGTCTCATGCGGTCATCGAGTTCGATCTGGAGGGCCGGATCATTCGGGCCAACAGCAACTTCCTCGACGTCATGGGCTACGCGCTCGACGAGATCAAAGGACGGCATCACAGCATCTTCATGCCGGCCGCAGACCGGGATGCACCTGACTACAAGCAATTCTGGGCAAGCCTCAATCGTGGCGACTGCCGATCCGGGCAGTTCAAGCGGATCAAGAAGGACGGCAGCCCGATCTGGATTCAGGCTGCCTACAATCCGATCCTCGACAGGAACGGACGTCCCGTCGCAGTGGTCAAGTTCGCGCAGGACATCACCGTCGAGAAGGCGAAGGCCGCCGAGGACGCCGGCAAGATCGAAGCCATCGACCGGGTGCAGGGGACGATCGAATTCGATCTCGACGGTACGATCATCACCGCCAACCGGAATTTCCTCGACGTGGTGGGCTATCCGATCGAGGAGATACGCGGCCGGCATCACCGCATGTTCGTCGAGCCGGCCATGGCGTCGAGCCCTGCGTACAGGGAGTTCTGGGCCACCCTGAACAGCGGCCAGCACCTCGCGGCCGAATACAAGCGGCTGGCAAAGGGCGGCCGGGAGATCTGGATTCTCGCCTCCTACAATCCGATCCGCGACGAGACCGGCAAGGTCCTGAAGATCGTCAAGTTCGCCACGGACATCACCGCGCAGAAAGTGCTGGCGGCGGATACCGGTGGACAGATCGACGCCATCAAGAAATCGCTGGCCGTGATCGAGTTCGAGATGGACGGCAAGATTCGCTGGGCGAACGAGAACTTTCTCGGCGCAGTGGGATACAGCCTCCAGGAGATCAAGGGCCGGCATCACAGCATGTTCGTCGAACCGGCCGAGCGTGCCTCTCCGGCCTATGCCGAGTTCTGGCAGAAGCTCAATCGCGGCGAATATCAGCAGGCCGAATACAAGCGGCTCGCAAAGGGTGGCCGCGAGATCTGGATCCAAGCGTCCTACAATCCGATCATGGATCTGAACGGAAAGCCGTTCAAGGTCGTGAAATATGCGGCCGACGTGTCGGCGCAGGCGCTCGCCCGCGCCAAGGCCGAAAGAGCGCGGGGCCTGATCGATTCGGTCGCGGCCGGCAGCGAGGAGATGAACGCATCGATCCGCGAAATCTCGGAGACGATGGTCAAATCGCGCCAGACGACCGCGAACGCATTCGGGCAAGTCGAGGCGGCGGACGTTCAGGCCAAGCGCCTCAGTTCGGCGGCCGAGGCCATGAGCGGCATCGTTGATCTGATCGGCAGCATCACGGGGCAGATCAATCTGCTGGCGCTCAATGCGACGATCGAGTCCGCCCGGGCCGGCGAAGCCGGCAAGGGCTTTGCCGTGGTCGCTTCGGAGGTCAAGGGCCTCGCCAATCAGGCGAAGCAGGCGACCGAGAAGATCACGGGGGAAATCGACGCGCTGAACCGCGTGTCATCCGACGTCATTTCCGCGCTCGCTGCGATCCGCGGTGCGATGAGCCATGTCAACGAGTATGTGGCGAGCACGGCTGCAGCCGTTGAAGAGCAGAGCGCGGTGACCAACGACATGGCGTCGAACATGCAGCGCGCGGCCAGTGAGCTTGCCTGAGTCGAGATTTGAAGACAGCCCCGAAGGGCCCGGAGCGCACGCCGGGGCTGGCATCCACGTTCAAACTCCGGGCCCTCAGCCCGCTGGGAGGTTATGCAGGCTGTTCGCAATCTTTGACGACAAGATCGAATCTTTGCAACTTTTGATGGTTCATAAGCAGGCCCTATCACAATCGAAACTTATCCGTCGGACAGGTCAGCGATGGCAGGGGAACATACAGCCGAAATTATTTCGTTCCCCGGCACGTGGAAACAACGCCAGGCAGGACTCAGGACACGGGGGTTGAACAGCGATCGAAGCCGGCGGACGGACTCCATTTCCGCGCTTCATCATCCATCAATTTCAGTGTGCGGCCCAAAGCTTCTGATCAGGTCATCCAGCGCGACCGTGCACGGCCAGCCATCAGGCCTTGGCCGGACGCACGGTCAGGCCACATTGCCCCGCCTACGCCACCTCGCTGCGGAAATAGCGGAACGCTCTCATCAGAGGCTCATCGGACAAGCCGAACAGGATGCTGTCCGTAGTGGCCTGATGAGAGAAGTGTTGCCAGGTCGGTATGACGACGGTGTCGCCGCGGCTCCATTTGAAGGTGGTGGGACCGACGACGGTTTGTCCGCTCCCCTCCATCACAACGAAGATGCGATTGGCCGTCGAACGCTGGCCCCGCCCCTTGAAACCTGTCCGCAGCTTCTCGACGGTCAGCCCCATCATCGGCATGTCCGGAGTTTCTAGGCCGATGATGCCGTCATTGCGACCTTCGGAATCAGGCAAGGCTTTGTCCAGCTTCATGGCGATCGAGTCGCGCGTGAAGCGAAACGGGGAAGACGCTGCGACGGAGTTGATCGGCTCATATTTCTGAGGATACTCCTCGATAAACATCGCTTCGGTCAGGTGCACCGATGGCAGATCGAGTCCATCGAGCCAATATGCGGGCTCTTCGCCTTCGTGGCCGTGCCCATGCCAATACGTTCCCGGCGTGAGGACGACGTCGCCGCTTTCCATCGCCATCTTCGTGCCGTTGACGATCGAGTAGCTTCCCTTGCCATCGATGATGACCCGCAGAGCGTGAGCAGAGTGGCGGTGTGACGGAGCAATCTCGCCGGGAAGGATCATCTGGTAGGCACAGACGAGTGTCTTCGTCGTCGCGAAATTGTTTCCCGGAAACGGATTCCGTAGGATCAGATTACGGCGTTCCGCATATGCGACGTCGATGAGGTCGCCGGCGGCAGCCAGCGCATTCCTGACATCCTGATAGGCCCAGTGATGAGCTCGGTAGCTGGACCGAGGCTCCTTCCAGAACAATGGTTGTTCACGCGACACCCAGCCCGGGGTTACATCCAGGCGTTCGGCTTCAACGTAGAGATCATCGAGCGTCTTCACTGCGGTCTTTGGCGCGGCCTGACCCATGGTAGCTCTCCCACGATAGTTGCCTGATTTTCGTTCGGGTTCTGTTGCGCACTTGCGGCCGTCACGTCCGCCTCGGCGAGGATCTGGAGGCATTTCACGAATACCGGGCGCAGGTAGTCGGGCAGAGGCGAGAGGAGGGCTTGTTGGGCAGCAGAGGCGCGCTCCACTGTCTTCAACAACGCGCTGCGCCCCTGGGGCGTCAAGACGATCTCGATCGCCCTCCTGTCCTCCTTGCGCGGCTGACGGCTGACCAGCTTCCGTTCGAGCATGCGTTGCAGCATCTCGCCGGACGTGCTCCGGTCGAGATGGAGCTGGTTTCCGAGCTCGGTTTGCGACAGCGGACCCATCTGAAAAAGAGTCAGCAGCACTCCGAACTGGCGAGGGGTCAGATCGCCCTGCCCTGTGTGAGCTTCGTAGAGAGCCGCCGCTCTGCTATCGAGCTGCCTCAGCAAATAGCCGGGAGCACGATGAAGGACGAAATCGTCCGCCAGTCGTCTCGCCGCCTCGTGCTCGACCTCCGTCGCGCCGTCGTCACGTCGGTCGACGCCGCCGCGCTTCGATTTTGACACTGATGTTCTGCTGTCGGATGGCATTGGCGAACTCTTCGGCTGTTCAGCGATGGCCCGTTCAATCGCCGTGCACTGGAACTGTCATCGCCCCGAGTCCGTCGCAACCTGCGGAAATGATATCGCCCGGCTTGACTGAGCCGACGCCCTCGGGGGTTCCCGTCATAATGACATCGCCCGGATGCAGGGTATAGGTGTCGGAAGCCAACTCGATCAGGCGCGCGATCCCAACCGTCATCGCCCCGGTGGACGATTTCTGCTTGTAGTCCCCATTCAGCTTGAGCCAGAGATCGAGATTTGCGGGATCGCGCACGTCGTCCGCGGTCGTGAGCCAGGGTCCCAGCACGCAATAGGTATCGGCCGACTTGCGAAAGCTTCGGTCTTCAGCACCACGAACGGTCATGTCGAGACCGACGCAGTAGCCTGCCACGTAGTCGAATGCCCGATCGGCGGATACCCTGCGGCACGTCTTGCCGATGACGACGCAAAGCTCGGCTTCGAAGTCGTTGCGGCGATCAAGCCAGTTCAACCGGACGCCGCTGTGCGGGCCCGATATCGAGGAATTGGCCTTCAGGAACAGACCGAGCTTCTCGACCGGACGCTCGACGCCCTCCAACTGCTTGTTGTGCAGATTGTGGTGGACGGCGGGATCCGCGGCGTCGATCTCGACATGAAGCCGATAGTTCGCCGGTGCCGCCATGACCTTGCTGGGATTGGCGACGGGGCTCAAGAGCCGGACCTGATCGAGGCGATAGGCTTTCGCTTTGGCCCTCACCTCGCCGACGGCCTCGCGAACCGAGTCGAGGCGGCGGATGAGTGCGTCACCGGGGGGAAACGGCCATCGGTATGAGGGCAGGCGATCGAGGGCACTCGACACGTCGTACACGACGTCGCCTTCCACCAGGCCCAGCTGATCTGAGTCAAATCGGCAAAGCCGCACGCTGGCCTCCCTATCTCATTTGTCCGTATACCTACATATAAAATAGCCTGCGTCAACGACAAGGCCAGAAATTATTGCTAATTTCCTAGAATCTAGATATGTATACCTACATATTAAAGCGTCGTGCCAAGCGACTCGACGAAAAAACCAGGGAGGGATGCCCGTGACGCTAGAGACAACAACCCTGCGCAAGGTCACGTGGCGCATCATTCCATTTCTCGTTCTTTGCTATTTTCTCGCCTTCGTTGACCGCATCAATGTCGGCATCGCCGCCCTGACGATGAACCGAGACCTTGGCCTGTCGCCAGCCGTGTTTGGTTTCGGTGCCGGACTGTTCTTCGTTTCGTATTTCTTCCTGGAAGTCCCTTCCAACATCCTGATGCAGAAAGTCGGCGCCCGCCGATGGATCGCACGCATCATGATCAGTTGGGGGATCGTCTCGGGCGCAACGGCGTTCGTGCAGGGCACGACCAGCTTCTACGCGGTTCGCCTGCTGCTCGGCGCGGCCGAAGCTGGTTTCTTTCCGGCGATCTTGTTCTACCTGAGCTGCTGGTTTCCGGAACGCGCGCGCGCCAAGGTCTTCGCATATTTCCTTGCAGCCGTGCCCCTGGCGGGAATCATTGGTTTTCCGGTGTCGGGAATTTTCCTTGCGCTCGATGGCATCTGGGGCCTGAAGGGATGGCAGTGGCTTTTTCTGATCGAAGCATTGCCTACGCTCATTGTGGCGATCGTTGCCTACTACTACCTCACCGATCACCCCGGCGAAGCGACATGGCTTTCGGACGAGCAGCGCAAATGGCTGCTGGATCAGCTTGCCCAGGACGAGCGCCAGCGCAAGGGACGCGCGAAGGTCGGGAATTGGGTCAACCTGCTCGATGTGCGCGTTATCTGCTTCGCCACCATCCACTTCTGCGGCAATCTCGCGATCTACGGCCTCGGCTTTTTCCTGCCGCAGATCGTCAAGGCATCCGGCTTCAGCAATTTCGATGCGAGCCTCGTCTCCGCATTGCCTTACATTCTCGGGGCCGTCGGCATGCTCTTCTGGGGCTGGTACTCAGCCGCCGGACGCGCGCGGATGGGAGTCTTCCTTCCCTTTGTCGTCGGTACCATCGGCTTTATCGGCGCAGCAGCGTCGGGCAATCCGGTCCTCATGATCGCATCGCTCTGCGTGGCGAGCTTTGGCGCACTCGGATACGCCCCGGGCTTCTGGACCTTGCCCACCTCGCTTCTTTCGGGAACGGCGTCGGCGATCGCGATCGCGGCGATCAACTCCGTTGGTAACTTCGCGGGCTTCTTAGGGCCCTACACCATCGGATATCTGCGCGAGACGACAGGCAGCTTCGACGCGGGGCTGTTTGCCAGCGCGGCCGTGATGGCCATCGCGGCGCTCCTCGTCCTCGTCGCGACACGCAGCAGCCGTTCCGCGAGCGCTTCCGTCCCGCAGGACGTCGAAGTCGATGCAGTTTCGGCACCCCACTAGACAAGACGGAGCCCGGCCATGAGCACGACCGAGATCGATCAATCGACGCTGCGAACGCTCCTGGTGAAGGAGCGATTGCACGAACTCGAAATGGCTTATTGCCGCGGCGTCGACCGTCGCGATCCCGATCTCCTGAGATCGATTTTCTTCGAGGACGCGATCGAGGAACACGGCGAGATGTACCGCGGCAGCGCGATGGCGTTCGTCGACTGGGTGTTCAGCGACTTCATCGGCAAGTATGAGCTCACCACCCACTATGTCCTGAATGAGTGGTACAAGGTGAACGGCGATTTCGCCGAGGGAGAGACGCATCGCATCTCTCACCACCGGGTCCGGCATCCCGATCAGATCGAGACGGTGGCCGCATGCCGGACCTTCAACCGCTACGAATGCCGGAATGGTGTCTGGAAGATCGCCTATCGTGGCGTCGTCCGGGATTGGATCTACCAGCGCCCGTTCGATCCCGCCCTGTTCGAGGGAACCTACGCCATGACTCTCAGCAGGCCGAATGAAGGCGATCGCTCGTACGAAGTACTGTCTCTGTTCGGACGGGGTCCGATCGACGGGTAGGCTGACGGCTGATCACTGACCTCGGTGCCTTCACAACAGGGGCCGCCGGCGATCAGGAAAGTTGCGATTGCGGTGACCGGCACTGTCGGGAACAGCCCTCCCAAGTCATAGCCGAACGCAACGAGTCGCAGCGGACTTGGCGACGAACAAATCCCCGCCCCTGCAAGGCGCCCTAAATCTCCACCCGCCACAGCCGCCACCGCTCCGGCACGCCCTTGAGCTGATGCATGCCGTGATCCCTGAAGCGGATCTGGGACGGCGTCTTCATCAAGTCCTTCACCGCGCTCGAGACCAGGACTTCGCCGGCACGCGCCTTGGCGGCGACGCGGGTGCCGATGTGGAAGGCGAGACCGACCATTTCGGTGCCGCTCATCTTGTACTCGCCCGCATGCAGGCCGACCCTGATCTCGAGGCCGAGCGTGCGCACGGCCTTCTGGATCGCGGTCGCGCAAGTGATGCCGGCGACCGGCGCCTTGAACGTCGCCAGCACGCCGTCGCCGGTCGTCACGACTTCCTTCCCGCGCGACGTCTTCAGCTCCTTGCGGACGGCGGCATAATAGTGGCCCATGACCTTGGTCCAACGGGCATCGCCGAGCTTCGCCGCCTTTGCGGTGGAGCCGACGATGTCGACGATCAGGATCGTGGCGAGCGCCTGCTTGATCTCGGCACCACGCTCGGCGGTTCGGCGCTGGTTGGCGATGGCGCCGGCCAGCGGCTCATAGCGGTGATTGCGGCGCCGCGCGATCGCGGCCTTGGCGTAGTCCTGGGCGCGTTGCACCGTGCCGCAACGGACCGTCTTCTCCTGCGGCAGGCGCGTCCAGTAGACCTTGCGCCCGTCCCCGGCACCGTGAACCTCCACGGCACCCCACTTCAGGAAAATCGCCGAGCCGACCCGCCGAACGCACCAAGCCTTCGACGTGTATCCGGACACGTTCGACTGATGAACTCCGATGCGCAGGAATTTGGGCATGAAAATGCGGCCGATGAAAAGACCGTTTGAACGTGTCCAAAGGGTAGTGGACATTCCCGCGTTGGCAACAGGGCTCCCGATCGAAGCGTGTCGAGAGTTGCTGCATCAGCAACGCCACCGACATCGATATGGGTGATCTTCTTGTGGGGCAGCGAGCAAACATCAGAACAGCAAGAGGCGATAGCGCGCGCTTCGCAGCTCGTTTCGATCCGCCCCACGATCAGCCACCATGCTCACGCGGTCCTCGGTCGAAGGTGACCGGTGAGCCTTTACTAAGGCGGGCTGGATGGTCGGAGCCGCACGTCGCGATCAAGCCGCTTCGATCCCGAAACGGTCGTTGCGGGAATCTTCACCCCACTGCCCCTGCCCGGACAAGGGAACCCGGGCAACGCCCTGTCCGGTTCCCTCGGCCGGATGAAGCAACCGTGTACGCAGACGCCGCGAATGCATTGACGCCCGGGGAGGAAATGCGCGCCAAATCTTTGCACCGCCGCTCGTTTTCCGGCTAATAGTGCCCGTGACTCCTGGCTAATCGCGGCCGGGGATCAGGGTGGCGAATTTCAGGGACTGGCGAGCGTTTTGAATTCAGGCGTATTTGATGACGATATGATCCGGGCTGGCGGCACCGCGATGAGTGCGACCGTGCACGGGCGCGATTGGGCCTCGTCTCCCCTCGGCATCATCGACAAGTGGCCCACGGCGCTGCAGGCGAACGCAGCGACGATGCTCGCGACCGCCATACCGTCCTTTATCGTCTGGGGACCGAAGCAGATCCTGCTCTACAACGATGCCTATGTGGAGCTGTTGTCGGGCCGGCACCCCGGCGCGCTCGGGCGTCCCTTCCGCGAGGTATGGCCGGAGATCTGGCCGGATCTCGAACCGCTGGTGAACCGCGCCTATCAGGGCGAAGCCCTGTCGCAGCAGAACCTGCCGCTGCGCATGCAGCGCAAGGGCTATCCCGAGGATACCTGGTTCACGTATTTTTACACCCCGATCCGGGTCGAGGACGGCAGTGTCGGCGGCTTTCTCGGGGGCTGCATCGAGAACACCGAGCCGATGCAGGCCGGCAAGGAGCTCGCGGCGGCCAACACGCAGCTCTTGCAGGAGATCACCGAGCAGCGAACTGTCCACGATGCCATCAGCCAGAGCGAGGCGCGCTATCGCGCCCTGTTCGAGGCGGTCGATGACGGCTTCTGCATCATCGAATTCTTCGACGGTCCGCACGGTCCGTTGAGCGACTATATCCATGTGGAGGCCAACACCGGCTACGAGCGGCACACCGGCATCCGCAACATCGTCGGCAGGACGGTGCGCGATCTCGTTCCGGACGAAGCCGACGCCTGGGTCGAGCTCTATCGCGAAGCGCTCCGGACCGGGCAGCCGCTTCACTTCGAGCGCGAGTTCGTGCTGGCGGGGCGCACGATCGAGATCTCGGCGTCCCGCATCGAGCCGGCGAGCCGCCGTCAGGTCTCGGTGTTGTTCCGCGACATCTCCGCGCGCAAGAAGGCCGAGACAGCGCTGCGCGCCAGCGAAGCGGTCGCGCGCGAAAACATCCAGCGCGTGCAGCTCGCGCTCGCGGCAGGCGCGATCATCGGGACCTGGCTCTGGGATCTTCCCAACGACCGCTTCACCGTGGACGAGGCCTTCGCGAGCTCGTTCGGCCTCGACCCCATGCTGGGCCGCGAGGGCCTGAGCCTCGCCCAGGTGGTCGAAACGGTTCATCCCGACGATCAGGCGGGCCTGGCCGAGGCGATCGCCAAGGCGATCAAGCGCGGTGGCCCCTACATGCACCAATATCGGGTGCGGCGCGCGGACGGCAACTACTACTGGCTGGAAGCCAACGGCCGCGTCGACCATGGACCCAACGGCGTGCCGTTGAGCTTTCCCGGCGTGCTGATCGACGTCGAGAACCGTCGCGCGCTGATCGAGGAGCGCGACCGCGCCATTGCGGCCTTGCGCGCGCTCAACGAAACCCTGGAGCAGCGCATTGCCGACGGCAAGGCCGAGCTGCTGCGATCCGAAGAGCTGCTGCGGCAGTCGCAGAAGATGGAAGCCGTCGGCCAGTTGACGGGCGGGTTGGCCCACGACTTCAACAACCTTCTGGCCGGCATGTCGGGCAGCCTGGAATTGATGAACGTGCGCATCAAGCAGGGCCGGCTCCATGACGTGGAGAAGTACATCCTGGCCGCGCAAGGAGCCGTGAAACGCGCGGCCTCGCTCACGCATCGCCTGCTCGCATTCGCGCGCCGCCAGACGCTCACGCCGAAGGCCACCAACGTCAACACCCTCGTCGGCGGAATGCTCGATCTGATCCAGCGCACCGTCGGTCCGGGAATCGAAGTGCAGCAGGTCGGCGCGACCGGGCTTTGGACTGTTCTGGTGGACGTGCCGCAACTGGAAAGCGCGCTCCTCAACCTCTGCATCAACTCGCGCGACGCGATGCCGAACGGCGGCAAGATCACGATCGAGACCGGCAACCGCTGGATCGACCGCATGCAGTCGAAGATCCACAACGTCCCGGAAGGGCAATACCTGTCGCTATGCGTGTCCGACACCGGCACCGGCATGGCGGCGGACGTGATCGCCAAGGCGTTCGATCCGTTCTTCACGACCAAGCCGATCGGCCAGGGCACCGGGCTCGGGCTTTCCATGATCTACGGTTTCGCGCAGCAGTCCGGCGGGCAGGTCCGCATCTATTCGGAGGTTGGCCAGGGCACGATGGTCTGCATCTACCTGCCGCGCCATCGCGGGCCGGCCGAGGAAGACCAAGCGGGCCCCGATGCGACCATCATTCCGTTCGCCGAAACCGGCGAGACCGTTCTCATCGTCGACGACGAACCCACCGTGCGCATGCTCGTCACCGACGTGCTGGAAGATCTCGGCTATACCGCGATCGAGGCTGCGGACAGCGTCGGCGGCCTCAGGGTCCTGCAATCGGACGCGCGAATTGACCTTCTCGTCACCGACGTCGGGCTGCCGGGCGGCATGAACGGCCGACAGCTTGCCGATGCCGGCCGCGAGAAGCGCCCCAATCTCAACGTGCTCTTCATCACGGGGTTCGCCGAGAACGCTCTGCTCAACAACGGCCAGCTGGAGCCCGGCATGGCCGTGCTCACCAAGCCGTTCGCGGTCGACACGCTGGCCGCCCGCATCCGCGAGTTGATCATCAAGGAAAAATAAGCCGCCCGGTCCGGATCGGCTTTCGGTGACGGGCGAACGGCGCCCGCCGGCGCTTGCTCAACTCGCCTTCTTGACCCGCGATCCCCTGAGGAAGTCGGAAAACGCGCGCAGGGTCGCCTCCGACACATGGTGCTCGATGCCTTCGGCATCGGCTTCCGCGGCCTCCTTCGGCACGCCGAGCGCGAGCAGCATCTCGAGCACGAGGCGATGGCGCGCGCGGACGCGGGTGGCGAGCGCTTCCCCCTTCTCGGTCAGGAAGATGCCGCGATAAGGACGCGCCGTCGCCAGATTCTCGCGCTTCAGCCGCGCGATCGTATTGATGGCGGTGGGATGCGACACCCCGAGCCGTCGCGCGATGTCGGTGGCGCGCGCCTCGCCGGTCGATTCGATCAGGTCCGCGATCAGCTCGACATAGTCCTCCAGGATCGCGGTCGAGCGCGCCGTGCGGGCCTTCCCGAAGCGGCGCGCCTGCGCCTGCTCCGTCGGGAGGGCGTGCGGCGGCGGCTTGCGGGGTGGAGAAGCCTTTCGGCGCGTTGGAGAATCCGTGCTCATCGCCCGCGAACCATGAGCCCCGCGGCAGGACATTGCAAGCCAGCCGCCCGGCCGCCCGCCTGTTGCAACAGCTTCGCAATTGCATCTTGACACCGTGGCCGCCATCGTCCCATTTGTAGCCTTAGCTACATGTTGACGCCCTTGCTAAACCACGGAGGGCGCCTCGGAGGTTGGGATGCGTGTTCGCGTTGTTCGCCGGGCCCTGCTGGGCACGACGTCGGTCGCCTTGATCTGCCTGCACGGGATCGCAAGCGCCCAGCAGGCCGCTCCTGCCCCGACCGACGGCGCGGTCGCAGCCCCCGCCGCCCCGGTGCCGCCGGCCGCTCCCGCGCCATCCGATGCTTCAGCGCCGCCGGCGCAACCGCCGACCCCGCAGGCAGGCGCGCCCGCTGAGATCGACATCCCCCAGGTGACGGTCGAAGGACGCCAGCCGAAGGCCACTCGCCGCGCGACCCGCGACATACCGGCCCGGCGAACGGCATCCGCACCGGCGGCCGCACCCTCGCCGCCTGCTGTCGCATCCGATGCTTCCCCGTTCACGCCGTCCGCGCTGAGCGGAAACCAGATCCAGTCCAGCACGAGCCCGAGCTTCGGAAACCTGTTCTTCACCGCGCCCGGAGCGACGTCGGCGGGTCTGTCGACCCAGTCGTCCCGCCCCGTGCTGCGCGGCCTGTCCGATGCCAAGGTGAGGATTCAGGAGAACGGCATCGGCAGCGTGGATGTCTCCGACATCGCGCAGGATCACGGCGTTCCCCTCGATCCGCTGGCGCTGCAGAAGACCGAGGTGTTTCGCGGGCCGGGCGCGCTGCGTTTCGGCTCGCAGGCGGTCGGCGGCATCGTCGATGTCACCAACAACCGGATTCCCACCGCGGCACCCGCCGGCGGAATGGCTGCGGAGCTGAGATCGGCGATCACGTCGGTCGACAGCGGCTGGGAAAGCGGGCTGCTGCTCGATGCGGGCGCCGGCAACGCCGCCGTGCACGCCGATGTCTACGGCCGCGGCGCGCAGGATTACCGTATCCCCAGCTATCCCTATCTGGTGCCGCCGAGCCCGGCACCTTCCTTCAACGGACGCCAGCCGAATTCGGCGACGCAGAGCGCGGGCGCGGCAATCGGCGGCTCCTACCTGTTCGATGGCGGATATGGCGGCCTGTCGATCTCCCGCTTCACCAGCGACTACCATGTCCCCGGCATCGCGTCGGCCGACAGCCAGCAGCACAACGATCTCGAACAGACCAAGATCATGAGCAAGGGCGAGTATCGCCCCGACGCGGCCGCGCTTGCCGCCGTCCGCTATTGGCTCGGCTATTCGGACTACCGCCACGACGAGATCGATCTCAACCAGACCGCGTTCGGGACCTTCCAGACCATCGGCGCGACGTTCAAGAACCGCCAAACCGAGGGCAAGGTGGAAGTCGAGAGCCGGCCCGTGGCGACGCCGCTCGGCGCGCTCACCGGCATCATCGGCGTCCAGGGCGCTTATCAGCGCCTCGACACGCTGGGCCAGGCGATCCTGCTGCCGGCACAGACCACGACCGCCGCCGGCTACGTCTTCGAGGAAATGCGGCACACCGACACACTGCGCAGCCAGTTCGCCGCGCGCATCGAGTCCGTCGACGTCGCCGGCACCTCGTTCGGGTTTCCGTCGAACTACCTGCCCCCGCCGAACGACCCGGCGAGCGCGCCGTCGCGGTCGACCTTCCTGCCGACGAGCCTCAGCGCCGGCCTGATCAAGGACCTTCCGTCCTACCTGCAGGCGAGCCTGACGCTGCAGCGGATCCAGCGCGCGCCGCGCGCGCTCGAACTGTTCGCGAGCGGACCGGACGATTCGGAGAAGACCTTCAAGATCGGCAATCCCGAGCTGACGCTGGAGACCGCCAACACGGTCGAGGTCGGACTGAAGCGGACCCGCGGCGACGTCAGGTTCGATGCGAACCTCTATTACACGAAGTACGACAAGTTCATCTTCGGCCAGGCGACCGGCAATTTCTGCGGCGCGACGTTTGCGAGCTGCGTGGCGGGCGGCAGCGGCGATTACATCCAGGTCGCCTATTCCCAGCGCGACGCCATCTTCCGCGGCGGCGAATTGTCATGGCAGTCGGATGTCTCCCCGCTCTCCGGCGGCATCTTCGGGCTCGAGGGTCAGTTCGACATGGTGCGCGCGACCTTCACCGACGGCACCAATGTGCCACGCATCCCGCCGATGCGGCTCGGCGGCGGCGTTTATTGGCGCAGCGACGACTGGTACGCGCGGCTGAACCTGCTGCACGCCTTCCGGCAGAACGACTTCGCGCAATTCGACACGCCGACCGACGGCTATAATCTGCTCAAATTCCAGATCGAGCATCGGCAGCGGTGGACGGACTCGCCCTGGGGCGCCGTGGACCTCACGACCGGCCTCATCGGCGACAACCTCCTCAACGCCGACATCCGTAACTCCGTGCAGTTCCACAAGGACGAGATCCTGCAGCCGGGCCGGACGGTCAAGCTGTTCCTCAACGTCAAGTATGGCGCCGACGCACCCGCGACGACACGGATCGGCACCGCCCGCGATCGCGACGCGCCGTCGATCTTCCACCGGGCTCCCGCCACCGCAGCGTGGGACTGGAGCGGCTTCTACGCGGGCGGCAACGCCGGATATGCCTGGGGGGCGGCGCGGACCTATGCGGGCTTCATCGACACCGCGAGCGAGACGCCGCTCTTCGGCGAACGTCCGCGTGCGACGCTCGACCATGCCGGCCTCGGCGTGCAGGGCGGCTACAACTGGACCATGGGCCGGATGGTGGCAGGCATCGAAGGCGATCTCGCTTACCTCAACCAGCACGGCCAGTCCTCGACAACATGCCCGGGAGCGGCCTGCAACGCCGCGCTGCTTCCCGTGGACGCCATGACCACGGCGAGCATGAACTACCGGCTCGACTGGATGGCCTCGCTCCGCGGCCGCGTCGGCGTCGCCGTGACGCCGGCCACCCTCGCCTATGTCACGGCCGGCGTTCCCTTCGGCACCGTAAGCTCGTCAGGCACCGTGTCGGGCTTCACCACGACCGGCGCCGCAACGACGACGCCCTTCAACATCGACACGTTCCGCTTCGGATGGGCCGTGGGCGCCGGACTGGAAAGCCGCCTGTTCGCCAACTGGACCGGGAGGATCGAGTATCTGCACTCCGACCTCGGCTCGTTCCGCGCCACGCCGGGCCCGGCCGCCGGCGTGGCGACGTCCTTCGACGCCGACGCGCAGATCCGGATCGACGCGGTCCGCATCGGCCTGAACTACAAGTTCGGCGCGGCGAACGTGCAGGACTGACGCCGGAAGCGCCGGCCCTACTTGACGGTGAAGCGGATCTGCAGCCTGACGACGATGGTGCCGCCGAACATGTCGGGCGGCGCGGGGAACGGCTGCGCCCGCTTCAGCAACGCGATCGCCTCGCCGTCGAGCGCGTCCGAGCCCGAGCTTTGAATCACCTGGGCGTCTCCGACGATGCCGTTGCGGTCCAGCGTGAAGCGGACCTGCGTGATGCCCTGCACGCGCCGCGATCTCGCCGCCTCCGGGTAGCGCTTGTTGCGCTCGACCACGGCCACGATCTGCGAACGCCAGGTCGCGACCGCCTGCGACTGCTTCTGATCCGGCTGTCCCTGGGTCGGCGCCGCAGCCGCCGGCGCGATGCGCTCCGACATCGCCGGTGGCGCAGACGTGGCCGCCGCGGCCTGCTGCTCAGGCGCGGCGTCGGGCTGCGCCTTCGTGCGCGCATCGACGACGGCCTCCGGATTGACGGCCTGCGGAAGCTCGAGTGCATCGTCCGGCTGCGCGGTCTCCTGCGCCGCCTCCGGGCGGGCCTCCGACATGACCTGCTCCGGCCCGGGCGGGATATCCGTCGGTGTCGCCGCCGGCGCGGCAGGCAGCGGCGCGAGATCGACGACCAACGCGCCGGATGGCTCGGCCGGATCGACATCGTCGGGCCGGTGCCACGTCAGCAGCGACGCCGCAAGGGCGCTGTACAGGGTCAGGACCGCGAGACCGCTGAAGGTCCAGCGCTTCAGGTCCGACGCGTCTTCCACGGCGAGCCGCGTCATGGTTCGGCCGTCTGCTCCAGCCCGACCAGGGCCACCTTCAGATAGCCGGCGGCTCGCAGACCATTCATGACCTTCATGATCTCGCCGTAGGGAACCATCTTGTCGCCGCGAAGAAAAATCCGCGTGTCCTTCTGCCCATTGGTGGCGGCATCCAGCATGCCGGAGAGCGTCGCCCGGCTCACCGTCTCCTCGCCAAGGGATAGCGAGAGGTCCGGCTTGACCGTGAGATAGACCGGCTTGTCCGGACGCGGATGCGGCTGCGCATTCGAGGCCGGCAGATCGACGGAGATGTCGACCGTGGCCAGCGGCGCCGCCACCATGAAGATGATGAGGAGCACGAGGATGACGTCGATGAACGGCGTCACGTTGATGTCGTTCAGTTCGGCCAGATCGCCGCTGGGCTGATTGATGTTGACCGCCATCGGATCACTCCGCAGCCGCCAGCTTCGGCCGCCGCGCGAGAATCGCGCCGCCGTCGAGGTCACGGCTCGCGAGGCGCGCGATCTCCAGCGAACTGTCGCCGAGCAGCGCGCGATAGGCGCCGATCTGGCGCGTGAACAAATTGTAGATCACGACCGCCGGAATCGCGGCGACCAGCCCGAGCGCCGTCGCCAGCAGCGCCTCGGCGATGCCGGGCGCAACCACCGCCAGGTTGGTGGTCTGGGATCGCGAGATGCCGATGAAGCTGTTCATGATGCCCCAGACCGTACCGAACAGGCCCACGAAGGGACCGGTTGCCCCGATCGTCGCCAGAACGCCGGTGCCGAACGCGATGCGCCGGCTCGCGGCCGCCTCGATCTGCTGCAGGCGGGAGACGATCCGCCCCTTGATACCCTCGCGGTCCATTCGATCCGTACTCAGGTCGAGCTCGGCGGCCGCGCCCTCGAGCAGACGCACCACCGGGCCTTCGCGCACGGTCCGGACGGCTTCCTTGAGGCTCCGCACCGCCGCGAGTTCGCGCAGGGCCCGGCCAACGCTGCGGCGCGCGTTGATCAGCTCGATCGTCTTGGACAGGAAGACCGTACAGGTGACCAGCGTGGCGAAGGCAAGCCCGACCATGACCGCCTTCACGACGATATCGGCCTGCATGAACATGCCCCAGGGGCTGAGGTCGCGAGGAAGCGTGACGGCCGCGACCACCGCACTCTCGCCCCCCTGCTGCGCGAGCGCAGGCCCGATCGCGGCTATCAGGCCAATCACGGCGAGGGCCGGACGGCCGGCGGCGGCATTCGCGGTCCAGCCTGCCGAACCCGAACGACGGCGCGCAAGTGTACGGAATTGCATCGAATTCAGCCCTTTCAACGATCCATCCTGATGTCTACACGTCATTATGTAGCATCGCCTACATCTTGCTGCAAATGCTAAGACGCCCGAGGCCCCGGCGCCGGCGCTGGGCAGCGCTGCGGAGCATGAAGACCATCCGATGGAGAATTCCGTGATCGCGGGGACGGCGGAGGCTGTTTCTGCAGTTGAAGAAGCGTGTTCCGAACGCGGCGCGGCCAACCGGCCTCACGGTCCGGCGCGATGCCGGGCGAGGTCAGATCGCCGTATAACCGCCGTCGGCGTTGATGCATGCGCCGGTGATGACCGAAGCCTTGTCGCTGGCGAGGAACGCCACGACCTCGGCGATCTCTGCGGGCTGTGCCAAACGCCCCGTGGGCTGACGCGCCAGCATCACCTGACGCGTCGCCTCGGGAAGCTTCGCCAGCAGCGGCGTCTCGACATAGCCGGGCGAGACGCAATTGGCGCGGATGCCGCGCCTGGCATAGGTCAAGGCAACCGAGCGGGTCAGATTGACCACCGCCGCCTTCGCCGCCGAATAGGCATTGCTGTTTTCCTGGCCGACATGACCGAGGATCGATGCCATGTTGACGATGGCGCCGCCGCCGGTCGCCAGCATCGCGCCGGCCGCGAACTTGTTGCAGATCGCAACGCCGGTGAGATCGACGTCGATCACACGCCGCCAGTCGGCGAGATCCAGTTCAT
The DNA here is from genome assembly GCF_047605465.1 of Bradyrhizobium sp. Taxonomy (GTDB): domain Bacteria; phylum Pseudomonadota; class Alphaproteobacteria; order Rhizobiales; family Xanthobacteraceae; genus Bradyrhizobium. The sequence continues at coordinate 100,253 of NZ_JASGFS010000002.1, read as the reverse complement.
GGATCGGCGCCTTGCGCTCGGGAATTCCGGCATTGGCGACGAGAATGTCGAGCCGGCCGAATTGCGTCACCGCCGCCTGCACGAGGGCGGTAACGCTGCTCTCATCGGTGACGTCGGCTCGATGAAACAGGGTTTCGAAACCGCCAGCTGCGAGTTCGGCTGCGAGCGCAGCACCACTCTCGGCGAGATCACCGAGCACGACTTTGGCGCCCTCGGCCGCGAACAGGCGGGAGATCGCGGCTCCGATTCCGGAGCCGGCGCCGGTGACGATCGCGACCTTGTCCTTCAGCAGCAATGGTCCCTCCTGCCCGGCCGGTTGCCCGCCGGCCTTCAATTCTTCTCGAAGCCCGGCCGCGGGATCACACCCATGATCGTCCGGGTGAAGCCGCCGTCAACGACGATCTCCTCACCGGTGATGTAGCTTGCACGCGCGCTGGCGAGAAACACGACCGCATCGGCGATGTCGGCCGGCGTGCCGATGCGGCGGGCCGGCACCAGTGCCCGCCGCGCGTCATGCACGCCCGGCGACTGATAGATCGCCTCGGTCATCGGCGTGCGGATCATGCCGGGACTGACCACATTGCTGCGCACGCCCTGCGGGCCCCACTCCACGGCCAACTGGCGGGACAGCATGACGACGCCGGCCTTGCTCGCGCTGTAGGCGCCGCTGTAGCTCTGGGGGAAGGATGCCGAAATCGACGCGACATGGACGATGGCACCGCTTCCCTGCGCCAGCATCGGCTCGCCAAACACCCGCGCGCAGCGCAGATAGCCCGTCAGGTTGAGCGACAGAATGCGCTCCCAGTCGGCGAGGCTGACGGCATCGAGACCGCCAGGCAACATGGTGCCGGCATTGTTGACGAGGATCGCGGCGCGACCGACCTTTGCCGTGATCTCGCCGGCGACACGCGCGACGCTGTCGTCACTCGTGACATCGCAGGTGAAGAACTCGGCACGGCCGCCGCTGCCGCGGATCTCCGCCGCGACGGCGGAGCCGGTCTCATCCCGATCGAGCACGACCACATGAGCGCCGACGGCGGCAAGGCCAAGGGCGATGCCGCGTCCGATGCCGGCCCCGCCGCCCGTCACCACGGCCACGTCAGACGACAGATCGATCCATGTCATGCAGCACTCCGTGCGTCAGGAGGACGAGCCGGCCAGCGACGGCAGATCGACCCGGCGGATCAGGCGGTTCTCCTGGGCGACGATGAGAGGCCCGGACGCCTTGAGATAGGCCGGCCAGTCCGGATCCTTGTCGCGCGCCCCGTGCCGGCGCTCGAACTCGCCCATGTCCGGGAAGCCCCAGAGATGCGTGATCTGGTTCAGCGGCCCGACCGCGCTCGTGAACATGCCGATCGGCCGCCCCAGATATTTGAGCTGGACCGGCATGGCGAGCCGGTCGAACACATCGATGAACTCAGGCATCTTGCGCAGGGCGATGGTGTAGACGCGCAAATCGACGATGGCATGCTCGATCATCTGTTGTCCTCCCGCGACGCGATCAACTCCGCACCAGCGCGCAGTTGCCTTCCGCGATGGGCCGGAATGCTTCGGCCGCATCGAGCGTCGAGACCAGATTATAGACGTCTCCGGTCGATTTGCTGTCGGCGGGTTTCTTCACCTCGAACAGATAGGCCGGATGGATCTTGCGTCCGTCGGCGCGGATCGAGCCCGGGCCGAAACAATCGTCGTCAGTGGGCATCTTCTTCATGAGGTCGACGACGTCACGACCGCTGCGCTTGGCCTGCTCGACGCCCAGCTCCTTCACCGCCTTGAGATAGTGCAGCACGGAAGCGTAGTCGCCGGCCTGGCTCATGTTGGGATAGGTGTTGGCGGCGAGGCGCGGCTTCACCCGGTTCATGAAGGCGCGGGTACGGTCGTTCAGGTCCCAATAGAAGGTCTCCGTCAGCGACAGGCCCTTGGCCGTCGACAGGCCCATGCCGATGACGTCGGTGACGTAGCCGACCAGGGCCGCCATGCGCGTGCCGCCGTGATCCAGCCCGAACTCCTGCGCCTGCTTCAGGCAGTTGATCAGCTCGTTGCCGGAATTGGCGAAGGCGATCACGTTGGCGCCGCTCGACTGCGCCTGCAGCAGGAAGGACGAGAAGTCCGAGGTTGCGCCGAAGGGATAGCGCACCGAGCCGATCACGGTGCCGCCGGCGGCCTTGACGAACTTGGCCGCGTCCGCTTCCGCCGCGTGGCCGAACGCGTAGTCCGCGGTGACGAAGAACCATTTCGAGCCGCCGGTGCGCACCAGCGAGGTCGCGGTGGAGTGGGCGAGGCACCAGGAGTCCCACGACCAGTGCACGAGATTGGCGCTGCAGTTCTTCCCGGTCAGGTCGGACGAGCCGGCGGTGGTGACGAGCGCGACCTTGTTCTTGTCCTCGATCAGGTATTTCGCGCCGAGCGCGATCGAACTGTTGCCGACGTTCTCGATGACGTCGACGCCGTCCTGGTCGAACCATTTGCGGATGATCGAAAGACCGACATCCGCCTTGTTCTGATGGTCGGCGACCAGGATCTCGACCTTAATCGACGGATTCGACGCCATGAATTCGGCCGCGGCCTGCTGCGCGCATGCGACCGTGGTGGGTCCCGACACGTCGCGATAGATGCCGGACATATCGGTAATGACGCCGATGCGGATGGTGTTGTCCGCCTGCGCCCGCGCCAGGCGCGGCGCCAGCGTTGCCGCGATGCCGGCACCGACAAGACCGCGTCGGGTGATGCTCATGTCGTTTCTCCCTCACTGCCCGCCGTTCCGGCCCGGGCCATTGTTGATCTGATTGACGATGAAGTTCAGGCGTCTTGTCCGGCCAGATGCCGGCCGGTGATGTAGCCGAAGGTCATGATCGGCCCGAGCGTGATGCCCGCGCCGGGATAATTGCCGCCCATGATCGAAGCGCGGTCGTTGCCGACGGCGTAAAGTCCGCCGATCGCGGTGCCGTCGCGGCGGACGACGCGGCCGACCACGTCGGTGGTCAGTCCGTCGAAGGTGCCGAGATCGCCCATGATGATCTTCAGCGCGTAATAGGGCCCGGCGCCGATGGGAGCGACATTCGGGTTCGGCTTGTGCTCGGCATCGCCGAGGTAGCGATTGAAGGCCGTGCTGCCGCGCTTGAACGCGGTGTCGACGCCCTGCCCCGCGCCCAGATTGTAGTCGCGGACCGTTGCTTCCAGCCCGTCGGCGTCGATCCCCGCATGCGCGGCGAGCTCGCGCAGCGTCGCACCACGGCTGAGATAGCCGTTGCGCACGAAGATGCCGACCGGCACCGGCGCCGGCTTGGCATAGCCGAGGCCGTACTTCCGGATGGTGGCGTGATCGCAGATCAGCCAGGCCGCGGTCTCCTCGCCGCCGGCGCCGTCTTCAATCATCGCGGCGCCGACGTCGTGATAGGAGTTCGACTCGTTGGTGAAGCGGCGTCCCCTGCGGTTCACCGCGATCACGCCGGGCTTGTAGCGGTCGACCAGATGCGGAAACGCGCCGGTCCGATCGCCGAGCGGCACACGCGATACCGGCATCCAGGCAGCAGCATTCGCAAAGCGGATATCGCAATTGCCGCCCACCTCCTCCGCCATGCGGATGCCGTCACCGGTATTGCCTTCGGGCGTCGGCGACAGATGCTCCCCGCCGCGGACAAGATGCGGATAGGCGGCGGCGATGCGCGCCTGATCGTGCGGGAAACCGCCGCTCGCCAGCACCACGGCGCGGCGCGCCGTGATCCGGTACTCACCCTTATCATCGCCGACGAGCGCGCCGGTGATGGCGCCGTTCTCGCTGAGCAGCCGCTTCGCCGGCGTTGCCGTGAGCAGGGGAATGCCGAGGTCGAACACGGTCTTGGCGAGACGCGCCGCCAATGCGTTGCCGCTGGTGATCTTGACGCCGCGGCGGTACAGCGCGAGATCCTTGATGTGGCTCGCCAGCCGCTTGGCGACATAGATCGCCGAGGTGAGCGAGCTGGTCACGCGGAAGAAGTGCTTCAGTTCGTCGTTGGACGAATTGAACATCATCCCGATGAAGGTGATGGTTTCGAGCGGAGGCCGCAGCCTGCGGATCTCCTCGCCCAGCGCCCGGGCGTCATAGGCCGCCGCCGTGACCGAGCGGCCCAGCTTCGCGCCGCCCTCGACGTCCGGATGATAATCGGGATAGGCGGACAGGACGAATTTCGCTTCGGTCTCCCGCTCGAAGAAATCGAGCATGCGCGGGCCGGCGTCCAGAAAGGTGTCGATCGCCGCGTCATCGAAATGGTTGCCGGTCTCACGCTGAAGATAGGTGCGCGCCGCCTCGCGGCTATCCGCGACGCCGGCATCGCGGGCATGCCGGTTGCCGGGAATCCAGAGCACGCCGCCGGAGAAGGCGGTGGTGCCGCCGAAATAGCGGTCCTTTTCGATGACGATGACGTCGAGGCCGGACTTCCGCGCCGTGATCGCGGTGGACAATCCGCCCGCGCCGGAGCCCACGACCAGCACGTCGCACGACAGATCGCGCTGCGGTCCCGGCATCGGCGTCTCCTCCCGTGTGGCCTGTTGCGCCGTCCCGTTGCTGCGTCGGGACATGCGTGGGCCTCTGGATAGGAGCGGACACGGCCGCCGCCAATGGACGAAACTCGCTTTGTATTGTACTTTTCATAGGTGCGGCGCAGCGACCGGCGGATTGCCTGCAGACGCCGCCGGGAGAGCTGCGACATGATCCCGCATTACTTCTTGTACGAGGAAGCCGCGCCCAAGGTCGAACCGTCGTTCCTCCATATCGAACCGATCCCGGTGCGCAGCGGCCGTCACGATTGGACAATCCGGACGCATACGCACCCCGACCACCACCAGATCCTGGTGATCAGCAAGGGCGGCGGCGCCATCGAGGCCGAAGGCGTGAGCTGGGACGTGCCGCCGCCGTCGCTGGTGATCATCCCCGCGCTCACGATCCACGCCATCCGCTTCAAGCCCGACACCGACGGCTATGTCATCAATGTCGCGCCGCCATTTTTGCAATCGGCGCTCGACCACGACGCCGATCTCGTCGAGGGCTTCCGCATGCCGGTCCGCTTTCTCCCGGAGCAGATCGGCAGCGACATCGACCTCGTCGGCCTGTTCGCCTCGCTCGAACACGAATTCGTCTGGTCGGCCCCGGGACGCCGCTCCGCCATCAAGGCCTATCTGCAACTGCTCGCGGTGACCGTGCGCCGGCTGCTCGGACAGGAGCGCGACCGCCCGGTGTCGAGCGCACGCGACGCGGACACCGTGATGCGCTTTCGCGAGCTGGTCGAACGGCACTATCGCACGCACCCGCCGCTCGATTTCTACGCGCGCGAGCTCGGCGTGACCGCGGCCCGCCTCAATGCCTGTTGCCGGATCACGACGGGCAAGCCGTCGCTGGCGCTGATCAACGACCGCCTGCTCACCGAGGCCAAGCGCAACCTGCTCTATTCCGACATGAGCGTGAACGAGATCGGCACTGCGCTGGGCTATGCCGACCCGGCCTATTTCAACCGGTTCTTCTCCCGCAATGTCGGCTTGTCGCCGGGTCGCTTCCGGGATCGCCTACTGCCGGGCGAGCGTCGCGCCGGCGCCAATTGAAACGCTGCGGGCGAGGCCTCCATCTGCTCGGCGCTCAGGATGTTCCGTGGTGAGCGCCCGAGTGCCTAGAACGTGCCGGCCATGGTGACCCGGAACGTCAGCGGCTCGACCGGGTGCAGCACATAGTCCATCACGCCGTTCTGGCAGACCGCGGTGGGCGCGGTGCCCGCCGTGCAGAGGTTGTAGAGCGTGTCGGTCTTGAGCAGCGAACCATAGGCGTAGGTGATCTGGTTCGCCTTGGTGTTGAAGAGATTGAGGACGTCGAGCTGGATGCGCCAGCCGTTGTCGATGCGATAGCCCACACGGCCGTTGAAGATGCTGGTCGGCGAGGAGCGGAACGCATTGTCTTCGGTCAGTGGGCTCGACGCGAGATAGCGCCAGCGCAGGCCGCCGAACCAGCCGGTCTTCTCGCCGAGGGTGATGCCCGCGGACGCCACCATCGGCGGCGCATTCGGAATGTAATTGCCGGGCGCATTGCCGATCTGCGCCGCGGGATAGCCGGCGAGCGAGGCGTAGAGCTCCGCCTGCTCGTTGTCGAAACCCCGAAAGCGGGCGTGCGTCATGGCGAGGTCGGCGTCGATGTCGATCCATGACCGCGGCCGATAGTGATTGGTCCACTCGAAACCGTAGCGGCGGCTGGCGCGGGTCGCCTCGGTGTTGCCGGCATCGCCCGAGAACAGGATCTCCGAATCCTGGTCGAGGATGAACAGGCTGAGGGAACTGTCGAGACCGGGAATGATCCCGGTGCGAACCCCGACTTCCGCGCCCCGGGTGCGGACCAGCAGCGGCGACGGCGAGAGCTTCGTGGCGGGATCGCCGGGGTCTTCGGTCGTCGTCGCCCCGCGTGCATCGTTCGAATGCATGCCGTAGCCGGCGCCGAGGAAGAATTCGGTCCGGTTGAAGGGACCGATGACCATCCTGAATTTCGGGCTGCCGAGCGCGGCGTTCACCCGGCCCGAATTGTTCGAATCGTACAGCGAGGTGACGTCGGCGCCATAATAGTCGCCGCGCCAACCGATCGTGGTCCTGAGCCAGTCGGTCCAGCGGACGGTGTTCTCGGCATAAACGCCGACGCTGCCCTCGCCGACCTTGTCGCTGCGGATGTTCGAGAGGAAGCCGCGCTGGAAGGTGTTGGTGAGCGCCAGGTCGATCGCGTCATAACGCGACTGCAGGCCGAAGGTGGTCTGCATCGGCAGGCCGGCGAAGGAGCCGTTCAGCGTCCGCGAGATGTTGGCACCGGCCATCAGCCGGTCGTCATGCTGGTGGAACTGGTCGCCGAGCACGGGATCGCCGAGATAGTAGGTGAAGTTGTTGAAGAGATCGAGCTGGCTCTTCACGACATAGGCATTGGCCCTCCACGAGCCGAGATCATCGCTCTGCGCGATGCGCCCCGACAGCGCGAAACGGTTGGTGTTGCCGCCGTCGGTCGGATCCTCCGAACCGTACCGGTCAATGAGGCCGCCGGTGATCGCGCGCTGCGGCACCTGGTCGGTGGAATTCCATCGGTTGGCATAGGCCATGCCGGTGACGGAGACGCCGTCGGTCGCGGTGCCCTGGCTGTAGCGCACGAGCCCGTTGAGCTTGCGGACATCGTCCGGATTGTCCCAGGGACCGTTATAGGTCCCGACCTCGCCGGCGACGAGCAGCGAGCCGTCGCCGACCTTCGCCGAATCCATGCCGAGCAGGCGGCGATAGCCGAAGCTGCCGGCGGTCAGTTGCGCCAGCCCCTTCTCGGTGCGGTCGATCAGGCCGATGCGCACGGAGCCGACCGAGGCGAAATCGCCCTCGTCGGCGAAATAGGGTCCCTTGCGCACGTCCATCGTGCCGATGGTTTCCGGGATCAGCCAGTTCAGATCGGCATAGCCCTGACCGTGCGCGTGGGTGCGCATGTTGACCGGAACATCGTCGACATAGATCGCGAGATCGGTGCCGTGATCGAGATTGTAGCCGCGCAGGAAATACTGGTTGGCTTTGCCTTCGCCGGAATGCTGCGTCACGATCAGGCCCGGCACGGCCTCGAGCGCTTCTCCCGGGCGCGTCACCGGGCGCGCGTTGAGCTCGTCGCCGGTGAACGTCATCTCGCTCGCCATGCTCGGCGGCCCCTTCGCGCCGGATGCAATGCCGGCCGCGCTGGATGCCGGCGCTGCGGCCGGCTGCGCCGTGGCACGGCCCTGCGTTACAGCGGGGCTGCCCGCTCGTCGCTGCGCCGGCGGCTTCTTCTGGCGCCGCGCCTCGCCGCCTGTCACCCGGACCGGGGGCAGTTCGTGCGGAGAACCCGCATCCTGCGCGAACCCGTCGGCGCCATCGGCCATGAAGAACAAGGCCGAGAGCGCCGTCAGCGCGCCATAGCGCCGGCCGCGCGAGACGAACCGCGCCTTCCCAAACGACGATCTTGCCGACTGCCCCATCCAACCCGCCACCGAGTATGACGTTTACTTAGAACTATCATACTTTGGAAAGCAAGAGCCGGGCCATTCTGGATCTCGGGTGCGGCTTCGAACGGAGTGACAAGCCGCTTTCGCGCGCGGCGGGAATGAGCGCGGCGACCGGCGGTGACGGTCGATCGGTCCGGCAGGCCCAGTGGCCTGATGCGAGGCGGCGCACGCGTGCCGCCGGCGACGGCCGCTGCAGCGGCACGCCCCCTGGATCGTGCTTCAGCCGTGATAGGCGAACAGCTCGATCGGCTCGCTGAAGCCCCGCACCGGATGCTCGCCGACGCGCTCGAGATCGAACTCGTCCCTGACGAAATCGGCGAACGCCCGCGACAGCAGCACGGGCCGCCCCAATTGCTTGGTGAGCGTTTCGAGGCGCGAGGCCATGTTGACGGCGGGACCGATGACCGTGAAGTCGAGCCGCGTGCTCGATCCTATATTGCCGTACATCACGTCCCCGACGTGGACGCCGATGCCGTAATTTAGCGGCGCGCGGCCTGTCCCGTTGTTTCTGTCGTTCAGGGCGGCCATGCCCTGCCGGGCCTCGGTCACCGCGCGCAGCAGGTTCGCGCAAGCGAGGGGATCATTGAGCGGAAAGATGGCGAGCAGGCCATCGCCGATGAATTTGAGGATCTCTCCGCCGTGCCGCACGATCGGCTCCGACATGGCGTCGAAATAGTCGTTGAGGAGATCGATGACGTCGTCGCGCGGCCAGTTGTCCGAGATGCGGGTGAAATCGCGCAGGTCGCAGATCATGATCGCGGCGCGCACCGTCGTCCCGCTGCCGCGCCGCGTGGCGCCCGCCAGGATGAGCTCGCCGGCATGAGATCCGACATAGGTTTCAAGCAGGGTGCGGGCCAGCCGGTTCTTGATGCGGATTTCGCTCACGAGCGCCAGCACCGGCAGCAACTTCTTGAGAGCAGCGATGTGCGAATCGTCGAACCCGCCGGGACGGCTGGTCGCAAACGTCACGAGGTGCCGCTTGCCGAGCGTGTGGTAGAGCGGCCACGCCACGTAGTCGGTCAGGCCCATTGCCCGCATCTCGTCATAGAGTGCATGCTTGCGGCCGAGCGCCGGATCGCGCTCGAGATTCTCGCGCACCTCGGTCGCTCCGTCCTGCAATTCATTGGCCGGACTGCCGATGAATTCGGACCGCTCGCGCACGTCGTAGTCGACCCGCTCGATCTTCGCGTCATGCATGCCGTCAGCCCACATGAACCGGGCGCCGAGCCATTGCGGATGATGAATCAGGACGTGAAGCGTTCCCCGCTTGACGGGAATACCGGCCTGCTGCAGGCGGATGCACATGCCGGCGAAGATGTTGTCGATGAAGCGCTCGTCGCGCGTGCCGTTGGTCAGCCAGTCGACGACACTATCGGCCTGCGTGGTGGGAACCTTGTCGATTGACGGCGCGTCCATATCCTGCCTCTGGGCGGGGTCTTGCATCACCGCAGATATCGTGTTCCTGCGCCACGACGTCAACCTGACCGAATGCCCGGATTGTGCGCACTTCCGTGCCGGGGCAGCCCGCGCCTAACCGACGAGGCGGATCGACCCCAGAACAGCCAGCCCCGAAACCAGCGTCAGCTTCGAGGTCCCGGTCAGTTCGACCTTCAGCGTGCCGCGATCCGGGATGGCCACGTCTTCTCGGTCGAGGCGGACTCGACAATCGCCGCGAGCCGCGTAGACGAGGTGCGTGCCCGCCGCGAGCGGCCGATCGCCGGGCTCCCGAAGCGCCAGGAGTTCGATCTCCGCAGCACCACGCCGCGCCATCAGGTTCACGACTTCGACCGGTCCAGCTTCGAGCTCGGTGACGATCTCGAGCTCCCCGGTGAAGCGCACCGTCGTGAAGGGCTCACGCTCGTCGAACTCCCGCGTGGGCGCCCTCAGCACGAGCCCGCGCCCGTCAACGACCATCTGCAGGCGATCGATGCCGGGCATATGGGAAAACGGCCCCGGCGCCACGATCGGCGTGGACGCGAAGCGCCAAAGCAGACTGTCCCAATCCTTCACCGGCACATCGGCACGATGGGCATCCGCGATGTCGGTAAACACGCCGCCGCCATTCTTCCAGGGCGAGCGGGTGTAGTCGTCGGATTTCAGCAGCGTGGTTTTCATGTCGTGGGATCGTCCGGGAAAGGCCTGCGCGGGCATCCGCGCGCATCATGCGCGGTATCGGCCGATTTTGCCAACGGTTTCGACGAAGGCCGCACGCATTGACGCTGCCGCCGGAAACCTCGACATCCTCGGCTCCGCGCTCGATGCAGGTCCGGTCGAGGCCGCTCCCGCTCTGACGAACCAACGCGCGTGCTCGCCCGTGCTCTCCCGCCAATATTTTGCTATTGTCGGCACCATGGGCCAAATGGTCCAGCCAGTCGGGGTACGGCCATGGATGCACCCGGACAATTTCCGCTTCGTTCGGTCCCGAGTGCCGCCGGGACGATCGCCCGGCTCGCCTGTGCGAAGCTGCGCAACGCGGGACTGCCGCTCGAACCGTTGCTGCGAAAGGCGGGACTGAGCATCGAGCAGATCGACCGCGAGTCGATCGAGGTCCGGCGCCAGATCAAGCTGGTGCAGGTCGCGGCGGAAGCGCTCGACGACAATCTTCTCGGCTTCCATCTTGCGCGTGACTTCGACCTGCGCGAGGTCGGGCTGCTCTATTATGTCCTCGCTTCGTCGAACAGCTTCAGCGATGCCCTGGTCAGCGCGCAGCGCTACACCACCATCGTCAACGACGGCGTGCGACTGGGTTACCGGACCGGCCTGTCCATGACCATCACGCTCGACTATGTCGGCGTCGAGCGCACATCCGATCGCCACCAGATCGAGTTCTGGCTGGTCGCAATGATCCGCATGTGCAGGCAGATGACCGAGACCCGGATCGCGCCGCTGGAACTGAAGCTGCAGCATTTCCGCGACGGCACGCCGCCCGAGTTCCGCGCGCTTTTCGGTTGCGATGTCGCTTTCGGCGCAAGCAAGGACGAGATCGTCCTTCCGAACCAGACCAAGAGCCTGCCCATCGTCGGCAGTGATCGTCACTTGCATCAGCTGCTGGTGAAATATGCGGAGGAGCTTCTCGCCCGCCGCACCGCGCCGCGCACCAATCTGCGGTCCAGGGTCGAGGCCGTCATCGCTCCGCTGCTCCCTCACGGCAGGGCGAACGTATCGACGGTCGCGCAGCAGCTCGGCATGAGCGCCCGGACGCTCGCCCGCGAGCTGGCGGCAGACGGAGAAAGCTTCTCGCAGATCATGGACGACTACAGAGGCGAATTGGCCAAGGCCTACCTCGCTCACAGCAATCTGTCGGTTTCGCAGGTTGCCTGGCTCCTGGGCTATCAGGAGGTCAGCACGCTGACCCATGCATTCAGGCGCTGGTTCGGCATGACGCCGCGGCAATGGCGGATGGAAGACCGCTCGAAATAGCCGCGCCGCTCAGCATCCAGCGGTACAACACCGGGCACTCGCGGGTTGCCATCGGATCGGACCTCAAGCTATCAATGACCGGATTTTGGCGTTCTGCCTCGAAAGACATATCCGAGAATCCGAATTTGTTCGATCAACGTGTTTTTCAGCTCGCGCCGAGCCTTTCAAGCGCCGATTTCGAATTGCTGGTCGCCGCGCTCGGTGAAGGGGACAGGGCCGCTGCTGCATACCGGCGCTGGCGCCAGCATCTGGACTGGCAGACGCTGCCCGATCGCTGGCACAGGCTGTTGCCGTTGCTGCACGCAAGGCTGGTGCAGCGCAGCGAGGACGATCCGCTCGCCGAACGTATCAAGGGCTTGCGCCGATACATCTGGGCCAAGAACCTCAAGCTCATCAGCCTGGCCGCCAGCGTCCTCAGGGAATTCGAACGCGTCGGCATCGACGTCGTGCCCCTGAAGGGAACCTCGCTCCTGGCCAGCGGCATCGCGGACCGCAGCACCCGGCCGATGAACGATATCGACATGCTGATCCGAGACGATCAGGTCGATCAAGCCATCGCGGTCCTGGCGGACCTCGGCATACATCCGCGGTTCACGACCGGGGCAAGCCTGTCCGGAAAGCTGCTTCCCGATCGCGCGCTGTCCGGCTGGCCGTTCATGAATGCCGCGCAGCAAGAGGTCGACATTCACTGGAACGCGATGCATTTCGACCGCCGGCCGGACAGCGACAGGGAACTGTGGCGAAACACCCGGCCGGTGCAATTCGAAGGGATATCCACACGCATCCTCGCGCCCGAGGACCAGTTGATCAACGTCTGCGCACACGGGGCAAGAGATTCGGAGCCGACCTCGCTCCGCTCGATCGTCGATGCCGCCCTGGTGCTGCAGCATGCAGGCAAGATCGACTGGCAGATCGTGACCGCGCGCGCGCTCCAGCACCGCGTTTCCGCCGTCATGGCCAATGCGGTCGATCTGCTGAAAACCCTGCTGGATCTGCCGATCCCGGCCGGTGCCGTTCACGACCTTCGACGGCAATCCACGCGGCGCGAACGCACCGAGCTTCGAATCCTCAAACGGCCGCCGGATCGCTGGCGACAGGGGCTCTCCGGCTCTTTCATCAAACTGCAGGAGTTTCGACGAGGCCGGGCCGATCTTTTCAATGCGTCGGCAATGAGGGTCGCGGCCGCCCGACTGGTCGAGGAGACCGGCACCAACAACCTGCCGCAGGCATTGCGCCGCGTCCTCTATCGCCGCCTCGGCCAGCCTGCAAAGTGGCGAGACTACCTGATCTACGATGGGCAAGTCGCACTGCCCAGACCGGAGCAACTCCCGGGTCTGTCGGACCTTCGCGATATCGGCAGCGCGGTCACGGAGGGCATGTTCGTGCATGGATGGTCGATCGCTGAAGTCTCCGGACGATGGAGCGACGGCTACCAGGCAATTCTGGGCATACGCCTGGACCACCCCACCACAAAGCTGCCGGCGCTGTCGTTGACCTTCGTTCCCGCGCTGACGGACAAGCACACCGAGTTCAACTTGTCGGTCTTCTTCAACGATCGCCTGACCGCAACACGACGATTGGTGTTTGGCCGCGACGGGCAAACCGAAATGCTCTGCGTCGGTCCCGAACTTCCCGAACCGACCAGCACGTTGCTGGTCACACTCGAAATCGACAACCCCCTGCAACCGGGACGGCATTCCGGCGGCGCGCCCGATTGGCGCCGTCTCGGCATCTTGCTCTCAGGCGTCCGGGTCGTCGTCGCCTGAACGACGCAGCGCCGCGACGGCGGCATCGAATTCGTCGGTCTCCATCGGCGCAAATCGATGCGCCTCGATATCGCTCTCTTCCCACAGGGAGACGTCCCGAAACCGCGAGCCCGCATCGGGCGCCTGCAGATCGTATCGGGCAACCTGCTCGCGGCGGTCGGCAAGGCCGCGAACCAGCCACGTGAAATGCGCGATGAAAGCCCGTCGCGGCGCGATCGGACTGCCCGCGGGCACCCGGAAGCCGGGGGTGTGGATGTCGGACATGTAGCTGACGGCATCGGGCTGGAACATGCGCCACTGCGCGTCGAGAACGCCGAGTCGCGAGACGATGGTCGGATGACGGGAGTATTCGCAACGTCCGGAAGGTGCGATGCGGATGGTCCGGCGCTGGAAGCCGACAGCCTTGTACGGCAGCGTTTGCGCACCGGCCAGAACCCATTCGCAGAGCGACCGGTTCGGCAACTCGTCGTCGTCGAGGCGAACGACCCATTTCGAAGGCACGAGTTCCGGCACGAACTTGATCAGCGCCTCGACACGCGGATGCTCCGCGCGTGCTTTCGCATAGCCGATGCTGCGCCGCTTGAGGATGTCCTCGGTCCCGTCGGACGAGGACTCATCGAGAATGACGAACGGCTCGATGTGCAGCCGTCGGTAGCCATCCAGAATCGGATTCAGCCATCCCGCGCCGTTCTTCGTGATGATGACAAAGCGGACATCTGCTGCAGGAGCGCTCATTCGTGAATCATTTCATCAATGTCGTTCAACTCTGAGGATAGTCCCAGGAGTGCGCCCAATAGGTCGCCAGGTAGGATTCTGGGAAGAGCTGGGTGGCCTGCGCCGAAGACAACCGGCGACCGTTCGTGATGATCCTCTTCCTGAAATAGGCCTGATGAACCGGATTCGACCAGTCGATCGGATAGAAATAGTGGGAAGGCAATATCTGGACGGACGTCACTCCGCCCTCGGGCCAAAGCTGCTTCGGCATCAAGGCCTGGACCGTGGCGATCGCTTCGGTCACGCGCGGATCGCGATCGCGCGCGGTGTAGGCATCGACGGCCGCCTTCAGGATGATGGGCCCCGTCAGGTCCTCCGGGTTCGTGCGCGTGGACGTCGGCACCATCAGGAGGTGCATGACATAGAGCCAGAACTGCTGCCGGCGCGCCGACATCATCACGGCGTTGGGGATGGAGTGAACGAACTCCGGATCGTTTCCCATCCGGCCGAGGACGACCCCGTCATGAGCTCGGCAGAGATCGTCGAGCGGACGAAGGCACTCGCTGTCGAGGTCGATATAGACGCCGCCGAAATGGTACAGCCAGAAGTAACGAACCGCATCGACACGGTAGATCTCGGCCGGATAGCCGTCGTAGGTTGCCAGAAACCAGGGATAATGGTTTTTGACAAATTCCCGGTTGTCCGCGTCGTCCCAAAAATAATGGGAGAACTGCGGATTGAGCCGCTTTACTGTGCCTCTCCAATAATCGAAGTTCTCGGGCAGGGAGACCTTGGATTTCCAGGTTTGAAGAATGTTGCGCTCGATCATAAATTCCGCAGGAACAGGGCGCGAGGGGGAGAGCTGGTCAAGCCTATGACAACGGATACGCGAAAACAACCTGCCGCGCCCGCACATGCGCCTTCCCCGTGAAGTCGGATCAAGGACAGTCGCCGTCGCATGGCCTGGAATATCATCTGGCAAGTCGACCCTGACGATCTGACGTCCTGCATCGAGCGCGACTGGTTCGCCGAGATCACGGCCGATATTCCCGTCGACACCAAGGTTGTCGACTATGCCGGGGCGCCACGCCTCGCATGCGTTCTGCCGCGCTCCATCGCGTGCATTTCCAGCCCGAACCAGACCAGCCAGGACGATCTCGTCGCGTATCTGCGACGCCTACCCCGCCCGCTCGTCGTCTATCACATGAGCGACGAGTTCATCGAGGTCGGCCAGGCCTTTCACGAGCACTGCGATCTCATCATCCGAAACGGATCAGCCATCTTCGACGAACGCCATCCGAGGCTGATGCAGATTCCATTGGGCTATGCGTCGGGCTTCCGGAACATGTCGGAGCAATTCCCGGATGCCGGCAGCCGGAAGATCTCGTTCTCCTTCATGGGGAGCATGAAGCACGAGCGATCGACCCAAATGCTGCCCGCGATGACGACCTTGCCGGGCCAGCACTATGTCAGGAAGACAGGCTCATTCGCCGCCTCGACGCAGCGTTTCAACGCGACGTCGGTCGCGATCTACAAGAACACGGTGTTCGTGCCCAATCCGAAAGGCAATTGGAGCCCGGAGTGCAACCGCCTCTACGATGCGCTCGAATGGGGCTGCATTCCCTTGATCCGGGATTATGCGGAGTCACCCTATCACAGGGGTTACCACGACCGCCTGCTCGGACCGCACCCGATTCCGACCTTCTTCGATTGGGCTGACGCGGCCGCATTCGCCGGGGATCTCATGTCCCGCCCGGCGGCGCTCGACCGTCTCCAGGCGGACCTGTCCACGTGGTGGCGCGCCTACAAGGCCCGGCTGCGCGCCGACATTGCCCGCGCCTTGTCGCAGTATGAATAGTTCGGGGCGCGCCGTCAGGTCGATCCGCGGCGGCGGTCGAGCACCTTCTTGAGCATCTGGGCGTACTGCATCTGCTTGCTGGACATCCCTCGGCTCATGTTCGCGCGGTGAAGGCGACGCCGACACACCGTCTCGGGAATCATGATCTGCTCGATACCGGCATCTCTGGCGCGTGAACTCCATTCGATGAATTCGCCCAGCGCGAGCGACTCGTCGAAACGGCCTGCGAGTTCGAAGTCACGCTTGCGCATGAGCAGCGTCGAGCCGAGCCAGCCGGGTATCGCCGCATCGCTCGCCCTGAGCAACGCCGCCTCCTCCGGCGCGAGGTCGGGACTGACGAATTGCTGCAGGTGCCCGAAGATGATGGCGGGAGGCTTCGCTTGCGCCAGCGCCGCCACCTGCAATTCGAGCTTTCGCGGCAGCCAGAGATCGTCGCTGTCGACGAAAGCGATCAACTCCGTCTGCACGAGCGCGATGCCGGCATTGCGGGCATATGGCAGGCCGCCATGCGGAATGCGATGATAGCGGACGCGTCCCCCCAACGCGGCGGCAACGTCGGGGGTCGCGTCTTCCGATCCATCATCGACGATGATGACCTCGCTGGCCGCCAGCGTCTGGTCCAGCACGCTGGCGACACATTCGGCCAGATAGAGGGCACCATTGTAGACGGGAATGATCACCGTCACGTCGTTCCGCATCGGCGCTATCCTGATTGCGGTCCCCGGCGAAGCAACGTCGCTTCCCGCAGGACATTTTCGTAGTCACTCACAAGCCGCGAGAAGTCAAATCGATCGCATGCCCGCTGCCTCGCGGCCGCGCCGAAACTCCGCGCGGCAGGGGGATCGCCCAGGAGCTGCATGATCGCGCCGGCGAGTTGATCCGCCTCTTCCGCCTCGACAACGAGCCCCGATCTGCCGTGCTCGACAATCTCAGGAAGACCGCCGACATTGGACACGATCGCGGGCCTCGCCATCTGCGCCGCCTGCAATGCGACCAGCCCGAACGGCTCGGCCCAGCGCGACGGCACCACGACGATGGCAGAGCCGTCGATGAGCCCGGGCACGTCATCCGGCATCACCCAGCCGACGAACTCGACCTGTGAGGCGAGGCCGAGCTCGGTTGCCAGCGACACGAGGCTGCCGTGCTCCGGTCCGTCGCCCGCGATCGTCAGGGTCGCAGCAACGCCCCTCGATCGCAGCAGCGCCATCGCGCGAATGGCAACATCGAATCCCTTGTCCGACAGCAACCGGCCGAGGCACAGCAGCCTGGCCGAGCCCTTCGGGACTTCGGTCGGCATCATGGAAGGCATCGGCAGCGCATTGCGGATCACCGAAAGCTTGGCGGAGGCCGCCGGCACGGCCGCCGCGATCGCGTCCGCCTGGGCCTGCGAAACCGCGACGACGCGGTCGGCATCCGCGATGAGGCGATCCTGAAGCGTTCCCTTGTCGCTTCTGATCGTCGAATGCAGCGTCAGTATCCGCGGCAAGTCTCCGGTCGAACCGCCGCGCTGAAAGAAGAACGAGCTCAAGAGGGCATCGTTGAGGTGCAGGACATCGGGGCGGAAGTCATCCAGCAAGCCGGCCAACTGGTCGTTGATCCCACGGATCGCAGACAGGTCGCGTCTTGCGAGAGCCGCGCCGAATTCAAGACGCACGATATCGATGCCGGCATAGGTCTGGCGACCCGCGCGATCTGACGCCTCGCAGGCCGCAACGACGAGGACGTCGTGCCCGCGCCGAATGTATTCCCGGGTGAGATGGAACGAGAGAACCTCCGCTCCACCGATCATGCTTAACAGGAAGCCGTTACATTGGTACAGTATGCGCACAGAAAATCCGGAGGCTAGCAATCCAACGATGATACCACGAATTATTCATCAATCGTGGAAGGATGAGAACGTCCCGGAGCGCTGGCTGCCTTACCAGAAAACCTGGCGGGACAAGCACCCCGACTACGAGTATCGCTTCTGGACGGACGACGACAACAGGCGCTTCGTCGAGCAGTTCTATCCTCGCCTGCTTCCGACCTATGATGGCTATCGGCATCCCGTGAACAGGGCCGACCTGGCGCGATGTCTTGTGGTGGCGCATCATGGCGGAATCTACGCCGATCTCGACTGCGAGTGCCTACGCCCGCTCGACGATCTGTTGACCGGCCGGGAGCTGATTTTCGGCTTCGAGCCAAAGGCGCATGTCGAGAAGCCGGCCGTCGCATCTCGCGGCCTGAGCCGGATCGTTTGCAACGCCATCTTCGCCGCGATCCCGAACCATCCATTCTGGGAGCACCTTCTGCCGCTGATGGAGGCCGCCCGCGACGAACCGAATGTGCTGGAGGCGACAGGCCCGTTCGTCCTGACGCGAGCCTATGAATCCTATCCCGCGCAGAGCGGCATCACGGTCCTGCCATCGAACGTGTTCTATCCGGTCGATCATTTCCTTCAGAACACGAGCGAGGCCGCGAGCGGAGACGCCTCCTATGTCGTTCATCACTGGGCGGGAACCTGGTGGCGGAGCGCGGTTCTGAACAACGCCCGGCAGCGCATTCTCGCGGCGCGCAAGGACGGCGCTACGCCCGGAGGTCGCTGAGCAGCCGGGTCAGCAACGGCGGGATCTCGTCGATCGACGAACCGATCTGCAGTTCGAAGCACGGCAGGTCGCGCAGCATCTCCTGGACCTTGACCAGGGTATGCTGTCCCGTCCAGCGCGACAGTTCGATCGTGCTCAACGCCGTTTCGCGTTGCGCGACCTCGGGCGATATCCGGGAGATCGCGGACGGACCATGCGCGACGACCCACGGCAGTACGACACCGCGAAGAGGCATCGAGCGCACGAGGCGTTCGCGGAAGCGGTCGTGCAGGAAGAAGATCGCCTTCTCACGATCCAGCCGGTCGGGATTCGATGCCAGCCCGTCCAGAAGCGGATGCCGCGCGAGGTCTCCGCCTGAGAGCTTCCCGGTGCTGTAGAGGCTGTGCACGACCCATGGCGCCGCGGACAGGAAACAGAAGTCGTCGCTCGCATAACGCAGGCCCGAACGGAGGCAGCTGAGCGCGACATTGGATTTGCCGCGCCCTCCCGCGCCGGCCAAGAAGAGGCCTCCGTCGGGATGCCCTATTGCACCGCCATGAACCGCGACATAGCCCACGCGCTGGAGCCATTCGTGGAGCAGCGGCCGCATCGGCGCACCGATTTCCCAGTGCGGCATTTCGGCGGCCGACCGTGTCCAATACAGCGCGTGCCGGCGCTCCATATCCAGCATCCGGAGGATCAACGGATCGAACTGCAAGGCGGTGTGAAACCGGTCGTCGTTGAAGCCGGAAATGAAGCCTTCGCGCCGATAGTCCTGGATGGTCCAGCCCGGCGAGACCGGCGCGGAGCCGGTGCTCTCGCTGTCCCACGCGCACACGGTGAGGTCGGGCTCCGTGACCGGCTCGGTCACCAGATGCGCGAATGCGGGCAGGATCGCCTGCGCCATCGCGCCCGCGCTCACGCGAAGCCTGACGGTCCGCTCCCCGAGAAGGATGTCACGCGACACGATCGGGCGGGATGACGCGACATCCTGGAATTTTCGAAATGTGGCCTCGAAATAGTCCGCCGGGCGCTGCGCGTTCGAATGTCCGGGAGGCATCAATATCTCGATGGCAATCGAAGGTGCTAGTCGAGCTGCTTTCGGGTCGTCGGCCAGCCCTGCTCGTCGACCTCGTGGACGGGGTCGAGCAGGAGCATCTCTTCCATGTCGGTGTACTTCTGCAGGACGGGCGGCACGAAGGATTGATCGGGCTTCGCGGCGGCGATCGGCGCTGGTCCGGGCTCGCCGCCGGCGGAAGCGTCGACTTCGACGAGCGACTCCGCGACGAGCTGCGCGAAGAAATCGGCCAGGGCGCGGGCGACGTCGGATGCGTCACTCGGGTGAGCGGCCGTGTAGTGATCGACGATCGTCCGGTCCGGAACGCCCTCGCCGACGAGGCGCCACACGGCGCTCGCGGAGCCCTGAGCGCTGTAATAGCTCCCGGTATCCAGATTCACGATCACCGTCTCGTCGCCGAACGTGTCGTGCACGGTCGATGGCTTGATTCTGAATGTCTTGATATCCACGACGAGCCCCGCTTTTCGGTTTTTTCACCGAAGAAAGCCGGCACTGTCAACCGCCAAGTCGCCCGTAAGGCACGGTTCTCCCGGCGGAAAATGGCCGGCTCACCGGCACAATCCAAAATAGATCGGATATTTCGCTCACCCCAAGCGGGAATCCGCGGAGAATGCGCCCGGCCAGGACGCGTTCCGCAGGCGCGCGGCCCTACCAGAAGCCCCGCTGCACCGGCTGCGCCGGTTGGTAATATTGATACTGGCTGCGCCGGCGCGGATTGACCGGCTGCGGGGTCGGTTCGCGCTGCTGGAAGAAGAAGCCGAAGCCGTTGCCGCCATTGTCCCAGCCGTCATCGCTCGCAATGGCCATCGGCGGTGCGGTCGGCTTGCGCGTGATGAAGCCGCCCTGGGGGTGGTTGCTCAGCACGGCGACGAACTCGGTGCGATAGTTGGTCTCGGCGCTCAGCGGCTCGTCCGAGACGATGATCGAGGAACGCGGCAATGCGGTCGGCCCGATGCGATCGATGATCTCCTGCGGGATGGTGATGCGGTCGAGCGCGTCCTTGGCGTCGTCGCCATTGTCGATCGTGACCACGCTCCAGCGCAGGCCCGCATCGTTCCGCGCCATCGCCGTGAAGATGTGCGTTCCGAGCGGTTGGTCGGGATTGCGGATCGAGACGGGAACCTCGATGCTGGTGTCGAACACCTCGCCGCCGCCGTCCGGTGCCGGCTTGTGCGTGTTGCGGCGCACGTAGAGCTTCTGCGTCGCGCGGCTGATGTAGACCGAGACGGGCTCGAGCGCGAGCTTGGCGTCGGTCGAAGCCTTCACCGCGTCGGCCTTCTTCGCCGCCGCCGCCTTGGAGGCCTCCTTGGTCGCCGCCACGGCATCGCGCTTCGGCTGCGCGGCGGCCTTGGCCGCGTCGAGTTGCGTCGCTGCGTCCGCAGCCTTGGTGGCGGCCTTCTGCTTCAGCTCATCGGCCTGTGCCCGGGCCTGGTCGGTCTTCGCCCCCGCCAGCTTCTTGTCGGCAAACGCGAGTTCGGCATCGGCTCTGCTCTTCTGCTGCTCGAGCTTGCGCAGCGACGCCGGAAGCGAGGCGGCCTCCTTCGCCGCCGCCGAAGCGGCCTTCTTGGCCTCGTCGGCGGCGCGGGCGGCCTCCTCGGCCTCGGCGGAAAGCTTGTCGGCGCGAGACGGAACCGCCGCGATCGCGGCCTTGCTCGGCACGAACAGCGAGGGATGAGAGAAATCGACCGGAGCCGCGTCGAGCGGCGAGATGATCACCCGCATCCCGATCTGGGTCTTGTCGAACAGGTTCTCGGCAAAGCCGAAGGGCATCCGCACGCAGCCATGCGAGGCCGCATAGCCCGGCAGCGGTCCGCCGTGCAGCGCGATGCCGTTCCAGGTGATGCGCTGCATGTTCGGCATCCAGGCATCGTCGTACATGGTCGAGTGATGGTCCTTGTCCTTCTCGACCACGGCGAAGACACCCGCCGGCGTCTCGCGGCCGGTGGTGCCGGTCGACACCGGTGCGCGCAGGATCCAGCCGTCGGCATCGTAGAAGGTGACCTGCTGGCTCTTGATCGACACGATCGCCATGATCGGCTCGCCCGCCGCGCGCGGCGCCACCGCCTCGACCGTCTGGCGCGCCTGCTTGGCCGCAGCTCCCACGGTCAGCGCCACCAGGGCAGCCGCCGTCGCAAGCGCGACGCTTCCGGGAGATCTCCGACGCCGCATCGCCACGGTGGATTGCGCCATCGTCAATCGGTTTTTCATGCCATTCCCCGGTTCAATGCCAGCCGTGCCTGTGTCGATCACATCTCAGATTGCGATCTTTGGATTAAGAAATCGCAGCCGCTGTCCGTGTCGTTCCCGAGGAAATTCAGCGAGTTCCCGCGGCAAATCTCTCATATACGACGGCCCGCGCAGGAGGAAGGGTCGCCCGCGATCGGGACCGCCCCGAGGCCGAGCCAGCCGCTGCGGCAAGATGTCTACGCCCCGGCGAACGCAGGAGTTCCAGCCCTCCACGTGCGGAGCGGAGCCGTGCCAGCGGCTTCCACCGCCGGCCGCGTCGTCGTCCCGCCGGAGCGACCGAACAATGCGAATGAGACGAGCACAAGGCCGGAAGGCAGACACCGCGATTCGCAAGACGAATATGAGGCCACCGGCCGATCGGAGAGGCTCGGCTTACGTTACATTTTTGTGACATAGGCCACAGAGGCTTCCTCCTCATGCTGCTACCTTCGCGCGCATGATGAAGCATCTCAGGCTACCGATCATCCTCTCTGCTCTGGTCGCAGCGACGCAAAGCTTCGCTGGCGAAACCAAGGGAGCAGGCTCAACCTTCGTCTCGCCAGTGATGGCGAGATGGATCGACGGCTACAAGGCGAAGACCGGCAACATCGTCAGCTATCAACCGGTGGGATCGAGCATTGGCGTCGGCCTGATCAAGAAGGCCGCCGTCGACTTCGGCGCGACCGACATGCCGCTCGACCCGAAAGAGCTGGATAAACTCGGCATGATCCAGTTCCCCGTCGTCATCGGGGGAGTCGTTCCTGTCGTCAACATCGCGGGCGTCAAGCCGGGGCAGATTCGTTTCACCGGGCAAGTGCTCGCGGACATCTATCTCGGCAAGGTCAAATCCTGGAGCGATCCGGCCGTTCAGGCGATCAATCCCGATCTGAAGCTGCCGAACGCACCGATCACCGTCGTTCATCGCATCGACGGATCGGGAACGACGTTCAACTGGTCGGACTATTTGTCAAAGGTCAGCTCGCAATGGAAAGCGAGTGTTGGATCTGGCACCTCCGTCGAATGGCCGCTCGGCGTCGGCGGAAAGGGCAATGACGGCGTCGCCTCGCTCGTCAGCCTCGTTCCGGGTGCGATCGGCTATCTCGAATATGCCTACGCGCTGCAACGGCTCGACAAGATCTCCTTCGGCGTGGTGCAGAACAGTGCCGGCAATTTCGTCGTTCCGGACGCCGCATCATTCCAGGCGGCGGCCTCGAGCGCGGACTGGAAGGCGGAGAAGGATTTCCACCTCGTGCTGACCAACGCGCCGGGAGTGGATGCCTATCCCATCACCGCCACGACATTCGTGCTGATGCCCAAGCAGCCGCTATCCCTGGACAGGGCGGCCACCGCGATCGACTTCATCCGCTGGTCGCTGGAAAACGGGAAGCCGCAGGCGGAAACCCTCAACTACGTTCCTCTGCCGGCTGCCCTGATCGAGCAGGTCGAACTCTACTGGCAGCAGAGCTTCGAGGCAGCGCCGACGATCACGGCGGCGGCCGGCAAGCGCTGACGCCGCACGCAGGGGCTGGACGCGACGCGCCCGGCCCTACGGCCCAACGCCGACCGCCTTGCTTTCGACGAAGGCATCGATCTCCGCATCGCTCAGGCCGGCCTCGCGCAGCACCTCGCGCGAGTGCTCGCCGAGGTGAGGCGGCATGCGGTGGATGCCCGCGGGGCTCTCGGAGAACTTCGTCGCAGGACGCGCCTGGCGAATGTGCCCTTCGGTCGGATGGTCGATATCGGCGAACAACCCGACAGCGGCAAGATGCGGCTGTTGGGTGATCTCGGTGAGCCGGGCGAAGGCCGTATGCGGCACGTCCAGCCGCAGCAGGAGTTCCTCCCACTCCGCCGTGGTGCGGGTCGGTCCGATCTCGCTCATGCGGTCGTAGATCTTGTCGATGTTCTGGGCTCGCAGCACGGGATCGCGTACGGCGAGTTCCTCGGTCAGTTCGGGGCGGCCGACGGCCTCGAAGAAGGCGCACCAATTGTCCCCGGAATAGGGCAGCATGGTCAGCCAGCCGTCCTTGGTCCGGACCGGGCGCCGCTCCTTCATCCGCTTGTAGCCGGTCGGGCCGATCGGCGGATCGAACGCATGTCCGCCCAGCATCTCGATGCTGTTGAAGCCTGCGATCGTTTCCAGCATGGGCACTTCGACCAGCTGGCCCTGCCCGCTCCGTTCGCGCCGGAACAGGGCCGCGGACACCGCGCCGACCATCGCCATGGCGCAGATCTTGTCACCGACAAGGCTCGGGATGAACTCCGGCTCCTCGTCCGATCCGATCGAGGATGCCAGCCCCGAGGCCGCCTGGATGATCTCGTCGAAGGCGGGGCGGGCCGCCCACGGACCGTCCTGGCCGAAGCCGGTGGCGGCGGCGTAGATTAGCTTCGGATTGAGCTGCGCGCAGGCGTCGTAGCCGAAGCCGAGCCGCGCCATCGCGGCCGGCCGGACATTGGTCACCAGCGCATCGACCGTCGGGATCAACCTCGCCAGCACCGCCTTGCCGTCCGGGTGCTTCAGATCGAGCGCCAGGCTGCGCTTGTTGCGGTTGACCGCCATGAACTGCCCGCTCATGCCACGGTTCCGGAACAGGCCCGCATAACGCCACGTATCTCCCGTCAGCGGCTCCACCTTGATGACATCGGCGCCCCAGTCGCCGAGCATCTGCGCGGCATAGGGGCCGAACAGCACGCTCGTCAGATCGAGAACGCGGATGCCGCTGAGGGGACCTGTCGCTGTCATCGTCTCTTCACCGGGGCTGGAGGGCTGATCGAGATGGGCGAGGACGAGGAGAAGGCTGCCGCCCTCCCCGCCGGCCACGATGGGTGGATCCTATTCGCCGAGAACGTCGCCGAACAGCTCCCAGGATTTTCCGTTGAAGCGCGCCATCTGCAATTGCCGGATCGGCGTGACCTGCTCGGCCGAGGTGTTCAGCTTGATGCCAGGGAGCAGCATCGGCAGCTCCACGTCCTTGAACGACTGCGCCTGCTTCATCAGATTGGCCCGCGTGAGGTCGTTGCCGGCGCGCTGCAATACCATCTCCATCATCTGCGCCATGGTGTAGCCCGTGACGTTGAAGATATCGGCGGGATCGGCGCCGGAATTGTAGGTCTTCATCCATTCGCGCCAGGCCTTGACGCCGGCGTCGTTCTCCCAACGCGGGTCGCCGGGGTCCTTCAGGAACGCGCCGGTGACGATGCCGACGGCATTGTCGAGCCCGGCGGGAGCCAGCACGGATCCGACGGAATTGGAGACGGCGGGCAGGATGATCTGCGGCTTCCAGCCGAGCTCGGCGATCTTCTTGATCGCCTGCGCCGCGAATTTCGGCGTGCACTCGTTGAAAACGACGTCTGCGCCGGCAGCCTTGAACTTGACGATCTGTGAGTCGACGGTCGGATCGGACGTCTCGTAGACCGCCTCCGACACGATCTGGTTGACGTGCTCGCCGAGTCCCTCCTTGAAGCCGGCGAGATAGTCGCGCCCCGGATCTTCATTCGGCGTGATGACGGCGATCTTGGCGTCCGGCTTGTTCGCCAGAATCCACTTGGCGTAGATCTTCCCCTCGGTCCTGTAGGTCGGCTGCGAGCCGGTGGTCCAGGGGAAATGCTGCGGATCGTTCCAGCGGCTGGCACCACTCGACGGAAACAGCTGCGGGATCTTCTTGGCGTTGAGATATTTCTGCGCGGCGATGTTCGGGCCGGTGCCGAGCATCGAGAACATCGCGAAGACTTCGTCACTCTCGACGAGGCGCCGCACCTGCTCCACCGTCTTCGCCGGCGAATAGGCGTCGTCCATGCTGAGGAGTTCGACCTTGCGGCCGTTGATACCACCCTTGTCGTTGAGCATCTTGAAGTAGGCGGTCTCGGCACGGCCGATCGCGGCATAGGCGGAAGCCGGCCCCGAGTACGGCATGGTCTGCCCGAGCTTGATGGACGTATCAGTTGCGCCCGTATCGTAGTTTCCCGCCAGCGCAGCCGAAGCAGATCCAAGGACTGCGAACAGAGCGACAGCTCCACGAACCAGTCGCGATTGTTTTCCCGGCATGCTCGGCATCTCCTTCAGGCAGGGTGCGACGCCCGGGCTCGCAGGCCACCGTCGGCGTCCTCCACTTTCTTCTTGGTTATCGTCAGCCGCATCGACCACGATGCAGTCGAGCGGACGATACCGCGATTATGAAGCGAGAGATGTAGCGGAGAATTCAGATGCGTATGCGCGCTCCGCAGCCATTCGGCCGAGGCTGCGCCCTTCACACGACAATGTGAAGCGTCAGACTTCGAGCCATTCCTGCCGCACGGCGGCATTCGCCTTGAGCTCGTCCGGCGTACCCTCGAACACGACGCGGCCGTGTCCCATGATGTAGACGCGCTTCGAGATGCGCATCGCGATCGACAATTTCTGCTCGACCAGGAGAATGGCGACGCCGGCTTCCGCGATGCGGGCGATGAGATCGCCGACCTGCTGCACGATCAGTGGGGCAAGGCCCTCGGTGGGCTCGTCGATCATGATGAGATCGGGATCGCCCATCAGCGTGCGGCAGGTGGTCAGCATCTGCTTCTCGCCACCGGAGAGGACCCCCGCCGGCGTGTCGGCCCGTGCGGCGAGGTTGGGGAACATGTCGAGCATGTCCTGCATCCGCCATTTGCCGGGGCGGCGCGTGTCCTTGATGCCGAGCACGAGATTCTGCCGAACCGTCAGGCTCGGGAAGATGTCGCGGTGCTCGGGCACATAGCCGAGGCCGAGGCGCGCGATCTTGTAGGACGGCAGGCCGGCGATGTCCTTGCCCTTGAAGCGGATCGTGCCTTGCGGGACGACCTCGCCCATGATCGCCTTGACCGTGGTGGAGCGGCCGACGCCGTTGCGGCCGAGCAGGCTCACGACCTCGCCGGCGCCGACATCGAGATCGACGCCCTGCAGAATGTGGCTCTTGCCGTAATAGGCGTGGAGATCCCTGACCTCGAGCATCAGTGCGCTTCCTCGCCGAGATAGGCTTCCTTGACCTTCGGATCGCGCCGGATCTCTTCCGGCGTGCCCGAGGCGATGATGTGGCCGTAGACCAGCACTGAAATGCGGTCGGCGAGACCGAACACCACGCTCATATCGTGCTCGACGATCACCAGGGTCTTGCCCTCGGTCAAACGCCGGATCAACGCCACCGCGCGCTCGGTCTCGGCGTTGCTCATGCCGGCGGTCGGCTCGTCGAGCATGACGACCGTGGCGCCGCTGGCGATTGTGATGCCGATCTCGAGCTCGCGCTGTTCGGCGTAGGTCAGCAGACCCGCCGGAACGTCGCGCCGGTGCGTGAGATGGATGTCGTCGAGGATCTGGGCCGTCCGCTCCCGCACCTCGGGCAGGCTGTCGACGTTCTTCCAGAACGCGTAGCGATGACCCGTGGCCCACAGCACGGCGCAGCGGACATTCTCCCAGACCGACATGCGGGCGAACACGTTGGTCACCTGGAACGAACGCGACAGGCCGCGCCGGTTGATCTCGAACGGCCGCAGGCCGGAGATCAAATCACCGTTCAGCCTCACCTCGCCCGAGGTCGGCTTGATATGGCCGCTGATCAGGTTGAACGTCGTGGACTTGCCGGCGCCGTTCGGACCGATGATGGCATGACGTTCACCCTTCGCGACGCTGAGATTGAGGTCGCGGATGATGCCGACATTGCCGAAGCGCTTTTCGACGGCGCGGACTTCGATGGCTGCGCTCATGCCAGATACCCCCGGTCACGGGCGACCGTGGCCGCCCGGTCCCACGCGTCCGCGATGCGACGCCAGGTCAGTCGCGCGACGAAGAATCCTCCGACGAGGAGGACCGCGGCCGCGACCCAGGTCGACGGCGACGTCGCCTGGAACGGAATGCCGAACAGGTTGATGGGGTCTCCGCCGGAATAGCGCGCGACCGTCTCGATGGTCAGGATCACACCGCAGGCCAGCGCCACGGTCGGCACGATCGCGACGAGATAGGACGGGATCACCGTCCACAGCGTGCCGGCACGGACCAGCGGCCGGTGCATCATCAGGAGGCCGGCGATACCGCCGGGCGAGAACATCACGATGCCGATGAAGATGATGCCGAAATAGAGCTGCCAGACGCTCGTGACGTTGGTCAGCCCGAGCTGGAGATACGTCACCAGGATCGCGCCAAGCATCGGCCCGAAGAAATAGGCGGTGCCGCCGATGAAGGTGGAGAACAGCACGAGGCCGGACTGGATCGCGCCGAGATAGGCGGAGTTGGCGATCTCGAAGTTGATCGCGGCGAGACCTCCGGCGATGCCCGCGAAGAACCCGGCGAAGCAGAAGGCGAGATAGCGAACGACGTGGGGATCGTAGCCGATGAACTGCACGCGTTCGGGATTGTCGCGAACCGCGTTGCTGATGCGCCCGAGCGGCGTCCGCGTCAGCGCGTACATCGCGATGGCCGACAGCACCAGCCAGAACGCGATGAGATAATAGACCTGGAGCTGCGGCCCGAACGACCAGCCGAACAACTTCGGCAGCGCCGTGCGATCCGTGGTGATGCCGGCTTCGCCGCCGAACACCGAGCGCAGGATCAGCGACGAGGACGCCACCAATTCGCCGATGCCGAGCGAGATCATCGCGAACACGGTGCCGGCGCGCTTCGTCATGACCCAGCCGATGATCATCGCGAAGAGGAGACCACCGATCCCGCCGAACAGCGGAATGAACGGAAGCGGGATCGGCCAGCCATGCGAGACCACCGCATTCATCATGTGGCAGGCCGCGAAGCCGCCGAGGCCGTAGTGGACGGCATGCCCGAACGACAGCAGGCCGGTCTGGCCGAGCAGGATGTTGTAGGACAGCGCGAACACGATCGCGATGCCGATCAGGCTGAACGAGGTCAGCGAGCCGCCCGACGAGAAGATCAGCGGCAGGACGACCAGCAGGATGATGCCGACCAGCCAGACGCCATAGAAGCGCAGGCCCCCGCCGGCAGGGTTTGCCGCCACCTTGGATGTCGAAGTCGCTGTCGTCATGATTCGCGCGTCCCCATCAGGCCCATGGGGCGTACGATCAGAATGACCACCAGCAGAAGATAGGGAACGATCGGCGCGACCTGCGCGATCGTGATGTTCCAGATGTCCGTGAGGACCGAGGGTCCCGCCGACGGATCGAGCGGGCCGAAAGCGCTGGAGAGCGAACCGTTCAGCGCCACCGCGAAGGTCTGGACAAGCCCGATGACCAGCGATGCGATGAAGGCACCCGGCAGCGAGCCGAGGCCGCCGAAGACGATGACGACGAACAGGATGGGCCCGAGCGAGGCGGCCATGTCCGATTGCGTTACGAGCGCGGGCCCGGCGATGACCCCGGCAAGCCCTGCGAGCGCGCTGCCGACACCGAACACGACCATGAACACGCGCCCGACATTATGGCCGAGATGTCCGACCATGTGGGGATGGGTCAGCGCCGCCTGAACGATGAGGCCGACGCGGGTGCGCTTGAGCACGACCAGCAGCGCGACGAAGATCACGACCGACACGGCCAGCATGAAGATCTTGTAGGCGGGATAGTTGGTCGAGAACACGGTGAAGGCCGGAAAGTCCAGCAGAGTCGGCACGCGATAATCGACGGGGCTCTTGCCCCAGATCATCGACACGATCTCCTCGATCGCAAACGCCAGGCCGAACGTCAGCAGCAGTTCCGCGACATGGCCGTGCTTGTGGGTGTTGCGCAGGCCGTAGCGTTCCACCGCCATGCCGATCGAGCCCACCAGCAGCGGCGCAAGGACCAGCGCCGGCCAGAAGCCGATCCATTTCGTGAGCTGGAAGCCGAAGAAGGCGCCGAGCATGTAGAAGCTGGCATGGGCGAAGTTGAGGACGCCCATCATGCTGAAGATGACGGTGAGCCCGCTCGACAGCAGGAAGAGCAGCATGCCGAACAGCACGCCGTTCAAGGTCGAAATGACAATGAGTTCAAGCACAGCGCACTCGTCTATGGCCAGGGCCACGCGGCCCTGGTGAACATCGTCCAACCGATCGGAGCATTCCAGACGCCGTCTTCCCGCAAGCCATGGCGGCTCGCGGGAAGCCGACGCGCGTCGTGATTACGGCCGCGCCATCTTGCAGGTCGTGGAGACCATGGCCTGCGGCGTGTCGACCTTGGAGACCAGATGCCAGCCCCAACCGGTGCTCTCCTCGTCGAACGGCTCGTTGGCGGCGAGCTTGCCGAACGAGGAGATGTAGATCGGCTGGAAGAACTGGTGGTCGTCCTTGCGCATGAAGCCCTGGCCGCCGTCGAGCACCTCGAACTTGAGGTCCTCGAGCGCCGCCGCGACCTTCACGGGATCGATCGAGTTGGCCTTCTCGGCCGCAGCCTTGAACATGCGCATCTCGTTGACCGCGCGCGGATACCACAACGACATGTTGACCTTGGCGCGGAAGGCCTTCTCGAAGTCCATCGCGGCCTGGTTGCCAGAGTTCGCGAAGCCTTCGGTGATCTGGAAGACCTGATGGTCGAGACCGGTCTGCTTGATCGCGGTCGGGCCGCCGGCGCCGCCGGCATAATAGGTGTACCAGTTGACCTTCAGGCCGGCGTCCGCCGCGGCCTTGAGCAGCAGCGCGATGTCCTGGCCCCAGTTGCCGGTGACGACGCTGTCGGCGCCCGATGCCTTGATCTTGGCGATGTAGGGCGAGAAGTCGGTGACCTTCAGCAACGGATGCAGTTCGTCGCCGACGATCTGGATGTCAGGCCGCTTCGCGCCCAGCATCTTGCGCGCATCGGTGCGCACCGATTGACCGAACGAATAGTCCTGGTTGATCAGGTACACCTTTTTGATCGACGGGGTGTCCTTCATGTAGTTCGTGAGCGCTTCCATCTTGATGTCGGAGCTCGCGTCCCAGCGGAAATGCCAATAGCTGCACTTCTCGTTGGTCATGCTCGGATCGACGGCGGCATAGTTGAAGTACAGGACTTCCTTGCCGGGATTGCGCGTGTTGTTCTTGGTGACGAAGTCCGAGAGCGCCGCGCCGACGGACGAGCCGTTGCCCTGCGTGATGTAGTGCACCCCGGCGTCGATCGCCTTCTGGGCCTGCACCAGGCTCTCTTGCGGATTGGTCTTGTTGTCCAGCGGGACGATCTCGACCTTGTGACCGAGAATGCCGCCCTTGGCGTTGAGCTCATCGGCCAGATACTGGAACGTCTTCAGGCCGCCTTCGCCGACGCTGGCGCCGCCGCCGGAAAGCGGATCGATGTAGCCGATCTTCAGGGTGTCCTCGGCCGAGGCTGCATGACCCAGCATGGGGGCGATCACGGCAATGGCCAAAGTTAACTTACGCATTATGACGTTTCCTCGCTGACTTTCGACTTTAGTCGATGGATGCATGCGCGTATTGTAGCGCAATTTCAAGGTCATACTGCGCGAACGATGCACCTGTGACAAGCCTTCGGCGAGCATGACTTCGTCGATCGCCAGGAAAAAATCCGCGCGAATGCCTAACTCTTCTGCAGAAATTTCCGCGATGAGAAATAGGACGTGAATTGGAACTCGGCGTCCGCCGATCCAGCCGTACCTGCTACAGGCTACGGTAGCCTGCGATCACGGAAAGATCCGGCGTCACCCCGAGACCAGGCTCCTCGGTCAGGACGATCATCCCGTCGGTGACGCTTGCGACGGGGCCGCAAAACAGATCGCGCAGTGGATTGTCGTTGGCGTCGACTTCGAGCCAGCCGTCTCCTCCGGCTCCGGCGAGCAGATGCGCAGAGGCAAGCAATCCGATGCCGCCTCCGAGATAATGCGGACAAAACGTTTTGCCTGAATTCAGAATGTCGCGGGCCAGTCCGCCACAGACGGTGAGCCCGCCCCATTTCGCGATGTCCGGCTGGACCACGTCCAGAACGTCCTCGGCCAGGACCTGCTGGAATCCTTCGACACTGGAAATATTCTCACCCGCTGCGATCGGCATCGCTGCGACGGCACGCAGCCGGCGCCACGCCTCGCGCGGGAGATCGGCCCGGATGGGCTCCTCGAGCCAGCGCAGACCGAACTCACCGAGCCGCGGCAGCATCTCGATCGCCTGCGCGAGGGACCAGCCCTGATTGGCGTCGGCCGCCAGCATGTCCTTGCCGGCAATCGCGCGCAGTGCGGCGAGATTGGCGAGATCGGTTTCGGCGTCGAAGCCGACCTTCAGCTTCAGCGCGCGATAGCCTCGCCCGAGTGCGGCCTCGGCCGTCTGCGCGGCTCCACCGGGATTGATGCCACTGGCATAGACCTTGATCGTGCTGGAGTTGCCGCCGAGACACCGCCAGAGCGGCAGACGCCGACGTCGCGCGGCGAGATCCCATAGCGCGAGATCGATGCCGGCGATCGCCTGCGCGAACGGACCGGGCTCACCGCATTGAAGCGCCAGGACCTCGGTGCCTTTCGTCAGGGCTTCGAACGCCGCGGCAGGGCCATCGAACCTGCGCCCGACGAGGCCGGGCGCGAGCACCTCGTTGACGAGCCGGCCGCGATGCTCCGCGCCGGGCGCGGGAAAGTTCGACCAGACCTCGCCCCAGCCCTCGACACCGTCCTCGTCGACGGCACGGATGAAAACCGCCGGACGGTTGAGCATCCTGCCGAACGACGTCACCACCGGCGTCGCCAATGGATAGCGATAGCAGAACGCTTCGACCGAGCGGATGGTGAAGCTGTCAGGCGTCATGTTGCGGACTCCGCGATCAGGATCGCGCCATGCGGAAGTGTCGCCGGCTCAATAGGCGCGCGCGAAGTCTCCCTCCTGC
Source organism: Bradyrhizobium sp. (assembly GCF_047605465.1). GTDB lineage: Bacteria > Pseudomonadota > Alphaproteobacteria > Rhizobiales > Xanthobacteraceae > Bradyrhizobium. The sequence goes on along the minus strand of NZ_JASGFS010000002.1, from coordinate 67,881 downwards.
CTGATATCAGTAAACACGGGGAAGCGCGCCTTCCACGGCGTTCCCTTCGCCGTGGTCAGTTCGTTGAGCCGCTCCAGCACGCCAAGACCGTCCTTGCGGAGGCTTTCGGCAACCGCCGCGCGGTCGGGGAAATTCTTCAGCACGGCATCGAGCCAGATCGTGCGGCCCGCGAGGAATCCGCCCGCACCGGCCGCATAGGCGAATTCGAGCACCCGCTCGAACTTCTCCGGCGCGGCGCCGCCCGACAGCAGCACCCAAGGGATGCTCCGCTCGCGGCAGATGTCGCCGATCGCGTCGAACTCCTTCTGGGCGGTCTTCGCCTCGGCGCTGCCGTCGCGCATCGGCAGGCCGCTGGCCGCGAGCGGGCTCTCCAGCTTGAGCAGATCGACGCCGTATTCGGGCTTGGCAAATTCGCGCACGCTGTCGATGACGAGACCCGGCAGCTTGCCCGGAGACTCGACATAGTCGGCGGTGTGGTTGGCGCTGCCGAGGAACGGATAGACCAGCAGTTCGAGAACGTAGGGAATGTCGTGGCGCGCGCAGTCTTCGCCGATCTCGCGCACGAAGCGCTTCTGGTGCTCGTTCACCCCGGCATCGGCGTCCGGCCGGTACCAGGCCAGCACCTTCACGGCATCGCCGCCCATGGCGCGGATCTTCTCCACGCTCCAATTGGTGATCGCGCGCGACTTACGGCCGCCCGCGGTTTCCTCGACGCGATGCTCTTCGAGAGTCATGATCAGGCCGCAGCGCGGCGGCAACAGATCGATCGCCGCAGGGACCGCGAAGTTCGGATCGAACAGCATCGAGCTGCAATGCGGCGCGAGGTTCTCCACGAGCAGGCGCTTCGCAGCCGTGACGTCGGAATATTCGACCTGCTCGCGCGTGATGCCTTTTGCCTTCGCGATGGCGTCGAACAGTGGCGGCCGCTGATCCAGCGCGACCATGCGGAAGTGGCCGTCCGCGTCAGCAAGGCGCGCCAGGCCGCGGTTCTTTCCAATCGTTCTCATGGCTTCGTCCTCATGAATGCAAGACACTCGTTGATGGTGGGAATTCCGTTGCGGCCACCGGCGTGGCCGCATTTCATCGCGGCCGTCGCGGCCGAAAACGCCATGGCGTCGCGCACATCGAGCCCGACGCCGATCGCGAGCGCATAGGCGCCGTGGAAGACGTCGCCCGCGCCAGTGGTATCGACGACATCGACGGCGAAGGCGGCCTGCCGGTGCAGCCGACCGTCCTCGTACCAGCTCACGCCCGCCTCGCCGCGCGTGACGGCGATGACGCGGCAGCCGAAGCGCGCAAGCGCGGCCAGAGATTCGCCCGTGGCGGAGCCGGCAAAGGATGCGAGCGCGGGTTCGGAGAAGACGGCATGGTCGGTCAGCGGCAACAGCCGCTCGAACACCTCGGCATCGGCCATGTCGCCGTCGAGCACCGTCGCAACGCCGTGCGCGCGAGCCTGCCGAAACAGCGCCGCAGCGCCGTCCACCCAGCGCGGATCGGCGAGCACGGACGACGCGCGGGCGACCGCATCGAGCGGCAGCCAGTCCGCAGCGTCCGGATAAACGCCTCGAAAATTGACGATCTGACGTTCGCCTAAACTGTCGACGATGATTCCGGAGACCGATGAGCGGCCCTCCTCAAACAGCCGGAAATTCTCGACATCGACGCCTTCGGCAACGAAGGCCGACTTCATCTCGTGGCCGGCGGCATCATTCCCCGCCCGCCCCCAGAACGCGACCGACGCACCGAGCCGCGCCACCGCGACCGAGGCGTTGGCCGCCATGCCACCGCCGAGCGTGCCGTAGCCCGCAGCCCTGATCTTCTCGCTTCCGCCCGCGAAAAGACGATCGACGCGCCAGACCTGGTCGAGCGCGGATAGTCCAAGGCAGATCACATGGGCAGGCCTCGCCCCGGTCGCCACGTCGGCCAGCGCCGACAGATCCTTGATGTCGCTCGCCCGACTCACCGCAGGACCTGCCCGTTGGTCGCGTCGAACAGATGCGACTTGCCCGGTTGCGGACGAAGCACCAGGCGGTCTCCGACCTTCGGCCGCAGCGACGGATCGATCCGCGCGATGGCGGACACACCGGCAAGATCGAAGTGGATCAGCGTATCCGAGCCGAGCGGTTCGACCAGCTTGACGCTAACGGCGATGCCTTCGGCCGCCTCGCCGGCAACGGCGAGATGCTCAGGACGAATGCCGAGCACGGCGCTGCCGGCCTTCCGCAGACGGCCGGCCGTCTCGCCATCCAGCGGCACCGCCGCGCCACCCTGCGAAAGCACCGCACGCTCCTCGCGCCATTCGACCGGAAAGAAATTCATCGCGGGCGAGCCGATGAAGCCTGCCACGAACTGGTTGGCCGGCCGCTCGTAGACCGTTTCCGGCGTGTCGTATTGCTGGATCGTGCCGCTCTGGAGCACCACGATGCGGTCGGCCATGGTCATGGCCTCGATCTGGTCGTGGGTCACGAAGACCATGGTGGTCTTCAGCTCCTGCGACAGGGCCTTGATCTCGGCGCGCACCTGCCCTCGCAGCTTCGCATCGAGATTGGACAGCGGCTCGTCGAACAGGAATGCCTTGGGATTGCGCACGATCGCACGGCCCATCGCCACGCGCTGACGCTGCCCGCCGGACAGCTCCTTCGGCTTGCGGTCGAGATAGGGCTCGATGTGCAGGAGCGCGGCCGCGCGCTTCACGCGGGCGTCGATCTCCGCCTTCGGCGTTCCCCGCAACTCCAGCGCAAACGACATGTTGTCGTAGACCCGCATGTGCGGATAGAGCGCGTAATCCTGAAACACCATCGCGATGTCGCGCTGCGCGGCCTGCACGCCGTTGACGCGCTTGTCGCCGATGAAGATATCGCCGGAGGTAATCGGCTCGAGCCCCGCGATGATCCTCAGCAGGGTCGACTTGCCGCACCCGGACGGGCCGACGAACACGACGAATTCGTGATCGGCGATTTCCAGATTGAGATCGGGGATCACGGTCAGATTGCCGTAACGCTTGACGAGATTGCGGATCGAGATCGAGGCCATGATCGCTTAATCCAGCGCCAGTACCGGCTTGATCAGTTCGCCCTTGGCGAAGCGAGCGAAATTCTCTGGGAGAGCCGACAGGCCGAACTCGCCGTCGACCAGGACGCGATATTCGTCCTTGTACTTGCGCAGCAACTCGACGTTCGGCTCGAAATCCGAGACCGGGAAATAGAAGGTCCGAATCATGTAGAAGTCCTTGCGGCGGAACACCTTGCCTTCCTCGATGGTCCAGGGCGCGGCGTTCTCGCCGACCAGCACCAGTGCACCGCGCGGCAGGACCAGTTCGATCCCGAGGTTGCGCGCCGCATGGGCGCCGGAGCATTCCATGATGAGGGCGAAGCGCTTCGATGTGTCGCCGACCGGATGTGCCTTCGCGCCGAACGACTGTGCGATCTTGAGGCGCGCCGTGTTGGGATCGGCGACATGGATGTCGTCGTAGCCGAGCGCGCGGAGCGCCAGCACGACGCCGAGACCGACGGGCCCCGCACCCATCACGAGCACCGGACCGGCCTCACCCGCCGGCACTACACGGCTGACGAAGCGCACTGCATGGCCGGAAGTGCCGATAGTATCGAGCAGCAGCGGCGCGAGGCTGTCCTCGATGTCGTCAGGGACCGGCAGCAGACAGTTTTCCGGCACCGGCACATATTCAGCGTAACCGCCGGGCCTGTTCCACCCGATCAGGCTCGACACTTCCAGGCACATCTGGGTATCACCGCGCTTGCAGGCGGCGCAGTGGCCGCAGTGCAGGGGAATGTAGACGGCGCAGCGGCGGCCATGCAGACGATGGCCGGGCTGCTCGACGACGCCGAAGATCTCGTGACCGGCGGTGAACTCGGCGCCCTTGTGCCACAGCTTGAAGTCCGAACCGCACAGCGCGGTGCGCGAGACGCGCACCAGAACCTCGCCAGCCCCGACATCCGGCATGGCGACGCGCTCGATGGTGATGCGGTCATTCCCATGGAAAACCGCGGCCTGCATGATCGCGTTCGGACGAGGTGATGAATTCATCGGATGCCTAGCCTTTCACCGCGCCGAGCGTCAGTCCGGACACCAGCCAGCGCTGAACGAGAGCGGCCAGCACCAGCGGCGGCAACGCGATCAGCGTCGCCGCGGCCATGAGGGCACCCCACTGCGTCGAGCCTTCGCCGATGAAGTTGAAGGCCGCCGCGATCAGCGTCTTGGTGTCGCCATTGGAGAGCACCAGCGCAAACAGGAAGTAGTTCCACGAGAAGACGAAGGCGAGGATCGCCGAGACGGCGACGCCGGAGGCGACCAGCGGCAAGGCGATGCGCCAGAGGATGCGCGTGACGCTGCAGCCGTCGACCTGCGCCGCCTCGAACACGCTGCGCGGGATGCCGTCGAACGAGGGCAGCAGGACCCAGATCACGATCGGCAGCGTGATCACGGCGTGGCTGAGGATCAGCGCGGTGTAGGAGCCGATCATGCCGACCTGCCGAAACATGACGTACCAGGGCAACAGGAACAGCGTGCCGGGTGCCATACGCGCCGCGAGCGTCAGGATCGCCGGCCAGGAAATGCGCGTCCAGGAGACGGCGAAGGCGGCGGGAATCCCGAACAGCAATCCGAGCGCGGTCGAGCCGACGGTGACGATGAGGCTGTTGAGCGCATAGCTCAGGAACGGCGTCGTCCTCGTCAGCTCGACATAATTGTCGAGCGTCGGGGTGAAGATCAGCGTCGGCGGATAGGCCGTCACCTCGAAGGACGGCTTGAACGAGGACAGCACCATCCAGACTGTCGGCGCCATGATCATGACGCCGGCCAGCACGAGTTGCACCGTGTTGAGCCAGCGTATCCAGCGGTCGGTGGTGGCTGCGTCCGTCATCGCGTCACCACGCCACCGCGCCACGGAGGCGGTTGAAGGCAAGCACGGCGCCGAACACGATCGCCGTGAGCGTCAGCATCAGAGCGCTGGCATAGCCGATGTTGAAGAATTCGAAGCCGACCCGGAAGCCGTAGATGTTGAGCGTGTTCGATGCGTTGCCGGGGCCGCCCTGGGTCGTGATGTAGATGATATCGAAGAACCGCAGCAGGTCGACGCTGCGCAGGATGGCCGCGGTGACGATGGTCGGCAACAGCAGCGGCAGCGTGATGCGCTGGAAGGTCTTGAACGGGGACGCCCCGTCGATCTGCGCGGCTTCGTAGACGCTCGGCGGCAGGGATTGCAGGCCGCCCAGCACGATCAGGGCGACGTAAGGCGTCCATTGCCAGCTGTCGATCAGTGCCACCGTCGGAATCACCCATGTCGGCGAGGCCAGCCAGTCCGACGGCGGCAGGCCGAACGACTGCAGGATGTAGTTGGCCGCGCCCAGCGACGGATCGAGGATCACGAGCCACATCATGCCGGCCACCACGGGCGGCATCATGAAGGGCGATATGAACAGCGAGCGCACGATGCCCGGCAGACGCTTGGCGTGGAACAGCACGAGGGCAAGCCAGACGCCGAAGACGAGCTGCAGCACCAGCGAGAGCACATAGAGTGCGATGGTGACCCACAGCCCGTGCCAGAACTCATAGTCGGACACCAGCTTGGAATAGTTCGCCAGACCGGCGAACGACTGCTTGCCGGTCGAGGAAAAATTCTGGAAGCCGAGCCAGATCGTGTAGACCACCGGAAACGCGATCATCGCGACCGTGAAGATCACGGCCGGCGCTGAGAGCGCCGACATTTCCAGCTTCTGCCGGTCCTGCGTCAATGTCGCAGCCGTGTCCGACATGCGTCCGTTTCCTTGATCGGGTGAGACGCCGGCCGGCGTGGAGCCGGCCGGCAACGGGCCGTTATTTCTGCGCGATCAGCGCGTCGAGCGCCTTGTCGGCATCGGCACAGGCCTGGTCGACGCTCTTCTGCTTCAGGATCAGATCCTGCACCGCCTGGCCGATAAACTCGCGGGATTCCGGATTGGCGATGATGGGATAGCCGACCTCGGAGGACCCCTTCGTCGCGAGCACGTCGAGCGCGGCCTGCCATTCCTTGCGCACCGGCTCTTCGTCGATCCACTTGCGATATTCGGGATCCTTGGCGACGGACGGCCGCGGCGGCGCGATGCCCTGGAGCGCCATCTTCTTCTGGACCTCAGGGCTGGTTGCCCACTGCACGAAGTACCAGGCCGCATCCGGCTGCTTGCTGTGCGAGGACACGGCCATGCCCCAGCCGATCGTGGTCGGCACCTGCCCTGCCTCGCCCGCCGGGAACGGCAGCAGGCCGGTGTCCTTCAGGCGCGCGCCACCCTCCATGACGGTCCGCAATTCGTTGGAGGATTCGAACGCCATCGCGGCGCGGCCACTGCGGTAGAGCGCCGAAATCTGCTGGAAGCTGTAGTTGACGACGCCGGGCGGTCCGAAATCGCGCAGCAGCCGGCTGTAGGTGTCGAGCGCTTCCTTGCCCTTGGCCGAGCAGAGGTTCGACTTGCCGCTGGCGATATAGCTGCCGCCGACATTGTGCAGCATGTTGCTGAAGGTGTAGGCGATCGCGGGCTTGAGGCCGCGCGACACGAATGGCGTCACCGCACTGTCGCAGGTCTTGATCTTCTCGGCGGCAGCCTCGACGTCCTTGATGGTCTTCGGCGCCTCGATGCCGCACTTCTTGAAGATGTCGGTGCGGTAATAGAAGATCGGGCCTTCGATGTTCATCGGCATGCTGGTCAGCTTGCCGCCGAAGCTCGCAGCCTTGAGCAGCGCCTGGCTCAGGCCGGCCGGATCATATTCCTTGGCGACTTCGTTCTTGGCCATCGCCGTGAGATCGGCATACCAGCCGGCAGCGGCGAACTGTTCGCCCTCGCGCGAGGGCAGCGTCATGAACACGTCGACCTCGTCGCTGTTCGCGTTCATGACCGTGACCAGCCGCTGACGCATCTGCTGTTCCTGATAGCCATCGACCTTCAGGGTCATGCCGGTCAGCTTCTCGAAATCGGCCTTGTAAGTCAGCAGCGCCTGCGACACCGGGTTGTTGTTGGCGAGAAAGGTGACGGTCTTGCCTTGGAACTTCTTCCAGTCGAAGTCGGCCGCGTGCGCCTGCGCACTGACGGCGGCAATTGCGAGAACCGGCAACGCGACACGCGCTGCAAGCATCCTGGCCTTCATCGAACTCTCCTCCCGGCTGGCCGCCTTGAGCTGGCGGGCCATTTTGAACACGACGTGCTTTGCACGTTTGAAAACGGTTACATCCTAAGCCCGGCTTCGGCCGTGTCAAGCGATGGACAAACTGAGCAATCTACGGCAGATTCGTGACATTCCCGCTCTCAAGCGGACCGCGCCGCAAGATGTAACGTTACATTGATGAGGTTGACGAACGCCAAGTCGGTCAAGCAGGGCATCCGCGCCGTCGCGGCCCGCGCGGGCGTCTCGACCGCGTCGGTCTCGCGCGCTCTCAACAATCCCGATGCGGTCAGCCCGTCGCTGCGCGCACGTATCGAACAGGCCATCGAGGCGCTCGGCTACATCCCGCACGCGCCGGCACGCATCCTGTCCTCGCGGCGTTCGCGGACACTCGGCGCCATCGTGCCGACGATCGACAACACGATGTTCGCGCGCGGCATCGCCTCGCTCCAGCAATATCTCTCGTCGGTCGGATACATGCTGTTCCTCACGACGAGCGGCTATGATCTGGACGTCGAGCTGCAGCAGGCGCGCAATTTGATCAGCCGTGGCGTCGACGGCCTCGTGCTTCGCGGCGATTGCCATCACGAGGGATTGCGCAAATTGCTCGCGGACAATGCGGTCCCCTTCATCAATGTCGGCATCTACCAGCCGGACCGGCCATACCCCTGCGTCGGAACGGACAATGAAGCTGCCGCGCACCGCGCCGCCGCCCACGTCATCGAGCTCGGCCACCGCCGCATCGGGATCGTCTCCGCACTTCAACGCAACAACGATCGCGCCGGCGCGCGCGTCGCCGGCTTTCGTCGCGCGCTTTCCGAGAACGGCCTTGAGTTTCCTCCGCAATGGCATGTCGAGGTGCCCTACACGCTCGATGATGCGCGCGAGGCCGCCCGTTACCTGTTGAGCCTGAAGGACCGCCCGACGGCTGTGGTCTGCGGCAACGACGTCATCGCCTATGGCGTGCTGCTCGAGGCCGAACGCAGCGGCTTTTCAGTGCCGCGCGACCTGTCCGTGGTCGGCTTCGACGACCTCGACTGGAGCCGCCATTTGCGGCCGAGCCTCACCACGATCCACGTTCCGACCGGAGAGACCTGGCAGCGCGCCGGCGAATATCTGGTACGAAGCCTCGCCGGCGAACAGACCATCATGCATCGCGAGATCGACTTTTCGCTGGTCGTCCGCGAATCGACGGCCCCTCCAATACCCCTGAAGTGAGACCCTTCCCATGAGCTCCAGCTTTTCTCTCGCCCCCGGTTTCCATGCCGTCGTGATCGGGGGCGCCGGTGACATCGGCGCTGCGATCAGCAATCAGTTCTGCGATCTCGGCGCAACCGTGACCGCAACCGGCGCCAACGAGGCCGATCTGGCCCGTACCCTGCTCAAGCCGCGCGCCGGCCTCACGCTCGCCGCGCTCGACGTCACCGATGACGCGGCAGTCACCTCGTTCGCCCGGCAGCATCAGCGTGTCGACGCGCTGGTCAATTGTGCCGGCATCCTGGCGCGCGACAAGGAATTCGAGATCGAGACCTTCATGAAGGTCATCGACGTCAATCTCACCGGCACGTTCCGCACCTGCATGGCCTTCCGCCCGCTGCTCGCGGAAGCGAAGGGATCGATCGTCAACATCGCCTCGATGAATGCCACGCTGGCACTGCCGCGGATTCCGGCCTATTGCGCCAGCAAGGGCGGAGTCGTGATGCTGACCAAGGCGCTCGCGCTGAAATGGGCGGAGGATGGCATCCGCGTGAACGCAGTCGCGCCAGGCTACATCGAAACCGCGATCAACGCGGCCGGCCGAACCGACCGGGCGCACTACCAGCGCGTCGCCGACCGCACCGCGTTCAAACGCTGGGGGCAGCCGGAGGACATCGCGGGCGCCGTCGCATTTCTCTGCATGCCGGCCTCGCAATATGCGACCGGAACTGTGGTCGCAGTGGATGGTGGATTTCTGGCGGGATAGCGCCGCGCGGAGCTACACGCCCAGCGCGCTGCGGTTGAAGCGCTGCAGGACGCGCAACGACAGCACCCGAATGTTGGCGACATTCAGTAGCCACGCCGCCACCGCATAGGCCATGCCGCCCGCGAGGCTGACGATGACGAGCGGGACGAGACCGGTGCCGCTGACCGCGGACCGCGCAACGAGGATCGCGGCCGCCATCGCCGCGGCCGAGATGGCGACGCCCGCGAGGCGGTTGAAATCGAACGGCACGGGATGTGCACGGTGCATCAGCACAACCGCCACGACGAAGCCGATCGCCTCGGTCGCGAACGTCGCCAGCGCCGCGCCGTAGAGGCCGTAGCCGGACACCAGCGCAAACATCAGCGCCACGCTGAGGATCAGCGTGACGAAGGACTGCGCCGCCAGCATGAAGGGCCGCTCGGCGAGCTGGAAGCTGATCTGCACATAGAATTGATTGGCGATGCCGAAGAAGCGGGCGAGCACCAGCGTCGGCAGCAGCGCCGAGACCCCGGCGCGGAAGTCGACGCCGACCAGCGTGCCCGCGACCTGATCGGCAGCAAGCGCCAGCCAGATCGCAACGGGGGCGACGACGACGAGCAGGAGCTCAAGGCTTTCGGTCAGGCGCTCCCGCGTCGTGTCGTTGTTCTTTTCCGACAGGGAGCGGAACACGAGCGGCACGGTCGCCGCAGCGACGCTCGAGGCGATCATGACCATGAACTGGCGCGGCAGATCGGCGGCGACGCCGAAAATGCCGGCAGCATCCTTGCCGAGCAGCCAGGCGACGATCAGCCGGTCGCAGGTCGAGTACAACGCCACCGAGAGCCCTGCGAGCGTCAGCGGCAGGCCGTAGCGCGCCAATTGCATGAACTGGTCGCGCTGAAAGCGCGAGATCCTGGTGCGGTCACCCGCGAGATTGAGGATGATGCCGGTCAGCGATCCCAGGCCGAACGCCGCGAGCAGCCCGATGCCGCCCCAGCCGAGCCAGATCCCGAGCAGGCCGAACCCGACGCTCGACACGCTGCGGACGATCGAGATCGCCGCGAACCGGTAGGGGCGCAATTTCGCGCGCTCGAACTCCTGGCCGACATCGACAGCATTCGCCATGATCGCGACGAACATGCTGACGAGCAGCAGTTCGACGCTGACGTCGCTGCGGAACAGGAACACCAGCGGGGTCGCGGCACAGAGGGCCGCGACGGTCAGGATGAACGCAACGATCGCCGTGCCACGAAAATCCACCTCTGCCGACATCGCCTGATAGCGCGACACCGACAGCTTGATCCAGGCGAAGAAGATCGCGCCCAGAATCCCGGCAACGCTGATGCCGACGACATAGACGCCATATTCGGCAGGGGTCAGCAGCCGCGTGTAGGCCGTGACCGCGAAGAAGCCCACCGCCGCCGGCAGGATGTAGGCCACGAGATAGATCGAGAAATGGCGATTCAGCATGCGAGCACGGGACCCGTGGCGGCCTGGCGAATTAACGGTCGTTAATCAGTTGGACCTTGGCGTGGCGATCGGACGGCGCCGCAGCATCCTCCAAGATCGTCACATAAGTCTGCAAATCGGACCACGAATGGGGCGGAGACAGGCATTTCGCGCGTTAGCGTTAAATTTGCCCTTGCCTTGAACGGGGCGGCGCAATCACCGAAAAGAAACCATGTTTCCAGGACGTCGCCCGACTCCCCCAATGCGCGGACGTAACTCAGATGGACGTTGCAGATCTTAGGCGGGTGAGCCCGGCCTCTCTTCCTGATGGCGGAGCCGACGCCTCCCTGGTTCCGGCGGCGCCCGGAACGAAGGGCGGCGAGCGGATGGTCCTCAACCTGTTCTTCGAAGAGCGGGACGACCGCTGGTTTCCCGGTGATCGCCACATCAGGCCGCTGCTGCGGCGTGCGCTGCTCGGCAAGTCATGGACCAGCGGCCAGCGCCGCGTGTTCCTCAATCTCTGCGCCGGCCTCGACAGGCTCGGCATCCCCTACCGGGTCAACGACTACCGCTACATCCGCAAGCATCCTGAGGAACTGGCCTGCATCATCGGTCGGCCCTTCGTGCTCGACTGGTTCAAATGGGAGAACCCGCTCCTGCTTGGCGTTGCCATGTACGACCATCCGGTGCAGGCAGGCGAGCGACTGAAGGACCTGCACGTGAAGGGCATTCTGGTGCCCTGCGCCTGGTATGCCGACATGTGCCGGACGGAATGGCCGCACGTCGGGGTCTGGCCGGTGGGGATCGAAACCGATGTGTGGATGCCCACCCCGGCGAGCCGGAAGAGCGTCGATGTACTGCTCTACGACAAGGTCCGCTGGGAGCATGACCGCTACGAGGCGGAGTTGATCGAACCGGTCCGCAGGCACCTCGAGGCCAGCGGCCGCACGGTCGAGGTGATCCGCTACGGCCACTACAAGGAAGACGATTACAAGGCCGCGCTGGCCCGCTGCCGCAGCATGGTCTTCCTGTGCGAGCATGAGAGCCAGGGCATTGCCTGCCAGCAGGCGCTATCGAGCGGCGTGCCCGTGTTCGCCTGGGATCGCGGCGGCCCGTGGCAGGACCCCGCCTATTTCCCGCACAAGGTCAGATATGAGGGCGGCGTGTCCTCGGTGCCCTATTTCGACGCACGCTGCGGCATGACGTTCAAGGACGCCGACGGCTTCGCATCCGGTTGGGACACGTTCTGGTCGCGCACCTGCGCCGGTGACTTCGCGCCTCGCGAATACGTGATGGACAATCTGACCCTCGAAAAGGGCGCGCTCCACTATTACGGGCTCGCTGAAGCGGCGATGCAGCACCAGGTGCACCCGCTGCGATAGCCTTCCGGCAAATCTTAACCCAACCGCCGGAAACCCCGGCGTCGCGCGGCTGCGCTTGGTACGATGGCGCGTTGGTTCCGAAAGGAATGCCGCCACGTGATCAAGCTCGACAGACGCGAATTTCTTCTCGGTAGCGCCGCATCGATCGCGGCGGGCGCTTCTGCCCCCGCTCTCCCTGCGTCCAGGCTCGCCCAGCGCCGTCCGGGTTACGGTGCCGCGGCCACGCTGTGGGACCTGCAGGCCGATCCGAGGCTCGGCGAAGCCATCAGCACATATTGCACCCAGGTCGTGCCGGTGCTGGAGCTGAAATGGCCGATGCTGCGGCCGGACGCGCACACGTTCGCGTTCGAACGCGCCGATGCGATCCTCGATTTCGCGCGGCAGAACGACCTGACGATGCGCGGCCACGCGCTCGCCTGGTATCACGACATCCCGGACTGGACCAAGCAGATCAAGGACGCCAAGGGCGTCGAGCGCGCCTTCGTCGATCACATCGGAACCGTCGTCTCCTACTACAAGGACAAGCTGACGTCGTGGGATGTCGTCAACGAACCGATCCCCGACAATCCGAAGAAGCCGACGGACAGGCGGGATTCGTTCTGGTCGCAAAATCTGGGCGACCGCTGGATTCCGCTGGCCTTCCGGACCGCGGCCGCGGCGGACCCGTTCGTGAAGCTCGCCATCAACGAATATGACATCGAGTCCGCGAAGGACAGCTTCATCGCCAAGCGCGCGGCTTATCGCAATCTCATCATGGATCTGCTCGACCAGGGCGTTCCGCTTCACGCCGTGGGACTGCAATCACATCTGCACGCCGAACTCGAGATCGACACCCACGGGCTCGCGGAATTCGTCACCGAACTCCGCTCGTGGGGGCTCGACGTTCTGATCACGGAGCTCGATGTCGACGACCAGAAACTGACCGGCAATCCGGCCGAGCGCGACGCCATCGTCGCCAAGCGCGTCGATGATCTGCTGACGGCGGTCTCGGCCAGCGGCCCCGTGCGTTCGATCCTGACCTGGGGAATCTCGGACCGCTATAGCTGGATCAACGGCACCTTCACCCGCAAGGACAAGCAGCCCAACCGCCCGTTGCCGCTGGATGGCGAATTCAAGCCAAAGCCCTTCATGGACGTGATCGGCAAATTCACGAAGGACGTCTAGGCGCGATCAGCGCGTCTTCGGCGCCTCGAACTCCGACGCATCTCCGATTTGCTCGGGAGACAGGCTCGGCGCGCGACGCTCGTGTGAGCGCAGGCGGAACACGTCGCGGATGTCGTCGATCGAGGTCGACGAATAGGACTGGATGCAGAGCGCGACCTGTTGGGGAGACGCCGCGCGCATCATCGCTTCGATCGCCTGGCGATCGAGCCGGGTGTCGTCCCAGTGCGAAACGGCGATGCTGTCCTCGGTCACCTCGTGCGCCGCCAGATGTTTCGGCGAATTGGCGACGAAATTGCCGTAGAGCAAATATTCGGAGAACTTCTTCTTCCGGCACAGCGCCAGAACCCAGTTCACGCCCGTCGCCGACTTGATCGCATCGGTCATCGCGCGCACCGCGTCCTTGTCCCAGACCAGCGCGTTGCCGACATAATCGTCCGCGGGAAAGGACCGGTCCTTCACGCCGAGGAGCTGATCGATGGTGCGCAGCCACAATCCGTGCAGCGGAGCATCGGCGCTGATGGCCTGCCGCGTGACGAAGAGCGGCGCCTTGTCGCCGCCGGCATACTGCCCGACGTCGAACTCGCGGAAGAACAGATTGTCCGAGTCCAGGATGCAGACGCGCTGCTCGGGCGCGTTGAGCACGCCGGCGATCTTCAGGATCTGCTGGATGTGCCAGCCATGGACGGGCGACGAGAGGAGGGACAGCCAGACGCGCCGGTTGCCGAACTGAAGCGCCGGCGGCAGCGCCCACAGCCATTTGGGCAGATATTGAGAGGCGGGAACGATGACGCGTTTGTCGGACCGGAACCGTTCGAACAGCGGCACGTCCTCATCGTTAACGAGGACATAATGCCGCGTATATCCCGTCAACCAGGTGTCGATGCTCTCGCTCAGCAGCGAGAAGCGTTCGATATCCTTGGCATAGCTGGCGGTCAGCAGTGCAACGGAATGCATAGGCGCGCTCAAATGGCCATCAAGGTTCACCCATACCCGTGCGAGGCGAAGCTGGGAACTCACTTTCCGAATCAAGGTAAAGCGAAACAACCAATCATGCGTCCGACGGCAATCCCCGCGCGAGGCCGCGGAAGCGCAGCGGCGCCAGCGACGAGGCGCGTTCCCACCAATCCGCGACGCGATCGTCGAGTGCGGTCATGCCACGGCCCTGGCCCGGAAAGATCCGGATCTGCTGGACCGCCTCGGCTTCGAAACGCGCGCCCTTGCGGACGATCCTGATGACGGCACCCTCGCGGTCGCGCTGCGTCAGCGGAACCAGCAGCCGGCCGCGCGGCCGGAGCGACCGCAGCCACAGCGGATGCGGATGCGCGAAGCCGGCATGCACCATGATCACATCGGCCGGCCCGCCGACGTCCCGGCATCCGTCGCCATGGATGACTTCGACATTGCGATAGGGCTCGAGATATTCCATCGCCCGTCGCGCCAGCCGCGCGTCGCATTCGATCGCGAGGACGCGGCCCTTCGGGCCGACGATCTGCGAGAGCACCGCCGAAAAATATCCGAGCCCGCAGCCGATCTGGACCACACGGTCCCGCTCCCTGACGCCGACCACGTCGATGAGATGCGCCCACAGGCTCGGAAGTCCGGTGTCGAGCTTGCGCCGGGCGTCGATCGCGACCAGCACGTTGTCATAGAGATGAACTGAATCCGCATCAGGCGTCAGCCGATAGCTGCGTCCGGCCTCGCTCTTGATGCGCCAGGGACCTTTCGCCAGAAAATCCTCACGCGGAACCGCAGCGAGCGCGGCAACGAGGCGCGGTGACGAGATTCGCTCGCGCCTTTTGATCAGCTCCGCATAACGCGCACGCGCGGCGGCGAGATCGCTCATCTCACCGGATCGGCCGCTTGACGTAGCGGCGCATCCCCGCCCAGCTCGTTGACCAGCTGCATCGCCTGCTTCAGGTCCGGCGTGAGGAAGCCTTCGCTGAACCTGCCCACGATTGGCACCAGCAGGAGGCTGGCGTGCTCGCGCTTGCCGGCGTCGTACGACAGCCGCGCCAGGCTGACGGCGGTCCGAAGCTCCCAGGACAGCGCGCCCTGCTTGCGCGCCGTCTCCAGCGCCTGGCCGAACAGGTCTTCCGCCTCCTGGACCGATGCTGGGTTGCCGTCCGACAGCGTGATCTCGCCCTGCAGGCGGAACACTTCGGCGAGATAGGAGTGGTCTCCGGTCCGCCTGGCGGTTGCGAGGGCTCCGTCGAGTGCCCGAAGGGCGGCATCGCGCAAGCCGACCTTGGCGTAGGCTTCCGCAAGCAGGCACCTGAACCAGCAACCGGCGAGCCAGGAATCCATCGCCTCATACTCGTCGAGGCCGAAGCGCATCTGACTCAGGCCTTCGTCGGCTTCGCCGAGCTGCGCCAGCGCCCAGCCGCGCAGGATAGCCGCCTGCTGCTTCCAGTGCAGGAAGTTGTGCTCCGTGGCGATGATCATGGCGCGGTTGGCGTGGTCGCGCGTCCCTTCGACGTCGCGGAGGTGCTGGCAGAGATAGGCGCCGAACACCAGCGCGAAGGCGAGCGTGAAGGGGTGGCGGATCTTCTCGGCGTTCGCGATCGCCTGCTCGCTGTGCTGGCGCGCCGCGTCGGGGCGGCCGAGGAACCACAGGAGATAACCGAGATAGGACAGCGAGACCACGCCGGGATCGGTCCCGTGCCGCTCCATCAGATCGCCGTGCAGATCGGGGCTGTAGAGATTGATACAGCGGTGCAGATGATGCTGCGAGGCGGCGAAGCGGCCGCGATAAAGCATGGTCATCGCGATCGAGCGATGGGCTTCGATCAGATAGCCGGTCTGCTGCGCCGGATGCGTCCGCTCGTTCAGGCGTTCGCGCTTGGCGAACTTCAAGAGCTCGACGCTGAGATCGTGCGCGCGAGTGAGATCGGCGCGGATGAAATGGCACACCCACAGCCCGCGCGTGGCCGCAAAGGTCTTCTCCTCGTCGTCGAGCTGGTGCCCGAGTTCGAGCGCGCGGATGTAATTCTCCTCGACCTCCTGCACCGCGTAGCCCTTGGCGGCGATCAGCGCGTTGCCGAGTGCAATACGCAGCTCGAGCTCCATCTCGTCGGCGCCCTGCATGCGCGGATTGGCCTGCACCACGCCGAGACCCCGGCGCAGATGACCGATCGCTTCCAGATTGGCTCCGCTCTTGGCGGCCTGCTTGCCCGCCTTGAGCCAGAAGCTCGCGGCGCCCTCGCTCTGGCCGGACTCGGTCAGATGGTGTGCGAGCAGCTCCGGTTCACGCTCGGTCTTCTCCGGATACATCTCTGCAAGTACCTGGGCGATCCGCGAATGCAGCTTGCGCCGCTCGCTGTGCAACAGGCTCGCATGCGCGGCGTTCTGGATCATCACATGCTTGAACGAATAGAGCGCATCGGGGGGATGGCCGCGGCGAAGGATCAGGCCCGCCTCCTCCAGATGATTGAGCGCCGCCTCGATCTGTTCGGCCGGCGTATTGGCGACGGCGTGGAGCGTCTCGTACGAGAATTCGCGGCCGATGGTCCCTCCGATCTGTGCGATCCGCTTGAACGGCCCCATCCGGTCCAGGCGCGCCATCAGCGAATCCGTCAAGGTGGCGGGGATCGCCAGCTGCCGCCACGGGCCCGACAGAACGTAGCGTCCATGGCGTTCGGTCAGCAGGTTGGATTCGAGAACGGTCTTGGTCAACTCCTCCAGGAACAGCGGCACGCCGTCGGTCTTGACGATGATCTCCTCGACGACCTCCTTCGGAAGCTCTCGGCCCGCCACCCGCTCGACCATCGTCGTGCGCAACTGCCGGCTCAGGCGGCTCAGCACTACGGTCGTGATGTGCGAATGCGCATTCCAGCTCGGCTGAAATTCGGAGCGCGCGGTAACGATGACGAGGATCGGCCGGTTCTGCACCCTGTCGACGAGGAGATCGATGACCTCGCGCGAGGTCGGATCGATCCAGTGCAGGTCCTCGAACGCGATCACGAACGGCATCTCGCGCGCGAGACCGAGGAAGTGACTGACCAGCGCCGAGACGGTTGCATCCTTCTGCTGCTGCGGCGACAGATCGAGCAGCGGATAGCGATCGCCCGTCGGAATCGACAGGAGCGCGGCGAACAGCGGGGTGACCTGCTCGATATCGCCATGCGCCGCCGCAATCGCGGTCTCCAGGCTCGCGAGCGACAACGCCGATGCATCCTCGCGGTCGAGGCCCAGCGAGAATTTGAGCTGCTCGATGAAGGGATAGAATGCGGTCGATGTGTAATAGGGCGAGCACTGGAACGAGGCCTGCCCGTGCCGCTCCCCCGCGATCCGCTCGAAGATTTCCTGGATGATGCGCGACTTGCCGATGCCGGGCTCGCCGAACTTGACCACGACCTGGCCGTCGCCTTCCTTTGCCTGCTGCCAGCGCCCCATCAGGAGGGAAATCTCTTCCTCCCGATTGACCAGGGGCGTCAGCCGCGTGCCCATGGCCGCGGCGAAGCGGGTCTCGACGCGCGAGGCGCGGACCACGTGCCAGGCCTGCGTCTTATCCGAGATGCCCTTCAGCGCATGGACACCGAGATTGCGGTAGTCGAATTTTCCCTTCAGCAGCGACTGCGTCGCGGAAGAGATCACCACGCCGTTGGGCGGCGCCAGGCCCTGCAGGCGCGCGGCGAGGTTGACGGTTTCTCCGACCGCGGAGTCGCGTTCCTCGGTGCCCTGGCCGACGAGGTCGCCGACCACGACGAGACCGGTGGCAATGCCGATGCGGACCGCGGGCGAATGGGTCAGTGCACCCCGCGGCTCGATGGCGCGCGCGGTCGACAGCACCCGCACGATCTCGAGCCCGGCGCGCACGGCGCGCTCGGCATCGTCCTCATGTGCGGTCGGATAGCCGAAATAGACCAGAATGCCGTCGCCGACGAAACGGGCGGCAAAACCCTCGTAATGCTTGACGACGCGGACGCAGGTTTCCCGGAAGCTCGCGATCATGTCGCGCACGTCTTCCGGATCGAACTGGACCGACAGCGAGGTGGAATCGACCATGTCGCAGAACATCGTCGTGAGCTGGCGCCGTTCGGCACCGGCTTCCGTCCATGCCTGAGAGCGCGCCGTCGCGAGCGGCTTCTCCGGGGTCTCGAACAGCGCCGTCTTCGCCCGCTGCAGCCGCTTGCGATCGCCAAGCGGCAACCCGAGCTCGGCCAGATCGGACTCGGTCAGATCGCCCATGACGTCGAGATCGAGGCGGTGCCGCGCGAAGAGATCGGTGTATTGACCGAGACCGATGCCTTCGAGCCAGCGTTTCAGCCCGCCTTCCGTCCCCGTGCCCGGCTCTTTCTCCAGCATGGTGATTTCCGCCCGACCATCATTCCGTCGAAGGGCTCAAGGCCCCTCAACCACAGATTTTGGGGCCCAAACTTCACCTCAGACTGGACGCGTTCCCTAAGTTCTTGGAAGAATAGCTCAATCGGGTCAAAAAGGAATTGAATTGTCGGGCATCGCATCCGGGACGGCGGAGGGATCGGCCGATATGACGGCCGAAACGGATACCTTTGCGCATATCGGTGGCCTTCTTGACTATTACGCACGCAAGACGCCTGCGGCCCCCGCGCTCCTCGCCCCTGGCAGACCCGCCCTCGCCTATGGCCAGCTCGCCGCGAGAGCGCAGCATCTGGTTCGCGCACTGCGCGAGCTGGGCATCGGCCCCGCCGACCGGATTGCCGTCGCGCTGCCGCGGGGCGCCGACACTGCATTGGCGCTGATCGCGGTCGCAACCGCCTGCGCCTGCGTCCCCGTCAATCCCGATCTGACGGCGGATGAACTGCAACGCTATTTCAGCGAACTGCAGTTGGAGGCGCTCGTCACCCTGGCCGGCACGAACACGCCGAGCCGCGACGCCGCACGGACGCTTGGCATCGCAGTGATCGATTTCGTGCCCGGCCCGAAACAGGACCTCGGCGGCTGCGCATTCACCGGCGCGACGGTTGGTCCGGCGACTGCGAGCGGCGCGGCGCGCGGCGACGACGATGCGTTCATTCTCCTGACATCAGGCACGGCGGCGCGGCCGAAGATGGTGCCGTTGACGCATCGCAACGTATGCCTCTCCGCCTTCAATGCCGGCCGCGTCCTGTCGCTCGCTCCCGACGATCGGCTGTTGAACGTGCTGCCGCTGTTTCACGCCCATGGCCTGATCTCAGGTCTCCTGACCGCGCTCGCGGCGGGTTCGAGCGTGATCTGCACTGGCGGCTTCGACGCCTTGTCCTTCTTGGGCTGGATGCGCGAGCTGCAACCGACGTGGTACACGGCGGTGCCGACCATTCATCGCGCGCTGCTGACCGCGGCGGAAGCCGACCCGGAACGTGCCCGATCCTCGTCGCTGCGCGTGATCCGCTCCGCCTCAGCCTCGCTCGCGCCTGCGATCCTCCAAGGTCTGGAGGCGACGTTCGGCGTTCCCGTGCTCGAAACCTACGGCATGACGGAAGCGGCCTCGCAGATCGCGGCCAATCCGTTCGAGCTGCGCAAGATCGGCTCGGTCGGCCGTGCCGCAGGTCCCGAGATCGCCATCATGGACGAGACGGGCCGCGCGCTCACCAGCGGCGAGCATGGCGAGATCATGCTGCGCGGACCGAACATGAGCCGCGGCTACTACAACGACGAGGCGGCAACGCAGGCCGCGTTCCGCAACGGCTGGTTCCGGACCGGCGATCTCGGCCATCTCGACGCCGACGGTTATCTGTTCATCGTCGGCCGCATCAAGGACGTGATCAATCGCGGCGGACAGAAGATCTCTCCGCTGGAGGTGGAAGAGGTCCTGCTCAGCCATCCGGCGGTGCTGGAGGCCGGAGTCTTTGCCGTCCCGCACCCCAAGCTCGGCGAGAACGTCGCCGCCGTGGTGGTGCTGCGGCCGGGTTCGGAGGCGACGTCGGACCAGTTGCGCCAGTTCGCGCGCAAACGGCTCGCGGCCTACAAGGTGCCGAGCCTGATCCGCAGCGTAACGTCACTGCCCAAGGGCGCGAGCGGCAAAGTCAAGCGCAATGCGCTGGCCGAGCTGATCGCGGCGGCCGAAGACGATGACGAGACGCGGCTGCCGCGCTCCACGCTGGAAACCCAGCTCGCCGCGATCTGGGCCAACCTGCTCGAGCTTCCGCGGATCGGCGCCGACCAGGACGTCTTTGCGCTGGGGGTGGATTCGCTCGCGGTGACGCAGATGCGCTCGCGCCTGCGCGACCGCTTCAACGTCGATTTCTCGTTCGAGGACATTTTCGATTGCGCCACGGTCGCGGCTCTCGCCGCCCGGATCGAAACCGCCGCAACCCATCGCGAGACGACGCTCCCGCCTTGGCGGCATGCCACGACGACCGACACGGAAGCGCCGCTGTCGTTCCAGCAGCAGCGCATGTACGTGCTCTCACGCCTCGATCCGACCCGCTACAACTACAACGTCGTCGAAGTCGCGATGCTTCGCGGCCCGGTCGACGTTGCGGCACTCCAGGCGGCTCTCGTCGCGGTCTGCGAGCGCCATGACGTACTGCGCTCGGTCTTCATCGAACTCAACGGCGAACCGGTACAACATGCGCTGCCTGCCGCTCCGCCCTTCGCGCGTGTCAAGCTCAGGCCTTGTCCGCCGGGCAAACGAGGCGCGGTGATCCGGCGCAAAGCGCTCGAGCTCGCACAATATCCGTTCGATCTCGCGCGCGAGCCGCCCGTGAGGATCACCCTGCTCTCGTTCGACAGATCGAGCCACGCCCTCGTGGTCAACCTGCACCACCTTGTCACCGACGGCTGGTCACAACGGCTGTTCTGGGAAGAGCTCGGCGCCCATTATTCCGCCGCGGGCAAGGACAGTCACGCGGCCGCGCCTGCCTTTCAATACCGCGACTTTGCGCGGTGGCAGCAGAGCTGGGCGGGCACTCCGGCGGCGCAGGAGCAACTCGACTACTGGCGGGCGCAACTCGACGGCGTCACCACGCTGCCGCTAAGGACCGACCGGCCGAGACCCGAGGTCTGGAGCGGACGCGGAGCTCGCTCCTATTTGGAGCTCTCGAAAGCGCTGTCGGCCCATCTGAGAGCGCTGGCCCAGAACCAGGGCGTTACGCCTTTCATGGCGCTGTTAGCGGCCTTCCAATGCCTGCTGTTCCGTCACACTGGTCATGAAGACGTCGCAACCGGCTCGTTGATCGCGAACCGCAACCAGATCGAAAGCGAGCGCCTGATCGGGTTGTTTGCCAATACCCTGATTCTGCGCAACGATTTTGGAGGCGACCCGAGCTTCAGCGAGATGTTGCGGCGGGTGCGCCAGGTCACGCTCGATGCCTATCGCAACCAGGATCTCCCGATCGAGGAGGTGCTGCGCGCGTTGCAGGTCGCGCGCCGGAGCGACGGCAATCCGTTGTTCCGCATCATGTTCATCCTGCAGAACGCATCGATCGAAGCTGCGCGCTTCTCCGGCCTGTCGACGCGGCGGCTCGAAGTCGATCCGCAGGTCGCCCGCTTCGACATCACGCTCGAGCTGGTCGAGGCCGACGGCCGCTTCACCGGCTTCTTCGAATACGCGACCGATCTGTTCGACGCAGCGACGATCAGCGAAATGGCAGTTCAGTTCCAGACGCTGTTAAAGGCCATTGTCCGTGATCCGGAGCAGCGCATTTCTCGCCTGCCGCTCCTGACGGCGACGGAACGCCGGAAATTGCTAGCGCAAGGCCATGGCGCTCCGGTCAATTTCACCGCACGCGGCAATCCGCACGAACGTTTCGCGCTGCAGGCGAGGAAGACACCGAACGCGGTGGCGGTGTCCGATGGACGGTCTTCCCTGAGCTATCGCGAGCTAGCTCGCCGCAGCGAAGCGATCGGGCGATGGCTCGCGCGCGAGGGCGTCGGCGCCGAGACGGTGGTCGCGTTGCTTGCCGATCGCGGACCCGATCTGCTTGTCGCGATGATCGCTGTCCAGCGGGTGGGTGCCGCCTTCCTCAATCTCGATCCCGACCAGCCTCCGGCCCGGCTCGCGACCATTCTCGGATCGAGCTGCGCCCGCCTGCTGCTGACCGCACGCGCACACATTGCGATGCGCGAAGCTCTGCTCGCGCCACTGGTCGAGCGCATCCAGGTGATCGAGCTCGAAGACGCGATCGCACAGGAATCGGCCAAGCCGTTCCCCGCGGTGCGCCGCACCGCTTCAAGCCTCGCCTATCTCATCTACACGTCCGGCTCCGCCGGAACGCCGAAGGGCGTGATGATCGAGCAGCGAGGATTGTCGAACCATCTGGCATCACTCGTTTCCGAACTCCGACTGTCGGCCAGGGACGTGATCGCGCAGACAGCGCCGCAGAGTTTCGTCATTTCGGTCTGGCAGTTCCTGGCCGGGCCCATGGTCGGCGCGCGCGTCCATGTCTGCGGCACCGCGATCGTGCAGGATCCGATCCTGCTCGCACGGGAGATCGAGCGCGAAGGCATCACGGTTCTCGAGATCGTGCCGTCGCTGTTGCGCGTGATCCTCGAACGCATGGGCGAAGCGCCGATCCGGCGCGCCTTTGCGAAATTGCGGCTGCTGATCTCGACGGGGGAGCCGCTGCCCGTCGATCTCTGCCGCGCCTGGTTCGCCCATTGTGCGAAGGTGCAGCTGATCAACGCCTATGGCGCGTCGGAGTGCTCCGACGACGTCTCCCTGCATCGCTTTGACCGAGTTCCATCGACGACGACGACAAATGTCCCCGTTGGCGCCCCGCTCCCGAACACAAGGCTCTACGTTCTGGATCCGAACCTGGAGCCGCAGCCGGTCGGTGTGATCGGCGAGCTCTGCATCGCCGGCGCGGGCGTCGGTCGCGGCTACATCAACGATCGCGCGCAGAGCAAGCTGCGCTTCCTCGCCGATCCATTCTCGCGCCGGGGAGGTGCGCGGCTGTACCGGACCGGCGATCTCGCCCGCCGCCGCGCCGACCGGACCATCGAATGCCTCGGCCGCGCCGATCATCAGGTCAAGATCCGCGGCTACCGTGTCGAGCTCAAGGAGATCGAAACCGCGGTCGCCGATTACGCAAGCGTCAGCGCCGGTATCGTCGAGCCACGCCGCGACGGCAGCGGCGATGTCAGGCTGATCGCTCATATCGTCGCCAAGGCGGATCACCAGGTCAGCGCCAGCGAGCTCCGCGACTTCCTGAAAGGAAGGCTGCCGGCCCACGCGATCCCATCCGCGTTTCTGTTCCTGGAGAACGTCCCGCTCAACGCTCATGGCAAGCTCGACCGGTCGGCACTGCTGACACCGGCGCAGCAGGACACACCGGAATCCGAAGCGGCCGTGCCGGCGCGTCGCTTCACTGAGAAGGTGCTGTCCGATATCTGGATGGACCTCCTGAACGTCGAACGCCTCGGCGTCACCGACAATTTCTTCGATCTCGGCGGCCACTCGCTGCTGGCAGGCCAGGCGATGGCACGCGTCGCCCGCGCACTCGGCGTGTCGCTGCCGATCAAGACCATCTTCGAGGCGCCGACGATCGAAGAACTCGCGCGCCGGGTCGACGAGGCCGTGGCGACGAAGCCACGCAAGCCACCTGGAAACCTCCCCCGGCTGTCCGATAGCGTCATGCCAACGCTCTCGATCGCGCAAGAGCAGATGATGCAGATCGAGCGGAACCTGCCCGGCCTGCCCCTGTTCAACCTGCCCTTCGCCTTCCGTCTCCAGGGCCCGCTCGATCCGGCCGTTCTGGCACGGGCGTTCGACGACGTCGTGCGCCGGCACGAAGCTTTGAGGACCTCCTTTGGCTGGGAACGCGACCAACCCGACAGCCACATTGCGAAACCCGGCACGCTCGGGTCGGTCCTGACCGTCGAGACGATTGGCGACGGGCGTCCGCACGAGAACAAACGGCGCAAAGCGCTCGAGCTGAGAAAGATCGACCTTCTGATCAAGCAGGAGACCTATACCCCGATCGACACGCGGCGCGCCCCGCTGCTGCGGGCGCGGCTACTGCGGCTTCACGGCGACGACCATGTGCTGTTGCTGACGCTGCATCATGCCATCGCCGACGGCTGGTCGATCGGCGTGCTGTTCGAGGAATTGTCCAACCGCTACGCGGCGCTGGCTGGAAAACCGTCAGCACCACTGCCCAAACTGCCGCTGGCCTTCACGGATGTCGCACGCTGGCAACGCTGGTGGTGCGGCACTGACGCCGCCCGCCGGCAAGCCGCCGACTGGACCGAGAACTTGCGCGGCGCCGGACGCCTCTTCGACGGTGACGCAAGTCCGGGTGCCTCTACCGGTCATCATCCGGTCGACCTGAAGCGTGAACTGATCGCGCGGCTTGCTGCCTTCGCGCGCCAGCACAACAGCACGCTGTTCATGTGCCTCCTCACCGGCCTCAAAGCGCTGCTGCTGGCCCGAACCGGGCGCACCGATATCGCGATCGCCACGGCCATGGCCAACCGAAGCCAGCCGGACACAGATCGGATCATCGGCCCCTTCGAGAACACAGTGATCGTCCGCACCCGGATCACGCCGGAGTTGTCCTTTGTACAGGCTCTGGCGCGGGTGCGGCAGTGCGTACTCGACGCGCATGCGCGGCAGGAGTTGCCGTTCAACATTCTCGCCGACCATCTGCAGCAGCAGGGAATCGATCCAGCCTCGCTGTTGCAGGTCTATTTCACGCTGCAAAATCCGCTGCGCCAGCCGCTCGACTTTCCGGACATATCGGCGCGATCGATCGGGAATGTCGCGCGCGAAGGACAGCCCGTGCTGCCGATCGACCAGACCTGGCTGTCGGTGATGCTCAAGGAACGTCCGTCCGGCATCACCGGCTCATGCAACTACAAAGGCGATTTGATCGACAGCGGCCAAGTCGGTCAATGGATGGACGATCTCGTCGTGCTGCTGGAGGCGGCAGTGATTCAACCCGACATGCCGCTGGGCCGACTTCCGGGCCGCAGAGCGGCCTGACCGTCCGATGCTCACCGAGAAGAAGGAATCCGTCCACCCGCAAAGGGTGTGAGTGATCAAGTTGCATCTTGATTATTTGGCGGTACCGCGCAACATTATTCCCGCGTTTTGGTTTGGACGACTATTTTCAACCGGGGAAGTGTTATGGGTTTCGTCAAATTTACCAAAGGCTCCTCGTTGAGCAACAAGGACCGCAAGGCGCTTCAGAAACTGTTGAACGACGAGAGGAAGAAGCTCTCGGCCGCGTTGAAGGACGTCGACAACAGCCTCTCGTACCTCGGCGGATCGAAGAAGGCCAAGAAGAAGAAGTAAGACTCGTCGGCCGCGACGCCGAACGAATTTCCGGACAGCGGCCGCTCGCCTGTCGAGTTGGGGTCTTGCACAAGCTTGTGCCTGCAGACTGGCCTGATAGACAAGAATTCGCCAGGGTGGACCGCCAAGTCCGGTCCGGCCGGTTGTT
Organism: Bradyrhizobium sp.; assembly: GCF_047605465.1. Lineage (GTDB taxonomy): Bacteria > Pseudomonadota > Alphaproteobacteria > Rhizobiales > Xanthobacteraceae > Bradyrhizobium. Next base: position 42,451 of record NZ_JASGFS010000002.1, on the reverse strand, counting down.
TCTTGTTCGGTTGACTCTTGCGCCATGGGCGGAGCTTCCGACTTTGTCTGACGCCAAAGGCCCCAATTGATGGCAGACGATGGAATTGAACTGTTTGTCGGCCTGATCGAGACCATCGATACACCGGCCGCGGCGGAGACGTGCTGGCGCCTGCTCTCGGCCGACGAACAGGCGCGGGCCGGGCGTTTCATGTTCGAGCAGCATCGATGGCAGTATATTTACGCGCACGCACTGCTGCGCCTCGCGCTGTCCAAGGCCGCGCCTGATGTTGCGCCCAACGACTGGTCGTTCGGGACCGGCCGTTACGGACGACCTTTCATCGCCGCGCCTGCGACGCCGAGGGCGCTCCATTTCAACCTCTCCCACGCCGATGGCTGCGTTGCCTGCGTCGTATCGCGGCACGAGGCCGTCGGTATCGACGTCGAGACCGTGACGCGGCCCGTCGCAGCGCTGTCCACCGCACGTCGCTTCTTTGCGCCGGAGGAGATCGAGGTGTTGCGCGGCCTACCCGAACCTGACGCCATCCAGCGCTTCTTCGACTATTGGACGCTGAAGGAGGCCTATCTGAAAGCCAGAGGTTTCGGACTCCAGCTACCGACCGACGGATTTGCGATGCTTTTGTCGCACGAGGCCATCACGATCAGCTTCAAGCCCCAGATCGCCGACGATCCTCTCGGCTGGCGCTTCGCGCTGTGCTCGCCGTCGCCGTCGCATCGCCTGGCGATCGCAGACGGCTCCCGCGTGGCCGGCGGCCTTCCGATCAGACATCATGCGTGGCCGCTTCCGGAAACGGCCGAATGACCTCGCCGAGGCTTCGCGTATTCCCTGCGATCTCGCGCAACCGCGATCCCGGAAAATACGTCGACGAGTTGATGCGGGTCGCACAGTTTGCCGACCGAAACGGCTTCGAGGGCATCCTGCTGTTCGAAGGCAACGACGTGTTCGTCGAACCCTGGGCGATGGCGCAGCACATCATGGCCGCGACGTCGCGCAGTTCGCCGCTGATCGCCGTCAATCCCGTCTACATGCACCCGTTCACCGCGGCGAAACTCGTCTCCTCCCTGGCGCAGTTCCACGGCCGCAAGGTCTACCTCAACATGATCACGGGGACTGCGGTCAGCGACCTGAAAGGCCTCGGCGACGATCTCTCCCATGCCGACCGTTACATCCGGCTCGGCGAATTCGTCGCGCTGATGCGCCAATTGCTGGAAAGCCCTCGGCCGGTGAATGTCGAGGGCCGGTTCTATCGCGCCAGCCATCTGCAACTCCGCCCCCGCCTGCCGGCGAAGCTGATGCCGGAATTTCTGATCGCCGGGCAGTCCGACGCGGCACAGCACGTCGCGCAGCAGACAGACTGCATCAAGATGCAGATGCTGCCGCCCGATCTCGACCGCGGCCTCAATGCGCCCGGCATGAACTTTGGGATTTTTGCGCGCGCGCGGAGCGACGAGGCTCGGCGGGCGGCGAAGGCACGTTTCCGCGACAATCCCGATGACCGCGAATTGCTCGCGCTCACCGTGGAGAACAGCGACTCCGTGTGGAAGCGAAAGCTCTACGAGGGCCAGAGCGGCGAGCTTCAGGACAATGGCTACTGGCTGTTGCCGTTCCTGACCTTCCAGGCCGATTGCCCCTATCTCGTCGGCAGCTACGCCGAAATCGGCGCGAAGCTGAGGGATTTCGCGGTGAAGGGCCTGACCACCATCATGCTCGACATGGTCGCGGACGAAACCGAGATGCAGCATGTCTGCAAGGCGCTCGCAGCCAGCGGGCTGTTTTGACGCGGACGCCTTCCCCGCGGGATCAGCGCACTTCCTCGAATCCCGCCAGCACCGAGGTCAGGTTGGCGCCGAGGATATCGGAGAGGTACCCCCCCTCCTGCACGAAGACGGTCGGCAAACCCATGCGCGCGATGGCTTGGCCGATGCGGCGGAAACCCGGAGTCGTGACGAGCAGCCCCTTGAGCGGATCGTGCTCCGAAGCATCGAGGCCGAGCGCGATGACGAGAGCGCCGGGCGCGAAGGATTCGATCGCCTTGCGGGCGAGGTCCAGCGCCTGCAGGTAACCGTCGTCGCCGGTGCCGAGCGCCAGGGGAATGTTGAGATTGACGCCGAGGCCGGGGCCTTCGCCACGCTCATGCGCATAGCCCCACACGAACGGGTAATACGCGGTCGGGTCGGCATGAATCGATATCGTATAGACGTCCGGCCGCGCATAGAAGATGCCTTGCGTGCCGTTGCCGTGATGGACATCGACGTCGAGGATCACGACGCGCTCATGCTTGAGACGCAGATGCGCGGCCGCGATCGCGCTGTTGTTGAGGAAGCAGAAGCCGCCCGCCATGTCGCGATAGGCGTGATGGCCGGGCGGACGGCAGAGCGCGTAGGTCGCGTCTTCTCTGTCCATCACCATCTGCGCCGCTGTGACCGCAACGTCGGTCGCGGCACAGACCGCCGCCCAGGTGCCCGGACCGATCGGCGCCGCGGTGTCGGCGGTGTGCCAGCCGAGCTTGCCGACGATATGGGTCGGGTAGGTCGCAGCATGCCGGACGGGATGGATATTGCCGATCATTTCCGGGCCGGAATCGCCAAGCGCCGTCCAGGCATCCCAGGCTTCGCTCAGGAACGACAGATACTCGGGACTGTGAATGCGGGCGCGCGGCCCCTGGCCGAACCCGGTCGGTTCGACCAGTTGATGCTTGCCGTCCTTGAGCCCCTTGAGCAGCCGGTCGGCACGCTCGGGCTGTTCGGTGGTGCGCTTGACGACGCCGCGAACCAGAAAGAATTGCGGATCGTGGCTGCGATGCAGTTCAGTATGGACGGCTTTCACTCAAACACTCCGTGGTCGCGTGTTCTTCGACGGTCCTGTAGATGTCTTGATGCCTGCGGCGGCCGGATGCAAGCAAGAAGAATGCCTTCCTCGCGGCGTCGATCCGCGCCGGAAGCAGACCGCTTGCGACGTGCCTAGCAGCGTCCCTGCTGGAGGCAGTGCTCGCGGCCCTGCTGATCGGTCCGGAATGCCTCGATGAAGCCGCCCTGGCGCTGCGTGACGAAGACGGTCTTGCCGTCATTGCCGCCGAAGGCGAGGTTGGTCGGCTCCTTGGCTTTCAGCGCGATCTCGCGCTCGACCGCGCCGCTGGGCTTCATCAGCGCGATCGTCCCCTTGAGAATGCGCGCGATATAGAGACGTCCGGTGACGTCCGTGCGCAAGCCGTCGATCGTATCGGGCTGGAATGCCCTAAGGAGCTTGGCGTCGGTGAGCGCGCTGCCGTTGATCGCATACGACCAGACCTGGCCGTTGCTGGATTCGCCGACATAGAGGGTTTTGCCGTCCGGGCTGAGATCGATGCCGTTGGTGGTCCCCATCGCCCGCGGTGCCGGCATGATCTGCCCCTGCACCGATCCGTCCGCCGCCTTCGCGATGCGCCAGACATGGCCTTCGCGGCCCTTCCAGTTCGGATCACTCGCATAGATCGTGCCGTCGCGCGCAATCGTGATGTCGTTGGGCTGGTTCATCTCGTCGGAGTGAAACCAAACGGTCGGCTGCGTGCTGCCTTTCGCAATCGCGAAGATGTTGTGCTTCTTGTAATCGGCGATGAACATGGTTCCGTTGCGATCGAAGCGGATCGCGTTGCCGACGCTGCCCTCAGGAAGCGCTGTGAACGGCTCGGAAGCCGCGCCGCCGGCCGGCAGCTTGCCGATGGTGCCGGGCTTGCCGAAATTGACGACGAAGAGACTGCCGTCGAGATCGGCTGCCGGTCCTTCGATGCCGAACGTGTATTCACCGGCAGGCGTCACCTGGGCGCTCTCGAACAGCTTCGTCTCGGCCTCGGCCGGTGGCGCGGCGAGGGCGAGAAGGACGCTACTGCACAGGCACCAGAAGTTCCTGCCGGATGTAATAGCCATCGTCGTCCGTGCATTCGCCATTCAGGTAAGGATCGGCCGGCCGGAAGAAACGGCTGAAGCCGGGTTTGTCTACAGCGTTCCTTTGTGTCACGACGACGACCTTGCCGGCCGGTATTTCGCCGCATTCCTTGCTGGCCTTGCCGAAGAACTTTCTTTGTGGCGGACCGGATTTGATCCGCATCCGCGTGCCCGGCACCATCCGCGCGACAAGCAGATCCGCGGTATCGAGCAGACGCACATAGCCGGGCTCGGTCTTCGCCAGATTGTCACCGCCCGGCGGCATCAGCTTCTCCGCGCCAAGCCCGCGCAGCCGCGTGCGCAGCTTGCCGGAGTCCGGATCGCCCGGATAGATCCAGCCGTCCTGCGCCAGCATGAAGCGAAGCACGGCTCCGTCCTTCTCGGCATCCGATTGGCCCGGCCTCAAGCCGAAATCCGAATGGCAGCCGACGCAATGCTTTTCGACGAGGCCCTTGCGCAGCGTGGTGAGCCTGACGCTGTTCTGCGCGTCCCAGGCGACGAAAGCCGCAAGCTGGTCGATCAACGACTGGCTACGTGTGTCGCAGGGCAGCGGCTGCGGTGGATCGCCCGAGGTGCGGTCGATGCGGATCACCGTCTGGTTCTTGTCCTCGACCAGCCAGATCGCGCCGTCGTCCGCGACCGTCATGCCGACAGGGGCGCCTTGCGGCCGCGCCCCGTTGACCCGATGCCAGCCTGCGATCAGTTCCTCGAACGGCGCGGCCGCCACCTCGCCGGTGCCGGTCTGGAAACTGCGGGTCGGCTCGGCCGCGCAACTGACATGATAACTCACCGGCGCAGGGGCCGATCTGGGAAAGCCGTGGTCGTCGACGTCGTAGGCGAGGACACGGCTGCCGGTCGGCCGATAGCCGTGCAGGCCGATCAGCAGCTTGCCTTCGAGCTCCGGGAATCTGGTGCCGTGATAATAGAGCATCGCGAGCGGCGCGCCGTGCGGCGGCAGCAGCGATAGCGGCGCCTTGTACGAGGGATTGCCCGTGCAGAGCGATTTGTATGTTCCGGATTGAAGCACGATCCTGAATTCCGGACTCGCCGTCGACAGGTCGTAGCAATAGGGCCAGCCGTAATGCCTGCCCGGCTCGATCACGTTGATCTCCTCGTTCGGCTTGAAGATGTCGGGCAGGTCACGGCCGTTCTCGGCCTGCAGGAAAGCGTAGCCGGCATCCGGAAAATTCGGATGCAACGCCAGCGCCATCGAGTTGCGCAAGCCGCGCGCGTAGACCTGATGCGGCGGATCGGCATCGTTGGGCTTGAGGGCCGGGAACACGCCGCCGGCGGGCGGCGCAAACAGCCAGATCGCCGCCATCGCGGAGGCGCCTTCGGCCGGTGCGCAAGGCTTTGTGATCGGCGCCGGCGTGACGCAATCGTCGCTGTGCGAGCCGACATTCACGAACAGCCGTCCGTTCCTGTCGAACACGAACTGCTTCAGCGGATGCGCACTCTCGTCGAGCATGCTGCCATCAGGGAGCGTAATCCGCCGGCCGGGCAGATGCCGGATGATGGTCTCGACGGTAGCAGGCGGGCTGTCGGCGAGCGGATCGAACCGGAAGATCGTCTCGGCCGTGGAGGCATAGAGCTTCTTGTCCGGACCGATCACGAGGCCGAAGGGGTATTCGATCCCGGTCAGCAGGTCCTTGAAACGCTTGCCGTCGGCAGCATGTGGATCGAGCAGCAGCAACCGCCCGTCGGCGCGCCCCCAACCGGCCATGTCGGCGACCACGAACAGCTCACGGCCGGGCACTTGAATGATCGCGCGCGGAAATTTGATGCCCTCCTGTTCGCTGGCGACGAGGCCGGCGCAAAAGCCCGGCTTCATGTCGATCTGGATCCGCGGGAAAGCGAGATCGCCGCTGCCGCAAGTCTCGGTGCCGATCGCATAGCCGCTCTTGCGAACCGTCTCCGGGAACGCAGCCCCGGCAACGCAAAGCAGCGCTCCACCAACGGCCACCGCGAACACGCGCCGCCATCGGCGTTCGCACCAGAGTGTGAAGGGTTTCACGGCAGCCTCCCGGAGGTCAGGCCGAAACTTGTTCCATGCCGCCCGGCCGCCGTCCAGCCGATCCATCACCCGCCTGTGATCAAACCGCGAGGGGTCATCGCACCGACCAATCTCCGTAGATTCCCTTACCGGGCTCGGCCCGAATATTTATCGCCCGTTTCGAGTGGTATCGATTTGCCGTCCAGTTGGTTTCTGAAGGAGGCGCGTATGGTCCAGGTGTATTTCCATTGCTCCAACACCGATGGCACCCTGATCGATCGCTCCGGCACTGCCGTTGCCAATCTCACCGAGGCGCGCGACCGCGCCGCCCAGATCATGCGATCGATGATCCTCACGCCTGGCGCCGAAGACTGGCGCGACTGGGTGATCCACGTCAGCGACGACAACGGCGAAGCGATCTTCGACCTCCCCTTCACCGCCATGCTCGGCAAGCCGCATTGAGCCCGCTATGCTGCTCGCCTCGCTGAACCTGCTCTGCCAACCCCTCGCCTTCGTTGCGACCAGGTGGAACAGGCTGGTGAGGATCGCGGGCAATCCCTACCGCCCCGAGCTTCACTACATGCGCGGGCCTGGACCGAAATGGCACGCCAAGCATCGTGCCGGCCGCCACGACCGCGCGCTCTAGCCGTTGCGGCTTCGCCGTCCCCTCACTGATCTCCGTGGTCATCGCGGTCGGGTTTGACGGGGGCGAGAAGCTCTTCCCACCTCACCTCCCCATGAACTTCGTCTTGCGCTTCTCGATAAAGGCGTTACGGCCTTCGATGGCGTCCGCGCTCTTGCGGATGACGGCTTGAAGCTCGATCTCGCGGCGGAACTGTGCCTCGTAGGTCGCGTGCTCGCTCTCCTCGATCAGCGCACGAGTCGCGACCAGGGCACGCGTCGGACCGTCGGCGAGACGGCGCGCCAGGGTCAATGCCTCTTCCATCAACCTGGCATCGTCAACGACCTGTCGTACTAGGCCGAACTCCTGGGCACGCTCGGCGGTGAGCGGCTCGTTCAGCAGCATCAATTCGAGCGCGCGCTGCCGCCCGATCAGCCGCGGCAGCAGCCAGGTCGAGCCGAGATCGGGCACCAGCGCGATGCGGCTGAACACCTGGATGAAGCTTGCCGACCGTGCTGCGACGATCATGTCGCCGGCCATCGCCAGGCTGAAGCCACCGCCGGCGGCGACGCCGTTGACCGCGACGACGACGGGCACGCGGCATTCGCGCAGCGCCTTGAACACCGGCCAGTAGAAGCGCATCACGCCGGCGGCGATGTCCTCGCCCAGCGCTTCCGATGCCTTCAGGTTCTGGCCGGAGCAGAAGCCACGTCCCTCCCCGGTCAGGATCAGGGCGCGAACGGTCTCGTCTCGCGTCATCTCGGCGACGGCGCCAGCGAGCGCACCGAGCAGGTCCGGCGTCATCGCGTTCAGGCTCGCCGGTTCGTCGAGCGTCAATATGCCGACCGCACCATCCCGCGCCTGCTTCACACCAGCCATGTTGCTTCTCCCTTTCGATGTTCTCGTTGGGCTCAATGTGCCATTGTCCGGGCGCTTCGCCAATGCGAAGCATCGAAGCCAGCGCAACGAAGCCGAGCATCATGACCCATCAGTTCAGCCTCGCCCAGACCGTCCGCAAACCCGCCGTCCAGTCCAAGGGCGGCATCGTCGCCGCGCAGTCGCGGCGAGCCGCCGAGGTGGGAGCGGAGGTGTTGGCGGCTGGTGGCGACTGCGTTGACGCGATCGTCGCGACGACCTTCGCACTGAACGTGCTGGAGCCCTGGAACAGCGGCATCGGTGGCGGCGGCGCGATGGTGCTCTACCGCGCCAGGGAAAATCGCTACGAGGTGATCGACTACGGCATGTGCGCGCCGCAGAGCCTGCGCGCCTCCGACTATCCGCTGAGCGGCGAAGGCGCAGCCTCCGATCTCTTTCCCTGGCCGCGGGTGAAAGACGATCGCAACATCCACGGCCCCGGCGCGGTCGCCGTGCCCGGCGTCGTTGCCGGCATGGAGGAGGCACATCGCCGCCATGCTAGGCTGCCGTGGAAAGACCTGGTCGCGCCGGCAGCCGCTCTCGCCGGCGAGGGCCTGCTGGTCGATTGGTGGACCACGCTGATGATCACGAGTTCGGCCGCCGATCTTCGGCGCTATCCCGCAAGCGCTGCGGCATTCCTGAAAGACGGCCTGCCCCCGAGCGCGCCTTGGGGCATCAGGTCCGGGACGCGACTGCCGCAGGACACGCTCAAGGCAACGCTGGCGCACCTCGCCGCCGCCGGTCCGCGTGATTTCTACCAGGGCGATCTCGCGAGGAGCATCGCGTCCGACATCAGGGCCGACGGCGGCTCGCTGTCGGTCGAGGATCTCGCCGCGTTTCGCAGCCACCAGCGCGAACCGCTGGAGATCCCCTATCGCGGCGGCAAGGTCTTTGCGACGCCGGAGCTCACGGCCGGCCCGACGATGGCGCACGCGCTGCGCCTGTTGCAGCAGAACCTGAAACCGGCAGGCACGCCGGACGCGGCTGCCTACGCCGAATATGCCGCCGCGCTGCAATCGGCCTATCGTGAACGGCTCAAGGACATGGGCGATGCCGACGGCAAGCGTTCGCTCGGCGCCGAATATCTGGCGCCCGCCTGCACCACGCATTTCTCGGTGGTCGACCGCCACGGCAACATCGCGGCGGTGACGCAGACGCTGCTCTCATCGTTCGGCTCGAAATATGTGACGCCGCACACCGGGATTGCCATGAACAACGGCATCATGTGGTTCGACCCGACACCGGGCACCACCAACTCGCTCGCGCCCGGCAAGCGCTGCCTCACCAATTACACGCCCGTGATCGCCGAGACCGGGGACAGGAAACGCCTCGCAGTCGGCGCATCCGGAGGCCGCCGCATCCTGCCGGCGGTGACACAGGTCGTGTCATTCGCGATGGATTTCGGCATGGATCTGGATGCCGCCATCCACCAGCCACGCATCGACGCGAGCGAGGGCGAGATCGTGATCGGCGATGCCCGCCTGCCGGCAGACGCACGCAAGATTCTTGCCGCGCGCTTCGATTACGAGGAAACGCAGGTGCAGGCCCTGCCGCAGAAATTCGCCTGCCCGAGCGTGGTGATGCGCGACGGCGATACCAATTCCGGCGCAGTCGAGATCTTCCAGCCCTGGGCCGATGCGGTCGCCGAAGGCCCGTGCTAGGTCAGCAGCCCGCCGCGGACGCGCCGCACGACCAAGCGGCGAAGAAGACGAGGTTTCCGCACATCTTCATTCAGAGCGAAACAATCCAGAGTGTTGCCGGCACGGCGGCGATCTGGATTGCTTCGGAACGAGAGCCTCTCGCCGCGGCGAGAGGCCCGGACCATGATCAGGCCACGCGCTTGATGGCGTCGCCGAGGATCGAGACCATCTGGTCGATATGGCTCTTCTCGACGACGAGAGGCGGCGACATCGCGAAGGAATCGCCGCTCGAACGCAGGTATAGGCCGGTGTTGAAGCAATCGACCATGACGTCATAGCCGCGCGCACCGACAGTGCCATCACGCGACGACAGTTCGACCGCGCCCATCAGGCCGCAATTGCGGATGTCGACGACGTTCGGCAAACCCTTGAGCGAATGCAGCGCATCACGCCAGTATTCGGCCAGCGAAGCGCCGCGCGTGAGCAGGCCTTCGCCCTTGTAGATGTCGAGCGTCGCGATGCCGGCGGCGCAGGCCACCGGATGCGCCGAATAGGTGTAACCGTGGAACAGTTCGATCTGGCTCTCCGGGCCGGTCATGAGGCCGTCGTGCACCTTGCGGCTTGCGAACACGGCGCCGCACGGCACGGTGCCGTTGGTGATGCCCTTGGCCGTCGTCATCAGGTCCGGCGTGACGCCGAAGAAGTCGGCGGCGAACGGCGTGCCGAGGCGACCGAAGCCGGTGATCACCTCGTCGAAGATCAGGAGAATGCCGTGCTTGTCGCAGATCTGGCGCAGGCGCTGGAGATAGTTCTTCGGCGGCGGCAGCACCGCGGTCGAACCCGGCACCGGCTCGACGATCACGGCCGCGATGGTCTCCGCGCCGTGCAACGCCACCAGCCGCTCGAGGTCGTCGGCGAGTTCGGCGCCGTGCTCCGGCTGGTCCTTGGCGAAGGCGTTGCGGGCGAGATCGTGGGTGTGGCGGATGTGGTCGACGCCCGGCAAATGGGTCGCGAAGGCGCGGCGGTTGGCGACCATGCCGCCCACCGACATGCCGCCGAAGCCGACGCCGTGGTAGCCGCGCTCGCGGCCGATCAGACGGGTACGGGTCGGCTGGCCGGTCGCGCGGTGATAGGCGAGCGCGATCTTGAGTGCGGTGTCCACCGACTCAGAACCGGAGTTGGTGAAGAAGATGCGGTCGAGACCCTTCGGCGCGATCTCGGCGAGGCGCTCGGCGAAGTCGAACGCGAGCGGATGACCCATCTGGAACGAGGGAGCGAAATCCAGCGTCGTCAGCTGCCGCTCGACGGCCGAGGCGATCTGCTTGCGGCCATGGCCGGCGTTGACGCACCACAGGCCGGCCGAGCCGTCGATGACCTTGCGCCCGTCGACCGTGGTGTAGTGCATGCCCTCGGCGGAGGAGAAGAGCCGCGGCGTCTGCTTGAACTGCCGGTTGGCCGTGAAGGGCATCCAGAACGAATCGGTCTTGATGGTGTTCGGAATCTGATGAAGGGTCACGGCCACGCTCCTTTGCTGCAGGGGTAGCAGAGCCACGGCTCAGGTCACGCAACAAGTCCTTTTCTTTCTGATCGCAACCCATTGATTTGACTGGGGGCGCCGGTCCATATTTGCGCGATCCTCAACACCTGCAACAGGGATTTGGGCATGAGCGTCGACATCGGCGGACGGCTGCGATTCATCCGAGCGCGGCACAAGCTGTCGCAGCGGGAACTCGCCAAGCGGTCGGGCGTGACCAATTCGACGATCTCGCTGATCGAGTCCAACCAGATGAATCCGTCCGTCGGCGCGCTCAAGCGCATCCTCGACGGCATCCCGATGGGTCTCGCCGAGTTCTTCGCGCTGGAGCCGGAGAAGCGGCGCAAGATCTTCTACCGTGCTGAGGAGCTGACCGAGGTCGGCAAGAAGCCGATCTCCTACCGCCAGATCGGCGACAACCTGTTCGGCCGCAGCCTCCAGATCCTGAAGGAGCATTACGAGCCCGGCAGCGACACCGGGCGGGTGCCGCTGGTCCATGACGGCGAGGAAGGCGGCGTGGTGATCTCGGGAAAGCTCGAGGTCACCGTCGACGACGAGCGCCGCATCCTCAATCCCGGCGACGCCTATTATTTCGAGAGCCGCCGCCCGCATCGTTTTCGCTGCGTCGGCGGCAAGCCGTGCGAGGTGATCTCCGCCTGCACGCCGCCGACGTTCTGAGGTGACGATCCCCAAAGATGCCGACGCTCCGGGATACGGACGCCGGGGCCGGTCCGAGCCCGTCAGGGCTGCATCAACAACTCCTCGATGCGGATCGGAAAACGCCGGACGCGAACGCCGGTTGCATGCCAGACGGCATTGGCGACAGCTCCCGCGCTTCCGGTGATGCCGATCTCCCCGACGCCCTTGATGCCGAGCGCGTTGACATGCGGATCGTGCTCCTCGACCGTGATCACGTCGAGCGGCGGCACATCGGCATTCACGGGAATATGGTATTCGCCGAGATTGGCATTCATGATCCGGCCGCTGCGGCGGTCGGTGATCGCTTCCTCGTGCAGCGCGAACGACATGCCCCAGATCATCCCTCCGAAAAGCTGGCTCTTCACCAGATGCGGATTGACGATGCGCCCCGCCGCGAAGGCACCGACCATGCGGGTGACGCGGACCTGGCCCAGATCTGGATCGACCTTCACCTCCGCGAACACGGCGCCATGGGCATGCATGGCATATTCCTCCATCGCCGCAGGGTTCGGCGCGCCGGTCCCGCGCGCCTCGACCTCCGCGACGCCGGCACGCGCGAGGATTTCGGCGTAGCTTTCGCTGCGGTTCTCGTCGTCGCGGCGGATCAATCTGCCATCGCGCGCGATCACGCCGGCATTGCCTGCACCGAACAGCGGCGATCGCTCGTCGCTGGTGGCGAGATCGGCGAGTTTCGCGATCACGTTGGCGCCGGCGCTGTGGATCGCGGCACCTGCGGTCGCGGTGTGTGCCGATCCACCGGCAATGCCTGCATCAGGCAAGTCCGATGTCCCCGCCTTGAACTCGACGCGGTCGATATCGAGGCCGAGTTCGTCCGCAGCGATCTGTGCGAGCGCCGTCCACGCGCCCTGCCCCATGTCGTGCGCACCGATCTCCATCGCGCCGGAGCCGTCGCGACGGATCACGGCCCGCGCCTCGGCCTGGAACATCAGCGCGGGAAAGGTCGCGGTGCCCATGCCCCAGCCGACCAGCAGGCCGTCATCGTCGCGCATCTGCTTCGGCTGCAGCGACCGCTTCGACCAGCCGAACCGTGCCGCGCCCTGCTCGTAGCAGGCGCGCAACGCCTTCGACGAGAAGGGCTTGCCGGTGATCGGTTCGACCTCGGCATAGTTCTTCAGGCGAAAGGCGAGCGGATCGATGCCGCAAGCCCAGGCCATCTCGTCGATCGCGCTTTCCAGCGCAATGGAGCCCGTCGCCTCGCCGGGCGCGCGCATGAACAGCGGCGTTCCGGTGTTGACGCGCACGGCATCGTGCGTGGTCCGGATTGCCGGGCTGGCATAGAGCGTGTGGGACGCATCGGCCGCGGGTTCGTAGAAATCGTCGAACGTGCTCGATACGGTCCTGGCATGATGATCGAGCGCGGTCAGACGTCCTTCGCCATCGGTCCCGATGCGCAGCCGCTGGCGTGTCGGTGCGCGATGGCCGACCGGACCGTACATCTGCTCACGGCGCAGCACGAGCTTGACCGGCTTGCCGACCAGCTTCGCGGCCATGATGCCGAGGACCGGCGGACCGGCCATCAACCCCTTCGATCCGAAACCGCCGCCGAGGAACGGGCTGCGGATGTGAATCCTGTCAGGCGCAATGCCGAACAGCTCGGCGACACGCCCGAGCGACAGCATGAGACCCTGAGTCGGCATGTCGATCTGCAGATTATCTCCGTCCCACGCCGCCACGATCGCATGCGGCTCCATCGCGTTGTGGTATTGCGGCGGCGTCTCGTAGATCGAGTCGATCTGCTTGTCGGCCGCGGCGAGGCCCGCTTCGACATCGCCACGGTGGTTCTCCGTGGGATTGCCGACACCGACGACCGGCGGTACGAAGCTCTCGCCGGCATCGAGGCCGACAAGGGCGGACAACGCCTCGTAGCGTGGCGCCAGCAGCACCGCGCCTTCGGTGGCGGCCTCCAGCGTCTCGGCGATCACGACGGCGATCGGCTGGTTGGCGTAGCGGACCTCATCGCTCTGCAGCACCTCCATCCGGAACACGAATGGATTGGTCTTGATCTCGGGATCGATCGCGAGTTGCGGCTTGCGATCCGGTGTCATGACATCGACGACACCGGGATGGCGCCTTGCGGCAGTGACATCGAGCGAGGTCACGCGGCCCCGCGCGATGCCGGCAACCGCCAACACCGCAAACAACATCCCGGGGGGATGGTTGTCGGCGGCATAGGTCGCCTGTCCCTTGACCTTGAGGACGCCGTCGCGGCGGGTCAGCGGCTGGCCGATGTTCGAACCGTGGCGCAGATGAGCGGGTGCGCTGGTGAGGTTGAGCTCAGGCATGGATGGCTCCGGCGGTCGAGGCAAAGGGGGACGCCGGCAGCGCGGGCATGCGCGCGGGAGTGCCAGCGGCAGCGAGGGTCAGCGCGCGCACGACGATGCGGCGCGCGAGCTCGATCTTGTAGGCGTTCTCGCCGGACGGCTTCGCCTCGCCGAGTGCACGCCATGCGGCTTCCTGAAAGGCATCCGCTGCGGGCGCAACGCCCTTGAGCACATCCTCGGCGGCGTGGGCGCGCCAGGGTTTCGCGGCGACGCCGCCGAGCGCGATTCGTGCCTCCGCAACCTTGCCGTTCTCGATCCTCAACGCCGCCGCGGCCGAAACGACGGCGAAGGCATAGGATGTCCGCTCGCGAACCTTGAGGTAACGCGCATGCGCGGCAAAGCCGCGCGCGGCGGCCGGCAACCGGACGGCGACGATCAGATCGCCGGGTTCGAGCGCGGTGTCTCGTTCGGGCGCGGTGCCGGGCAGGCGATGCAGCGCCTCGAGAGCGATCTCGCGCCGACCGCTCTTGCCTTCGATCTCGACGACGGCATCAAGCGCGGCCAGCGGCACGCAGAAGTCGGAGGGATGCGTGGCGATGCAACTGTCGCTCCAGCCGAGCACGGCGTGGGTGCGGTTCTCGCCGTCGCGGGCGTCGCACCCGCTACCGGCCTCACGCTTGTTGCAGCGGCTCGCGGTGTCGTAAAAATAGGCGCAACGCGTCCGCTGCAGGAGATTGCCCCCTACGGTGGCGGCATTGCGCAATTGCGCGGACGCGCCGGAGAGCAGCGCTTCGGCGACAGCGGGGTAAGATCTCGCGAATTCGGCATCGTGCGCGAGGTCGGCATTGCTGACCAGAGCGCCGATCCGCACGCCGCCGTCGGCAAGGCGCTCGATCTGATCGAGACCGTCCAGATGCGTGACATCGACCAGGCGATCCGGTCGGCTGATGCCGCCTTTCATCAGGTCGAGGAGATTGGTGCCGGCGGCGAGATAGGTCGCACCCGGCTGCGCGGCGGCAGCCACGGCCTCGGCGACGGTGGCCGGCCTGACGTAATCGAACGGTTTCATGCGGAGCGCCTCTGATTGGTTTCGGCCAGACCGGCCTGCGCTTCGAGCACGGCATCGACGATGCCCGCATAGGCGCCGCAGCGGCACAGATTTCCGCTCATGCATTCACGGATACGCTCGGGATCGTTGCCGGCCTGAGCCTCACGCATCATGCCGATCGCACTCATGATCTGGCCCGGCGTGCAGAAGCCGCATTGAAAGCCGTCATGAGCGATGAAGGCGGCCTGGACAGGGTGAAGCTGGTCGCCGCGCGCGACACCTTCGATGGTGACGATATCCGCGCCATCATGGCTGATGGCGAGCGCGAGGCATGAATTGATGCGCTTGCCGTCGACGAGAATGGTGCAGGCGCCGCACTGGCCGCGATCGCACCCCTTTTTGGTTCCAGTGAGATGGAAGCGCTCACGCAGGAGATCGAGCAGCGTCACGCGCGGATCGTCGAGGACGAAATCGCGCCGCGCACCGTTCACGGTGAGGCTGATGGAGTGATTCATAAAAGGCTCCGATCAGATATGGACATGAGTAACCGCGCGGCGCGCCACCGCCGTGGCCGCCGTCACGTCCACCCTGCTCGGCGAACCGAGCCGGCGTCTGTCGCGAAGATACGGAGGCACCCTCCGTTTAACAAGGGCCGCCCAAAAATATTGGAATTGGTCAAAAGCCCGTTGGCAAACAACGCGATGCGACGACGACGGGTTCAATCTAACCAGATCGTGATCTACATTGTCGGCATGAGCGACCACCTCGACCAGATCCGGAAGCCTCGCGCCGATGCCGTGCGCAACCGCGAGCGCGTGCTCGAAGCGGCGAAGGCCGTGTTCAGCGCGGGTGGTCCGGAAGCCAGCCTCGAAGCCGTCGCCAAACGCGCCGGCGTCGGAATCGGCACGCTCTATCGGCATTTCCCCACACGCGAGGACCTGTTCGAGGCGGTGTACCGGCGCGAGGTGGAGCAACTCGGCGAGCTTGCGGAGCAATTGCGGAGCGCAAAGGATCCGGTCGACGCGCTCCGGCGCTGGCTGCGTTCCAACGTCGAATTCGTTGCCACGAAAAAAGGCATGTCGGCCGCGCTGGCGCTGACGATCCAGAGCACATCGGAACTCGCGGCGTTCTCGATGGACCGGTTGACCAAGGCGATCGGCTCGCTGCTCGACCGCGCCGTCGTGGCCGGACAGATGCGCGGCGATGTCAGCCCGGAGGACCTGCTCAGGGCCCTCGTCGGCATGTGCTACATGCACGATCAGCCCGGCTGGCAATCATCAGTCCTGCGGATGCTCGACGTCTTCGTCGACGGTCTGCGCGTGCAGCCCGGAACCAAAACCGCGACGAAGAGCCGAGGCGCCAAAGCGGCCGCAAAGAAAAGGCGATAGCGCGCGCCCTTGTTGCCTTCAGTCCCGCTTCAATGCTGACCGATCATCGCGGTCACGGCGCGGAAAACGTCCCCTTCGGCATCCGCGATGTGGTCGAGCACCGTGAAGTGATTGCTGGCCGGTATTTCGCAATAATCCGCCTCGCCGTCCTGCTTGCGCCAATCGGAAACCAGGCCTGAAGTCCACTGCTTGAAGCCATTGGTCTCGTCGCCGCCGACGACGCCGAGTAGCGGCACGAGGCGTGCGCCCTTCGACAAGCGATGAAGCCGCAGCAAGGGGCTGAGCTCGTCGGCCTCATCCGGCGACAATGTCAGGTCACGGTTGATGGAGGTCTTGAGCAACGGACGCAGGTCGAAGGCACCACTGACCCCGACCAGGCCGACGATCCGCCCCTGGCCTCTCACCGCCTGATCCAGCGCGAGCATCGCCGCGAGTTGGCCGCCGGCGGAGTGACCGCCGACGACCACGCGCGCGGGCCGGAGGTGGGCCAGCGTCCACGCCAGGGCGAGCCGGATCTGTTCCACGATGCCGGCGACGCGTACGGCCGGCACCAGATCGTAGGTCGGCATCACCACCGTCATGCCGGCATTGCGATAGTGCTCGGCGATGAAAGAGACGTAGGACTTGTCCAGCGCACGCCAATAGCCGCCGTGAACGAAGAAGAACACCGGCGCGCCTTCGCCCGCGGGGAAGACGTCCAGCAGGCAGCGCGGCCCCGCGCCATAGCGGATGTCAAGCCGGCAATCGCCCGCCTCGCGCAGCGCAGCGCTGCGCTTGAGATGATCGCGATAGATGTCGTCCCGCTCGGGATGGCGGGCGCGGAGCGCGTATTGCGCTTCGAGCCCGGCATCGATGGCTCGCAGAGTTTCGCTTTCAGAATGCATGATCAGAGTCCGAGATAGGCGGTGCGCACGATCGGATCGCGCGCAAGCGTTGCGGTTTCCGCCTCGCGCACGATCTCGCCTTCCGCGATGACGTAGCCCCGGGCGGCGCTCTGCAGCGCCATGTTGGCGTTCTGCTCGGCGAGTAGAATCGAGATGCCCTGCTGGTTGAGTTTCCGGATGATGGCGAAGATGTCCTGCACGACGCGCGGCGCCAGTCCCATGGAGGGCTCGTCGAGCAGCAGCAGCCGCGGCCGCGACATCAGCGCGCGCCCGATCGCCAGCATCTGCTGTTCACCGCCGGAAAGCAGCCCGGCCGGCTGACTCTGCCGCTCGCGCAGCCGCGGGAACATGTCGAACACGGCGTCCATGTCGGCTTCGACCTTGCGGTCACGCCGCGGCCAGAGGCGGCGGAAGGCGCCCATTTCGAGATTCTCGCGGACACTCATCGGCGCGAAGACACGGCGCCCCTCCGGGACCAGCGTCACGCCGAAATCGAGCCGGGCCGACGCCGACCGCCCCGCGATGTCGTTGCCTTCGACACGGATGCGACCGCTGCTCGGCCGCAGCAGCCCGGCGAGACAGCGCAGCAGCGTGGTCTTGCCGGCGCCGTTGGCCCCGATCAGGCAGACCGACTGCCCGGCCTCCACGCGCAACGAAATATCGTGCAGCACGGAGACGTGGCCATAGCCCGCCGACAACCCTTCGACCTCAAGCATGCTCGCCCTCCCCGAGATAGGCAGCCAGCACGTCCGGATGGCGGCGAACGCTGTCGGCATCGCCTTCGGCGATCCGCATGCCGTTGTTGAGCACGAGGATGTCGTGCGAGAGCGACATCACCATGCGCATGTTGTGCTCGACCAGCAGCACCGTCATGCCGTCGCGATTGAGCGCAGAGATGATGTTGCCGATGTGCTCGGCTTCCGCCTGCGGCAGGCCGGCGGCCGGCTCGTCGAGCAGGAGCAACCGCGGCTCGCTCGCAAGCGCGCGCGCGAGCTCCAGCACCTTCATCTGGCCGAAGCCGAGATCGCCGGCGAGGACGTCCGCCTTGCCGTCGAGTTCGAAGCGCGCCAGCAGCTCCATCGCCTTGTCCGCCATCGCCCGGTTCTCCGCACGCAGCGACGGGCCGTGCAGCAGCGCGCCGATGACGCCCGCGCGTCCCTGCATGTGGCACCCGGTCATGACGTTCTCGAGCACGGTCATGTCGCGGAAGATCTGGAGATTCTGGAAGGTGCGGGCGATACCGAGCCTGGCGCGGCGAAAGGTCGGCATCCCGTCGATGCGAACGCCGTCGAAGAATATCTGGCCCGAGGTGGGACGGGTCACGCCGGCAATCATGTTGAACAGCGTGCTCTTGCCCGCCCCGTTCGGCCCGATCACCGCCTTGATCTCGCCCGGCCTGACCTCGAAGCTGAGATCGGCGACGGCGCGCAGGCCGTGGAAATAGCAGTTCAGCGTGTCCGTGCGCAGCAGAGGCGGCGTCATGACCGCCTCCTCGACAGCCAGCGGCGGAACACCACCGGCAATCCCGCGATACCGGACGGCGATGCGATCAGCACGACCAGCATTGCGAGACCGAACAGCATCAACTCGGCATCCTCATACTCGAGCAGGAGTTGAGGAACGGCTGTGTAGATCAGCGCACCGAAAACGGGCCCCCAGAACAGGCCGCTGCCTCCGATCGCGACCATCACCACCAGCAGGATGGAGTTGGAGACGCTGAACGTCTCGGGCGAGGCAAACTGATTGACGTGGACATAGAGGCTACCGGCAATTCCGGCCATGCCGGCGGAGAGCACGAAGACCAGAAGCTTCGTACGGAAGCTGTCGATGCCGACGGCATCGGCCCCGAGCTCGTTGGTCGCGACAGCGCGCAGGGCACGGCCGATCCGCGAACCCAGCAGGTTGAGGATCGCAACCATCACCAGCAGCGAGACCAGCCAGACCAGCGGAAACTGCCGCACGTCACTGTCGAGCGCGAAGCCTCCGAATGCGAAGGGACGCACCCCGAGAAGTCCGTTCGGGCCGCCGGTCACGTCGATCAGCCGGTTGAACAGCACCACCAGAATGGCGTTCCATCCGAGCGTCGCCATCGACAGATAGAGCCCGCGCAGGCGCAGTGCCGGAATGCCGATGATCAGCGCGGCGAGCCCGGTGAGCAGCGCCGCTGCAGGCAGGCCGATCCAGGCGCTCAGCCCTAATTTCACGCCGAGCACACCGCTGACATAAGCGCCGAGTCCGTAGAAGCCGGCGTGACCGAGCGAGATCTGGCCGCCATAGCCCATCAACAGGTTGAGGCTCGCAATCAGGATGAGGTTGATCAACATCATGTTGGCGAGCGAGACGAAATAGGCGTTGGGCGCAACGACCGGCACAACAAGCAGCACGAGCCAGACGATCAGCAGCAGGCGATGATCCGACAGGCGCAAGGCGACGCTGCGGGGCGAGCGCGCCTCCGGACACGAGGCCGCCTCGACCGGAGACGGCGGCAGCGATGCGGGTTTTACGCGCGCCATCACCATCGGCTCAGACCTTGACCACGTCGGCGCGCCCGAGCAGCCCCGAGGGGCGCACGAACAGGATGAGCAGCAGCACCGTGAAGGCGATCGCATCCTTGAAGTCGGAGGAGATGTAGAAGCTGCCGAAGGCCTCGAGCAGGCCGAGAGCGATGCCGCCGACGACTGCGCCGGGCAGACTGCCGACGCCACCGAGCATCGCCGCGCTGAAGCCCTTGAAGCCGAACATCGCGCCCTGATCGTAGGAGGAGAGCGTCAAGGGCGTGATGATGGCGCCCGCCAGAGCGCCGGCGAGGGCCGCGATCGCGAAGGAAAGCATGACCGTGGTTTCGACACGCACCCCGACGATCGCCGCCGCATCGCGATCGGCGGCGGCCGCGCGCAATGCCTTGCCCAGCATGCTGCGCTCGAAGAACAGGTGCATCGCGATCAGGAAAGCGACCGTCAGGCCGATGATCCACAACGTCTGGGTCTGCACGGTGACGCCGCCCACGACCAGCGTCGAGACCTGCGAGAAACCGGGATAGCCGACCGGCTTCTTGCCGAGCACGAGCATGATGAGGCTGCGTGTGCAGATCGCAAGCCCGATGCTGACGAGCGTGATGAGCAAGGTGTTGGGCCGGCGCAAAGGCCAGATCACCAGCCGCTCCGACACGATACCGACGAGAATCGCGATCGCCACCGCCAGGATGCAGGCGAGCGCGATATTGCTCGTCGCCGCGAACAGCAGCGCCGAGATCATGCCGCCCATCACCACCCATTCGCCTTGCGCGAAATTCATCGCGCCCGTGCTCTTGAACACGACGTTGAAGCCGAGTGCGATCAGGGCGTAAATGCTGCCGGTGCCGATACCGGCGACGAGCAGTTGAAGGATGGCGGTCGTCATGGTGTTCAGAAAGCCCGCATGCGGTTGGATTCGAACAGCGGCAACGTAACTCCCAGTTCCGCGAGCTTCGCCCGCGCATTCGCGGTGTAGTTCACGAGCGTGTCCTCCTCCGCGGCGCGCGGCGCGCCGCCGAGCCCCGAGGATGCCGTCAGCGCATCGGCTTCGGCCTCGGCCGCGGCGTGCTCCGGCGCGAGCCAGGGGCAATGATAGCCCTTCAACTCGGTCTCCCGAACATGGGCGGCCAATTCGTCCGCGATCAGCGCACGATCCTTCGCGCTCCAATCCGTTGCGCGCGAGGCAAGGTAGAGCCAGCCGAACGCCGCGTGGCGCTCCTTGTCGACGATCACGCGATCGAGCACGGCGATGACGGCGGAATTGGTGGAATGGCTGCGCCAGGTGCGGCACAGTTCGAGCTCGAGACCGTCCTCGAACGCGGCGAAAGACGCCACGTAGCTGTCGAGATTCTGTCCCGCGTCCATCGCCCGGCGGTGCAGATTGCGGTTGAACGTCGCCTCATAGGCCGGGTCGGCCGGTGCCGCAATCCGGCCGCCGAACGCCTCGGCCAGCCTGTCGAAACACTCGACATGCCAGGCCTCTTCCGTGTTGCGGACCGTGAGGTAGAATTTCGGGTCGATCTCGCGGCCGACTTCCATGCAAAAGCGCATCAGGAGCGCGGGCGTCTCGGTGAGGCCGGTCGCTTCGACCCAGAGCCGGCGGCTCCAGGTGCGTCGTGCCGCCTGCCGCGCCGGCTCGTCATATTGCGAGGTGTCGAGCGACTTCCAGTCGACGTCGCGGAGCGGATTCCAGCGCCCCGCCTTGCCGGTGTCGTAAAGCTCCCGGATCTCCGGGAGCGTGACGTTCATCTCGAGCGGAAAGCGCCGCTCGACCAGCAGCCGCGACGGCGGCAAGGTCGGCTTGACCTGATGCATGACCCTCTGCACGTCAGATCGTCCCGAGCTTGTCGTGATGGAAGGGCGGCAGATTGATTCCGAGCGGCTTCATCTGCTCACGGATGCGCTGCACCGTGGCGACGAAGACCGGCTTCTCGGCCTCTTCCACCGTCGAACCCAAGCCTGCTTCGTAGGTGATGCGATCGGCTTCCACTTCGGCGCGCGAAGCCGGGTTCTCCGGCGCCAGCCAGCTCGAGTGATACCCGTTGAGCTCGACCTTCTCCATCATGGTGATGACCGAGTTCTCGATCATCTTCTTCTGATCCGGCGTGAGCGTCTCGCAGATCGCCTCCAGGAAATACCAGCCGAAGGCGCAATGGCGCGATTCGTCGCGCATGATGAAGCGAACGACCTGCCTGGCGACCGGATCACGCGTGACATCGTCCAGATGCTTGAACACGTCGAAGGCAATTTCCTCGGCAGTGCAGACCAGCGCCGCGATGATGCCTTCGAGCGGCACCTCCGCATTCAGCGTCGCGCGGCGCACGCCATGGGTCGACACCGATCCTTCGAACAATTGCTGCACCGGCTTTTCGATGTAGCCGCCGAGCTTCTCCGCCATGGTGTGGCAGACCTCGGCGTGACGCGCCTCCTCCTGCGACCGGATGGTGAAGAAGAGCTGCATGTCAGAGGGACGGTTTTCCAGGCCGAAGCGAAGCTGCAGCGACGGGCTCTCGGAGATCGCGCCGTATTCACTCCAGGCGCGGCGGCTCCAGTAGAGCCGCGCGGCATAGCGCTGCTCTTCCGTGTAGCTTTCGGGCTTGAGCTGATCCCAGTCCACGTCCGTCTTCGGATCCCACTGGTTCCGCGTCGCGGCGTGAAACAGCTCGCGAATCCGCGGCAGGTCCGAATTGAAGGTCAGCGGGAAACGGCTTTCGGGTGCATCAAGCAGGGACTGCACCAGTTCGAAAGTCTGCTCTTCCGACATATCATGCGAGAGCGCCATGGCATTCTCCTTCCTGTTCGGGATCACTCGTAATCGGCGAGATTGAAACGGCCGTCGCGCCAGTTGATCAGCACGATGTCCTTCTTCGACAGGCCCGAGTGGCGTTCCGGCGAGAAGTTGAAGACGCCGCTCATGCCCGCGAAATTCTTGACCTGCTCCATGCCCTGCGGGAGCTTGGAAATGTCGCCGCCGACCTTGCTCAGCGCTTCCTTCGCCAGCATCGCGGCATCGTAGGACTCGGCCGCATAGAGGCTGGCCGCGCGATTGAAGCGCTCCTGATAGGAGCGGAACAGGCGCAGAATGCCGGCCTTGAGCGGATCGCTGTCGGGGAGCTGGTCGCCCACGGGGAATTTCAGGCTCGCGAGCAGCACCGATTTGGCCGCATCGCCGGCCAGCGTCATGTAATGCGACGACACGAAGCCGTAGCTGTGGACCAGGGTGCGGCTGTCGAGGCCGAGTTGCTGCGCCTGCTTGAGGAACACCACGCCGGCCGGCGTGACGGTCCAGCAGATGATCGCTTCCGCCCCGCTGTCGCGAATACGCGTAAGCTGCGGCATCATGTCGGTGTCGGCCGGATCGAACGACTCATAGGAGACGTCGAGGTTGCGGCGGGGCCCGACCTTCTTCATCTGCGAGACCGCGCCCTGGCCGAAGCCGCTGGTGTCCGCGATCAGCGCCACTTTCTTGATGTTCTTCTTGGCGAAGTAATCGGCGATGCGTTCGAGCACGTCCTCGTCGTCGACCGTGCTCTTGAAGACGAATTTGCGCTCGGCGACCGGCGTGACGATGGCGAGCGCGCCCTCGCTGGAGATGAAGGGAATGCTGGCGGATTCCGCCATCGGCGCCATCGCGAGCGCGATGCCGCTCATGTTGCCGCCGCTGAGAATGAGCTGGACCTTGTCCTGGCTGATGAGCCGCCGCGTCGCGGAGATCGCTTTCTGGGTCTGGCTTTCCGCATCATAGAAGGTCCAGGCGATCTTGCGGCCGCCGATCCCGCCGGCGGCATTGATCTCGTCGACGGCGAGCTGAAGGCCCGCCTTCATGTCCTCGCCGAGAAACGCGGCGGGGCCGGTGACCGAGAGGATCGAGCCGACGCGAAGCGGCTCGTCCGCCGCCCAGCCGGTTCGCGCGCCCGTTGCGGCCAACGCCGTGCCGCCCATCAGTTGCAGGAAATTGCGCCGATCAAAGTTCACGATATCCCTCCCCTCAAAAAGGACGCCTCACGGCGTACCGTTGCCCCTCGTTCAATCGTCATGCACGCCGCTCTTGTCGATCTCGCCGGCCGGCGCCCTGCCGTCGCGCGACAGCGGCACGCTGAGCGAGTAGCGCACGAGATCGCCGCGATGGACGGTATGGCCGGCCAGCACGAGACGGCCGCTCGCGTCGCGATAGCGCAGCGTCCGAGTCAGCACCGGCGCACCAGCCGTCAGATGCAGGTATTCGACTTCCTCGGGACCGGCGATGCCCGCCTCGATGCCGAAATCGCCGGCGCGCAGCTCGACGCGCCGCCACAGCAGATGCAGCGGTGAGGCGAGAGCCGCACTCTCGTCCCAGTCGGCGACGAGGTCAGCCGGGAAGTAGCGATAGTCGATGGCGACTGGCACGCGCGCGGCGGCGCGGGTGCGCTTGATGAACAGAACCCGCGTACCGACCTCGACTTCGAGCGCGGCGGCGATCTGCTCATCGGCGTTGCATCGCTCGAACACCAGAAGCGTCGGCTGGATCGGCGTGCCGGCGGCTTCCCACTGCCGCATGAAATCCATGCCCGGGCCAAACCGCTCTTCGAGCTTGCGGACGGCAACGAAGGTGCCGAGCCCCCGGCTCCGGGTCAGCATGCCTTCACGCACGAGTTCGGAGAGCGCCTGGCGCACGGTGTCCCGGCTGACGCAGAACATCTCGCACAATTGCTCGTCCGAGAAGAAGCGGCGATCCGGGTGCTGCCAGCGCAGGATCGAGCCGATAAGCCGTTGTTTTATCTGAGCATAGAGCGGAAGCGGCGAAGTGCGATCGAGCGGCGGATTGGCCCAATCCGCTTCCGGAACCAGCACGTTGTCACTCACGTCCTGCATCACACCAACCGCATCGTCGGCTTCAGATTGGATGATTGTCTGCCTAAGCATACAATCACGCAAGCGGAAATTTTCGCCAACATCTGATCGATCCTGCGGCACTTTGTGACAGACAAGACCGGCCACGATGCGGGTGAGGTCGGCGACGCTGGGGCGCATCGCCCTTCGACGTCAGGTTTTTTCGGGACCGAAACACTCCGGTCCGACCTCCTGCCGCACCCTCCGTTAACCCTTTGCTAACCATACACCGGGCAAAAATTGCCGGGTGAAGTCGAGTGTCGTCGGCCGCGTAGAACGGGAGATCCCGTGGACGCCAGTGCGGTGCCTCACTTTCGGAACGGCGGCCCATCGGCCGCCGCGCAGACGTTTGGGGCGCGCGGACGGCGGTCACGCGGGGAGGCAGCAACGATGGTCGACGTCACCGCGGGACAAGGCGTAGGCGGCGCAAAGCCCAGCATCCCCTCACTCGCCGAGATCGCCAACATTCTCAAGCGCGGCGACATCGCGCTGGCACTCGGCGTTCTCACCATCCTGGTGGTGCTGATCCTGCCGCTGCCCGCGATCGTGCTGGACCTGTTCCTGGCGATCTCGATCACGCTGTCGATCCTGATCCTGATGACATCGCTGTTCATTCAGGCCCCGCTGGAATTCTCCGCCTTCCCGACCATCCTGCTGATCTCGACCATGCTGAGGCTGTCGCTGAACATGGCCTCGACCCGCCTGATCCTGTCGCATGGGCACGAGGGCACGGATGCGGCCGGTCACGTCATCGAGGCGTTCGGCAGCTTCGTGATGGGCGGCAATTTCGTCATCGGCATCATCGTCTTCGCCATCCTGATCATCGTCAACTTCGTCGTCATCACCAAGGGTTCGGGCCGTATCGCCGAGGTCGCCGCGCGCTTCCACCTCGACGCCATGCCCGGCAAGCAGATGGCGATCGACGCCGATCTTTCGGCCGGCCTGATCGACGAGAAGGTCGCCAAGGAACGGCGCAAGGCTCTGGAGGACGAGAGCGGCTTCTTCGGCGCCATGGACGGTGCCTCGAAGTTCGTTCGCGGTGACGCCATCGCCGGCCTCCTCATCGTCTTCATCAACATCGTCGGCGGCATGATCATCGGCGTCGCGCAGCAGGGACTGTCGTTTGCCGATGCCGGCCGCAGCTACACGCTCCTGACCGTCGGCGACGGCCTCGTCACTCAGGTGCCGGCACTGATCGTCTCGACCGCGGCCGGCCTGCTCGTCTCCAAGGCCGGCGTCTCGGGCGCGGCCGACAAGGCGCTGATGAAGCAGTTTTCCGGCTATCCGCAGGCGCTGGCGATGTCCTCCGCCGTCATGCTGGTTCTGGCGGTGCTGCCGGGCATCCCGACCATCCCTTTCCTCGCGCTCGGCGCCGGCGCCGGCGCGCTCGCCTGGCAGGCGCGCAACCACAAGCGCGTGGCCGTCAAGGCCGAGGAAGCCGCCAAGGCCGCTCCCGCACCGGGAACGCCCGGCGCGCCGGGAGCCGCGGCTGCCGAGGAGCCGATCTCGGCGGCGCTCAAGATCGACGACCTCAAGATCGAGCTCGGCTATGCGCTTCTCCCGCTCGTCAACGGCCCCGACGGTACCGACCGCCTGACCGAGCAGATCAAGGCGCTCCGTCGCTCGCTCGCGATCGAGATGGGCTTCGTGATGCCGGCGGTCCGCATCCTCGACAACGTCCAGCTCGAGGCCAACACCTACATCATCAAGATCAAGGAGGTCGACGCCGGCACCGGCAAGATCTGGCCGAACCAGTTCATGGTCATGGACCCCGGCGGCAGCCAGGTTCAGGTGCCCGGCATCCACACCACCGAGCCCACCTTCGGCCTGCCCGCGACCTGGGTCGATGCCAGCCTCAAGGAAGAGGCCTCGCTCAAGGGCTACACCGTCGTCGACGCCGCGACCGTGCTCTCGACCCATCTCACCGAGCTGCTCAAGGCCAACATGTCGGACCTGCTCTCCTATGGCGAAGTGCAGAAGCTGCTCAAGGAATTGCCGAAGGAGCAGAGCGAACTGGTCAAGGACATCGTGCCCGCGCAGGTCACGGTCTCCGGCATCCAGCGCGTGCTGCAATTGCTGCTCGCCGAACGTATCTCGATCCGCGACCTCTCGACGATCCTCGAAGGCATCGCGGACTCGCTGGCCTTCTCGCGCAACCCAACCACCATGGTCGAACACGTGCGTGCCCGGCTGGCGCGGCAGATCTGTGCGCAGAACACCTCCTACAACGGCTATCTGCCTCTGATCGCTCTGTCGGCCCGGTGGGAACAGGCCTTCGCCGAATCCATTATCGGCCAGGGCGAGGAGCGCAGCCTCGCGATGCAACCCTCGAAACTGTCGGAGTTCATGACCGCCGTGCGCGACGCCTTCGAGCGGGCCGCCCGGGAAGGAGAGGCCCCGGTGCTGGTGACTTCTGCGGCAATTCGTCCCTTCGTCCGCTCCCTGGTCGAACGGTTCCGCGCTCAGACGACCGTCCTGTCGCAGGCGGAAATCCACCCCAGGGCGAGGTTGAAAACGGTCGGAAGCATCTGATTTGCCTTAAGAAGCCGTGTGTTTTTCAGCCACATGCAAATGGTTTTTGAACTTCGAGCCCTTCCCTGCCAGACACTCCGAAACCCAATCCATAGGCACATTACATATTTGAAATAGTTATATAATTGAACGATTCCCGGCCGCCTTTGATCGCGGCCGTTCAAGTTCTTTCACGCTCTTGTGATAGCCCCTTGGGAACGAATCCTCCCAATACTAGGTTGTTGGGCATCGGAAGCATGAACCTGCCCGAACGGGGTGGCGACTACTTTCGGTAGATGGCGGCAGGAGCCTTCCATGAACCACTCGATCTACAGCGCAGATCGCTCGACCCACCTCAAGATCGTGGTCGTGGCCCTGGTTGCAGGGATCGCGGTGGCGGGTCTCGGCATCACGGCACGTTCGGTGTCCGACGACGGCCTGACCCAGACGGCTCGCGTCATCAAGGCCGGCAAGCCGGTTGTTATCACCAGCTCGAACGCATCGCTCGTTCGCTAAGGAGTTTTGACGAGTTTCAGGAATTCACGCGGCTCTTTACCAGCCCCCCAAAGTCGCCACGTGGATATGTAGACGACCCCAACCCCAAGTCGACTACAGAAAGCGCCCGCCCCCCACGGGCGCTTTCTCATGTCTGGGGTATGCAATCGGGTGCGACGCGCCGGAATGATTGCAGCGTCGTTGCGAGCACAGCAAAGCAATCCAAGCCTTCGCGGTAGGACAGATCCTGGTTGCTTCGCTGCTCTCGCGATGAAGACGCCACTCGTGCGGTTCACGCCTCGCGCAGTTCCGACGGCGTCGCACCGAAGCGCTTGCGGAAGGCGCGGTTGAAGTAGGACAGATCCGAGAACCCGGACGAATGCGCGATGTCGCTGATCTTGCGCGCCTTGGCGCGAGGATCGCCGAGCAGCTTTCGCGCCAGCAGCAGGCGTTGTTCCAGGACGAATTCCGTGAACGTCGTACCGGCCTGCTCGAACAGCCGCTGCGCCTGACGCGGGCTCAGGCCCGAACGCGTGGCGATTTCGGCAAGGCAGAGATCATTGCGCCCGAGCGCGGCCATGACATCGGCGCGCATGATGTCGAGCCGGGCTGCCGCATGTCCACGGCCACGCGCCAGACTCGCATGCTCCGCATCGGTGCCGAGCAGGAGGCCGACGAGATCGACCATGTGCTGCGCGGTCAGGCGCTGGCCGAGGGCGTCCAGATGCGGCGCCTGGTTGGCGGCAAGCGCGTGATAGCGGAAGATCGTCTCGGCGACCGCGCCGTCGGAGAGCACCTGCGACAGCTTGTCCTCAGCGCGCGGATGAATCTCGAGCAGCGCGCGGCGGGGCATGCGAATGGTGGTGAAACGGTCCTCGTCGCTGTGGCCCACGGTGCCGGTGACGCTCATGTCGGCCAGCATCATCTGCGACGGGGCAAGCTCGATGCTGTGACCGTTCTGCCTGACGCGAACGAGACCCGCATGCGCCGCTATCAGCATCAGGTCGTCGTTGCCGTCGGCAAGGCCGCTCTGCGTGCGCGAATATTGCGCCGAGGCACCCTCGGGAACGGCGAGCGCGATATTGCCGACCACGCTGATCTGGAGCCGGCAGTCTATGCTGTCGCCATGGCTCGGCCCGATATCGAGGCCACAGGGTCCGCAGGCCCTGTCACGCCAATGCTCGAATGCCGGACCGTGCGGGAGCCCCGCATATTGGTGAATGAAGATGCCCGGCGTCTTCGCTGCATCCATCTGATGTCTGCCCTCCGTGGCACCGCAACGTGCGGCGCCGACTTTCAAAGTCCGGCCATTTGACGCGGCAAATCGCCAAGAGGTTCAAATCAAGGGCAAATTTGGCCAGACTTGTCGAAATGCGACCAGAATGCAGACCGTGGCGACAGAGTTCCGCGCTTCGCAGGCGGCGCAGCGAGTGAGGCGCAATGGCTACTTCTTCGCCGGAACCTGCGACTGAGACGGCGGCACGGTTTCAATCAGCTTGCCGGAAAACACCGGCGCCGAGGTCGGCTGGCCATCTGGTGAGCCGCCGGCCTGCTCGACGGTGACGGCATAGGTCGCGCCGTTGACGACATCGGCATCGTAGGAAGCGAGCAGCGGACGCGCGGTGAAATCGTTCGCGCCGATCACGCCGAGAGAGCGCGGGCGCGGCAGCTTGTCGGAAATCAGCCAGAGTTCGAAGCTCTTGCCGGGCTGCGGCGCCGCACCGACTTTGCGCACGGTGAAATTCCGCGTCGCACCATCGATGGTGAGGATGAAGGCGGGGCCACCGCCCTGCCCCTGCAGCAACGCCACGTATTGTGCGGCCGCGGCAAGCGGCGCCGCCTGCGTCTTCACCTCGACCGTCTGGACGCGCGGTGCGGGGCGCAATGCGCCGGGCAGCGCATCGGGCTGGAAGATCTGGAGCGACAACGTCACGAGCAACGCGGCCGCGAGCGCGCCGGCGGCGGATGCGATGCCCCGCCAGCGCTTCACGCGGCCCTCCAGACGGATCACGTTGCCGGTGTCGATGACCGGTGCCTGAGGCGCGCGCGTGACCTGAAGGTCCGGCGCGTGAACCTGCGGAATGAATTGCGGTGCGAGGTCCGGAATGGCGTCGGGCTCGAGCTGCCGGGGTGCTGCCTGCTCCGGCGTGCCCTGCACGGCCTCCGGCTGCGCTGCCTCAGGCTGCTGCGGTCCAGGCTGGATCGACTCGGACTGCACCGGCTCAGAACGAACTTGCTCCGATGGCTGCGTTTCCTGCGGTGCGGGTTCGTGCGCAGGAATTTCCGGTGGAGAGAGCTCGGACACAGACGGAGTTGGTAGCACGGAGACCTCGGGCAGCGCCGCCGTATCCTCGCTGACGATGGTGCGCGCGATCTCCGACCTGATGTTTTCCCAAACGATCGGCCGCGGTTCGACCGAGCCGACCATCTGGTTGAGGACGCCGAGCCGGAATCCCCAGGCCCGCACGATCGCGGCGAACTCCTCGTCCACCGCCATCATGGTCTCGGCCTGTGCGCGCTCTTCGGCATCAAGCGTGCCGAGCGCATATTCCGCGGCGAGCGCGATATGGTCCTCAGTGTAGGCCATCAGTTACAGTCCAAAGCCATCCTCATGATCCGGCCCTCACAGTCCGAGACATTGCCGGATATCCAGCATGCTGCGCCGCAGCCACGTCTTCACCGTGTTGACGGGCGCTGCGAATTTCTCCGCCAGTTGCTCGCGGCTCCAGCCGTTGTAATAGGCGAGAAGCACGAGCCGCTGACGATCCGGCTCCAGCCGGCCGATGCATTCCAGAAGCCGCTTCAACTCCTCGGTCATCTCCCTGCGCGCGAGAGGATCGGGGCTGTCCGCGGCGACTTCCATCGCCTGCGGCTCGTCCTCCAGAGAGGCTTCCGTCTTCCTGCGCACGATGTCGATGGCGCGGTTGCGCGCGATCGACACCATCCACGTGATCGGCGACGACAGAGCGGGATTGAACTGGCCAGCGCTGCGCCAGACCTTGACGTAGGTCTCCTGAATGACCTCCTCTGCGAGATCCTGCCGACGCAAGATACGGAGCACGACGCCATAGAGTTTCGCGCGCGTGGCCACGTAGAGACGCTCGAACGCGCCCTGATCGCCCGCCGCCACTGCCTCGATCAGCCCGACCAGCTCTGCTGGCGTCAGCATTCAGCCCCCTCGACGCGCGGCCGTGTCGCCTGTCCCATCATCTCTCGCAACGGAGAGGTGACACCGCCGTCGCTGGCACGATGTTCATCCTCGCCACCATAGCGCGTGGCAAAGCCCGTCACCAAGGGGCGCGGGGTCACACTGTGCACAGCAAATGCGAAAACCCGGGCCTCGCGGCCCGGGTTCGCAAAATTCTCGGCGGTCTGGCGCGGACTGCGCCCTAGGCGATGGCGCCCATGCGGGCGCGCATCAGGCCGATGCTGTCGAGATCGGCCTGCTCGCGGGCGTTTTCCTCGGCCCGTTCGCGCGCCTGATCGCGTTCATCCAGCAGTTCGACCTTCTTGAGCTCCTCGAAGGCCTCGGCGAGCGCGGCCTTGGCTTCCTCGAGCTGGCCCCTCAGTTCGTCGGCCGAGCGGGTCAGATTCTCGCGGCGCTGGATCGCCGCCTTGGCATAGGTCGGGTAGGCAAAGTGCGAGGGATCGTTGATCCCGGCGCGTTCCTGCTCGGTCTGGATCTCGCGCTCGAGATCGACCGACATCCGCTGGAAGTCGGCGATCATGGTCTCGATCTGGGTGACCCTGCGGCGCTTCTCGTCGACCTGAAATTTCTTCAGGCGGATGAGCGTATCACGTGACTTCATCGACTCGTACTCCCCAGAAGTCCCCTGGCTGCACGTGGGACAACACCGATCTCCCCACGGGCCCCACTAGGCCCCGATCGGCTTCTCTACTCTGTGGGGTCGGATGATGACCTGACAAAGTTAGCGTTCCGTTTCCAAATTGCCGAGGATATGCGCCAACTGGCGGTAGCCGTCCGCAAGCGATGCACTTTCGTCCTTGCGCTGCCGTAGGAAGGCTTCCAGGGGCTCGTGGAGCCGGATCGCCTCGTCGACCTCGGGGCTGGAACCGGCCCGGTAGGCGCCGAGACGGATCAACTCCTCCATGTCGGCATAGGTCGCCATCACCTGACGCGCCCGCTGGATGGTTGGCCAGAACTGCGGATCGGCCGATTTCGGCATGGTGCGGGAGACCGATTTCAGGATGTTGATGGCAGGATAGCGGCCACGCTCGGCGATCGATCGCTGCATCACGATGTGGCCGTCGAGGATGCCGCGGACGGCATCGGCGATCGGCTCGTTGTGATCGTCGCCGTCGACCAGCACGGTGAAGATCGCGGTGATGGCGCCCTCACCAAGGCCCGGGCCGGCCCGCTCCAAGAGTTTCGGCAGCTCGGTGAAGACGGTCGGCGTGTAGCCCTTGGCGGTCGGCGGCTCGCCGGCGGACAGGCCGATCTCGCGCTGCGCCATGGCGAAGCGCGTCACCGAGTCCATCAAACAGAGGACGCCCTTGTCTTCGTCGCGAAAATATTCGGCGACAGCGAGCGTCAGATACGCGGCCTGGCGCCGCATCAGGGCGGGCTCGTCGGAGGTTGCGACTACCACCACGGAGCGCGCCAATCCCTCCTCGCCGAGATCGTCCTGCAGGAATTCCTGCACCTCGCGGCCGCGTTCGCCGATCAACCCGATGACGCTGACATCGGCATCGACGTTGCGCGCGAGCATCGACAGCAGCACCGATTTGCCGACGCCGGAGCCTGCGAAAATGCCCATGCGCTGGCCGCGGCAGCAGGTGAGGAAGGTGTTCATCGCGCGCACGCCGAGATCGAGCGGCTCGCCGACGCGCTTGCGCGAATGTGCCGGCGGCGGCGCATTGCGGAACGGCATCGGCGAGGCGCCCTGCGCCAACGGACCCTTGCCGTCGATCGGCTCGCCCAGGGCATTGACGACGCGGCCGAGCCAGGCCTGCGACGGCCGCACCTGGTTGGCGGCATTGGCGATCACGGCCTTGCAGCCGCGGCGCACGCCATCGAGTCCCGCGAACGGCATGACGACCGCATTGTTGCCGGAGAAGCCGATCACCTCGCAGGGAATCGAACGGTTCGCACCGGTCTCGATCACGAGCCGAGCGCCCACCGACATCGCATGAATCGGTCCGGCCACTTCGACCATGAGCCCGCGGACACCGACCACGCGGCCATATATGTTGACGCCGTCGATGTCGCCGATCTGTTCGGCAAGAGCCTTCATGACTGGCGCACCCTCACGATCCCAGCCTTCATGGCGAAAACCTTAAGTTTCGCCATATTTCTGAACGGCGCTTAACTTCGTGTTTACCCGCATCATTAATCATTGCGTCACTGTCTTTGTGACTGAGCGTGACTCCCCTTCAGAAGAAGGCTGAGTCGCGGGAGTCGGTTAGCGCCGCCTCTTAAAGTGGAACTTGAACGGAGCCGGATAACGAAAGCTGCTTCACGCGCAAGACCTTAGGGCGATTCGACAAAAATTGCACCGGTGGGACTTGCGTTCCAGAATCAGATTTTGTTAACCATCTGTCGTCAGGATCCGAATCAGTTGTTCAAAGGCGTTTTGTTGAGTGCCGCGAATGCGGCCGACCTGACGCCCAGGAGCGGCGACTATGGGGAACTGGCATGCGCGTTTTGCTGATTGAAGATGACAGCGCCGTCGCGCAGTCGATCGAGCTGATGCTGAAGTCTGAGAGCTTCAACGTCTACACGACCGACCTGGGGGAAGAGGGCGTCGATCTCGGTAAGTTATACGATTACGACATTATTCTCCTCGACCTCAATCTGCCCGACATGTCCGGCTACGACGTGCTCAAGCAGCTCCGGGTCTCCAAGATCAAGACACCGATCCTGATCCTCTCCGGCCTCGCCGGCATCGAGGACAAGGTCAAGGGTCTCGGCGTCGGCGCCGACGACTACATGACCAAGCCCTTCCACAAAGATGAGCTGGTGGCCCGCATCCACGCGATCGTGCGCCGCTCCAAGGGCCATGCCCAATCGGTCATCCAGACCGGTGACCTCGTCGTCAACCTCGACACCAAGACGGTGGAAGTCGGCGGCCAGCGCGTGCATCTGACCGGCAAGGAATATCAGATGCTGGAGCTGCTGAGCCTGCGCAAGGGCACGACGCTCACCAAGGAAATGTTCCTCAACCATCTCTACGGCGGCATGGACGAGCCGGAGTTGAAGATCATCGACGTCTTCATCTGCAAGCTCCGCAAGAAGCTCGCCAACGCCTCCGAGGGCCGCAACTTCATCGAGACCGTGTGGGGCCGTGGCTACGTGCTGCGCGAGCCGCACGAGGCCGACGAGCGCATCCCCGCCTGATCAGCTTCCGTTTGGCGAGCCCGAGGGCTCGCCCTCGACCAAACCCCGCCGTCAACGGCGGGGTTTTGTTTTTGGGGCTACGTCAGGCCGCTCATGCCCTGCCCGCTCAGGCGCTGGCGAGCGACGGGCTGACCAGGACCGGGCTTCTGACCGCGCACCGCGCGGCCGCCTCGCGCAACCGTCCGATCATCGCGTAGCCGATGATGAACCCGAGCGCGAAGGTCGGTAGCACGAAGGACGCGAAGAACGCCCATCCGGAAACGAGGTCGACGATCTCCATCACCGGCATGTGGATCACCTGCTGGATGGCAAGCAGCACCCACAACATCACCGTCATGCCGCCACCGAAGGCTAGTCCGTCCCTCATCTGCCGCGTCTGCCTCGACCGCCTGCCCCAGGTCGAATCCTGCACCAGCAGGGCCGTCATCGCGCCGATGCCCCAGGGAAAGATCAGCAGCGGCAGCCCGTGCAAGACCACGTCGACATAGGGCCTTCGCGGAAACTGATAGAAGTCGAATGCCGCCTGGATCGGAAGGAAGATGAGCGCGCTGCAGAGGCCGACCGAGAGGATGAATCCCACCGGGAGCCGGCCGAAGATGGTCTCGTTCGCGAACGCGTAGTGCCGCTTGAAATAATAGACCAGCCAGAAGTTCACGATGAAATAGAGCGGCGTCACCAGCAACGTCCGCAGCACACCGACGGATTGATCGCCGGGAATGTGAACGATCTTCCCCGATCCGAGCAACCACAGCAGGGACCAGCCGAACGTGAAGGCCGCCACGATTCCCACGAACTTCAGGATGCCCGGCGACGTCGGATCGAGAGCGAAGCCGATCGCTCCCAGCCTTCGCTTGCTGCGGGCGAGAGTCCATTCGCCGGCAAGGGCGGCGCGCACGGCGACGAGGAGAAGGTTGTTGAGCAGGGAATCCATGTCCTTGCGCAGATCCTCCAGCATGCATCCGGCTGCGGTCTGGGCCGCCAGTTGCAACTGGCTGACCGCGCTGTGGCGGGTCGACAGCGAATCGAGCGCCTGCCAGTCGTTGGGCTCGACCTGGCTGTCCTCCATGATCGCGCCGTAGATCTCGGCACTGCTCCTGAGCACGCGGACGGTCCGGAAACACATGGCGTCGTAACTTGCGAGAAGCTCCGCGCAGAGATCGGCATTGCGCTCCATGAAGGCCTCGCCGTCGGCGGTCCAGCGTTCGAGATGGAGCATGAGGGCGGAAATCTTCAGGAAGCGCGACTGTATGGCGGTCGATTGCACGGCACGGAAATCGTCGATCTGGTAGCCGATCCGGGAGAGCTTGCGTTGAAGGCTCGGCATGTCGTCCGGATGGACCTGGAAGGGCGATGCGGCGAGCGCGTCGCGCAGCGCATATGCGCTGACGGGGATACCCGCCAGCTCCTGGCAAAACCTTCGCCACGCCGCCGGGAGGACCGGAATGAGCCACGCGAACATCAACAGCCAGATCGCGGCAATCGGCGACAGTCGTTCGGGAAGGACGGCGTACACGACCAGGAACGGCGCGATGAAGACGGCGACGCCGAACGCGAACAACGGCCTCGTCGTGAACGAACGCGTGCCCTTGAGCGTGTGAAACCTGAACCAGTAGAACAGAACCACGAGAAGCGGCCCGCCGAAGGACTCGAAGATCGCATTCAGGGGGTCGACGACATTGGCGAGCGACACGGTGAACTCCTATCGCTAGGGTTCGCTGATGGGAGACGCACCCGACGCCACGGCATCCGGTCGTCCTTGTGAGACTTACGCGGCCTGGGCGACCAGCTTGGCCTTCTGGATCAGCAGGTCGATGTTGTCGGGCGCGATCGCGATCGCGCTGTCCATGTCGTTCTGCGCCTTCGCCATGTCCTTGATCTGCGCATAGGCGTTGGCGCGCGACACCAGATATTTCAGTTCGTCCGGCTTCGTCGCGACGGCCGTGCTGAAAGCCTTGATGGCCTCCTCCAGATAGCCGCGCTTGTCGTCGGTGCCGGCCGCCGTCATGCTGACGATGCCCTTGATCCAGTAGAATTCGGGGTTGTCCGGCTTGAGCCTGATCGCCTCTGCGATATCGGTCAGCGCATTCTCGTAGAGTCCGATGGTCACGTTGAAATTGGCGCGGCGCACCGAATATTCCGGCCTCGTCGGGTCGAGCTTCAGCATGTAGGCGAAGCTGGCCGCGGCCTTCGGAATCTGCTTCTGCTTGTGCTGGAGCGTCCCGAGGTCGAAATAGACCTTCGCGAGACGGACCGAGAGCTCGTTGTCGTCTGCAAGCAGGCCATGCAGTTCCTGTCCCTTTCGGGTCAGTTCCTCCAGCGCCTCGATCGTGGCGGGCGGGAAGTCAAGCATCCGCAGGAATTCGTCGCGCCGCTGCCGCAGCGCCTCCTTCGAGGGGCGCGTGTCGTCCGGCGGATTCGCCGGCAACTGCGGCGTTTCGACGTCGAATATCCGTCCGTCGGTCGACCGCATGTAGAGAACGGGAATGCCCCATTCCACCCGCGATTTCTCCTGGATGAATTTTCGCGCCAGCGTCACGGCATCGTCGATGGGACGGTTGCCGGCCAGCGCGGCATAGAATCCTTCCGACATCGAGATCGCGGCATTGTCGGTGATGGGGAACTGCATCGCCACCACGGCGGGCAGCCACCCCGTCTTCATCAGCCCGATCGCCGGATTGCCGAACCGGTCGCCGACATTGATCCTGGCGCTCTCGCAGCAATTGAGCACGATCAGACGAAGGCTCCGGCGCGCGCCCGTCAGCATCATCGCGAGATCGGAGGCGAACTTCTTCACCGGCTTGCCGTCCTCGTCGACCATGACGACGAAGCCGCTGGCACCGGCGCCGGGCGAGGCTTCCTCGACCCCGCCATGGCCGATGAAATGGAAGATGTGCCATTCTCCTTCGAGAAGCTTCTTCATCAGGTCCTTGCCGGTGCCGCCGGGGACCCACTGGAAATCGACCTTGCCTTCGTGCTGGAGCGCATCGATGCCCCTGTTGATGCGGTCACGCTCCTTGACGACGTTCAGCTTCGGCCACTCGCTGGTGGAGGGATCTGCAATCATGCCGAGGATCCGCAGCGGCCCCTTGACGCCCATCCGGCCGACGCTGCCGGCCGTCTCGAGATACCGCACGATGGGGCGCGTCAGACTGACGAAGCCGGGCATGTCGTCTTCGTCGTAGAGATATTCCCAGGGCAGCCCGGCAAGCTCGGCCGCCTCGATACGCAGCTTGATCCTGAGGTCCTGTGCCGCGCCCTTGCTGCGCTCGTAGATCCGCTGGATCGATGGGACCTCGGTGAAGACGCTGCGGAACACGCCGCGCCCGAAATCCCGCAACACCTGCTCGCCCCGCGTGGTCGGCCCCTGGCGGTTCTTCTCGTCGATCTCGAGAACGGCGCTTTCCAACTCGCCCCGCAGTTTGGCCAGTTCGCCGGGCGCGGAGAACCAGAACTTCACCTGACTCTTCGGCGCCTCGCCGGCCGGCGACCTGACGACACGGCCGTAATATTGCTGCGGACCGCCGCCTACCGGCAGATCTGAGCCGATCTCGAGCTCGAAATCTTCGTATTCGGCAACAGGCATTTTGAGCCTCACTCAACCGGAAATCTGATTTGAACGAAAATTCCCTCAAATTCGACGGGTCCGCTGCGACGGGCCACGCGCGCCTTGACAACGGGTAGGGGCGCACCGCGACTATCACACGCAACCTCTAGGCGCATTTGTGAGGCATGTCTCACATTGCCCGATTATTTGTCCTCTATGCCCGCGGCCCGCCGGCGCTTTCGTGGTTGGGGATCGAACTGATCCGGCCGGTGCGGCGACCAAGCGATCGTGCCAGAATTGTCGTGGCAACCGTCGGACCCCCTCATGATTCTGCAATCCCTCGCCGGCCTTCCCGCTTTCCTGGTCTATTTCTGCACCGGGCTGATCGCCATCGTGGCGTATCTGTTCGTCTACACCCGCATCACCCCGCACAACGAGTTCCAGCTCATCCGCGACAACGATCCTGCGGCGGCGATTGCCCTCGGGCTCAGCCTGCTCGGCTTCGTGGCGCCGCTGGTCAGCGCGATCGCGCATGCCGCCAGCGTGCTGGACTGCCTGATCTGGGCCGCGATCGCGCTGATCGTCCAGGTCGTCGTGTTCTATCTCGTCAAGGTCCCGGTGCCCAATTTGTCGGCGCGGATCGCCGCCGGCGAACTTGCGCCGGCGATCTGGCTCGGCCTGTCCTCGCTCGCCGCCGGGCTGCTGAATGCCGCCTGCATGATCTACTGACATGGCGGAGAAGCCTCCCACCAAGGACTTCGGCAAGCGCCGGCCGCTCCCGATGCCGCCACCGCCGCAAGAGCCGGTGAAGCGTTCCGGCCATGTCGCGCTCCTGGTGATGGGCACCATCGCGGTCGGAACCACTGCCTACGCGCTCATGCCGCGACAGAATTGCGATCCGCCTCCGGCCGGCGCAACGACGCCGGCACAGGCGAACACCGCCTGCAGCAGCGGCCGCAGTTCGTCGGGCGGAGGCTCGCACTGGTCGTCGCGATCGAGCTTCTTCAGCAGCGACTCCGGCAGCCATTCCTCGTCCGGCTCCTCATCAGAGTCCGGCTCGGGCGGCATCATGCGCGGCGGCTTTGGCGCCTTTGCCCATGCCTTCTCGAGCGGCGGCTGAAACGCGACATTTTGAATTCAATGCCGCGCATCGGTCTGCTTAGGTAGGCCACAGGAGGAAACGACATGAAACGCTCGCGACGGGTAGTGCTCACCCTGATGGGAAGCGCCGCGGTCAGCGCGGTCTCGCTGGGGTTCGTGAAGCGCGAACGGCCCTGCGGCGGCCTCGAGGCCGCTCCCGGCATCGACGGCAGGCCCGGTTGCCGCCCGGCCTATGGCGGCTTCGGCGGCACGCTGCATGACATGCACGGCCGCAGCGGCCATGGTCACGGCGGCGGCTGAGCAATGCAGCGCATCTCCTGCCCCGAACGCGAGGACTGGCGGCAGACCGCCGAACAGTGCGGCTTCGATTTCCACACGATCGACGGCGAACGCTATTGGGACGAACGGGCCTATTATGCCTTCACGCTCGACGAGATCGAGCGCGGGATCGAGGCACCGACCGGCGAGATCGACGCGATGTGCCTCGAGCTTGCCGGCCGCGTGATCGGCGACGAACGCCAGTTGCGGCGGCTGAGGATTCCGGACGCGTTCTGGGATCTGATCGCCGCGAGTTGGGAGCGCGACGATCGCAGCCTGTACGGCCGGCTCGACCTCACGTTCGACGGCAGGACGCCGGCCAAGCTGCTCGAATACAATGCGGATACGCCGACCTCGATCTTCGAGGCCGCGGTGTTTCAATGGACGTGGCTCGAACAGGCGATCGAAAGGCGCATCATCCCCGCGCGCGCCGATCAGTTCAACTCGATCCACGAACGGCTGATCGAAGCCTGGAAGATGATCGCTGCGGGCAGCCATCTGCATCTGACCGGCACCACCGGCAACGAGGAAGATGCCGGCACGCTCGCCTATCTCGAAGACACGGCGCGGCAGGCCGGACTTGCGACCTCGCTGCTCGATATCGAAGAGATCGGCTGGCGCGACGAGGCCGGCGGGTTCGTCGACCTCGACGACCGCGACATCGCGCTTGCGTTCAAACTGTACCCCTGGGAATGGATGTTCCACGACGCCTTCGGCGCCAAGCTGGCCGAGGCGCCGACCCGCTGGATCGAGCCGCCCTGGAAGGCCGTTCTCTCCAACAAGGGCATCCTGCCGCTGCTGTGGGAGATGTTTCCCAATCACCCCAATCTGCTGCCGGCCTTCTTCGAGGATGATCCCCGTTCGGCCGAACTCGGCAGCTCCTATGTGCGCAAGCCGCTGCTGTCGCGTGAGGGCGCCAACGTCACCCTGGTCTCGGGCGGCGTGCCGCTCGACACGCAGGAAGGTCCTTACGGTGCCGAGGGATTCGTGCGGCAGGCGCTGTCGCCATTGCCGAACTTTTCAGGATTCTATCCCGTGGTGGGAAGCTGGCTGGTGAACCACGAGCCCTGCGGACTGTCGATCCGCGAAGACGAGAGCCCGATCAC
This sequence comes from Bradyrhizobium sp., assembly GCF_047605465.1. Taxonomy (GTDB): domain Bacteria; phylum Pseudomonadota; class Alphaproteobacteria; order Rhizobiales; family Xanthobacteraceae; genus Bradyrhizobium. Next base: position 2,711 of record NZ_JASGFS010000002.1, on the reverse strand, counting down.
CGGCAACGGCTCGCGGTTTCTGCCGCATGCGATCGTGTGAGAAAGTCTGCTTTGCTTCATCTCTCTGGTGCGAGAAGAAGCGCGCTCACCGCGCGGCGACGATCTTCAGCGGCTGCGGCATCAGCCCGCCCATCGGCCGGCCGGACCGCGCGGTATTGAGCTGGTAGAGACCGCGGCGGTCGGTCATGGGACGGAAGGCGTCGGTGATGCCGACCACGGATTCTGCCGCACCGAGCAGCAGCGTGCCGTCGGCCTCCAGGCTTCTCGCCATCCGCTCGAAGATCACGGCCTTGGTGTCCTGGTCGAAATAGATCAGCACGTTGCGGCAGAAGATCACGTCGAACGTGCCGAGATGCGAGAAATCCTGCAGCAGGTTGAGCTGGCGGAACTGCACCATGGAGCGGATGTCGGCATTGAGCTGCCAGATCTCGCCTGATTGCGTGAAGTATCGGACCAGATGCTGGATCGGCAGGCCGCGCTGCACCTCGAACTGGCTGTAGACACCCGCCTTCGATTTCTCCAGCACCTCCTGCGACAGGTCCGTGGCGACGATCTCGATGCGCCAGCCGGCGAAGGCCGCACCCATCTCCTTGATGCACATCGCGATCGAATAGGGCTCCTGCCCGGTCGAGGACGCCGCGGACCAGATGCGCAGCGACTTGCGTGCCGCGCGTGCCTGGATCAGGCCCGGCAGGATCGTATCACGCAGATGATCGAACGGGATCTTGTCGCGGTAGAAGAAGGTCTCGTTAGTGGTCATCGCCTCGACAACGTCGGTCGCGAGGCGGCCATTCCCGTTCCGGATCTTCTGCACGAGATCCGGAATGCCGGACAGGCTCGTCCTGCGGGCGAGCGGCAGCAGCCGGCTTTCGACCAGATATTGCTTGTCGGCGGAGAGATCGAGACCCGAGCGCTCCTTCAGGAATTTGCGCAGATATTCGTAGTCCGTGGGCGTCACGCGCGATCTCCCGCGAACAGGCGGTTGACCTTCGCAGCGATCTGGTTGAGCGGCAGGATCGCCGCGCAGATGCCGGCATTCGCGGCGGCGCCAGGCATGCCCCAGACCACGCTCGTGGCTTCGTCCTGCGCGATTACGCTGCCGCCGGCGGCGACGATGTCCTTGCCGCCGCGCATGCCGTCCGAGCCCATGCCCGTCAGGATCACGGAGAGGATGTTGCCATGCCAGATGTCGATGGCGGAGGTGAAGAGCGGATCGACCGCCGGCTTGCAGAAATTGACGGCGGGGCCGTCGTCGAGCGCGATCACAGTGTCCATGCCATTGCGCGCGACGCGCATGTGCTTGCCACCCGGCGCCAGATAGATGCGGCCCGGCTTCACCGGCTCGCCGTCGGTCGCTTCACTTGACGGCCGCCGGCTCGCACGCGCCAGATGCTCGGCGAGAATGGTGGTGAAGGTCGGCGGCATGTGCTGGGTGATCAGCACCGGGAAGCGATCGATCACCGGCCCGAGATCCGCCACCAGCGTCATCAGTGCCTGCGGACCGCCGGTCGAGGAGCCGATCAGCAGAACCTTGGGGACCTGCAGCGAGAACGGACGGGTGGTCAGGGACAGCGACGGTGCGGCATGCACGGCCGGCGCCGGCGCAGCAGCCCGCGCGGCTTCGCGCACGAGCGGCGCCGGAGACGCCGGCACAAGCGGCGGGCTTGCGACGGCGGCTCTGCGGCGGAGCCGCGCGCCGAGATGACGGATCTTCTGGATCAGGTCGTGGTGGAAGATGTCGGCGGCCGAGGCTTCGCGCGTCGATTCCGGCTTCGGGATGTAGTCGGCGGCGCCGAGCGACAGCGCCTTGAAGCTGATCTCCGCGTTGCGCCGGGTCAGCGTCGAGGCCATGATGACGACGAGATCGCGCTTCTTCGCCAGCAGTTGCGGCAGCGCCGAGATGCCGTCCAGCTCGGGCATTTCGATGTCGAGCACGGCGACGTCGGGATTGATGCGTTCGAGCTGGTTGACCGCTTCGAGCCCGGTGCGCAGCGAGGCGGCGACCTCCATGTCGTGCTCGGCACCGATCCAGCGCGAGATCAGGCCGCGAATGACGACGGAGTCATCGACGACCATGACGCGCAGAGGTCCCGCTTCCCGCGACGGGCCCGTGGTCGAATTACCTGCGAACGCAACACTCATTACTCACCAACTCAGACTGGAACGGTTCAGTAGAATACAAACGCCGAAGGATCCGTTCAGCCTCCGGTCGCCCGCTCAGATCAAGCCGACTTCCTGGAATTTCGCCGTCACGATGTCCTTGTCGAAGGGCTTCATGATGTACTCGTTAGCGCCGGCATGCAGCGCGCGCGCAATGTGCGCGACGTCGTTCTCGGTGGTGCAGAACACGACCTTGGGCTGGTCGCCGCCGGGCATGCGGCGCAGATGGCCGAGAAACTCGTAGCCATCCATGACCGGCATGTTCCAGTCGAGCAGCACTGCGTCGGGCAACCCGCGCTTGCAGGCTTCCAGCGCCTTCTCCCCGTCCTCGGCTTCGAGGATCTGGAAGTCGAGGCCCTCCAGGATCCGGCGCGCAACCTTGCGGATGACGCTGGAATCATCAACGACGAGACAAGTTCGCATGTGAACCTCTGCTTCCTGTCCCCTTTACTGGGACACTTCCAATTGCAAGTCCGTCGGCGACACGCCGTATCAAGCCGCCATCATCTCGGGTGCGAGTTCGAGGACGCGATCGACGTCGAGGACGACCA
>NZ_JASGFS010000001.1:0-398398 GCF_047605465.1 Bradyrhizobium sp. | reverse complement strand
CACCGTCGGCTGCACGCCGACATGCGAGATGCCGGTGATGATCACGTCCGGCTTGGAGCCCTCGATCTTGTTGAAGATCGGCGTGAAGTCGGTGGTGTCGGGCGAGAAGCGGATGTGGTCGAGCACCTTCAGCCCGATCTTCGGCAGGCATTCCTCGTAGCCGATGTCGAGCGGCTTGGTCCAGGCGGCGTCCTCGCTCATGATGACCGCCGACTTCATGTGCATCTTGTCGACGAGCAGGTCCTTGGCGGCGTCGCAGACCGAGAGTGCCAGCGCGGCCGAGGTCAGATAGCCGTGGAAGGTGTACTTGTTCTTCTCGTAGTCGGCGTGGACGCTCTTGCTGATCTCGTTGGAGGCCGCGCCCGGCGTCACGAACGGTGTCTTCAGCCGCGAGGCCCAGGGCTCCAGCGCCAGCACGACTTCGCTGATGTAGCTGGCGATGACGGCGTTGACCTTGTCCTCGTTCACCGCGCGCTGGAACGCGCGCACCGAGTCCGCCGAGGAGGAGTGGTTGTCGTAGCCGATGATCTCGATCTTGCGGCCGTCGACGCCGCCATTGGCGTTGATCTCGTCGGCGGCGAGCTGAGCTCCCTGTGGAATCGATGCGCCGGCGATCGCCTGCGCTTCCGCGATCACGCCGATCCTGATCGGATCCGCCGCGAGCGCCGCACCAGACGCCGTCATCAGTGCGCCGGTCGCGGCCGCACCGAGCGTCATCCGCAACGCAACAGAGAGTCCTTTTTTCATGCTGTTTCTCTCCCTTGAACAGGCCTCTTGTGAGCCATTATGTCGCAACTATAGCGGCGAGGGCATTCTCGGCAAGTGAAACTGCATTCAGGATCGCGCGAGGAGGACTAAAGTCTAGACTGCGTAAATAGCGGGCAGCGCGGGGCAAACCGGCGATGCAGCATTCTCGGAGTCATCCGGGTAGCGCGTGACTCTCCGCTCGCAACGACAGCTCCAGCCGAGACCGCGCGGCTCGCGTTGTCACCGGTTCGAGACGGCGCGATCCTCACTCGGTGAGCCGGCGCGGACGATCAGCAATTTGCTGCGCCGGTTTCAGCATCCGTCGTGATGGTGTGCCGATCGGCAATGCATGTGTGTCTGGCGAACACAAGGAGCCGGCCCATCCGAACCTGCCTTTCCTGGACTGCTCTTCCGAGCCTGCTTCTTCGGTGACGAAGAGAGCGACGTGACGCAGGGACTCGCGGCTCGTTTTCCGCTGCGGCTCTGTCTGCAATCGACCATCGGGGCTGCGCCTGTGGCGCGCCGGAGACTTGCGGCACTTCGTCCGGCCCAAAGGTGGTCCTTTCCGGACCTGTCAAGCCTTGACCTCGCACCGATTGCTGAGCAGAACCACGGGCGGGAAGAGGCTGGAGCTGACCGTGCAGGGTATTTTCATATTAGTCATATTGCTCGGGGGCGCGTTCGCGGGCGGCTATTTCACTCGTGACTTCATCTCCCGCAGGCGGCGTGCCGAGGCGTTGCGCTGGCGCGACCACAGGCAGTCGGAATGGTTTCAAGCCGCCGCGCCCGCCAACACCAATGAGGCCGTCTCTCCGTCGACCGGCGAGCTGGGCCAGATGCTGACCCGCTGGGAAACCAGGGCGCGGGCCCGCCGGACGGGTTAGTCCGCCCCCGAAGTAGCCCCCCCGCTATAGGTCATCCATACTGACCATCTTTTGGCGTTGCGGTTGCAGGCCTTTCTCGTCTAGAAACGACCCGTTGAGCCACCCGGCAACGAACCTTCAACGGTTTTGCCCGAGGATTTTGGAGCTCAAAAGGGTCTGGCAATGCTGATTCGCGGCCAAATCGATGGGATTTCGGGGGAGGTGGCTCTGGCCGCCGCCACGATTCCGGCTGCGCTCCTGCCCACCCTCCTTCTCGGCGGGCTTCTTCTTACCTGCCCCTGAGGGCCGGCTGGGCGCCACGCGCCTGGGCACTCAGGGGTTTGTACGAGATCACCGGACAACCTCAGGCGCTCCAGGCAGATGAAGGGCGCCGAAGCTCATAAAGGAAATTGAAATGGCCCCCGTGAACAAGTCCGAGAAGGACCGCGTCATCATTTTCGACACCACGCTGCGCGACGGCGAGCAGTGCCCCGGCGCCACCATGACCTTCGAGGAAAAGCTCGAGGTCGCCGAGCTGCTGGATGACATGGGCGTGGACGTCATCGAAGCCGGCTTCCCGATCACCTCCGAAGGTGATTTCCAGGCGGTCAGCGAGATCGCCCGCCGCTCCAAGAACGCCGTCATCGCCGGCTTGTCCCGTGCACATCCGGCCGACATCGACCGCTGCGCCGAGGCGGTGAAATTCGCCAAGCGTGGCCGCGTCCACACCGTGATCGCGACCTCGCCCCTGCACATGCGGGTGAAGCTGAACAAGACCCCGGAGCAGGTGATCGAAACCTCGGTTGCCATGGTCGCGCGCGCGCGCAACCAGATCGACGACGTCGAATGGTCGGCGGAAGACGGCACCCGCAGCGACATGGAGTATCTGTGCCGCATCGTGGAAGCCGTCATCAAGGCCGGCGCCACCACGGTGAACATTCCCGACACCGTCGGCTACACGGTGCCGGAGGAATACACGCACTTCATGAAGACGCTGATCGAGCGCGTGCCGAACTCGGACAAGGCGGTCTTCTCCGTTCACTGCCATAACGACCTCGGCATGGCGGTTGCGAACTCGCTGGCCGGCATCGTCGGCGGCGCGCGCCAGGTCGAGTGCACCATCAACGGCATCGGCGAGCGCGCCGGCAACGCCGCGCTCGAGGAGATCGTGATGGCGATCAACGTGCGCAACGACAAATTCCCCTACTGGAACAAGATCGACACCACGCAGCTCACCCGCGCCTCGAAGGTGGTGTCGGCCGCAACCTCGTTCCCGGTGCAGTACAACAAGGCGATCGTCGGCCGGAACGCCTTCGCCCATGAGAGCGGCATCCATCAGGACGGCGTGCTGAAGGACGCTTCGACCTACGAGATCATGCGGCCCGAGATGGTCGGCCTGAAGCAGTCCTCGCTGGTGCTCGGCAAGCACTCAGGCCGCCATGCCTTCGTGCACAAGCTGGAGGAGATGGGCTACAAGCTCGGCCCGAACCAGCTGGAGGATGCGTTCACGCGGATGAAGGCGCTCGCCGACCGCAAGAAGGACATCTACGACGAGGACATCGAGGCGCTGGTCGACGAGGAGATGGCGGCCTCGCACGATCGCATCAAGCTGACCTCGCTGACCGTGATCGCCGGCACCCATGGCCCGCAGCGCGCGACCATGAAGCTCGACGTCGACGGCCAGATCAAGATCGAGGAGGCCGAGGGCAACGGTCCGGTCGATGCGGTGTTCAACTGCATCAAGCGCCTGGTGCCGCACGAGGCCAAGCTCGAACTGTACCAGGTCCACGCCGTCACCGAGGGAACCGACGCGCAGGCCGAAGTCTCGGTGCGGCTGTCTCACGAAGGACGCGCCATGACGGCGCGTGCCGCGGATCCGGATACGCTGGTCGCTTCGGCCAAGGCCTATCTCGGCGCGCTCAACAAGATCGTCATGAAGCGCCAGCGTGACACGGTGACGACGGCGGCGGCGAGCTGACGTCGACGCCCCTGAGCGATCGGCAGCAAAACAAACGCGGCGCTTCGGTGCCGCGTTTTTCGTTTGGCGTTTCGTCCAGGCTACGCCCACGATCCCGCATTTTTGCAAGGACACCCCTGCTAAGGGGCAATGGCGCCTGTGCCGGCTTCCCTATAAAGCTGCCTCGAGGCCTTGAATCCGTCCCTGAATTCGAGGCCCGAATTCAAGGCTCGAGACCGATGGTCCGAGCCACAGAAACGTGCGGGAGGAAGCATGCGGAAATTCATCTGGGCTGCGGCATCGGTTGCGGTCCTGGCCGGAGCGCTGGCGCTCGCCGGGCCGGCATCGGCTCAATCGCCGATCATCATCAAGTTCAGCCACGTGGTTGCCACCGACACGCCGAAGGGCAAGGCGGCCGAGAAGTTCAAGGAACTCGCCGAGAAATACACCGGCGGCAAGGTCAAGGTCGAAGTCTATCCGAACTCCACGCTCTACAAGGACAAGGAAGAGCTCGAAGCGCTCCAGCTCGGCAGCGTACAGATGCTGGCGCCGTCCAATTCGAAATTCGGCCCGCTCGGCATCCGCGAGTTCGAGGTGTTCGATCTGCCCTACATCCTTCCCGACCTGAAGACGTTGCGGAAGGTGACGGAAGGACCGCTCGGTGCGAGACTGCTCAAGCTGCTGGACACCAAGGGCATCACCGGCCTTGCCTATTGGGATAACGGCTTCAAGCAGATGAGCGCCAACAAGAAGCTGGTGACGCCGGCCGACTACCAGGGCGTCAAGTTCCGCATCCAGTCCTCGCGTGTGCTCCAGGCCCAGTTCAAGGCGCTCGGCTCGCTGCCGCAGGTGATGGCGTTCTCGGAAGTCTACCAGGCGCTCCAGACCGGCGTGGTCGATGGCCAGGAGAACACCTGGTCGAACATCTACACCCAGAAAATGCACGAAGTGCAGAAGTACATCACCGAGACCAACCACGGCTACATCGGCTACGTCGTGATCGTGAACAAGAAGTTCTGGGACGACCTGCCGGCCGACATCCGCGACCAGCTCGCGAAGGCGATGAAGGAGGCGACCGACTTCAACAACGCGCAGTCGCAGAAGGAGAACGACGACGCACTCGCCGAGATCAAGAAGAGCGGCAAGAGCGAGATCATCAAGCTGACGCCGGAGCAGGACGAAGCGATGCGCAAGGCGATGGAGCCGGTCTACAAGGATGCCGCAAGCCGCGTCGGCCAGTCGTTGATCGACGAGTTCCAGAAGGAAGCGAAGAGCACGACGAACTAATCTAAACGAATGATGAATGAAGGGCTTCCGTGCCAGCCGCGGAAGCCCTTTTTTGTTGCGGATGATGTCGGTTGCGACTGGACAGACACGCAGGGCGTTACATCTTCGTAAGAGTGCATTCCCTGTCCAAGTTGTAAGTTGCGCACGGGCTGCGCGGCCCTCATCTTCAATGACATCCTTCCAGAGGAGGTTCGTATGAGGAAGTTCACCATCGCCGCCATCGCCGTGCTCAGCATCGCCGGCTCGGGCGCGGTCTATGCCCAATATCATCGCCCGTGGATGGAGCACTTCCACCACATCCGCATGAACCCGGAGGACCGCGCCGCGTTCGTCGACGCGCGGATCGCCGCCGTCCATGCCGGGCTGAAGCTCAACGCCGACCAGGAGAAGCTGTGGCCGCCGGTCGAGAGCGCCGTGCGCGATTTCGCCAAGCTGCGGATCGACCGCGCCAACGCGCGGATGAACGCCGGTCCCGGCGATGCCGCCAAGCCCGAGGATCCGGTCGCCCGCCTGCGCCAGCGCGCCGACGATATGGGCGCGACCTCCGCCGCGCTGAAGAAGATCGCCGATGCGGCCGACCCGCTCTACAAGACGCTGGACGAGGGCCAGAAGCGCCGGCTGGCCATGCTGACCCGCCACCGCGGCCCGTTCGGGGGCGACGAGGGCCCGCGCCACCGGTTCATGGAGCGCGGCATGGACCGTTTCCATGGCGGTGACCGGTTCGACCGCGACGGCGGCCCGGATCGGGACCGGGAGGGCCGGCTCTGACCGGCCCGGGTTTTCCCGGAGTTTTCATCCTCGCGAAGCCGCTGGAATCCAGCGGCTTTTCGCTTTCTAGGGCCTGTGGATGAATCCTTGGAAAACCTGCGTCGCATCGCTTGCCATCCTCGGATCGCTTTGCTAAACGACCGGCCTCGCAAGGCTTTGACCGCCTTTCGGGCGCATAGCTCAGTTGGTAGAGCAGCTGACTCTTAATCAGCGGGTCCCAGGTTCGAGCCCTGGTGCGCCCACCAAAAAATCCCTCGACATCGCAGTCGTTTAAGTGGGCCTCGATTTGTTCTTTTGAGGCTCGTGCGACACGTTCAGATGTCGCGAATGTCGCACAGCGTGCGACATTCGGGCTATTTAGCTTCCCGCAGATCGTCCTCGATCGCCACCTTGCAGAAGGTCAGTGAGCGCATCATCACCTTCACGACGTCGGGGTGGCATTCAAACCACTCGCGAGCGATCCGATGTTTCGAAAGTGCGCGATGGGCGGCCCGTTCGTCTCGCTCGCTGCCAGGAACGAAGCCGAAGCTATGCACGCCGTCAGCGATGCCGGTGAGGAGCTGTTGGCCGCGGCTGAACGGGTTTTTAGAGAAGCCAATCTTCATGCGCTCGCCCGAGCGCAAAAAATAGACGAACCCGATCTCGTTGGACACGGGAGGTAGCTTCAGCTTGATGTCTCGCGGGACGCCGCGCAGGTGTGCCACTGCGTCGGTATAGGCGATGTTAAAATCCTCGGTGCCTTCAGCGGCGCGGATGCGGATACGCTTTCCTCCGCGACGTACATAGACCCTGTCGTTTCCGTGCCGATCTTTTTCACGGCTGAGAAATCGGAAGTCGGTCGTGTCGATCACGTCAGTCCTTCCCTGCCCAGGAATGCGACCAGCTTGTCGATCGCCGCATCGGCCCGCGCCGGGTTGCGTGCGCGGTAGTGCTTCATGATCAGCTGCGCCGACTGGTAGCTGTGGCCGGTGACGTCGCAGATCGAGAGCAGGTCGTTGCCGGCGCGATCGAGCAGCATGACGCAGGTGTCGCGCAGATCCTGATCGTGCTTCTTGTCGGGCTGGCCGGTGGTCTCGTTGATGAAGGCCAGCGAGGGACATGCCGTGACGCGCGGCACCTGGCTGCCCCGGATCGCGAGGTCTCGCACCTCGGCGAAGACGTGGCGATAGGTGTGCTCGTTGTAGGGGCGTCCCGTCGTCTCGTCGATCACGATCTCGTCGGGGATCTTCTTCAGCTCGAGCTTCCTCGCGATCTCGTTGACGCGAACGCGGGCCTCGAGGAGACGCTTGGCGAGTTGCGGCGTCTGCTTGATCGCGACGATCATGCCCGTCTTGCTCTGGCGCAGCTGCCGGCGGCCGTTGATCATGCCGTCGTCCTTGAGCCGCAGCCTGTCGCCCTGGCGCTGCCCGGTGAAGATGCCGAGATAGACGGCATCGCCGATCGACGGGCGGCCGAGCGCGTCGGCCGCGGCGACCAGGGCATTGAACTCCTCGAGCTCCACCATGACGACGCGGCCGGCCGGACGGTCGAACCGCATGTCGATGCGGGGATTGTTCTTCAGCCGCCACTTCGAGCTTTCCTTGCCCCAGGACAGCGCCGCGGACAGCGCGGCGATGGCGCCGAGCGCCATGTGGTGGCCGCGCTGTTCCTTGAGGTAGTTGAACAGCGCGCGCAGCTCGGGCGCGCCGATCGCGGCCGGGATGACGCTGGCGAGCTGCTCCTTCTCGCGGCCGGGCAGCGTGGCGCCGAGCACGGCGGCGGCGCGCTCGCGTTCGCGGCGCTTCTTCGCATCCTCGCGGCTCTCCGGCTTGTAGATCAGCGCGCGCCGGGCCTTCTCGTAGGACTGGACCGACTTGGGCTTGAGGTTCCGCACCTCGGGCGATGCCAGCCAGTCGTCAAGCAGATCCTCGACGGTCCCCGCGCGCTGCAGGCTCGGCGCCTTGACCTTCCGGCTGCCGACCTGGCGCGACCGCTGGATCTCCGCAAGGTGCTTGTCGGCAAAGGCGCGCGCCTCCTCATAGGTGTACCAGGCGCCGGTCTCGACGTGGCGCAGGTCCCGATCCTCAAAGCCGGCGGCGCGCTCGCGCGGGCTATGGACCACGCGCGGGCGTCCATCGCGCCATTTGATGTAGGGCAGTTTGACGGTCATGGGCCGGCTCCGGTGCGGGCGGAAGCGGAGAGGGCGTCAGCGTCGGTTGTGCTGGCGCCTCGTGTCAAGGGGAGGAGGGGCGTAAGCGGCGTGGAAAAGCGCCTGGTGCTCCTCGATCGTCGCCGCCTCGGGCGGCCTGACGGGGTCGTTGGCCGGCGCCGGCGGCCGCCGCGGGTCGTGGCGCGTGTGCCAGGCGTCGAAACCGGCGCGCTCCCACTTCAGCGGGCCGCGCTCCGAGAGGGGCCTCGGCAGGCCGTCGAGCGCATGGCGGACCTGCCGCGTGCGGTACAGCGTGTCGAGCGTGATGCCGAGCGCCTCGCAGATCTCGCGGGCCGTGTAGGGGCGCATCATGGACATGACGTCAGCCACCAGATCAGCCCGGCGATCACCAGCGCGATGCCGGTCATGCCGGCGATGAAAAGCCCGATGCAGCCCCAGACGGCGCTTTCGTGGTCGAAGTCGTCCTTGATCTCGACCGGCATCGTTCAGGCTCCCACGTCGAGGCGGTAGGGGCGGACGCGGCGATAGGTGCCGGCGCCATCGATGGCGATGTGCGGATCGCCGTTGAACATCACGACTTCCGGGAAAGCCTCGCTCGCCACCACGATGGAGGCGGAGTAGATCTGAAGCCCCTGCTCGTCGACGAGGATGACCCTGGCCGCGCGCAGCGCTGGGGATGGGGTCGTGCTGCGCGCGGCGCTGGTCATCGGCCTGCTCCGCGTGAGCGATCGAGCAGGACGATGCAGTCCCCCGTCTGGCCGGGGAACATGCGGGTGACCTTGTGGCTGGCGATCAGGGTGTCGACGACGCTGTCGCCGACGCTGGTGGCGCCGAAGCGCCATTCGCCGCCGACACGGACGAGCACGCCCCGGCGCAGCAGCGCCAGGGCGCGATAGTGGGTGTTGTTGAGCGCGGGGCTCACGACAGAACCGCCTGCTTATTGGCCAGCTGGCGCGCGGCGGCGGCATGGGTGTCGATCTGATCGGCGGAGTAGCCGAGCAGCTCGAGGCCCTCGCGAGTGAGGCCGCCCTCGCGATAGGCGGCCTCGCGCATGTCGGAGGCCATGCGCTCGATCGTTTCGAGCGGGCTCAGCGCGGCGCGGGCGGGCACCAGCGAGGTCTGGATGTAGTCGGGAACGGTCGGCTGGGGCGTCAGCCGGCTGCCGCGAGCGGGCAGGCGATTGCAGTGGGAACGGCGCATTGTTGTCTCCCCGTGAACCATTTCACGTGAAACAAAAACTATGCGCTATGCATAGTTAAGTCAATGCGTAACGAATATTCTATGCGTTGGGCGTCCTAAATCACCGCGGGACCATCGTTTTCACCCTCGCGGCCCACTCGATCTCGACGTCGAGGATGGGCGGCTCGGCCTGGGAAAGCAGATGGAATAGTCCTCGGGTCTTGCTGCGCTGGATCTTCTTGATCAGGATCCGGCCATCGGTCAGGCCGACGACGCAAAGGTGGTTGATCAGGTCGCCGGTGATCGGCCGGCGCACGTCATCGTAATAGACCAGCCAGCGGTCGAAGAAGGTGCCGAGGCTCTCGCCGCGGATCTCGACCGCGACCGTCGCCTCCGACATTCCCTCCACCGCCGGCGCATCGTCCAGATGGCCGCTATCTTGCGCGAAGAAGTGGGTCTCAGCGCCAGCGCCAACATAACCGACGAGAGGGACCGTTGCATGCGGATCGGCCTTGCTGGCCGTCCTGACGCGCCTGGCGGGCCCTTTGTTGCTCACCAGCCAGTCCATGGAGACATGGAAAAAGGCGGCATAGCGGGCAGCCGCCCGGGTGAACGCCCGGCTCCCGTTCTCGTGGCCGTGATAGGTCTGCGCGTTAACGCCCATGGCTGCCGCGGCGGCTGTTGCCGTTGCGTAGCCCGCTTCTTCCCGTGCCTTTTGCAGGCGCTCATGTGGTTCGCTCATGAGAATGCGTTATGCATAGGGATTGTATGCGTTAGGCATTGACAGCGACTATGCGTAGCGCATAGTCGCGAATATGGATGCACAACTGATTCGCAGGGCCCGCAGATTGGCGGGCGAGAGCCAGGCGGCATTTGGGGTCAGGTTCGGCGTCGACCAAAGCACCGTTCATCGCTGGGAAAAACACGGTCCGCCGCCACGCGGGCCGGGTCGCCGCGCGCTCGAGCGCGAGGTGCAGGCGATCCTCGAGGCGCATGGGCAGTGGGAAGAGGGAATGTCATGCAGCGCAGCCTAGGCGCGCGATCGGGGGCGGACAAAGACGCGTCTTGCCGACCCCGGCAATCAAAGGAGACAACCCGGCAATCGATTTCGCCGGTCATGCAGGCTGTGCAGGACAAGCTGCCGAAGGCCAAGCCCGCACAGCACCTGAACATTTTGACCGATGTGCCGATCTCGACCTGTGAAAAACTTCTCGCCGGCCAGCGCGGCGAAAGCGCCGAGACGCTGATTGCCTTTCTTCGCTCCGATCTAGGCCGCGATGTGCTGTTCGCCCTCATGGGTGACGCCCGGCCGGCATGGTTCGTCCGCTACTGCAAACAGCTCGACGTGAACGCCGCGCGGCGCCAGCTCGCGGAAAGCCAACGGCTGATCGAGCAGCTGCAGCGTGAAGCTTCTGAAGGGGAGGGCTGAGGGCAATGGGAGCACGTCACTTCACCACCACGCCGGAGGGCACGCGGGATCTTCGCCTCGCGCTGGCGTGGATCGCCGCGGCGTTGATCGCCGGCGTCGCGGCGAACATCTGGGCCTGCCTGCTGCAGGTGGCGCGATGAGCGAGAGCTGCGCCATGCCGCGATCGGCGGCCACATCGGACACGCCGTTCGCCCAGGTCGCCGACATGCAGCGCCAGGAGATCGAGCGCACGGTCGGCCTCGATCTCGCCGGCTGCAACGTCTGCACCATCGTCACCGCGCTCGATGAATTCGACCAGCGCCGCATCACCAAGCTCGGTCACCGCATGGAGACCTGGCCGGACGCGGTGCGCGCCATCATGGAGAAGGAACTCGTCGCCTTTTCCGATCGCAACGGCGGCGCCCGGATCGAGGCGATCACCACGGCGATCGGCGGCGCGCCGAAGTGCTTCATTCTCTGTGTCCACTGGAGGCCGAAGCAATGATCCCGCAGCGCACGGCCTCGACGGGCGGACACGTCACCCGCGCCCAGCTGAAAAAATATCCCGACGTCATCACGATGTGGCAGCGCCGGTTCGATACGGCGCAGATCGCGGCCGAGCTGAAGCTGCTCGAGCCGCTGGTGCATGCCTGGGTGGTCAATTTCCGCGAGCTTGGGCGGGAGGCGGCATGATCGACCACTCCCACATCCTCACGCGATTGATCGCGGCCGGCGAGCTGGCGCTGCAGATGCGCTTCGGTGCCGACGCCGAGGAGATCCAGCAGCTGTGCGCCGAGGTCGAGAAGGCGGATCGGCAGCCGGCGGAGACTGCCCGCGTCATCGACGACGTCACGCGGCTCTACGCCCAGGCGCTCTACCTGACCGATCACGCCCTGCGCCGCTACCAGCGCGACCGGGCGATCTGCGCAGGCCGCGTGGTCGCGGTGCTGCTGCCGGACGTCCGCAACGCGCTCGGCATTGCCATCGAGCAGCGCAAAACACGATTGACGCCTTAACCGAGATCGCGCGCCTCGGCGATCCTCAGGGGCAGGAGAGAGACTATGGCTAACCATCCGCACCGTAACAAGCCGACTGAACGCGCCGTGCTTGTGACGACCTCGCATCGTGGCGTGTTCTTTGGGTACGCGACCGACACCGACGGCGCGATCATCAAGCTGCGTGCCGCGCGCAACTGCCTGTATTGGCCGACCGAGAACAAGGGCTTCATGGGCCTCGCTGCCATGGGCCCGATGAAGGGCGCGCGCGTCGGGCCGGCCGTCGACATGGAGCTGCGCGACATCACCTCGGTCTCGCTCTGCACCGAAGCAGCCGTTGCCGCCTGGGAGGCCGCGCCGTGGAGGTAAGCCAGGTTCAAATGCTCCGGGGCTCGCCCCCGGAGCCCCTGTTAGCACGCTCCGGCGACGGCTACGGCTACGGCGACGGCGACGGCTACGGCTACGGCGACGGCGACGGCGACGGCTACGGCTACGGCTACGGCTACGGCTCGAAAGAGTACTGGGAGGCAACCATTCCCCACTTTGTTGGCAAGATGCCGCTTGCGCAGCAAAAGAGGTTTGACGCTCTCCTGGGCGCGGGTGCCACGATCGCCTTCTGGCGTTCCGACAAGAATGGACGGGCATGCAATGGTGGCTCTAACCGCCCGGTCGAGGCCGGTACGGTTGAGGAGATCGCTGGCCCGCTCGAGATCTGCACGCGCAACGGCCTGCACGCGACGTTCATCCCGCCGAAATGGAAGGGTGAGCGCTGGTGGATCGTTGCCCTGATCGGCGAGGTGCAAACGGACGGCGACAAGGTCGCTGCCCTGAAGCGCGAAGTGATCGGGGAATGCCTGTGAGCGAGCAGCGCCTCAGCAATCGTCAGATCGTGACGCTCAAGCAGCTGGCGATCTGCTGCAGTCAGGGAGCTCCGGCCACGCTCACGCGTGACCAGCGCGAAGCAATGCAGCCGCTGTGGCGCCGTGGCCTCGTGGAGATGTGGTTCCGCTGCGTGCCCGATGAGGGTGTGCAGCGGACTGCATTCTTTCGGCCCAGCGCGGACGGCTGGGCTCTGATCCGAGCGATCCTTGGTTCGGTGCGGGAGGAGATCGCGGCATGAAGCAGCTGATTGCCTATCACCAGCCGGAGGGCGAGCGGTGAAGATTGCTGCGCTCTTCGTCGAGAAGGATGGCTGCTATTCCGGGCTGCCGCACGTCGACGTGTGGGACGAGGGGCGCGACGCGCGGCTCTATCAGGGGCCATGGCCTGTTGTCGCGCATCCGCCCTGCAAACGTTGGGGACGGTACTGGCATGGATCGCCACGGAAGCCGCATCAGTACAAGCTCGGAGACGACCAGGGCTGCTTCGCGGCCGCGCTCGGTGCGATCCGCCAATGGGGTGGCGTGCTAGAACATCCCGCTTATTCGCGCGCATGGGAGAAATTCAAGCTGCCCGAGCCCGATCATAGGGGGGGGGTGGAGGCTCGCGGACGGCTTTGCTGTCGCTCACGTCGAGCAGGGACACTACGGCCATATGGCCCGCAAGGCGACGTGGCTGATCGCGCACGCGCCGATTGTTCTTCGAGATCTGAAGTGGGGGCCTTCGTCGCAGCGGCTGCCGGAAGTCGGTCTAGAGCGCCACGGCTACGAGAGAGCCAGGCGCAGCGGCGTCATGGCCTACGTCGGCGGCAAAGACAAAGAAAAAATTCGCGCGGCGACACCGCCGGCATTCCGCGACGTGCTGATCGCGATGGCGGCATCCAAGCAGCTAAACACGTCTCACCGGCCCAAGGAGCCATCATGAAGCACGAGCAACTGAAGCATCTGGTAGACCGCTTTCTCAGCTGGCATTTGCCGACGGATTTCAACCCCGATGGCGGCATCGGCTATTCGCGGCCTGTCTATGCGACGCGTGAGGCTGCCGACAATCACCAGATGCCGACCGGCACGAACCTGTTCGACGCCAGCCAAGCGTACCAGATGGTGCGCCACATGGTCGAAGGCATGCCTGCAGAGCAAGCCGAACAGGCCATGCCGGACAAGGAAGCCGTCGACATGATGCGCCGCTGCAAAGACGAGATCGTCGGGCTGCGCGCAGAGATTGAGCGCCTCAAGCCGAAGGCGCACGCCTATGACAGTGTTTCGACCGTCCTGCGGCTGCTGCCTCAGCCGAGCGCCGGGATGAGCGAGGACCTCGTCTGGCGGCTCGACAAGCGCATCCGCGAGCTCGTGAAGCCGGAGAGCGCCAATGGGTGAGGCCAAGCGCAGGCGCGAGGCCGCGGCGCGTCTCGGCGACGCTCCGATACAGGAGCAGTACACAGCCAAGATGAACGCCGTGGCCCGAGGGCTCGACGGGCTGTTCAACGGCGAGATGCGCGGGGCCGATCGAAAGACCGGCTTTGTGCTGCTCGTGTTCCCATTCGGCCAGGATCCCGCCGGCCGCTGCAATTTCATTTCGAACGGCGCTGATCGCGCCGACGTCGTCACCCTGATGAAGGAGATGATCGCTCGGTTCGAAGGCCAGCCAGAAATCCAAGGCAAGGCATAGGAGCAGGCGATGGCGGATCGGAAGGAAGTCATGTGGTGCACGCTCTGCGGCGCCCGCTTCACGCAAGACGAAATCAAGGGCTGGGGCTGCCCGAAGTGCAGCAACCAGGGCATTCCCTGCGCGTGCGACAAGGACACCACCGTCGAGGTGAACTGGCACGAGCTGCACATCCTGTGCGTCTGGGCCGAGAATTGGGCCCATCGCTCGATGGGTCACCCATCGTCGGATCCCAGCTCGAAGCAGATGGACCAGGTCGTGCACGCGATCGCGCGCCGTCTGCAGGCGCAGCATCCGACATTTGGTCACTTGACGTTGTCAGGCGAGATCGCAGCGCTGCCTGCGGACCTCGCGCAGAAGGGCATCGAGATCGGCAACGTCGAGACCAACATTCCGAAGCCCGGCCTGCTGCCTGTGAACGGTCCTGGCGCCGTCGGCTACGGCAGGCAGCTAACCGACACTCAACAGCCGGAGCCGAAGTGAGCACGTTACCCGAACTGCGCTGCGAGGAGTGCGGAGAGGCCGCGGTTGGCATCGACGACGACGGCTGCGCCATCTGCGACGATTGCGCTCTTGAGACGTATGGCGATCTCGAGAGCCTGTTGCGTGTTGCACTGAAAGATAACTGAGCCGGGGCCTGCATCACCATGAGCTATCTCGCGTCCGCGCCGACGCCTCGACAACTCGACATCATCGCAGACACGGCGCTGCGCTCGTCGGTCAAAAACCACAGTGATTTGTCAACCGACCGCAAGCCCGAAAACCACAGTGGTTCGTCAACCGAGACCGCGAAGAAAAACCACAGTGATTTGTCAACCGAGCGTGGGAAGCGCATCTCGTCGCGGCGCAAGCAGCTGGGGATCTCGACCTCGGCGCTGATCTCGGCTGCGGGCGTCTATCCCCAAACCTATTTTCTCGCGATCCGCGGCAGCACCAACACACGCGGATCGACCTATGACGCCCTTGAGCGCGCCCTCGATCGGCTGGCCGCCGGCGTCATCCCGTCGGCGAAGCTGTCGCTCTGCCAGGCCTATCTTCGTACAATCACGGTGCAGTTGGCGGTCAAGACCGGCTGGGATCCCGAGCTGATGCTCAGTCAGGATTACGGCGCCGAAAACACGAACGACCCGATCTGGCTGCAGGCCTCGCGCCTACGACGCTGCGCGATCTATCTGCTCGTGGAGGGCCTCGACCTCGGCAAGGCCGACATCGGCCGCGCTGTCGGCGTCTCGCGCCAGGCGATCCACAAATCCGTTGCCGCGATCGAGGCCGAGCGCGAGCGTGACGGCGCGTTCGACGGCCTCATGAGCACGATGATGCTGCAGGTGCGGGGAGAGCGGCTGTGATCAACCTCCGCACCCGGCAAGGCTGGGACGATCTCAAGCAGAAGCTCGACGACCGGATCGGCGAAGTGCTGCGCTTGTGCAAGCTCGAGGAGCCGACGCGCAAGGGCTGGACGCTGTACGACGACCCCCGCGGCGACGGCCAGAAATGCTTCGGGCTGTGCCTGAGGGCGGATGGCCTGTCGTGGAAGAAGTTCAACGGCACTGAGAAGGGCAGGGCGCTCGAGCTCGTGGCCTATTGCTACGGCTGGTATCACATGGACAAGCGCGGCGCCGATGCGGCTGCGCGCTTCGTGATCGAGCGGCTCGGCCTGGCGCACGTCTCCGAGGAGGAGCTCGCGCGCGATCGCGCGGCCGCCAAGGTGAAGCGCGTCCAGGCCGAGGCCGACAACCACAAGCGCCGCGACAAGAAGGCGGCCGCGGCGTTCGCGGCCTTTGCCGGCGCCAGGCCGATCATCGGCACGCCGGCGGATCTCTACCTGCGCGATGCCCGCGGCATCGACCTCACCGCGCCGCCCTTTGTCGGCCCGCGCAGGGGCAACATCGCCCCCGGCTCGCTGCGCTTTGCGCCGTCGCATCGCTATTTGCTGCGCGACAAGACCGGCAATGTGATCGGCGAGCGCGCGGCTCCCTGCATGATCGCCTGCTGCACCGACGCGCAGGGGCAGATCCGCGCCATCCACCAGACCTGGCTGAAGGCCGACGGCAGCGACAAGGCGAAGTTTCCGCCCGCGCCCGACGGCACCGAGCAGCCGGCGCGCAAGGTGCTCGGCGAGTTCGCAGGCCTCGTCATCCCGCTCTGGCGCGGCGCGGGGCATTTCTCGGTGAAGGAAGCCGAGGCGAACGGCCTGCTGCAGACCGTGATCCTGACCGAAGGCGTCGAGGACGGCCTGTCGGCCATCCTGGCGGCGCCGCAACACCGCGTGTGGGCGATGATCTCGCTGTCGAACATGGCCAACGTGGCAGCCCGCCTGCCGGCCTGCATCGACAGCGTGATCGTGCATCGCCAGAACGATTGGGACAAGCCGAGCGCGGTGGCCGCGTTCGAGCGCGGCATGACGGCGCTGCGCGCGACGGGGCGCGCGGTCGCCGAGGTGCACGCCGTCTACGGCAAGGATCTAAACGATACGTTGAGAGGGGCGGCGTGACCAAAGGCAAGGGCAACGTCGTTCAGATGGCCAAGGCGCAGCGCGAACTCGATCGCCAGCGCAAATCGCGCGAAGACACTACGCCGATGACGCCGCGCGGGCCGAACGAGGTGCTCGCCGGCCAATGGTCAGCCGACATGTACGGCATGCCGTCAGATCCCGGCTGTGAATGCCCTGTCGAATGCATCGGCTTCGAGGGCGCCTACAAATACGTGATCGACAGCTCGGGCCAGTTCCGCGCGATGAAGGCGGCCGACTTCAACCAGGTCGGCATTCAGGATCTGTTTTCGGCAACGCCCAACTATCCCAAATGGATGCGGCCGCGCTGGCATCTGCCTAAGGGCATCGACGAGACCACGGGCAAGCCGCACAAGCCGATCATTAAGAGCTTCGAGGCCGACCAGATCAAGGAGGATTTCTTCCGCGCATGCGCCCGCAAGGGCTTCTTCTCGCCCAATGACAAGATGCGCGGCCGCGGCGCGTGGACATTCCGCTCCGGCAACCTCGTCTATCACTCCGGCGATGCGCTCTGGATCTGCGAGAAGGGCCGCTTCAAGACGCTCGCGACCGGCGTGCACGAGAACATGCTCTATCCGCGTCTGTCGGCGCTGTCCGAGCCGTGGACCGAGGCGATCACGCCCGACGAGAACCCGGCGAAAAAACTGCTGGAAACCTTCCGCAAGTGGAATTGGACGCGGCCGGAGGTGGATCCCGTGCTGCTGCTGGGGTGGATCGGGTGCGCGCTGATCGGCGGCGCGCTTGAGTGGCGGCCGGCGGTGCTGCTGATCGGCGATCGCGCGACCGGTAAATCGACGCTGCAGCAGGCGCTGCGCAACATCTTCGGCGACACGCTGTTTCGTTCGGCCGACACTACGGCCGCAGGTATCTACCAGGCGATGGCGCATGATGCGCGACCCGTCGCGCTCGACGAGCTCGAACCCGACAGCGACCCGCGCAAGCTCGATAACGTGGTGCACCTGATGCGCACCTCGGCCTCCGGCGACATCGGCCGGCGCGGCGGCCCGACCAAGGGCGAGGCCAGCGAATTCCAGATGCGCTCGGCCTTCCTGTTCTCGGCCATCAACAACCCGCTGCGCTCCGCCCAGGACATGAGCCGCGTCGCGGTGCTGCGGCTGATGCCGCTCAATCTCAACCAAGCCAAGCCTGATCCGGTCGACATCGAGACCACGGGCTCGATGATGCTCTCGCTGATGATGCAGGGCTGGGGCGACAACGGCGCCCGCTTTGCCGACACACTGCAGCGTTTCAAGCGTGCGCTCGAGCAGGGCGGCCATGGCGGCCGCGGCCAGGACACCTACGGCGTTCTGCTCGCCTGCGCGGCCACGCTGCTCGGGGATGAAGTCGCCGCAGAGATCGGCGTGCCGCTTGGGCCCGACGAGGAGCGCGAGTGGAGCAGGCTGCTCGGCGCCGAGACTTTGCCGGAGGTCGAGGATGCGAAGCCGAACTATCGGCAGTGCGTCGACCAAATCCTGACCGCTGTGGTGAAAAGCTGGCGCAATGCCAGCCGCAACACGATCGGGCAGACGATCGAGGAGCTGCGCACCAAGGACGAGGACGGCAACCCCGTCGAGGCGCCGCTCGATCGCGGGACCGCCAAGCGCGACCTCAACATCGCAGGCTTTGGCCTCTTCAACACGCATGAGATCGTAGCCGGCGTGATGCGCCAGGAGAGGATCGGCCTCGATGAGGCCCTCGCCCGCTACAATCTACCCTCATTCGGCTGGGTGCTGGCAGTTCCGAACAAGAGCACCAAGGTCGCCGAGCATCTCGTCGGCAGCGACTGGCAGCACGGCGCATGGAAAGACGCGCTGCGACAGTGCCCGATCGACGGCGTGATGATCACCAATTCCGAGATCAACAACCGGCGCATCGACGGCACCATGACTAGGTGCACGCTGATCGTGCTGGACCGCTACCACGGGGCACCGGAGAAGTGAGCAAGCGGCGTCGCCAGCCTCAGACGATCGAGGAACTCCTCGCGCCTGACCGCGCGTGGGTCACGCCTGGCGGCTGCTGGCTGTGGCTCGGCGGTGATGACGGCACTGGCGAGTGGCATGGCCTCGGCGCCTATGGACGCATTCTGCGGCCCGGCACCAGGCGCGTGATGCCCGTGCATCGCTACGTCTATGAGACCTTTGTCGGGCCGATCCCTTACGGCTACGACGTCGACCACATGTGTGCGAAGTGGGCGCCGGACCCTCGCCCGTGTCGCAAATGCGTCAACCCGGATCACCTGCAGGCTATCCCGCCGCGGCTCAATCAGCAGCTGAAGCTGTTGCGCCGCATGGGCTACGGCACAGAGGACATGGACCTCGAGGAGCCGCCGATCGAGCGGCCGCTGCGGCCGGTGTGCGAGCCCATCCTCGCGCCAGGCGAGCGCGACGAGGATCTCTGGATCTAGATCTCAGTCGTCGTGCGGGGCCTGCGCCGGGTCAAGCGCACGATGCCATAGATCAGATACGCCCAGGCCGCGATCAATAGCCACTGACTGAACCATATCTGTCCGGCATTGGCCGTGACACCGATCCTCTGTGCCGTGCCCATGACGATGTAGGTAACAAACGCAGCTCCGGCGCCGGCCGCCAGACCGACCCACCACCACGCGGAGCGTGTGAACGCGACCGCGGCCGCACATAGCATCACCACCCACGTCACCGGATCCATCGCCTTGCCTGCAAGCGAGCCCAGTAGTGTTCCCCATGCCGCTGCGCTCATTCCCTCGCCCTCGCCCCGTTGACTTTCCAAAATGTCCGCGCGGCTTGCCTCGCGACAGCGCTTCGCACCACTTATTTTCACTCTCACCATCTCGCGCACGCACTGTCGCGCGCCGCGCGGCCTCTGAATTCTCTGCAAACAACGGTTGACGCACGTCTGTCGGTACCATCGTGACCGATGCGCCCTGCCGCGAGCGATCGGGTGAGGGGATGCTACACCAGATTAGAGAGGTGTTGCATCAGGTGTAGCAGGCCAAGCCGCTGACATCACTATCGAATTCTCAATCTGCAACACTTGCAACACCTGCAACACCACTTGAGACCTCGTGTACGCGCGCGCACGCGCGCGCGCGAGGCGAAGTGGTGTTTCAAGTGTTTCACCTGTTGCATATTGAAAATTGAATAGAGAATATAAGGAGATAGGCTGCAACACCCACTGCAACACCTGAAACACTACAACTCGATCGGCGCCGGTTGTCGCCGCGTGCGCTGAATTAAATATTCGCGGAAATTCAGCGAGGTAGCGTCAGCGATGCCGAAGAAGGACCAAAAGGCCGCGGTCGCGGAAGTGATTGCGTCGGCGGCGGCCGCCGCGGCGCCGGCGCCGGTCGAGCAGCTCGAGCTCATGCCGGCAACGCGGTTCGAGCCTGGCTCCGATCGCCACGACAAGCTGGTCGAAGCCGTTCGAGCGAACAAGCGCGGCCGTCCGCCAGGCGCAGAGAACGTCGCGACGCGCGAAATGAAGGCCTTTGTGCTGAAAGTCTTCGGAGATCCGCTGCTCTGGCGCTTCCGATATCTGCAGCACACGCCGGAGACGCTGGCGCGCGAGCTCAACTGCACCATGCTCGAGGCCTATGACCGGCTCGATCGCCTAGCGGCGGATCTCTCAAAGCTGTTCTACGGGCAGATGGCCCAGGTCGACAGCGCCGGCCAGGCGGTGGCGCCTCGGTTGACGATGGTGTTTACGGGCCAGTCTGCGTCGGCGAGCGGGCCGGACGGCTCGGCGCGGGCACCGTGGCTGTACATTGAGCAAACGCAGGAAAATCAAGCGCTTAGCGCACCAGAGCAGAGCGTGTCGCACGGTGACGTGTCGCACGGTGACGACTAGCGCAGCATTCTCAAGGGCTTGTGGCTGTAGGGCAGCTACTCCCAAATCACCGGCCGCGAGGCCTTCAAGGCCGGTGACGTCGGCCTCGATCGTGCGGATCGAGCGTCGACCTGGCCGCAGGCGCCGCAGCGATGCGGAGGCCTGCGGCCGAGTTTTCAGGGGTGTACCCCCCGGGGGCGGCCGGGGCCGGGTACCCCCAAAACCCAACCTCGACGGCCCGTGCCCCCCAAGCGCGCGATTTTTTCCGCGCTTCGCCGCTGTCGGCGATCCGGTCTCAGCCAAGGTGCGCGAACGTTGGAAGGGCGAAACGGGGCGGGGGGATTTCGCGTGACTGAAGCGTCAAGCCCGCAGGCGCTGCTCGAGCAGACCTCGCTCGCCGATGTTCTGGGATCGGCGGACCCGTACAAAAATCAGATGAGCCACGTCGAGGCCGACGACGAGTTTCGCAAGCAGCATCCGGACGTCGTCGACCATCTGCACAAGCAGGAGAAGACCGGCACGGTAAACCTGATGCGGAGCGCGGGGCCGATCAGCGACCGCTACATCCTCTCGCACAACCCGGCAGATATCATCATCGGGCCTGGCGGCTCCGGCAAGACGATCGCGAGTGGCAAGAAAGCGCTGGTCGAGGCCCAAAGGATTTTTCCCGGTGCGGACGGGGTGCGCCGATATGTGCTCGGCACGTGGCGACAGAAGTACGTGAATATCTGGAAGGCGACAATACCTTCCTGGTGGAAACTTTTCCCCAAGGACATGCCCGGTTCGAAGTGGACTGGTGCGAGCCCGCGAGAGGCCGAGCACACGCTGACGTTCGAAGACGAGTTCGGCCGGATCGTGCTGACCAACCGCTTCCGCGCCTTCGGCGAGACGATGGATCCCGACGACATCCTGGGCAACGAGTTCACCGATTGCTATTTCAACGAATGGCCGACGCTGCCGGAGGAACTTTGCTCGGCGCTCGTCGATCGTGTCGGACGTGAACCGCCGCGCGAGATTATCAAGCGCGCTGGCCGCTTCTACGGCGACGGCAACGCCCCCGACGTCCTGCATTTCATCTTCCGCGACTTCTATGAGAACAAGAAACCGGGCCACGTGCTGCACGAGCAGCCATCCGGTCTCGCGCCGAACGCCGAGAACATCGAGGCCATGGGCCGCGGCTACTATGAAAACTCCGCGATGATGAACGCGCACAGGCCGTGGTGGATCAAACGCATGATCCACGCCAGGCCGGGCTTCACCCGCGCAAACAACCCGGTCTGGCCCGAATGGGACGAAGACCGCAACATGTCGAAGCACCCGATCCCGGTGATCAGGGAGTTGCCGGTCATCACGGGCAGCGACGGCGGCCTGACGCCGTCGACGGTCTACATGCAGGAAAAATCGAACGGGCAGCTTCGCATCCTCGCCGAATGCCCGCTCGATCGCGGTGGCATGCGAGAGCTCGCCACCGCGATGCTGCAGCTCGAGGCGACGCGGTTTGAAGGATGCGAGTTTCTTTCGCTGTGCGATCCGGCGATGTGCGCCGGCGAGGATCTCGAGGCGGGATCGGACCGGCAGAACCTGGCGAAATTCCTCGGGAGGAAGGTCCAGGCGGCGCCGACCAACAACCCGACGACGCGGCACGAAGCGATCAAGTCGAAGTTGCGTCACGCCTGCGAGGCCGGCGAACCGGGGCTCATCGTCGATCCCAGTTGCAAGACGATCCGCCGCGGTGCGGCGCAGACCTATCACTTCAAGCACATCGCCGGAACCGACGACCTGGGATCCGTCGCAAAGACCAAGGATGGCCACACCTGCGAGGCGGCCGAGTATGGCGCGCTGGCATGTGGCACGGCTGAAGCCAAGCGTCGCGTCGGCGAGGCAGCCGCGAACCGGGCCCGGCGGCGTGAAGAGGCCAGGGGCGCCGGCCGCTACAATCCGATCAAGCGGAAAAGGGCGTGAAAACGGCGGTTGACGCCAAATCGTCGCCCGTAGGGTCGGCAGCCTGACAAACCTCAAGGCTTCCTTCCCATGGGTTGGTTTTCCTCGCTGATGCACGATATCGGCACGCCGAGCAGCTGGTTCGGCAGCTCGAATTCGTCGCTGCAGGCGTCGATCGACGCGCAGACGGCCGCGACCAAGGCGGCGAGCGCGCAGGCCGCGTCGGATGCGGCTGCCGCCCTGAAGGCACAGCAGGACGCAAACCTTCTCGCGCAGGCGGCGTCGGTGCCGCAGAGCGACAGCGAGAGCGCGCGTGCAGCGTCCGACGATCAGAAGCGGAAGCTGATGCAGGGATCGAGCTTCGGGATCGGGCTGCAGTCCGCTCTTGGTGCGCCGCCGGTCGGCTTCCGCATGCTCTCGGGGCAATGAATGTCCGCCTGGTCCGATATCGAACCGCGTCATGCCGAGGTCAAGAAGAAGCGCGCGCTCGAGGAGCCGCGCTGGCGCGAGATCGCGCGGCTGATGCAGAGCGACGAGGATCTCTCCGGCGGCAATCGCAACGATCAACGGCAGCCGAACGGGGATGATCCGTTCGACAGCACGCCGCTCTATGCCAATGACGACTATGTCGGCGGCATGTTCTCGAAAGCGACCAATCCGGCGGAGCGCTGGTTCTCCTGGGGTGTGCCGGCGGATCCCGAGCTCGCCAAGTGGAAGCCGGCCAAGGATTATCTCTGGAACTACACCACGCTGATCCTCGCCTCGATCGACCCGACGATCGACAATTTCTATCTGAACGTGCCCGGCTGGTTCGGTGACATGGGCATGTTCGGATCCGGCTTCATGTGGCAGGAGGAGATGGTCGGGCAGGGGCGCATCGTCACGCCAAACCTCGCGCTCGCCGGCTGCTACAAGGACGTCGATGCGAACGGTGATCTCGACACCTTCCATCGCGAGTTTCGCCTGACCGGCCGCCAGGCCAAGGGCAAGTTCGGCGATCGGGCACCGACGGCGCGCGACGACGAAGAAATCCTCTTCGTGCACGCGGTTTCGCCCAACCCGGACTATCGGCCCGGGAGCCCGTTCGCGAAGTACATGCCGTTCAAGTCCTGCTACGTGTCGCCGGACAAGACCAGCTTCTACACCGAAAGCGGCTACGGCGACCTGCCGGTGCATCAGATCGAATGGTCGATGCGCGCCGGCCGCGTCTGGGCGAGAGGCCCCGGTCACAACGCATTGCCGGACATGTCGTCGCTCGACGAGGTCGCGCGGTCCACGATGGTCGGGATCCAGTTCGATGCCGAGCCGATGTGGTGGGCGGCCGACGAGGACGTGATGACCACGGCCGATATCGTGCCGGGGAACGTCCTTTACGGCGACAGCACCGGCGGCAAGCCGCCGGCGCAGATCCTCGAGCGCTCCAAGCAAATGGCGCTGCCGCTGCAACTGCAGAACGACCTGCGCAACCAGGTGCGGCGGGCATTCCGTTTCGCGCTGTCACAGGTGCTGGCCAACCGGCCGCAGATGACGGCCGAGGAAGTGCAGGCCTTCAGCCAGGACGAGTTGAAGGCGCTGGCGCCGAACCTGATCCGCGTGCAGCGCGGCCTTGCCGGCTTCATCCGCCGGCGCGCGCAGTTGCTCGACCGGCTGGGGGTCGTGCTCCGCACCATCGGGCCGCCGCCGCCGGAATTGCTGCGTACGCCCGTGACGCCGACTTTCGTGTCGCCGTTCGTGAAGGCGCAGAAGGCGGACACGGCCAACGGCGCGACCAGCTGGGTCTCCACCAAGATCAAGCTGTTCGAGGCGACGCAAGATCCGCGCTACATCGACGACATCGACGTCGACGGCTATTCGTCGGTGCTGCATGACGCGTTGTCGGGTGTGCCATCGATCAAGCTGGATCCGCGCCAGGTCGACCAGATCCGCCAGGCGCGCGCGCAAGCGCAGCAACAGCAGGCGGTGCTGATGCAGCAGGAGCAGGCCGCAGGCATCGTGGCTGACCTGTCGCATGCCGAGCAGGCGAAGACGCTCGCGCGGGGCCGTGCGACGAAATGAGAAAACAGAAGTTCGAAAACTGGCCGCACTGGTTTCGGTCGTTCTGGCCGGATGAACAGGCGCGTTTCGCTGCGATCAGCGGCTACAGGGTGCTCGCGACCAATTTCCCTGCGACGCTGGCAGACATCGCTCTGCGCAACAACG
Source organism: Bradyrhizobium sp. (assembly GCF_047605465.1). Lineage (GTDB taxonomy): Bacteria > Pseudomonadota > Alphaproteobacteria > Rhizobiales > Xanthobacteraceae > Bradyrhizobium. The sequence continues at coordinate 374,048 of NZ_JASGFS010000001.1, read as the reverse complement.
TTTTTGCGCCGATCAATGAGCCCGATGCGCACAAGGCAGCGATAGCCGAAGGACGGCGCCAAGCAGCGCTGGAAATCTTCAAGCTCGCCAACATCGATCCCGCCACCCTGTTCGATCGCACGAAGATCGACCGCACATCAGGAGGTAACAAGTGAGCACAGAACCCGTCACTCCCGCGGCGCCAGCCGCCCCGGCAGCTCCGGCCGCGCCTGCAGCGCCGGCCGCACCCGCAGCGCCGGCGACGCCGCCCGCTCCCTCAGCCGATCAGGGCTGGTGGCGTGGGGAAAGCTACAAGGGCCTCGACGGCGACACCGTCAAATTCCTTGACGGCAAGAATTTTCCGGACGTCAACACGGCGTTGTCGTCGGCGCGCCAGGCCGACACGATGGCGCGCGACCGCAACGTGATCGCCAAGCCCGACGCGAACAACCTGAAAGGCTGGGGCGGTTATACCGATCTCGGCTGGATGGCCGATCGGCAGCAGTACAAGTTCGACGCTCCGACGCTTGCCGACGGCGAGGTGCATGACGAAAAGGCGTTCGGCAAGTTCGCCGATCTCGCGCACGAGGCGCGACTTGCGCCATGGCAGGCCAAGGCGCTGTACGACGGAATGCATGCGCATGAGAACGCCCAGCTCAAGGCGTTTCGCGATGCCGGCGCGGCCGCCAACCGCGACCTCGAGAACGGCCTGCGCGGCAAATGGGGCGACAAGTTCGATGAGCGATCGGCGCTGGCGAAGCGCGCGTTCTCCTTCTTCAAGCCCGATGCGATCTCCGGCGCGCAGATGGATCAGATCATGGGATCCGCGGCCATGGTCGAGCTGTTCGAGAAGATCGGCGCGGCGATGGGCGAAGACAAGCTCGTCAATCCCGGCGGAGCGACGTTCGGGCAGAAGACGCCGGCGCAGGCTCGCGCCGAGCGCATGAAGCTGGAGGCCGATCCCGGCTGGATGGAGATTTTCCGCGATCCGCGGCACCCGCAGAACAAGGACTACATCAAGCAGCGGCAGGATCTGATCGATATCGAGGCGCGCTGACGGCGCGCCGCGAGCGAGTGAGGCAGGCAACGTCAGGAGAACGACATGGACCCGGAGAAACTAACTGCGGCCGAAGAGGCGGCAGAGAAGCAACGCAAGGAAGGTCTTGCGGCCGAGATCAAGCGCAAGGATGACGTCGAGCTCAACCTGTTCGCGCAGCAGATCGGCGTGGATGCCACGAAGTATCCGAAACGCGAGGACCTCGAGGCGGCGATCGAGCTGAAGGCCGAGCAGGATGCGGCGGCCGGCCGCAAGGCGATCCGCGACGCGGATCAGCAGCAGGCCGACAGCGTCGCCGGCGAGGAGGACAAGCGGAGCATGCACGCTCGCGCCGTGCGCGCGCTCGACGCTGAATTCTGCCGCCAGGTGCCCCAGGAGGCCTTCAGCGGAAGCTTCGACCCTGGCGAGGAACATCCGCGTTTCGGCGGCGAGTACAACGTGCCCGACGGCAAATATCGCCGCACGGGGTCGGAATGGGTGTTCGAGTTCAAGAAGAAGCGGCTGGTCGGCGCGGTTCGTGCCAACGAGGCCAACAGCTACGGCGGCAAGAACGTCAAGCACGTCGACTGATGCGGTTGACGGGCCGGCGCTGGCCATAGGTTCAGCGCCGGCCGCACCCTCGAAGCCGACCGCCGAGAGGCCCGCCTGACCTGAGCAAAAGCCGCTTCGCCGATCGCGGGCGTTAAACGATAGCCAGGCCCGCTCGGTTTCGAGCCGCACCCTGACGAAGCAACCCGAACCGTTCATCCGCTTCGACAGGAGATCGTCCCGTGGGACCGATTACCGACGCACATAAACTGACCTATTCCGCGAACGTCGCGCTGGCTGTCCAGCAGCGCAAATCGCGCCTCGAGATGGGCTATTCGTACCAGCCCGGGCTGTCCGGTCGCCAGATGACCATGCTCGAACTCATCGGATCGACCACGGCGGTGGTCGACCTCGGCCGCAAGGCCGACACGCCCGACATCGACAATTCGATCGAGCCGGTGTGGATCCGCCCGCGGCAGCTCGCCTGGGGCAAGCTGATCGAGAAGGAAGATGCCATCAAGGCATTGACCGACTACCAGTCGCCCTTCGTGCAGGCCGGCGCGGCTGCGATGGTGCGGGGCAAAGATGTTATCCTGGCTGCCGCAATGTTCGGTTCGCGCGTGATCGGCCAGGACGGCGCGACCGTATCGGCCTGGTCCGGTCAGACCGTCGCCGTCGGCATCGGCGCCAGCTCGACCGACGACACCACCGCGACCGGCATGAACGTGCGCAAGCTTCTGCGCGCGCGGCGCTACATGCAGGCTGGCCAGGTCGAGACCGGCGACGAGGAACTGTTCTTCTCGGGCAATGCGCAGCAGACCGAGGAGCTGTTCCGCGATCTCACCTACATCAGCCACGACTATCGCAACGGGAAGCCGCTCGACAGTCCGGACGAGCAGCAGAGGATCCTCAACATCACGATCCTGCCGCCGAACGACGGTTCGGCCGCCTTCGCGGACTACGACGGCAGCACCTACACGGCCGCGCTGTTCTGCAAGAGCGGCATGCATTGGGGCCCGTTCGATCCGCTCTCCGTCAACGTGCCGCTGCGGCCGGACAAGATGATGCGGCCGCATCCGCAGATGGAGGAGTGGCTCGGCGCCTCCCGCTCGGAAGACATCAAGGTCGTGAAGATCCTGACCAAGAAGTAACGCGCTCGGGCGCCGGCATCGCGCCGGCGCTCTTCCCCCTTTCGATGTTCACCAGGAGACCACAATGGCAGTCGTTACCAAATACGGCACGGGCTATCGCGATCCGACCTCGCTGAAGGCGATCGACGCGATCAGCCGCGGCGCCGAGCTTCGCGTCATCAAGTCGCGCGCATCGATCGCCAACGGCGACAATTCGGGATCGCTCTACTATCTCGGATCGCTGCCGAGCAACGCCAAGATCAATCCCGGCGCAACGCTCTGGTGCACCGCCATCACGGGCGTCAGCTCCGCCAAGCTCGGCTTCTACTATCCGAACGGCGGCGCCAAGATCCTCGATACCGCGCTGTTCAGCGGCCAGACGCTGGCGTCGGCGACGTCGGTGACGATGGCCGCGGCCGCGAACTCCGGCATCGCCACCCCGGCCAATATGGACAAGTTCGTCTGGCAGCTGGCCGGTCTGTCCGCCGATCCCGGCGGCGAGCTCGACCTGGTGCTGACGACCGCGGCGGACGCATCGGCCGCCGGCGATGTCTGGCTCGAACTGTCCTACGCCAAGGGCGTCTGAACCTTCTGCCGCCGCGCGGGCAACCGCGCGGCTCTCCTCCCGGTGATGGAGCGACAATGACGGCTGCTATCGGCACCGAGGAGTATGCGGCGAACCTCGCGCTGGGCCATCTCGGGCAGCCGGAGATCGCGGCGATGTCGGATGCCACCACGCGCGCGCGCAAGGTCCGGCAATTCTTCCCCTCCGCGCGCCAGGCGACACTGCGGCTCAAGGAATGGAACTTCGCAACCGGCTGGGTGCAGCCGGCGCAGGATCCGGTGCCGTCGCTGGGGCACCTCAAGAGGCGCTTCGCCCTGCCTCCCGATTGCCTGAAGGTGCGCTTCATCAAGGGGGACAATCGTCGGGAATGGGACGTCGAAAGCGGCGCCGCATCTGTGAGCGGCGTTTCGGTCGAGGTGATGATCCTGGTCACCAACATCAGCGATCCCGTCGTCTGCTACACCAAGGACGTGACCAAGCCGCGCCTGTGGGACAGCCTGTTCCTTCGAGGCTTCGGTTTCATGCTGGCCGGCGACCTCGCTGAAAGCCTCGGTCGATCGCGCGAGCTCGGTGAGGCGATGCGCGCGCAGGCTGAGAGGGAAGTCTCCGAGGCGGCCACCGTCGATGCCAGGGAGCGTCGTCAGCATCGCCGCCCCGAGACGTCCTGGGAGGCGACGCGCCGGGGGCGCGGCTTCTCCGGCCGCAGGCTCTGGTGAGCCATGACCGTCGCCTCGAAAGTCGACCGCGTCACCTTCGCCGGCGGTGAGCTGGGCGTGCAGCTCGCCGGCCGCTCGGATCTGGCAAAGTATCAGATCGCGGTCGAGAAGATGGAAAACTTCATCGTCATGAAGGGCGGCGGCGCCACGCGTGCGCCGGGCACGCGTTTCGTGCTCGAGCTCAAGGATCCGTCGCAGAAGGGCAAGCTGATCCCGTTCCGGCGCACCACGACCGACTATTACGCGCTGGTGATCAACGGTGGCGCGTCGCGCTTCGTGCGCCAGGGCGGTTTCCTTCAAAACCCGAATACGACGCCGTACGAGATGTCGGTGCCGTGGGTGGAGGCGGATCTCGCGGCCCTGCGCGCAGGGCAGGCCGGTAACTCGATCTATGTTGCCTCGGGAACGGCGAAGAAGCCGCAGGTGATCACGCGCAGCGACGTGCTGAGTTGGGCTTGCGCCGACTATGCGCCGGCCTCGGGGCCGGTCGATACGCAGAACGTCGACACGACGATCACGGTGCAGGCGAACGCCGTGACCGGCGACGTCTCGCTATCGGGTGTTAATGGGCCGTTCGCCGCGGATATGATCGGCGGCGTCATGAGGCTCGACGATCGCGACCTGTCGCTCACGCCCGAATGGCTGGCGACGGAGACGGCGATTGCGGTCAATTCGCAGCGGCGATGGAACGGCAACGTCTACCAGGCCATGGTCTCCGGGGCTGATGCGGGACCGAACGCGCCGGTTCACAGCAGCGGCGACGTGTCGGCTGGACAGGGCAAGCAGACATGGCGCTTCCTTCATCCGGGCTACGGCTATGTTCGTATCACGGGCGTGACCAATCCCAACGTTGCGACGGGGACCGTTCTGAGCCAGCTTCCGGCGACCGTGGTGTCGGGAGCGACCTATCGCTGGTCGGCGCCGGCATGGACGGCCGGCAAGGGCTATCCGGAGCTGGTCGCGTACAACTACCCCCGGCTCGGCTGGTACCGCGGCAACATCTATTGGCTCACCGCCAATGACGATGCGCAGAACTTCGATCTGGGCGTCGCCGACGACACCGATGCGATGGCGGGGCGCGTGATCCCGCCGGATGGATCGCTGGTCGAGATCAAGTGGGCGCTCCCGTCGTCCGGCATTCTCCTGCTCGGTACGAGCGATATCGAATGGGTGGTGCGCGGCCCGTCCGCGTTCGACGCGCTGACGCCGAAGGCGGCGCGGCCGTTCGCGATGGGATCGGATGGGTCGGCGCCGCAAATCGCGAGCGCGATCGACGGCGGCGTGATGTTTCTCGGCCGAACGCAGAAGAGGCTGCACTACACCAAGATCGACCCGACCAGCCAGTCACAGCAGCTCAACAGCCAGGAGCTGTCGGTGATGGCCGAACACATCTTCGCGCCCGGCATGGTCGGCGGCTGCTGGCAGCGCGACCCGTTCCGTGTCTATTGGATGTGGTTCGCCGACGGCTCGATCGCTTCGCTCACGTTCATGCCGGAACAGCAGGTCGCCGCGTTCTGCCGGCATCCGCGCGTCAATGCCTTCGTCGAGGACATGTGCTGCATCCCCTCGGTGTCGTCGGGCACCGACGAGATCTATCTGATCGTGCGACGGACCATCAACGGCGAGACCCGGCGCTACGTCGAGCAAATGGCGGAATATTTCCAGGAGCCGCAGGATCTGTCGGCGCCGACCGCCGCGGGCGCGTGGTTCCTCGACTGTGCCCTGCGGATTACCGGCGTCGGCCTGACGGCAATCACGCAGCTCGCTCATCTGGAAGGGCAGACTGTCGGTGTGTTCGCCGACGGCGCCATGCAGAACGTCAAGGTCGTGGCCGGCGGGAAGATCACGCTCGATCGACCGTCGAACGATGTTCTCGTCGGCCTTCCGGTGCGGGGCTATATCCGCGACCTGCCGCGGAACTTCAATACGCAGACCGGCGGCACCATGGGCGACCAGAAGACGGTGCACGAGGCGCTGGTGCGCGTCCTCTATACCGGCGGCGGGCGTGTTCGCGTCTACAGCAAGGAAGAGGATAACCCGGAGCTCTGGGAGCCGCTGATCCAGACCGGCGCCAACAATTATGGTGGCCTGCCGCCGCTGTTTTCGGGCGAGCACAAACTCACGGTAGAGGGCGCCTGGTCGAGCGAAGCCCAGCTCGAATTCGAGTGCGACGACGCGATGCCGTGCACGGTGCTCGCGCTCTCGCCCAAGATCGAAGTCGTGGAGACCTGAAGGCCATGGATCCTTTCACCCTCGCCACGGTCGCCAGCGCCGGCGTCAACGCCATCGGCAAGCTTCTGTCCGGATCCTCGTCCTCGACGATCGACAAGATGCAGGCGCAGGCCTACGGCGTGCAGGCCGACACCGCCAAAACAAATGCCGGAATTCTCAACACCCAGGCCGACATCGCCGGCATGGGCGTCGACTTCGCCGCTTCGAAGGAGCGCGCGGCGCTCGGCAAGATCGCCGAAATCGGCCGGACTACGCTGGCCTCGCAGCGTTCCTATTTCGCCGGAAACAACCTCGATCCGACCTTCGGTTCGCCGCTCGTCGTCCAGGCCGTGACCGCAGGCCGCATCGCGACCGACATGGATCTGACGAAGGCGCAATTCTCGATCGACGCGGCCAACGCCAAGACGACCGAGGCGAGCCTGCGCGGCCAGGCCGCCGGTGCCGAGAGCTCGGCGCTGACCGCCATGATCGGCCAGGCGGGCGCGATGGCAAAATCCTCGTCGGACATGATGGCCGGAATTCTCGGGGCCGGCTCGGCGTTCCTCTCGGCGGCGGGCTCGCTCGGCAAGGGCGGCTTCAGCATGCCGCAACTCAACCTGACCAGTTTCGGCTTCAACCCGATCGCTGGCATCTCGGGGCAGTGATGGCAAACGGTCCGGTCGAATATCAGCAGCGCGCGGCTCTCGGCGATGGACCGTCGCCAGGCGTGCGCGGCATTCCCTTGCCGGCCATCCCTGCAGCACCGGATCTCGGCGCGGCTGACAGGGCGCTGTCCAGCCTCGGGCAGGAGCTCTCGGCTGTCGCCGAGAAGATGCAGCAGGGGCAGCAGCAGACCGCAGCGTCGCAAGGGATGGAAACGTTCCTGACGAAGAACGCCCAGCTTCGGCAGAAATTTACCGAGAGCCAGGACTATCAGGGCGCCGAGGCGTCCTACCGCGAGAATGCTGTTTCGGTGAAGCGTGACGCTCTCGCCGGCATCAGTGACCCCGCGATCCGTGCGCGGGCCTCGCTGGAGATGGAGCGCCAGATCATCTCGGGCGGGAATGACGTCCGCACGGCGCAGGTGAAGCGCGAAAGCGATATCAACATTGCGGCCAACGACACGCTGATGCAGGCCTCGCTCAACGAGGCGGTGACGGCAAAGTCGCCGCAGGAGCGAGGCGCCGCGATCGACCGCGTCAGCGCGGATCTGGAGCGGCTACATGCTGCAGGCTGGATTGACGCGCAGACGGCAACCTCTCGCTTCAAGACGTTCTCGGGCCAGCTCGACCAGGCCGATGCGATGGCACTGGTGCAGAGCAATCCGGCGCAAGCGATCAAGGCACTCGATACACCGGGCGTTTTTGCTTCGCTCGATCCCGTGCGGCGCGAAAGCCTGAAGATTGCCGCGCAAGGGCGGATCGATAGCCTAAGCCAACAGACAGTGGTGCAGGCCGCAGCGTTCCATCCTGAGGCCGCCTCGCTTACAGTGGGGCGCGTCGTTGCTCCGGATCATGCCCAGAAGATTTTCGACAATGGCATCGTCTCGATCGAGAGCGGTGGCGACAACTCGGTGGTGTCGCCGAAGGGCGCGCTCGGTATTTCTCAGATCATGCCAGCAACCGCGCGCGAAGTGGCGACGGCGCTCGGCCGCAAGGACATCGCGGCGCTCTCCGACGATGATCTGAAGAAGCGGCTTCTCTCCGACCAGCCGTTGAACCTGCAGCTCGGGCGCGCCTACTGGCAGCAGATGGTGACGCGGTACGACGGCAATGTGGCACTGGCTGCTGCTGCGTACAATGCCGGTCCCGGGCGGGCCGACGCATGGAAGGCCAAGGCCGAGGAACAGTTCGGGACCGGCTTCTCGCCTGGCCAGCTGGCCTCCGTCGTCGACATCAAGGAGACCCGGGACTATCTCGGGAAGCTCTACGGCCGCTTCAACGCGCCGATGGATGTGCGGTTCTCGTCGCCCTCGGCGACGCTGCAGGCCACTGCCGCGGTTGGTGCTGTCCTGCAGCAGCAGGATGCGCGAGAAAAGCATCTGCTCTCGGTGCAGGCCGGCGCGGCTGACAGCAGCGATCCGATCCCGACGCTCGTCAAGGCCGGCTTCGAGGTAGATCCGCAGCGGATCGCGGACTACCGGGCCGTCCAGACCGCAGCGGCCTCGAAAGGTGATGCTGCTGCCGCAGGCCGCCTGCGGGATCTCGATTACGCCGAGAAAGCCCAGCCGTTCGTCCGTCAGGCATGGTCGACGCCGCCCACGCTCCTCGACGCCGGAATCAAGCAGATGGAGGCCGAACTCTCTTCGCCTGGCGCGAATGCGACGCAGACCGGCCTCAATATGCTCAATGCCTTCAAGGCTGTGCGGGACGATCAGACCAAGCGGCGCGACAGCGAGCCCGTGACACTGGGCGGCCAGAATGGCGGTCGGTACTATGCGCTGCAGCCGATCGACCCTGCCGGCGAACTCGGCGACGAATTCATCGGCGCGCTGAAGAACCGAGATGCGCAGGCCCAGATCGCACATCGGGTCTACGGCGGATCCGGTTCGCCCTTCACCGTGCAAGAGGCCGAAGGATTTCACCAGCGCTATGCCGACGCGACACCGCAGGACCGGGCCGCCATCATCGGCCAGCTCGCGCGGGGCCTCTCGGCGCAGACGTTTGCGGCGGCACTCCCGCAAGTGGTGTCGGGCTCGAGCGCGAAGAGCGACCGGCCGGCGATCACCATGGCCGCCGGCCTCTACGGCCAGGCGCCGGAGGTGGCGAGCTCCATCCTGCAGGGGGTCGACGCCCAGAAGACGGACGAGAAGTATGTGCCTGTCGGTACCAACCGGCAGACCTATGACAGCTCCCGCGCGTCGTACCTGCCGGCGGCGGCCTTCAATGTCGCGTCGCGCACGGACCCGCGCGGCTCCTACGCGTCGATGCAGGATGCGATCGATGCGCGCTATGCGTTCCTCTCGGCGCAGGCCAAGGACACCAGCGGAAATCTCAACACCTCGAGGCTGCAACAGGCTGTCACGGACGTCACCGGCGGCGTGCTGACGCATAACAGCGCGCCGGTGATTGCGCCGGCGCGCGGGATGAGCCAGGCACTGTTCGATGGGGTGATGTGGGGGATCACGGATGCCGATCTCAGCGGCGTGCAGACGACGTCCGGCAAGGCGATCGACGCGGCATTTCTGAGGTCGAATGCAAAGCTTCAGGCGGTCGCCGACGGCCGCTATCTCGTCCAGGTCAACCGGGACGATGGCAATCCGCAATATGCTGCCCTGGCCGGCAAGCCATTCGTGCTGGATCTGCGCGGACGTAAGCCCATGCCCGTCATCGCGCCTGATCCGCTGGCACTGTCCGGAGCACTGCCGTGAGCCTGGATCTTTTCGATCCCCAGCCGGCCCTGCAGAATGCGCAATCCAATCTGGCGCACGATCTGCCGGCCGAGTTTCTCGAGGCGTTCGACGTTTCGACCCGGGTCATGACCGAGTGGAATTCCTCGGTCAACTACGCCAATGCGCGCGATCACGCGCTGGCGTCCTTCTATGACAACGTCAAGGCCAGGACCGGCATCCAGCTTCCGCTCTACGGAATGGGCGGAAACGTCTCGCTCGACGAGCTCAACGACGCCATTGCAAAACTGCCGCAGGATCCGAACCAGCCGGAGCCGAGCTATCGGCCACTGTCGGAAGGCGACATCGACAGCATGGCGCTGACGCGCATGCGGCGTGCTCATGACGACGCAGCCGCTTTTGGACGGCGTGAGACGACGTGGGGCGGCACGATGGGCACCATCACCGGCACGCTCGCCGCCGGGGTCTCGGACCCAATCGCGATTGCCACGCTGCCACTTGGCGGCGCAGGACAGGCCGGCATCGCGCTGCGAGCGCTGGAGTTCGCGCTGATCGGCGGCGGAACGGAAGCCGCGATCGTCGGCGCCGGCGGACCATCGCGGGAGCGGGCGGCGCCGGGGTCGCTGCGGAAGGAAGCGCCGAGCGAGATTGCCTCGGCCGTTCTGTTCGGCGGTGCCTTTGGTGCCGGCCTTGGCGGTCTGCAGAAGCTGATAGGAACGGGCGCCAGGCCGCTGCCCGTGACTGTGCGCGATGAGGTGAACGCGGCGGCCTCGGAAGGTCAGCTCAACCTCTCCAACCCGTTCCCCGGTGCTGCGGCCGACGCAGCTCATCGGGACGCGGTCGTTTCATCTGTCCGTGCGGCTATTGATGGGCGCCCCGTCAAGGCAGGGGATGAATTTTTCGAGGCTTGGCACGGCTCTCCGCACGACTTCGACCGATTTGATGTTTCGAAGATCGGTACCGGCGAAGGCAACCAAGCCTATGGTCGAGGGCTGTATTTTGCCGAGAATGAAGATGTGGCTCGCGGATATCAGCGAAGCTTGGCGGAGCGCGATCAGCTCGTTGCTGATCTCGTGGAGCAAAGCGGTGGCAACTGGGAGAAGGCGCACGCGGCGTTTAAGTCAGATATCGAAGGCCGTCGGCGCTTAGCGGAGAGCGTCGGTGGGAGTTACGAGCCGACCGCAGCAGAACAGGCGACGCTCTCGCGTCTGGAAGCCGGTCAATTCGGCAATCTCTACAAAGTCAAGATCAACGCCAATCGGGATAATTTCCTCGATCTCGATAAACCCCTCTCCGAACAAAGCGAATTCGTGCGTAATGCGTTGCTCGGTCACTCCGATCCCGGCGTCGCTGGCACGGCCGAGAAGTGGGGGCACGACGTCCAAAACATGATGCGCCGGATCGGCTACCGCGCCGGTCCGAAGGAGTTGAATGAAACCATTGAGCGTGAGGCTGCCGTCGCGCGTGTGCTGTCGGAAGCCGGCATCCCGGGCGTGAAATACTTCGACGCTGGTTCGAGGGATGCGGGCGCTGGTTCGCGGAACTATGTTGTCTTCGACGACAAGCATGTCGCGATCACGCACAAAAACGGAAAGCCGCTCACGATTGCCGAGGCGCGGGCGGCTGATTATGCGTCAGCGGCCAAGTCGCAGACGCCGGAGGAGTTTGCCCTTGCCGGCGAGAAGCACCTGCGGCCGGAGACGTTCGACCAGGTGCCCGACGTCGAGCATTTCGAGCGGATGCCGGCCGAGACCGACGACGCGGCCAGCTATTGGGATGCGCGCCTCGAGGCGGCGTCGCCGGAGGAGAAGGCGGCGCTGGGCGCGACCGATGGTCAAGAGACGATCACCAGCGCCGCGATCCGGTACGACGGGCATGTCTTCGAAGGGGCGCTGCATTCCGACGCTTACGAGGCTGCGGCTTCCGCGACAGGTCGAGACTTTGGGGAGGTAATCTCTGCGACGAAGCCGCAGGACAGCGGCTTCTTGACCAGTTCAGGACGCTTTGTCGATCGCGAGGAGGCGGCTCGCATCGCCAATGGTGCACGGCAGACGACGCATCAGGTTGACGAGCTCGTGGGCGAGCACCTGCCTGACGGATACTTCCAGCCGACGCGTAAGCGGTTGCCGACGCAGGATCTCTCACCCGAGCAGACTGCTGCGCTCGAGGCGGATCCGGTGACGGCGGCCAATACGATCCATGATCTCGACCATTACGTCGAGGCCAACCCGGATGCCGAGTTCGCGACGCAGGTGCGCATGCCGGACGGATCGTATCAGTTCACCACGCAAAAGCTCTCGGACGTCATCAAGGAGCTCGACGAATTCGAGCGGGCGGGCAAGGAGATCGAGGCCTGCGTCGTTGGTTTGGAGGCGGCTGAATGAGCGTCAAGGATTGTCTGGTCAAGCTGCAGAAGCAGGGCAAGATCACGCGCGCGCAGGCGGACGCGGCCGACGCGCTGTGGCGGCGCTACCAGAACAAGTTCTCGCTCGACATGCCGGCGGCGAAGGCCGACGCCGCGGCCGCGCTGCAGGCGGCGCGGCAGATGATGGCGACGTCGCGGCAGCAGAAGAATTCCGTCGCGCTGCAGGTGAAGCGGCAGACCTCGGCCGAGCAGGTGGCCCAGGCGCATCCCTGGGGGCCGGCCGCCGGCGGCATGGCGGTGCTGACGCGCGACATCTACCGGACGGGAACGCAGAACGTCGACACCCGCGCGCAGACGCTGCGCGAGATCCTGTTCTCCAAGTTCAATGCCGGCTTCGAGGCATACAAGTCCCAGCTTGCCGGGCTGAAGCAGAACACGGCGGGCGCGCGCAACCTGGTCGCCGAGCTCTTCAACGTCGACAGCGGCGATGTCGTGGCCAAGGCGGCCGCGGCCGGCTGGAAGGACGCGACCGAATGGGGCGTCAAATTCGTCCAGTCCGCCGGCAAGATCTTCGAGGAGGCCGAGAACTGGCGCCTGCCGCAGTTCTGGTCGGCCGATAGGGTCCGGCGCTTCGGCATGGGCGATGAATTCCGGCGCGACGTCGCCAACGCGATCCAGTCGGGCGGCCTCAAGATCTTCGACAAGGAGCGCCTCGAGATCGCGAGCAACCCGGCGCGCATCGCCGTGCTGGTCGAAAAGGCGGCGCGCGACATCATCACCGAGGCCGGCGCCGCGCCGGCGTTCTCCAAGGAAATGCGCACCTTCCAGTTCCAGGACGGCGCCGACGGGCTCAACGCCTTCCTGATGCTGCAGGAGAAGTACGGCTCCGGGTCCGATATCTTCTCCACCCTGATCGGCCATCTCGGCGCCATGGCCCGCGAGAGCGCGCTCGTCGACGTGCTGGGGCCGCAGCATGCGGTGACCGCGGCGATGCTGGGGAAGAACGCGCGCGCCTGGGAGAAGCTCGGGCGGCCGGGCTCGGCGAAGCTGCGGCCGGCGCGCATGCTCGGGCTCGAGAGCGGCAAGTCGATCGACCGCACCTACAGCGTGCTGTCCGGCCGCGCCAACGGCGTCGAAAACGCGATGTGGGGCGGCGTGCTCGGTTCGGCGCGCTCGCTGATGGCGGCCTCGTCGCTCGGCTCGGCGACGGTGTCGGCCTCGATCGGCGACAGCGTCACGGCGCTGCTGGCCGCCCGCTACAACGGCATGGACGGCGGCAAGGTGCTCTCGCGCGCGATCGAGACCATCTTGGCCGAAAACCCCAAGATGCAGGAGGACGCCGCGCGGCTGCTGGTGACGGGCCATGCGATGAGCGATCACGCGGTATCGACCTTCCGCTATGCCGACCAGATGTTCACGCCCGAGCTGGTGAAGAAGGTTTCGGACTTCGTGATCCGGTCCTCCGGCCTCAATGCCTGGACGGAGGGGATCAAAAAGGCGTTCACGATGGAGATGCTGGGCTACATCGCCCGCAACTCCGATCGGGGGCTCGCCGATCTCGATGGGCCGTTCAAGGCGTTCCTGGAGCGTTACGGCATCTCGGCGGGCGAATGGGACAAGCTGCGGCAACTGCCGCAGTTCGATTTCCACGGCGCCAAGTTCTTCGACAGCTCGATGGCGGCCTCCGACGAGACCGTGCGCAAGCTGTACGAGGGCGTGCTGCAGGAACGGGCACTGGCGGTGCTCGAGCCGGATGCGCGGATCCGCAACGTCACCACGCAAGGCGCGCAGGCCGGCACCTTCATGGGTGAAGTCGCGCGCACCGCGACGATGTTCCAGTCGTTCTCGATGACGATGATCGCGACCCACATGACGGCGCTGGCGATCAGGGACGGCGTCGCCGGCAACCGCGCCATGAACAATGCGCTGTTCTACGGCCTGCATCTGCTCGCCGGCGCGGCGATCATCCAGGCGCGCCAGATCCTGATGGGGCGCGACCCCATCGACATGCACCATGTGAAGTTCTGGGGGCAGGCCGCGATCCAGGGCGGCGGCGCCGGGTATTTCGGCGACCTGGTCGGCGGCGTCTCGCAGGCGGCCGATCGCAGCATCATCGGCAAGTTCTCCGGGCCGATCGGCGGCTTCATCGACGATGCCGGCCGGTTCGGCGCCGCGGCCGTCAAGGGCCAGCCGGGCGCGATCGGGCAGGGCATCGAGCTGGTCAAGCACCTCACGCCCGGCTCGAACCTGTGGTTCTCGCGGCTCGCGACCGATCGGCTGATCTTCGACCAGCTGCACCGTGCGATCGACCCGACCTATTCGCAGAGCTTCGCGCGCCGCGCCCAGCGGGCGCAGAAGGAGTACGGGCAGGGCTATTGGTGGGGGCAGGGCGAGACGGCGCCGGAGCGGGCGCCGAACCTCGGCGCGGCGTTCGGGGGCGGTTGACGCTCGGCGGGCGCTCATAGGGTCGGTTCCGGACAAGGGAGCCGATCATGGGCATCGAACGGGAAATCGCCACTCTAGCCTCTGCCTTTGACGCGGTTGTCGTGACGCCAAGCGACAGCACCGTGCTCAGCGGGGTCCGGGCGCTCTGGGTCGGGACCGGCGGCAATCTCACGCTGAGCTTCCCCTCAGGCGACATCGTCGTGAAGAACGTTGCCTCGGGACAGCTGTTGCCCGTGCGGCCGAGCAAGGTGAAGGCCGCCACCACGGCTGCCGATATCGTCGCGTTCACCTGATGATCGGGATCAGCCTCGACGTCCCGACCGTGGCTATCCTCGGTAAGGCGATCGGCAGCGCGCCGCAGTTGCCGTTTATCACCAATGGCGCTTCCCAGCCTTGGGCATCCGTGTCGTTCGGCTACAGCTCGCTTCATGTGCCGAGCACCAACACCGATTGGCATTTTTGGGAGACTTATGACGTCGTGAACGGCAGCCAGTATCGGCGGCCCTATTGCGCGACGTTCAACCAGACGACCAAACAATGGTTGGGCAACTACGTCGTGGGCACCGAGAACACGCTCGATGCGACCGACCCTCACGGCATGCCCCTCACGTTTCAGGACAGCGCTGGCTACGTGTATGCGCTGTACGGCCCGCACTCCAATGTCTCCATCAAGATTGCGGCGACGCTCAACCCGAACGATCCGACGGCGTGGGTGCAGTTGCCGCCGCTTGGCAACAATGCGACTTTCGTAAACGCGCTTTGGGGAAACTCAAAAGCCTACGTTTTCGCGAACGACTATGGCGCGGGGCTCGGCTATCAGGAGTCGATCAAGCTCTACACCGGAACGCCTTCAAACGGCTATATCACGTGGGATGCCGGTTCGATTTTGTTCGACAGTGCCACTGCCGGGATCGACGGGTGGCTGCCGAACAGCTTCTTCGTTCAGAACGGCACCGACATCCACATGCTGTTCAACTACGGCCCGACCGTCGGCGCGGATATCTCTGCGCTTTACCACGCGATACTTGATGAGACGACGGGCACGATACGCAATCTGAGCAACAGCGCCTCGATCCTATCGGGGGGCCGCCCCGGCAGCCTGTCGGTACTCAACAGCAACTTCCGCGTGGTGAACTCGACCAACATCAGCGGCGGCACCTTCGCTATCGACAGCTCCGGCAATCTGCACATCGTCTATGCGGATGGGGCGACGTCGCCCCCGACCTTGAAGTACATCAAGAGCAGTTCTGGCGTTTTCGCAGCGCCGGTGACGATCTACACCTATCCCGCGAGCCTTTACGCGGGTTCGGTCGAGGCAGCGGTCGTCATAAACGACAGCGGAGATCTCGACGTCTATTTCCCCGACGCATCTGTCGGCGTCGGGCAGCCCAACAACTCGACGGACGACATCGGCAACCTGATGAAGATGACGCGCAAGGCGTCCGATGGGTCATGGAGCTCGGCGGCCGTGGTGCTGTCGAAGTCTCTGGTCAGCTCGGGGCATGGCCTCGGCTTCCCGCTCGCTGTTCTAGGCGGCACAAGCCAGGCTAGGCTGAAGACGGCGGAGTTGGCGCCGAATTACACGACCCCGATCTCGACGAATAAGGGCTTCATCCTGAACGATGCGGGAAAGGTTCTGAGCCGGCCGGCTGGCTTTGCTACGATCCTCCCGCCTTCGACTTCGTTCGACCCGGCGCACACCAGCGCGAACCTCACGTTGTCCGACGGCAACACGGTGGAGGTCGCAGTCGCCCCCGGTGGTTGGACACGCGCGCTGGCGTCGAAGTCGTCCGGGCTGTGGTATTTTTCAGCCACCATTCTCGCGGATACCGCAAACCAGAGCGGTGTCGGCCTGATGAATGCCTCCGAGCTGGCCGGAAACTATATCGGTCAAACGAACAATTCGATCGGTTATTACCCGGGCGGCGACGTGTATCTCAACGGAGCCGCCGTGGCGTCGATCGGCTCCTACGCTGTCGGCGACGTGATCGGCGTTGCCATGAACCGGACCACCAACAAAGTCTGGTTTAGGAAGAACGGTAACGGGTGGAATGGCGGAACGCTGGCGAGCCAGAACCCCGCAACCGGCACGGGCGGGATCTCGATCTCGAATATCAGCGGAGCGCTGTTCCCTGCCGTCGTGAGCGGTGCCAACAACGGATCAATATCGGCGTTCAAAACACCCTATCTCTTCGGGCCGCCGCAAGGTTTTGCCAATTTCAGTTAGGCTGCTCCGGTCAGATCCGGCCGGCCTCTGACGAAGGCGAGCTGGCACTCCGGGCATCCCTTCCAGAGCATCGGGTGCAACCGGCCGTCGCGGTGGAATGGATCGTAGTCGTTCAACAAGACCCATGGCGTGAAGCCTGCCTGTTCGAACGGTGCCAGAAAATCGGCGGGCGACACTCCGAAATCCGCCAGCGTGATCGACGTGATTTCGACGATGATGACAACGTCATGTCGCAGCAGCGGCATGGCGCCCAGCATGCCCTTGATGACCAGCCATTCGCTTCCTTCGACGTCGATCTTGATGAGGCTGGCCGCGCTGAGAACGTTCTGCGGCAGGAGATCGATGAGCGGTTTCCCCTCGGCGATCCCGTCCGGGATGAAGGCGGCATCGTCGACCTTGATGGTCGTCGAACGCCCCGTGCTGGCCGTGTGCGCGTACATCGGAACGCTCTCGGTGCGGTCGAGCACGGCAACGTTGTACGCCGTGACGTTTCGCGCCTGGTTGGCCTCTAGGTTCTTCTTGAGCCTCAGGAAGGTGCCCGATGACGCTTCGATCGCGTGAACGGAGCCGGGGCCGACCAGGTGGGAGGCAAGCAACGTGTGTGTCCCGATATGGGCGCCTATGTCGATCACGATGTCACCGGGCCGGAGCGCAGCTCGATAGAACGCCGTAACATCGCGTTCCCACACCCCGAAGAAGAACACCTGGCGGTGGATGACGTCGCGGAGACTTCCTTCGACGATCGCGCCGGTTTTCAGTCTCGCGGGCAGGTCAGCGTTCATCAGAAATGACAGGCGCTGGCTCTGGATCTTATTCCAGACATACACCTTGCCGGCTTGAAGCGGAAAATGCTGAAAATAAAGCCGCAGCGACCCGAGTAGCAGACGCTTCAAAAAATATTCCATCAAAGCCTCCTACCTCAAAGTGGGCGACGCTAATTGGCAAAACTCCCGGTTGCAATAGGCGAAAGGGCGAAGATCCCGCGCGCGGCCTAGCCGTTCGCGCACCAAGCGGTTGACGTTGGCGGCCACGGCCTACCTTGCCGGCCATGACCGTTGCGACCGAAGCCAGTTATGCCGAGCTGCTCTACACGGGCGTGGAGACCGTCTTCCCGCCCGGCTTTTCCGCGCAGGATGCGGCTGACGTCCAGGTCGGCTATTTCGATACCGATGGCCTCCTGGTGCCGTTGATTGCCGGCACGCATTTCATCGCGACGCTGGATGCCTCGGGGGCGGTGACGGTTACGCGCGTCGCGTTCCCCTATGCCAGCCCGAGCCAGCCGGTCCGGATCGCGATCGAGCGCGTCACGCCAGCAACGCAAGGTGTCGATTTCGACAATCTCGAGGCTTTCGACGCGAGCGTGCATGAGCGCCTGGCCGACGCCGCGGCGATGCGGGATGCCGAGCTGCGCAACCGCCAGGCGCGCACCGTGACGCCATTCACGGGCAGCAATGACGTGGTCGATTTCAGGCCGCGTCGCGTGCGTGCCGCCGATCCGGTTGAGAGCACGGATCTCGCCACGAAGTTCTATGCCGACGAAGTGTCCGGGTCGAACGCGCAGGCTGCGGCCGAGGCCGCGCGCGACATCGCCGTGAGCGCGGCGAGCACCGCGACGACGCAGGCAGGCATCGCGACCGGCGCGGCAGGCCTCGCCGCGACCTATGCCGCGATGCTCGGCAATCCGGACTACCAGTTCTACACAGACGCAACCTCCACCTCGCGCGACTACGGAACATACGTATGAGCACACGTGTCCAGCACATCCGCGGCACCACGTCCGAGGTCGAGGGCGTCACGCCGCTGCCGGCCGAGCTCGGCTTCGACACCACCAAGAAGGAGCCGCATATCGGCGACGGCTCGATAGCCGGCGGCATCCGCCTGGCGAAGAAGAATATCGTCGAGGTGCTGGTCGCGGCCCAGATCACGGCCAACACCAACGACTACAGCCCGGCCAATCTGAAGCATGCCGGCTCGCTGATCATCTCGACAGACGCCGCACGCGACATCACGGGCCTGGTGCCGACCACGGTGACCGACGCAACGGACGGCCGCGAGATCACGATCTACAATGCGGGCGGCTTCAATGCGACGCTGAAGGACCAGAATGCGGGATCGCTGGCGGCGAACCGCTTCGATCTCGGTGGCGCCGACGTCGTGCTGGCACCGAAGACGTCGGCGACGCTGCGCTATCGCGTCTCTGGCGGCCTCAACCGCTGGGAGCTGAAGTCGCAGACCGTCGGCGCCGCGGTCGCGGCTCTTGCCGTGATCGCGCGCACGCTGGCGTCGTCCTCGCAGGGCGTTCCGCTCGTGAACGGCACCATCGTCTGTTCGGTCGCTGGCGGCGCACTGACCGTCGCGATCAAGACGCTCGCCGGCGCCGATCCGTCCGTGAGCGATCCGGTCCTGGCGCGCGTCCGCGGCGGGACGCTGGCGAACGGCGATTATTCGATCCTGCCCGTGTCGACGGCAACGTCGCTGGTGCTCTCGTCCGGGTCGTCGCTGGGCGCCGTCAGCGCCTCGGCCTTCACGCTGCGCCTGCTCGGGATCAACGACGCTGGAACGTATCGGCTCGGTCTCGTCAACACGGGCCGTGCGGGCGCCTCGATGCCGGTGCTCAACCCGGCGCAGCAGCTCGTTACGTCGACGGCGGAGGGCGGCGCCGGCGCGGCCAAAAGCCTGTACATCATCTATACCGGGACCGCCGTCGCCGGAAAGCCGTATGCGATGCTGGCGGATCTCGACTGGAGTTCGGGCCTGACGGCGGCCGGGACCTGGGATGCCGTGCCGACGACGATCTCCCTGTTCGACGGCGTCCCGGATCTGTCCGGTTACGGGATGCCGGCGATCGCCAAGAAGTTCACCGGGATGTTCGGCGGCCAGATCGTCGAGAGCCGCGCCGGCAACGCGGTGACGTTCGCGGTCAAGACCCATGCAGGCGCAGATCCGTCGACGATTGATCCCGTCTATTTCACGGTGCAGAGCGGATCCGGCGGCCTCGTCGTCCGCACGATCACCTCGGCGCTCTCGCTGACGGTCCCGGCCTCGCAGGCGCTCGGCACCAGCAGCGCGGTGCCGTTCCGGCTATGGCTGGTGGCCTTCGATACCGGCTCGACCATCGCGCTCGGGGTCGTGAACTGCCTGTCTGGCGTCAGCGTGATGCCGCTGATCGAGAGCATGTCCTACTCGGCAACGGCCATCGCGACGGCGCCGAGCGCCCAGGTGATCTATTCGGGCTCAGCCCTGACCTCGAAGTACCTCTGCATCATCGGCCACGCCGACTACGACAGCGGCATGGCGACGGCCGGCACCTGGAACGCGGCGCCATCGCGCATCGCGCTGTTCAGCCCCGGCATGTCGCGCCCTGGCGAGGTGATCGCGACGCTCGGCCGCTTCTCCACCGGAGCCATGGCGACAGGGTCGACCGCGGTGCCGACAGACAACACGATCCCCCAGAACAATGAGGGCGATCAGTACATGGCGGTGACGGTCACGCCGTTCTCGCCGATCAACCTGGCGCGTGTGCGGTCACAGGGCATATTCGCAGTGACCGCAACCGTTGCGCTCGGCGTCTCCCTGTATCGCGACAGCACCGCGAATGCGCTGGTGTCTGTCTGCCTGAGCGAGCCCCTCGCGAGCGGCGTCATGCTTGCGACCCTCGACTACGCCGCTCAATTCGTGAGCGCGGGCGGCACGGCCTTCAAGATCCGCGCCGGCGGAAGCAGCGGGACCACGACATTCAATGGTTCGGGCGGCGGCGCGCTCTATGGCGGCGTGTTCAATTCGTTCCTCGAGGTGCAGGAGATCATGGCATGAGCCGGATCTGTTGCATCTACGGGGAGCAGCCGACGTTCCCGCCGAAGGACCAGCAGCCCGACGCCGAGCGATACGGCCCGATCACGCTCGACAACGGCGCGATCGTCTATGTCGATGCGATCGGCGGGGAGCCATCGCGTGAGGACATAGAGGCGGTCTGGCTGTCGCAGGCCTCGCCGGCGCCGGCGCAGCGGCTCGACGAGCATCTGGTTGCCGCCATCTCGGAGTTTTCCGCACCAACAGAGGATCCACCGAAAATGCGCGGCATGCAGCGCCTGGCGTTCCTGACCCAGGACCTTGTGAAGAACATGGACGCGGAGGCAGACAAGGTCGCCGACGAGATCCAGGAGGCGCACGATCGCGCGCAGGCCGCGATCGGCAAGTTCCGCGCGCACGGCAAAGACATCCGCAAGGTCGCGGACGATATCGAGGCCGCGCTCGGGCAAATCACCAACAGCCCTACCGAGGCGTCGACCGGCTCATCGGGTACAACGAGCGGTTGACGTAGGGCGCTCGGCCGCATTGTCGCGGCCATGATGCGCGTGATCATTCTCCTTTGTCTGCTCTTGGCTTCCCCGGTGTGTGCCCACGCCGGGGAAAGCGTTTTGGCGTCCTGGTACGGCTTCGAGAGCGGATCGCGGACGGCAAGCGGAGAGCGCTTCAATCCGCACGCGCTGACCTGTGCGCATCGCTCCCTGCCGTTCGGCACCCGTCTGCGCGTCACCTATCGCAGCCGCAGCGTCGTGTGCCGCGTCAACGATCGCGGACCTTTCATCCGAGGGCGCTCGCTCGATCTGTCGCTGGGGGCGGCCCTTGCGATCGGCTTGACCGGCGCCGGCGTCGACCGCGTCACCATCGAAAGGATTGACTGATGTCGCGCTGGCCTCACGACGATCCCGCTTCGCTCGCGGCGTTCTACGGCGACCCCGCAAAGGACGAGCCCGGCAGGCAACTGGTGCCGGTGATCCCGCCGTTCCAGATGTACTACGAAGGCCAGCCCGTGAAGCAGATCCAGTTTCACCGGAAGGCTGCCGGCGCGCTGAAGGCGGCGCTCGAGGAGATCTGGGAGCACTACGGCCGCGATCAGGCGAAGCTCGACGCCTTGCGGATCTCGCACTATTCGGGCGCCTACAACCATCGCCTGATCCGCGGCTCCGCCGATCGCTGGTCCAACCATGCCTATGGTGCGGCGATCGATCTCGACGCCGAACACAACGGCTTCAACACGGGCCACGGCACCATGCCGCAGCCGGTGATCGACGCATTCAAGCGCCAGGGCGCGCTCTGGGGCGGCGACTATCGCGGCCGGACCGATCCGATGCATTTCGAGTTCTGCTCGCGCGAGCCGATCGCGCGGCCGCTGGCGCTCGTCGGCGACGTGCAGGCGGATGGCGACAGCGACGGGCAGGGCGATCCGGACGTGGATCAGGCGCCGCAGGGAAGCCCGCCAGGGCCGTCCCCGTCTGCGACCGGCTTCTTCAGCCGTGCCCGCAACTGGATTGTTGGCGCAGCGTCAGGCGTCGGTTTCGGCGGCCTTGGAGCTCTCACCGACTGGCAGATCGCGGTCGCGCTATTCGCCTTCATCTTCCTGTCCGTGGTCTGCACGGTCACCTTCGTCATTTGTTTCTTCGGCGCCGAGCCCGTCCGGGTCTGGGTGCGAAAGCACGTGGCATGAGCGGGTTGTTCTGGGATCTCGCAACGTCGGACGTGGCGCTTGCGATCGTCGCGACCATCCTGGTCGCTTCCTTTGTGGTGTCGCGCCTTCCGTTCGTCAGCATGATCCCGGCCGTTGCGCCTTACGTGGCGCTCGCCGGCTTCGTCACCTATCTGGCGCTCGCCGGCCTCATGCTGTGCGTCGGCTACCGGCTGAGCGACGAGCGCGCGGCGATGCGCCAGATCAAGGTCGAGCTCGCCTGGCGCGAGAACGAGCTCGAGCAGCAGAAGGCGACGGCCGAGGACAAGGAGCGCCTCGCCAACGAGAAGGCGGCGGAAGCCGAGGAGTTGAAGGGGAAGGTCGATGAATACGAACAGCGCCTGGCGACGCAGCCGGTTGGCGATTGCGGTCTCGATGACGGCGATCTTGCTGGGCTGCGCGCACTCCGAGGTCGAGCCAAGCATCCCGACGGTCGCCATTCCCCGCGACTGCGAGGCCCTGGCGGAACCGGTCGCCCTGCCGGACCTTAAGAAGGGGCAGAGCGCGAAGTCGGCGCTCGCCCAGCACCGGGCCGCGCTCGTCAACGCCGACAACAATCTGGACGCCACGCGGACCTGCCAGGCCCGGCAGCGTGAGCGGTTTGCCAAGGGAACCTGAGATGGAAAATCTGGGCCTCATCATCTCCGCGATCGGCGTGGCCGTCGCCGCGGTCTCCGGCATCGTCGGCGTCGTCTGGCGCCTATCGACCAAAATCTACCAGGTCGAGATCTGGGCGCGTGACGAGTTCGTGCGCAAGTCGTCCTTCGAGATTGCGATCTCGCGGATGGAAAAGAGTATGGAGAGCATGGCCACGAAGGTCGAGACGGCGGTCGAGAAGATGTCGCGGCGCTTCGAAAAGGTCGACCACTGAGAACGTGCGACACCGGCGCCCAGAAGGCCCGCGGTTCACCCCATGTTCTCCCCCAGCGTGCGACGCATAAGCCATTGAGAACAGGTGAATTGCCGTATCTCTTAATCAGCGGGTCCCAGGTTCGAGCCCTGGTGCGCCCACCATTTGAAAACCCTGTTTTCAAGCCCTTCGTCAAGAATTCGCCGACCGCAAGATGGTCTCGCGCGATGCTTTTGGTCGTCGGACCTGGTGCGGTCAGGTTGCCGTGCGCCGTTCTCCTGCTGCTGTATCTCGGTCCCCAGCGATGCAACGTGAAGACGCGCTGCGTAGGCGCGTGATCGCGTAAAGGTCGTTCCGCGAAATCGGCGCGACGCGAAAGCATCGATGCTCCTGAGAGGCGACCAGCTCCTCGCATGCAACTGCATCAGCGCTTCGCCGGGGGCGGGGAAATATCGATCGAATATTTCCCGCCCAGTTCGTTGAAGCGAAGCCGATCTGCCGGCTGCAACCTTGCCTCAACGACATCTCCGCAAAGCGGATCGAGCATGTCGGCGGTTCGCGTGATCCCAACGACTGATGCAGCTGTTTTTCTGGCTTTGCTTCGGCTCAATTCGCAACGGTTCAACATCTTGAGTATGCAATTAATATATTCATGTATACACGAAGTGCGATCGGTGATACGTGAATTTCGGGCGGGCATGTCGTCTGCCTCAGTCACAGGAGAGAGGACAGATGCCCCGCAAGCCCATCA
Organism: Bradyrhizobium sp.; assembly: GCF_047605465.1. Taxonomy (GTDB): domain Bacteria; phylum Pseudomonadota; class Alphaproteobacteria; order Rhizobiales; family Xanthobacteraceae; genus Bradyrhizobium. The sequence continues at coordinate 350,369 of NZ_JASGFS010000001.1, read as the reverse complement.
TTCCGAACGGATCGCCGCCGCCGCTCGCCCCATACTCTCCGGGTGTCATCGCCGGCGATACACTTTACGTCTCGGGGATGCTTGCGATGGACACGAGCGGACGGACGATCGGGGAGGGAGACGTCGCGGCGCAGACGCGTGCCGTCCTCGAGGCGATCAAGTCGGTGGTCGAAGCCGCAGGCGGGACGATGGATGACGTCACCTTCAATTCGATTTTCTTGAAGGACCTCGCCGACTATCAGGCGATGAACGTGGTCTACAGGGAGTATTTCCCGGAGAAGTTTCCCGCGCGCTACTGCATTCGTGCGGACCTGGTGAAACCGGAGTTCCTGGTGGAAATCGCGTCCATCGCTCACCTGTCAACAAAGTGAGCCGGCGATGCCTCTAGCTTCCATGCCCGGCGGCGGGGACATCTTCTTTGAATCGAAGGGGGATGGGGCGCCCGTCATGCTTGTCGCCGGACTTGGCGGCGCATCCGACTACTGGCTGCCGCAAGCGGACGAGTTTGCCAAGCGATACCGCGTGATACTGCACGATCACCGCGGGACCGGCCGGTCCAGCAGGGATCTGATCGACTATACGGTGTCGCTGTTGACGGACGACATGGTCAGGCTGATGGATCATCTGAGCGTCGAGCGCGCGCATGTGGTGGGTCATTCGACGGGCGCCGCGATGACCGAGGATATGGCGCTGCGGTATCCGGAACGGCTTGCGAGCGCGGTGCTCTATGCGGGTTGGGCGCGTACCGATGCCTACTTCAGGCGGATCTTCGACATCCGCAAGGAGCTGCTGTCCAAGTCGGGGGCGGCGGCCTATGTGAAGACGACATCGGCTTTGCTCTACTCCCGCGACTGGTTCAACAGCAACGTGAGCGCGATCGAGGCGGGCGAGCTTGCGGCCATGGACCTGCTCCCACCGGCCGAGATCATGCTCAGACGGATCGACGCGATCTGCTCGTTCAATCCCGGTGAAGCGTTGCGCGGAATTCGCTGCCGCAGCCTGATCGTGTGTGCAGAGGATGACATTCTGACACCCGCGGAATATTCACGGGAGATGGCGGAACTCATTCCCGAAGCACAAACCTGGTTTTTCGAACAGGGAGGGCACGCCGTTTCGCAAACCGCACCGCTCGCGTTCAATCGGGTCGTGATGTCCTACCTCGACGCAGCAATCGAGGATAAGCCCTGGCAAGCTCACGGCGACGCCTAGACGAGTGGGGCGGGCTGGCCTCCCAGTTTCGCTATTTTGCGTCGCCCCATAGTTCGGCCAATTGGGCCGGAGCCAGATTCAGATTGGCCCTCGTGATGCCGGTCCGCTCGAGAGCCATCATGAACTCGGAAAAGACCTGTTGCTGCACCTTGACATGGTCGCGAGCCGCTTCCGCCGCCTTGTTGCTGTCGCGCGCCAGAAGCGCCTTGACGAGCAGGTTCTGCTCTTCAAGGCAGGTCTCCGCACGGCCCGCGCTGTGCAGCTGATGACGCAAGTATCGGAGAACACGGTTTCGCAAGGCACGTGCGCTGTCTGCGAGGTACTGATTGCGCGTGCCCATGTACATCCGCTCGTGAAGCTCCTTCCCGAGATGATAGTATTTGTCCACCTCGTGCTTGGCGACAAGCTTGGCGCATCGTTCGTCAATCTGCGCGAGTTCCTTCAGTTCCTTGTCCGTCATGTTCTGGGCGGCGAGCCTTGCCGACAGGGCCTCCAGTTCGGCGAGCACTTCGAGCATTTCAATGATCTGTGGCACGGAGAAACTCGCGACCATTGCGCCGCGGCGAGCCGACATGGTGACGAGCCCGGCATTTGCGAGATAGTGGAGCGCTTCGCGCACAGGCGTCCGGGAAACGCCGAAGCGAGCTGCTTCCTTCTGTTCGTCGAGATGGTGTCCAGGCGGCAACGCTCCCAGGTAAATCTCCTCCTCGAGGGTTACCCGGATTCTCTCGGATGCTGATTTACGTACGGAGGATACTTTCATCTTGAAAGTGGTGCCTTCTCAATCGTGGCGGCGAGGAATCGCATGCCATCGTCAGTTTACAATGGTGGGCACTCAGCAACCACAGTTTGGTTGATCGATGGGCGTTCCATCTTTCGGCGCACCCGGATGCAGGTCGTGACCCGGGATTTGCTGCCGGATATTCGGCCAGATCTGATCAAAATTTTCGCTTGCCTCGTGTATCCATACTATATATCCATGTATACATGAGGATCAAGCGCGGCACGATATGTTGCCGTGGGAAGCGGACGGCGCGGGGGCGTTATGGACCAGGCTGCGGCAAGACAGAAAGTGCTCGACGTTATTGAGGCCGATGATGCGGTCGCTCTGACCCAAGAGCTCGTGCGGATTCCAAGCATCTTTCCGGAAGAGGCGAAGTGTGCGGCGCTCCTCGCTGAGCGCTACAGGGATTGCGGACTGGATGTCGAGTTGCAGGAGGTCGAGCCTGGCCGCCCGAATGTTCTCGGAACCCTCAAAGGGGACGGCGAGGGGCCGACGCTGCTGATCGAAGGGCACACCGATGTCGTGGCCCTTGGCGACGAGCGCAATTGGACCGTCGATCCCTGGGGCGGGCTCATCACTGACGGGCGATTGTACGGACGCGGTGCGAGCGACATGAAGGCTGGTCTGGCCGCGGCTGCAATCGCCGCCCGCGCTCTCCGGCGCGCCGACATCGAGTTGAAGGGCACTCTTCGTCTTGCCGGCTTTATCGACGAAGAGAACCAGATGTCAGGCGTCCGTCACTTCGTGAAAAACGGAGGCGCCGATGGACTTGGCGCGGCAATCACGGTGGAGCCGACCTTCGGCCTGGGCATCGGGACTTGCTTCTGCGGCCGTAGTCGCTGCGATGTCACTTTTCATGGGCAGCCGGGACACACGGGTATCCCGCCGCAGTCGATCGTTGGCAAGAACGCCGTTCACATGGCTTGGAGGCTGATCAAAGCTGTGAACGAGACATGTCCGCCGCATCAGCCGCACAATCTATATGGGCCCAGCCATTGGCAGGTCGTCTCGATCACGGGCGGCAATTCGAACGAAGCAACGATCCCGGAGACCTGCACTGTCAGGATCGATGCCCGCCCCGTACCCGGTCACGACGCCAACTCGATCTGGGCGTATGTGAACGAGCTCCTTGAGCAATTCAAGCGCGAGGATCCCAGCATCGATGCGCGAGTCCAGCTTGTTGAGGGCTACGGTACGTCGAGCTGGAGCACGGATACGGACTCCGATATCGTCAAAGCAACGCAGCGTGCCTATCGCGCTGTCGTCCAGACCGAGGCGCCGCTGAACCAGGTCACGCAGATACCTCCAGGAAGTGGACATACGTTGAAGGTCTCCACGGACGTCCACCATATCGCTGCCCTGGGTGTGCCCTGCCTGAACATCGGCGCTCGCGGAGCCAATGCGCACATGGCGGACGAATACGTGTTGGTCGAGCAGATCCCGGTGCTGGCGAGGATTCTGGCGCTGACGACGCTCGACTATCTCGGGTTTCGCTAGACCGGTATCGACCGCGGAATTCTGATCCGAACTGCATGACGTGCTTGAACGGCGCGAGCCGAATGAATTCGCTCGCCTCGATCGTATGTATGCAAATAAATAAATTTTGTATGCAATAACGGGGGCTAACATGACACATACTCGCCGACGATTTCTCGGAGCCGCGACCGGTGCATTCGCTGGGGCGATCGCGGCACCCTCGATCCTGAGGGCCGCGGGAGGCGCCGAACGCCTCGTGATCACCAACATGCTCCCGTTGTCCGGTTTCATGGCGATGCCGCGCGGAGAAGCAATGGAAGGACCCAGCCTGGGTATCCGTCTTGCGGGAGACTTGCCGGGGATATCGCCCTCGGTCGAACTCCTGGACGATGAGGCGGACCCCGGCAAGGCAGTCCGACGGGTGAAGGATGCGATGGAGCGGGACGGACGCCGATATTTTGTCGGCCCCATCCTCTCGTCTGTCGCGGCGGCGGTCAGCAAGGAGATCTATCGCAATCAGGGCGTGCTGGTCACCGGTTCCGGGGCGGACGAATTGACCGGCGTCGATTGCAATCGAAGCACGTTCCGCTGGTCGGTGCCCACCTACGGGGTTGCCAAGGCCACCGTCGGCGTTCTCATGGACATGTACCCGGACGCACGACGCTGGTACGCCATCGCTCCGAAATACAGCTTTGGAGAAAATCTCGTTCAGCACATGAACGACCTGGCCGTTGCCAAGAAGCGCGAGGTCGTCGGGACGAGCTTTCATTCGGTCCGCGATCAGGACTTCTCCGGGATCATCACCGCGGCCAGCAACGCAAAACCCGATGTCCTCGTGATCTTCAACGTGGCGGGGCAGGCGCTCAGCACCATCCGCGAGGCGATCGGGTTCGGCATGAAGGAACGCGCCAAGATACTGGTGCCGTGGTCGTTCGGATTGCAGGAATACCGCGCACTCGGGCCGGACCTGACCGAAGGACTCTTCTTCGGCGTTCAATACTGGCACAAGATCGATACGCCGACGAACGCGCGCCTGGTCAAGATCGCTCGTGAGGAATTCAATCGGACTCCCGACTTCGGAATCGCGACGACCTCATCGCTGTCGCGGATCATCCTCGAGGGCGCAAGGAAAGCCGGTTCCCCTCGAGCCCAGGACGTCATCGCCGCTCTCGAGGGATTATCCTATGAGGGCCTCACGGGACGCGAGACGATCCGCCCCGGCGATCATCAAGTGCTGCGTCCGTATTACCTCCTGCGCGGCAAGGCAAAGGCGGCCATGACGAACGCCGATGATTTCTGCGACATCCTGGCAGCGACTTCGGAATTCGTCGATCCGTCCGCAAGTCAGTGCAAGATGATCTAGGCGAGACGTTCATGCAGCTTCTCCCATCCCAGATATTCAACGGGATCGGCCTGGGTCTCGTCTACTTCCTGATTGCGGTCGGGATGACCCTGATCGTGGGTATCATGGGCATCGTCAACTTCACCCATGGTGCATTCGTTCTGCTCGGCTGCTACTTCAGCTATCAGATCGTCCAGATCGCTCATAGTTTCTGGTATGCGCTTCTCCTCGCGCCACTTCTGGTTGGCGGCATGGCATTCATCGTCGAAAGGGTTCTCCTTTCGCGGCTGTATGGTGCCTCTCACCTCGACCAGATCCTGGCGACCCTCGGCCTTTCGATCATCATCGTCGAATTGGTCATCGCGTGCTGGGGTGAATACGCCCTCCCGGTTGGCGTGCCTCCTGCGCTGAGTGGCGCGGCCGTGCTGTGGTCCGATTTCAGCTATCCGCGCTATCGTCTGTTCCTTCTCGCATTCTCTTCGGTCACAGCTCTGACGCTATGGTTGGCGCTGGAGCGTACGACTTACGGCGCGATTATTCGCGCCGGCAGCCAGTCGAAGACCATGGTCGAACTGCTCGGCGTCAACATCGGCCTTCTCTACAGCGCCACCTTCGCTCTTGGGGCTGCCTTGGCTGGCCTTGCGGGCGTCCTTTTTGCTCCCTTGCGGGGCGCAAGCACATCGGTCGCCCTGGAAGCACTCGGGATCAGTTTCGTGATCGTCGTCCTGGGTGGGATGGGAAACTTCACCGGAGCGCTGCTTGGCGCGTTGCTGGTCGGACTCACCCAGAGCATCACGAGCGCCTACTATCCTGCCGTCTCGGAAGCGATGATCTATGTGAGCATGGCGGTGGTCCTGCTCCTGCGGCCCCACGGCCTGCTTGGTCGGAGCTGAAAATGGCGATCGTGCGCAGCATGCAAAACCACCTGCCGGCGATCGTCTGCCTCTATTTGGCAATTCTGCCCGCGGTGCTCCCGTCCTATTTCATCGCCACTGAGGTCGTCATCCTGGCGATTGCGACCCTTGCATCGGTCTTCCTGCTTGGAAGGCTCGGGCATCTTTCGTTTGGCCAGGCGGCGTTCTTCGGACTGGGCTCCTACGTTTCCGGCTATGCAGCCAAATTTTGGGGGCTCGGGATCGTGCCGAGCCTGGCACTGTCCGCGGTCCTGGGTACAGCGGTTGCCGCGGCGATCGGCTGGCTCGCACTGCGGCGCCATGGGCTGTACTTCATCATGCTGACGTTGGCGTTCGGCCAGCTCTGCTACCATCTTGCCTTCGCGTTGGAGCCGCTCACGGGCGGCGAGAGAGGCTTGCTCGATATCCCGCGCGGTTCGGTCGGATGGTCGCCGATGGCGGCTTCGATGGAGGCGCCCCTTCCATTCTATTGCATGTGTGCGATCGTCCTGAGCCTGCTGTTCTACATGCTGCGACGCATAGAGCTCTCTCCGTTCGGCTTTGCTCTGGCTTCCATCCGCGTCAATGAAAGCCGCGCCTCCGCGGTGGGGTACGACACCCACATGCTCAAGACGCTCGCATTTGCGATCAGCGGCGGCGTTACGGCGATTGCCGGGGGACTCAATGCGTTCTTCCTGAACTCGTCGCCACTGAGCAGCATTGATTTCACGTTGAGCCTGCAGATCGCCGTGACGTCCATCATTGGCGGATGGACGTCTCTCTTCGGAGCGATCCTCGGCGCCACCTTCTACGTCGTCCTGAGCGGAGTTCTCGCCGAGCATCTCAGCCGCTGGATGCTGATCTATGGCGTGTTGCTGATCGTGATCGTGCTGTTCATGCGCGGGGGGCTCTGGGGCGGGATCACCTCGCTGGCGTCCCTGCTGCGTTCGACCAAGGGTGGGCAGTCCGACACCTCGGAGCTGCGCATCTCATGACGACAATTCTCAGAGGCAGGAACATCGGCGTCACCTTCGGAAAGTTTCAGGCGGTGCGTGACGTCGATCTGGATATTGAGACGGGGCACGTTCACTCAATTATCGGCCCAAATGGCGCCGGAAAGACGACCCTGTTCAACGTTCTGTCCGGTCGCCAGCGCCTGACCGCCGGTCGTATTGCGATCGACGAGACCGACGTCACCGCGCAGCCGGAGCACCTGCGCTCCCGCATCGGGATGGCGCGATCGTTTCAGATCAACAGCCTGTTCTGGACGTTTTCCGTTCTGGAGAACATGCGGCTGGCCGTCCAAGCCCGCGACTATCGAATTGCGCGGTCAGTCCTGCGATCCGATGCCGACCGCTCGGAAGAGGTTTCGGTGGCCACATCCCTGTGTGTCAGTATCGGCCTGGGCGATCAACTGCACGCCGTCGTGGATCATCTTTCGCATGGCCAGCAGCGCAGGCTCGAGATCGGCCTCGCACTTGCTTCGAAGCCGCGTCTGCTGCTTCTCGACGAGCCGACATCCGGGATGGGCGTCGATGACTTGCCGGCGATGGCCTCTCTTATTCGGTCGCTCAAGCGGGACGGGTATACGGTCGTGCTGGTGGAGCACAACATGAACTTGGTCATGAACCTGAGCGACCGGATTACGGTGATGCATCAGGGACGGGTTTTGGCGGGCGGATCTCCCGCCGAGATCAGCTCCGATGGTCGCGTCCGGGAGGCCTACCTCGGCAAGGGACTTGACCGTGCTTGAGCTCAGTCATCTCAAGGCCGGATATGGCAAAGGAGAGATCCTGAGCGACCTTTCCCTGTCGGTTGGCGAGGGCGAGATTGTAAGCCTGCTGGGTCGCAACGGCGCGGGCAAGACGACCACGCTCCGCTCGATCATGGGGCTTTCAGACGTGCGCGATGGTGGCGTTCACTTCCTCGGCCGGGATATTCGCCAGCTCAGCACGTTTGAAAGAGCGAGGCTCGGTCTGTGTCTGGTTCCGGAAGACCGGATGATCTTCTCTGCCTTGACGGTCGAGGAGAACCTCCTGGTGTCGCGCAGCCGCAAGTCCAAGTGGACGCTCGCCGACGCCTACAGATATTTCCGCAGATTGCATGAGAGGCGGCACTCTCGCGGAGGAACGCTGTCTGGAGGCGAGCAGCAGATGTTGGCTATCGCACGTGCGCTTCTGAACGGGCCGCGATTGCTGATGCTCGACGAGCCCTCCGAAGGGCTGGCGCCGACGATTGTCGAGGAGATCGTCGAGATCATGCGAACGATCCGTGAAATGGGTGTGTCGATACTTCTCGTGGAGCAGAATCTCGAAGTCTGCTGTGCCGTGTCCGAGAGATTGTACGTGATTGACGACGGTCGCATCGTCAGCGAGAGCGGACCTCGCAAGTCCGCGGAACTCGACGAAGTCGTCAAGAAATATCTCGCCGTATAGCTCGGGGTGATGCTCAATTTGAGCTGTCGTCATGCTGGATCCTCTCTCGCGCCTCTCGGCTACTGAAGTCGTCGGCCTGCTCCGTGCGGGCGAGGTGTCGCCCGTCGAGCTGGTCGATATCGCGCTAAGGCGTATTGCGGAGGTCGAACCCTTGATCAACGCGCTGCCGATCGTCTGTAGCGATCGGGCGCGCGAAAGGGCGCGCGCGATTGCGGATTCTCGTGGCGGAGAAGATAAGTCGCCTCACTATCTCTGGGGCATTCCGATCGCCGTCAAGGACAATGTCGATGTCGAAGGCGTTCGGACGACGCACGGCTCGATGATCTACAAGAACCGCGTTTCAGCCAGATCTGACATCGTTGTCGAGACGCTGGAGCGGAACGGCGCGATCGTCATCGCCAAGTCCAATCTCCCGGAGTTTGCTGCGGGCGGGAACACGTTCAACGATGTCTTCGGTGCAACTCTGAATCCCTGGAATCGACGGCTCACGGCTGGTGGATCCTCCGGCGGTTCGGCGGCAGCGCTTGCGGCCGGAGAGGTCTGGCTGGCGACAGGGAATGATCTGGCGGGAAGCATTCGAGTGCCTGCATCGTTCTGTTCGGTCGTTGGACTCAGGCCGAGCCCGGGACGAGTTGCGCGCGGGCCGCGGAAGCAAATGTTCTCCCAGCTCTCCGTCGAGGGGCCGATGGCGCGCTGCGTGGCGGATGTCGCGCTGATGCTCGACGCTCAATCGGATTATTCGCCGTCCGACCCAATCTCGCTGCCCAAGCCGGACATCCCGTTCGTGCGCTGCCTTGGACGTCCGATCAACGGCAGAATCGCCTTCAGCGAGGACCTCGGCATCGTGCCGGTTGACGCAGAGGTGGCCGGCATCTGCCGGAGCGCGCTCGCAGGGTTATCCGACCTCGGAATGATCGTGGAGGAGGCCAGGCCCGACCTATCGGACGCGGAGCAGATATTCCAGGTCTTGCGGAGCGCGCTGTTCGTCGGGCGGGTCGGCCATCTGCTGGAGAAGCACAGCGCCGAAATCAATCCGGATGTCGTGGCAAACGCGCAGATGGGTCTGTCCTTGGAAATGGCCGATCTCAGCGCGGCGGAGGAGGCGCGTGACGCGCTGTACGCCCGCATGGTGCAGTTCTTCACCAGGTACGACTTTCTGGTCTGTCCGACGTCGCCGCTTCAGCCGTTCGACGTGGACCTCCGATATCCCGGCGAATTGATGGGAAGGCCGTTTCATTCGTACGTAGGCTGGATGGCTTTGACGTTCGCGATCACGGTCGCAAGTTGTCCGTCCATCTCGTTGCCGTGCGGCTTCACCAGGACCGGAGCGCCGGTAGGCATCCAGATCGTGGCCGCACCGCGATCGGAAGGCAGGCTTCTGACCATGGCGGATGCTCTGGAACAACGGCTGGATCTGAAACGCAGGGTGCCAATCGAGCCCATGGGTGATCCGAAGCGCGTGTGACGACATGCAGTCCCACATCTTTTTCAGACGGCCCTCGTAAGGCGACTTCGTTTTCGTTACCCAAATGGCACGCCACGGAAGCCCGCTTGCTCGTGCTGACGCGTCAAGCCGCGGGTGCGCGATGGAGCAGGGGTGCACTTTCATGCCTCTTCAGTCGAATGGGCGAAATCGGCCCCAAGATGAAGAGGCATACGCAAGCGGCAAGAAGCGAGGTCGCGCCGGCCAATGCCAGCGGCAACACGAATGATCCCTCGCTCCAGTGCAGCAAATATCCCACCAACAGGGGAAAGGACAGCCCGCCGGACAGCGTGCCGACGATCTGAATGCCACCAAGCGAGGATGCGCGTCCCGGGACCGGGGCAAGGTCAAGCGGCAGGGTATAGAGCGCGACCGAGCCGAACGAGAGGCCGAAGTTCGCTATCGCCAGCAGCGTCATCGCCATCGCAAGATCCGTTGCCAGCGGGGTCAGCGCGATGCAAGACGACAGGGCAAGTCCTGACACGATGCAACCCTTGCGAACGAAGGTGGTCGAGAAGCCCCGCTTGAGCAGCAGGTCCGCAAGGATGCCGCTCATAAATCCGGCCGCAATCCCGGCGATGCCGGGTATTGCGCCGAGAGAGCCCACCCGCAGCAATGTGAAGTGCCTGACTTCGACGAGGTAGGTCGGCACCCATGCGAGATTGAACCATGCCTGGCACGCCGCGAAGAATGTCAGGACCACCAGCGCCCAGGTGGTCGGAGAGCCCAGCAGTTCCCACCATCCAACCTGCGCTTCGTCGCTGGCCTCCCGCGACTGCCCACTCCTGATGAAGTCGACCTCTTCGCGGCTGGCTGCTGGATGTGAAGCCGGATCGTCGCGATAGGTTCGCAGCCAGAAGGGCAGCCACAGCAAGCCCAGAAGCGCGATACCGACGAACGCCAATCGCCATCCGACGACTCCGATCAGAGCCGCCATCACCGGCAACGCGAGCGTTGCACCGAAGCGGGCGCCACTGTCGAACATCGCGACACCACGGGCGCGTTCACTGCGAGGAAACCAGGTCATCGTTGCCTTGATCCAGCTTGGCGTTCCCCCCGATTCGAACAGGCCGAGCAACATGCGGAGCAAGATGATCGCGACGGCGCCTTGCACGGCTCCCATCAGAGCGATCGTCACGGACCACAAGCCAATGGCGAGAGCGCCGAGCCGCAACGCGCCGAAGCGGTCTGCCAATGCCCCCGACAGCAGAATGGCCGGCAGATACAGGAACACGAACGCTCCGAAGGCGTAGCCGGCTTGAACGGGGTCGAGGCCAAGCTCGGTCTTCATGTAGGGAAGGGCAACGCCAAGAGCAGAGCGATCGAGCCAGCTGAGCGTGTTGCCGCAAAGACAGAGGACTGCGATCCTCCAGCGAACGTGCGTCATCTCAAATCCCCCGTCTTTTTTGTGTCGTTGTCATATTGCGAGCAGGCTAGTTGATCGCGACCGATCCACCGACCACGAGATGCCGCGTGAACCAGTCCCGCGCCTCGTTGCCGGTCAGCGCGAACTCGTCGACATACGGCGTGAAATGATGCCCCGGAATCAGGACGAGCTTCTTGGGCTCGTTCGCCGTGTGAAAGGCTGCGATCGAGAGTTCGGAAGGGGCCAGTTCGTCGTTCAACGCGACGATCATGAGGAGCGGCGTCGGCGAGATGTGCGGGAGGAAGGCGCCGTTCTCGCAGCTTCGCGCCAGATCAACGGAGCGCAAGGTCACCTCGTTGCGCCAGCTCGGGGCCGCCTTGGTCTGTTCCATGAAGTAGCTGAACGCCACCGGCCCCGGCATCACGCATGCTTCGCCCGGGACGTCCGATACCGCTTTGATCATGGCCGGCGGCTCTCCGCGAAAGCGAGCCACGCGGTCCCGGTCCTGCAACGCCAGGAGCGCGAGCCGCTGTTCGGGTCGCCACCGGCCGACGAACGTCTTCATCGCGCTGGCGCCGGCGATCTGCGAGACGACGCATTTCACCCGCCGGTCGTGCGCGGCGACTTCCAATACGTGTCCTCCGGAATAGCTAGTGCCCCAAATGCCGATCCGATCGGCATCGACTTCCGGACGCAGCGACAGATAGGTGATGGCATCCCGATAACCGCGGCGCTGCAGCTGGGGATCCGCTTCCTGCCTGGGCTCTCCATCGGAAGCGCCGAAATTGATGTTGTCGTAGGCAAGGACGGCGAAACCACCACGCGCGAAATATTCGGCGTATTTCAGGATCGAGCCTTCCTTGACGCCGGACATCCCCGGCGCCATGGCGATCGCCGGTAGCCTTGCGGTCGCGCCTTGCGGCAGGAACAAGTTTCCGCGCAGCGTCGCGCCGCACGATGAGAAGGAGACGTCGTGTCGGTCGAATTTGCGGTCTTCGGTATTGTGGACGACGTTTCCGGACCGGGTCGCTGCAGGCATCACTTGCGGCACTTTCATTTTAGGGTTTGAGGAGAATCTTGCCGAGAGCCTTGCCACTCTCGATCAGTGCATGGGCGCGCGCGACCTCGGAAAGCGCGATGCGCCTGGCGACCGGGGTGCGGATCTTTCCCGCGGCCATCAATTCGAGTGGAGCGCGGATGATCCGGCGTCGGCCCGCCGCATCATCCTCGTAGACGTGCATCGAAAAGTAGCGGAGGCCGTGGCACTTCGCCGCCGTTGCGCGCCAGGATGCGAACAGCCCTTCGCCCGGTGGCCCGCCTGTTGCGTTATAGACAACGACCGTTCCCCAACGTGCCAGCATTCCGAAGCTTCGATCGAAATGCGGGCCGACGACGGGATCGAGGATCAGATCGACACCGCGCCCATTGGTGATGTCGAGCACGCGTCGGGCGACGTCTTCGCTGCGATAGTCGATGCAGTGGTCTGCCCCGAGCGATCGCGCAAATTGTGCTTTCTCGTCGGAGCTGACGGCGCCGATGACAGTCATGCCGGCTTGTTTGGCGATTTGGACGAGGCAACTGCCGGCGCCGCCGGCTGCGCCGATGATGAGCGCGCTCGTTTCGCCGCCCCGCGCGGCGTCGTGCAGCAGGGCCCAGGCGAGAGAGAAGTAGCCGAGACCAGCCGCTTGTTCGAGGTCAACCTCGTCGGGAAGCGGCAACACGGCGCGCGCAGGCGCGACCTTGAGGTCGGTATAGCATCCGGACTGAAAGCCGAGTTCGCGCGAACCCAGATAAACCCGCTGCCCGCGCGACAGGTTGCTCACTTCGGAACCAATGGCCTCGATCGTCCCGGTGAGTTCGTTGCCGAGCGTCACCGGAAGCGGCGGCATCCATTTGTATTGACCGGTCCTGATCAGGATGTCGGGCCAACCGACCGCCATCGTGTCGGTCCGGATCAAGACTTCGTTCGCCGCCGGAGCGGGATCTGGTTCGCAGACCATCTCCATCGCTTCGAGCCCGCCGGGTTTGCGGATGATGACTTTCCTCACGCGGCCCTCCCGAGGCCTGCCTTGATTTATGGTTCATACGTATGTATGAATATTTGGGAGCGGTTGTCAATTCGGCGGGCGCTTCGACTGACGAACAAGAGGAGACGCCATCAATGGCTGCGAAGATTCCGCCGTTCACCACGGGCCTTCACAGGGTGAGTGACAGTGTATGGGCCTATATGCAGCCCGATGGATCCTGGGGGCTCAACAACGCCGGCCTCGTCGTCAACAAGGGCAAAAGTCTCCTGATCGATACTTTATGCGATCCGACACATCAGCATCGCATGCACAAGGTCATCGAGGAGACCGTTCCGCAGGCTAGGACGATCGACAAGGTCGTCCTCACGCACTGGCACTGTGACCACGTATTCGGCGTCAGCGTCGACGAATTGAAAGACAGTACGGTCATCGCCAGTCAGATCTGCGCGGACTACATGGCGACGCAGCCGCCGACCGCCTGGGTCGCTGCGCAGGCGACGCTGACCGGCGACGCCGCGTTGCAGCACAAGAAATGGACGGCGACCCGCTTCGACTTCAGCGACGTCAAATACCGAGCGGTCGATCAGACCTTCGAAGGCAAGACCGAGTTCAAGACCGGCGATCTGCGGATCGTGGTGGTGGAGGCCAAGCCGTGCCACACCAAGAGCGACAGCATGGTCTGGATCCCGGACGAAGGTGTCTGCCACACCGGCGATCTCATGATGGGCAATCGTCACCTCAGCTTGCAATATCCCTTCCTGCGTCACATGGTCGAGGCGACGGAGACCATGATCTCCTGGGGATGCGAGGTTTACATCACCGGGCACGGGCCATGCGCCACGTTGGCGCAGATGAAGACCTTTCTGGAATATCTCCGCTTCCTGCAGGACAGGATCAAGACCTATTACGATGCCGGCATGGGGGTCGACGAGGCAACCGACGACCTGCTGCGCCACCTCGGGCCATACCGAACCTGGACGTCACCCGGCGGACTTTATTTCACGATCAAGATGGGCTTCTGCGAGCTGGCCGGCGACACCGAGATATTCTGGCGCCGCAACAACCCGCACTTCATCGCCACGGTCTGGCGCGTCGGGCAGGAGTTGCCGAAGCGCCATCCTGAACTGTTCGCGCAGTTTTGAGGGGGCTTCGGTGACGCCAACTCCCATCGTCAAGGTGACCTCGCTTGGCCGCTTCGAGGAGATTCCGGTCAAGAAGTTGTCGCCCGAACAGGCCGCGGTTTCTGAGGCGTTCGTCAACCGTCGCGGCACTGTGCCGGCGCCGTTCCGCATCTTCCTCAGCAGTGCGCCGCTCGCAGCGCGCCTGATGGCACTGTCCGACCACATCCTGCGTGGCGGGCAGTTGTCGGCGGCCGAAGTCGAGATTGCCGTGCTTGCGGCTGCCCGCAAACTCGAGTCCAAGTTTGTTCAGGCTGCTCATCGGAAGATCGCCGCCAATGCGGGCCTTCCGCCGGCTGTCATCGAAGCGATCCTGGTTGGTACTGATCCCGGCTTTTCCGACGCGCGACAGCGCGCAGTCTTCCGCTGCGCTACGGCAATGCTGAACGCAAGGCAGGACGACGCCACCTTCGGCGAAGTCGCATCCGTGCTCGGTCATAACGGGATTGTCGAGGTTGCGGCCATCCTCGGCTTCTACGGGACATGTGCCTACACGCTCGGGTTCTACGAAGTTCCGCCGCCTGTTTCGGCCTCATGAGCCGGCTCGATCGCCCCATTCCCGTAACCGTGCTGACCGGCTTTCTCGGAAGCGGCAAGACGACATTGCTCGGCAAACTGCTCGGGCAGCCTGAGATGGCCGGTACAGCTGTGATCATCAACGAGTTCGGCGAGGTCGGGCTCGACGATCTGCTTGTTTCTCGGGCGGACGAGCCGGTTCTTCTGAAGAACGGATGCCTCTGCTGTACGGTACGTGGCGATCTCGCGCTCGCGCTGCAGGACCTGTTGTTGAAGCGCATGCGGCAGGACTATGCGTTCGAACGTGTCATGATCGAAACCACGGGGCTCGCCGACCCGGCTCCGATCATCCAGACATTGGTTACCGATCCCGGCATCGCCGGTCGATTTCGTCTGGATGGCGTCGTCACGATTGTGGACTGCGCCGTTGGCCTCGACACCCTCGACCGCTTCCCCGAGTCCGTGAAGCAGGCGGCGATCGCCGATCGCCTGCTGCTATCGAAGCAGGATATCGCGAGTCCCGAAGACGTGGTGGGTCTGCGCACACGGCTTGGGGCATTGAACCCGGGCGCGATCCTGGTCAATGCCGCTCACGGCGATGTTGCCGCAGCTGAGCTTCTTGGACTGGGACTCTATGATCCGGAATCGCGGGATCTCGATGTTGAACGCTGGCTGCGTGCCGACGCCTACGATACGCCGCACGGTCACGATGATTGCGCGGGAGCCGGGTGCAATCACGCCTCGCACCACAAAGCGCTCTCGCATCGTCATATCGATCGAATTCGTTCCTGCTGTCTGATTCGCGATCGTCCGATTCGGTGGGCCGAATTTTCGGGCTGGATCGACGCCCTCATCAGGACGAGGAGTTCTGAGCTTCTCAGAGTGAAGGGGATCGTGGATATCCTCGAATGTCCCGGTGAGCCGCTGGTCATCCACGGGGTACAGCAGGTGTTTCATCCGCCGGTTCGCATGGAGAACTGGCCAAGCGACGATCATCGGACGAGAATCGTTTTGATCGTCCGCGATTGGGACGATCGAGACATTGCCGCCATGTTCGCGCGATTGCCTTGAAAATGCCGCCGGATTCCAAGCCGTTGACCATGGCAACCCGGCGCTGGCGAAGGCGGCCCAACCGCATTACCTTGTTCCTCAACTGCTCCGTTCAACAATAGGGATTTCATGCCCACGAAGACCGCCAAGAGTGCCAATCCGGATCGAAAGACGGCGGGCGTTCGCGAGCGACCAGTTCCGCCGGATCAGAAGGATTCGAGCCGCGAGCGCCTGCTCGATGCCGCAGAGACGCTCTTCGCGGAGGTCGGGTATTCCGGCATCTCCGTGCGCGAAATTTCCGCGCGCGCGGAGGTCAATCTCGGTTCGATTCCCTACTATTTCGGAACCAAGGAAAACCTCCTCAAGGAGGTGCTCATACGCCGCGTAGGTCCGATCAACGAGGAACGCAGGCGTCTCCTCGAGATCGCAATGGCTGTCCCCAAGCCGACGATCGAGAGCATCCTCCATGCGGTGTTGGGGCCAGCCTTCCGATCCAGCCGCGAACTCACCGCATACCGAAAGCTGGCCGGGCGTCTTGCAACCGATCCGACCCCGGAAGTCCGCAAGGTCATGGACGAGATCTATAACCCGCGCACGCTCATATTTCCGAAAGCGCTGCGCTCCGTATGTCCCCACGTCGATATTGACGAATTCAATTGGCGACTGATGTGCGTCTACGGATCAATGTTCTACGTGCAAGCCGATACCGGGCGAATGCAAACTGTCGCTGGAGCGGGGTTCGACACGTCGGATCCTGAACTCGCGCTCGAATATGTCGTGCCATTTCTGGCCGCAGGACTGAGCGCACCCAGCGGTCGGCGTCGGAAGAAGAAAGACCCGGCCTAGTCGATCAGTTCAGTCCGGGACTCGGCCATCGTGGGTTGGGTCATGAGATGGCCCGGCATCCGGTCTACTGCATTCCCGTCTCTGTCATGCTCGCAACCGGGGCAAGGGGCTCTCCGGCCGGTCGCAGGCTGACCAGGACAGAGAAGGATCACCGTGTCGTCGAGGTCTCTGGCTGCTGCCTCGCGAGCCGGACGATCGGCGGCAATTCCCGACCTAGCTCTTCTGCTCGCTCGCTTCCTGGGCTGCACGTGCCTCGAGGGCTATCACCACGGCCTCTCCAGCTGTTCGCAGATGGGCTTCGCACAATTCGCGCGCCCGCTTGCCGTTTTTCGCACGGAGCGCCGCGAGCAGGCGCGCTTCTTCCTTGACGGCGACAGCCGCCCGTTCCGGCCTCGCGAGGGTAAGGCCTCGCAGCCACGCCATGCGCGCGCTCAACACATCCAATTGGGAACGCAGCAGCGCGTTGCCCGACGCTTCGCGCAGGATGCCGTAGAAGACCTGAAGTTGCTGGCGATGGCGCATCCAGTCGCCGCGACTTTGGGCCTTCGCCATGGCATCGACCGCAGCGGCCAAGCGATCGAGCTGCTCGCGCGTCACTCGCTCGGCGGCGCGATAAGCCGCAACCCCCTCCAGCGCGGAGCGGACCTCGTAGAGTTCACGAACCTCTTCGGGCGTCATGCTGATGACGACGGGCCCGCGATTGGGAAGGATGCGAACCCAGCCTTCGGCCTCGAGCTGGCGAAGGGCCTCTCGAACCAGCGTCCGGCTGACCCCAAGCAGCTCACACATATGCCGTTCCACGAGGCGCGCGCCGGGCGCAAATTGCCCGTTGATGATCGCGTTGCGCAGATTGCCGACGACCTGATCGCGCAGGGCCGCAGGCCTCTCGATTTGCATATCTTGGATATTGCCCATTCTGGTGTGCCGTCAGACAATTGACCCCGCCTCTGCGGCATATCCGCTTTGTATCCGCTTGGGAAGGTCCTTGTCGGCGGCAGCGCCGTCGGGCGCCAAGCCCGAGAGGCGCGCCGGAGATGCCGGTGACCGAATCGGGCGCCCCTCGGGACGAGACGCACGAATGCAAGATGCAGGATTATCGAATTCGAGGAGCTTGGCGGCTCATTGCAGTCGCACCCGCGCAAGCAGGTGTTTTGCGAGCATCAGTGCTTCGAGAGGCCGGGCATCGGCATGAGCGATGTCATCAGCTTTTCGTTGAAGGACGCCAGGCCGGAAATGACACCGGGAACCTGAGCCAGCGGGATCGCCTGATTTTCGATGGCGAGCTGAAACACCTTCATCAGGCGCGCTACGCCATGGACCAGGAAGGCCTCACGAAGTTGGTCCGAACTTGGAACGATCAACGCCATCTCGGCGATTTCGATCTTCTCGCTCCCAATCCGGTCCACTTCGGAGAAGAAATGTTTGCACGCGATTGCAAATTCCACCTCTTGAGCGGTGAGCAATATCTTCGCGACCATCGGATGAGCCGGTTTCAACGAGCCCTGGGCCAGCTCAAGGCGGTCCGTAGGAGGTGCTCAGGGTCCCGCGCGCCACGGCGATGAGTCTGGCTTGGTCGTCGCGGACCTCCACATCGACCAGCGCCAATGTGCGGCCGCGCTTTCTCAGGATGCCCCTGGCATGGAGATCGGTCGCCGCGGCTCCGCGGAGATAGTCGATCCGCAGATCGATGTTGGGAGCCATCTTGCCGATCTTGACGGCGACGGTCGCGTGAGCAGTCAGATCCATGAGGCCGGCGATGACGCCGCCATGATATTCCGGCTTGTCGGGCACGCGCTGAAACTCCGGCCGAAACGGCAGGCGGATCTCGACCACTCCGTTGTCGGCATCGACGGAAACAGCCTGCGGGCGCAGGAACGCGTGGTAGGGCGGATGCGCCAACTCGAACTGCAGGCGTTCGATCGGGGGAAGATGTTCGGCATTCTCGCTCCGGGTGCTCATGCTTGTTCTCCGGACCAATCGGGAATCAGGACGATCTTGCCGAAGAAGTCACGGGCCTCCATCAGGTTCTCCGCCTCGCCCAGCTTCGACAACCCGAACGTCCGGATTTCCGGGAGCTGAAACTTGCCCTCGGCGACCGCGAGCATGCCTGCCGTTACGTCCTCCTTGAGGTAGCCATTCGATCCGATCACCCGCAATTCGCGCTGCCAGATGTAGCGGATGTCTTCCTTGGGATCGAAGCCTGCGGTCGCGCCGCAGGTCAGCAGCTTGCCGTAGCGCTTGAGCGCGCGGAGCGACGGAACCCAGGTATCGCCGCCGGTGAAGTTGACGCAGACGTCGACCCCCTTCTTGCCGCTGATGGCCCAAGCCTTCCGCGAAAAGTCTTCCGCGCTATAATTGACGACGTGGTCGGCGCCGAGATCCTTCAGCCGGGCGCATTTGTCGTCGCTGCCGGCGCAGGCGATGACCCGGGCGCCATGCGCCTTCGCCACCTGCACCGTGGCCGTTCCGACGCCGCCGCTTGCGCCGAGCACCAAAATCAAGTCGTCCTTCTGGATCTGTCCATTGGTGTGCAGCATCCGGATCGCCGTGCCGAAATTGGCGGGGATGCACGCGGCACGTTCATAGGAGAGGCGTTTGTCGAGAGGAATGACGAACTGATGCTGGACCCGGACGAGCTCCGCCATTCCACCCTGGACTTCCTCGCCGACCATGCCTTCGTCGGTCATCGGATCGACCAGAATGGGATCGCCGACCTTGAAGCCCCTGACCTCGGCTCCGACCGCGGCGACCGTTCCCGCGATATCCCCGCCGGAAATGAACGGCAGCTTCACCGGCAAACCGGGCATGCCGCGGCGGACGAAGATGTCGAAATAGTTCAGGCCGCAGGCTTTCACGTTGACGAGCACGTCGCCCGGGCGAACTTCGGGATCGGGAAAATCACGATATACCAGACCCTCGACGCCGCCTTGCTTCTCGATGACTGCAGCTTTCATGACATTCCTCTTCGGTACGCGTGCTGGTCGGTCTATCCGTGGATCACGTCAGTCTGCTCGCGGTCATCGATCCGGGATCGAAGCGGATCGGCTCCGGCTTGATCCGGCCCTGCGATGCGTCCTCGGCGAGCTTCCGCTTGAGCACCTTGCCGCTGGCCGTGAGCGGCAGGCTGTCCAGCTGGATGAAGTATTCAGGCATGTCGAATTTCGAGAGACCCATTCTGTCGAGGTGGATCAGCAGCTCGGTAGGATCTATCGCCGCGCGGTCTTTGCTCACCACGGCGAGGCAGACTTTTTCACCGAGCCGTGCGTCCGCAACGGGAAATGCCGCAGCCTTGAACACGGCGCCGTGGCGCATCGCGAGGTCTTCGATCTTCGCCGGATGGATGTTGTGGCCGCCGCGAATGATCAGATCCTTCTTGCGGCCGACGATCCGGACGTTTCCGTGCTCGTCCATCTGTCCGAGATCGCCGGTCATGAACCAGCCGTCGCGATTGAATGATCTTTCGGTATTGGCCTGATCGTCGAAATAGCCGAGCATGAGGCAGCAGCCGCGACCGCCCAACTCGCCGGTCTCGCCGACCGCGATCTCGCGATCGGCGTTCTCGGGGTCCCACAGCTTGAGCTCGAATCCATCGCAGGGCCGGCCGCACGTATCAATGATGATTTCGGAGGAATCGCCGGGCCGGGTGTACTGAAACGAGCAGTTCTCGGTCATGCCGAAACAGTTCTGCGGCGTGATCCCGAGCGCCAGCAGCGCCCGAACGGTCTCTCCGGGGATCGGCGAGCCAGCGAGCTGGAACGCGGAGGCCTTGCCGATCCGGGGCAGTCCGCGCCGATGCACCTCCGCCAGTAGATCGATCGCGTGCGTGGGGACGCCGATCAGATAGGTCGCGCCGGTTTCCAGGATGCGATCGAGCGTCCGCTTGCCGTCGTGCGGCGAATGCACGACGAGCTCGCCGCCGCAGGACAGCGTGGTGACGAGTGCAACGGTGCCCATATTGTGGCTCATCGGGCTGATCGTGTAGACGACGGTGTCGACGTCGAACGAGAAATCCCGCGCGATCGCCCTGCCGTTCGACAGAAGCGTGTTGTCCGAGTGCATGACGCCCTTCGGCAATCCCGTCGTGCCCGAGGTGAACGCCAGGTACATGACGCGGTCGGGGGACGAGGAGAACGGCAGGTCGTGTCGGGCTGCAGCTCGCGAAATTCCGCAGCGGCTGGTTGGAGCCCCGTCCAGCGGTGCGGCCGACAATGGCGGCAGCCTGTACACCTTTTTCAGCTGCGGCAGGTCGACGACGAGGTCGAAGATATCGCAGCGATCGGCGTCGGCGCCGTAGCCTGGCTGGGCGAAGAACGCGGACGTGGAGACGCGCTCCAGCAGCGCGCGGATCTCGCGGCCGGTATAGTCCCGGTGCAGCGACGGGTTGCAGACATAGCCCATGCGCGAGCAGGCGAGCAGGATGAGGACGGATTCGATCCGGCTCGGCAGCCAGATCGAGACGCGATCACCCGGCCGCAGGCCTGCCTCATGCAGGTCGGCGGCGATCGCATCGACCCATGCCAGTGCCTCGCGATAGGTGATGCGGGATTCGGTGTCACGGATCGCGTAGTGATCGGGCTGCCGTTCCGCCCACTGCCGCAGCAGCATGTACATCGTATCCTGACGCCACCACCCGCTGGCATAGAAGCGGCGGGTGTCATCGAGGTCGAGCAGCGACAGAAGTTGAGCCATCGGCGATACCGGTCAGTGAATTCCGATCGTGTTGAGCAAAGGCGAGCAGATGTCGTTGGGGTCTCGGCCGGGCTGCTCGAACCAGGCATATGGCTCGTTCTCGCCGTCCGCGAGCGGGATCGTCACCTCGGCGCCGCGCGGGTAGCCGGAGGTCGTACGATCGCGGCCGCGAAGCCGGTAGGCATAGTCTGGCGGAAGCAGGTTGCGGCTGTCCTCGCCGAGCAGTTCGGCCGCGTGCGCCGGCCAATTGGGATTGGCAATGGCTTCGCGCGCGATGGCGATGAGATCGGCATGGCCCTGCTGAAGAATGGCTTCGGCGTGACGCGGGTCCGTGATCAGGCCGACAGCGACGGTCTTGATGTCGACATCGCGGCGGACGCGCGAGGCGTAGGCAACATGATAGCCGGGGACCCGCGGAATCAATGGAAAGGCGCTGTCGCTCTGGATACCGCCGGACGAGCAATCGATGGCATCGATGCCGATGCTCTTGAGCGCCCGGGCCAGAGCGAGCGTGTCGTTCAGGTCCCAGATTCCGCCCTTTCCGTCGACCGCGGAGCAACGGAAGAAGACCGGACGATCGCTGGGCCAGGCGGCCCTTACGGCTTCGGCCACCTCCAGGGCGAAACGCATTCGTCCCCGGCGGTCGCCTCCATAGGCATCGGCTCGCTTGTTGGCCGCAGGAGAAAGAAATTGATGAATGAGATAACCATGCGCGCCGTGGATCTCGCAGACGTCGTATCCAGCCTGCACGGCACGTTTGGCGGCTTCGGACCAGGCGCCTACAACAGACGCGATGTCGTCACGGGTCATCTCCTGCGGCGTATGGGCACCGGGCGAGACTGGAATGGGACTTGGCGCGACGCCGGTCCACGGCTCCCGGCCCGGCAGCGCATTGCCGGCCGTCAGTGGCGCCCAGTTCATCATCGCGCCGTGCGATGATGCCTTCCGTCCGGAATGGCCGAGTTGAATCGCGGGACTGGAGCCCATCGCCCGGATGAAGTCGGTGATGCGGCGGTATTGGGCGATGTGGCTGTCGTGATAGATGCCGGCGCAATCATGGGTCTTGCGGCCGCGCTCCTCGACCGCCGTCTCGTCTCCGAACACGATGCCTGCGCCGGCCATGGCGAATTTTCCGAGATGCGCCAAATGCCAGTCGGTAGGCCCGCCGGCGATCGACCGATACTGGCACATCGGCGAAATGACGATCCGGTTGCGCACGTGAAGACCGCGCAACTGGATCGGGCGAAGCAAGAGTGATGTCGCTTCCGGCATCGTGCTGGTTTCGCTCACGCGGATTGACTCGCAATATCTTCCGGTCGTTGTCTTTCGATCGTGGCTTAGGCGGACATCTTGTGGCTCACCAGCTTCGTGCTCATGTAGCAATCGAGGCCTTCGATGCCGCCTTCGCGGCCATATCCGCTGTCCTTGACGCCGCCGAACGGCGTCTCGGCAAACGAAGCGGTGAGATGGTTGATGGCGAGATTGCCGCACTGGATCGTCTGCGAGATCTTCTCGACCGTGGCGGCGGACTCGGTGAACGCATAGGCGGCAAGGCCATAGGGAAGGGAGTTGGCCTTGATCAATGCTTCGTCGACGGACTGGACGCGCGAGAGCAGGGCGAGGGGGCCGAACGGCTCCTCCTGCATTGCGCGTGCCGTCTCGGGCACATCGCCCAGCACGGTCAAGGGATAGAAGAAGCCCTGGTTTCCGAGGCGGCTGCCACCTGCAAGCACATTGGCGCCGTGCGCGACGGCATCCTGCACCATCGAGTCGATCGTTCCCAGACGGCGTGCATTGACAAGCGCGCCCATCGCATTGGATTCATCAAGGCCGTCGCCGACCTTTACTCGCCGTGCTCCGGTGGCGAATTCGTCCGCGAAACGGTCGTATACGGAATCCTCGACGAAGAACCGGGTCGGACTGACGCAAACCTGTCCGGCATTACGCGACTTTCCGGTGACGGAGACCGCTGCGGCGCGCTTGATGTCGGCGTCGGCGCAGACGATGACGGGGGCGTGCCCGCCGAGCTCCATAATGACAGGCTTCATGTGGCGGCCGGCAATTTCCGCCAGGCGCTTGCCGACGGCAACCGAGCCGGTGAATGTCACCAATCGTACCGCCGGGTGCGGAATGAGATAGTCGGAAATCTCGGCGGGACGGCCGTAGACCAGGTTGATGAGACCGTCCGGAATGCCTGCATCCGCAAACGCCTGCACAAGCATCATCGCACCGGCCGGCGTCTCCTCCGAGGCCTTGAGAATGATCGAGCAACCCGCCGCAAGGGCACCTCCGATCTTGCGCGCCGGCGAACTGAACGGAAAATTCCAGGGCGAAAACGCGGCAACCACGCCGATCGGTTCTCGCGTGACCGTAAAGCGCATGCCGGGTTCGGTCGGAATCACGCGACCATAGGTCCGGCGGCCTTCGGTCGCATCCCATTCGAGAATGTCGCAGCCGCGGTCGATCTCCAGACGTGACTGCAGGATCGGTTTGCCCTGTTCGAGCGTCATCGCGTGAGCGATGTAATCGCGGTTCTCGCGTGCAATTCGGCTCGCGCTTTCGATGACCCGCTGTCGATGTGCAGGCGAACTCTGTCGCCAGGCGCGAAGCCCTTTCTCCGCCGCCGTCACCGCATCGTCGAGATCCTGGCGTGTCGCCTGCGGAAGCACGCCCAACGGCTGCTCGTTGCAGGGGTTGATGATTGGAATGTCGCCGTCCCGCTCGCGCCACTGACCGTTGATGAACAGTTTGATCTTGGGATAGCTGAACATGTCGACGCTGCTCCGACGCTCTCAACACGATTGTCTTATGGTATACCAAAATCCGCGATTGTCAAAGCGGGGCACCCGAACGGTTCTTCCTGCGTTGAAATCCGTTGAGTTTACGAGCCGTCATGCGCTGGCTTTGTAACGCGTGCGTCGCGTTGCCCTGGACCGGCTGCCGGTGGTGGTTGGTGTCGTCTCATCGGGGCGATAGGCGATCTGCGCCGCTTCCGCCGCCTTGCGAATGTGCAACTCGCTGGTCATCTGCGCCGCCTTCTCGTCGCGACGTTTGATCGCAGCCACCATGCGGCGCTTCTCGACGACGCTCACTGCCGCGCGCTTGGGCTGGAACAGCGACATCGAGCGCAAGCGGGTAAGCCGGTGATGCTGCGAGGACAGGAACTCGGCCAGGATCTCGTTGCCGGTGGCTTTCAGCATGACCTCGTAGAAGCGTTTGATCGTGTCGAGATGTCGATGCAGATCCCGCTTGGACTGGGCCAGCGACATTTCGTCCACGATCCTTTCCAGCTGATTGATCTGCTCGGCCGTCGCGCGCCTCGCGCATAAGCGTGCTGCCATGCCCTCCAGCGCCTCGCGCATTTCGTACATCTGCCTAGCTTGCTCGAGGCTCAGTGCGGCGACGGTTGGGCCCTTGTAGGGCGGATTCACGACCCACCCCTCCGCCTCGAGCTGCCGAAGGATTTCGCGAACGATGGTGCGGCTGACGCCGAGCAAATCGCACAATTGTCGCTCGACCAACCGCGTGTTCGGCGCGAATTCACCGTCGATGATCGCGGTGCGCAATTTCTCCAGCGCGAGCAGACGAAGCGTCGGCGTGGTTCGTTGAACCGACAATGTGCTGCGCAGCCTGTCCTGTTCTCCAGTGCTGGCTTGGACAGACGGTGGGCTCTTCTTTTCTGCGCCATTCGCTCTCTTGCGAGTGGTGGTCTTGCCGGATCGTGTTGGCATCATTCCTTCCTTGCTCTGCGCAGATAGTGACCGCGCTTGCATTCAAAACAGTCAGATTGTCTCTCGCACTGCAAACAATTTGGCTCACGCCGAGGCTTGCCAATCGATAAATTGTATGATGGCATACCATAATCGAGTGAGCCACGGCCAGCGAGAACCGTCGTGGGCCTTTTCGGGAGGCTGAAAAAGACATGCAGTTGGCTTTCGACATCGGGGGGACTTTCACCGACTTCGCCTTGCGCGATACCGAGACGGGCGTCGTCAAGATCTGGAAAGTTCCGACGACACCGCGCGCTCCGGCGAAAGCGGTTACGGATGATCTCACTCAGCGCAAGGCCATGGGTGATTTCGACGGCAAGTCGATCGCAGACGTCCTGCACGCGACCACGATTGCCACCAACGCAATTCTCGAGCGTAAGGGAAGCAAGGTCGCCCTGGTCACGACGAAGGGATTTCGCGACGTTCTGCTCATCGGCCGCCAGAAGCGCTACGACACCAACAATCTGCACCTCGACAAGCCGCAGCCGCTGACGCCGCGGTCGAACATCTTCGAGGTCAGCGAGCGCCTCGCTCCGGACGGATCGGTGATCGCGCCGCTCGACGAGGCGGAGGTCGTGGCGCTGGCCAAGACGCTCGCGGGCTGTAGTTTCGATGCGGTGGCCGTGGTGCTGCTGCACGCCTACGCAAATCCCGCCCACGAAAGACGCGTGAGTGAAATCCTCGGTAAGCACCTGCCGGGCAAGGTGATCTCGCTGTCTTCGACGATCTCGCCGAAGTTCCGTGAATACGAGCGGACCAGCACCACGGTCGCCAATGCCTATGTTGCGCCGCTTGTGGACGACTACCTGACGTCGCTCGAGGGTTCGCTCGGTCGCCTCGGCGTGTCCGCCAATCTGTCGGTGATGCAGTCGAACGGCGGCCTCGTCTCGAGTGAGCTCGCCCGATCATTCCCCATTCGCATCGTCGAGTCCGGGCCGGCCGCCGGCGTCCTGATGTGCGCCGAAGTCGGACGCGAAGAGGGTTTCGATCACGTCCTCACCTTCGATATGGGCGGAACGACGGCCAAGCTCGGTGCCATCGACGGCGGTGTGCCTGCCGTGACGCCGACCTTCGAGGTCGATGCGGTGAACTACAAGAAGGGCAGCGGACTGCCGCTCAACATCACGGCGATCGAGCTGCTGGAGATCGGAGCGGGCGGAGGCAGCATCGCGCGCACCAAGATGGGCCTGATCACGGTCGGTCCTGACAGCTCCGGCGCGGAGCCGGGCCCGATTTGCTACGGCCGCGGCGGGACCAATCCGACCATCACCGATGCCAATCTCACGCTCGGCTATCTCAACCCCGATTTCTTCAACGGCGGAGCCATGCGCCTCGAAGCGGATGGGGCCTCGAAGGCGATCGAGCGGGACATCGGCGAGCCCCTCGGACTGTCGTTGCAGGAGGCCGCCTGGGGAATTCACTCGGTCGCCAACGCCAACATGGAAAGGGCGATGCGGATCGTCTCGATCGAGCGCGGTCGCGATCCGCGCCGTTACGCCCTCGTGGCGTTCGGAGGCGCAGGTCCTCTCCACGCGTGCCGTCTCGCGCGCGCGATGGAGGTCCCACGCGTCATCGTACCGCGAGGGGCGGGCGTCGGATCCGCGCTCGGCTTGCTGGTTGCCGAGCAGAAGATGGATATGGGTTTGACGCGCGTCGTCAGACTGGACGGGAAGTCCGAGGGCGATATCGTGGAGATCTTCGGCGAGCTGGAGCAGCGGGTTCGTGCACAGGTCGAAAAGATGCGCCATGGCGGCGAGATCCGGATCGAACGCAGCGCGTCGATCCATCATGTCGGCCAGGGCTATGAGATCAGGGTCGAGCTTCCTTCGGGCGACATCGGTCCCGGTTACGAACGCGCGGTTCTCGACGCGTTCTACGCCGCCTACAAGAAGGAATACGGCTACAACGACAAGGACGCCGCCGTCGAGGTGACGGACTGGTACGTGCTCGCCAGCATCGTGAGGGACGGCAAGGGGCCGGCGCTCGAGTTGGACGGAACGACCGCCGCGTCAGATCCGGTCGTCGGAGAGCGCAAGGCCTATTTCCCGGAAACGGGTGGCCTGACGTCGTGCAAGGTCATCAACCGCTACGCGCTACGGCCGCACCACAGTTTCGAAGGCCCGGCGCTGGTCGAGGAAAAGGAATCGACCACCGTCGTCCTTCCCGGTGACGTCGTTTCGGTCACCCAGTCCGGCAATCTCATGATCACTATCGGAGGTGCGAAGTGAAACGCATCGCAAAGAATGTCGGCCGGGTCGATCCGATCACGCTCACGGTCGTCTGGAACAGTCTGGTTTCGATTGCGGACGAGATGGGCGGCGCGCTGCGCCGAACCGCGTTCTCGGAAGCCGTGCGCGAAGGCGAGGACTTCTCGACCGGTCTTTTCGATCGTCACGGCCGGCTGATCGCGCAGGGCAACTTCACGCCGGGGCATCTCGGCGCGATGCCCTACGCCGTTGAAAACGTTCTCAAGTACATTCCGCCGGAGACGCTCAAACCGGGCGACACGCTCTGTACCAACGACTCGTTCCTGGGCGGCGCGCATTTCCCCGATTTCTACCTGGTCACGCCCGTTTTCCTCGACGGCAATCTGGTTGGATACGTCGTCAACACCGCCCATCATGTCGATGTCGGCGGCGCCCATCCCGGCTCCGAGGCGGTTCAGGGCGTGAAGGACGCCTTTGCCGAAGGAATTCGTGTTCTGCCCGTCAAGATCATCCGGGACGGCGAGTTCGAGCCCGACATTCTTCGGATCGTGCTCGGAAACGTGCGCCTGCCTGAAAAAGTCCGCGGCGATTTGTTCGCGCAACGCAACGCAAACCACGTTGGTGCCGAACGGTTGCGCAGGTTGATCTCGGACCACGGGCTCGACGAGTTCGATACGCTCGTCGACGAAATTCTCAACCGCTCCGAATTGCGCACGCGCGAGCTCCTCGCCGCGCTTCCGCAGGGCACCTACAGCTTCGAGGACCAACTCGACGACTACGGCCCCGGCACCGATCCCGTGCGAGTATGCGTTGACGTCACGCTCGACAGCGACGGGGCGACGGTAGATTTCTCGCGAAGCAGTGACCAGGTGCCGGCCGGCATCAATTGCTACATCAACTACACGCGCGCCTATGGCAGCTTCGCCATGCGCATCTTCGCCAAGATCGACGTCCCGAACAATGCGGGCGTGGAGCGCGTCATCAAGATCGTCGCGCGCGAAGGCAGCTTCTTCAATGCGCGCTACCCGGCCGCGAGCGGCGGCCGGGCTTCGGTGCAGGTTCGCATCTTCGACACCATCAACGGCGCGATGTCCAAGGCCGTTCCCGAGCGGGCCATGGGCGCGTTCAGCCATTGGGGTAATCCGAAGATCGGCGGTGTCGACGACAAGACCGGCAAGCGCTGGATCATGTACGACCTCATTTTCGGAGGCTACGGCGGACGCTCGAACAAGGACGGCGTGGAAGCGCTGGCGCCGGTCATGAATTGCGCCAACGTGCCGGTCGAGGTCCACGAGACCAACAATCCGGTCCGTGTGCATCGCCTTCAGGCGATACCGGACACCTGCGGCGCCGGACTCTATCGCGGAGGATGCGGTACTCGAAAGGACGTCGAAGTCCTCTGCGAGAATGCGACGGTGGTGCTGCTGGGTGACCGTCACAAGACGCCGCCTTACGGCCTCTTCGGCGGCCAGCCCGGCGCTACGGCGGAGACCCTGCTGATACGCGACGGCGTCACCGAGCATTTGGGCTCCAAGGAAATCCGGACGCTTCAGCGCGGCGACATCGTCAGCTTCCGCCTGGCCGGAGGTGGTGGCTACGGCGATCCCAAAAAGCGCTCTCTCGCCCAAATCAAGCGGGACGTCGCCGACGGGTACATCAGCGCGCAGAAGGCCGTCGAGCTCTATGGCGCGAGCAAGGACGAACTGACCTGACGGTCGTCGAGCAAAGTCTTCGACCTCGGCGACCACGTCTGCGGATTTTGTGAAAGTGAGGAGAATATCATGACGATGTTTAGGGGTGGCTTTCTCGCGACGATCGGATGTCTGGTGCTTGCAAGCACGGCCTTTGCCGGGGAGGACCTGCCGATCGGAGCTATCGGCAGCCTGTCGGGCGGCGCCACCGACTGGGGCGTTGCGACCCAGCGCGGCGTTCAGTTGGCAATCGACGAGGTGAATGCCGCGGGCGGCATCGTCGTCGGCGGCAAGACCTATACGCCGCGACTCATCATCTACGACGATACCTATTCCGGCCAGGGCGGATCCACGGCGGCGACGCGTCTGGTCAATGCCGACAAGGTCAAATACGTCATGGGCCCGATCGGAACGCCCGCCGTGCTCGGTGCGCTGTCGGTGACGAAGCCCGCGAAGGTGCTGACCATGCACGATGGCTTCTCCCCGAAGGTATTGCCCAGCGACAGCGACTACAATTATCGCATCTCGGTCACGACGAAGGAATTCGGACCGCCGATCATCGATTGGCTGAAGAAGACGTTCCCGTCCGCCAAGAAGGTCGCGCTGATCGGGCCTTCGGACGCCACGGGTCAGCAGGTCATTCCGATCCTGACCGATGCTTACAAGGCCGCCGGATTTGAGATCCCGTTCAGCGAGAAGTTCGAGCGCGGCATTGCGGACTTCACTCCGTTGCTGACGCGGATGATGGCGCAGGAAATCGACATCCTGGATCTCGATTCCAATGCTCCGGCCGACGCGGGGCTCCTTCTCAAGCAGGCCCGCCAGCTCGGTTTCAAAGGCCAGATCGTCCAGATCGGCGGTCCTTCGATCGAGGAGAACGTGGCGATCGCGGGCCCGCTGGCCGAAGGCTTCATCTCCTTCAATTTCTTCGATGTCGAGAACCCGCTCGGCAAGAAGTTCTACGACGAGTACATGAAGAAGTATGGCGGCACGATGAGCCCCTGGTGTCCGGTCATGTACAACGGCGCCCGGATATTGATGGAGGCGATCAAGCGCAGTGGCTCGATCGAAGTCGACAAGGTCAGGGAAGAGCTCGCGAAGATGACGGACTACGACACGATCTTCGGGAAGCTCAAGTGGGGCGGCAAGGAGACCTACGGGATCGATCACCAGCTGATGATCAATTTCATCATTCAGCAGGTCAAGGACGGGAAGGCCGTCAACGTGGCCAAGGTTTCGGCCAACTAACCTCACCCGGAAACCACAGCGGCGTGGAGCACGATCTGATATGTTCTCGTGGGCTCTCCTGACCCAGATCATCCTGAACGGGCTCAATCTCAGCGCCATCTACATTCTGATGGCGTTGGGGTTCACCCTGATATTCGGCATCATGCGGATCGTGAATTTCGCCCACGGCGAGTTCGCGATGCTGGGCGGCTTTCTGCTGCTGTATTGCGTCCAGTATTTCCACATATCGCCCCTGATCGGACTGCCGTTGTCGGCGTTGCTGGTCGGCGCGCTGTCGCTGCTGCTGGAACGGCTGGTGCTGCGGCCGTTCTACCAGCGCGAATACCAGGGCATGATCGCCACACTTGGTCTGTCCACCATGATGACGTTCCTGGGGGTGATCCTCTTCGGCGTCAGCCAGCGCTCGGTTCCCCCGACCTATTCGGAGATCTTCGTGTTCGGTCCGGTCCGCATTCCGGCCGATCGCCTGATCGTGCTCGGGATCGCGGCGGCCGCGCTCAGTGGCTTCTTTCTCTTCATGCGCTTCACCAAGGCCGGGCTGGCCATGCGGGTCGTCGCGCAGGACAACGATACGGCGCAGCTTCAGGGGATCAATGTCCGCGCCTATTACCGGGCCGCCTTCTTCGCGGCTACGGCGCTTGCCGGCCTCGCCGGTGGATTGCTGGGGCAGCTCTATTCTCTGTCGCCGTTCATGGGGGCTTCGCCGGTCGTGAAGGCCTTCATCGTGGTGATCCTCGGCGGTCTCGGAAGCATTCCAGGGGCAGCCGTCGGTGGCCTGCTGCTCGGCATGGCTGACAGCGCGCTCACGACCTACTACGGCGCGTCCGTCGCTCAGTTCGCATCATTCGGGGTGATCATGGTCGTGCTCGTGCTCAAGCCGCAGGGATTGCTCGGACGCGCGGAGCGCGTGGCATGACGATCGAAGCTGTCAACGGCGCTGCGCCTGTGTTGAGATTCCAGTCCGTGCGGATCATGCCGGCCGTCGTTCTTGTCGCGGTTGCTGCGGTGTTGCCGTTGGTGACCGGCGAGTCCTTCCTGCTCTACATCGCCACCCTCGTCGCGATCTATGCCATCGGGGCGATGAGCATCCATCTGATCTTCCGGGTCGGTCAATTCTCGTTGGGCCAGGCAGCCTTCATGGGCGTCGGTGGCTACACGAGTTCGCTGCTCACGACCAATCTCGAGATGTCCTGGTGGGCGGCGCTGGTCGCGGGCGCGGCTGCGTCGGCGTTGACCGGCGCTGTCGTCGGGCCGGTCGTGTTGCGCCTGAAGGGCGTGTACTTCGTTCTCTTCACCTTCACCTTTGGTGAGTTCGTGCGCCAGATCTTCGTCGACTGGACAAATGTCACGAACGGCTCCGAAGGAATATCGGGCATCGCCGCGCCGCCCGCATTCAGCTCTCCGACGGGGTTCTACTACCTCGTGCTGGGCTTTGCGATCCTGACCGCGGTCATATGCGGCCGGCTGCTGGTGTCGCAGTTCGGCGATGCCGTCGACGCGATCCGCGAGAGCGAGGGCCTGGCGCTGAGCAACGGCGTGCCGGTGTTCAAGGTCAAGATCATCGTCTTTGTCATCGCCTGTGCGCTTGTCGGCATCCAGGGCTCGCTGCAGGCGAGTTTCGTCCACTACATCTCGCCGCTGTCATACGGCTTCGCGGAGTCGTTGAAGCTGGTCGTCATCAACGTCATCGGTGGGCTGAATTCGCTGTGGGGCCCGATCCTCGGTGCGATCTTCATCGTTGCCCTCCCGGAATTGCTGCGGAGTTGGGTCGACTATCAGTGGGTGCTCTACGGCCTCGCGCTGATCCTGTTGATGCGATACCTGCCCGGCGGCTTGTTCGACCTCGGCGAGTTGCTGCGCAACCTGTCCAAGAAAACCCGCCGGGAAAAATGATGACCGCGATGCTTGAAGTCGACGGGCTCAGCAAGAGCTTCCAGGCGCTCCGTGCCGTGACCGACCTTCGCTTCACCGTGAACGAAGGCGAGGTGCTCGGCATGATCGGACCGAATGGCGCCGGCAAGACCACCGCGGTCAATCTGCTGTCCGGGACGATCAAACCCGACAAGGGATCGGTACGTTTCAAGGGGCGGGATGTCACGGGCATGCCGACCCATCGCCTGGTCGCGATGGGGCTGGTTCGAACCTTTCAATCCACGACGATCTACGCTGAGCGAACGGTCTGGCAAAACGTCATGCGGGGTACGTTCGCTTGCTCCTATCGGGGGTTTTGGTCGACAGTCCTGGGATCGTCCGCGCACAAGTCCGCCTGGAATGCATCGGCCGACAGGGTCGAGCATCTGCTGACCCAACTGAACCTCAGGGATTTTCGGGACGCCACCGCCGGCAGCCTGCCTTACGGGCGGCAGAAGGCGCTTGGCCTCGCGATCGCTCTGGCGAACGAGCCGAAACTGGTCTTGCTCGACGAGCCCGCAGCTGGCTTGAGCTCGGAAGAGGCCGACCGGGTCGCCGATGTGGTCAAGGGGATCAATGCCAGCGGTGTCACGGTGATGGTCATCGACCACAACATGAGGTTCATCGCCCGTCTTTGTGACCGTGTCGTCGTGCTTCATCACGGCACCGAACTCTGCATCGGCACGCCCGCCGAGGTCACGAAGAACCCGCAGGTGATCGAAGCGTATCTGGGGTCCGAACATGAGTCTGCTTGAAGTCGAGGACTTGGTTGCCATCTACGGCAACGTTCGGGCCACGCACGGCATTTCGATGAGGGTCGAGGAGAACGAGATCGTCGCCCTGGTCGGCTCGAACGGTGCGGGCAAGAGCAGCACGCTCAAGGCCATCATGGGGCTGGTCAAGACCGCGTCCGGGGCAATTCGCTTCGGCGGCGAGGACATCGCCGGACGTCCGGCCTATTCCATGACCAAGCGGGGCCTCGCGCTTTCGCCCGAAGGCCGGCGGGTGTTCGCGGCGACCAGCGTGCACGAGAATCTGCTCGCCGGGGCGCACATTCTGAACAAGGCCGCCATCGGCGAGCGTCTGGAGCAGATCCTGGCGTATTTCCCGCGATTGCGCGAACGCATGAAGCAGGCTGCGGGCAGCCTGAGCGGCGGTGAACAGCAGATGCTTGCGATCGGTCGTGCGTTGATGTCGCGGCCTAGACTGCTCCTGCTCGATGAGCCGTCGCTTGGTCTCGCGCCGGTGATGGTGCAGCGGATCGGGGAATTGATCCGAGAGATCCAATCGAAAGAGCGACTAGCAGTCGTGCTCGCCGAGCAGAACGCCAACTGGGCCCTCAGACTCGCAGATCGCGGGATTGCCGTGGAGATAGGCCGCGTGAAGTTCGAGGGAACGTCCACTGAGTTGCGTGACAACGTCGAAATCAGACGCGCCTACCTCGGGGCCTGACGGACCCGGACCGGGATTGCGGACCAGCGCCGGCAAGAAGAAAAGGAGATATCATGCCTCAACTATCGAACAGCCTTCACGTCAGAGACGTCGCAAGCCTCGTCCATCCGCAGACCAATCTGCGCAAGCATGTCGAGATCGGTCCCAGGATTTTCACCCGCGGCGACGGCATCTACATCGAGGACGATTCAGGCAAGAGGTTCCTCGAGGGCGCGGCCGGCTTGTGGTGCGCATCGCTCGGCTTCGGAAACGAGCGCCTCGCGAAGGTCGCCTACGATCAGATGAAGGACATCGGTTATTACCACATCTATCGGCACGCCTCGCACGGCCCGGCGATCGAACTCGCGGAAAAGCTGCTGGAGATCGCGCCAGTGCCGATGTCGAAGGTGCTGTTCCAGTGCTCCGGCTCGGAGGCGAACGACACCGCGATCAAGCTCGTCTGGTACTACTGGAACGCGGTCGGAAAGCCGCAGAAGCGCAAGATCATCGCACGAATGGCGAGCTATCACGGATCGACATGCGCTTCGGTCAGCCTGACCGGCAAGCCGGATATGCATGCGGACTTCAATCTGCCGTTCCAGGGCTTCCTCCATACCGAGTTCCCCCATTACTACCGCCTTGCCAAGGACGGGGAGACCGAAGAGCAGTATTCGACGCGCATGGCAGCCGCATTGGAGGACCTGATCCAGAAGGAGGGACCGGAGACGATCGCCGCGTTCTGGGCCGAGCCGGTGATGGGGGCGGGAGGCGCCGTGCTGCCGCCGGCCGGCTACTTCAAGAAAATCCAGGCGGTCCTGAAGAAGTACGACATCCTGTTCGTGGCCGACGAGGTCATCTGCGGCTTCGGCCGGACCGGAAACGTCTGGGGGTCCCAGACCTTCGGCCTAGAGCCCGACATGATCTCCTGCGCGAAGGGCTTGTCGGCGGGTCTCGCACCGATTTCGGCCTTGCTGATCAACGAGCGGGTATTCCAGGCGATGCTTTCGGAGAGCGACAAGCAAGGCAGCTTTGCCCACGGTTACACCTACGCGGGTCATCCGGTGACGTCAGCGGTGGCGCTGGAGACGCTCAAGATCTACGAAGAGCTCGATATTGTCGGTCACGTGAAGCGGATGGAGAAGCCGTTCCTGGCCGGCCTGCACGGGCTGCGCGACCATCCGCTGATCGGCAGTGCCGAGGGCGTCGGCCTGATCGGCGGGATCGAGATCGTCCAGGACAAGAAGAGCCGTGCGGCCTTCCCGGCCGACAAGCAGATACCCAACAAGATCGACGCCAAGATCCGGGAAAATGGCGTCATCCTGCGATTGATCGGCAACCGCATTGCGTTCTCTCCGCCGCTGATCATCAATGAGAGCGAGATCGAAGAGATGTTTTCGCGGGTCAAGGCCGCGCTGGATGGATTC
This sequence comes from Bradyrhizobium sp., assembly GCF_047605465.1. GTDB lineage: Bacteria > Pseudomonadota > Alphaproteobacteria > Rhizobiales > Xanthobacteraceae > Bradyrhizobium. Next base: position 315,393 of record NZ_JASGFS010000001.1, on the reverse strand, counting down.
CGCTGATCGACCGTGGGAGCCGCAATCCAAGAGAAGCGACATCAGATGGCCCGGCCAAAGGTGAGCGGCAATCGTATCATCGATGACGGGCAGGGGGACCGGCGTCGCGGTCAACCCTGAGGCCAATCCCGTCCGGGGCGACAGGGCTGCAACACCGCAGAACGACGCCCGGCGTCTGTCGACACGCTCCGGGTGTGTCACGTCAACGGTGTCTTGGGCCTTTGGGCCCAGGACGTCGCCGGCTTTACGTTCTTGCGAATGATCGTGCAGACCGGCTCTCGTGTTCCTGCCGTGGTTTTGTTGAGTTGGACGTTCAGCCATACTCCGCCGTGTTTCCGTCGTCATGGCGGCCGTCCAGGTCTGGATGGATCCCCAAGCGCTTTGCTCCCAAAGAGGCCCTTCGAATGTTTTTTGACCCGCAGAAGAACGATCACGGTCTGCCCCGAGACCCGTTCAAGGCTTGTATCGTGCCGCGTCCGATCGGTTGGGTGAGCACAATCTCGGCGTCGGGTGTCGAGAATCTCGCGCCCTACAGCTTCTTCAATGCGGTCGCGGAGTTTCCGCGGATGGTGATGGTTTGTGTCAATGCCAATCACGCGGATGGACGGCAAAAAGATACGGTCGTGAACGTTCGGCAGGTTCCTGAGTTCGTGGTGAATCTCGCGACCTGGTCGCAGCGCGAGGCGATGAACCTCTCCTGCGCGCCAGTGGCCAGTGAAGTCGATGAGTTCGATCTAGCCTCTCTGGAGAAACTGCCGTCGAGATTGGTAAGGCCGTCGCGCGTCGCGAAGGCCGGCATCGGGCTCGAGTGCAGACTTCATCAGATCATCGACCTGCCAACCACCCCGTCGGGCGAGCCTAATGCGATGATGATCGGAAATGTCGTCGGCATTCACATCGACGATGAGATCATGACCGACGGTCGGATCGACATGAAGAAGTTGAAGCCGATCGCGCGCCTGGGATACTCGGAATATGCGGTCGTAGGTGCGGACAACATCTTCGCGATGCGCCGGCCGAACGAATAGGACCGGCGGCTGCGGAGGCGAGACTTTTTAATCGAATGAGAGGTGTTCAGCCAACTTGTTGGCTCGTCTAAGGCATTGAATTTACTTGATAGATTGTCTTTTTGGCTCACCCTGCCGTGGGCATCGATGCGTCCGATGCGCGATGGTCGTTCCGGCAAACCGGCTGTTCGTTCCTCAAGCCGCTTCTTCGCGCCTCACATGCGATGGTGCTTCGAGGCTCTCTCGCAGACGGACGTCATCCCATTTTCGGGATTGGCCGCCCGGGCGGCTGTTTGCAAATAAGCTAGTTAGATTGGCGTATTCATTCTTTACGCCTTGTATCGCGGTCTTCTCCGTACAAGTCTACGCGCGCTGGCGCCATGAGACTTGGCTGCCGGCTCGACGGTGAGGATGAGACGTTAAATTATGCGCACGCAAGTCGGAATTATCGGTGCCGGGCCCGCCGGACTTTTCCTGTCGCACCTGCTGCATCGTGCCGGAATCGAATGTGTCGTGCTCGAGGGCCAGAGCCGTTCCTATGTCGAGGGTCGCGTGCGCGCCGGCGTGCTTGAGCCCGGGACGATCGAGACGCTCGAAATGCTCGGACTCGACGCGCGGATGCGGCGCGAAGGCATGGTCGACGAAGGCCTCGACATTCGGTTTCGCGGCAAGAACATCCATCTCGATCTCCCCGGCCTGACCGGCCGGCGCGTGATGATTTACGGCCAGCAGGAGGTGGTCAAGGACCTGATCGGGGCGCGACTCGACGCGTCGCAGCCGCTGCTGTTCGAAGCCAAGGTGTCGCGTCTGTCGGATCTCGAGAGCGACCGGCCCAAAATCCACCTCAACCATGACGGCCGTGACCAGGTGCTGGAATGCGACTACATCGCAGGCTGCGACGGTTTTCATGGCGTGAGCCGGCAAGCACCGCCCCCCGGCCACATCACCAATTTCGAACGCGTCTACGGTTTCGCGTGGCTCGGCGTACTGTCGCGGTCGAGGCCGCTCAGCGACATGACCTATTCGAACAGCGATCGCGGCTTCGCGCTCTGCAGCCGGCGTTCGAACGCGATATCGCGCCTGTACCTGCAGGTCGAGGCGAGCGACGATCACGCATCCTGGTCGGACGACCGCTTCTGGGATGAACTGCACGCGCGCATGTTCGACGAGGGGCGTACCGAGATCGTCGAGGGCGAGATCTTCCAGCGCGACATCGCGCGGCTACGTTCGTTCGTCGCGTCTCCGATGCAGTACGGCAGGCTGTTTCTCGCGGGTGATGCGGTCCACATCACCCCGCCCGCGGGCGCCAAGGGCCTCAATCTGGCGGTCGCCGACGTCCGCGTCATGGCGAATGCCCTGATCGAGTTCTACCGGACCGGCAACAAGGAACGGCTGAATGGCTATTCCGAGAAGTGTCTCGACCGGGTGTGGAAGACCGTCAGGTTCTCGACCATGCTCACCGGTCTGCTGCACAAGTTTCCCGAGCACTCCGCCTTCGAGCGCAATCTCCAGCTTACCGAACTGGAATACATCCTCGGGTCTCGCGCGGCGCAGACCACCATCGCAGAACAATATGTCGGCACGCCGCTGAACCTGTCCTGACCGGGCGTCAGAGCTGCCCGATGGCCCTGATATTGGCCATCAGCAACTGTGCGGCCAATGACGGGCTGCTCGCCTGGCGTTGCAACATCCCGATCGGCCGGCTGGTTTCCGGCAGCGTCAGGGGAAGCACGACCAGCGCTTTGGCGGCGATGTCCTCGTGGAAGAGGTGTGCCGAAACGGCGGTCAGCATGTTGCTGCCGACCAGAATGCCGCGGGTGATGGCAAGATCCGCCGTCTCGACCACCACGCGGGTCTCGCCGAGCCCGTGGCTTCTCAAGGCATTTTCGAGCAGCTCGCGGGTGGGAGCGCCGTGGGGTGGCAGTACCCAATCGGCCGATGCGAGATCCGCGAATGTCAGCCTCCGCTTGCGGGCCAGCGGATGCGAACTGCCTGCGACGACCGACAGGACATCCTCAGTCACCACGTCGCGCGCCAGGCCAATCGTGTGCTCCGGAGGACGCAGGGCGCCGAGCATGAAATCGATGTCGCCCGCGCGCAGCCTGGATGCCAGATGCTCGAAGGTTCCTTCGACGGTGGCCACCGTCAGATTGGGATAGTTGCGGGTCAACTGGATGATCGCCTTCGGAAGCAGCCGGGTACGGCCCAGCGACAGCGACCCGACGATCACCCTGCCTGCGATGGCGCCGCGGAGCGACTGGATTTCGACTTCGCCGGCCCGGATTTCGGCCAGCGCGCGCCGGATGTGCATGCCGAGCAGGGCGCCCAATGGCGATGGCTGCATCCCGCCAGCTCCCCGCATGAACAGCTTGACGCCGACACTCGCCTCGATCTCGCGCAGTGATTGGCTGGCGGCCGGCTGGGAAATCCCGAGGCTGTCTGCCACCGCGCCCATATGATGCTGTTCGACCAGTTCGGCGAAGACGAGCAGGCGCTGACGGCTGATTAACAGGGAGAAGATCGGAGCCTTCTCGATCAGGCTCGCCGGCAGCTGGGCGTTGCGGAAGGCGGATCGCGCGGTCTCCATCTCGGCGAAGGCGCGTTCGACACGGGCGAGCAGCGCGCGCCCGAATTCGGTGAGCAGCATGCCCTGCGACCGGCGCTCGAACAGTTGGACGCCGACATCGGCCTCCAGCTCCTTGATCGAACGCGTGACGGCCGATTGCGCGCGGCGAACCAGGCGGCTCGACTTGATCACGCTTCCGGAGTGAGCCACCGCCACGAAAGCACGAAGGTTTCTGATATTCAGCAAATCCGCACCGGTTTCTCCGAGGGTCGCCATACCGCGGCATAACGAATTTAGATAGGATCTCGGAAGATTTGCTCCTAGGCAGTACGGGAGGGCAAGCTAATTTTACGCCATCGACCAACCGTGCCCACGCACTACGAGCCCGAGGCTGATAACCCGATGACATCGCCGTCGCCTTACGAAATGCCGCCCTACGTCATCGACCGCGTCATGAAGAAGCGTGGCCGCCTGCGCGTCTTCGAGCGGTTTGAGCCGCGCGAAACCGCGCTGGTGGTCATCGATATGCAGAAATTCTACGTCTCTGATGTTCCGCCCGCAGTTGCCATCGTGCCCAATATCAACAAGCTTGCTGCGACGTTTCGGGCGCGGGGTGGACATGTTGCTTGGATCAGTATGACGGCCGGAGAGAGCGGCAAGAGCCTTTGGCCGATCTACCACGATTATTTCTTCACCAAGGAGAACGCCGCCCGGCACCGCGACAATCTGACCGCTGGGGCCGATGGGCACCTGATCTATCCGACCCTCGACGTCCAGCCGACCGACATCATGGCCACGAAGTCCCGCTTCAGCGCCTTCATCCCGTCCCGTTCGGACCTGCCGGAGAAGCTGACGGCAGCGGGAATCACCAACGTCGTGATCGTCGGCATGCTGACCAACATGTGCTGCGAGACCTCGGCGCGCGACGCCATGATGCTGGATTTCCGCGTGGTCATGGTGAGCGACGCCAACGCGGCTCGCTTCATCGAGGACCACAACATCGGGTTCTCGACGGTGTTTCAGAGCTTCGGCGATGTCTTGACGACCGACGAGGTGATCGACGATCTCGTCGTGGCGACCTAGGGCGGCACCGCTCAATCGACTTCTGGACGACAGCGAAAGGGAAGAGACATGGCGACGATTATCGGAGGCATTGGCGCTTCCCACGTGCCGACGATCGGCGTCGCCTATGACAAGAACAAGCAGGAAAATCCCGCCTGGGCTCCGCTGTTCAAGGGCTTCGAGCCGGCATTCAACTGGCTCCAGGAGAAGAAGCCCGACGTTCTGGTGTTCTTCTACAACGATCATCTGAATGCGTTCTTCTACGACCTTTACCCGACCTTCGCGCTCGGCGTGGCGCCGAGCTATGACGTCGCCGACGAAGGCGCCGGCCGTCGTCCGCTGCCGACGCTGCCCGGGCACCCCGGGCTGGCGCGGCACATCGCCGAAAGCGTCATCAATGACGAGTTCGACATTTCCGTGTTCCAGGACCGTCCGCTCGACCACGGCGTGTTCTCGCCGCTGCCGCTGCTGTGGCCGCACAAGGACGGCTGGCCGGGCGCGGTCATCCCGATCGAAGTCAATGTCGTTCAATACCCGCTGCCGACGGCGATGCGTTGTTATCGCCTCGGTCAGGCGCTCCGCCGCGCGATCGAATCCTATCCCGAAGACCTGACGGTCGCCGTGGTCGGCACCGGTGGTCTCTCGCATCAGATCCACGGCGAGCGGACCGGCTACAACGACACCGAGTGGGATATGCGGTTCATCGACCTGATCGAAAAGGATCCGATGACGCTCGCCAAGATGAAGCATGTCGACTACATCCGCCTCGGCGGCGCCGAAAGCGTCGAGGTCATCATGTGGCTGGCGATGCGTGGTGCGCTCAGCGATGACATCAAGAAGGTGCACCAGAACTACTATCTGGCGACCACGACCGCGATGACGGTGCTGGTCTTCGAGGAGAACGACCAGGCGCCGAAGAAGGTCGAGAGTGTCTCGCAGAACCCGCAGCTGGTCGGTGTCGAGGATATCGCGGGCACATACGCCTTCGACATCAAGACCGGAACGAAGTGCATTCGCCTCAACCGTTTCTTCTGGAACATGCGGACGCCGGTCAGCCGCGCGGAGTTCGAGCGCGACGAGGCGGCCGCGTGCCGCAACGCGGGTCTGACCGATCAGGAGACCGCGCTCGTGCGTGACCGCAACTGGCTCGGGCTGATCCAGTATGGCGCGAACTTCTTCGTCCTCGAGAAATTCGCGCGGCTCGTGGGTGAGACCAACCTGGAGGTCTATGCGTCGATGCGCGGAGAGACCTTCGACGAGTTTCTTGCAACGCGTCAGGTGCCGGACGCTCGCTGATTTTCCCGCGCTCTTTTCCTGTCTCCCCGGAGTTACGCAATGACATTTCGACCGACCTCAATGTCCGCCATGCTGAAGCGTGTCGCTGCCGTCGCGACGATCACCTCGATGCTCTCGGGCGTGGCGGAGGCGGCGAGCGGCAAGCTCACCATCGGGCTGGTGCTGCCGATGTCCGGCGCCTTCGCGGATCAGGGGCAGTATTATGAAAACGGCGTCAAGCTCTATCAGAAGCTGCACGGGACGACGGTTGCCGGATTGACGGTCGAAACGGTCTTGCGGGACGATCAGGGGCCGGGCTCGGGCGATCTGGCGCGGCGGCTGACCCAGGAGCTGATCGTCCGCAACAAGGCCGACGTGATCCTCGGCTACAGCTTCACGCCGAATGCGATGTCTGCGGCGACTCTGCTGACGGAGGCCAAGAAGCCGGCGGTCATCGTCAACGCGGCGACCTCGATCATCACCGAGAAGTCGCCTTACTTCGTCCGCGTCTCCTTTACGCTGCCGCAGCTTGCCGCGACGCTCGGCACCTGGGCCGCCAAGAACAACATCAAGACGGCCTATACGATCGTCTCCGACTACGCGCCGGGCATTGACGCCGAAACCTGGTTCAAGAAGAGCTTCGAGGCCGGCGGCGGCAAGGTGATCGGGGACGCGCGAACCCCGGTGGCGGCGATGGAGTACTCGCCCTTCCTGCAGCGCGCCATGGAAGCCAAGCCCGACGCGGTGTTCGCGTTCAATCCCGGTGGGGATGTCTCGGTCGCCTTCATGAAGGCGGCCAGGGAGCGCGGCCTCGTCAAGTCCGGCATCAAGCTGCTGGTGACGGGGGACGTCGTCGACGACTACATGCTGGCTGCGATGGGCGATGCGGTCGAGGGTGTGATCTCGTCGCTGCACTATCAGGTCGAGCTGGACAACAAGGCCAATGCGGAGTTCCTGAAGGGCTACCGGGAGATGTTCGGCGCCAACGCGGTCCCGAGCGTCCGCACGGTGCAGGCTTACGACGCGATGGCGCTGATCTACAAGGCGGTCGAGAAGACCAACGGCAATCTCGACGGCGATGTGCTGATGGCGGCCCTGAAGGGCACGAAGCTCGAAAGCCCGCGCGGGCCCCTGGAGATCGATCCGGCCACGCGCGATGTCATCGAGAACATCTACATCCGCAAGGGCGAGTTGAAAGATGGCGGCTGGCATAACATCGCGTTCGATACGATCGAGGCGGTCAAGGACCCTGCGAAATAGTCGATGAGCGGGATTGCCTCAGTCGTCGCCGACGGTGTTGCCTATGGCATGCTTCTGCTGCTGTTCTCGGTCGGGCTGTCGGTGACATTGGGGTTGATGCGCTTCATCAATCTCGCCCACGGCGCCTTTGCGATGTGCGGCGGCTACGTTGCGACGACATTGCTGCAATCGGCGCAACTGCCGTTTCTGCTGATCTTGCCGGCGGCATTCCTGGTCACGGCGCTGGTGGGCGTGCTGATCGAGCGATCGGTGATCCGCCATGTCTATGCGATGCCGGCGCTCCAGCAGGTGCTGTTCTCCATCGGTCTCGCCTTCGCCGCGAGTGCGGTCGCCACCATCATCTTCGGCCCGCAGCAGCAGGCCGTGCTGCTGCCGGACTGGCTCGGCGGCCAGATCGATATCTTCGGCATTCATTTCGCCAGCTATCGGCTGTTCCTGGTCGTCGCAGGGCTCGTCACGGCGGCATGCCTGATGTTGCTGTTCAATCGCACCCTGTTTGGCGCCAAAATCCGTGCCTCCGTCGATAATCGCCGGACCGCAGAAGGCATCGGCATCAATGTCGATCGGCTGTTCGCGCTGACATTCGGCCTCGGCGCCGGGCTGGCCGGTCTTGGCGGAGCGTTGTCGGTCGGGTTCCTTGGCCTCGATCCGACATTTCCCTTCAAGTACCTCACCATCCTCCTGATGGTGGTGGCAATCGGCGGACCAGGCTCGATCGGCGGCTCGGTGGTCGCCGCGCTTTTCCTCGGCGTCGTCGATGCCCTGTTCAAATACTATCTGCCTGCGGTCGGATCGTTCGTGGTGTATGGCCTGCTGGTCCTCACCATGATCTTCCTGCCCAGGGGACTCGCCGGGCGGGCATCGTGAAGGGGATCTCGAATATCGGTCCCGGTGTTCCGCTCCTGCTCGCCGCCCTTGCGAGCTACCTCCTGTTTCCGGATTATCTCCTGCTGCTCAGCAGCCTTTTCGTGCTGGCGATATTCGCGCTGGCATACGATCTGCTGCAGGGGCATGCCGGCATCGTTTCGCTCGGGCATGCGGCATTCTTCGGTCTCGGCGCCTATACGGCTGCGATCCTCGGACGCGCCGGTATCACGGAGCCGGTCGCGGGTCTTGCCGGTGCGATGCTGGTCAGCGCGGCGGCCGCATTCTGCGTGACGCCCATCGTCGTGCGCGGCAATGATTTTACGCGGTTGCTGGTGACGCTCGGGATGGGCTTCCTGCTGTATGAGGCCGCCAACAGCGCGCGCTGGCTCACGGGCGGCGCCGACGGCTTCCCCGATTTCACGATAGGTCCGGTCCTCGGCGTGTTTGCATTCGACTTTCTCGGCAAGACGGCTTTCTTCTACGCGCTGTGTGTTCTGGTCATCGTCTTCGTCTTCCTCAAACGGGTCACGGAATCGCCGTTCGGCCTGGCGCTGAAGGGCATTCGCGAGAACAGCCGCCGCATGCCGGCCATCGGAGCGTCGGTGGGGCGTCACCTTGCGCTGGCCTATACGATGTCGGGAGCGATCGCCGGGCTTGCCGGGGCGGTGCTGGCGCAGACCAGCCATTTCGCCTCGCTGGACATGCTCGGCTTCGATCGCTCCGCCGAGGTCATGATGATGACCACCATCGGAGGCTCCGGCAGCATTCCCGGCGTCGTGATGGGGGCGGCGGCCTTTGGCTTCATGAAGGATTACCTGTCGACGGTCAGTCCGAAGTACTGGCACCTCGGAATCGGTATCGTGCTGATGCTGTCGGTCTTCGTGATTCCCAACGGCATTGCAGGACTTGCCGCCGGCCTGCGCCGTCGTCTCGGGCGATCGTCATGACCGCGATCGAAACCCGCGATCTCAGCATTCGCTTCGGCCATTTCGCGGCGGTCTCCGACGTCTCGCTCACCGTGGCCGCCGGCTCGCGGCATGCGCTGATCGGTCCCAATGGCGCCGGAAAGACCACGCTGGTCCATGCGCTCACCGGCGGCATCATGGCTTCGTCCGGAATGGTCCTGATCGGCGGGGACGACGTCACGGGGCTGCGGGAGGCCGCGCGGGTGCGGCGGGGACTGTCGCGGACCTATCAGATCAACCAGCTCTTCCGCGGCCTGAGCGTGCTCGACAACGTCGCGTTGGCCGTGCTCGAGCGCAAGCAATCGACCCGGGTGTTCTGGCGCCGCGCCGCCCACGACAAGGCGACGATCGAGGAAGCCCGCGAGCATCTGGCCTTCGTCAACCTCATCGCGCATGCGGACAGGCCGGTTCATGAATTGCCCTATGGTCTTCAGCGGCTGCTCGAAATCGCAGTGGCACTTGCGGCAAAGCCGCGGATCCTGGTGCTCGACGAGCCGGCCGCGGGTGTTCCCGCCGCGCAGAGCGAGGCGATCTTCGAGCGCATCCATGCATTGCCGCGCGATCTCACGCTGCTGTTTGTCGAGCACGACATGAATCTCGTCTTCCGCTTTGCCGAGCGGATCACGGTGCTGGTCGAAGGCCGGATCATCACGGAAGGCACGCCGGCGGAGATTTCTGGCAATCCCCGGGTGCGCGAGGTCTATCTCGGACGCAGGGGGGCCCATGTCCCTGCTTGAGATCGAAGGGCTGACGGCCGGCTATGGCGAGGCCGTTGTGCTCGAAGAGATGAACCTGTCGGTGTCGGAGGGCGAATGCCTCGCCGTGCTCGGCAGGAACGGCGTCGGCAAGAGCACCTTGATGCTTGCGATCATGGCGCACGCGGCGCGCTTTGCCGGCAGGCTGCGCTGGGATGGCCGCGATTTCAGCACGCTCAGCACCAGCCAGCGGGTTGCCCTCGGGCTCGGCTGGGTACCGCAGGAGCGTGAGATCTTCCCGTCGCTGACGGTGGAGGAAAACCTGCTGGTCGCGCATCGGCGCTCCGGCCGGTTCGACCTCGACGGTGTCTACGGGTTGTTTCCGAGGCTGAAGCAGCGCCGGCGCAACATGGGCGACAAGCTGTCCGGCGGCGAACAGCAGATGCTGGCAATCGGGCGCACGCTGATGACGAGCCCGCGTCTCTTGCTGCTGGACGAGCCGTTCGAGGGGCTGGCGCCGGTCATCGTCGAGGAGCTGGAGGACACGTTGATGCGGTTGCGGCGTGACAGCGGCTTCGCCATGATCATGGTCGAGCAGCGCGCGGAGGATGTGTTGCGCCTCAGTGATCGCGCGATCGTCCTGGATCGCGGCAAGATCGTGCTTGAAGGACGGTCCGCGCAATTGCTCGCCGATTTCGAGCAGGTTCATCGCTGGCTGTCGGTCTAGGCCGGTGCCGTCCCGAACGTTCCGCCAAGTGTCGCCGTGGAGTGTCTTATGACCAACGAGAACCTGATGTCCGGCACCATGGCTGAGATGACGGCCACGGCCGTCGCGGCTGCGGCGCGTCGCAAGGCCGCGGTGCTGCTGCCGGTCGGCGTCATGGAAGCGCATGGGCCGCATCTGCCGATCGGGACTGATGCCTTCATCGCGCTGCAGCTCTGCCGGGCGACGCAGAAATACGCGGCCGCAGGCGGCACGGAGACGGTGATTGCGCCGCCTTATTATTGGGGCATCAACGGCGTGCTCGGCGAATTCGTCGGAAGCTTTCGCATTCGGGCCGAGACGGCCGCCGCACTGCTCACGGACGTCATCGACTCCCTCGTGGCGAACGGATTTCCCGAGGTTCTCGTCGTCAGCCATCATGGCGACCGTGCCCATAACGACATGATCCTGGACGTGCTGCAGAAGGCACATCAGCGCGGCCAGGCCGGTGCGCGCTGGCTCTATGCGCCAACCCGGTGGAACATGATCAAACGCCTCGGCCAGACCGGCGAGGAGCCGATCTGGGTACGCTGGGATCACACGGCCGCACTCGACGACTTCAAGGTCACGGGGGTGTTCGGCGTTCACGCCGACGAATACGAGACGGCTGCGATCGTCCGCCACTATCCGGAAACCGTGGACTTCGAGGCCCTGCGCGGCCTGGAGCCGACCAAGCTCACCGTCGATGACCTCGTGGACTGGCGGCTGGGAGGCGAGGCGGCCCGGCGATTGACGCCAAACGGTTATTTCGGTGCGCCGAATCCGATCGATCCGGATCTCTGGCGCTTCTACGACGAGACGGCCAAGATCATGGCCGCCGCGATCACCCGGTAAGGGACGGATTGGGCGTCAGCGATCTGCCGCGACCCGGCCCCCGAGGCAGCCAGCTATCGTCCTGCGACGCCTTGAGATCTTCGAGACCCGTCCGGACGAAATTTTGTGCGTGCGAAGCCGCATGCGCTGTGCGAAAATTACCGCTCTGGTCGTTTCGTCTAGTTGAGGCAAACAGCTGAAACCCGCCCAAGAAAGTGGCGGGGGGACCTGGGCATGCAGTTCCGTCATCTGCGCTACTTCGTCAAGGTTGTCGAAGCGGGCAGTTTTTCGCGCGCCGCTACGGCGATCCATGTCGCGCAACCCGCACTCAGCCAGCAGGTCGGGGAACTCGAAGAACGGCTCGGCTTCACGTTGCTGGAGCGCAGCTCGCGCGGCGTCCGCCCCACTGCCGCCGGCGAGATCGTGTTTCGTGAAGCATCCGAAATCCTCCACCAGCTCGAGCAGCTTCCCGGCCTCGTCCGGTCGACCAGCGGCGATGTGGAAGGAATCGTCAATTTCGGGATTACGGTGGCTCTCGCTGGGGGCATTGCGGGCTCCGCCGTCGCGGCGTGCAAGCAGGCCCTGCCGAAGGTGACGCTGAAATTCTCCGACGCCGACAGCGATGTCCTTCAGGACCGAATCGAGGCGCAAACGCTCGACATGGCCCTGGTGTTCGAAGACGATTTCGTGCCGAATTTCTCGCGGTATCCCATCTTCCGGCAGCGTCTTTACCTGGTCCGGCGCGAGCCTCTCGCGGGATGCGAGCGCGTGGTTTCGCTCGAACAGGTCGCGAAGCTGCCGCTCGTGCTGCCGCCGCTTCCGAAGCACCGGCGTATCGTCATCGATCGCGCCTTCGCGGCGGCAGGATTGACGCCGAATGTCGTCGCCGAAACCGATGCTGCGCTCAGCGAACTTTCCGCGGTGCGGTCCGGGGTCGGAAGCTCGATCTTCAACGCCGGGACGTTCGAGAACGTCTATCCGGGCGCATTCGCCGAACCGCTGCTCATCGAGCCGCCGATCTCGCTGACGTGCTCACTCGTGTCCTCGAGCGACTTCCCGCTGACGCATGCAGGCGAAGCCGTGAAGGACGTGCTGATCCGCTTCGTGAAGGACCAGATTGCCCGGAATACGCGGCCTGGCGCGGAACTGATCTCATGATGCAGTATCGCCATTTGCATTACTTCATCAGCGTGGTCGAGGCCGGCAGCTTTTCGCGCGCCGCATCCACGATCCACATCGCGCAGCCCGCGCTCAGCCAGCAGATTGCGCAACTCGAAGAGCAGCTCGGCGTGAGCCTGCTTCTGCGCAGTGCGCGCGGCGTTCGCCCGACCGCTGCAGGTGAGGTGCTGTATCGCGAGGCGTCGTCGATCCTGAAACGCCTGGAGCAGCTTCCCGGCATCCTGCGGTCCGGCACCGGCGCCGCGGAAGGCCTCGTCCGGCTCGGGATGTCGTCGACCATCATGAAGACAGCACCCGTCGCCTTCATCGAGCAATGCAAGGCATCCCTGCCGAATGTCGCGCTCCGGATGGCGGTTTCCGATAGCCCGACGGTCAAGCGGAGGGTAATTGCGCATGAGCTCGATCTTGGTCTGGTGCTGGAGGACGACCTTGCGCCGACGTTCTCGCGTCAGCCGTTGTACAGGCAACGGCTGTTTCTGATCCGCTCTGACGGGACCTCGAAAGGCAAGCCGGTGAAGCTCAACGATGTTGCATCGTTGCCGCTGGTTCTGCCGCCTTCCCCGAACATCACGCGGACCGCGCTCGATCGTGCGCTTGTCGCGGCAAAGCTCTCGGCAGATATCGTGATGGAAGCTGACATCATCGCAGACGTCATCGCGGCTGTGCGCGCGGGGGTAGGCGCCTCGGTCCTGCCGAAGGGCGATCTTTCCGACATGTCGGGCGACGATCTCGGCGATCCGGAGATGATCGAACCCCCGATCTATCTCACTTGTTCGATGATTTCGTCGGGCAACTTTCCTCTCGCCAATGCGGCCGAGGCGGTGCGCGAGCGCTACATTCAGTTTATCGAGACCACTTTGCGAGAGACACAGGCGCCCGGCGTCGAATGGATCGACGCAAGGCGCGGCAAATCGTGAGAGATCGTCGCGGGAAGTGGCCGAAGCTGATGTTCGCGACAGCAGCTTTCCTGGCCTGGACTATCCCGATTTTCTCCGGCGCACGGCATCAGTGCGCCGGTTCGGCCTGTACGAAATAAGGCTTCGACTTCAGCCGCAGCATGACGATCGGATAGGCCATGACCAGGCCGCCGATCACGAAAGCCGCAATTGCGCTGGAGACGCCGACCTTACCGCTCTCGAGCGCCGTGCGGTAACTTGCGAATCCGACGGGCAGGAAGAGCAGAACGGCCGTGACGACGCCCGGCGAGAAGCGGCCTCTGAGACGGATCACAGGCACGATGTGAAACAACACGGCATTGATCAGCATCAGGCCGGCATAGGCGAGGGGTGCGATGGGCAGCGTCTCGGCCAGCATCGCCTGGGCAATTCCGAGTGCGACGACAATGCAGTTCGTCACGTAGAAATCGTTCCACTCCACGGGAAGCGCGAGCGCGTTGCGCGCCCAGTTGCGCCAGTCGAACATATACTCCTCCAGAATGTGGATTGCGTATGAGGCCATTCCGAGCCAGGCCAGTGTCGTGAGGTTCATTGGTTTCTCCAATATGAATCTGGTGATGAAATCCGCGGAAGCGCCACGGGCAGATGTCGCGGTGACGGCGACATCTGCCCGAAGGTACTAGCCGCCGCCGTGCTCATTGGCGAACTCGATGCCGGACTGCGTTTCGGCGATCGCCTGGCTGACCATCTCCATGGCCTTCACGCGATGGCCGCCCTTGTTGGAGGTTGCCTGCCGCAATTCGCTGAGCGCCTGATAGAGCGAGGCCAGCGCGCGCTCCATATTGCCCTGATAGGCGTCGGCGGACTCCGTCGTCGCACCGACGAGGCCGATGGCCGCAACGCCGGTGGCTGCAGCGGTCGCAAAGCCGCGACGCGTGATCTTTGAATCAAACATGATGTTTTCCTTTCGTATGTGAGAACTGAAATGCAGCAGCTTCAATCCGGTCAGCCTTGAATGCCGGCCGTTCTGCGCGCCGCTTCAATCGACGAAAGGCATGCGTGGTGCAAATACGGTTTCAGTATGCGGATATAGCGAATGCCGATAGGCGAAGTCGGTGAGGCCAGAGGCAGTCGCCGGCCGAATGCCGACTCTGGCCGGATTCTCCGCCCAGTCTTGAGGATTGTGGACCGAGACAAGGGCTCGTCGATCGATAACGGACACGTGAAAGACCGACTTCGACAGCGCTCGGGCCGGCAATGACATGGGCCGCACCGCCATCATTCGTATACTAACAACACCTTGGCAGATCGCGATAATTTCCGATGAATCCGGGCGGATACCCGCCGTTCAGCCAGGGCCAAATCCGTCGGGCCATAGCCGGACCCGATAGCTCTATATCGAAGCCATATTTGTTTTCGATGCCCATCGGGCTCATTGCTCCGCCGCGTTCACCGGCGGCCCACATCGGACCGCCCTTCGCTCCGAGAGTGCTTTTCGATGTCCAACCTGATCTATCGTGTCGTCGCTGCCTGTGGGGCACTGGGTTACGGGTATCCCAAGGAGTCGCTGCAGGCGGCCCTGAAGGGGCGCGTCGACGCCATTATCTGCGATGGCGGTTCGATGGATGCGGGACCCTATTATCTCGGGACCGGCACCGAATATTTCGAGCGGGAGGCGGTCAAGGCCGACTACCGGCACATGGTGGCGGCGGGCAAGCAGATCGGCTGCCCCGTCATTCTCGGCAGCAGCGGCATGGCCGGCGGCAACCGCAATCTCGACTGGATGATCGCGGTCGCCAAGGAAGTGTTCGCGGAGCTGAACGTTGAAGGCGCCAAGGTCGCCGTCATCAGGTCCGAGCTCGATCCGGAGATCGTTATCCAGGAATTCCGCAACGGCGCGCTGCGCCCGACTGGCCTCGGCCCGGACCTCAACGAGCAGTCCTTGCGCGAGAGCGTCATCGTCGGACAGATGGGAATTCATCCCCTCATCACGGCGATCGAGGCCGGAGCGCAATATGTGCTGGCCGGCCGCGCCTGCGACGTCGCTTTGTTCGCGTCCGACATGATCCGACGCGGCATCGACGCCGGACTGGCCTACCATGTCGGGCACGTGCTCGAATGCGGTGCGCTGGCCTGCGATCCTGGTTCGCCGTCCGACTGCCTGGTCGCCGAAATCTACGATGACGGCAGTGCATCGTTCAGCGCGCCGAACCTCTCGCGGCGCTGCACGGCCTATTCGATTGCGGCTCACTCGCTCTACGAGGAGAGCCATCCGCAGCTCCAGTTCTATCCCGAAGGCATTCTGACCCTGGAGAAGACCCAGTTCTTCTCAAAGGACAGCAGAACCGCAGGGATTCGCGGCAGCCAGTTCGTTCGGTCCGGCAAGCCCTGGCCGTGGAGCATCAAGCTTGAGGGAGCCCGCCATCTGGGCGCCCGCAAGGTGTCCCTGATCTATATCGATGCGGCCGCGCTTCCGAAGATCCCCGCCGACGTGCTGGTTTACGGCCGCAATGGTGTGCAGGCCAATCCGGTGGAGTCATCCGGGCGCGAGCTCGGCATCATCATCGAGACCGCCGCAGCGACGCAACAGGCCGCCACCCTGCTGGCGAGCCTGCTCACGCACTATCTCATTCACTATGGCTATGCCGGCCGCAAGGCGACCGCCGGGAATATCGCCTACCCGCTGTCTCCGAACTTGATCAATTTCAAGCGCGAGGACGGCCAGTTCGGTGCCATCGTCCCGAGCGGGACCCGTGATCCCGTGTTCTTCGCGAACTATCCGCGCATCAAGGAGGCCGTGATCGGGCTCATCGCGGAGGAGTTTCCCGACGCGCTCGCGAACGCACGGTTCACCATCACCGAGGCCGATGCATCGAAACCCGCCATCCTGCTGCGCAGCGTCGGCCACGACCCGGTCGAACTCGCGTCCCGGCATCAGCGTGAGATCGAGCGGATCACCAATGTCGCGACACCCAAGACGAGTTCACGGCTGAATCTGAACGCGCCCGACGCCTATGTCTGGTCGCTCTATCATCTGCTGCAGAACGAGGACGTCATCAAGAACACGATGTTCCCGATCACCTACTACCGCGCCAGCGGCGCCGAATGGACGGAGGAGGGCCATGCGAGACCGGGCTATTTCGACATCGGCGAGACCGGCTATCGCGGCAATATCGACGATCGCACGTTGTCGGTGATCGCGGATCATGCGCCGACCGGGGTTCCTGTCGGAACGCAGCGGCTCATCGACATGGCCGTGGTCATTCGCAGCAAGGATGCGGGAATCAACCGATTGACGTTCGACGTAATTTTCGCGTCGGCCGAAAGCTACGAGGCCGCGCTTCACTCCAACCTATTCGCGCGCGAGCAGATCGCGAAGATCCTGAATGTCCCGCTCGAACGGGTGGTGGGCACGTTCTTCGTCGATACCTGCAATGCCATCAAGATTTCCATCGACCGGCCGAACATCTCGGCCTCGATGGACGAACGGGATGTGTTCGGGGCCCAGCAGCAGTCCGCTATTGAGCATCTGAGCATCCCGATCTACGCGGCCGCCCTGGGCAGGGCGTCTTCGTTCTAGAACCGCCCAATCGTCCGATCTTTCGTAAAGCCACACATGATGGGGTGCCGCATTCGCGCGGCAGCTCACCATCGGCCATTCTCGACGACCATCATAGTTGACAGAAAAGGAGACCTTCCATGTTCAAGACCTGCTTCAGTGCCGCGGCTGTGACCGCGGTTGTCCTCGCGGCGGCACTCACCGCCACACAGCCCGCGGAAGCGCGGGACGGCTGTGGAGCAAATCGCTACCGCGGGCCGGGCGGCGCATGCCATGTGTTCGGCACAGGCCCTTACCCGGGCGGATTCTACGGACCGCGCATGGCGTCGAACGGATGCCCTCCCGGCTACTGGCACGGTCCGTGGGGCCATTGCCGCGACACGCCGTATCACGGCCGTCTTCCGGATGGCAGCTGGAAGTAAGCAGCGTGCCTCCTCGCCGCGCGATCGGTCTTCCCATCGCGCGGCTCGCGGCTTCACGCATGATCCATGCATCAGAACCGAACCGAGAATCCGATGTCTAATCGATTGGGTATCTACACGAGAAGCGACAGCCTGGCGTCGCACATCCTCCCGGTATCGGGAACGATGATCGGCGTGTGTGCGACCCTGATCGGATTGGTCAAGCTCGCCGAGGCCAGGCACGGCACGTCGCATGTCGATGAATATGCGGCGATCGCCGCCGTGACGTTTCTCGCCAGCGCGCTGACATCCTATCTCTCGATCCGCTGGTCCAGTCGCGCCAAGCTCAGCGTCTGGATCGAACAGATCGCCGACATGATTTTCCTTTGCGGCCTGGTCGGGATCACCCTGGTCGCGACCCTCTTTGCATATGAAGTGATCTGAAGTCGCGAGGCTTGCGGGTTTGGTCGCGCACGAGACATACGCCCAGTACGCAACCTAAGAATGTTTTAGTCCTAGTTCAAACGTCATTGGAGACTGATAATGCTGCCGAAATTGGCCAGAGTTCTCACCATTGCGCTGGCGGTCGCTGCCATCGGGACCAGCGCGTTCGCCCAGGGTACGATGCAGCAGCAGAATGCGTGCCGTCCGGACGTCTTCAGGCTGTGCGGCAGCCGGATCCCGAATGTCGAGGCGATCGTCGCGTGCCTTCGGGACAACGCGGCGAGCCTGAGCGAGCCGTGCCACGAGGTGATCTTTCCCGGCACTGCCGACCAGGGCAGCTACGAACAGGCAGCGCGGGTTCGTGCCGGCGAGATACGCTGAATTCGCCATCGACCGCGGCTCGCGATGATGTGCCGCGCCGGTCTTCTTGCATCGATTTGATCAACCGAGAGGCTGTTATGAGAATCCAGAGGAAATTCCGGGCTGCCACACCGAGGCTGGCCCGCTGGTTCGGTGCTCTCTTTTGTGTGGCGGCGCTGTCGCTGCCGGCTGCGACGGCGCAGGCGCAGACGGCGTTCTACGAAGCGTCGGCCCGCGAGCTCGCAGGGCCGCCCGGTAGCCTGATCCGCTCCGAGCCGATGCTGTTCGCACCCGCGGGCGCGCAAGCCTATCGTGTGCTTTATCGCTCGGTCGGCATGCACGGAGAGCCGATCGCCGTGTCAGGCATCATCGTAGTGCCGCCCGGCCCCGTGCCCGCCGCGGGCCGGCCGATCGTGGCCTGGGCACATCCGACCACCGGCGTAGTGCCGCATTGCGCCCCGTCGCTCGCGATCTTCGCATTCCAGCAGATGGCCGGGCTGCGCCAACTCGTGGAGCAGGGCGCTGTCGTTGCGGCGACCGACTATCCCGGCCTCGGGACGGCCGGCCCCCACCCTTATCTCGTCGGAGACAGCGAAGCGCGGGCGGTGATCGACTCGGTGCGGGCCGCACGTGCTCTGCCCGGCGTCGGCGAAGGCAACAGCTTCGCCGTGTGGGGGCATTCGCAGGGCGGCCAGGCGTCCCTCTACACCGGGCTGATCGCCAAGACCTATGCTCCTGAGCTGCGCCTGGTCGGTGTTGCCGCGGCCGCGCCGGCGACGTCGCTGGTGACGCTGATGGGCGACGACTTCAAGACGTCGGGCGGCAAGAACCTGACGGCGATGACCCTGTGGTCCTGGTCGCGCGTGTATGGAGCGCCGATCGACAAGGTCGTGCTGCCGCAGGCAATGCCGACCGTCGACCGACTCTCGACCGAGTGCATCGAGTCGATCTTCGACATCATGGAGCGGCGCCAGACCGAAAAGCCGCTCGAACAGACGTTTCTCTCGGTTCCCAGCATAGCAACTGTCGAACCATGGCGCTCGCTTGCCATCCGCAACACGCCTGGCACTCTCTCGCCGCAGATTCCGCTGTTTCTCGCACAGGGCACCACCGACAACATCGTTCGTCCCGAGGTGACACGCGCGTACATGCAGCGGCAGTGCGAGGCGGGGGGCAAGGTCGCCATGACCTGGGTTCCCGGCGTCGGGCATGGCTTCGTCGCGCGTGACAGCGCGAATGCGGCGGTGAGCTGGATGATGGACCGCTTCGCGGGCCGCTCCGCACCCAGCGATTGCGGCAAGCCTGCGCCGGCGATCGCTCCGGCCGAAGCTGCGGCCCAATAGGAGCGTCCGCCATGTCACGCCTGGTCATCGACCTGCTCCGGCCCTATCGCGGCTGGCTGACCATCGTCTTCGTCGCCATGCTGATCGAGATCGCCGTCGGTCTTGCGGCGCCCTGGCCGCTGAAGCTCGTGATCGACGATGCGCTCGGCAACCATCATCTGCCGCATTGGCTCGAATGGGCGCACGATTATGGCTTCGGCAAGCACACGCTCGGCGTCGCCTTGTTCGCGGGCGTGGCGACGCTGGTGATCGCCGTGGCCGGCGCGATCGCAGGCTATATCGACAACTACTACACGACGAGTGTGGGGCAGTGGGTTGCCAATGACCTGCGCCTGCGCGTCTACGAGCACCTGCATCGGTTGTCGCTGCGCTATTACGACCATGCCCGGATCGGAACGCTGGTCTCGACCATCACCAGCGACGTCGCAACCATCCAGGATTTCGCATCGTCCTCGACGCTCGACATCGTGATCGATCTGCTGACCATCATCTTCATGGTCGTGCTGATGTTCTGGCTGGATTGGGACTTTACACTCATCGCAGTTGCCTTCACGCCGGTCCTTCTGTTGTTCGTCTTCCGCTTCAAGCGGGCCGTGAAGGATGCCACCCGCGCCGTCCGTGTGCGCCAGAGCGAAGTCCTGTCCATCGTTCAGCGCGGCCTGAGCACCATCAAGATCACCAAGGCGTTCGGACGGCAGGAGCTCGAGCTTGCACGTCTGGAAGCCGCAAGCCACGCCACTGTCGATGCGGCGCTCCGCGCCCGAAGGATCAAGTCGCTGATGTCGCCGCTCGTGAGCGTCGTCGTGGCCATCTGCACCGCCATCGTGCTGTGGAAGGGCACGGCGCTGATCGTGGCGGGCACCATGACCGCCGGCGCGCTGACCGTGTATCTCGCTTATCTCAAGAGGTTCTTCAAACCCGTCAAGGACCTCGCCAGCATGACCAGCACGATCGCGCAGACCACGGTCGCGCTGGAACGCATCCAGACCATCCTGTCCGCGGACGAGGTGATTGCCGAGCGCGCTGGCGCGATCGATCCAGGCCGGGTGCGGGGCGCCATCAGCTTCGACCGCGTCAGCTTCGGCTACGAGACCGGCGAGCAGATCCTGCACGAGGTGTCGTTCGAGATCCAGCCGGGCCAGGTCGTCGGCTTCGTCGGTCCGACAGGATCCGGGAAATCGACGCTGCTGAGCTTGTTGCCGCGGTTCTACGATCCGCAACTCGGCCGCATCCTGATCGATGGCGTCGATATCGCGGACTACAGGGTTTCGGCGCTGCGCGCTCAGATCGGCTTCGTGCTCCAGGACACCGTGCTGTTTCCGGGGACGATCCGCGAGAACATCGCCTATGGACGGCCCGATGCGAGCGAAGCGGAGATCCTGGCTGCGGCCCATGTCGCCAATGCCGACGAGTTCATCGCGCGCATGCCGCATGGCTACGATACCCTCGTCGGCGATCACGGCGACACCCTCTCGGGCGGCCAGCGGCAGCGGATCGCGATCGCGCGCGCCGTCGTGCGCAACAGCCCCATTCTCGTTCTCGACGAGCCGACCGCGGCGCTGGATCCCCAGTCAGAAAAGCTCGTCATCGATGCCCTTCATCGGCTGATGAAGGGGCGTACGGTTCTGATGATCGCCCACCGGCTGAACACGCTGGTCGGCGCCGACAAGATCGTCGTGCTCAGGGATGGCGCGGTTGTCGAGCAAGGCGGCTACGACGAACTGATCGCGCAAGGCGGCGTCTTTGCCGAGTTGAGCCGCATCCAGCAACAAACCGCGCCCTCTCAGGCCGCCGATGCGGCGTGAGGACGCAAGGAAGGGATAAACATCATGTCACACCGATTGATCGTTCTTCCCGATGACGGCGCCGATGCGATCATTGCGCCCATCGAGGCTGCCCGGCACAGCCTCAACATCCGGATGTTCCTGTTCACGGACCCGGCGTTGCTCGAGGCCGTGGTCGCTGCCCGCCGCCGCGGTGTGAATGTCCGGGTGATGCTCAACCCGGCGCGGCGGGACGGGACCAGTGACAACAATGTCGCGCGCGAAACCCTGCTGGCCGCCGGCGTATCGGTGAAGGACAGCAGTGCGGAATTCGCTGTGACGCATCAGAAGTCGATGGTGATCGATGGCCGGGTCGGCTTCATCGAATCCCTGAATTGGGAGACGCGCGATCTCACGGAGACGCGGGATTACGCCGTCGAGACCACCAGGATGTCCGAAGTCGCGGAGATGGTCCGCTGCTTCGATGCCGACTGGGCCGAGCAGGCGTTCACGCCGGACCCGGCGTCTCATTTGATCTGGTGTCCGAACAACGGCCGCCAGCGTATCGCGGATTTCATCGACGGTGCGGAAGAAACGCTCTGGCTGCAGAACGAGCGCTACCAGGACATGGTGATCATCGAGCGGCTCGTGCGCGCGGTGAACCGGGGCGTCAAGGTCCGGATCATGTCCCGCGCACTGCACAAGCTGAAGCACAAGAAGCTGTTCGAGGGCGTCAGCGGGCTGCGGATCGTTCACGATGTCGGCGCCAAGGTCCGGACGCTGCGGCATCTGAAGCTGCATGGCAAGATCATGGTGGCGGACGGCCGCCGCGCCATCGTCGGCTCGATCAATCTCAGTCCGGGTAGTTTCGACGATCGGCGCGAGCTGGCGATTGAAACCGGATCGGACCATGTGGTCCGGCGCCTGATCGCGACTGTCGAGCACGACTGGAAGCGATCGAAGAAGTTGCCGCTGTCAGATGCAGCGGTACTCGCCGATCTCGAAGGCCGGGGTCTCGGCGAGGTCAGGCGCCTGGCGCTGGGCGGCGTCGCGCCCGACGAAGGATGCCGGAAATGAGCAGAGGTCGCGTGATCTGATCGGATGACTCTTTCACCGACCGATATAGCGCGCGCCGATACCTGCATATCGAGGCGGTATTTGTATTCGAGAGCGTTCGGGAGCATTGCTTCATCACGTTGAGCGCGAGCCTGGTGCCGCCCACGAAGTTCGATTTTCATCACCGATAAAGGACCGAAACCATGACGACATCGACGAATGTAAATTCCCGCATAGATTGTAATTCATTCAAGAAAAACCTTGGGAGGGCGTCGATCTCCACCTTCGCTGCCCTGTCCATCGCGGCACTGGCTGCGCTGTTCAGCACCGCGCAGGCGCAGGCGTTCTCCTGCGGCCGCAGCGCCATCGGCGCCGGCTGCGTCGGCCCGCGTGGGGGAGTGGCTTTCGATCGCAATGGCGCGGTCGCGGTCGGCCGCGATGGCAACGTCTACGCCTACCGCCGCGGATCCACCTGCTACTGGCGCAACAATCAGCGCATCTGCCCGTAAGCCGAAGCGCCCCTGCACAAACCGATGACAGGACAACAACCGTGACAAACAAGACTCTATCGGCGCTGAAGCGCCTCAACCTCGCCGGTGCGGCGGTCGTGATCGCATTCGGGTTCGCCGGGGCACCGGTGCATGCGCAGGACGCTACTGCGACCCAGCCCCAAATCCAGAACCAGGCGCCGTCCAGGCTGTCCGAGGGCCAGCTCCAACAGCTCGTCGCGCCGATCGCGCTCTATCCCGATCCGCTGCTGACGCAGGTGCTGATGGCATCGACCTATCCGCTCGAGATCGTCGAAGCTGCGCGCTGGTCTCATGACAATCCTGGTGTCACGGGCGCCGCGCTCCAGGGCGCGATGCAAGGCCAGTCCTGGGATCCGAGCGTGAAGTCGCTTGCCGCCGTGCCGCAAACGCTCCAGATGATGAGCGACAAACTCGATTGGACGCAGCAATTGGGCGATGCCTTCCTGGCCCAGCAGCAGGACGTCATGACTGCCGTGCAGACGTTGCGTGCCGAGGCGCAGGCGACGGGAAACCTGCAATCGAACGCACAGCAGCGCGTGACCTCCGAGCCGGTCCCTGCGGACATCGCAACGCCGTCGCGTCAACAGGCGATCGTGATCGAACCGGTCGATCCCGACGTCTATTATGTTCCGGTTTACGATCCCGCCGTGGCTTACGGTCCGTGGGAATATCCGGCCTATCCGCCGTTCTACTGGTCGCCGCCCGGCTTCGTCGCCAGCAACGTCGTCTCTTTTGCCGCGGGCGTTGCGGTCGGTGCTGCGATCTGGGGCGGATGCGATTGGTGGCATAGCAACGTGATCATCAACGTGAACCGGTTCAACATGTTCAACCACACTGATATCACCAACAACGTCTGGGTTCACAACCCCGCGCATCGCGGCAACGCGCCGTACCACGACGCGGCTGTCGCCGAACGGTTCGGCCGCGGCAATACGCTGGCTGCGCGCGAGGCACTGAGTAACCGGATCGACGGCAATCGTCTGAATCTGCCGCGTGAAGCGGACCGTAGGTTCGACGACGCCGGTGAAGCCGCCAGGGCGATGGACGCGGCAAAGCGCGTTCCCGATCTCACCAGGTCCGGCATCCCCGGGATCGCGCCGCGAGAGATGAATCGCGAAGCGACACCGCCGCGCAATCCGAAGCGTCCGATGGCCGAGCCGCGCCCCGAATTCAGCCGTCCGCGCGCCGAGACGTTCCGGCCCGCGCCCCGCAGCTTCGGCCGCGAGGACGGGTTTGAGGATCGCTTCGGTGGTGGCCGTCATCGCCTTTGAGCCCGCCGGACCAGTTCGTCCTGAACGTCACGACCAGAAAATCGAGACCGATCATGAAGCCTCGCCATTACGTCAGTCACCGCACCATTCGCCGTTCAGCCGGCGCCGCGCTCGCGGCTTTTACGCTGCTCGGATGGACGTCGGTTGCGTCGGCCGCCGACAAGCCGCCGTTGGCGCCCGACACCGTTGCGCCGTTAAGCACGGATTCGCGTGTCACCGCGAGCGTCGAATTCGGGCTGCCGGCGCTTGCCGCGGACATCGGCAGGGATATTCCGCAGCGCCTCGCAAGCATCGACGAAAAAGTCAGCTGCGTTCATCGGCGCGTGCTGTTCTTCCGCGTCAACGCCAATTGCGATATCTGGGGATATGTCGAGCGCTCGGGCTCGGTCTCCCTCTATGGCCGAGGCGACCGCGTCTATGGCGCTGTCCCGATTCATGGGGTGCTCGAAGGACAGGGGGCCAACAGGTTCACGTCGCGCATTCACGGCGAGACCGAGGCCAGCGCGACGATCGAAGCCGAAGCGCGTCCGGAGCTTGGCCGCGACTGGTCGCTCGATCTGAACTTCAGCGACGGCTTTCGCTGGAGTGAGCCGCCGGTGCTGCACGTGATGGGTCGCGAGATCCCTCTGGCGAAGTATGCCGAGCCGCGCATCCACGCCCAGCTTGGGGTCGTGCGGTCGCATGCGCTCGCGGCCGCGAAGCGCCTCGATCTTCATGACAAGGCGGCCGCCGCATGGCGGCATGCATTCGAGCCGATCCAGCTCTCCGACAATCCGGCCGTCTGGCTGCAGATCACGCCGCAGAACGCTGCTTTCGCCGGCGTTCGCGCCGATGCAAGGGTCTTGCGGGGATCGCTCGAGCTGTCCGGAACCGCCGCGACAGTGGTCGGGCAGGCTCCGCCGGCCGTCACGGCAACGCCGCTGCCGTCCCTGGGCCACGACGTCGATGCGCCCGGTACGTTCGATGTCATTCTGCCGGTCAAGATCGGTTACGACACGATAAAGGACAGGTTGAAGCAGGCGATCGCGGCGATGCCGTCGGTGCCGGGTATCGCGATCCGGGACGTCGACGTCTACCCGTCATCCGGCAAGCTGGTGCTCGGCTTGCGCGTGGCGAAAGCAGCTGAGTCCGATCCTGACGCAGGCAAATGGATCTATTTCACCGGCGGAATCCAGGTCGACGCCGATGGCCATGCCGTCAGTCTTTCCGATCTTGCGGTCATCTCGGATGACGAAGCGCTCGCGCCGCTGCTCCAGCCGATCACGGCTGAACTCGGATCGAAGGGAAGTGTCGACTACGGCATTGCTTATGAGAACCTGTTGAACGCTGCCAATTCCAGGCTGACCAGGCCTTTGAAGGATGGTTTTCGCATGGAGGGCCATCTGTCCTCGGCGAAGCTCGACAAGGTCTATCTGCCCGCGGATGGCATCGTCATCGCGCTGCGGGCCAGCGGCGATCTGAGGATCCTCTACGGGATGTGAAGTGTCCGATGAAGCGCGGCCCCGTGGGGGCGGCGCGTGCCGGGAAGAGGTCTCGTGTCACACCGTGAGAAGAGCCTCTTCCCAGGACTCCGAATCCATTCTCGCGCGCGCCCGCAACGCAAGAAGCTCGGAGTATTTGGCGAAGTCGAACGGAACGGTCGAAATCCGGGCTTGAAGCGCGGCCCAGAACGACCAGAGCAGCATTCCGACGCCGCCATAGAGAAATACGCGCGCTTCGGCCGCTTCGGTGAATGTCCCGTCATGCGCCTCGATGAACTGTCGCAGGGCGTCGCCTTCGAGAAAGGTCTCCTCCCTGAACATGCCCAGATCCCAATAGGGGTCGTTGTTGGAGGCGTATTCCCAATCGATGATCTTCACGTTGCGCTGGGCATCCACCATGTAGTTCGTGACATAAGCGTCGTTGAAGCACATGCAGTAATCCATGCCGGCGGCCGTGACGGCCTCTTCGACGCGCTTCGCCTGCCATAGCAATTGCTCGAGGTCACGCGGGAGACGGCCGCCGTGATCGCGAACCTGTGCCAGTCGCTCCCGCAACTGATCGAAGCCGGTCTTCACGCCGGAGAGCTGTTGCGTCCTGTGAATGGCGCGATAGGCACGTGCGACGTTGGCGCGGACATCCGCGTTCAGCAGATCCGCCACGTTGCAGCTTCGATAGCCTTCGAGGAATTCGTGAACCTCGATCGCTCCGTCCGGCGCGATGAAGATGATGCCGGGCGCGAAGCCGGTGTCGGCCGCCTTGCGCGCCGCCTCGTGCGCGAGGTGGCGATCGATGAATATTTCGGTCTTTGCGCCGGGCAGCTTGGCGAAGTAGCGGATGCCCTCGTCCTTGAGCGTGACCAGCCAGTTGAGGTTGGTGATACCGCCCTGAATCCGCGAATAATTCAGGTTCCGCCCGGTCCAGGCCGGCACTCGTTTCAGCTGCGCTTCCAGGACTTGTTCGGGCGCTCCCTCGATCGCACTCATGATGTCTCCTCAGATCGACCGCATCAGGGTCGCGACGTCCCAGCGTGTCAGCCAATATTTGCTGCGTAAGAACCTGTTCTGCGCGAGTTTGTAGAACTCGACGGAGCCGCTGCGTGGAGAGGTGAAGTGCTGGATCATGGCCCAGCATCCCCAAAGGAAGTCGTCGACGATCATGTGCAGGCTCACGCGAGCAGCCACGTCGGGCCTGTGTGCGCCGAGGTAGAGCGAAACCGCGCGATCGACATCTTCGCGAAAGCTGCAGAATTCGACACAGAAGGATGCGAGGTCATAGAGGGGGTCCGCGTTCTCCGAGCGGTCGAAATCGACGAGCCGCACGCGATTTGCACCGTCGAGCATCACGTTGCTCAGGGTGTTCTCGCCATGGGTCGGGCCGACGTCGGAACCGGCCGCGGCAAAGGCCTGCTCGATCCTCGCCACCCACGGCGCGAGTTCGAGCACGCGGCGGGCATCGCTCAGGGGAGCGCCGTCGGCGCCGCGCGTCTTCGCCATCACGTCCAGGTATTCGTCAATGCGATCGAAGGGGCCACGCGTCCGAGGCAACGCCTGACTGCCATGATATGATTTCTTGGCGCCGATAATGGCGCCGAGCGTCTCGTCCCTGTCGAGATCTTCGCGGACCGCCATTCGCCAGTCTTCAGGCGCGAGCCAGTCGAACAACATTGCGCCGGCGGCTGCATCGTATCCGAGAAGCGCCGGTGCCAATTGCAGGTCAGCGGCCTGGCGGCTTGCGACCGCCGCTGTGCTGAAATCGACGAAGGGTAGCGCTTCGGGTTCGTAGAGCTTGAGGAATGCCAGCGGCTTGCCCGACGTATCGACAACACAGTTCGGACTCGCATCCAGCGCAAGATGAAGCGGCATCGCCACGCTCGGAATAGTCCGGATAAATTCGACGCCGTCGTTTGGAAGAACCCCCATCGCGTTGAAAGCTGCCGTCGCGCGCCTCAACTGATCCGTCGCTTGCATTGACGAACGCCCCCCGGTCACCACCACCGCAAATCATTTTTCTCAAAAATTCGCGTCGCGACAAGTGCGATGTTTTAGGCACGCACTGCACACGACGAAAGCGGCGGCGGCGCACATTGGATACCTTTTCAGTTTTTTGCAAATGCCATAATGCTGCGCGTCCCGCTTTTCGATTGTCCGACTTTCATGGAGATCAAGTCCGCGATGAGCATCTCGAACCCGACCACGAACGATCTTTGCAGCCTGTCCGCATCGGAACTCGCGTCAGGTTACGCCAGGCGCACCTTCTCTCCCGTCGAAGTTCTGGATGCCGTGTTCGACCGGGTCGAGCGCCTCAATCCGCAGCTCAATGCGTTCTTTTATCTCGATCGCGAAGGCGCGCGCGCTGCGGCGCACGCATCGGCCGATCGGTGGACGAGGGGAGAAAGCCTCGGCGCATTGGACGGTGTGCCCGTCTCCGTCAAGGATAGCGTCGCCGTCGCCGGCATGCCGATGTATCGGGGCGCTGCTCCCTTCCGGAATCGCAAGCCTTCGACCAGCAACTCGCCGCCGGCCGCGCGGCTTTTTGAAGCAGGCGCGATCGTCTTCGGCAAGACGACCATGCCGGATCTCGGCTTGCTTGCCTCGGGTGTCAGCAGCGCGCACGGAATTACGCGCAACCCCTGGAATTTGAACATGAATACCGGCGGCTCATCGAGCGGGGGAGCCGCGGCTGTTGCAGCACGGCTCGGCCCTCTGACGATCGGTTCTGATCTTGGCGGATCGGTGCGATTGCCGGCTGCGTTCTGCGGTCTTGCAACGCTGAAGCCGACCCAGGGCCGCATCCCGCATCTGCCGCCAAGCACGATGCGAAGCGCAGGTCCGATCGCGCGGACAGTCGAAGACGTGGCGCTGCTGATGGACGTGCTGGCCCGCTATGATGCCCGGGACTGTGGGGCATTGGGTCCTGAGGACGGCTCCTACATGTCCGCTCGCGTCGATGATGTCAGGGGATGGCGCGTAGGGCTGCTCGAAAACATCGGTTTTGGGCCGAACGCGCATCCGGAGATTCATGAAGCCGTCCGGCGGGCGGCCGAATGCATGGCGCGGGCCGGCGCGTCGGTCGAGCCGGCAGGTCCGCTCGTCGATTCAGATCCCGGCGACGCCTTCGACCGGATCTTTTCCGCGCGCGGTCATCACGAGATCGCGCGGCTCTCCGACGCCGAACGCAACGCATTGCATCCGGCAGTCCTGCAGTTGGCGATGAGGGCCGTCTCCATGCCGGCGGAGAGCTATCTTGCCGCGCAGGATGAGATCGAAGGTTTCAAGATGCAGGTGGCTGAAAGAACTGACGCTTTCGACGTCGTCCTGATGCCGGCGACGCCTGTGATTTCCTATCCGGCCGATGCCGCGGCACCCGATCTCGATGACGTGCATCAGAGCATCGTTCCGTACACCGCGATGTTCAACCAGACCGGCCAGCCCGCAGCGGTCATCTGCGGAGGTTTCAGCCAGAATGGATTGCCGATCGGCGTGCAGATCGTCGGACGGCGTCACCAGGATCGACGTGTCCTGAGTGCTGCTGCGTTCCTCGAGAACGCGCTCGGCGTTGTTCGCAACTGGCCGTTCTGACGATCTGCGATGATGATCGCGTGGGCGAAAAAGCCCACGCGATCATGTGAGTGAAATCTCGCGCGGTCATTCCTGTCGCATGCGCTGAAGCAGCGATGCGCGACGTGATGCCCAACAAATGGTCGATCTGCTGCGTATTGTGGTGGCGGATCGGCCGCGAGGGTGGTTTGCGCTGCGACGCAAAACCGCGAATGCTGCATCGCGCAACAGCAAGTTGACCGAAAAACGGTCAAAACCCACAAATGGACTCGACAGATTTCTGCAGGAATGCGTAGGTTAGTGCGCTGGCATGCTGCGTGCATGGCCGTTTTGACCGATTTTAACGATTACACAAAAATAGGGGGTGTCGATGTCAGAACTAAGCCGCCGTCATTTGTTGCAGGGAGCTGCGGGAGCTGCTGTCACCGCAGCGTTCACGCAGATCGATCCAGACTTCTTCATTTCTAAAGCCCACGCCCAAGCCGGCAAAACGCTGACGTTCCTGTCGGCGGAGAACATCACCGGCAATTGGGATCCGACCGCGCACACCACGCTGTCGCAGAACAACATCCAGGGCTTCGTGATGGGCTTCCTGACCCGCACGCCGATGAAGCTCGATAAGCCGGACGAGGTCGTCTACGAGCTCGCGACCGACATCAAGCTGCTCGATCCCAATCGTCTGCAGATCACGCTCCGCAAGGACATCGTGTTTCACGATGGCAAACCCTTCAAGGCCGAGGACGTGAAGGCGACGTTCGAATACGGCTCGCGCCCGGATCGTCCTGCGCAATGGTATCCGGGCCCGACCGAAACGCTGAAGGTCGAGACGCCCGACGATTACACCGTGATCGTCGACACCTCGAAGGGAGGCTATCCGGCGCATCTCTTCATGTTCCTCGCTGCGTTCCTGCCGATCATGTCGGCGAAAGACATCGCAGCCGGCCCGGGCGGCGTGCTGTCGCAGCGTCTCAACGGCACAGGCCCCTTCAAATTCGTCGAACAGCGCGGCAACACCACAGTGATGGCCGCGAACGACGGCTACTTCAAGGGCAAGCCGGCGATCGCCGGTATCAACTTCACCTTCGTCGGTGATTCGACCACGCGCATGCTGTCGCTGATGAACGGCCAGGCATCGATCGTCGAGCGGCTCGAGCCCGAGCAGGTCGAGACCGTGAAGGCCAATCCGAACATCCGCATCAACCGCGTCGTGTCGGTCGAAAACAAATATCTCTGGTTCCGCTGCTCCAAGCCGCCCTTCAACGATCAGCGCATCCGTCTTGCGGCCTGTCACGCCATCAACCGGGACGTTCTTCTCGACGTTCTGGGGTCGGCGGGCCATCCCTCGTCGAACTTCATCTCGCCGGTCAAGTTCGCGTATTTCGATCTGCCGAACTATCCGAAGTTCGATCCCGCCAAGTGCCAGGCGCTGCTTGCCGAAGCGGGCTTCCCGAAGGGGAAGGGATTGCCTCCGCTGGAATACATCACCTCGGTCGGCTTCTATCCGAAGACCAAGGAGTACGGCGAGATCCTGACCGCGATGCTCAACGAGCAGGGCTTCAACGTGAGCCTGACCGTGCTCGAGCCCGCGGCCTGGAACGAACGGCTGTATCACCGGCCGGGCGGCGGTCCGGGCCACATGGTGGATTGCGGCTGGTCGACCGGTTCGCCCGAGCCCGACCTGATCCTGCGTACGCACTTCCACTCCACCTCGCACCGCATCTGCGGAATTGAGGACAAGGACATCGACGCCAGCCTCGACAAGGAGCGCAGCGCGCCGACGCTCGAGGAGCGCAAGAAGATCCTGCAGACCGAGACCATGCCGCTCATCGCATCGAAGATGCCGGCGCTGTCGCTGTTCACGTCGGTCATGATCCACGCGATGCAAAAGGACTTCGAAGGTCTCTTCATCTATCCCGACGGGTCGATGGACGCCTCGAAGAGCGCAGCGTAGCATGATGAAGGCTGCAGCCCGAAGGTGCGGGCTGCAGCCTCTGCGGACCTGGAGCTGACGGAATGTTCACGATAAACTTCCTGATCCGGCGCTTGACGCAGGGTGCCGTCATCATCGGACTCGTGTCGTTCCTGATCTTCACGCTGCTGCGGGTCGTGCCGGGCGATCCCGTCCGCCTGATGGCGGGCGGCATGGCCCCCGAAGCATTGATCGAGAAGATCGCGAAGGACATGGGCCTGCGCGATCCGATTATCGTCCAGTTCGGCCGCTACATGAGCTCGGTTCTGCGCGGCGATCTCGGTCAGTCTTTCGTGAGGCCCGCCAACGGCGCGGCGACCGGCGGCTCCAACTTCAACGATACGACCCGGGGTGAGCGCGCAAAGGTGCTGACCCTGATCCTCGAGGCGCTGCCGATGACGCTGCAGCTCGCTGCCGTCACGATCGTCATCGCGCTGGTCTTCTCCGCGATCATCGGAATTCTCGGCGGCCTGAATCCGGGGCGATGGCCTGACAAGCTCGCATTCTACATCTCGTCGGTCTTCATATCCCTTCCGAATTTCTGGCTGGGAATCGTCCTGGCGCTGCTGTTTTCCGTCAAGCTCGGCTGGCTGCCCGCCATCGGCTATAACGGATTTGCCTATACGATCCTGCCCGCCATCGTGCTTGCCGTCGAGATGTCGCCGATCCTGATCCGCTCGCTGGTCAGCTCGGTGTCATCGCAGATGACCGAAGCGTATGTATCGGTCGGGCGCGTGCGCGGCCTGTCGCGCCGCCGCATCGTTGCGAACCACGTGCTTCGCAACGCATCGGTGCCGCTGCTCAATCTGCTCGGCATCCAGTTTTCGAGCCTGTTGGGCGGCGTGATCATCGTCGAATACATCTTCGATTATCCGGGGCTGGGGCTGCTCACGATCAATGCAGTGCTGCAACGGGACTTCCCGCTCATTCAGGGAATTGCAATCGTCACGAGCGCCATCTTCGTCCTGATCAACATCATCGTCGATCTCGTCGCCACGACGATCGATCCCCGGCTTGATTATTGAACCGCCCCGTGAGGTCTGCTGTACGATGTCGGTTACAACTTTGACGGGCTCCGTGTCTCCCTCGCGCCTAACGTCCCGCTCGGTCGCGCGCCGGATATTGGACAGGGCCGTCGCGTCTCCCGGCTTTCGCGTGGGCGCCGGCATCTTCATCCTCCTCGCGCTCGCGACCGTCATCTATCCCGAGGTGAGCGGCATCGATCCGACCAAGATGGACGTCAAGGCGCGGCTGCTGCCGCCGCTTTTCGTGGGAGCCAACTGGAATTGGATCCATCCGCTGGGAACCGACCAACTCGGCCGCGACATGCTGGTGCGTTCGCTCGTCGGCCTGCGATATTCGTTCCTGATCGGGATCGCATCCGTCGTGGTCATGCTGATCATCGGATGCGCGCTCGGCACGGTCGCCGGCTATTTCGGGGGCCGGACCGATGCGATCATCATGCGCCTGACCGATGCGCAATTGTCGATTCCGATGATCATCCT
Source organism: Bradyrhizobium sp. (assembly GCF_047605465.1). GTDB lineage: Bacteria > Pseudomonadota > Alphaproteobacteria > Rhizobiales > Xanthobacteraceae > Bradyrhizobium. The sequence goes on along the minus strand of NZ_JASGFS010000001.1, from coordinate 282,805 downwards.
CGCCATCGCGGTGCTCGGCGTATCGCGGCCGACGATCCCCGCGATCATTCTCGTGCTCGGCATGTCGAACTGGCCGGTCTACGCGCGCGTGATGCGCAGCATCGTGATGACGGAGCGCCAACGCGAATTCGTTCGCGCCGCGCAGATCGGCGGTTCGACCGATCTGCGGATCATCGTCACCCTGCTTCTACCGCTCCTGCTCCCGGCGGTCCTCTTCACGTCGGTGCTCGACGTCGCCCGCATGATGATCTTCGAATCGACGCTGGGCTTCCTCGGCCTCGGCGTTCAGCCGCCGACGCCGACCTTCGGCAACATCATCGCTGACGGACGGAAGTATCTCCTGAACGCATGGTGGATCGCGACGATGCCGGGACTTTTCCTTGGCCTGACCCTCACCAGCATCAATCTGATGGGCGCGGCTCTGGAGCGGGCCCGAGACAGTATCCACGCGGGGGCCGACTGATGCGGGCGCTTCTCGAACTCAAGAATGTCTCGGTCAGCGTCGGCCGTTCGCCGAACGCGAAGGTGATCCTCGACGACGTCTCGCTGTCGTTGGCGCCCCGGGAAATCGTCGGGGTCGTCGGCGCCAGCGCTGCCGGAAAGACCGTCCTGTCGCGTGTCGCGGTCAACTGGCTCGAGCCGCCATTGGTTCGCCGCGCGGGGACCGTGCTGTTCGAGGGGCGCGACATCTATACGATGAGGGAATCGGAGATGCGCGCGCTCCGGCAGCGCGTCGCCTACGTGGGCGCCAATCCGATGGGAGCGCTCGATCCGACGCTGCCGGTCGGCACGCAGATCGTCGAAAAAATGCGGACCGTGGTGCCGGGGACGTCGCGAAAGGAGGCGGAGTCCCGCGTGATCGAGCTGCTGGACGCTGTCCGGATACCGTCGGCGCGCAGCCGCTTTCACGACTATCCGTCGCAATTCTCCGGCGGCATGATGCAGCGCGCTCTGCTCGTCGATGCGCTCGTGACGAACCCGGCATTGCTGGTGGCTGATAACGTGACGCAGCCGCTCGATGTGACCGTCGCCGCCCAGGTCATCCGTCTGATCAAGGAGCTGACGGACAAGTTCGACACCGCTGTCCTGTTCATCTCGTCGTCGTTGCCGATGGTGCGCGAGGCGAGCTCCCGCACGCTGGTGATCGACCGCGGGCGTATCGTCGAGGAGAGGGCGACCGACGCGTTGATCCAACAGCCGGCGCATTCCTACACGCGCGAGCTGGTCGCTCAGACGCCCAAGATCTGGCAACCGACCGAGGAGTTGCCGTCCCCGGCCGGAGATCGCGAGGTCGTGCTCAGTCTTCGCGATGCGTCGCAGACCTACCGCGTCAAGAAGCGAAGCGGTCTCGGCGGCGTCAACCTGGTCCGCGCCGTCCGTAACGTGACGTTCGACGTCCGCCGCGGCGACAGTTTTGCGATCGTCGGAGAATCCGGCTGCGGGAAATCCACCCTGATGCGCCTTCTGTCCCGCCTGGAGTTGCCGAGCTCGGGGCAGATTCTCTGCGAGGGCAAGGATATCGCGGCCCTCCGGGGCAAGGAGCTGCTGGCGTTTCGTGCCCAGCTGCAGATGGTCCTGCAGGATCCGTTCGGATCGCTGCCGCCCCGGACCTCGATCGGACGCATGATCGAGGAGCCGCTGCGGACCCATGGCTGGCGTGACAAGGCCAAGATGCGCGAGCGCGTTCTCAAGGTCATGGGCGAGGTCGGCCTGTCTCCCGACCTCTACGGCGAGCTGCCGCTTGGGCTGAGCGCCGGCCAGCGCCAGCGTGTCAATGTCGCGCGGGCGCTCGTGCTGGAGCCGACTATCCTGATCATGGACGAGACGTTGTCGGCGCTCGACCAGTCGGAGCAGTTCAAGCTGCTCGATCTCTTCCAGCGGCTCCAGCGCGAGTACAACCTCACCTACATATTTATTTCGCACGACCTTGCGATGGTGCGGAAGGTCTGCAACCGGGTTGCGGTGATGTATCTCGGCGAAGTGTTTGAGCTCGCCAACAATGAGCGGCTGTTCTTCGATCCGGGGCACCCGTACACGAAGGCGCTGCTGAGCGCGATGCCCACGCTGGAGGAGAAGCGCTACAAGCCGGAGGAGTATCTGCTCGAAGGCGAGCCGCCAAGTCCCTTGAACATTCCCGAGGGCTGCACTTTCAAGTCCCGGTGCCCGCGCGTGATGGACATATGCAACGGCGTTCACCCGTTGCTGAACGTGCGCGCGGGTGAGGACTTCGCCGCGTGCCATCTCGTCGGGACGCCGGAGCACCCCGATGCAGCGGTCAGCGAAAGGCAGACCGCATGAGCTTCACCGAGAGCCGCCTGGAATTGATCCGCGGGCTGCTGCGGCAGCATCAGCGTGTCGACGTGAAAGATCTCGTCGATCGGCTGAAGGTCAGCCACGAATCCATCCGGCGTGACCTGAGGGAGCTGGAGACGCAAGGCTTCGCTCGCCGTGTCTATGGCGGGGCCGTGATCGATCACCAGGAGAGTGACCAGCCATTCAGCGTTCGTCTGCGGCTCGGCGCGCGCGAAAAGGCCCGGATCGGCGAGGCGGCCGCTGCGCTTGTCAAGGACGGGATGAAGATATTCCTCGACGAAGGTACGACCGTGCTGGCTTGCCTCAAGCATATCGAGGCCCGGAAGGACGTCACTGTCGTCACCAATTCGCTCGCCGTTGCCACCCACTTCTACTACCAGGCGACGACGAATGTCCGCATCCTGGGAGGTCGGCTGCGGCCCGTCTACCAGGCGACGTTCGGTCCGGAAGCCGTCGCGGCGATCAAGGAGCACTTCTTCGATCTCGCGATCATCGCGATCAGCGCCGTGCACGTCGAACGTGGTTTCATGGACTATGGTGAGGACGAGGCGATCCTCAGGCGCGCCGCGCGCGAGCAGGCGAAGCGGTCCGTCATCGTCGCCGATAGCACGAAATTCGGACGCCTCGGCTCGATTCACACCTTCGGACTGGATGCCGTGCACGGCGTCATCACGGGCGGCGAGATTGCCAAAGAGTATCTCGACAAGTTTCAAAAGTTGAAAGTGGACGTCATACATGCCTGAAACGAAACCGCCCGCCGCCCCGATCGATCCCGCTCGTCTCAAGGCGATGATGGACAAGGTGTCCACCTTCGGCGGAGAGCCGAACGGCGCCATGAACCGGCTGACGCTGTCGAAGACCGACGGTCAGGCCCGCGACTGGCTCGGCTCGTGGTTCAGGGATCAAGGGTTCGAGCAGCAGATCGACGCGATCGGAAATCAGTTCGGCAAGCTCCCGCTTGCGGGCGCCAACGCTCCGGTCGTGATGGTCGGCTCGCACATCGACAGCCAACCGAACGGCGGGCGCTTCGATGGCGCGCTCGGCGTCATTTCGGCGTGCGAGGCCGTGCTTGCGGTGTCCGAGCGGCTGAAGGCGGAGAACCGTCTGTCGGCATGCAACTTCCAGGTCGTGAACTGGACGAATGAGGAAGGCGCGCGCTTTCAGCCGAGCTTGCTGGGCAGCAGTGTGTTTGCGGGCGCCGCGGAACTCGAATGGGCGCTCGACCGCAAGGACGGCGATGGCGTCACGGTTCGTCAATCGCTCGCCGAGATCGGATATGCTGGAACCGACAAGGTCGCGCGCCCCGATGCGCTGATCGAACTGCACATCGAGGGCGACGATAAGCTCTTCAAGACGGGCGAGACATTCGGCGTCTTCACCCGCTATTGGGGCGCCACGAAATACAGGCTCGCGTTCCTCGGCCAGCAGGCTCACACGGGCCCGACGCCGATGGCGCTGCGAAAGGATGCGGTTCTGGCGGCGGCCTACCTGATCGCCGACCTCAAGGAACTGGCCGGCGCGCACGGACTCGATCTGCATACGTCCGTGGGACGCCTCGAGGTCTTCCCGAACTCACCGAACACGGTGCCGTCGGAGGCCGTCCTGTTCATCGAGCTGCGATCCGGCTCGCCGGAAACGCTCGCCGAGGCTGAAGCCAGCATGAAGGAAAGCATCGCTTCCGCGGCGGCAAAGGCGAATGTCGGCTACGAGGTTCGCTCGATCGACCGTCGTCGCGCGGGGGGCTTCGCGCCCGGTCTCATCAAGCTGGCCGAGCAGGTCGCGGCGGGCAAGGGGCAATCGGCCCGGCGGTTGGATACGATCGGCGGACATGACGCCGTGGCCATGTCGGAGGTCTGCCCGTCGATCGTCATGGCGGTCCGGTCGCAGAACGGCGTGATCCATCATCCGACCGAATTCACCACGCCGGAAGATCAGGCCGTCGGGACACAGATTCTCGCCGACATGCTCTACGCGCTCGCTTGCGACGGCGTGCAATCGATCGCTTCAAAGGAGAGTTCCGCATGACGGAGCTTGGCAAGGTGGGAACATCCGGCGAGCAGCGCGTCGAGCGGGCGCTAGCCAGCTTGCTGCCGGAACAGGCCAAGGGCGTGCGCTACGAAGCGGCCGCATTCCCGGTGGCATCGCCGTCCTATCACGCCGTGGAATCGAGCTCGTTCCTCGTCGCACCCGACGGAAGCGGGATGACGCTGTTTCTCCGCCTGGCGGCGAAAGAGGTCGCCGAGCTGGTCGACGATCGGATCTCTGTCGCGGCAGCGGCGCGCGCCGCTGAGGCGGGCATCGCGCCCGGGATTATCGGCTACGCTCCCTCCGAGCGGGCGCTGCTCATGAAGCGGCTCGATGGCTGGCGCAGTGCGAAGATCGATGACCTGATCGGAAAGGAAGGCTGGCCTCGCCTGATCGCGCTGCAGAAAACGATGGCGGATGCGCCGGCGCTGGGCCGACCGTGGTCCGTGTTCGAGGGGATCGAGACGATCTGGTCGATGCTCGCACCGCTTGAGGTGCCGCTGCCGGGGGACGCCGATTGGATGCTCGGCTGGACGCGAAAGATCCGCCAGGCGATCGATGCGTCCGGCGTGGATCGCCGGCCCGCGCATGGCGACCCGCATTCGTCGAACGTGATGCTGGGGCCCGACAACGCCATCGCGCTCGTCGATTTCGACATGGCCGGCGACATGGACCCCTACTACCAGCTGGGGACGCAGATGAACGAGCTGTTCCAGTTCGAAAGCCAGATGAAGCCATTGCTCGAGCTGCACGATGGCAAGTTCACGGAGATTGCCTTCAGCCGGTGTCGCCTTTACGCGGCGGCCGATGATTTCTACTGGGCCTTGCGCAGCCTTCTGTTGTCCGCCCGGTCCGCGGCGCAGGGGTTGGAGTTCCTGAAATATGCGGGCTGGCGATTCCTGAGGTGCCGGATGTTGCTCGGACAGCCGGGCTTCGAAGAGCGGATGCGAACGATCTAGGCGGGCAGGGGCATGAGAGAGATCGGCACAGCGCAGAACGATGCGGAGCGCCAGCTCGAGGAAGCTGTTGCGCAAATTGGTTCCTGGAACGGGCGGTCGATCCGTTACCGTCCCGTGTCCGGAGGCATCAGCAACGTGAACTTCAGGGTGTCCGTTGCGGACGAACGGCATGATTTCTTTCTGAAGATTCCCGGCCGCGGCACCGAAATGTTCATCGATCGCAAGGCTGCGCGTGCGGCGAGCCGGCAGGCCGAGACGATCGGTGTCGGACCGAGGACGTTCGACTATCTCGACCATGCCGGAATCGAGATCGCCGAGTTTCTCGACGATCGCCGGGCATCGACGCACCAGGATTTCATCGATCCGGCGGTGCGCGCGGAGACTGTGCGGCTCTATCGGCGGTTCCATCAAGCGCCCGCGCTGCCGCTGACCAAGACCGTCTTCGACATGATCGACGAGCATTTCGAGCAGGCGCGGCAGCTTCAGGCGCATTGGCCTGAGGACCACGACTGGCTGATGTGGCAATATCAGCAGGCGCGTGCCGCGCTCGAGGCGTCCGGCCTCGACATCGTGCCGTGCTTCAACGATCCGATGCCGGGCAATTTTCTCATCGGCGACGATCGCTCGATCGTGCTGATCGATTTCGAATATGCCTCCAACAACGAGCGCCTCTACGATCTGGCGATCTGGAGTGGAGAGCACTTCTTCTCGGAAGCGATCGAGAAGGAGATCATCGAGGAATATCTCGGCCGCTACGACGAAAAGGCCCACGGCCGGTTCATCGTGCACAAGGCGCTCGCCGACATCAAGTGGAGCACCTGGGCTATGGTCCAGAACCGCATCTCAACGCTCGATTTCGACTTCTACAAATACGGCATCTGGAAACATATGCGCGCGCGCTCGATCATCTACGACCCACGCTGGCCTCTCTTCCTGAAAAACCTGTGATTGCGTTCCACCACATGACGGTAGATCAAGCCGAAATTTATCTGTCATTCGCGGCCGAGCTGGCTGAAGAAGTCCGCTCGCTGGCCTTGTCGCATTTTCGTACTTCTCTGGAAGTGGTCCAGAAGAAGGACGAAAGCCCCGTGACGATCGCGGACAGGTTAATCGAGACGCGGCTGCGCGACCGGATCGCGAGCCGCTTTCCCTCGAACGGAATCTATGGCGAGGAGATGGGGGTCGTCGCCGGCGATGCGTTCACCTGGATCATCGATCCGATCGACGGGACGAAGAGCTTCATCACCGGATTTCCGCTGTTCGGTACGCTGATCGCGGTCGCCTACGAAAATCAGCCGTTCTGCGGATTGATCGACATACCGACGACGAGGGAGCGCTGGACCGGACGGCCGCAGCGCGCGACGTTCGGCGAACAAAGGGCGACGACGAGCGACTGCAAGCGCGTTGGAGACGCTCGTTTCTATACCACGTCGCCCGACATGTTCCGCGGATCCGATGCCGAACGCTTCGAGAAGCTGTCGCGGTCGGCGCGGTTGCGGCGCTTCGGCGGCGACTGCTACATGTACGGGCTGCTCGCGTCGGGACATTGCGATCTCATCCTCGAATGTGGCCTGCAGCCCTACGACTACATGGCGATCGTGCCCATCGTGCAGGGGGCGGGCGGGGTCATGACGGACTGGAATGGCAAGCCGCTTTCCATCGGATCGACCGGCCACGTGCTCGCTTCGGCAACGCAGGAGCTGCATGAGGAAGCCCTCAACCTGATCCATTCGAACATGTGAACCGGTGCCCGGTTCGTATCCTCATCAGCAAGAGTATTGATCATGCAATCGCGAAAAGTCAGGACTGCCGAAGATGCTCGCGCTCTGGTGACGGAGCGCGGTCTGACACACGTCAAGATCGGCGTCGTCGACATCGACGGTATCATCCGCGGAAAATATCTGGCGCGGGAGAAGTTCTTCAGCGCGCTGGAGTCGGGCATCAAGTTCTGCGACGTGATCTTCGGCTGGGATTCCAACGATCAGCTTTATGACAATTCCACCTTCACCGGCTGGCACACGGCGTTTCCCGATGCCACCGCGAGGATCGACCCGGCCACCTGCCGTGAGCTGCCGACCGAACCAGGCATGCTCTTCTTCCTCGGCGAATTCGATGAGGCGGCGGCCGCGATCTGCCCGCGGAGGCTTCTCCAGCGCGTGATCGACCGTGCGGCCGGCATGGGGTTCTCGCCGTCCGTCGCGGCCGAGTTCGAGTTCTTCATGTTTGACGAGACACCGCACAGCGTTCGTGAGAAGAATTTTCGCAACCTGACCAATCTGACACCCGGCTGGTTTGGATACTCCGTCCTGAGGTCGTCGGTGGAAGCCGAACTGAACCGAAGTCTGCTTCAGCTCTGCGAGGAGATGGACATCCCGCTCGAGGGGCTGCACACCGAGACCGGCCCCGGCGTGCTGGAAGCGGCCATTCAATATACGGATGCGATGGCCGCGGCCGATCGCGCCGTCCTGTTCAAGACCTTTGCAAAAGTGTGGGCCGAGCGCCAGGGCAAGATGGTGACTTTCATGGCCAAATGGTCCAATGCCTATCCCGGACAGTCCGGTCACTTGCACCTGTCGCTTCGCGGGACGGACGGCAAGCCGGCGTTTCACCAAGCCGGTCGTCCGGGATACATGTCGGACACGATGCGCCATTTCGTCGGCGGGCAGCAGGCGCTGATGCCAGAGCTTCTCGCGATGGTCGCGTCGACCGTGAACAGTTACTCGCGCCTGATCCCGGGCTTCTGGGCGCCGACCGATGCAACCTGGGGCATCGAGAACCGCACCTGCGCGCTCCGTGTCATCCCGGGATCTCCGTCAAGCCAGCGCGTCGAGTATCGCGTTGCGGCGGCCGACATCAATCCGTATCTCGCGATCGCAGCGGCGCTGGGGTCGGGGTTGTGGGGGATCGAGAACAAGATCGAGCCAGATGCGCCGATCAGCGGCAATGCCTACGACATCAAGCATGATACCAAGCGAAACCTGCCGCGATCGCTCGCGGAGGCCGCCGATCGGCTGTCGAATTCCAACGTGGCGCGCGAATTGTTCGGTGATGTCTTCGTCGATCACTACGCGATGACGCGGAATTGGGAGGAGAGGGAATTCCGCAAGGCGATCACCGATTGGGAACTCGCCCGCTATTTCGAGACCATCTGAAACTGCGCCTCAAGAAGAGAGTGACATCGTGAACGACATAGTCTGCATTTCGCCGGTGGACGGCAGCGAGGTCGCGCGCCGGCCCGTTGCATCCACCAATCAGATCGACGCGGTGCTCGCCGGGGCGCGCAAAGCGCAGGTCGAATGGGCGGCCGTTCCGCTCGCCGAACGAAAATCCGTGATGCTGGCATTCCTGGAGGCCATGCGCGCGCAGAACGACGAGATCGTCCCCGAGCTCGCCATGCAGATGGGCCGTCCCGTGCGCTATGGCGGCGAGTTGCGCAGCTTCGAAGAGCGTGTTCGTGGTCTCGTCGCGCTCAGTGACGAGGCCCTGGCGCCGATCGTGCCGGCCTCGTCCGCCGGCTTGCGTCGCATGATCAAGCGCGTGCCCGCCGGCATCGTGCTGGTCGTCGCGCCGTGGAATTATCCGTATCTCACCGCCGTTAACGCGATCGTTCCGGCCCTTCTCGCTGGAAACGCCGTCATCCTGAAGCATGCGTCGCAGACCTTGCTGGCCGGAGAGCGCTTTCAGGCTGCGATGGACAAGAGCGGCCTGCCCAAGGGCTTGTTCACCGCGCTGGCTCTCGACCACGCCTCGACCGAGCGGCTGATCTCGTCGCGGTCGGTCGATCACGTGAGCTTCACCGGTTCCGTGGCCGGCGGGCGCAACATCGAGCGCGCGGCCGCGGGCACGTTCATCGGTGTCGGTCTCGAACTCGGCGGCAAGGACCCGGCCTATGTCAGGCCGGATGCCAGCCTCGATTTCGCGATCGAGCAGATCGTCGACGGCGCCTTCTTCAATTCGGGCCAGTGCTGCTGCGGCATCGAGCGTGTCTATGTCCACGAGACGGTCTATGACCGGTTTGTCGAGGGATTTGCCGAACTGACGTCCGCGTACCGGCTCGGCAATCCGTTGCAGCAGGACACGACGCTCGGGCCGATGGCGGCGATCCGCTTTGCGGATCTGGTGCGCGCCCACACGTCGGAAGCCGTTGCGGCAGGCGGACGCCCGCTCATCGATCCGGCGCGGTTTCCCGAGACGCGGGAGGGGACCGCCTATCTCATGCCGCAGGTCCTCGTCGATGTCGACCACACCATGCGGGTGATGACCGAGGAGAGCTTCGGTCCTGTCGTCGGGATCATGAAAGTCGCCTCCGATGCTGCCGCGATCGAGCTGATGAACGATAGCCCCTACGGGTTGACGGCATCGATCTGGACCGAGGATGCGGAGGCAGCCGAAACCATCGGGAACGGCCTTGCCACCGGCACGGTCTTCATGAATCGCTGCGACTATGTCGATCCCGGACTGGCCTGGACCGGCGTCAAAGACACCGGCCGCGGCGCGAGCATGTCGCGCCTCGGCTTCGAGGCCCTGACCCGGCCGAAATCCTTCCACCTTCGCGTAGAGCACTGAGAGCCCGATATGAGCGCCAACATCACTGGATCCTGGAACTTCCCGACCCGCATCCTGGCGGGCCCGGGCCGCATCGCCGAATTGCCGGATGCCTGCCGGGCTCACGGTCTCACCAAGCCGCTGCTCGTGACGGATACCGGCCTTGCCAATTCGGACATGATCGCAAGGATCGTGAAACTCGTCCGAGAGGCCGGCATTCCCGTTGAGGTTTTCTCGGACGTGAAGGGCAATCCCGTCGAGTCCAACCTCACCGCCGGCGTCGCAGCGTTCAAGCGCGGCGGCCATGACGGGGTCATCGCGGTTGGCGGCGGCTCGGCGCTCGACGTCGGAAAATGCGTCGCCTTGATGGTCGCGCAGACGCGGCCGGTCTGGGATTTCGAAGACATCGGCGATTGGTGGACCCGCGCCAACACCGACGGCATCGCACCGATCATCGCGGTACCCACGACTGCCGGCACCGGCTCGGAAGTCGGGCGCGCGGGCGTCATCACCCGGGAGGACACACACGAGAAGAAGATCATCTTCCACCCGATGTTGATGCCGAAGGTCGCGATCGAGGATCCGGAGCTTGCGGTCGGGCTGCCGCCGTTCCTGACCATGGCGACCGGCATGGACGCGCTGGCGCACTGTTTCGAGGCCTATTGTGTCAAGGGGTTCCACCCGCTGGCGGACGGCGTCGCGCTGGAGGGCATCAAGATCGTCAACACCTATCTGCCCAGAGCCGTCGCCAAGGGAAGCGATCTGGAAGCGCGCGCCTACATGTTCGCCGCGGCGTCGATGGGCGCCACCGCGTTCCAGAAGGGGCTGGGCGCGATCCATTCGGTGTCGCACCCGGTCGGCGCGCGTTACGATACTCATCACGGCCTCACCAACGGTGTCATGTTCCCTTACGTGATGATCTGCAACCGGGAAGCCATCGCCGACAAGGTCCCGCATATTGCGCGCGCGATCGGCTTGCCGGCGCAGGACTTCGACACGCTGCTCGACTGGATCCTGGATCTGCGGAAGAAGCTCGGCGTGCCTCACACGCTCGCGGAGCTTGGCGTGAAGGAAGCCGACGCGCGGACGATCGCCAAGGATGCCGTGAAGGATCCGACCGCGGGCGCCAATCCCCGTCAGCTGACCGAGGATGAGTTCGAGCAGCTTGTGCTCGCAGCGATCCGCGGCGATCTCGGGAGATAGTCCTTGCGGCTGCTGGTCCTGGAGGGAAATTCGCTTGCCGGCCGTCGTCGCATCGCGGAGACGGCCGGCGCGACGCCGGGTGAGAGCTACGCCGCCCTGTTGCGCAAGCTCGCGCCTAACGCGGCGGTCGACATCCATGCCGGAGCTGACCAAGGAGCGGTATTGCCCGGTCCGCTGGAGGGCTATGACGGCATGGCCGTCACCGGCTCATCGCTCAACATCTATCAGCGCGAGCCCGAGTCCACGCGCCAGATTGATTTCCTCAAGGAGGTCTTCGGCCGCGGGATTCCCGTGTTCGGGTCGTGCTGGGGCTTGCAGCTCGCCGCGGTGGCCGCCGGCGGCGATGTCCAATTAAATCCGGCCGGCCGCGAAGTGGCGTTCGCGCGCAAGATCATACTGACATCGGCGGGGCGGCGGCATCCTATGCATGCGGGGCGCAGCGAGGCCTTCGACGCGCCGGCCATTCACAGCGACATCGTCACGCGGCTTCCCGCAAACACGGTCGTCACAGCCAGCAACGGGAACAGCGAAGTTCAGGCGGCAGAAATCCGTTTCGGAAAGGGTGTCTTCTGGGGCGTGCAATACCACCCGGAATACGGTCTTCACGACATCGCCGCCGTCATCCGCCGCTATGGTCAGATATTGGTCAACGAGGGCTTCTTTGCCGAGCTTGCGGACCTGCAGCGGTATGCCGCGGATCTTGCCACCCTCGGTGCGGAGCCGGAGCGGCGAGACATCGCGTGGCGATTGGGACTGGACGAGGATATCGTCTCCAGTGAGACCCGTCAGACCGAACTGAAGAATTGGGTCGACTTCATCAAACGACGAGCATGATCCCAGCTGGGCGTGAAAAAGCTACTCAGCGCGACGACCGTTCCCGCGGCATGGTCTGAGACAATTCTGCCGCCGGCGGCTCGCCAGTCTAGCTGCTATGCCGCGGCGACGCGAGAAGTCGAGACAAGGGATGCTACTGCGGCTCGATTCCGGCCGCTTTGATAATTCGTCCCCATTTGCCAATCTCGGATTTCAAGAAGGCTTCGAGCGCGTCCGGGGTTGCGCGCTCGGGCTCGACCGGGGCCATGCTGAGCTCGGCAAAGCGGCTGATCAACGCGGGGTCTCTGAGCGCGGCTTGTAGCGCAGCCACGAGATGATCGACGACAGGCCCGGGTGTCCCGTGCGGCGCGTAAAGGCCGTACCAGGTTGTCACATCGAACGCGGGAACGCCGGCCTCGATCGAGGTCGGAACGTCCGGCAGCGTCGCGACGCGCTTTTTGCTGGTGATCGCATAGCCCTTGATGGTGCTGGACTGAATGTAGGGTGTGGGCCCGGTTGCGGGATCGCAATAGACGTCGATGTGGCCCGCGATGACGTCGTTCAGTGCCGGCCCTCCGCCCTTGTAATAGATCGGGGTGAGCTTTGTCTCGGTCGCACTCATGAACATCAGGCCGCAGAGCTGCGAGGCCGAGCCGAGTCCGACGTTTCCGAAGGTGATCTTGTCGCCGGCATTGCGGATGTGCGCGACCAATTCGCCGAGGTCCTTGGCCGGAAAGTTCGGCCGCGCCACGAGGATCATCGGGACATCCGTCACGAGCCCGATCGGCGCGAAGTCACTGACGGGATCGAACGGCAACTTGGCGTAGAGGGCAGGCGCGGTGGCCTGACCTACATGCATCAACAGCAGCGTGTAGCCATCGGGCGCGGCCTTGGCGACCCGATTGGTGCCGAGCGTACCACCGGCACCGACGACATTCTCGATGACGATCGACTGCTTCAGTATCGCGCTCATGGCATTGCCGAGGATGCGTGCGATAACGTCGCCGGGACCGCCTGCGGAGAAGGGGACGATCATCGTGACTGGCCGGGCCGGATAGTCGTCCGCGATCGACGCAGGACAAGGGCAGAACACCAGGAGCAGGATCAGCGATCGTACGAGATACCTCATCCAACACTCCCAGCTGTCTTTTCTAGTCGTCGGAACGCACCGTCTCCTGGGCCGCCGAGCGCTCGATCATGTCGAGAGCGACCACTGCCGCCGCGTTGATGTGATCGACGCAACAGCGTTCGGCGAGTTCTGCATCGCCGTTCTGGATCGCGCGCCAGATCGCAGTCACTTCACGCAGGCTCTTGTTGATCCGCTTCGGCTGCGACATCGACGTCATCCGCAACAGCTGGATCCGGTCATGCAGCGGCTTGAGCATGCGCTCGATGAAGGCATTGCGGCAGCCGCCGATCAGCGCGGCGTAGAAGTCGGTCTTGGCTTCGAGGCATCCGGCGAGGTCCTGCTTGGCTGCCGCCGCCTTCAGTCGCGTCAAGGCTTCCCCGATGCGGCGCGCAACTTCCGGGTCGTGAAACCTCGCGCATTCGCGGCCGGCAAATCCCTCGAGGACCGCGCGCGCCGCGTAGAGCTGCCGGGCCTCCTCGAGGCTGATGGTCGAAACCACGGGGCCGCGATGCGGGACTGTGTTCACCAGCCCATCGGCCTCGAGGGCACGCAGTGCTTCGCGGATCGAGGGGCGGCTGACGCCCATCATCTCACAGAGCTCGCGCTCGACCAGGCGCTGGCCCGGCTTGAATGTTCCGGACATGATCGCCTCGCGCAGCTTTTGCGCGACCATCGCCCGGACGGTCGGAACGTCCTCGATGCGGAGTGTCGCCTGCAGTTCGCTACGTCTTTCCATGTACGGGTCCTGTTCGGGAAAACTCAGTACCGGTTTACAGGCAGAATCATCATTTCGGCAATTTGAACGTGGGGCGGTTGATCCAGGGCGAAAACGATGGACCGGGCGATATCGGCCGGATCGAGCGCCATCCTGAACTGGTCGAAATAGTCCTTTTCCTTCTGCTTGTCGCCGCGGTATCGGGTCAGAATGATGTTGGTCCTGGTCAGGCCGGGCTGCAGCTCGGTGACCCGGATCGCGGTTTCGGCCAGCTCGCCCCGGAGGGTCTCGGTGAACATGTGCACACCCGCCTTGCTGGTGCTGTAGGCGGCCATGTCCGGGACGATCCGGACCGCGTTGATGGAGCTGATGTTGACGACATGGCCGGCATTGCGCCTGACCATGTCGGGCAGCATCGCCCGCGTGACGCGCATCAGGCCGATCAGGTTGGTCTGAATGATGTTGGACCAGTCGTCCGCGGAACCGGCATCGAAACGCGTTCGTCCGCCGATGTCATGCCCCGCGTTGTTGATGAGGACATCGACCGGCCTGAAGTGAGCCGGAATGGCGTCCGGCAGGCGATCCACGGCCTGCGCATCGCTGACGTCGAGCTGAATCGGAAACACCGCGGGGCCTGCCGCGCCGGCCAGCTCCTGAAGTGCCGAGGCATCACGGTCGACCAGGACGACACGCCGGCCGCTCTCCAGCAGCGCCTTGGTGATGGCTCGTCCCATGCCGCCGGCGGCGCCCGTCAGCACGACAGTCTGGCTCGATTGTTCAGTCATCGCAAACGCTCCCATTCCAATGTGGTCATGCAACCGACCAGCCTCCGTCGATCGGCAGACTGGCGCCGGTGATATCGTTTGCGGCGCTGCCGCAGAGAAAGACGACCATGGCGGCGACCGCGTCCATCTCGATGAAGCGCTGCGTCGGCTGACGCTCGCCGAGGTACTCGCTGGTCACGTCCGCAACAGGACGGCCGGTATTCGACGCCATCGCTGCAATCTTGTCGAGGATCGCGGGCGTCGGCAGCGTGCCCGGGCAGAGCGTGTTGCAGGTGATGCCGCTGCGTGCCGTCTCGATCGCCACAGCGCGCGTCATGCCCAGGATTGCAGTCTTGGTGGTGACGTAATCAATGCGGTCTTCGACCGCGCGGCTCGAATAGATCGAGCCCATATTGATGATCCGGCCCCAGCCGCGCTGCTTCATGGCCGGCAGGGCCAGGCGGATCAGGTGAAATGGCGCCGAGAGGTTGACGGCAAGCGCCTGCTCCCAGCGATCCGTCGGGAACTGGTCGATCGCCGAGAAGTGCCGGACCACGGCATTGTTGACGAGAATATCGATCGCGCCGCAGCGGTCGAGAAGGTCCGCCATCATGGCCTCGATGGCATCGCACCGGGACAGATCGACGCCGGCCGTGACGACCTCGACGCCGAAGCGCGCGCGAAGATCGCCCGCGGCCTGCTTCGGTGGGGTGAGATCATGAAGGACAATGTTGGCGCCCGCGCCGGCAAGGCCTTCCGCGATGGCCAAGCCAAGGCCCGCGGTCGCGCCGGTCACGAGTGCCCATTTGTCCTTCATCCGAGCCACGTTTCCGCTACTTCTTGTCGAATTCGGCGAAGACTTCCTTCGCGTTGCGGAATGCGTCCACGCCCGCCGGAACGCCGCAATAGATCGCGACCTGCATGAAGACCTCGCGGATTTCCTCCCGCGTCGCGCCGTTGGCAAGTGCGCCACGGACATGAGTCTTCAGCTCGTGCGGGCGGTTGAGCGCGCAGAGCATCGCCAGATTGAGGAAGCTGCGGGTCTTGCGGGTCAGGCCGTCGCGGCCCCAGACATAGCCCCAGCAATATTCCGTGGTGAGGTCCTGCATCGGGCGATTGAACTCGTCCGCCGATGCGATCGCCTTGTCGACGAACTCGTTGCCGAGCACGCTCTTGCGGATTTCGAGGCCGCGGTCGTAGGTTGCCTTGTCCATGTCGTTCTCCGTTTTCCGGGCGTTGTCAGTTCTTCGGCCAGAACGGCTTTGCCAGTGCGAGCTCCGGAGGGAATACGGTCACTGGAATGCCGGTCTGCCACTGCACGATGGTCATGCCGGCGCCGACGCGGCGGCCCTTCTCGTCGAACTTGATCTCGCCAAGTGGATAATATTTGGAGGGACCGGCGTCCATCGTGCGTAGCGCCTCACCGACGGCGACGCGATCGGCCTTGCCGGCTTTCTCCAGTGCGTCCTTGATCACCCACATATCGCCGTAGGTGGAGATCGCGTTCTGCGTCATCCACGGCTCCTTGTAGCGGGTCTTCAGTTCGGCAATCAGCGCCTCATGGCCCTTGGCGCCCCAGCTCGCGACGCAGGTCAGTACGCCCTGGAGCAGTTCGGGGCTCACGGTCTGGAGCATGTCCGGCTCGGCGATCGCGATGCCGAACGAGATGGTCGGGACCTTGCCCTGGCCCAGGCCGAACTCGTTCATCTTCTCGAGCAGCAGCTTTGCGTCCGAAATCACCGTAGGCAGGAAGAACAGCAGGTCGGGCTTTGCCGAGCGGATCTTCTGGACCAGTGACGTCGCATCAGCCAGCGGCGGTGTGAACGTCTCGTCGACGATCAACTGCAACTGGTTCTCCGCCAGCAATCCTTCGCGCATCGCCTTCGCGGAGGCGATCGAGGCTCCCGTGTTGTCGGTCAGGATCGCAACCGTCTTCGGCCGCTTGCCGGAGGCCGTCTCCGCCAGCTTGATGAGCTGCGGCAATGCTTGCTTGGCCTGCGAACCTGCGGTGGCCGCGGTCTGGAAGACGTATTTGAATCCGCGTTCGGTGATGAGGTCGGAGTAGGAGAGGGTGAGCATCGGCAAATTGGCGCGCTCGGTCACCTCGGTCACCGCGAGGGTGAACGACGACAGATAGGCGCCGCTGGCCGCGACCAGATCGGTCTCCTGCGCGACCATGCGCTGGGCCGCGTTCTTGGCCTTTTCCGTGGTATCGCCGGAATCGAGCACGACGAGCTTCAGCTTGGCGCCGCCGAGCGCCTTGATGCCGCCCTGGGCGTTGATGTGGTCAACCGCCATCTCGGCGCCTTCACGCATCACCGTTCCCGGGCGAGCGTAGAGCCCGGAGATCGGCACCAGTAGGCCGACCTTCACTTCGGCAGGTTGCTGGGCCCAGGCAGCGCGGGATGCGATCAGCGTGCCGGAGGCACCGGCGAGCAGAGTGCGCCTTGAAATGGTGATCTTGCTTTTTGCAGTCATGAAAATGTCCTCCCTGAAATGGCGCGCGACGCTTATGATTTCTTGGGCCAGAACGGCTGCGCCTGCGCGAGCTCGGGCGGATAGACGGTGACGGGCACGCCCGATTGCCATTGCACGATGACGACACCGGCGCCGACTCGACGACCTTTCTCATCGAATTTGAGCTGACCGCCGGGATAATATTTCGAATCGCCGGCATCCAGAGTACGCAGCGCCTGCGCGACTGCATTGCGGTCGGCCTTGCCGGCCTTCTCCAGCGCTTCCTTCATCACCCACATATCGCCATAGGTGGAGATGACGTTCTGCGTCGCCCATGGCTCCTTGTACTTGGCCTTCAGCTCGGCGATCAGGGCTTCGTGACCCTTTGCACCCCAACTGGCGACGATGGTCATGATGCCCTGCACGATCTCGGGGCTCACGCTCTGGAGCATGTCGGGCTCGGCGATGGTGATGCTGAAGGACACGGTCGGGATCTTGCCCTGGCCGAGGCCGAACTCGCTGATCTTCTCAAGTCCGAGCTTGGCGTCCGATACCGCGTTCGGCATGAACAGCAGCAGGTCCGGCTTGGCTGAGCGAACCTTCTGGATCAGCGGCGTGGCATCCGACAACGGTGGGGTCCAGACTTCCTCGACGACGAGTTGAAGACCTTCCTGGGCGAACAGTTTCTCCTTGAGCGCCTTGGCGGTGGCGACCGAGGTGGCTGTGTTGTCCATCAGCATCGCCACGGTCTTCGGCCTCTTGCCCGAGGCGTTCTCCGCGAGTTTCATCAGGGTTGGCAGGCCGAGCTCGGACTGGCGGCTCGCCGTCGCAGCGGTCTGGAAGATGTATTTGAAGCCGCGGTCGGTCAGCAGGTCGGAGTAGGACAGCGTCAGCATCGGCAGTTCGGCCCGCTCGGTGACCTCGGTCACCGCAAGCGTGAACGAAGAGAGATAGGCGCCGGTGGCGGCGACGAGATCCGACTCCTGCGCCACCATGCGCTGCGCCGCGTTCTTGGCCTTCTCGGTGGTGTCGCCGCAGTCGATCAC
Source organism: Bradyrhizobium sp. (assembly GCF_047605465.1). Taxonomy (GTDB): domain Bacteria; phylum Pseudomonadota; class Alphaproteobacteria; order Rhizobiales; family Xanthobacteraceae; genus Bradyrhizobium. The sequence continues at coordinate 264,836 of NZ_JASGFS010000001.1, read as the reverse complement.
CACGAGCTTCAGCTTGGCGCCACCGAGCGACTTGATGCCGCCCTGCGCGTTGATGTGCTCGACGCCCATCTCGGCGCCCATCTTCATGACCTGGCCGGGGCGGGTGTAGATGCCCGACAGCGGTACGATCAATCCAACCTTCACTTCGGCCGGTGCCTGCGCGCGGGCCACGCCGGCGAGGCCCACGGCGGCGGCGCCGGACAGCACGGTCCGGCGCGAAAGTCCCTTCGATGTCTTCTTCATTTTGTTCTCTCCCTTGTCGTTTTTCTTGTGTTGGTCACATGCCGAGATAGGCCTTGCGTACGCGATCGTCGGCACGCAGCGTGTCGTTATTGCCTTCGAGCACGACATGTCCGGCTTCGAGGACATAGCCGTGGTCGGCCGATTCCAGCGCCTCCGCGACGCGCTGCTCGACCAGCAGCATGGTCAGGCCGGACTGGCGTCGGATCTCGATCAGCCGCTCGAAGATGAAATCTGCGGTCGAAGGTGCGAGCCCCATCGACGGCTCGTCCAGCATCAAGAGCTTGGGCGAGGAGGCGAGGCCGCGGCCGATTGCGAGCATCTGCTGCTGGCCGCCGGACATCGTGCCCGCGAACTGGTTGCGGCGCTCCTTCAGCACTGGAAGCCATTCGAAGATCCGTTCGATATTGGCCTGCCAGTCGCGCCGGCCGCTGTCGGTCATCGCGCCCATTTCCAGGTTTTCCATCACCGTCAGTGACGGAAAGACCTGGCGGCCCTCGGGGACATGGGCGATGCCGAGATGGGGGCGTTGCGGGGGCGGCACGGCGAGGAGATCGACGCCGTTGAAAGTGATGCTTCCACCGCTCGGCTTCACGATGCCGGAGATCGTCTTGAACAGCGTGGTCTTGCCGGCGCCGTTCGGCCCGACGATGGCAACGAACTGGCCGGCGCCGACATTGATCGATACGTCGTTGAGGACGGGCTTTGCGGAATAGCCCGCGCTCAATCCCTCAATTCGCAGCATGGCCCACCCACTTCTTGCCCAGATAGGCCTCGATCACGCGGCTGTCGCGCGTCACCACCTCCGGCAGGCCTTCGGTGATGACGGCGCCGTGGTCGAGCACGAGGAAGCTGTCGACCAGGCGTACCATCGCTTGCATGGTGTGCTCGATGATCGCGATGGTCATGCCGTCGCGCGCAAGTTGCTGGATCACGGCGACGACTTCGTCCGCCTCGCTGTGGCCGAGGCCCGCCAGTGTCTCGTCGAGCAGCAGGATACGCGGCTGGCCGGCAATCGCACGCGCCAGCTCCATCAACCGCAGCTCCTTGGTCGAGAGCTCACCGGCGACGCGATCGGCGACGGCTGACAGCCCCACGCGCGCGACCGCATCGGCGGCCAGCCTGCGAGCTTCCTCGTCGGAGCGCGCCCGGACATAAGCGCCAACCACGACGTTGTCGAGGATCGACATGCGCAGAAACGGTCTCATGACCTGGAAAGTGCGGCCGATGCCGGCCTCGCAGATCACATGCGGCCGCTGGCCCGACATGTTGCGGCCATCGACCAGCACCTCGCCCTGGCTCGGTTTCAGGAAGCCGTTGAGCAGATTGAACAGTGTGGTTTTGCCGGCGCCGTTCGGGCCGATGATGCCGAGGATTTCGTTCTTGTGCAGCTTGAAGCTGACGTCCTGCACCGCCTTCAGACCGCCGAAAGAGCGCGAGAGGTTGCGGACCTCGAGCACGACGTCGCTGGTGGCGGCGCGTTGGCGTGCGGCCGGCTTCAGCGCCGTGACGTTGGCTGCTGGCGTTTCCGGAGTATCGACAGGTGGCGATTCCCCGGCATTCCGCTTGCGCAGGAGATCACGCAGCTTCCAGAACAGACCTTCCCGCGCCAGCAGGATGACGCAGACGATGGCAATGCCGAAGATGACACCCTGAATGCCGGGGATGCGCGCGCCGGCTTCGGCGTGCAGAATCTCGGCCAGCGGGATCAAAATCACCGAGCCGATCACCGGACCCCAGACGGATCCGACGCCGCCGAACATCGCGACCGTCAGCGCCTGCGCCGACACCAGCATGCCGAAGACCGACGCCGGCGTTACGACCAGCAGAACCTGCGCGTAGAAGCCGCCAATGGCGGCGGCGATTGCGCCGCTCAGCGTGATCGCGCGCAGTTTCCAAGCCAGGGTGTTGATGCCGGCTGCTTCGGCCGCGGCCTCGTTCTGCTTGATTGCGAGCAGGGCCATGCCGAAGCGCGAACGCTCGATCATCTGCGTCAGCACGATGGTCGCCAGCATGATGGCAAGTCCCAGCAGCGTGTAGATGCGGGGGTCGGAGAACTGCATGTAGGCGATCGGCGCGTCGCGCTTGATCGGGAGGGTCACCTCCTGGAAGCCGAGCCATTCGAACACGTAGAGAATGGCGAGAGGATAGGCGAGCATCGCGAGCGCGAAATAGTGGCCCTGGAGGCGGAAGGTCGGAAATCCGATCAGGAGTCCGGCAATGCCGCCGAGCATGGCCGCGACCGGGATCAGCAGCCACGGGGAGATGTTGAAATAGATTTGCCCGAGCGCCGTTGCATAGGCGCCGATGCCGAAGAAGGCGGCATGGCCGAACGAGATCAGACCGGTGTAACCACTGAGCAGGTTCCACGACAGGCCGAAAACCGCCCACACCGGCACCAGCGTCAGGATGAGCTGGTAGTAGGAGTTGGTGACGCCGAGCGAGATCCCGGCATAGGCGAGTGTGAAAAGCAGGGGCGGCAGCAAGGAACGCATCCGGAGCATGGTCACGTCCTCTCGACCATGCGCCCGAAGAAGCCTTGCGGACGGAAGAAGATGATGAGGAGGAAGACAGCGAAGATCGCGGCATTCTGCAATTGCGTCGGCAGGATCAGCGTCGACATCTGCTGGACGAGGCCGATCGTCATGCCGCCCCAGAAGGCGCCGATGATGCTGCCCATGCCGCCGAGCACAACGCCGGCATACATGACGATGACGTATTCGAGACCTACGAAGGGGTGGAACGGGTAGTTGGTGGCGAGCAGGCCGCCGGCAATCGCGGTGATGCCGCAGCCGAGCGCAAAGGCGGTGCGGTGCGCGCGGTCGACGTCAATGCCCATATAGGTCGCGGCGGTGGGATTGTCGGCGGCCGCGCGTAGCGACTTGCCGATCCGGGTGCGCGTGATCAGCAGCGAGAGAAGGATCATCGTCACCAGCGAGACGATGGCATCGATGCTGCGGGCCTTGTTGAGGAAGATGCTCATGTCGAAGAAAGGGCCGAGTTCCCAGGCCGAGCTCGACAGAGGCGTGCGGATCGAGGCCAGCACGGAACCGAATACAATGAGGCCACCGTTCTGCAGGATCAGCGCAATGCCGAGCGTGAGGATGAGCTGGGCGTAATGGCCTTCGCCTTCAAGCGAGGCGGTGCGCGTGCCTGAGACGTGCGATATCAGTGTCCGGTGGACGAAATAACCGAATACCGCGAGCACGGGCCCGGCCAGGATGATGGCGACGAACGGACCGACGGTACTGCCGAAGACCGCCTGTACGCCGGCCGCGGTGAAGAGATAGAAGGCGGTATACATGCCGAGCATCATGAAATCGCCGTGTGCGAAGTTGATGACGCGCATGACGCCGAAGATCAGGCCGAGCCCGACGCACATCAGGCCGTAGACGGCGCCGATCAACAGGCCCGCGGCGAGCGCTTGCAGAAAACCTTCCATCAGCCCCGTCCCCGCGCTGCTGACGATTCTAGGCTGGTCTCCAGGTCGACCATGTTTCCCCCGTACTTTCCGGCATTTCTTACGATGCCGATCGTAAAACCCGATCCGTCTCCAGACGGCACTGCGCTGCGATGGCGCCGGCATTGCCGAGCCGCTCGCAGTCTTCGATGAGTTGTTCGAGCCGATGCGTGCGGTCCTCGCCAAGAACACGGCCGGCCGCGGCGCGGAATCGCGCGCGAATATCTGACGGTGTTGCGGCGATGACGTCCGGCAAGGCGTGCCGGATCGTTCGGCCGTCGCGCAGATGCAAGGTCACTTCCGCGCCCTGCTTGCCGGGGAAAGCCGCGGTGAAGCCGGGATCCGCCTCGAGCTCGGTGACCGACACCAGACGGATGATGCCGGCATCAGCGAGTTCGGCGTAATTGCCTTCTTCGATCTCGCCCCGCGCCAGCGTTGCGGCGACACTGAAGGGAATGCTCATCTTGGCCTGAAGCGCATTGCGATAGGGCCCCATGGAATCGCATCCGGGATAGCGAACGGCGGCATCGGGCGCGCGAATGACGACGCGGTCGATTTCGCCAGTGCCGGCGAGCTCTCGCGAAACGTGGAGCGCGGCCTGTGCGGCGGTCTGTGCGAAGTTGCAGGCCGGTACCGGCTTGTTGTAGACGGCCATGATCTCGCATTCGCCGTTGGGAAACAGCGCGATGCAGTCAGGCGCGACCTGACGGCGATAGGCGGCGAACAGGCCGGCTTCGCCTTCGAGGATCGTCTCCGAGCCGAACGCGCCGGTCGCAGCGAGGCCGATTGCCTTGATGGCATTGCTGGCGGCAAAGCCCGGGTGGAAATACATGTCGGAGCCCCCGGCATGCGGCCACTCGTTGAGCCCGCTGGACGTATTGGTCGCGATCGCAATGGCGCTGGTTGCGGCGTCTTCGGACAGGCCGAGCGCAAAGCTTCCCGCGAGCGCGGCGCCCAAGGGAGCGACAAGGCCGGTCGGGCGATAAAGCCGCGCGAGGTCGGAGGTCAGAAGCGCGCGCCCGATTCTTGCGCCGGTCTCGTAGCCGATGATCGCGGACGTGAGCAGCCTCGCTCCGCGCAGCGGCGCCTGTTCGGAGAGCGCAAGCAGCGTCGGCCAGATCACGACGCCGTGGTGCGCGATGCTGGCCGCGTGCATGTCCTCACGGACGAGGCCATGTCCCATCACGGCATTGGCGAAGGCCGCGTCGGCCGGTGAGGAGAGCTGCTGCGTCCCGATGATCGTCGCGCCGCCACCGGGCTGCGCGATGGCGACGGCCTGGCGGCTCCAGGGATGATGGCCGGCTTCAAAGGCGCAGGACAGGAAATCGAGCAAGCAAAGTTTTGCCTTGGCGACGACCTCCGGACCGAAGTCTCCGAGATCCCGCGCAAGCGCGCTCCGCGCCATCTGGCGCGCAAGCGCGATCTTGCCGGATACGGTCGGGCCGATCGTCATCGCTAGTCGTTCTCCCTGAACAACACCCGTGCGCTCAGCCGCGCATCTCCACGCCGGCCCATTCCTCGAGCACTTTCGCGATCGATGTGAAGTCGGACGACGCGCCGTACTTGGCGTTGGTGATCGCAAGCATCTGCCGCACCACCGCGCCGCAGACCATCGGCACACCCATGGCCTCGGCCTCGTCCACGCAGAGCCGGACGTCCTTGTAGGAAAGACCGGTTGCGAAGCCGAAATCGAAGGTGCCGGGCAGCACCGCGCGGGGGAACTTGTCTTCGGAAGCGCTGTTGCGGCCGCTGCTGGCGTTGATGATGTCGATCAGGACCTTTGCGTTGACGCCGCCCTTGACGCCCATCGCGACGGCCTCCGACGTGATCACCAGCGCCGCAGCAGCCATCAGATTGTTGGCGAGCTTGGCCGTCTGTGCCACGCCAGGCTTATCGCCGGTGTAGAACAGCTTGCCGAAATTCTTCAGGATCGGCTGCACGGTGTCGTAAGTCGCCTGAGGGCACGACACCATCACGGCCAGTGTACCGTTGACGGCGCCCTTGATGCCGCCGCTCACGGGCGCATCGACCAGGGTCATGCCCTTGGCTTTCAGGCCTTCCGCGACGAGCTTCGCCGCACCGGGGCCCGAGGTCGACAGATCCACGACGATCTTGGCACGGTTGCCGCTGCTGATGCCGTCCTGTCCGAGCGTGACGGCCTTGACGATGTCGGGTGTCGGCAGGCTGGCGAGCACGATGTCGGCGCGTGAAGCGACGTCGGCGGGCGATTTGCCGAGTTGGGCTCCGCGCTTCACCAGGGGCTGGGTCGCCTCAGCCTGGGTGTCGTAAACGACGAGCGAGTAGCCCGCGTCGATCAATCGCCCCGCCATGGGGCCGCCCATGCGGCCCGTGCCGATTACGCCGAGGATCTCTCCCGCCATCGTCTACTCCCTGCCGCGCAATCCCGTAACGGGCGCGCATTCTTGATCTTTTTGGTCAAACGTCGTCGCCGGACGACGTCCGTCGTGCGGCGGCGCGAGCGAGCGCCGGCGGTCGGATTGTTATGATTGTCATACAAGCTGTCAAGCATAACATTTGGGGTCGACAGTTTGACGCGGATCGGCATAAGGTTCGGGAAAACGAGGAAGACGCCCCGCGTGCCGCAAGACAAGATTCCCAGCGTGAGCCGAACTCTCGCCGACTTCGTCGCAGCTTCGTCCTGGGCGGACGTGGAGGCGCAAGGGCGCGAGGCGCGTCGATCGATTCTCAATTTCTTCGCGACTGCGCTCGGCTCGGCCCGCGATCCCGTGGTCACGGCCGCGATGCGCACTCTGTCACCGTTCAGCGGAGCCGCGACCGCTACCGTCATCGGCCATTCGGCGCCGATGGACGCGTTGTGCGCATCGTTCCTGAACGCCATTTCGGCGAATCTGCTCGACTTTGACGATACCCATCCGGAAACCATTATTCATCCGGCGGCCCCGGTCGCAGCTTCCGCGCTCGCGCTTGCTGAGACCCGCAGGCTGTCGGGACGCGCGGTTCTGACCGCCTTCATTCTCGGCGTCGATGTCGAGTGCCGGATCGGCAACGCGGTTTCGCCGCGCCACTACGCGCGCGGTTGGCACATCACATCGACCTGCGGGATCTTCGGCGCGGCCGCAGCTTGCGGGAAACTGCTGGGACTTCCGGCCGAAGGCATCGCGAACGCAATCGGGGTCGCGGCGAGCCAGTCGGCCGGAAATGTCGAGAACCTGCCGAGCGCCGCCAAGAATGTCAGTGTGGGCAACGCCGCGCGCAACGGGCTGTTTGCGGCGCTGCTTGCTCAACAGGGCTATGAGGCCGCGCCCTGCGCCATCGAAGGCCCGCTCGGCTGGGCGCGCACCATGGGTGACGAGCCGGATATTGCCCGTCTGCTCGATGGCCTGGGCAAGACCTGGGAGATCGCGAAGAATACCTACAAGCCGTATCCGGCCGGAATTGTCTTCCATTCCGTCATCGATGCCTGCCTGCTGCTGCGCGAGCGGATCGGCGGACGGGTCGACCAGATCGAATCAGTCACGGTGCAGGGCTCGGCCTTGCTGCTTGCGCGAGGCGATCGTCCCGTGAACAACGAGCGCGATGCACGCGTCAGCATCCATCACTGCGCAGCTTGTGGGCTGCTGCTTGGAGCCGCCGGCGTGCCCGAATTCGGGCAGGAGACGGTGGCGAGGCTGGATGTCGCTCAGTTGCGACACAAGGTGAGGGCGGAACTCGACACCAAGATGCCCGATGGCGCGTCGCGCGTCACCTTGCGCATGCTGTCCGGCGAATCGCTCACAGAGACCATCGTTTCCCCGCGCGGCAGCCAAAGCGCGCCGCTCGCGGATGGCGATATCGAACAGAAGCTGCGCGACGGTGTGCGGACCGGTCGAAGCGATTGGGATGCAGACCGCGTCATCGATGCGATCTGGCGGTTCGATGCGGCGGATGACGTCGGCAATCTCATGCAGTTTCTGCGGCCGCCGTCGGCGCCGCGCTGCGCAACTTCCAATTAGAATCTCTCAAGACCGGAAAGGGACGATCGTGAGCAAGACCGAACTGTTCGAAAAGGGCCTCAAGGTTCGCAAGGAAGTGCTTGGCGAGGACTACGTCAACAAGTCGATCGCCGGTGCTGACGAATTCACGCGCACGATGGCGGAATGGTCGACCGAATTCTGCTGGGGCGCGCTGTGGACGCGGCCCGGTGTCGACCGGCGCACGCGCTCGATCGTCAACTTGGCGATGCTTGGCGCGCTCAACCGCCCGCACGAACTGAAGCTCCATGTCAAGGGCGCGTTGCAGAACGGGCTGACCAGGGAAGAGATCAAGGAGATTTTGCTCCAGGTCGCGGTCTACTGCGGCGTCCCCGCCGGCATCGACGCCTTCCGCAATGCGCGCGAGGCCTTCAACGAGGTCGATGCGAAATCCTGAGCGGAGATCGGCGTGAGCTGTCATGGCTGATCCGGAATACGAGCTGTTCGCCATCCGCTACGCGACGCGTGAGGCGCAGCGGAGCGAGCACTTCATCGGTGGCGATCCGCATGACGGGCCGATGCCGATGGACTATTTCGTATGGCTGGCGCGGGAAGGCGGCCGTACCTTCGTCATTGACACCGGCTTCAACGCCGAAATCGCAAGGCAGCGCAGGCGGACGTTCCTGCGCTGTCCCGTGGAGACGCTGGCTGCGTTCGACATCGACATAGCAGGCATCAAGGATGTGATCCTCACGCATCTCCACTATGACCACGCCGGGAATTTCGACCGGTTTCCCAATGCGCGCTTTCACCTGCAGGAACGCGAACTCGCTTACGCCACAGGGCGCTACATGCAATACCCGCGGCTCTCGCACTCCTTCGAGGTCGAGGATGTCTGCGGAATCGTTCGGCTGAACTACGCGCGCCGTGTGCTGTTCTATGATGGCGACGCCGAGATCGCGCCGGGATTGACGGTCCATGCAGCTGGCGGACATTCAGCCGGTCTTCAATTCGTCCGGGTTAATACGCGTCGCGGGCCCGTCGTGCTCGCCTCCGACGTCAGTCATTTCTATGAGAACATGACGAGCGAGCGTCCGTTCACAACGGCGTTTCACGTCGGCGACATGCTGGTCGGCTTCGACAAGCTGCGTGCGGCAGCGCCCGACACGGATCATATCGTTCCCGGCCACGACCCGCTGGTCATGAAGCTCTATCCGGCGCCAAATCCTGACCTTGACGGCGTCGCGGTTCGCCTCGACGTGGCGCCGTCGAAAGCTGCTGATCGTCCCGCATGAAGCGAGGCGCGCAGTTTCCGAGTGTCGTGCACCGTTCGAGACCGGGCGCGACTGCCAGATAGATCAAGCACTTGGCGCCTGCTCAAAGCGATTTAGCGCGACTGATCTGTCGCGTTAAACCTCTTCCTCGCTGGTGCGAGCCGGCCTGCCGCTAAGCCACGCTTCGTCGACGGACAAGCAGGCGGGCGGGTCGCGGGACTATCTAGCCAGCTGCGCGCGGCAGGCTTCCCTTGGCCGTGATCTCGGCCGAAAGCTCCTCGATGGTCTTGCGCTGCTCCATGGCCGCCTTACGGATCAGTGCGAAGGCGGCCGGTTCGGCCAACGCCTGCGAGTGCATCACCTGAAGGACCGCGGCGAGCACGATGCGGCGCGAGCGGAGGCGCTGCTCGAGCTTGACGATCTGCTGCTTCAGTTCGCCGGTGCGCTCGCTTCGCTCGAACGCCATGACGAGCGCTGCGTAGATGCCCGCAGAGCGCAACGGCTTAACCAGGAACGATGCAGGATCCAGTTCGAAGACCAGCTTCAGGCGGCTTGGCGTTTCGGTGCCGAGCAGGGCGATCACCGGACACCGTCCGGGAAATACACAATTGGCAGCCGATGCGAGCGGCAGAAATTCGTCGTCGATCAGCGCCACGTCCGGAGCGATCTTGAACGGCTCGTCGGGGGTCCATGCGATGCCGTCGATCCCGAGACGCTCGAGTTGGCGCCGCACGATCGTAGCGTCGCGTTCGTCCTTGATGGCGAAGAGGGCTTTGCGTCCACGAAGGGAAAATGAAGACGGCTTGATCATTTTATAACCCGCAGATGCGGCGCGTTCGGCGATGCTCCACCCCTGGGGGTCTCCCGCGGGGGGCGGACGGCGATGTCGAGCTGCGTCAAGTAAGGATCAGGTTTCACAGGCGCTTCAGCTTCCCAGAAGATATCAAACTGTCCTTCCGGATTTGAAACGGCGAGCCGCGGTGTAAGGACGCAATGGTTGTTGCCGCCGTCGATCCAGACCGGTCCCTGCGGCGAATTGTAACGATGGCCGGCGGCTGCACGCCGGACCTCGGCGATATCGGACGTGCCGGCCCGCTGCAGCGCACGCGCGAGCAGATAGACGGCGACATAGGCGGATTGTCCGTCGACCGAAGGGCTGCTGTCGTCGCCATGGCGCGCCTTCCAGCGCTCGACGAAGGCGCGGTTCTCCGGCAGTCGAATGCTTTCGAAATAGGCCGACGAGGTGATGCAGCCGGCCGAGGCAGGCCCGACGATCGCCAGTTCCGGCTCGCACAGGCTGCAACTCAGCATCGGAATCTCCAGCCCGGCCGCCTTGGTGCCGGCATGGAAGGCGCGGATGAAATCATAGCTGGAGCTGCCGACCAGCGTGTTGAATACGATCGGCGGTTTCTTGCGCACGATTTCGTCGACGATATGTCCGACGGCGCTTTCGCCGAGCTCGAGCAGCCGCTCGGCCACGATGTGGCCTTCCGCCGCGCTCACCAGCTCGCGGGTGACGCGATTGGTTTCCCAGGTCCAGACGTAGTTGGAGCCGACGCAGAAGATCTCGCGCGACAGGTTGTCCAGGACATAGCGGACCAGCGGCAGCACGTTGTGGTTCGGCGAGGCTCCGACATAGATGACGTTGTCGGAGCACTCGAATCCCTCGTAGCGCGCGGGATACCAGAGCAGGCGATCGGTGCGCTCGACGATCGGCAGCACCTGCTTGCGCGAGGCGGAAGTGTAACAACCGATGATGTGCTTGACGCCGACATTGCGGATCAAATCGTCGCAGACCGTATGGTACTCGGAGATGATGCCGCGGGGGTCGCGCACATGGGCGGCGATCGAGAAGTCGAACTCGGGGAGGTTGTTGATCTCGTCCACCGCCATCATGGCGCTCTTGAGGATTTCGCGACCCATGGCCTGATACGGACCGGATTGCGAGCAGATGATGCCAACGGGGACGGACGGCTTTGTCATTGACGGCTTTCGGCAAGACGATGCGAGAATGAAATCATCATCGCCGATCGCCGCGCAAGTGGCTTGCCGTTTTGCTGCGCAGCACTCTCGAAATTTAGGCAGACAGTGTCGTTGACAATCGGATAGGCAGTTACTTAGAATTTTCGTCCATAGGGTTTCTGTCGAACCTCGCGTGCGCCGATCTGGCCGATGACGTCCAGCGCTTCGCACTAAGTGCTTTGTTCGATCTCGAGCTCTAAGCGATAGATCATAGCCGCGGCATTTGAGCCATTCGTCACCTCATTTCGAGGGGCGGGTGGCTTTTTTCTTTTTGCCGCCAGGGAAAAGTTGGCGATGCGCCCGTGTCGCCAAAACGATGACGCATGCGTGGGGCTACCCCTGCGTCGTCTCGAGCGTGAGGAGAGCAAGGATGGCGGCAACTGATCTGCACTATCTCGGACTGGTCGAGGTCGGACGCAAGATCCAGGCGAAGGAGCTGTCGCCGGTGGAAGCGACCAAGGCGATGCTCGGTCGGATCGAGAAGCTGGACGGCAAGCTCAAGAGCTTTGCCTATGTGATGGCCGACTCGGCGCTCGCGGAAGCTGCGACGGCGGAGAAGGAGATCGCCTCCGGCAAGATCAAGGGGCCGCTGCACGGCGTGCCGATCGCCGTGAAGGATCTGTGCTGGGCCAAGGGCGCGCCGGCGGCTCATGGCATGACGATCCATCGCGACTTCCGACCGACCGAGGACGCGACCGTCGTTGCGCGATTGAAGGACGCCGGGGCCGTCATCCTCGGCAAGCTGCAGCAGACCGAAGGCGCCTACGCCGACCATCACCCCAAGATCGATCCGCCGAAGAATCCGTGGAACCTTGATCTTTGGCCGGGTGCGTCGTCGAGCGGTTCCGGCGTCGCAACGGCCGCGGGCCTTTGCTTCGGCTCGCTCGGCACCGATACCGGGGGATCGATCCGCTTTCCCTCGGCGGCCAACGGTATCACCGGGCTCAAGCCGACCTGGGGCCGGGTGAGCCGTTACGGCGCATTCGAGCTCGCGGCGACGCTGGATCACATCGGTCCGATGGCGCGCAGCGCGATCGATTGCGGGGCCATGCTCAACGTGATCGCAGGACAGGATCCCAAGGACACGACGTCGGTGCCGTTGCCTGTGCCCGATTATCTCGCCGGCCTGTCCGGATCCTTGCGCGACGTAACGATCGGCGTCGACAAGCGCTGGACGAGTGAGGGAACCGACGAGGCCGCGGCCAAGGTTCTGGCCGAGGGCCTCCGCGTCGCGGTCGACCTCGGCGCCAAGATCAAGGAGATCACGTTCCCCGATCCGAAGGCCGTGATCGACGATTGGTTCCCGCTGTGCGGCATCGAAGTCGCGGTGGCGCACGAAGAAACCTACCCCGCGCGCAAGGACGAATATGGCCCCGGGCTCGCGGGTCTGCTCGACCTTGGCCGGCAGCAGTCCGGCATGGACTATCAGAAGATCGTGCTCCGCCGCGAAGCGTTTCGTGGCGCCGTTCGATTGCTGTTCGACTCGGTTGATCTGTTGGCGGTCCCGGCCCAGGCGTTCGCCGCGCCGACGCTGGCCAAGATGGCGACGCTCGGCGAGGATGCTTCGCTGATCGGCGGTTTGCTCCGCTTCACTTGCCCGTTCGACATGACGGGCAGCCCGACAGTGACGCTGCCGGGCGGCTTCGCGCAAAACGGCGGCCCGATCGGCTTCCAGTTCGTCGGTCGTCATTTCGACGAGGCCAGCCTCGTTCGTGCCGGCGACGCATTCCAGCGCGTCACCGACTGGCACAAGCGTCATCCCGGGATCTGAGGTCGAGGAGCCACTCGCATGTCTGCAGAAGATTGGTTGAAGACGTCGATCATGTCGAGGCGGGCGGTCGCCAAAGGTGCGGCCGGCGCGAGCCATAGCCTGACGATCGAGCAGCAGGGCGCCTTTCATTATGTCTACGGTCCCTACGCCAAGCCGGCCCTGTCGATCGACCCCGGTGGGGTCGTCGTCGTCGAGACCGAGGATGCCTTCGGCGGCCAGCTCACCAAGGAGAGCGACAGTCCCACGGCCAAATTGAACTTCCCCTATCTCAATCCGCAATGCGGGCCGATCGCGGTCAAGGGTGCCAAAAAGGGCGATTGCCTCGCGATATATATCCGCGACGTCGAGACGCGAGGAGAACAGCCGGCCGGAACGACTTGCATCATTCCCGAGTTCGGCGGCCTTGTCGGAACCGCGTCGACGGCGCTGCTCAACCCGCCGCTTCCGGAACGCGTCAAGAAGCTGCATGTCGACAGGAATGGCGTGCGCTGGAACGACAAGGTCACGCTGCCCTACGAGCCGTTCATCGGCACCATCGGGGTCTCGCCGGAGATCGAGGCGATCTCGTCGCTGCAGCCGGACTATCACGGCGGCAACATGGATCTTCCCGACGTCGCACCGGGCGCGATCATCTACTTCCCGGTGCACACCGATGGAGGGATGCTCTATGTCGGCGACTGCCACGCCACGCAGGGTGATGGCGAGCTGTCGGGCGTGGCGCTGGAGCAGCGCGCCACCGTTACCTTGCAGGTCGACCTGATCAAGGACTGGAGCTTTGCCTGGCCGCGGCTGGAGACGAAGGACTTCATCATGACGATCGGCAGCGCGCGTCCGCTCGAAGATGCCGCGCGCATTGCCTATCGCGAGCTGACGCGCTGGATGGCCGCCGATTACGGCTTCGACGAGATCGACGCCTACATGCTGCTCAGCCAGGCCGGCCGTATGCGGCTCGGCAACATGGTCGATCCCAAATACACGATGGGGGCGTCGATCCTGAAGAAGTACCTCCACCCGTAGCACGCAAGCTGACGCTTCAAGCAATCATCTCGATTAACAAGGACAGGGGACACCACGATGAGTTCGGGACGTAAAATCGGTATCGCGCTGCTCGGCGCCTTGCTTGCAACATCGGCGCTCAGCGTGGCGCACGCGGCCGAGCCGCTGAAGGTGGGCCTGCTCGAGGACGTCTCTGGCGACCTCGCCTTCATGGGAATGCCGAAACTGCACGGTTCGCAGCTCGCGGTTGAGGAGATCAACAAGGCAGGCGGCATCATGGGTCGCCAGATCGAGTTGATTCATCTCGATCCGCAAGGCGACAACGCCCGCTATCAGGAGTTCGGCCGCCGCCTGCTCAACCGCGACAAGGTCGACGTTCTCATCGGGGGCATCACCTCGGCTTCGCGCGAGGCGCTCCGTCCGATCGTCGACCGCACCACCACGCCGTATTTCTACACCAACCAGTATGAAGGCGGCGTCTGCGATGCCTCCATGATCAGCATGGGCGCGGTGCCCGAGCAGCAGTTCTCGACCCTGATTCCGTGGATGGTCGAAAAATTCGGCAAGAAGGTCTACGTCATCGCTGCCGACTATAATTTCGGCCAGATCTCAGCGGAGTGGAACCGCAAGATCATGAAGGATCTCGGCGGCGAGGTCGTCGGCGAGGAGTTCATCCCGCTCGGCGTATCACAGTTCGCGCAGACCATTCAGAACATCCAGAAGGCGAAGCCGGACTGGCTGCTGACGATCAATGTCGGCGCGGCGCAGGATTCGTTCTTCGAGCAAGCGGCTGCGGCCAACCTCAACCTGCCGATGGGTTCGTCGATCAAGGTGATGCTCGGCTTCGAGCACAAGCGGTTCAAGCCGCCGGCGCTCAACAACATGCATGCGACCGCCAACTGGTTCGAGGAGATCGACACGCCGGAGGCGAACGAGTTCAAGAAGCGCTGGCACGCGAAATTCCCCGACGAACTCTACATCAACGACATGGGCTACAACGCCTATAACGCGCTTTACATGTACAAGGCGCTGGTCGAGAAGGCGAAGTCGACCAAGCTCGAGGACATGCGCAAGGTGATCGCGACCGGCGACGCCTGCATCGATGCGCCCGAAGGCAAGGTCTGCATCGATCCGAAGAGCCAGCACACCTCGCACCGCATGCGCCTGATCTCGGTGGGGCCCAAGCACGAGGTGACGGTGGAGAAGGACTACGGGACGATCCAGCCCTACTGGCTTGGTGAAATCGGCTGCGATCTCACCAAGAAGAATGACAAGGATCAGTACACACCGAGCCACCTTCCCAAGAAGTCGTGACGCCTGACGGGCACAAATCTTGCTCGTGTTGAACATCACGATTTCGGACAATGCCGGCGCCGCGACGATGCGGCGCCGGGATCGGCAAGGGGACGACAATGTCGGCTGAAGTGTTCTCGGTGTTCTATCAGTTCGCCGACGTGTTTGCGTTCCTCATTCTTTCGGCCGCGGGCCTCGCCATCGTGTTCGGCATGATGGGCGTCATCAACATGGCGCATGGCGAGTTCATCATGTGCGGTGCCTATGTCACCGTCGGTCTCGTCAATCTCGGTGTGCCGCTTGCGATTGCCCAGATCCTGGCCGCGGTGACGGCTGGACTGATCGGTGTCCTCGTCGAATTCCTGATCGTGCGGCGGTTCTACAAGCGTCCGCTCGATTCCCTGCTCGCCACCTGGGGGCTCAGCCTCATTGTCACGCAGTCGATGCTTCTGATCGTCGGCTCCGCGGTGCGCGGCATCGGCACGCCTGAAGGCAGTTTCGTGGTCGGCGGCTTCACGTTCTCGACCTATCGCCTGGTGCTGTTTGCCTGCGCAGTCGCGGTGCTGGCGGGACTCTACGTCATCTTCATGAAGACGCGTTTCGGCGTGATCGCTCGCGCGACGATGCAGAACGCACCGATGGCGAAGGCGCTGGGCGCGCGGACGGGGCGGATTTACGCAATCAGCTTCGGTATCGGTGCGGGACTGGCAGGACTTTGTGGTGCGCTCTACGCGCCGACCATGACTTTGATCCCGACCATGGGGGCGACCTTCGTGGTCGAAAGCTTTGTCACTGTCGTGATCGGCGGAGCCAACGTGCTGCTCGGAACCGCGCCTGCCGCGGTGTTCCTGGCGATGATCCGGATGGCGCTGAATGCGAGCTACGGCCAGATCATCGGCCAGATCGGGATGCTGGTCGCCGTTATCCTGATCATTCGGGTGCTGCCGGAAGGCCTGTCGAGCGTGCTGGTCCGCCGCGGTCGCTAGGGGAAATTGATGTTCAAGTTGCTGGAAGGCCCACAGACCCTCGGACGCGGCAGGCTTTTCTGGTCGTGCTTCCTCGTCGCGCTGGCGGGCGCGCTGAGTTACCCGCTGTTCGCCGATTCCTACGACGTCGGCAATTTCGCCTATTTCCTGATCTGGATATTCATGGCGCTCGGCCTCTGCCTGATGTGGGGCTATGGCGGCATGCTGTCGTTCGGCCAGACCTTCTTCTTCGGCATCGCCGGCTACGGCTACGGTGTGCTCGCGATCAACATGGGGGGCGGCACGGCGACGATCGCCGCGCTCGCGCTCTCCGTCGTGCTGGCGATGATCGCGGCAGGCATCCTCGGCTATTTCATGATCTGGGGCGGCATCAACGGCATTTTCTTCGGCATCGTGACTTTGTCGGCGACGCTCGTGCTCGCCTTCTTCCTCGGCCAGACGGCAGGACCGGAGTGGCATATCGGCCCGGCGCGGCTGAATGGGTTCAACGGCATGAAGGGGATGGATCCGCTCGCTGTCGGTGATTTCTATATCGAGGGCTCCGCACTCTATTACGTCATGATCGCGCTGATCGTGATCGTCTATCTGGCGCTGCGCATGCTCGTGAATTCGGGCATCGGCAACGTCATCGTCGCCACCCGTGAGAATCCGCAGCGCGCCGAGATGCTGGGCTACGACGTCCGGAAATATCAACTCCTGACGTTTGTGATCGGCAGCGGGCTCGCGGGGCTGAGCGGAGCGCTCTACACGTCGTGGGGTCAGTTCATCACCCCGTCGAGCATCGGCCTGCCGGCGGCTGCGATGCCGATCGTGTGGGTCGCCTTCTCGGGCCGCAGCGATCTGACCGCGACCCTGGTCGGCTCGTTCCTACTGCTGTTCGGTTTTCAGACCATCACTGTCTACAGCCAGCAGGCAGCGCTGGTGCTGATGGGCGCGCTGCTGCTCGCAACGGTGATGCTTGCGCCGCAAGGATTTGTTCTCGGTATCGGCAAGTTCGCGGTGGACTGGTGGAGCGGGCGCGGTCGGCGCGACGACAATGCGATCGTGGCCGAGACCGCGCGTCTACAGTCGGAAAAGAGCTGATCATGGCGCTGGTCGAAGTCAAAGGCGTCTCCAAGCGCTTCGGCGGCCTCACCGCCGTGTCCGATGTCGATCTCTCCGTCAACGTCGGCGAGGTTCACTGCCTGATCGGTCCCAACGGCGCCGGCAAGAGCACTCTGTTCAGGCTGATCGTCGGCCTCTACCCGCCGACGCAAGGCAGCATCCTGTTCGACACCATCGACATCACGGCCGAGCGTCCCTATGCGCGCGTGCAGCGGGGCATGAGCATCAAGATGCAGGCGCCCAGCGTGTTCAAGGAACTGCCGGTGCGGCAGAACATCCAGACC
Source organism: Bradyrhizobium sp. (assembly GCF_047605465.1). Classification (GTDB taxonomy): domain Bacteria; phylum Pseudomonadota; class Alphaproteobacteria; order Rhizobiales; family Xanthobacteraceae; genus Bradyrhizobium. Next base: position 247,474 of record NZ_JASGFS010000001.1, on the reverse strand, counting down.
GCGCTGCAGGAGCGGCTTTCCGGCGCGGAGCGCGCGGCCGAAGAAGACCGACTGCTGACGCTGCTCAATCTCGCGGCCGATGCCGACAAGCTCGCCGGGGCACTGTCGCACGGCCAGCAGCAATGGCTCGAGATCGGCATGGCTCTGGCGCTGAAGCCGCGGCTCCTGCTGCTGGACGAACCCACCGCCGGCATGTCGCCGGAGGAAACGTTCAAAACCGGCGAGCTGATCAAATCGTTCAATGCCGAGGGCATGACGGTGCTGGTGGTCGAGCACGACATGGCGTTCGTGCGCCAGGTGGCGCAGCGCGTCACCGTGCTGCATCTCGGCAAGATCTTTGCGCGCGGCGATCTCGACAGCATTTTGCAGGACGAGAAGGTGGCGGAGATTTATCTTGGGAAGACCCATGCTCACTAAATCGCCGCCTTCCGGCCACATTCTCGACGTGTCGGAGCTCTGGGCCGGCTACGGCGCGACGCCGATCCTGCAGGGCGTCACCATGTCGGTCGCGCGCGGCGAGATCGTCGGCGTGATCGGCCGCAACGGCGTCGGCAAGTCGACGCTGATGCGCTGCCTGATCGGGCTCCTGCAGACCTGGCGCGGCACCATCCAGTTCATGGACCGGGACGTCACCGGCCTCGAGGCCGACGCGCGGGCGCGCGCCGGCTTCGGCTACATCCCGCAGGGCCGCGACGTGTTCCCCCAGATGACCGTCGAGGAGAATTTGCTGGTCGGCGAACTGATCGGCGGCCCCAAGGGCAAGAAGCTGCCCGAACTCGTCTACGAATATTTCCCGCGGCTGAAGGAGCGGCGGCGGCAGGCGGCGGGCACCATGTCCGGCGGCGAGCAGCAGCAACTCGCGATCGGCCGCGCGCTGATCGGCAATCCGTCGCTGATGATCCTGGACGAGCCTTCGGAGGGCATCCAGCCCTCGATCGTGCAGCACATCTGCGCGGCGCTGAAATCGTTCCGTGACGAACTCGGGACCACCATCATCTTCGTCGAGCAGAACCTCGACACGATCCTGGCGATCGCCGAGCGCTGCTACATCATGGAGAAGGGCAAGATCACGCGGTCGCTCGCGGGCAGCGATGTCAACGAGGACAACGTCCGGGAGCAGCTGCTGCTCTGATCCGCCGGGTTCAGGAATGGCGTGCTTTTCGATCAACCACAGGGGAGGGAATGCACATGGATCTGGGACTGAGAGGCGCAAAGGTGCTCGTGACCGGCGGGACCAAGGGTATCGGCCGGGCCATTGCCGAGACGTTCGCGGCCGAAGGGGCCGATGTCGGGATCTGCGCGCGCGACAAGGCCGGTGTCGACGGCGTGGTCGCCGCGATCAAGGCCAAGGGCGTCGCAGCCTTCGGTAGCGCACTCGATGTGTCCGACGGTCCGGCGCTCAAGGCCTGGGTCGAGGACATGGCGGCCAAGCTCGGCGGCGTCGATGTCGTCGTCGCGAATGTCAGCGCGTTGTCGATCGGACAGGACGAGGAGAGCTGGGAAAAGGAATTTTCCACCGACATGATGGGCACGGTGCGGCTCGTCAATGCCGCGATGCCCCACCTGGAGAAGAGCAAGGCCGCCGCGATCGTGACCATCTCCAGCGTGTCCGGCCGCGAGGTCGACTTCGCCAGTGGTCCCTACGGCACCTTCAAGGCGGCGATCATCCACTATACGCAAGGCCTCGCCCACCAGCTCGCCGGAAAGGGAATCCGCGCCAACTCGGTGTCGCCCGGCAACACCTACTTCGAAGGCGGCGTCTGGAACATGATCAAGGACGGCAATCCCGAACTGTACAAGACCGCGCTGGCGCTCAATCCGACCGGCCGCATGGGCACGCCGCAGGAAATGGCGAACGGCGCGGTCTTTCTCGCCAGCAAGGCCGCGAGCTTCATCACGGGGACCAACCTGGTGATCGACGGTGCGCTGACGCGCGGCGTGCAGTTCTAGCGAAGTTCGGGGCTCAGCGAACCAGCAAGCCCGGGCCGCGTGCGGCACCGGCACGAGAATCCATTCCCGACAACAGCAGGGCTGTCCGATGTCAGCAGATCCCGTCCACTACAAGTCGATCGTCGAAATCTCCGGCCTGATCCGCCGCGGCGAGCTGTCCTCGGCGAGCGTCACCGAGGCGATGCTCGCGCGCATCGAGAAGCTCGACCGGAAATTCCATGGCTATGCGCTGGTCCTGGCCGAGCGTGCCATGGCGCAGGCCAAACGCTGCGACACGGAGATCGCGAAGGGCATCTGGCGCGGCCCGCTACACGGTGTACCGATCGGGCTCAAGGATCTCTGCTACACCACTTTCGCACGGACCGCGGGCGGCACGACGATCCACGCCGACTTCGTGCCTTCGTTCAACGCGACGATCGTCGACCGGCTCGAGCTTGCCGGCGCCGTCACGCTCGGCAAGCTGAAGATGACCGAGGGCGCCTATACCAGTCATCATCCCAGCGAACAGGCGCCGCTCAATCCCTGGGGCACCGACTATTGGGTCGGCTCGTCCTCAAGCGGATCGGGCGTGGCGACCTCGGCCGGGCTTTGCTACGGCTCGATCGGCAGCGACACCGGCGGCTCGATCCGGTTTCCGTCGGCGACGTGCGGATTGACGGGTATCAAGCCGACCTGGGGCCGTGTCAGCCGTCACGGCGTGTTTCCGCTGGCGGATTCGCTCGACCATGTCGGACCGATGTGCCGGAGCGCGGCGGACGCGGCGGCCATGCTCGGCGTCATCGCCGGCGCGGATGCCAATGATCCGACCGCGCTGCAGGCCCCCGTGCCGAACTATCTCGCGGGCATCGGCAACGGCATACGCGGCCTCAGGGTCGGCATCGACCGCAGCTACACCCAGGACGGTATCGACCCGCAGGTCGTTGGCGCGCTGAAGGAAGCCGAGCGGGTGCTCGCGGCCCTCGGCGCGGACATTCGCGAGGTCAAATTCCCAGCTTACGAAAAGCTCGTCAGCATGTGGATTCCGATGTGCTCGATCGAGACCGCCGAGGCGCATCTCGAAACCTATCCCTCGCGCAAGGCGGAATACGGTCCCGATCTGGCGCAACTCATCGAGCAGGGCAGGTCGGTGACCGGCATCGAAATTGCCCAGATCCATCACGAGCGGCTGAAGTTTTGTGGCAGCCTCGCTGCCCTGTTCGGCGATATCGACCTGCTGCTGATCCCCACCATGCCGGTGCCGATACCGACACTGACGAAGATGGGCGAGTACGGCGCCGATCCGAGCGTTCTGCTCAGCATCCTGCGCTTCACCGCCGTGTTCGATTTCTCGGGCAGTCCGACCATCACACTGCCCAACGGCATGGCCTCGGACGGCTTGCCGCTCAGCATGCAGCTCGTCGGGCCGCATCTCGCCGAGGATGTGCTGGCGCGTGCGGGCCACGCGTTCCAGTCCGTGACGGATTGGCATACGCGTCGCGCTCTTGTCGAATGAGCGGCCTGGGCAAGCTGAGACGGCCCATCCGCAAATCGGTCAGCCAGGGACCCGAACACGGAGGAGACGCGTCATTTGTGGCTTACCGCTCCATTTTCGCGGGCAGAGTGCGCGCGCCGGGAGAAGGGGAGGTCGATCAGTTCCGAGAGCAGTCGCGCCAGGGTCGCGGCTTTCGAGGTGCCCAACTGATCCAGCATCTGCTGTTCGACAGACGCCCCGGTCGCGGCAAAGCCTTCGAACTGCGCCGCGCCCTTGCGCGAGAGAAAGACCAACACCTTTCGCCGGTCGTGCGGGTCGGGACCGCGATAGACCTCGGCGGAGGCCACCATCCTGTCGATGATCCGGGTGAGCGTCGGACTGTCGATGAACAGCCGCGCCGCGAGGTCTCCCATCGGCTGGCCGTTACGTGCAGCCAAGGCCTCCAGCACGCGGTAGTGGTGAAGGGACATCCCCTTCGGCTTCAATTCGGCTTCCAATGCCTGCTCGATGTGGTGATTCACCCCCCGGACGAGGTCTGCCAGGTCCAACGCACCGCTCCATTATTTTCGATTTCAACATTTGCGTTTGACCATAAGGCGTTCCGCTTGGAAAGCAACTTGCCGCCTGCGATTGCCCAGCAATTGGGCGGAGTGCTGCCTGTCGGCCGGAAAAACAGGCGGCTGCGTGCCTGTTCCGCGTCACTCTGCCGCAAAAGATCAGCTCTGAGGCGCCGTTTCAGTTGGCACGATTCGTGAGTGCAAGTTCGTCATATGACGGAGGTGGGTCTCTTGCGGAGCGTTCGAATCAGTCTGCTGATCCCGCAAAGTGGAGCCGCGGGCTTGTGGGCCCCCTCGGCCGAGGCCTGCGGCCGTTTGGCTGTGAATGAAATCAATCGTGGTTCCGGCATTCGGCGTTGCCCGGTCGAATTGCGCGTCGTCGACGCCGGGGAGACCGGCCAGAGCGCGGCGCGGGCCGCGCGGTCCGAGATCGAGGATCATGGCGTGGACGGCATCGTCGGGATGCTGCCGAGCTTCGCGCGGGATCTCGTCGTCGCTGCGGCGCGTGGTCGCGTTCCCTTCGTCTACACGCCGCAATTCGAGGGGCTGTCGTCGCGGCGCGACGTGATCACGACCGGCGAGACCGCCGATGAGCTGCTCGCTCCGGCCATTCAATGGCTGTCGGAAGCCAAGCGCGGGCGCCGCTATTTCCTCTGCGGAAATGACTATATCTGGCCGCGCTCCTCGCTCCAGATCGCGCGCGCATTGATCGCCCGGTTCGGAGGGACGGTGACCGGGGAGCATTATCTTCCCGTCGGCGTGCACGACTTCGATGAGGTCCTCACCCGAATCAAGACGACCCGATCGGACGTCGTTCTTCCCTATTTCCTCGGACTCGACTGCATCGCCTTCAATCGCGCCTTCTGCGCGGCGGGGCTGAGCTCGCACGTGCTGCGCTTCTGTTCGGCGATCGACGAGACCGTGGTGTACGGCCTCAAGACGGACGAGACCGAGCATCTCTACACCGCGTCGAGCTACTTTTCCTCGATCCGCTCGCGCAACAACGGCGCATTCCTGGAGCGCTATCACATGGCGTTCGGCGAAAGCCCGCCGCCGGCCAATGCCTTTGGCGAGTCCTGCTACGAAGGCATCTATTCGCTCGCCGCCCTGATGGATGAAGCGGACAGTCTCGATGCGCGCGAGCTCACGCGCTTCTATGGCCGGACCACGCAGCAACGCACCGCGCGTGGCGACCAGGTGCGGCCCGTCGTCGGCGGACGGCATCCGATCTATCTCGCCCAGCTCGATGGCTACGACTTCTCGATCATCCATCGACGATAAAGTACTTGCATTTTCAAATATTGTATTTTTAATATTTTCCGTATCTTGAACCCATGGGGATAGTGATGACTTTCTCGCGCCGCCGTTTCCTGCAGCGATCGGCTATCGCAACGACCTCTCTGATTGCCGCGCCCGCGATCTTCCGCTCCGGCGCGCTCGGCGCCGAAAGTCCGATCGTCGTCGGCAGCCTGCACGACCAGTCCGGTCCGATCGCCGCTTCGGGCACGCCGATGGTCTACGCCCTCCAACTCGCGGTGGACGAGATCAACGCCGGCGGCGGCCTGCTCGGCCGTCCGCTCAAGGTGATCCACTACGACACCCAGTCGAACATCCAGATGTATTCGCAGTTCGCGCAGCAGCTGGCGGTGAAGGACAAGGTCGACGTGGTCCACGGCGGCATCACCTCCGCTTCGCGCGAGGCGGTGCGTCCGACCTTCGACCGCTTCAAGGTGCTGTACTTCTACAACGTGCTCTACGAAGGCGGCGTCTGCGACCGCAACACCTTCTGCACCGGGACGACGCCTGCCCAGACCGTGGAAAAGCTCGTGCCGACCGCGATGAAGAAGGCCGGCAAGAAGGCCTACATCATCGCGGCCGACTACAATTACGGCCAGATCACCGCGAAGTGGATGACCAAGTACGTCAAGGACAATGGCGGAGAGGTGCTGTCGACCGACTTCTTCCCGCTCGACGTGACGAATTTCGGGCCGACCATCTCGAAGATCCAGGCGGCGAAGCCCGACCTCATCCTCTCGGCGCTGGTGGGCGGCAACCACACCGCGTTCTACCGGCAGTGGACCTCCGCCGGCATGAAGGGGAAGATCCCGATCGCCTCGACCACGTTCGGCCTCGTCAACGAGCCGACCACGCTCGACGCGGCCGAGAGCGATTCCATTCTCGGTGCCTACGGCTATTTCGAGGAGCTCACGACGCCGGCCTCGAAGAGCTTCGTCGAGAAGATCAAGAAAGCGCATCCGGACTCGCCCTATGTCAGCGAACTTGCCGCCTGCACCTACGAAGGCGTGATGCTCTGGGCCGCGGGCGTGAAGAAGGCGGGGAGCATCGACCGCATGAAGGTGATCGCGGCGCTGGAAGACGGCATCGCGTTCGACGGTCCGAGCGGGAAGGTCACGCTCGACAAGCCGACCCACCACACGACCCGCAACGCGTTCCTGGCGGAAGTGAAGGATCGCAAATGGTCGGTGCTGGAGAGCTATCCCGACGTCAAGCCGGCGGACACTGCGAGCGTCTGCGACCTCGTGAAGAATCCCAACGACACGAAACAGTACATCATCAATCTCTGACGCGAACCGGGCCCCGCCTGCGGGCGGGGCCCTGGCCAGGATCCCGGAAAGAAATCAAAAGAATGGCGATCTACTTCATCGTCGCGCTCGACGTCCTGAACGGAATCTCGTCGCTGTTCCTGCTGTGTCTCGGGCTGGCGATCATCTTCGGCATGATGAAGATCATCAATCTCGCCCATGGCGAGTTCATCATGCTCGGCGCCTACGCCACGGTCATATCCGCCAATGCAGGTCTCAACATCTGGATCGCGATGCTCGTCGTCGCGCCGCTGTTCGTCGGCATCGTCGGCCTGGTCATCGAGCGTTGCCTCATTCGCTTTCTCTACGGACGGCTCGTCGATTCGATGCTGGCGACCTGGGGGCTGAGCCTCCTGATCATCGGCATCGTGACGACGATCTACGGCAACACGCAGAAGGGCGTGCCGACACCGCTCGGCGGCTTCTCGATCGGTTCGTACCAGTCGAGCTATTACACCCTGTTCCTTGCCGGGATGGCGATCGTGATGATGGCGCTGATCTACGGCGTCATGAGCTACACCCGCTTCGGCCTGATCGCCCGCGCCACGATGCAGAACCCGGCAATGGCGGCCACGCTCGGCGTCAATCCGGCCCGGGTCTATATGACCACGTTCGCCGTCGGAGCGGCCGTCACCGGCCTTGCCGGTGGTTTGCTGGCGCCGGTCTCGGGCATCACGCCCGGCATGGGCGGAGCCTATGTCGCGAAGGCGTTCATGACCGTCGTCGGCGGCGGCGCCGCCATTCTGTCGGGCACGATGTCGGCGGCCAGCCTGTTCGGTGCCGTCAACCAGGTCGGCGCCTTCTTCACGACGCCGGTCTACGGCGAGGTCCTAGTGTTCGTGGCGGCGATCGTCCTGATCCGCCTGTTGCCGCAGGGCATCTCCGGTCGCTTCTTCAAGGGGAATCTGTAATGCCCATCCGCTTTCGCCTTGCGGCCCAGGCGGTTGCCGTCCTCGCTGCGATCATCGCGATTGCGCTGATCCCCAGCGTGATCGAGCTGTTCGCTCTGATGCAGTTGACCCTTTTCGCCGCGATGGCAGTTCTCGCCCTCAGCCTTGCCTTCATCTGGGGCTTCGGCGGCATTCTCTCGTTCGGCCAGACGGCGTTCTTCGGCCTCGGTGGCTATGCCTATGCGATTGCCGCGGTCAATTTCCAGGACTCGACGCCGTCGATCCTGCTCGCCATCGTCGTCCCCTCGGTGTTCGCTGCGATCCTCGGCTATTTCGTCTTCTTCGGCCGCATCTCCGACGTCTATCTCGGCGTTATCACGCTGACCGTGACGCTGATCCTGTTCAATTGCGTCAACTCCACCTCCGGTGACGAATACAGGATCGGCAAGGCGCTGCTTGGCGGCTTCAACGGCATGCCTGCGGTGCCGACCTTCAACGTGCCGTTCTATCCCGATCAGGTGCTGTCGCCCGAACAATCCTGGTGGACGACGGGCGGCGCCCTGCTGGGCGTGTTCCTGCTGTTGCGTCTGGTGTTGTCGCTCCCGGCCGGGCGGATCGTCGTGGCGGTGCGCGAGAACGAGGTCCGCGCGTCGCTGCTCGGCTACGACCCGCGCAAGGTCAAGCTTCTGACCTTCATCCTGAGCGGTGCGATCGCGGGCCTTGCCGGTGCCCTCTATGTCAACTGGGGCGCGTTCGTCGGGCCGACCATCTTCAGCCTGTCTCTGTCGGCCGAGATCATCATCTGGATCACGGTCGGAGGGCTCGGCACCTTGCTGGGGCCGATCGTCGGCTGTGTCCTGATCGAATACATCGTCGCCTATATCGGGTCGCAGCAATCCTTCAACTCCAACCTCGTCCTCGGGGCCGTGCTCGTCGTCTTCGTGCTGCTGCTGCCCAAGGGACTGGTGCCGACGGCGCGCGATCTCCTGATGCGGCTGATGCCTGCGTCCAGGGCGAAGCCGCAAGCCGCGGACGAGCAGGTCGCTCCGCCGGCGGCAGCCTCGCACCTGGCAGGAGCCGAGTGACCATGACGGACCTTGTCCCCCTGCTCAGGGCTGAGCACCTCACGATGCGCTTCGGCGGCGTGGTCGCCAACGACGACATCACCTTCACGCTCGAGGAAATGGAGCTGCGCTGCTTGATCGGACCGAATGGGGCCGGCAAGAGCACGTTCTTCAAGATGCTGACGGGGCAGCTCGTGCCGACCTCGGGTGAGATCGCGTTTCGCGGGCAGCCGATTGCCGGCAAGATGTCGCACGAGATCGCGCGGATGGGGATCGGCATCAAGACCCAGGTGCCCAACGTCTTCAACGGTCTTTCGGTGCGGGAGAACATCTGGCTCGCGGTTCGCCGCAAGGCGACGCCGCGTGCGCAGGGCCCCGCGGTTGCCGCCGTGCTGGAAATGATCAGGCTGACCGATCATGCCGACCGTATCGTCGCGACGCTGTCGCATGGTCAGCGCCAGTGGGTCGAGATCGGCATGGTGCTGGCGGCGGAGCCGGAACTGATCCTGCTCGACGAGCCGGCGGCCGGCATGACCGACGAGGAGACCTTCCACACCGCGGCGATCATCCGCGAGATCAATCGAGACCGCGCCATCATCGTCGTCGAGCACGACATGGAGTTCATCAAGCAGATCGCCAAGAAGGTGACGGTGTTCCATCAGGGGCGCGTTCTGGTCGAGGATACCGTGGACAGGGTTCTGGCCGACCAGCGCGTGCGCGACGTCTATCTCGGCAAGAAGGTGGCGGCATGAGCACCTTGCTCGAAGTCAGGGATCTGCGCTCCGGATACGGCCGGATTCCGATCCTGTTCGGAATCGACCTGGCGGTGCAGGACGGCGAATATCTCGGCATTCTCGGCCACAACGGCATGGGCAAGACAACGACGCTGCGCGCGCTGATGGGGCATCTGCCGACAACCGGCGGCACCGTCGCCTTTGCCGGCAAGACGATCACGCATCTCAAGCCGCATGAGCGGTCGAGGCTCGGCATCGGTCTGGTGCCGCAGGGCCGGGAGATCTTCCCGGATCTGAGCGTCTACGACAATCTGCGCATGGGCCTTGCGGCTGCGCCGAAGGAGGATCGTGGCGTCATCGAGACGGTGCTGCAGGATTTTCCGCGCCTGGTGCGGCTGCTCGATCGGCGTGGAGGTGCCTTGTCCGGCGGTGAGCAGCAATTGCTCGCGCTGGCGCGCTGCCTCTGCACCAAGCCGCGGCTGATCCTGCTGGACGAGCCGACCGAGGGCATCCAGCCGTCGATCATCGAGGAGATCATCGAGACATTGCTCGCGCTGAAGAAGCGCTGGAACATGTCGCTGATCGTCGTCGAGCAGAACCTCGAATTCATCACCTCGCTCTCCGACCGGATCCTCAACATCCAGAAGGGACGGATCACGGGAGAGCTGGACCGGGACAGCCTTCTGGCGCGGGACGCGCTCATGCATCCAGCCTAGCCAGTTTCGGCGCCGCGGCGCCGGCCATTGCGAACGCGATTCTTGTCTTCTCTGCCAGCTTGTCTTCACAAGAAAGGATGACTCATGTCTATCAAGCGCCCGACCGCCGAGGATGTCGCCGAGCTCGCCGCCAGCCTGCATATGAACATGACGGTCGAAGAGGCCGCAGATTATCTCGCGCTGATGGGCGGCATGTTCGACGCCTATGACGTCGTCGACGAGCTGCCGAACCCGCTGCCGCCGGTGAAATATCCGCGGACGCCCGGCGCCAAGCCGATGCCGAAGGACAACAAATACGGCGCCTGGGCGATCAAGACCGAGGTCAAGGGTGCGGCGAGCGGCAAGCTCTCGGGCCGCACGGTCGTGCTGAAGGACAACGTCGCGCTGGCCGGCGTTCCCATGATGAACGGCTCGACCACGCTCGAAGGTTTCATTCCCGCAGCCGACGCGACGATCGTCACCCGCATCCTCGACGCTGGCGGGACCATCGTCGGCAAGGCGGTGTGCGAGCATTTCTGCCTCTCGGGCGGCAGCCACACCTCCCATCCCGCACCCGTTCATAACCCGCTCAAGATGGGCTATTCGGCCGGCGGCTCCTCATCGGGAAGCGCTGCGCTGGTTGCGGCCGGCGAAGTCGACATGTCGATCGGCGGCGACCAGGGCGGCTCGATCCGAATCCCCGCGTCCTATTGCGGCATCTACGGCATGAAGCCGACGCACGGGCTCGTGCCCTACACCGGCGTCATGCCGATCGAATCCACCATCGACCATACCGGTCCGATGACGGCCAATGTTGCCGACAACGCCTTGTTCCTCGAGGTGCTCGCGGGCCCCGACGGGCTTGATCCGCGCCAATACGCGCCGAAGGTCACGAGCTATACCGAGTTGCTCCGCAAGGGCGTCAAGGGTCTGAAGATCGGCGTCCTCAAGGAGGGATTTGCCGTTGCAAACATGCAGGAGGGCGTGGCCGACAAGGTCAAGGCCGGCGCGGAACGCTTCGCCAAGCTCGGGGCCAGTGTGTCGGAGATCTCGATTCCCGAGCACCTGCATGCGCTCGCAGCCTGGAATCCGATCACGCTGGAAGGCTTCCTGGTCCAGATGATGATGGGCAACGGCATGGGCTTCAACTGGAAGGGGCTTTATGACGTCGGCCTGCTCGACGCCCATTCCGGCTGGCGCAACCGTGCCGATGACCTGTCGGAGACGCTCAAGCTGACCATGCTGGTCGGACAATGGGGCGTTAGCCATTATCGCGGCCGCTATTACGCCAAGTCGCGCAACATCGCGATCGCCGCCAAGGCCGCCTATGACGCGGTGTTCGGCTCCTACGACCTGCTGCTGATGCCGACCTTGCCCTGTGTCGCAACGCCGATCCCGGCCAAGGACGCGCCGCTCGCCGAGATCGTCCAGCGCGCATTCGAGATGACGGCCACGACCAGCCCGTTCGACGTCACCGGCCATCCGGCGATGAGCATCCCGTGCGGCCTCTCGGACGGCCTGCCGGTCGGCCTGATGCTGATCGCCAGGGACTACAACGAAGCGACGATCTATCAGGCGGCCAGCGCGTTCGAAGCCGACGGCGATTGGAAGAAGTTCTGATGATCACCATCACAGCCGTCATCAAGGCGAAGTCCGGTCACGAGGTGACGATGCGCGACGCGCTCGTCACCGTGGCCGCCCATGTCGCCGCCAACGAGCCGGAGACGATCGGTTTCTTCATCTCGCAGAGCGAGGAGGACCCCTGCGTCTTCACCACCTACGAACGCTTCGCCGACAAGGCGGCGATGGATCGCCACAACGGCTCGGCGGTCGTTGCGACCTTCTTCGGGATCGCCAAGCCCATCCTCGATGGCGAGGTGATCCTGGTGACGTCGAAAGAGGTCTCGGCGACGCTCCGCTAGGCGGGCGTCGCCGCGCGTTGCGGGAGACCATCGTGACCTTGCGGCTTCACGGAATCATCGGACGGAGCGACGACGCGGCCTATGCGGGCCGCCTCCATCACGTCGAGCATCACGGCGGCATCGAGCTGTTGTTCGTGCCGCCGGCCGATGTCGGCCGCAAGCGCTTTCGCCTGACGACGGACCGCGGCACCGACTGCGCGGTCAGCCTGGACCGCGACGAGGAACTGGTCGACGGCGCGCTGCTCTTTCTCGCGCACGATCGCGCCATCATCGCGCGCTTCGGTGAGCAGGAGGTTTGGCGGTTGAAACCCGCGGACAAGGCGGCCGCGCTCAAGCTCGGATGGAATGCGGGAAATCTCCACTGGCGGGTCCGCTTCGAGGGCGACCATCTCGTCGTGCTGTTGGACGGGCCGCTCGAGACCTATCGCGCGCGCATTCGGCCGTTGCTCCAGTCCGGTGAGGTGGGGGAGGACGATGCTGTTCGATAGATTGCAGGCGCTGGCGCTGCTGCAGCTCGCGGACAGCGCTTATCCCGCCGGCGGCTTTGCCTTTTCATGGGGGCTCGAAGGGCTCGCGGCCGACGGCATGCTTGCCAACCGCAACGAGCTCGATCGGATCATCGCCGATCAATTGGCGCGGCGCTGGGCGACCATGGAACGCATTCTGCTACGCCAGGCGTTTTGCGCGGTGGATTGCAAGGCGATTGCCAGGATCGACCGTCTCGCCGAGGCGGGAACGCCATCGGCGGAGATGCGCGAGGGCTCGCGCCGCGCGGGCAGGGCGCTGCTCGGCGTATGGGTCAAGCTCGACGGACCACTGTCGGTGGCCTATCGCCAGCTGGTGTCATCGGACGCGCGGCTCGGTCATCTGCCGGTCGCGCAGGCGATCGTCAGCCGCGACGCCGAGTTCACGCTGGAAGCCACGGAGCTGATGTCCGGCTGGACGCTCGTGACCGGTCTCGTCAGCGCCGCGGTGCGGCTGGGCATCGTCGGTCATGTCGATGCCCAGCGAAGCCAGACGGCGGCCCGTGGCCTGCTTGCGGAACTGCTCGCGGACGTTCCGTCCCCCGACGCCCAGCCGGCGAGCTTCACGCCGTTCATCGATATCGCGGTATCGCGCGGGCCGCTCCGGCATGTCCGCATGTTCACGACCTGAGAGAGATGACCTTGCCATGATGAACCTGTCGCCGACGGAAATGGATCGGCTCGTGATCTTCAATGCGGCGCAGATGGCGCGCCGCAACCGGTCGCTGGGGATCAGGCTGAGCCACCCCGAGGCCGTCGCCTACATCACCGACGAGGTCATGACGGCGGCCCGCCGCGATCTTCCCTATGCCGAGATCCGCGACATGGCCGGCCGGCTGCTGACGACGGACGACGTCGAGCCGGGCGTCGCTCAGATGATTCCGATGCTCTACATCGAATGCATGTTCGCCGAGGGCACCAAGGTGATGGCGGTGTTCGAGCCCATCGCGCCCGGTGAGGCCGGCGCCGCCGAGGATATCGTCCCGGGCGAGATCATCGCGGGCGGCGGCGATATCGAGATGTTCGCCGGCCTGCCGGCGGTCACGATCGACGTCGTGAATACGGGCGATCGCGACGTCCAGGTTCGCAGCCACACGCACTTCTTCGAGGTCAATCGGGCGCTGCGCTTCGACCGGGCGGCCGCCTGGGGCATGAAGGTTGATCGTCCCGCCGGGGCCGGCGTGCGTTTCGAGCCGGGGGTCACCAAGTCGGTTCGTCTCGTTCCGATCGCGGGCGCGCGGATCGTGCGCGGGCAGGCTGGTCTGGTGAACGGGCCGCTCGACGCGCCCGGGGCCCGCGAGCAGGCGCTGAAACGCGCGGCCGATCGCGGCTATCAGGGAGCCTGACCGTGTCCACACTGACGCGACGCGCCTATGGCGAACTCTACGGCCCGACGACGGGTGATCTGGTGCGGCTCGCCGATACCAGCCTGCTTGCCGAGATCGAACACGACTTCACCACCTACGGACACGAATTGCTGGTCGGAGCCGGAAAGAATTTGCGCGACGGCGAGGGCGTCAGCGCTCATCGCACCTCGTCGCACAAGGCTCTCGATGTCGTCATCAAGAATGCGACCATCGTCGACGCGGTCACCGGCATCGTGAAGGCCGACATCGGCATCCGCGACGGCCGCATCGTCGGGATCGGAAAGGCCGGCAATCCCGACGTGATGCCGGACGTGCATCCCGACATGATCGTGGGACACTCCACGGCGCCGATCGCCGGCGGCCCCTTCATCGTCACGGCCGGCGCGATCGAGTCGCACGCCCATCTGATCTCCCCCGAGCAGTCGGACCATGCCCTGGCCGGCGGCACCACGACGATGATCGGCAACGGGTCCGGCCCCGTCTTCGATGTCGGCACAGGTGCAGCCGCGACCTTCGGCCGGTTCCTCCAGTCGATCGAGTTCTCGCCGCTCAACTACGCGCTGTTCGGCCGCGGCGGATCCTGTCCCGAAGCCGTCGAGGAGGCAGTCGCCTCCGGCGCGATGTCCGTCAAGATCCATGAGGATTTCGGTGCGGCTCCCGACGTGATCGACCAGAGCCTCGTGGCGGCCGATCGCAATGACTTCGCGGTCCACCTCCACACCGACTCCATCAACGAGTACGGTTTCTGCGAGGACACCATGGCCGCCGTCGACGGACGGACCATCCACATGTACCACGTCGAGGGCGCCGGTGGCGGTCATGCACCCGATCTGCTCAAGGTGGTCTCTTGGGACAACGTCATTCCGTCCTCCACCAATCCGACCAACCCCTTCACCTCTTACGGCCTGGAGGAGGGGGTGCCGATGACGATGATCTGTCATCAGCTCAACTACAATGCGCCGGAAGACGTGATGTTCGGCGAGGCACGCGTGCGGGCGCAGTCCATGGCCGCGGAAGATTTCCTGCACGACATGGGCGCGATCTCGATCTTCGGGACGGACACGCAGGGCATGGGGCGTCTTGCCGAGAACGTCGCGAAATGCTGGCAGCTCGCGAGCGTGATGAAGGATCGCATCGGCCGCCTGCCCGAGGAAAGGACGGCGCGCGCGGACAATGAACGCATCAAGCGCTATGTCGCCAAGCTGACGATCAATCCGGCGATCGCGGTCGGGATCGACCACGAGATCGGCTCGGTCGAGGTCGGCAAGATGGCCGATCTGGTGCTGTGGCCGCGCGCCTCGTTCGGCATCAAACCCTACATGGTGATCAAGAACGGTTTCGTCGTATGGGCGGCGATGGGTGACGGCAACGGCAGCCTCGGCCTGTCGGAGCCGATGATCCAGAAACGGATGTGGGGCGCGCTCGGCGCCGCGCCGCAACGGCTGGGCGTCAACTTCATGTCGAAGCTCGCCCTGCAAGCCGATGTCGGGCGCAAACTGGGCCTGACCCGCGATCTCGTCCAGATCAGGAACGTCCGCAAGCTGCGCAAGACCGACATGGTGCGCAATGCCGCCAAGCCGCATGTCGAGGTCGATCCGCAGACTTTCGAGGTGCGCGCCGACGGCGAACTCCTGATGTGTCCTCCCGCAACCAAAGTGCCGTTGGCGCGAAGGTACATGCTGCGATGAGCAGAATAGCCTTGCAGACGGTTTCGGCCGGACCACGCATACAAGCCGCGCGCGTCGGAATCGGCGGCCCCGTCGGGTCCGGCAAGACCGCGTTGGTCGAGCGGTTGATCCCGGCCCTCCTCGAACGCGGCATCGACATTGCCGTGATCACGAACGACCTCGTGACCGCGGAGGATGCCGAGCGGATCAGGCGCTCCGGGCTGATAGATCCCGCCCGCGTGTCCGCCGTCGAAGCCGGGGCCTGCCCGCACACCGTCATTCGCGAAGATCCGACGCTCAACATCGAGGCGGCCGACGAGCTGGAGCGGCGGTTTCCCGGCGTCGAACTGATTCTGCTTGAGAGCGGCGGCGACAATCTCGCCTCGACCTTTTCGCGCGATTTGACCGATTTCTGGATGTTCGTCATCGATGTCGCCGGTGGCGACGACATCCCGCGCAAGCGCGGCCCAGGCGTCATCCGCGCCGACCTGCTGGTGATCAACAAGGTCGATCTGGCGCCGCATGTCGGCGTGGATCTGGCGCGCATGCATCGGGAGGCACTCACCGTTCGTGGCGATCGTCCGGTCCTGCTGACGAACTGCCGCCGCGGCGACGGTATTGATGCGATCGTCGATCTGCTCGAGCGGGAGGTCCTGTTCAGGACATGAGCGGCACCGCGGCGACGGAGCGTGGACGACTGCTCGACCTGAGCTTTGTCCGTCGCGGTGGTCGCACCGTGATCGACCGGCGGCTGTTCGCATGGCCGTTCGTCCTCACGCGCAGTTTCCATGTCGACGAGGACCGGCCGGAGCGCCTCAGCGTGATTGTGCAGACCGGCAGCGGGGCGGTCCATGGTGAGGACAGCCTTGCGCAGCGTCTCGCTTTGGGGCCCGGAACCGCCGTATGCCTGACCGGTCAGGGCGCGACGTCGGTCCATCGGGCGGCTCCCGCCATCCGCGCCAGGGAAGTCGTCCGTCTTCACGTGGATAGCGGGGCCAGTCTCGAATACCTGCCTGAGCCGCGGATCCTGTTTCCCGATGCGGCGCTGAGTCAGTTGACCGAGATCGATTGCGAGCAGAACGCATGCGCGCTGATCACCGACGCTTTCACGATGCATGATCCCGCCGGGCATGATCGCTGCTTCCGGGAGCTGGAGTCGACATTCTGCCTGCGACGGTCGAGCCGCGAGCCGGTGCTGATCGACCGGACGCGCCTGCAGAGGCCCGATCGCACTTTGTTTCGTGGGCACCGGGCTTTTGGGGCGGCCTTCATGATGCTGACCCCGTCGCACGATCTCGCGACCCTCCAGCGCTCGGTGGCAAGTGCTCTGACGCCCGTGTCGGGATTGTACGCCGCGGCGAGCCTGTTGCCAGACGGGGCCGGCATCGGCGTGCGCCTCGCTGCGTTGGATTTGAGGTCTATTCGGGACGCTTTCGCAAGAATCCAGGCGATCTATCTCGAGGCCCTGTGGGCCACCGCGGACGTTCCCGTAGCCCGCCATGCCTGAGCCGTCGCCGCTCGCGGGTATTTTCTCCTCGGTAGAGTCGTCCGATCGGGGAGCGTCGCTATCTGAGATAGCTGGCCAGGTTCATGCTGAAGATCTTGGCGAGTGCGGAATAGGATGCAGTCAGCTGTGCCTGGTAGATGGAAAGCCGCGCGGTCGCGGCCGCCAGGTCGACGCTGGTGAGGTCGCCCGACAGCGTCTCGGCAAAGCTCTTGTAGTCGCTCTGGCGCGCGCTGGCCGTCTCGATCTGCGAGGCCGCCTTCGACAGTTTTGCCTGCACCGCTGAGGTGTCGTCCAGCGCCTTGCTCGCAAGATCGAGCGCACTGGTGATGTCGGATGATGAGAGCGAGGAACTGTTGGCCACGAGCTTGAGGACGCGCATGATCTCTTCGAAGGCGCTGTTGTCCGCGGTTACTCCGTAAGAGACGCTCTGGTCGGTCGCGACACGGACAGAGGCAATCTCGCTGCCGCCCGCATAGTAGCTCGCATCGGCCGTACTCGCCGATCCCGTTCCGGACGCGAAGTTCGTGAGATCGACCGGCGCGGCCTTCGACTTTCCGCCGGCGAACACGTACTGGCCGTCATATTGCGTGTTGAGCAGCGATCCCATCTCCTGCAGCATCTGCTGCGCCGAATTGATCACCGACGTCAGCTCGGAAGAGCTGCCGGTGGATGCGGCGCTGAGCTGGGAACGCAGCTGGGTGATGATGTCGGTCATCGAGCCGACCGCCGAATACATCACCTGCACCTTGCTGCCGGCTAGCGTCGCCGCGTCGATATAGGATTGCGATCGCGTCACGGAGACCTGCAGATTGATGACATGTTGCGCGGTTGAACCGTAGCCGCCGAAATCGTCCGATATCACCCCGGACGATTCCCGGATCTGCTCGTCGGCCATGGCCGACTGCAGTCGCAATGCATTTTCGATCATCATGCTCGACTGCGAAAACGTCGCGACCCGCAGTGTCATGGACACTCTCCGCGCTTCATTTCATCCTCGATCCGATCGCGCTCGCGCAAGAGATCGCGTCGGGTCTTCTCGACGTCGTCGATCAGTGCCAGCAGCAGCCTCCGATCGGCTTTCTCTGTTTCTCCGGCCTTCGCCATCAGCCGCTTCAATTTCAGCAGCAGCGCATCTGCGGCAACGAATTCATTGTCACCGAGCATTGCCTACCTCATCGCCGAAATCAGGGTGTCGTACATCTTGCTGACGGTCGAGATGACCTGCGAGGCGGCGGAATAGGCCTGCTGCGCCGAAATCATGCTCGCGAACTGGTCACTTATGTCTGTGGTCGAGGACTCCAGCTCGCTGCTATAGACCGTACCCGCGCCGTTTTCGCCGGATGCCTGAAGAACGGCGTTTCCCGAGGTCACGGTCGCCGTGTAGATTCCGTTGCTTTGCGCGGCGAGACCGCTCGAATCGGCGAACGTGGCCACGGCGATCTTGTAGATCGCGATCGTCTGGCCGTTCGAATAGGTTGCGTTGACGACGCCATTCTTGCCGATCGAGATGCTGGAGAGCGTGCCGTAGGCCAGTCCGTCGGAACTGATTTGGGTGACATTGACCGACGGCGTCGTTTCGCCCGAGGCATATTGCGTCAGGCCGTCGGTCTTGCCGGCCGTGCCGAGATTCAGCTCGATGACGCTGTCACTGGCGCCGTCGGTCCATCCGGTAACGGAAATGGTTGCCGGGCTTGGGCTCGTGCCCGCGAGGGAGCCATCGCTGTTGAAGGTGATGTCGATCGTCCCGCTGGTCGTACCTGTCTCGGTCGTGGAGTCCGATGTCGAGGTCGGATTGCCGAAGCTTGCACTCCAGGTGTTGGTCCCGGTCTTGGTCCAGGTCACCTGGATCGAGCTTGCGGCCCCGAGCGAGTCGTAGATCGTCATCGAGCTGCTGTAAGTGTCGCCGGTCACCGCATCCGACGGCAGGTTTGCCGCGATCGTCGTCTTCGTGGTGGCACTGCCGCTGGTCGAGGCGACCTGGGTATTGATCGCCTGGAGATTGCTCGCGGATTGGCTTCCCACGACGTTGCCGTCTGCATCGGTGCGCCAGCCGACCAGATAGTATCCGTTGTTCTCCAGATAGCCGGCATTGTTGATGGTGAAGGCGCCGTTGCGGGTGTAGGCGATGAGCCCGCCGGAGATGGCATCCTTCACCGCGAAGAAGCCGTTGCCCTGGATCGCGATGTCGGTTGCGCTGGAAGTCGCGGCGAGCAGACCCTGCTGGGTAATGTTGCTTCGTCCGGACACGGCGACGCCGCCCGAAGCATAGGACGTGGAACTGCCGGACGCTGTGACGAGGCTCTGGAATAGCGACGATGTCGTCTTGTAGGCCGTCGTATCCGAATTGGCGATATTGTCGCTGATCATCGAAAGGGCCTGGCTCTGCGCATTGAGCGCCGAGATCGCCGAGGAAAGTGCGCCGGTGAGACTCATGATCGAACTCCAGATGGACTCAGCGTGTCATGCCGATGATGCGGATGATTTCGGTGACGGCGCCGTTGAAGCGGCGCCATGGGTTGGCGAACTCGCCGATCTGCTTCCGGCGCTTCACAGGCGGGATGGACGGACGACGGATCGCATCTCAGTTGCTCGATCCCGCGTTGAGCAGCACCTTCAGGTAGGTCAACGTATTGTTGGCGCTCTGGATGGCCGCCTGGTACTTGGCATATTGCGCCTGCAGTTGGGCCTGATAGGCGGATGCGGCGCTCTGGATGTCGTTGACCTTTTGCTGCAGCTCGTCGTCGCGTGACTGCAGATTGCTGATAAGCATCTGGAACGAGCCGCTGCTGGCGGAATACGTCTTGGCGATCTGGTACAGCTGCGTGGCGAGACCGGAGGTGGAAGTGACCGTGATCGACTGCGACGTGGATCCGGAATAGGTGAAGGCCATGCCGGAATAGATCGTTCCCGCGTTGCCGATGATGGTCTTTCCACTGACGGTGAAGAGGGACGAGTCGCCATTGACTGAAGCGGCGGTCAGGCTGCCGGACGCATCCACCTCCAGGTCCAGAACGAAGGATTGCGGGGAGGTTCCCGTATTCACGACGGTCAGCTGGCTCGACGAGGTCGTCGTTTGCGCCGACAACAGCTTGGTGACACCGGCAAGATTGGTGCTGAGGATCTTGTAGAGTGTACCGGTATCGAGCTCGAGTTCGTTCTTTTCGTTGAATGACAGGCCGAGGTCCGCCATCGTCAGCCCGCCCACCGTGCTGTTGAGCGCGGACTGAAGCTGGTTCATGACGTCCCGTACCGTGCCGTCGCCGAACAGCACCGCGCCCGAAGAGGCGGTCCCGTCCGAGTTGGTCGCCTGCTGTGCGATGACCGCATCACGGAACGAATTGTAGTCGGCAACAAACGTCTCGATCGCCGACGCGATCTGGCTCGTATCGGTGGCGATGCCGATGCGCAGCGACGTTCCGCTGGGCGTTGCCTGCAGGAGATTGAAGGTCACCCCGGCAAGAACGTCGGTGATGTCGTTGGTGTCACGGGTCATCGCGATGCCGTCGAGCGCGAAGATCGCCGGCTGTGCCGTTTGCAGGACGTTGCTGAACGAGCCCGAACTGTCCGTCACGCCCAGATTGTAGAGGATGTCGGCGTCGGCGGAACTCGAATAGGTGATGTCGGCCGCGTCCTCGGTCGCGGTCAGCACCATCACGTAGGAGTCGCTGGTGATCTGGACGATTGAAGCCTGGACATGGGTGGTGGTTGTCTGGGCGTTGATTGCGTCGACAACGTCCAGGAGCGACATCGTGTCCGTCACGGTGATATCGACGGCGCTCCCGCCTTCGAGGCCGAGCGCGAAGACCCCGGAACAGCCCAGCGCATCGGTCTGGCTGGATTGCGAGGTGCCGACCACCTTATGCGCTGTCGCAATCTGGCTGATCGTCAGGGTATGATCACCGATCGCAGCGCCGTTGCTGACACTCATCGAAAGCGCCGATGATGCGCTGACATCGCCGCTGGACGTGATGGTCGCGGCGCGTGTCGCGAAAGCATTCGTCGCGAGCGTATTGATCACGGCCGTCGCAAGCGACTTCAGGTCCGAGGCCATGGTACTGAGAGACGTCTGCAGCGCCTGATAGGCAACGATCTTCGCCTCATTGCTGGTGATCGTGGCGGCAATCGTCGTCGCCCGGGCCAGCTTGGCATCCACCGCGGCCTGGATCAGCGTGCTCCAGTCGAGGCTCGCGGAAGTGGTGGTCCCGCTGGTCGTCACCGACGACGCGCTCGACGTCGTCGACGTGCTGCTGGTGCTCGAGCTGATGGTGGTCATTGCGATTTCATGTCCGGGGTGAGGTGGACCGCCGTGGCGGCGGTCCAACGAGGCGCCTGTCCGTTAGCCCAGCAGCTTCAGGAGATACTGCGGCATCTGGTTTGCCGCGGATTCAGCCGATACCGCGGCCTGGGTCTTGACTTCAGCCGACGACAGCCTTGCCTGCTCGGCGGCGATATCGACGTCCTTGATGGCCGAATTGGCGGCTTGAAGATTTTGCACCTGGGTTGAAATCGAGTCCGAGCTGAAATTGAACCGCGATTCCTGCGCGCCGATGCTGGCGCGGGCGGCGGAGACCGAGTCGATGGCTGCATCCAGCGCGGTCAACGCCGACGTGGCGTCGGACAGGGTGCTGACGTCGAGCGAGGAGACACCGAGAGAGGATGCGGTCAGGCTCGACAGCGTGATGGCGATCGTATCGGATCCGGACGAGCCGACCAGAACGGAGACGCCTGAGGCAAATACGCTGGAGCCGTCGAGCAAGCTCTGACCGGAGTAGCGGGTCCCCGTCGCAATGGAGTCGATTTCGCTGGTCAGCTCTGAGAATTCTGAATTGATGTAGGCGCGACTGGAATCGGTCGTGGTGCCCGACGCAGACTGCGACGCCAGCGATTTCATTCGGGCGAGAATATCGGAGATGTTCGAAGCGCCGCCGTCCGCAGTTTGCAGGATCGCGGAGGCCTGGGCCGCATTCGTCGCGGCCTGCTGGAGCGTGGTGATGTCCGAGGAGATGCGGGTGGAGATCGCGAGCCCGGCGGCATCGTCCGATGCGGACGTGATGCGTGAGCCGCTCGACAGCTTCGATAGCGAGCTCGATTCCTGCGCCGAATTGATGTTGAGGTACCGGACAGCCGCATTGGCGGCCACGTTGGTGGAAACGGCGGGCATGACATGTTCCTTTGGGATCGTGAGGCGGACGGGCAGCTTCGCTGCCGTCACCGGGGGCGCCGTGCGTACGGCCCTTCGCTCACTCAAACGAACAAGCCTGGATGCATCAGGCGGCGGCGCGCCGCGTCACGATGCCTCACACATTTTGACGCAGGAGCCGGTGCGTCCGGCCAAGGGAGGCCGCGACCGGCTCAAATCAGTTGCGTGAAAGTTTGGTCCGCTGTGATGGAGGCACGCCATCATCGTCGTTCATCGAGCCTTAACCGACGATTCACGATGTGGAACAGCGCGAGCCCGTCGCGCTGGGCGTGCCTCTCATCGAAGACGAAGCCGTGGTCCTTGATCAGGAAGGGCGATGCGTGTCCGAGGATCCGTGCGCCGGTGTGGACGCAAATCAGGAGTGCCGTTCGGAGGGAGATATCAGCTGCTGGAACCGCGTGGAGCAACCGCGCGGCTTGCGCTTCGGAGCGGGGTATCGGGACCGGCGCTCGCCTGTCGCGATCTGGCTCGCCCCGCTGGGCCGATCGAAGTTCGGCCCAGCTCGTACCGTGATGAAGATCGCTCGATGAGGCGTCTACTGGGAGACGCGCAGCTTCGAGAGAGCCGTACCAATGGTGGAGAAAGTCGAAATCACCTGGCTGGCCGACGTCAGGAGATAGAACTGCGACGTCGAGCTGGCGCAGCTCTGGAGGATGGATGACGTCGCCTCGTTGTCGGTATTCACCTGGATCGTGTAGATGATGACGCCCGTGGCTTTGATGTTGCTGCAAAGCAGCGCCTGACGGGCATCGACCTGGCTCGATTGAGTGCTGCCATCACCGTACCAGCGGTCCTTGGTGTTGAGGCCGTCCGAGAGCAGGATGATGGCCTTCGTGTAATTGTAATTGGAATCCTCGGTCGGCGCATTCAACGGGTTTCCCTGCAGAAGGGATTGCCACGCCCAGAACAAGCCGATCGGCTGATTGGTTGCGCCGCTCGCGGTCATGGCAGTGATGGTGCTCTTGAGCGAGGTCCAGTTGTAACTCAGAGGGGCCAGCTGCTGCGGGCACCAGTCGGACTGGTCCGCAGGATAGTATGTCGTCGAGTCCGACGTGGATGGTGCGGTGGAGGTGACGTCGTTGGATTGGCTTCTGTCCATCACGCAGCCGTTCCATTTGCTCGTGCTGTTGTTGGAGCTGCCGCACAGCATCGTCGATGTCTTCGAGTTGTATTTTGAGCCGCAGGTCCATCCGTTCTCGATGCTGCCGGTCGTGGACCAGTTGCTCCAGTCGATGTAGCCGCTGGAGGCGAAGCTGGTGCCGATGTTGACGTCGGTCGCGAACGGCACGACGGAGATGTAAACGTCCCCGTTCGTGGATGCGTTTGCCGCGAGCTGGGTGATCAGGTTGGATGCCGCGGTCTTGAGCGCTGTCAGCTTGCCGCTGGAAGACATGGATCCCGTATTGTCGAGGGCGAGGGCAACGCGCAGCCGGTTCGTTCCCCAAGTTGCGGTTGAACTGACGTTCAGTGTCAACGAGCTGTAGCCGAAGATAGACATGAACGTCGTCGGATAGATGCTCGTCGCCGTCAGCAGGAGCGTCGATCCGGACGAGGTCGCTGCGGTGTAGGTGGCGGTTACGCTTGGCGACGACGTCGTCGTCCTGGTATATTCCGCGGCAAAGACATTGGCGGCTTCGGTCGATATGGCGCTCGAACTGAGATTCGGAGCGTCTTTCGCGACGAGCAGCGCGGTGCTGTCGAGAGCGCTCTGCATCGCCGTCCGGGCGCTGTTGGCCTGAGAGTAGTCGACGGCAACGCCGATGGCGGCAAGAATGGGCACGAGAGCCAGCGTGAAAATGACCGCGACATTGCCGCGACTGTCGACAAGAAAACGCGAAACTGTTGACCGCACTGTACGCACGAAATTTCCCTCGAAGATGCAGGTGATCCTGCATCTCGTTACAGAGGGCCTCGCGTTAAGCGTGCGTTAGTGCGGTGCCGGAAAAAGACCGCTTTCAACGGTGTGTTTGCGGCCTGAGATGTCTCTCGCCGCGATAGAAAAGAACCGAAACGAATTGGCGGTTCCGCCTGCTCTCGTCGATGATCAAGCTCGGCGTCGCCTCACGTCGCGCAGTCGATCTTCGTGTATCTCTGAGCAGACGGATGCAGGACCGCGTCACAGCGCTTGGAGCGGTGAACATAGCAAAGGGGCCGCACTGGCGGCCCCTCGACTTCTTCGTGGTTGTTTTGAATTGTTTACCAGCGGCCGGGCGGAGGCGGCGGCGGACCTCCAAAGGGCGGCGGTGGTGGCGGCGGCCCACCATACGGCGGCGGTGGCCGACGGTAGCGCGGAGGAGGCGGGGGCGGCGGCGGTCGACGAGGGACGCAGCGTCCGCTCATCGTGCGAAACCAACCGGGCCCGCAGCCATCAGCGACATGCTCCACTAAACCAGAGGCGTCAGGAGAATGCTGTACCGGCATCGCGGAAGCCGACGAAGCCATGGCAAAGCCGATCACAACGACCGACGAATACAGAAGTTTCACGAGATCAACATCTCCCCATAATTGCTTACAGATCGAACCTGACTGAATCGTTGAATGATGGCCAGCGTATTATTTCGCATGGCGGCTGGAACGAATTTAAGGAGAGGCGAGCGCGGCATCCATGTTCACCTGCAGAGCGATGGGAGGCGGTGTGCGCAGTACCGATGCCGTCGCATCCCACCCGGGCGGGCTCCCGGTGAATGACTTCGCGATAATAATGTTGATCGAGGAGAGGGGGCGCTTTGACAGCCGCATTCGCGCGATGCGGATCTGCTGGGGCAGGACATCCGAACAACCCGACGGCACAAGCGCGTCGACGAACCTGTCGTTACATGCCGGCAGATCGGGTCGTCCGGCCGTGCGAGCGGAGGGGCCACATCTGGCGAAGATCGTCTCGTCCAATGTGGGCGTCGGCATCGCCAATCGGCAGCTCCGGCGTATTCAGTCTCCCCGGTGCACGTCGATCGCAGCGCTGGCGAATGCAATCGCATAAGCGCGATCGCCGGCAATGCGTCCACGGATGTCCATATTTGTAAAAAAATGTTTGAAATTGGTCATGCTGCGTCTAATCTTGAAGCTTCGGGAGATGATCCTGCGATACGCAGGTGCCAAGCGAGCTGAAAGAAGTTGAATTTGCGATGGTGACACTAGCTCTTCGCGACCAGGCCGTCGTGATCCACAAGGCCAAAGATCTGCGCTTGGATGACAGGGTTGTCGCTCCACTTGACCGCGGCGAAGTTCGTCTCGAGATGGCCTGGGGCGGGATCTGCGGCTCGGACCTGCACTTCTATCGTGACGGCGGCGTGGGGGCCTCCATCGTCAGAAACCCCATGGTTCTCGGCCACGAATTGTCGGGGATCGTCTGCGAAATCGCTGATGACGTCGAAGGTTTCAAGCCTGGCGATCCCGTCGCGATTCACCCGGCGCGGCTTTGCGGCGAATGTCTCGAATGCCGCAACGGGCGGAACAATCTCTGCCGCAACGTTCGCTTCCTCGGGAGCGCGGCGTTGAACCCGCATTGCGACGGCGGCTTTCGCCGGTACATGACGGTGCAGCAGGGGCAGCTGCGTCACCTGCCGGCCGGGCTCGATCTGGAAGCCGCTGCCCTGACCGAGCCTTTGGCGGTGGTCTTGCATGCGATCAACCGCGCCGGCCCGATCGAGGGCAGGAGCGTACTCGTTCAGGGGGCCGGGCCGATCGGTGTTCTTCTCGTCGCCGCCTTGCGCCTGAAGAATGCGGGACGCATCGTTGCGACGGATCTGAACGAGCTGCCGCTGGAGATCGCGACCGGCATGGGCGCGACGGAGGCCTGGAACACGGCCAGCAGCTTTCCGGAAGAGGAATTCGACGTCGTGTTCGAGGCGACCGGCGTCGCGGCGGCTCTCGCTTCGGCGATCACGCGGACGCGTCGCGGCGGCGTGCTGGCGCAAGTCGGGATCTTCGCGCCGGGGCCCGTCTCGGCGCCGCTGTCGCTGATCGTCAGCCGCGAGATCGATTTCCGCGGGTGTTGGCGCTTCGATGCCGAGTTCGACGAAGCGCTTGCGCTCTTGGCCGAACATAAGCAGCAGCTGACCGGGCTTGTCACCCACAAGTTCGATCTGCCCGACTGCCTCGAGGCCTTCCATGCGGCGTCGGACCGCAAGACCGCTTCCAAGGTTCTCCTCAGGCTCAACGCCTGAGGAGATGGCAGCGTAAGTTCGGCGGGTCCCGCCAAATCCTCTTCGCTAGATCGCGCGAAAGCCTCCGTCGATCGGCAGGGCGACGCCGTGGACCATCGAGGCTCTGTCGCTGAGAAGATAGGCGATCAGGTCCGCGACCTCGCTTGGCTCGGCAAATCGCCCGAGCGGGATACGCGCAAGGCGCGCTGCGCGCTTGGCGGGATCGCTCCAGGCCTGCTTCGCCATCGCGGTCAGCGTCACGGTCGGGTTGATGCCGTTGACGCGGATGTTGTGGGGGCCGAGCTCGATCGCCATCACCCGCGTCATGGCATCCAGTGCGGCCTTCGAGGCGCAGTAGGCGGTCTGTGACGGGATGCCGACGAAGGCGGCCATGCTGGAGACGTTCACGATCGAACCGGGCGCTTTGCGCGCAATCATGTCGCGGCTGACCTCCTGAACGACGGCGAGCGGTGCGATGGCGTTGATCGCCATCAACCGCGAGAAGGTGTCGGTCGTCAGTTCGTGAAGCGGATCGAGGGCCGTGGCGCCCGCGCAGTTGGCGACGAGGTCGATGGGCAACACCGATTGAACCGCGGCTCTCAACTCCTTCTCGTTGGCGATATCGACCGTGAGGGTCTCGCAGCCGATTTCCTCCTTCAGCGTTTCGAGATCGGCCGCCGTCCGGCTGAGCGCAACGACGGTTGCCCCCATCTTGACCAGAAGACGTGCCGTCTCCCGACCGATCCCCTTGCCTGCTCCGGTGACCAGCGCGCGCTTTCCTGCAAATTCCACGTCGTTTCCTCTTGATGTCACGCTCCGTCGCCGAAGCTGGCGGCGGAGATTCTTGCGTTTGTCGGATGTGCCCGTTAGGTTACAAATACGCTCAATATTTTACAAGAAGTTAGGCAACATGAAGCGGAGCCACGAGAGGGACGCCGTCATTCTGTCGACGGTGAAGGCGGAGGAATTCGCATCGATCGAGGCCCTGGCGCTGGCCTGCGAGACGTCCACGCAGACAATTCGCCGCGATTTGGCGCGATTGAGCGAGGACGGGAAGCTCCTGCGCTACCACGGCGGCGCAAGGCGGCTGGAGGCCGACCGGGTTCCCAGCTATGCGACGCGTAGCGCCAGCCATGTTCGCGAAAAGGTAGCCGCGGCCGCGCAAATTCTGGATGTAGTGCCGGACGGCTCCTCGCTATTCCTGGCGGGGGGCTCAACCCTGGAATGCGTCGCGCAAGCCTTGCTGCGGCGTAGTCAGCTGACGATCGTGACCAACAATCTGCATGCCGCAATGACCTTCCACGACAAGGAAGGTTTCCGCGTCCATCTTGTGGGCGGGTGGTTGCGGACTGCCAGCGGGTCATTGGTCGGAGCTGCGACGGCCGAATCTATCTCGATGTTTTCGCTGGATTTTTCGATCGTAAGCACCCGCGGCATCACGGCTGATGGCTGGCTTCTGGAATATGATCAGGATCTCGTCCAGCCGGTCGAGAACATGATGGAGAATGCACGGACTGCGGTTCTCGTCGCGGACAGTTCGAAGTTCGGATCGACGGGAATCGTGCGCGTTGGTCACCTCAAGGATATCGACCATTTCCTGACCAACGAGCGGCCCGACCCGGAATTTGCGGCCCTGCTCGAGAGCAACCGGGTGGTGCTGCATGTGCCGAATGCAAGGGCCGGTCACAAGGTCGTTGATCAGAAATGATCATGAGTTGACAAAAACGATCAAATGGGAAAGATTTCGGCCGTGAGTGACGCCGCCGCCGGCGGTCGAGCGCTCGCAGCCGTGCGCCCAGTCAAGGGCGGCGGGGAATAAGCGGGCTACACAGCCGCAACGGAGGAAGAATGAAAGCGATAGTACTCTCAACCGTCATTGCATTGACCGCCGCTCCGGCGATGGCCCAGGAGGCCTTCAACTGGCGCAAGCACGACGGCCAGACTATCAACCTGATGCTCAACAACACGGCATGGACGCAGACGCTGCGGCCGCTGCTCGACGAATTCACCAAGAAGACCGGCATCAAGCTGCGTACCGAGGTGTTCAGCGAGGAGCAGTATCGCGCGCGCCTCAACACGCTGCTGCAGGCCAAGTCGACCGACGTCGATGCGTTCATGACGCTGCCGTCGCGCGAGGCGCCGCTGTTCCAGAAGAACGGCTGGTATGCCGACCTGCGGCCGCTGCTGAAGTCCTCGACCAGCCCGGACTACGACTACGACGGCATCAGCAAGTCGCTTCGTGAAGGCGGCATCGTCGACGGCGCCGTCACGAGCATTCCGATCAACGTGGAAGGCCCGCTCTTCTACTGGCGCCGCGACATCTTCGAGAAGTGCAAGATCGACAAGCCCGAGTTCCTCGAGGACCTGCCGGCCGTCGCCGCCAAGATCAAGGCGTGTGACAGCTCGATCTATCCGTGGGCGGCGCGCGGCCTGCGCGGCACCGTCGGCTATCCGCTCGGCGGCTTCATCTACAACATGGGCGGCGACTTCAAGACGCCGGACGGAAAGGCGACGCTGTGTCTGCCGGGCACGATCAAGGGCCTGCAGATCTACGGTGATCTGCTGAAGGATTACGGTCCTCCGGGCGCCACCAACCACACCTACATCCAGGTCATCGATCTGCTTGCCCAGGGCCGCGTCGCGATGACGAACGAGTCTTCGGGCGACATGATCAACGTCCTCAAGCGGCCCGAGCGCATCGAGGACATCAGCATCGGCGTCCTGCCCAAGGGCAAGGAAACCGGCATCTCCAAGCCGATCGTGATCAACTGGGGTGTTTCGGTCTCGAACTACTCGCAGAAGAAGGATGCGGCCTGGTATTTCCTGCAGTGGGTCACCAGCAAGGAAGTTCAGGCGCTGATGGCTGAGGGCGGAATCGCTCCGCCGCGCGCCTCGGTCTTCGAAAGCGAGAAGTTCGCCAAGTGGATCGACGAAAATCGTCCGCGCCGCGAATGGGCCAAGGCGGTCAAGGAGATCTCGGCGACGGGTTCGCCGGACTACCAGACGCCGACGCTGACCCGTACCCCCGAAGCGCGGGACATCCTCAGCAACGTGGTCCAGCAGATCGTGCTCGGCCAGGCCGACGCTAAGACGGCTGCTTGTGCCGTGACCGAACAGGTCCAGGCCCTCCAGCAGTAACATTGCGTCTTCGCTCTCAGGGACCGCTCCCGATCGGGTAGCGGTCCCCACAGCGCAAATTCGCAATCGGAGTTTTCTCAAGTGCAAGACGCGCAGCCCCAGGGCCAGTCCGCCCTTTCGATACGCTGGATGATCCTGCCCGCCGTCATCATGACGCTCGCGATGGTCGTCTTTCCGCTCGGCTTTGCGATCCAGCTCAGCCTCGGCGGCGGCAGTCCTTCCGGCTTCAGTGGTGCGAACTATCAGCGGCTGGTCGTCGATCCGGTTTTCTGGAGCGCCCTGAAGATCACGCTCGGGCTGTTTGCGGCGGCCCTGGTGCTGCAACTCGTCCTCGGAACGGCTCTGGCCCTGCTGCTCAATCGCTTCGACGTGGTTCGCGGACTCGTTCGCACGGCGATCCTGTCGCCTTTCATGCTGCCGCCCGTCGTCGTCGGCATGATCGCGATCGTCACGCTCGACCCCGGCCTTGGCGCGGCCAACTGGGTCCTTCAGTCGGTCGGGCTGCCGCCGTTCCTCTGGCTTGCCTCGCCGCAATGGTCGTTGCTGGTCGTCGCGCTGATCGACACCTGGCAGTGGACGCCGTTCGTCGCGCTGATCGTGCTGGGCGGCCTGCAGGCCTTGCCGTCGCGGGTGTATGAAGCGGCCGAGATCGACGGTGCGGTCGGCATCAAGCGCTTCTGGTTCATCACCCTGCCGCTGCTCGGCCCGACGCTCCTGACGGCTGCGGTCCTACGCACGGTCGATCTGCTGCGCTTCTTCGACATCATCTACATCACGACGCAGGGCGGTCCGGGAAACGCCACGACGACGCTGAACATCTACGCCTACAAGCTCGGCTTCGACTTCATGGACATCGGCTACGCCTCGGCGATCATGATCTCGCTCGCGACCATCGTGTTCGGCTCCGTCCTGTTCTTCGCAGCGCTTCGCAGAAAGGTGGCTTGGTGATGAACGAGGTCAAGCATCCGCTGCTCGTCAAGGTGGCCTTCTCGGTCGGTTCGCTGATCTTCCTGTTTCCGATCCTCTGGATGGCCCTGTCGAGCCTGAAGAGCCCTCTCGAGGTGACGGCCTATCCGCCGAAATTGTTCTTCATGCCGACGATGGAGAACTACGGCGAGTTGTTCGGACGGACGGACTTCCTGCACAACACGTGGAATTCGTTCGTCGTCGCAGGCGGCTCGACCGTGCTCGGCGTTCTCCTGGCGACGCCCGCGGCATTCGCGATTTCCTGGCACAGGATGACCTGGCCGGCGACCGTCAGCCTGTTCGCCCGCATGGCGCCCGGCACGCTGTTTCTGCTGCCCTGGTTCATCATGTTCTCGAACCTGGGGCTGCAGGGCAGCTTCACGGCGCTGATCCTGGCTCACGCCGTGATCACCATGCCGCTCGCGCTCTGGATCCTGCTGCCGTATTTCGACGGCATGCCGCGCGAAGTCGTCGAGAGCGGACAGATCGACGGCTGCAACGGGTTGAGCATCCTGATCCGCATCGTGCTTCCGATGATCTATCCGGGCGTCATCGTCGCCACGATCATGAGCTTCGTGTTCTCGTGGAACTACTTCCTGTTCGCGCTGGCTCTTTCCGGCTTCGAGACGAAAACGGCGATCGTCGCCTCCTTCAACTTCATCGGTGAGGGCACCACGAACTGGGGTGCGCTGATGGCTGCGGCCACGGTCATCGCGATTCCGCCGCTCGTCCTCACCTTCATCGTCCAGCGCTGGCTCGTGGCCGGCTTGTCATTTGGTGCGGTCAAGGGCTGAGCCCGCTCGTCCGACCCGACCATCGAGGTTTGCTTATGAGTTCCGTCACGGTTCGTAACGTCGCCAAGCGCTATGGCACCCATAGCGTCATTCGAGATCTCTCCTTCGAGATCAAGGACGGCGAGTTCATGGTGTTCGTGGGCCCATCGGGCTGCGGAAAATCCACGCTTCTGCGCATGATCGCGGGGCTGGAGTCCTTTCAGGGCGGACAAGTCCTGATCGGCGATCGCGTCGTCAACGGCGTGCCGGCCCGCGACCGGGACATCGCCATGGTGTTCCAGGATTACGCGCTCTACCCGCACATGACGATCCGGGACAACATGTCCTTCAGCCTCAAGATGCGCGGCACGGACAAGGCGGAGATCGACCGCCGCGTCGCCTCGGCGGCCGAAACGCTTCAGATCGGCCATCTGCTTGACCGCAAGCCGCGCGCCCTCTCGGGAGGACAGCGTCAGCGCGTCGCCATGGGACGCGCGATCGTGCGCGAGCCGGCCGTATTCCTGTTCGACGAACCGCTCTCCAACCTCGACGCCAAGCTGCGGGTCGAGGTGCGTACCGAGATCAAGCGCCTTCATCAGCGGCTCGCGACGACGATGATCTACGTTACCCATGACCAGGTCGAGGCCATGACGATGGCCGACCGCATCGTCGTGCTGCGCGGCGGAGAGATCGAGCAGATCGGTACGCCGCAGGAGCTCTACCGGGAGCCGCGCACGCGTTTCGTCGCGGGCTTCATCGGATCGCCGGCGATGAACTTCCTGCCGGCGCGGATCGAGGGAGAGACGGGCGTCCTCGCCACCGGCGACCGCATCCCGTTGCGCCGCGTGGGCTCGGCTGCCGCGTCCGAGGGTGAGATCGGCATCAGGCCGGAGCATATCTCGCTGGCGAGCGAGGGCGGCATCGAAGCGACGGTCGATGTCGTCGAGACGCTGGGATCGGACACGTTGCTTGCTGCCAGCGTCGCCGGCTCGCCCATCATCGCCCGGCTTCCCGGCGACTGCGTTCCGGTGCCGGGGGAGCGTTTGAAGCTGGCTTTCGCGCCGCATCAGGCGCTCGCTTTCGGCGCAGACGGTCTTCGCATCTAAATTTTCTCAAGCGCCGGAATCGCCGGCAAGGAACATCATCATGAAGGCGGCCATCTTCGACGGCACTGAAACCCTCCTGCTCCAGGATCTGCCGATTCAGGAGCCGAAGCATGACGAGGTCCTGATCCGGATCGATTCCGCGACGATCTGCGGCACCGACCAGCACATCATCGAAGGCAAGTTCTGGGCGAAGCCGCCGGTCGTGCTCGGCCACGAGTTCTCGGGCTATGTCGAGCGCATCGGCAGTTCCGTGCGGATATGCAAGCCGGGTGACCTGGTCTCCGTCGAACCCCACGTCTACTGCGGCTGCTGCAAGCCGTGCCGGCTCGGCAAGCCGCATCTGTGCCTCGATCGTCTGGCCTGGGGCATCAACCTGAACGGCGGATTCGAGCAATACGCCACTGTCCGCATGGACACGGTATATCGCGTGCCCGAGGGCATCAGCGCCGAGGAAGCCGCGCTGGGTGAAATCACGGGCTGCTGTCTGCACGGCATCGACCGCGTCAACGTCGAACTCGGCGATACCGTCCTGATCCTCGGCGGCGGTGCGGCGGGCCTCATCCTCGCGCGGCTCGCGGAATTGCGCGGCGCCGCGAAGATCATCATCTCCGAACCCAATGCCGGGCGACGCGAACAGATCCGCGCGTTCGGATATCCTCACGTCGTCGATCCCATCAACGAAGACCTCGCGGCCGTGGTCGCGGCAGCGACGGGCGACCTCGGCGCCGATATCGTGATCGAGGCGGCCGGTCGCCCGGAGACGGCCGAGCAGGCGGTCGAACTGGTCTGTCATGGCGGCAAGGTGCTGTTCTTCGGCGTTGCCGCGCCCGGAGCGAAGGCGTCGATCGAGCCGAACCGGGTTTTCGCCCGCGAAATCACCATCGTCGGCTCGATCCGCAATCCCTACACGCACCACCGCGTCATGGAGATCATGCCGCGGCTGCGCCTGAAGGACATCGTCACGCACCGCTTCGCGCTGTCCGATATCGGAAAGGCCTTTGCCACCGCTCATCATGGTGAAGGCTTGAAGATCTGCATCAAGCCCAACGGCTGAGACGATGCCCCGTTTCGACTGCCTCTCTTTCGGTAGCTCCGCTTTCGACGTGCTGATGTCGGTCGATCGGCCGCCCCGCAGCGACGAGCGCATCAGCGCGCACTCCGTCACTTCCGGCGGCGGCGGGCCCGCATCGACGGCCTCGACCGCGATGGCGCGGCTTGGCCTCACGGTCGGCCTGGTCACGGCGGTCGGGCAGGATGTGTTCGGCGATCTCATGGTCAGCGAGTTCGAGCGTTTCGGCGTGGAGAACTCGGGGATCCAGCGGGTCACGGGCTCGTCGACCATCAGCTCCGTTCTCATCGAGCGTGAGACGGCGCACCGCAGCATGGTGGTCTATGGCGGCTGCATCAACCGGATCGATCTGGATGCGATCGATTTCGACCGGATCCGCGAGGCACGACTGGTTCATCTCGACGGCAACAATCCCATGCTCGCGCTGCGCGCCGCTCGTCGCGCGCGTGAACTCGGAGTGACGACGTCTCTCGACGGCGGCAACATGTCGGCCGAGGCGCTGGCGCCCGTGCTGCCGTTCATCGATATCTACATTCCGGACGAGCAGAGCATGCGCCGGCAACTCAGAGCCGACATATCGATCGAGGACGCCTGCCGCGCCTATCACGTGGAGGGGCCGACCCTCGTCTGCATCACGCGGGCCGAACACGGCAGCGTTGCCTTCGACGGTGAGCGGTTCTGGACGCAGCCGGTGTACTCCGGCGTTGCGGTCGTCGATACCACCGGTGCGGGCGACAATTTCCATGGAGCGTTTCTGGCAGCCCGTTTGGAGGGCCAGGATCTCGACCACGCGCTGCGCTTCGCCAACACTTATGCAGCCTTGTGCTGCCGCGGCGTCGGCGGGCGCGCGACCGCGCCGGATATGGCGGAGACATTGGAGCATGTTGCCCGTTTTCCCGGGCTCGCTCCGGACACAACTTCATAAGGGAATGCACGATGGCGAACTGGACTGAATTCAAACGCGACGCCGTTTTGATCGGCGGGCAGTGGACCGCTGCGGCGTCGGGCAAGACGATCGATGTCATCGACCCCGCGACCGGCACCAAGCTCGGCACCGTTCCCTCGGTCGGAGCGGACGAAACGCGCGCCGCGATCGAAGCTGCGCATAATGCCTTTCCGGCCTGGTCCGGCAAGACGGCGCAGGAACGCGCGGCACTGCTGCGCCGGCTCGCCGACGAACTGCTCGCCAATCAGGACGCGCTCGCTGAACTCCTGACACGCGAGCAGGGCAAGCCGCTGGCGGAAGCCAAGGGCGAAGTGGGCATGAGTGCGGCCTATGTCCAGTGGTTCGCCGAAGAAGCCCGGCGCGTCTACGGCGACGTCATCCCGTCGCCCTGGGCCGGCCGTCGTATCATCGTGACCAAGCAGCCGGTCGGTGTCGTCGGCGCGATCACGCCCTGGAATTTTCCCTCTTCGATGCTGGCGCGCAAGATCGGCGCGGCACTCGCCGCAGGCTGCACGGTGGTGGCGAAGCCGGCCTCGCAGACTCCTTACTCCGCTCTGGCGTGGGGCGTTCTGGCCGAGAAGGTCGGTATCCCCGCCGGCGTCGTCAACATCGTGACCGGCGACGCTCGCGCGGTGGGCGGCGAACTCACCGCCAATCCGCTCGTGCGCAAGATCAGCTTCACCGGCTCGACGCCCGTCGGCAAGGTCTTGCTGCGGCAGGCCGCGGACACCGTCAAGAAGGTCTCGATGGAATTGGGCGGCAACGCGCCCTTCCTCATCTTCGACGATGCCGATCTCGATCGCGCTGTTGAAGGCGCCATTGCCGCCAAGTTCCGCAATTCGGGACAAACCTGCGTCTGCACCAACCGCTTCTATGCGCAGGCCGGCATCTATGACGCTTTCGTCGAGAAAATCGCGGCGGCCGTGAAGAAGCTGAAGGTCGGCTCGGGCCTGGAGACCGGTGTCACGCAAGGTCCTCTCATCGACGACAAGGCGCTTGCCAAGGTCGAGGAAATGGTGACAGACGCGAAGTCCAAGGGCGGCGTCGTCAAGGCCGGCGGCCAGCGCCACAGCCTCGGTCTCAGCTTCTACGAACCGACCGTGATCGCGGGCGCGACCAGCAACATGCAGTTCGCGCGCGAGGAGATTTTCGGGCCGGTCGCGCCAGTCTTCCGCTTCGAAACGGAGGAGGAGGCCATCCGCCTCGCCAACGACACCGAATACGGCTTGGCTTGCTACTTCTACACGCGCGATCTCGGCCGCACCTTCCGAGTCTCCGAAGCGCTGCAGTACGGCATCGTCGGCGTGAACGAGGGGCTGGTGACCACCGAGGTCGCTCCCTTCGGCGGAGTCAAGGAATCCGGCATGGGCTCCGAAGGCTCCAAATACGGCCTGCAGGACTACCTCGACATCAAATACACCTGCATCGGAGGGCTCGGGCAGTGAGTGGTCACAAGATCGCGCTCCTCCCCGGAGACGGCATCGGCAGCGAAGTCATCGACGCGTCGCTGCAGGTGCTCGACAAGGCCGCACAACGGTTCGGCTTCACGCTGAACTACACACGGTTCGACTGGTCCTGCGATACCTATCTGCGGACCGGACGGATGATGCCGGAAGACGGCATCGAGCAGTTGCGGAAGTCGAACTCCATCCTGCTCGGCGCCGTAGGCTGGCCGCAGAAGGTTCCGGATGCTGTTTCGCTGCACGGTCTGCTGTTGCCGATCCGCAAGGCGTTCGACCTCTACGTCAATGCCCGTCCGCACAAGCTGCTTGCGGGTGTGACCGGGCCGCTGCGGGCTGAGGCCTTCGATATTCTCTGCATTCGCGAGAATACGGAGGGAGAGTACAGCGGCGCCGGCGGTCGGGTTCATGTCGGCACGCCGGAAGAGGTCGCAGTCGAAACATCGGTTTTCACGCGCCGAGGTGTCGAGCGCATCCTGCGTTACGGCTTCGAGCAGGCGCGCAAGCGCAGCCGGCGCCTGGCCTCCGTCACCAAATCGAATGCCCAGAAGCATTCGATGGTGTTCTGGGATGAAGTGACCGAGCAGGTCGCGCGGGATTATCCCGACGTCAGCGTGACGCGTTACCACATCGACGCGATCGCGGCCCGTTTCGTCATGCAACCCGAAACGCTCGACGTCGTGGTCGCATCCAACCTGTTCGGCGACATTCTCACGGACATCGGCGCGGCCATCCAGGGCGGCCTGGGCTTCGCGGCCTCGGCCAACGTCAATCCCAATGGCGGCGTGCCTTCGATGTTCGAGCCGGTCCATGGCTCGGCCCCGGATATCGCGGGGCGCGGCATCGCCAATCCGCTTGCGACGATCTGGTCTGCCGCTCTGATGCTCGATCATCTCGGCGAGTCCGCCGGTGCCGCCGCCATTCTCGAGGCGATGTCCCGCGTCACCGCCAAAGGCAATGTGAAGACACCCGATCAGGGGGGCCGGGCCACGACCTCCGAGGTCGCAGCGGCGGTCGCCGCCGAACTTTCTTGACCCGTCAACGTGGCCGCAGTGCCACTCTCAGGAGAATTTAATGTCTAAACGTGACTTGTCCGCCCTCGCGCGTCCTTCAGGGGCTTTTGCGATGCTTGCAATCGACCAGCGCGAGTCGATGCGCGCGATGCTCGCCGAGAAGCAGTCCGCTCCGGTGACCGACCAGCAGCTCGTGGATTTCAAGATCGCCGGCCTGCGCGCTTTGACGCCTCACGCGTCGGCCGTTCTCATCGACCACCAGTTCGCATGGAAGCCCGCCATCGCCGGCAAGGTGGTGGCTCAGGGATGCGGCCTGATCTCGGCCGCGGATCACTTCACTGCGAGCGGCGACGAGATCGTCGGGGACTCGCGTATCGACGAGAATGTCGATCCGGCGCAGGTCGCCAAGGACGGCGGCGTGGCGCTCAAGCTGCTGGTCATCTATCGCCCCGACGAGCCCGCTGAGCCCCGCGTTGCGATGGTCGATGCCTTCGTGGCCAAGTGCAAGGCAGCCGGATTGATCAGCCTGATCGAGCCGGTGTCGCGCAAGCCCCGTGATGGCCGTGCCTATGATTTGAACGACGGCATCCTGCTCGCCGCCAAGGAACTGGGATCGCGTGGTGCCGACATCTACAAGGCCGAGGTTCCTCTGCACGGTGCGGGTTCCGAGGCTGAAGTCCGCAGCCAGTGCGAAAAGCTGACATCGCTGATCGCGTCGCCCTGGGTCGTTCTTTCATCGGGCGTCGCGCCCGATCAATTCCCGACCGCGGTCGAATGGGCCTGCAAGGGCGGAGCAAGCGGCTTCCTCGCGGGGCGCGCCGTCTGGCGTGGCGTCATTGGCTCGGAGAATGTCGAGGCCGCGCTGCAGGCAGACGCCGTGACGCGCATGAAGCGGCTTTGCGACGTCGTCGATCGGGTCGCCGGCTAGCATGAACTGCGGCGCGCGGGTTCATCCCGCGCGCCGCTCACCCTTGCCGCGTCATTCGTCTGTCGCTCGCTGAGCCCCTGCGTTTTGACCGGCCGCAAGCCGTTATAGAATCGATCCTCTCCAGACGACGCGCCCGACGATATCGATCTCGCCCGCGTCCCGCGCGAACTCGCGGTATTGGGGGTTGTCCGTCAGGGCTCGGACGCTGTTGCCGGCCTCGACGTGAAGCCGGCGGATCAAAAGATTTCCTGAATCCCGCAGCACGTAGATTCGCCCGTCCTCGATTTCGCGGGCGTGCATGTCGATCAGAATGGTATCTCCGCCGCGAAGGGTGGGGGACATGCCGTCGCCTCGCACCTGCATCACCGTCAGCGTGGTGCTGTCGAGGCCGTTGTCGTTGAGCCATTTGTAGCAGAACGCCTGCGCAGTGAAGTCGTGGCCCGCGGGGCGGGCCGAGGCGGTGGGCTCCGTCTCGTGCGGCGTCAGCAGCGGGAGCAGACGCAGCGTGCTGCCGGGAAGGCGCGCCGCATCGCTGTCGTGCATCGGCCCGGTGCCCGTCGCGAGCCAATCGACCCGGACGCCGGCGGCGTCGGCGAGCGCGACTAGAACCCGCCGCGACGGCTCGCCACCCGAGAGATATCGGCTGAGGCCGCTGGGCGATATCCCGGCCTTCCGCGCGAGGCCGCTGGCGCCACCCACGATGTCGACGATCGCATGCAGCCGCGCAATGAACGCGTCGTCGGTCGAAGCCGCTTCCGGCGCGATGTGCTTCTCCGCGTCCATTTTCTTTTTAGCTCGGCTCATGAAATTTTTGCTCCGCTTCGTTCCGAAAAACGAAAATTGGTACCCTCGCCATTCGCGATCATTTCATTACAGTAGATGAAAATTCGCTATAGGCAATCAATCGTTCTCTATAGCGCATATCACTGACTGATTTTCGTGAGAAGCGTGAGAACTATTCTCTATCATGTGCTGGGGCGTGTGTGCGCGGCGAGCGCGAGCTGGCTGGTGCCGGCCGCCATTCTCGGCGTCTGGTCGGCCGGGTCGGCATCCGGCCTCATCCCCGCTGGCGTTCTCGCATCGCCGTGGCAAACGGCCGAGACCGCCTGGACGCTGTCGGTCGATGGCACGTTGCCCTGGACGATCGCGGACTCCCTGCGGCGCGCGACGCTCGGCTTCCTGATCGGCGGTGGACTCGGCGTCGCGGCCGGCGTCGTCTCGGGGACGTGGCGCGTCGGCGAAGACATCCTGGACGGCACCTTGCAGATGTTGCGCACGATCCCGTTCGTCGCGCTGGCGCCGCTCTTCATCGTCTGGTTCGGCATCACCGAGGTTTCGAAGGTCGCACTGGTGGCGTTCGCCTCGTTCTTTCCGCTCTATCTCAACACCCATAGCGGCATACGCGACGTCGACGGGCGTCTGATCGAAGTCGGGCGTGTCACGGGCCTGCAGCAGTGGGGATTGGTTCGCGAGGTGCTGGTGCTTGGCGCGCTGCCGTCCATCCTCGTCGGGCTTCGCTATTCGCTGGTGATGTCGATCATCGCGCTCGTCGTCGCCGAGCAGATCAATCTGACGACCGGTATCGGTGCCTTGCTCGGCGATGCGCGCCGCTTCGTGCAGACCGACGTGATGGCGCTGTGCATCGCGATCTATGCGATCCTCGGCTGGACGGTGAACCGCCTGGCCGAGCAGCTCGCGCGGTGG
The DNA here is from genome assembly GCF_047605465.1 of Bradyrhizobium sp. Classification (GTDB taxonomy): domain Bacteria; phylum Pseudomonadota; class Alphaproteobacteria; order Rhizobiales; family Xanthobacteraceae; genus Bradyrhizobium. Next base: position 208,078 of record NZ_JASGFS010000001.1, on the reverse strand, counting down.
CAGCTGGCGTGGCTCAACGGAGTCCGTGCATCGTGACGGCGGCCGATCTCGACATCCGGCCCGCCGTGCGAGGCAGCGCGGCGCTCCGCTGGCCGGACATTCCGGGACTGCGTCGCATGATCGCGCCGGTCGTCCTGTTGGCTGTTTGGGAAGCCGCGGCCAGGGCAGGGTGGATATCGCCCGTCGTTCTTCCTGCGCCATCGGTCATCCTGTCGGCCGCCATTCGATTGACGCAGGATGGCGCGTTGGGGCGAGCGGTCGGGACGTCGCTGTTCAGGTTGCTGACCGGCTTCGTGCTCGGTTCGCTCGCGGGCTTCGCGCTCGGCATCGCCGTCGGGCTCTCCGCTCGCGCGGAGGAACTGTTCGACGGGACCCTGCAGGCGTTGCGGGCGATCCCGTTTCTTGCGCTTGCGCCCGTGTTCAGCCTGTGGTTCGGCGCCGATGAGGCGTCGAAGATCGCCCTCGTGAGTTTTGGGGCGATATTCCCGCTCTATCTCAATACGGTTGCCGGCATCCGCGCTGTTGATGCGCGCCTTGCTGAAGCCGCCCGCACGTTCGGCGTCGGGCGCTTCGGCATCGTGCGGGACGTGGTCGTCCCCGGCGCGATGCCGTCCATCCTTGTCGGTGTGCGGCTGTCGCTGTCATGGGCGCTGGCCGCCCTCGTCTCGTCCGAGATCGCCGGTGCGGGGACGGGACTCGGCGCACTCATCGCCCAGGCGCGCGAGTTCGTCCAGACCGACGTCGTCATCCTGTGTGTCATGATCTATGCGCTGCTCGGTCTTGCAACCGATGCGATCGCGCGTGTTGCAGAATGGGGATTGCTGTCATGGCGCCGCTCGTTTCCGGGGCAATAATGGCTTCCAGGACGTCAGCCGTCTCCGTCCACGGCGCGACGCGCAGCTTTGTCGGCCGGCAGGTGCTCCGCGCGGTCGATCTCGAGATTGCTCCGGGAGAATTCGTGGTGCTGCTCGGCGCCAGCGGCTGCGGCAAAACCACGCTGCTTCGGCTGCTTGCCGGTCTGGACCGGCCCGACGATGGCCGGATCCAGGTGCCCGAACGGCGCAGCGTCGTCTTTCAGGATGCGCGCCTGCTGCCCTGGCGCAGGGTGTGGCGCAATGTCGTGTTGGGCCTGCCGCGCGATCGCGCCCGCGCCGGGATCGCGCTCGATGAGGTCGGGCTCGGTGCCCGCGCCGACGACTGGCCGGGGACGCTTTCGGGCGGCGAGGCGCAACGTGCCGCGCTGGCACGCGCGCTCGTGCGGCAGCCGGAACTTCTTTTGCTGGACGAGCCATTCGCCGCGCTCGATGCGCTGACGCGCCTGCGGATGCAGCAGCTCGTCCTCGATCTGTGGCGTGCCCATGGGCCGGCGGTCCTGCTCGTCACGCATGATGTCGACGAGGCTCTGATGCTGGCGGATCGCGTGCTGGTGATGCGCGAGGGCAGCATCGCCGTCGATGTCCCGGTCAGGTTCGAGCGGCCGCGTGCGCGCGTGGCTCCCGGATTCGAGCGCCTGCGCCACCAGCTCCTGCAGGAGCTCGGTGTCGCCGCCGCCGGGCACGACGAACCGGTATCCCTGCGGGCCGCGGTGTCGTGATCCGTTCCAACCATTCTCGACCAAACGGAAAGAGAGAAGTCAGATGAATGTCGCGGCGAGAGATATCGAGGCCAATTCCGACGTCTGGTATTCGCGTTGCCCCGTGCCGACGCCGTTTGCCGTGGCCCTGAAGCTCGGCTGGCTCCAGAGCGCGATCGAGGGTGCCGACGGGGGCGTCGGCGTGCCTTGGCGTTCGCTCGGCGAATCCCGCGACGATGCCATTCGCAACGCTCATTTCACGCATGCGAAGGCCGATGTCTTTCGTCATGGCGGCAACATTCCGCCGTTGTGGGCGCGGTCCGAAGGCGCCGACACGCGCCTTCTCGGCGTCTCCTGGGTGACGATGCGCCAGCAGGTTCAAGTCCTGCCGGACAGCGGCATCCGGTCGCCGAAGGACCTCGCCGGCCGCAAGGTCCTGATCCAGCGCAACCCCACGGCGTCCATCGACTACTGGCGCGCGTCGACCTTGAGGACTTACGAGGCCGCGCTGGCGTCGGCGGGACTGGGTCTGGGCGATGTGACCTTCGTCGAGCAGGTGTCGCAGGTCGGTAGCCAGCCGGGTGCCACGGCGAAACTGTCGCCGGACGGTTCGCTCTGGACGGCCGACCGAAGCCTGACCCGCAGGCGCGAATTGTTGCTGCCGCTCGTCCGCGGCGAGGTGGATGCCATCGCCACCCAGGCCCACTACGGTGTCGAGTTCGAGGGATTGATCGGCGCTCTCACGATCTTCGATCGTTCGCTCTCGCCCAGTCGCCTCGACCGCGTGAACAACGATACGCCCGACATCCTGACGGTGAGCGCAAGCCTGATCGACCGGCGCCCGGAAATCGTGGAACGCGTGCTGACCCAGCTTCTGCGGGCGCGCGACTGGGCGCGCAGCCGTCGCGCTGAGGTGGTTCGCCTCATGGCTCAGGAATTCAAGACGTCCGAAGTGCTCGTCGACCAGAGCTGGGGCGAGGACCTCGTCGATGGCCTCGATGTCGATCTCGGCGAGGAAAGCCTGGCGGCACTGCAATCGCAGAACGAGTTCCTGCTTCGGCATGGCTTCATCCGCAAGCCCGTCGATATCCAGGCGTGGATCGACCCGCGGCCGCTTGAGGCGGCGCGCCTCCGCCACGCAGAACAGCGCCAATCCACCAACGTCTGACGAGAGGAAAAATGGAAGTCTATTGGTATGTATTCTACGTCGACGGGCAATATCCGTGGCACGCGTCCAAGACGCGCCATGTCGACCGTCGTTATCTGAAGGCTCTCGGCGCAACCATCGATGCCTCGGGCTTCCATGGCGCGCTGGTCGCGACCGGCGCCGGCGGCGGCTGGGATCCCTGGGTGATTTCCTCGACGCTCGCGGCCCATACCGAGCGTATGCGCTTTCTGATCGCGGTGCATCCCTCGCTTCTGTCGCCGACCTTGCTCGCCAAGCAGGCGCTCACCTTCGACCATCTGTCGGGTGGGCGGCTGGATATCAACATCGTCAATGGCCATGCCGGGCTGGGTGCGGCGGGCGTGCATCTCCAGCACGATGAAAGATACGCGCACGGCGCCGAATACCTCGATGTTTATCGACGGGTGATCGGCGGCGCGCCCGGACCGATCGATTTCCAGGGCAAATATCTGGACATTCGCGGCGGCCAGCCCGTGGGCAAACCGATCCAGTCTCCCTATCCACCGATCTGGATCGGCGGGTCGTCCGATGTCGCGATGGATCTCGCTGTGGCGCATGGCGACGTCTACGCAAGCTGGGCCGAACCGCTCGACAAGCACGCGGCGCATATCGCGGCCTTCAGATCGGCGGCAGCGAAGAAGGGGCGCAAGGTTCAGACCGCGATGACCGTGCATGTGGTCGTCCGCGATACCGAAGCACAGGCCTGGGCCGAAGTGGACACCATGCTCAAATACGCCGACCAGAGTGCGGTCGATGCGCTTCAGCGGGGATTGCGCGCGGGCCAGTCGGTCGGTCAGGAGCGCGCCTCGTCGCTGCACGGCGGCAGGCTGCCGAAGCATGCGCGCGACCTCGAGATCTCCCCGAACGTCTGGGCGGGCTACGGATTGCTGCGCGTCGGATCCAGCATCACCCTCGTCGGTACGCCGCAGCAGGTTGCGGCGCGCCTGATCGAATATCACGACGCCGGTGTCGACAAATTCATCCTGTCGCATCATCCGCTTCCGGAAGAGGCCTTGCGCATCGCCGACGATCTCCTGCCGCTGCTTCCGCTGAGCCCGGTCGATCCGCAACGCGAGGCGGCTGAGCGCACGGCCCGCACCTTCAACAATCAGCTCAACGGCGTCGGAGTGCGGACATGAGCGTGAAAGTCGGAATCCATCCTCAGTCGCCGGCCGGTCCGGTGCTGCTCAGATCGCCGGCATTCGCCGGCGTGCGGGATGCGCTGCGCGATAAGGTCGAATGGGTCTATTACGGGCACGGCACGCAGACCCCGCGTCACTTCGCCGAGGGGACGATCGATGTCGGCCTGACCGGAGCGACGCCTCCGATCACGATCCAGTCCGCCGGTCATGGGATCACCTATCTGGCCGTCGGGCAGCCGCGTCCGAACTCCGGCGCGATCGTTGTTCCCATCGAGTCACAGCTGCACAGTCTCGAAGATCTGGCCGGAAAGCGGATCGGTTTCGCCGTGGGATCTTGGCATACGGCCTTCGTTGCGTTGACGCTCGATCGCGTCGGAAGATCCTATAGTGACATCGTCCCGGTCAATTTCGTCGACACGCAGGGACGCGCCGATCGTTCGACGGTCGATGCGTGGGTCGCACGGCCTGAGGAGATCGAAGACCCGTCGGTTCGCTCGCTCGTGCGGGTGGGGGAGATCTGGAGCAATCGGAGCGTCATCTTTTCCCGGAGCGATGTCAGCAAGCGCGCTCCCGAAACGCTCGCGCGTGTTGTCGCTGCGCTTGATGCTGCCGGTCGTTGGCTGGGAGAGAACCCGGCGGAAGCGGCTGCTCTGCTCGAGGAGGGAAGCCCGGTCGGGCGCGACGCCCTCGAACGCGGCATCCGGCGCCAGACAGGCGCAGAGGGGCTGTCGCCTGCCGACGCAGCATTTGCGGCGGAGCAGCAGCGTGTTGCCGATGTTCTGGCGCAGGCGAAGTTTTTGGAGCCGGTCAGGATCGCGGATTCGGTCAATCAACTCAGCCTGGCGATCTGGAACCGCGCTCACGCCGACGCCGTCGAGATCACCCGAATTCGTCAGGCCCAACCGGCCTGACCTTCGTTTCGTCATTCCAAAGGAGCTTCACTCACATGTCCATTCGATCTCGCCGCTCGGCAATGGTGGCTATCGCACTTGCGTTTGGCGCCATAGGCGCTTCTCCCTCCATCGCACAAAGTGTAAAACCGTTCGATCTTCAGTTCGGCGTCATCCGGGGGCTGACGACGTCGAACCTCGCCAAGGAGAATGGCAGTCTTGAGCGCAAGCTCGGCGAGGCCGGGGCGAACCTGGTGTGGCGCGGTCCTTATCCGGGAACACCCTTTGAGGCCCTGAGCGCGGGCCAGGTCGACGTGACGTTCACGACCTCGACCAACGCGGCGCCCGCGGTTCTCGGCAATGCGAAGTTCAAGATCTTCGGTTACCAGGAGCCGGATCTCGACGGCGAAGGAATTTGGGTCAAGAAGGATTCCGGCATCAAGTCGCTCGCGGAGCTGAAGGGTCGCAAGATCGCGAGCGACAAGGGCGGATCGGGTCATCATGTTCTGCTCAAGGCTCTGGACAAGGCCGGCATCGACCCGAAAGACGTGCAGATCTCCTACTTCGATCCGGCCGACGCACTTGCCGCGTTCAACGGCGGACAGGTCGATGCTCTCGCGACCTGGCGCACGTTCGGTGCGTCCGCGGAGACGAAAGGCAACGGTGTCAAGCTCGTCAGCGGACGCGACGTCGGTTCGGAAAACCTGCTGATCTACATCGTTCGCGATCAGGTCGCGAAGGATCATCCGCAGGCGGTGAGAGCCGTGTTCGACGCTCTGCGCGAGGCGGCGGCCAACTCGGCGAAGGATCCGGAAGCGACGGCTCGGCTCTGGGAGAAGCTCGGTAATCTCGATCCGAAGGTGGCGCCCATCTTCGTCCCGCCGGCATCGCGTGAGTTCCGCGCAGTGACGCCGGCACTGTTGCCGACGCTGAACAACGCCGCCAACCTCTTCGTCAAATACGGGGTCATTCCACGCGCACCTGACTATTCGAAGGTGCTGTTCGACGTGAATGACGTCAAGAGCTGAGCGGCGTCTCTGAACCAAGCTGCGGCCGTCCGATCGGGCGGCCGCAGCCGTTTGAGGCAGGCGGTTTAGATACGACGTGCCGCTAGGACTGCGGCGCGCTCTCTCCGGAGCCCGGATCATGCAGAGGCTTGTGCGTGGCGCTTGGGCTCGACGGCCGTCGAGGAGCATGGAAGCGCTGGCGATATGCTGCGGGCGTAAGGCCGACGACGCGTGCAAATACCTTGCGGAACGCGCTCGCATCCCCGTAGCCGACATCCCACGCGACATTGTCCACTGAAGCCGTGCTGAACTGCAGTAGCTCGCAAGCCTTTCCGACGCGCAATCGCTGGCAGTAGTCGGTCGCAGTCATGCCCGTCGCCTTGCGGAAGCGGCGAAGGAAGGTTCGCCGCTCCAGCCCCGCATGAGCTGCGAGTGCGGTGAGCGATGCATCCTTGGCGCCGCTGGCCTGAAGCCAGTGCTGAACGCCGAGTATGGCGGCATCGCCGTGCCGGAGATTGGGAGAGAATGCGCTGTAGAAGCGCTGCTCTCGCCCGGGTGGATCGACAACCAGCGTACGTGCGGTCTCGGCCATGATCGTCGGCCCCAGAAACCGGTCAACCAGTTTCAGGCCGACGTCGGTCCAGGCCATCACGCCGCCCGCCGTGACGATGTCGCCGTCCTCAATCAACAGCTTGTCGATATCGACGGCCGTTGCGGGAAACCGTGTGCGGAATAAGTCTGCGTACGCCCAATGCGTCGTGACCGTGCGACCAGCCAGAAGTCCCGTTTCCCCCAGCACGAACGCACCGGCGCAGATCGAGCTGAGGATGGCTCCAGAGCGATGTTGTATACGCAGCCATTCGATGAACGGTGCTGCGCGCTCGGGAGTCGGCGGGTACCCCAGACAGGGAGGGATGATGAGAACTGTGGGATTTCCGCCGTCGCCCGCGATCGAGTCGTAGGTCCTGTGCGGCGGCTCGGTGGAATCTTTCGATTGCCAATGAGAAATTCTGAGGATGGGGATTTCGCCATCCTCGCGTTTGGCAGCAAGTCGGTTCGCGACACCGAAAAGATCCGTGAGGCCATAGACGCAGGCGAGCTGTGCACCTGAGTAGTTGACGACACCGATTTCAATGGTCGGACTCGACGCCATCTGTCGTCTTCACCTCGTCTTATGTCGTTATCGACGATTGGATTTATGCAGCGCGGGCATCATGCTGTCCACACAGTAATTCCTTTCATCGAGAGACACCCCCTGTGAGTAGACGTGCATTGCTCATCATCGATCTGCAGAATGATTATTTCCCGGCAGGTCGGTTTCCCCTTGTCGGTATCGAGGCCGCTGCGGCCAACGCGCGCCGTGTGGTCGATGCCGGTCGCGAAAGAGGCGACTTGGTCGTCCATGTCCGGCATGAATCGCTCCGGCCCGGTGCGACGTTCTTTGCGCCGGGAACGCCTGGTGCCGATACACATCACACCGTGCTTCCAGCCGGCGACGAGCGCGTGATCGTCAAGAACAGCACGAACTCCTTCAAGGACACTCAATTGAAGGCCGTTCTCGACGACAATGGCGTCGATGACGTCGTGATCGCCGGTGCCATGAGCCACATGTGCATTGATGCGGCGGCGCGGGCCGCTGCCGACTTCGGCTTCAAGGTGACTGTGCTGCACGATGCCTGCGCGACGCGCGATCTGGCATTTTCCGGGCGATCGGTATCTGCCGAAGATGTTCACGCCGCCTTCATGGCCGGTCTCGCGAACTACGCAACGCTCTCGAGCACGGACACATGGCTCAAAGGTTAGCTCGTTGCGTGGTCTTCAGGCGGATCCTCCGCATCGAGCGTTGACTGCGGGATGGGGCGGTGAGCGCCATCCTGAACAGCGGCGAAAACGAAATGCCGCCGCTGTGCGGCCCGCAAGGTGGAGCAAATCCACATCGTTGCGCAACTCACCGGCGGCTTCGGCTCGTCACGCGCGCTCGGCTCGGCAATGATACCTGGCGATTGGTCAGGACTCGTTCACTCACACTGTTTCACCTGGCTCGCAATCGAGGCGTCGTCATCATGACCATCAATATCGGCTCCACTGCTCCGAATTTCGTCCAGAACTCCACTCTCGGACCGATCGATTTCTACGAATGGAGCGCCCAGTCCTGGGTCGTGCTCTTTTCTCATCCCAAGAACTTCACCCCGGTATGCACGACCGAGATCGGAAGTGCCGCGGCTCTTCAGGAGCAGTTTTCTGCGCGGGGCGCCAAAGTGATGGGCTTGACCGTCGACTCTGCCGGCTCGCATGGCGACTGGATCGCGGACATCAACCGTATCTACAATACCGATGTCCGGTTCCCGATCCTGATCGACAATGATCGGAAGGTCGCGCGGCTTTACGGCATGCTACCGAACAATGCGGACGACGCTGTCACCGTCCGATCGGTCTTCATCATAGATCCGCAAAAGAAGGTTCGCCTCACGCTGACCTATCCGCACGAGGTCGGACGCAATTTCAACGAACTCCTCCGCGCTTTCGATGCCCTGCGTGCAGCGGAAGATCATCAGCTCGCTGCTCCGGCCAATTGGCAGATTGGCGAGGAGCTGGTCATTCCGACCAGGATTCAGGATCCCGAAGAGCTGTCGCAACTCTTTCCCGACGGTTACCGGACGGTCACGCCTTACCTTCGATTCACGAGGCCTGCGGTTCGCGGGTAGCCCGATGAAACATCGACGCTCCGCAGTCTGGTCGGGCTACTCGCCCGGTTCGGCCGTATCCCATCTTCACTTTCGATAGTCCAGCGCCGCACGAAACGATGACTCACCGGCACCTGATCCTTCTGCTGACGTCCCACGCTCAAGGCTTCCTTGACCGCACTGCGTCGAACGAACCGGTCCCTGAGCGCCTTCAGCGCGAAGACATTTCATTTGTGAAGGAGCTGGATCGAGATGGGATCGATGCGGTTCTCGCCACCGATTTCATCGGGCTGAACAGGCTTTCCCTCGACTGCCGGTCTCCGTTCAGCCCGATCAGGACATATGCGGATCCGATCACATGGCTCTCGGCGCTCGCGAGCCACACGCGGCGGATCGGGCTGATCACGACCGTCTCCACGCAGTTCAATCAGCCCTACAACACGGCGCGGCAATTGGCCTCGCTCGACAATATCAGCGGAGGTCGCGCCGGGTGGAACATCGTGACGTCTTTCAGCGGCGAGACCAATTTCGGTGACAAGGGGCTGCTCGGTCCTGCCGAGCGATACGAACAGGCGCAGGAGTTTCTCGACGTCACCACTGCGCTCTGGCACTCCTGGAAAGATGGCTTCCATCACGCGCGAGCGGATGGCGCTCACGTTCTCCTGTCCGACAGGATCGCCGATATCAATCACGCCGGGAAATACTACCACGTCCAGCAAGCGCTGGACGTGCTTCCGTCGCGCCAGCGCGATCCGCTGATCGTTCAGGCAGGCTCCTCCGAGTCCGGTATCGAGTTTGCGGCTCGCAACGCCGAACTTGTCTTCTTCGCCGCCCCGAAGCCCGAAGCGTCGCGCGAGTACTACCGCAAGCTTAAATCCCTTGCCGTGAGCTACGGGCGCAAACGCGAGGACATTCGCCTGATCCTCGGCATGCGCATCTATCTCGGACGAACGAGCGAGGAAGCCCGTCGCGCCTATGACGCGCTGGTCTCGGACGAGGATTTCATCACCGCGCGCCACGAAATCCGCTGGGAACTACCCGGTCTCGATCTCGATGGCCTTCAGCTCGACGACAAACTGCCGCTGTCGCGCTTTCCCTCTGCCGAGGATATCAAGGCGTATGGGCGGCGGAGCAGCCGCCCGTTGCTGTATCGCAGCTGGGTCGAGAGCGGCGAGGTCGGAACACTGCGCGAGTTGCTTCGCAAGTTCCACAATGCGCGAGGTCATATCGAGCTTGTCGGTGCAATCGACGAGGTTGCCGACCGTCTCACCGACTGGTTTCAGAACGAATTCATGGACGGTGTCTTCGTCATCGGCTCCAACAGCTATTCGCTGTTCTCCGAACAATTGCTTCCTGCCCTCAGGAGGCGGGGAGTCCGGCCGGAGGCTGGTGGCCCCGACGAGGAGGGGACGACGCTGCGTGCCCGCCTCGGAACGTCGCGCGGGCCTCTGGCCTCTGCTTCTCCTGATGCCGGAGCTCCTAATCAAATGAGATCTGGTGGATGAGAAAGCACCGCGTCCACACGCAGACGGCCCGCACCACACCCCAATCGAACTCCGCAACCAACCGACCCTGGAACATCTGAATCATGACGATATCTCGCCGCAGCTTGCTCATCGGATCCGCCACACTTGCCTCGACGATCGGCGCGCCGGCGGTGCGGGCTCAATCCACCCTGAAGATCGGGGTTCTCGGCACCCTGACGGGTCCGGCAGCGTCATGGGGTCTTGCGATCGACGGCGCCGTGCGCGCCGCGGCGAAGGAAATCAACGACAAGGGCGGGCTCGACATCGGCGGGCAGCGAAGCATTCTGGAGATCGTCGCATACGACGATCAGTACAAGGCAGCCGAGGCCGTCACCGCGACCAACCGGCTTCTCAGTGTCGATGGCGCCCGCTTCATCTTCGGCCCGGTCGGTTCGGCATCCATGCTGGCAATCAAGCCGGTGACGGAGAAGCAGAAGGCACTGGTCTTCACGCTCAGCTGGTCAGCGGCTGCACTCAAGGACAGCAACTACATCTATCGCGTCGGACCGACCACGCAGGAATTCGCTTACACGACGGCGCGCTGGCTCAAGAGCAATCGGCCGCAAGTCAAGCGTGTCGCGACCATTGCCGCCAATGACGAGACGGGTTGGAACAGTCAGCGCATCCAGAAGGACGCCTACGCCAAGAGCGAATTCGAGATCGTGACTTCGGAGCTGTTCGAGCGGCAGCAGACCGATTTCAGCGCCCTGGTGGCCAAGCTCGTCAGGGCAAACCCCGACAGTATCGAGCTGGATACCACGCCTCCCGCCACCGCCGGCATCGTGATCCGGCAAGCGCGTGAGCAGGGCTACAAGGGCATCTTCACCAAGTTCGGTGGCTTCGATGTCGCCGAGATCGTCCGTACGGGCGGGGCCGAGAATGTCGAAGGTGTGGTCGGCATCCTGCAGGCTGATCCCGCCAGCCCCGCATGGGCGCGGTTGAAGGCCGCCTACGGCCAGTTTCACCAGAAGGAGATGAACGACTACGCCTTCCTGTTCTACGACGCGGCCCGAATCCTGTTCTCGGCCATCGAAAAGGCGGGTAGCACGAACCCCGATACCGTCGCATCGGCACTGGCGGCCTTGTCGCCGTTCCCCGGCATCGTCGGCGAGCTGCATTGGGGCGGCAAGGAAGCCTATGGCGTCGATCACCAGCTCTACACGCCGCTCTTCCTGACGGAGATTCGCGGCGGCACCGGCCACGTGATCGGCCAGGTCGCCCTGACCTGATGCGGCGATCGGGGCGGACGGGCTGCCGCCCCTCAGCCGACGTCAATCGCCGCCCACGCCATCCGGCGTGATGGCGGTGTGCAGGAGAGCATTTGGCAATGCTGCAGCAGTTTTTCGTGATGTCAGCCTTTTCGGCGTCGATCTTCATGCTCGTTGCGCTGGGCTTCACGCTGATCTTCGGCATCATGCGGGTGGTGAATTTCGCGCATGGCGAATTCGTGATGCTGGGCGCTTACGGCGTCTACGTTGCGCAGCGCCTGCTTGGCGTGAACTACGTCCTTGCCCTGTGTCTTGCCGCCGCCGCGACTGGAATACTGGGCATCATCTGCGAGCGCATCATCTTCAGGCGCTTCAAGGGCAACGAGCTCGGCGGCATGATCGTCGCGATCGCCCTGGCGATCACGTTGAAGGGGGCGGTTACGGCCATCTTCGGGGTAGAGGGGCCGCCGCTGGACCGGCCGATCTCCGGCGTCATCAGCATGGCCGGAGCCGTCTTTCCCAAGGACAAATTGTTCGCCACTGGCATGGCTTTGGCCCTCATCCTGGCCGTGTACTTCGTTCTCAACAGATCGCGGCTCGGGCTCGCCATGCGTGCGGTCGCGCAGGACGACGAGATCGCGCGTCTGCAGGGCATTACGCCGCGGCTGACATATCCGGCCGCATTCGGCATCGGCTGCCTGTTGGCCGGCTTTGCAGGCGGGGTGGTCGCACCGATCTATTCCATTGAACCGTATATGGGGGAAAGCGCGATCACGAAGGCCTTCGTGGTCGTCGTCCTCGGTGGCCTGGGAAGCATTCCAGGCACGATCGCGGCCGCCATCCTCCTCGGGATGGTGGACGCCGGTGTCTCATTGCTGGTCGATTCGACGGCCGCGACGCTGGCCTCGTTTGCCCTCGTCGTGGCCTTTCTGGTCGTGAAGCCGAACGGCTTGTTCGGGCATCCATCATGATCGCGCCGTCGGTCTCACGCCGCAAGGCTGCCGGAGCGATTGTCACGCTGCTGCTCGTCGTGGCGATTGCGGCGACGCCATTGTTTGTCGCGAACCCGTTCGTCTACCACGTGGGCATTCTGGTCGGGATCGAAGCACTGCTCGCCTTGAGCGTTCATCTGATGATCCGCATCGGCCAGCTGTCGCTGGCGCAGGCCGGTCTGATGGGTGTAGGGGCCTATGTTTCGGCGCTGGTTACCCGCGATCTTCAGGCTCCGTTCCTCGTCGGCTTTTCACTCGCGGTCGTCACGCCCGGCCTCATCGCTGCCGTGATCGGGAGCGTTGCGCTTCGGGTGAGGGGCGCGCATTTCGCCCTGCTCACCTTCGCATTGGGAGAGGCGATCGTTCTGCTGTTTGTCGAGTTCGTGTTTCCGTTCGGAGGCAACAACGGTTTGATGAACATTCCTTCCGCTGGAATCGGTCGCTGGACAGCCGCTGAGCGACCTGAATTCTATTTGTTGGTCCTTGTCGTTCTGGTTGTTGCGATCGTGTATTGCCGTGGCCTGCTCAGCGGCCGCTCCGGGACCATTCTCCAGGGCCTGTTGGACAACGAGGCGTTGCTGCAATCCTGGGGCATCAACGCGCTGTCCTGGCGGCTCCTTGTGTTCGCATCGGCGGCTGCCATCGCCGGCGCCGCGGGCAGCCTCTACGCCCACTACCTGGGATTCATCTCGCCCGAGGCATTCAACGTCACCGTGACGGTCAATGCCCTGGTGATGAACGTCGTGGGAGGTCTTGGATTTCTTGCAGGACCTGTCCTGGGCGCGCTGTTGCTCGTCCCGCTGCCCGAGCTGTTTCGTTCGGCGTTGCTGTATCAGCAGCTTCTCTACGGCCTTTCGTTGCTGCTGCTGATGCTCTTTCTGCCTCGCGGCCTCGCCGGTCTGCTGCGCAAGGGCGGATCATGAGCGCGGAGCGGGGCCTTCGTCTTGAGCTGGCTGATGTCGGCCGCCGCTTCGGCGGCGTTGCCGCCATCCGCGATGTGTCGCTGTCCATCCCCGAGGGACAGATCACCGGAATCATCGGCCCCAACGGAGCCGGGAAGACCACGCTGTTCAATCTCGTCACCGGCTCGCTGCGGCCGACATCCGGACGGATCTTGCTCAATGGACGACGGATCGATGGTCGCGATCCCGGCGACATCTCGCGCCTCGGACTGGTGCGCTCGTTTCAATCGCCGTCGATTCTGCCCGGCCTTTCGGTCGCCGACCATCTGAGATGCGCGGTCCTGTGCCAATCGGTGGGGCGACCCCGCCGCCTGCTCGCGGACATGCTGAAGCGATCGACCCGGTGCGACACCGGGGCGGTCGTCGACGAGATCCTGGAGTTCGCCGGTCTTGGAGCTTACGCGGACCAGGAAGCGGGCGCGCTCGCTTACGGCCTCCAGAAGACGCTCGGCCTCGCCGCGGCTCTGGCCGCCTCTCCGAAGCTGCTGCTGGCCGACGAGCCTGCGGCCGGCCTGAACGGCGCCGAAACACGGCGGATGGAAGAACTCCTTCGCGCCATCAGAGACAAGCGCGGCGTCTCGCTCGTGGTCATCGAGCATGACGTCCCGCTGATGATGCGATTGTGCGAGAGAATCATTGTCCTCGCCGAGGGCAGCGTCATCGTGGACGGGCCGCCGGGCTCCATACGTCATGCGCCGGCCTTCATCGATGCCTATCTGGGGCCAGCCTCGCATGCGACTTGAACTGACCGGCGTCAGCGTGCGCTACGGCAGCGTTCCGGCCGTGAGCGAGGTGAACCTCGTCGTGGCCTCGGGCAGTATCGCCACCATCATCGGTGCCAATGGCGCCGGAAAGTCGTCGCTGCTGCGCGCAATCATGGGCCTCGTGCCATTGGCCGACGGGCAGATCACGGCTGATGGCCAGTCCATCGCGGGCCTCTCAACGGAGAAACGCGTCGGCGCCGGCATTGCGCTGTCTCCCGAGGGACGCCGCCTGTTTGGCGACATGAGCGTCCAGGATAATCTGCGGGCGGGAGCCTATCTGCGCCGCGGCAAGGAGAACTGGCTCGGATACGATCTGGACGCGATCTACGAATTGTTTCCGCATCTCGCGCGGCGGCGTCACAGCCTCGGCCGAACTCTTTCCGGTGGCGAGCAGCAGATGTGCGCCATCGGTCGCGCCCTGATGTCGTCGCCCCGGCTGCTTCTGCTCGATGAGCCCTCGCTTGGGCTCGCGCCCCTGGTGGTCCGCGAGGTCGCGAAAGCCATCGGCGAAGTCGCGAAGGCCGGCGTTACCGTCATCCTCGTGGAACAGAACTCACGCTTGGCATTGTCATTGTCCGACGAAGGGCACGTCCTGTCCGGTGGACGTCTGGTCCGCTCCGCGCCTGCGCGCGAGTTGCTCGACGATCCGGACCTCCACTACGCGTTTCTGGGCGACGATCCTCGTCAGACGCTCGAATAGTTCTGCGGCCCCGATCGGGTTCACGAAGCGAACCGATCGGCCGTCGTATCCGGAATAACGAGGTCCGCGCCCATCGTTGCGATCTCACGCGAGCGCCGGTGTCGAATTGCGATCGTGAAGTGCACGCTGCCAAGGCCAATCCGCTGCTCTGCTGTTTTCGCCCAGCGATGCGGCGAACCAGAGAAGGTTATATTCGTAAATCAGGAATCTATGCGATGGACGCATCAGCTGCCGGAAAATATACGGCACTTATCGCTGCACGTTGGCTTGGCAGCGAAGCTCCGCTGCAGTCCGGATTGATTGTGTCCGGATCGACGCGGAGCGTCAGGAGGCAAATCTAGGTTCACGATAGGATACGAGTTTCCGACAGGCGCGCGCCGTTCACCTGATCGCCACAGCTGATTCAAGGCCTTGTCCCGCGACACGCTGAGGCGCGTTCGCGGGGTCGCGATGGGGAAGCCAGAGAACGCCGGCGAGCGCGTTCAGAGCACACAGTGTCGTCGCATTCCTGGTGATGCGGGGGTGACCCTCGCGGTCAGAGCGCACTGCTATCGCAACGGGTAATCGTGTCCGCGAGAACATAGCCAACCCTCTCACTGCCATTTCGATCGTCTGGAGTCCGACTATGAAATCGTCTTGCCTGACCGTTCTGATCGCATCCCTCGCAACTCTTGCCGGCGCGGCGCTCCCGATTGCTGCGGTTGCGCAACAGCCTCCGATTCGGATCGGTCTTTCGGCGCCTCTCACCGGCACCGGAGGGGCGTACGGCAAGGAAGAGGAGGACGCCGCCAAGGCCGCCGCGGCCTACATCAACGACGCGGGTGGTGTTCTCGGGCGCAAAATCGAGATCGTCGTAGCCGATGACGAGACGTCACCGACGGCCGGCGTGGCTGCGGCCCGCAAGTTGATCGATGTCGACAAGGTCATCGCCATCACCGGCTTGTGGAGCAGCGCGGTGGCGCTCGCCGTGAAGCCCGTCGCGATCGAAAAGGGCGTGGCCGTGCTTGCGAACGGATCGGCCGACGAGATCACCCAGGGAGACAACAAGGGTCTCGTCTGGCGCTTCCAGACCAACGGGCAGGATTGGGGACGCGCGTTCGCGCGTGTCGTGAAGGGCGATGGTGCCAAGACAGCGTCCGTCCTCGTCCTGCAGACGCCGTTCACGCTCAGCCAGGTGCAGCCCTTTGCCGAGACGTTCAAGAGCCTGGGTGGGGAGATCAAGGACATCGTCTATTTCAATCCCAACCAGCCGAGCTATCGCACGGAAGTCGAGAAGGTGTTTTCGGCCAAACCGGATGCCGTGTTCGTCGCGAGCTACATTCCGGAATTCAGTGCGATTGCGCGCGAGGTTTTCCGGAGCGGCTACGACAGCAAGCTCTATACTTACAGCCATGCCGCCGACAGCCAGGGCAAGTTCGTCCAGAACGTCGGCAAGGAAGCGGCGGAAGGCGTGAACCACGTCCAGCTCGTTCCGGTCGGCCGCTCGGAGGCCTACAAGCTCTATCTCAAGCTCACCAAGCAGCCGTCGGATGCGTTGCTTGCCTTCGGCCCCAACGTCTTCGACCAGATCGTCGTGCTGGCGCTGGCGATCGAAAAATCGAAGAGCGACAAGCCCGCCGAATTCGTCAAGGAGTTCATCCCGATCGCGAACAGCGATGCGCCGAGCATCGGTGATCCCGTCGAAGCGCTGAAGGCCATTCGGGCTGGAAAGCCGTTCCGATTTGCGGGTGCGACCAGCGATTTCAAGTTCAAGCCGAATGGCGATCAGACCGGGCTCGAATACGGCCACTTCCGCCTTCACGACGGCGTCAGCAAGCTGGTTGGATCGACGCGTTGATGACGTCTGGCGACGAGGTTGCGGTCGGAGTGCTCGAAGCGCGTCACGTCAGCGTGAGCTACGACGGCTTCCACGCGCTGGATAATGCGACGGTCAATCTCGCCAGAGGTGCAATCACCGGGTTCATCGGTCCGAACGGAGCGGGGAAGTCTACGCTGTTCAACGTCCTTGCCGGCAGCTCGAGCCCATCAGCCGGCGAGGTGAGGTTGAATGGAGCCGAGGTTACGCGCCGCCCGCCTCAGTGGCGCGCCCGCCATGGCCTGACGCGAACGTTTCAGATTTCGAGAGAACTCGGCAGGCTGTCGGTTCTCGAGAATCTGCTGCTGGCCAGCCCGGATCAGGCGGGCGAAACAGTCGCGGGCGCATTGTTTAGACGCGGGGCTATGCGCCGCAGTCAGGAAGCGGCGATCGAGCGAGCGCACGACCTGCTCCAGCGGGTTGATCTGTGGCGCCTCGCCGACCAGCCGGCCGCCGTGCTGTCTGGCGGCCAGAAGAAATTGCTCGAGCTCTGCCGCGCGCTGATGCTGGAGCCATCGGTGGTCCTGCTGGACGAACCGGCGGCGGGCGTGAATCCGACGAGGATTGGCGAGATAAGCGAGTTCATCCGGGCGCTGCGGAGCGCAAGCCTCACGCTCGGCATCATCGAGCACAACATGGATATGGTTGCCGCTCTTTGCGACAAGGTCTATGTGCTGGCCGAAGGACGTATTCTGCGCGAGGGGAGCTTTGACGACGTCGCGAGCGACCCTCAGGTCACGTCGGCTTATTTCGGCAATCTGTCATGACGGCCGGCTTCGCTCTGGAAGGCATTGTCGCCGGATACCGCGGTGCGTCGATCCTGCATGACGTCAGCTTCGCATTGCCGGATCGAGGCGCGCTGGTCGTGATCGGCCCGAACGGCTCCGGCAAGTCGACCTTGATGAAGGTCGCGATCGGTCTTGTGCGACCGTCATCGGGACGCGTCCTGCTCGCCGGAGAGGACGTGACGGCGATTGACGCGCCCGGCCGGGTTCGCCGCGGGCTGGGCTATGTTCCCCAGGAAGCGAATGTGTTCCGCAATATGTCGGTGCACGACAATCTCCGAATCGGCTTCGAGGCCCTGGTGCCGCGAGGCCGCGGCTTGCGGCGTCGGATCGACGAAGTCCTGGAGATCTTTCCCGAGATCGTGCCGAAGCTTGGTGTCCTCGCCGGGCACCTCAGCGGAGGCCAGCGCCAAATGGTGGCGATGGGCGCGGCGCTGATGCCGTCTCCGACCATTCTGGCGCTCGACGAGCCCTCGGCCGGCCTGTCGCCTCGCAACGCCGAACTGCTTTTCGCTGCCATCAGGCGCATCGCCGCGAACGGCGTCAGCCTGTTCCTGATCGAGCAGAACACTCGTTTGGGGCTGGGGGCAGCCAGGACGGGCCTCGTGCTCGTCGCAGGCAAAGTCAAGGTGATCTCGCCCGTGGAGGCTCTTGTCGCCGACGACAGCATTCGTCGCCTGTATCTGGGAGGACGCTGATGGCGCAGCTCCTGCTCAACGGCGTGGTTTCGGGACTTCTGCTGGCTTTGCCGTCCCTGGCACTGGCCCTGACATTCAGCGTTCTCCGCTTCGCCAACTACGCGATCGGGTCGACCCTGACCGTCGGCGCCTACTTCGCCTACTATTTCAATGTGGGGTTCGGCTGGCCGCTCCCGATCGCGACGGCGGTGGGTGCGCTGCTGGTCGCGGTGCTTGCGCTCGGGCTGCAGTTCGTCGTCTATCGCCCGTTGCGCGACCGCACGGGTGTGACGCTGCTTGTGGCCTCGATGGGGGTCTCGCTTGCCCTGGAAAACGCCATTCGGTTCTTCGCCGGAAACTCGCCGCGCGGTTACGCCGTTGAAATCGCCCGTCCGCTGCGATGGGCCGGTCTGAGAGTGAACCATGAACAGCTCACCATTCTGATCACGGTGCTCTCGGCGCTCGCTTTGGTCTGGATCGTGTTTCGACACACCGCACTCGGGCGCAGCATGCGGGCCGTGGCCGACAATCCCGATCTCGCCGCTGTGCGCGGGATCCCGCGAGACAAGGTGGTCGCGATGGTGTGGCTGATCGCGAGCGTGATCACGACCGTTGCCGGTGTCTTGATCGGGCTCGACGCCAATCTCGACCCCCAAATGGGCTGGAGTTACCTGCTTCCGATATTTACGGCCACGATCCTGGGCGGCATCGCCAGTCCGACTGCGGCGGTCGCGGGTGCGTTGACGCTGGGAATTGCCGAAGAGCTGGCGACGCTCGTGCTCCCGCCGCACTATCGGGCGATCATCGCCTTCGCGCTGATGGCCCTGCTGCTGCTGGTCCGGCCATCAGGGCTGTTCGGGGCGAAGTGGGTGGACAAATGATCTCGTATCTCGTCGCCCTGCTGATCGTCGTCGTCGTCGCCGCGATCGCGGGGCTCGCGCTCAACCTGCAATGGGGCCTGGGTGGCCTAGTCAATTTCGGCCTGTTCGGTTTCTACATGCTGGGTGCCTACATCTGCGGCATTCTGTGCTGGTGGCATTTGCCTCCGCTCCTCGCGATGCTGGCTGCGATCCTTGGCGTCACGGCGACGAGCGCGCTGGTCAGTCTCATCTCGATCCGGCTCTCGGAAGACTATCTTGCGATCGTCACCCTGGGCTTTGCCGAATGCCTGCGGCTCTTCATCAGCTACGAGGAGTGGCTGACCCGGGGAACCATCGGTATTCCCGGCATACGCCGTCCTTTGCCCGGCTGGATTCCGGAGTGGGCGAGCGATGCGGGCCTGATGGTGTTCGCGCTGCTTTGCCTGATCGCCGTGCTGACGGTCTTCGAGCTTGTCGCTCGTTCGCCCTTCGGACGCACGTTGCGCGCCACGCGGGAAGATCCAGCGGTCGCCTCCGCACTAGGCAAGTCCGTCGTCATCATCCGGTTGAAAGCCTTCGCCCTCGGCGGTGCGGCGCTTGGCATTGCGGGCAGTCTCCACGCCTTCTACTACACCTACGTTGATCCGACCCAATTCAGCTCCATCATCACCGCCTATGCGTTCATGGCAGTGGTGATCGGCGGTCGCGGCAGCAATTGGGGCGTTCTCGTCAGCGCCTTCACGGTCATCCTGTTGCTCGAAGGCAGTCGCTTCCTGATCGACCGGATATCGATCCTGAGCAGCGCGGACCTCGCGGCACTTCGCCTGTTCCTGGTCGGAGTTGTGCTCGTGGCGATCCTCATCTTTCGTCCCGACGGACTGCTTCGCGAGCCCGTTTCGGCTTCGACCCGTGATCGCAGAAAGCTTCAATCGGAACATAGGCAACAGGAGTGACCGGTATGGCCCGCATTACGACGAAGAACAGAAGCGACCTTCCGCCGGAACTGCATCCGCTCTGGGACAAGATGAAGACCTACGGCCCTTTTGAAGGTCAATCCGGGGTCATGGCACAGCGTTTACCGGTGTTCGAGCATGTCTGGCGCCTGCTTACCCAGCTGTCCGACGAAGCTGTTCTGCCGAAGCGATACCTCGAACTGGCGATCGTCACCACTTCGCACCTCAACGAGTGCGAATATTGCGTAGCGCAGCATACGCCGAAGCTCATGATCCAGGGTATCTCGAGCGAAGGAGTGGCAAGGCTGCTCGATTACAAGGATCATCCCGAGCTCGACGAGGTCGATCGTCTCGTGGTCGAATATGCAATCGCGGTGACGAACAACTGGAGCCGCACCCGGGACGAGATATTCACGCGCCTGCGGGCCCATTTCACGGAACCGCAGATCGTCGAATTGACGTGGCGAACGGCGCTCTGCGGGGCGTTCAACCGCTTCAACGACATCCTTCAAGTCGACGACGACGCGAATCTCGCGGCGATCGCCGCGGAATGAGAGCCGACAGCGCTGGCGATTAGGCCATTCGGATCAATCGCCGATTCATCACCTGCGAGTGCGTACATGACCAGACAACGCGAGCTGATGCTGAACACGTTTCAGATGTCGACGCCGACCCATACCTGGGCGGGGCTCTGGCGACATCCCGGCGATCGTTCGGTCGACTACAACAAGCTCGAGTACTGGACCACGATGGCACAGACCGCCGAACGTGGGCTGCTCGACGGCATTTTCGTTGCCGACGTCTTCGGCGTCTACGACGTCTATGGCGGCGGGCCAGAAACCGCGATCCGCGCCGGAGCTCAGGCGCCCAGCGCCGATCCCACGATCGCGGTATCGGCCATGGCGCACGTCACCCGCCACATCGGCTTCGGCATCACCGCCAATCTGACGTACGAGCATCCATTTCAATTTGCGCGCCGTTTCTCGACGCTCGATCATTTCACCGAAGGGCGCATCGGCTGGAACATCGTCACCGGCTATCTCAACAGCGGCGCCAAAGGCATGGGCCTGGATGTCGTGCGGGAGCACGACGAGCGGTATGAGGCCGCTGAGGACTTCATGGCCGCCGTCTACAAGCTATGGGAGGGAAGCTGGGAAGAGAACGCGGCTGTTCGGGATCGGGAGACCGGCATCTTTACCCACCCCGAACGCGTTCATCCCGTTCATCACGACGGACCGTATTACAAGGTCCACGCAAGGCACCTGTCCGAACCATCACGGCAGCGCACGCCGGTCTTGTACCAGGCAGGTACGTCTGCGCGCGGAACGGCATTCGCGGCCAAACACGCCGAATGCGTCTTCCTCAACGGCCCGACCAGGGAGATCGCGTCCCGGTCCGTCAAGGCGTTGCGCGAGCAGGCGCGGTCGTTCGGACGCGATCCCTATGACGTCGCCGTGTTCCTCGCGGCCACGGTCGTCGTCGCTCCGACCACCGCCGAGGCGCACGATCTGGTTGCCGAATATCGCCGCTATCTCGATATAGCGGGTCAGCTCGCGCTGGTCGCAGGCTGGACGGGCATCGACTTCTCCAAGATGTCGCTCGACGATACGGTCAAGTTCTTCAAAAGCAATGCAATACGGTCCACCGTCGAGAACATGACGGTCAGTGCACCCAAGCCGGTGCAAGTCCGCGATCTCGTCGAATTCAGCAATGTCGGTGCGCGAGCGCCGTTCATCGTCGGCAGCCCGGCCGATGTCGCCGAGGAGCTGATCGGTTGGGCTGACGCCACCGACGTCGACGGTTTCAACCTCGTGCGCGTCGTTTCACCGGGGTCTCTTGAAAGCTTCGTAGATCTGGTCGTCCCGGAGCTGCAGTCGCGCGGCGCCTTCAAGCGGGAATACCGCGAAGGATCGCTTCGTGAGAAAATGTTCGGGCAATCCGCGCGGTTGAACGCCCGTCATCCCGGCGCTGCGGCACGTCGCTTCGACCGCTTGTGAGGCGGTGGGCGAAAAGAACGAAGCAGAAGGATAGGCCTGCGGCGAACGCCTCTCGGCAACGCTTTCTTTCAAGTGGCCCGAAAAGTTTGGTTTAGCGTTTTGTTGTGCATCGCGAGATTTGTCCTCATTATTCGGGCTTCTCTCTTCAGACAATGTACAGCAGGCCAATATGAATTCGACTATCTCGGCTCACGGTGCCCGTAGACTGTTACGCAACTGGGCGCTCGCGTGCGCAGTGCTCGGCTCTTTCACAACGGGCGCGTTTGCCGCATCGTTGTCCGTCGGCGTTGCGACGATGCCTACGAATGGTGCTCTCGATATCGTCGTTGCAAGAGCGAAAGCACAAGGGCTCGACGTCAAGATCGTCGAGTTCAGCGACTGGTCCACGCCGAACATCGCCGTCTCCAACGGCGATCTCGATTTGAACTACTTCCAGCACCTGCCGTTCCTCGAGGATTCCATCAAGAAGGCCGGTTACAATCTCGCTCCGGTCGGGCTCGGCTATTCCACCACGAACGGCATCTACTCCAAGAAGATCAAGAGCCTGAGCGATCTCAGGGACGGCGCGACGATCGCCATCGCGAACGACGTCATCAATACGGGCCGCGCCTTGTCGCTGTTGCAAGAGGCCGGACTGCTCAAGCTCAAGCCGGACGTCGGCTATCATGCGACGATCGTGGACATCGTGGACAACCCCAAGAAGCTCAAGATCGTCCAGGTCGATGGTCCGCAGATCTCGCGCGCGCTGGATGACGTCGATGCCGCGGTGACCTATCCGGCCTTCGCCAAACTCGGCGGCCTCGATCCCAACAGCCCGATCGTCCTGGAGAAGCCGAACGATCTCTATGCGTTGCGATTCGTGGCCCGCCCCGACCGAGCCAACGATCCCCGGATCAAGCAGTTCATCCAGATCTATCAGACCACGCCCGAAGTGAAGGAGATCCTGAAGAAATACTACGGCAACGTCATTTCGTTCCCGTGGGAGAATGAACAAGCCCCGGTCTCGGCGGCCGCTACTCGCTAGTTCGGGGATACGATCTGGAAGCGCCGCGGTATTTGCCCCGCGGCGCTTCGTCATCCGGCCGGCATTGCATTCCGCAATGATCGTCGCGGCGGTCGATCGCGAGACGGATCAAGCCGCTGCGTCTTCGCCGAGAACCTCACGCAAGCGCGCGATGAGGTCGCGGTTCGCTGGGTCGTCGCGTCGCCGTGGTCGCGGCGTATCGATCGCGATCGAAGCGGCCAGGCGTCCCGGCTTGCCGGTAATCGCAACAATCTCATCGGCGAGATAGACCGCCTCGGTGATCGAATGGGTCACGAAGACGATGGTCTTGTGAGTGGCGGCGTGGATGCGCGCGAGTTCATCCTGCAAGGCCTCGCGCGTGAGCGCGTCGACAGCCGCAAACGGCTCGTCCATCAGCAGGATATCGGGATCGACCGCGAGGGCGCGGGCCAATGCCACGCGCTGACGTTGGCCGCCCGACATCTCGTGCGGATATCGTTTCTCGAATCCGGGCAGGCCGACGAGGGCGAGCGCGGCCCTCGCCATGTCCCGGCGCTCGCCGGCGCCGACCCGGCCGTGTTCGAGCCCGAAGCAGACGTTCGACATGATCGTGCGCCACGGCAGCAGCCGCGAGTCCTGGAACACAAGCGCGACCGGCAACCTGAAGCCTTCCGGGCGGGCGTTCACCTCGACCGCGCCGGCGTTCGGCGAGAGCAAGCCGGCGATCACGCGCAACAGCGTGGACTTGCCGACGCCGGAAGGACCAAGCACGGCGACAAAGCGGCCCGGCGCGATATCGAGGCTGAGATCGCGGAGGACTTCGGTTCGCTCGCCGTCGCGCGCGAAGGTCAGCCCGATGTTGCGCAGCGAGACTATCGCTTCCATCGAAGAACCCGCGATTGAAGTGCCACGAAGGACGTGTCGATGAGGCCATAGAGGGCGGCCATCGTCGCCATGTAGACGACCACGATGTCGCTCGCCAGCAGGTTGGAAGCCTGCATCATGCGTTGGCCGAGGCCGGGCACGCCGAAGATCTCGGAGGCCACGACGGCCATCCAGGCCTGGCCGAGGGCCGTTCGCATGCCGACCAGGATGCCGGGCGCCGCTGCCGGCAGGATAACCTTGATCAGCTTCTGATGCGCGCGGCGGAAGCCGAAGGCATCCGCGACCTCGATCAGGTCGCGGTCGACGGTGTGCACCGAACCGAGGGCGGCGAAATAGCAGATCCAGAACACGCCGGTCGAGATGATGAAGATGGCGGCCGCCGGATCGATGCCGAACCAGAGGATCGCGAAGGGCACCCAGGCGAGGCCGGGAATGGGCCGCAGGATTCGAATGACCCAGGAAAGAAAGGACTCGAGCGTCGCCGACATGCCGGTGACGACGCCGAGTCCGACACCCAGCAGGCTGCCGATCAGCAGGCCTGACAAATAGTTGCGCAGGCTCGTGAGCAGGCTCGCGAACCAGATGCCGCTTGAGAATTCGCGCCAGAACGCGCGCGGCAGCGCGCTCGGAGGCGGCAACACCGATGCCGGCACGATCTGAAGGGCGGGCAACGCCTCCCACAAGGCGAGGAAGGCGAAGAAGCCCAGCGCCCCCAGCAATAATGATCGCGTTCGTGTCACCTGCGTCGTCGCGTTTCGTTGCAGGGACTAGTTCGCAGCGGCGCGATTATAGACGTCGAAGGCAAACAATCCCTCGAGCGGCTCCGCTTTCTGCAGCGCCCCGATCTTGACCTGATAGTCCTGGAGCTTCTTCGTGGACTCCTCGATCCGGCGCGGGTCGGAGGTGAACTGGGTCTGCGGAGACTTCAGGGCCTCGAGCAGGATATCGTCGGGGACGAGGCCGTTGCCGAATGCGGCCCCGACATGTTTCACGGTCTTCTCCGGATGCTCCTTCAGCAGCGCAGTCGCCCGGATGATCGAGCGCACGAGGCCGTCCACCGCCTGAGGGTTCTTGTCCGCGAACGGGCCCATCACTGCGACGACAACGCCGGGGAAATTGGGGAACATATCCTTGCCGGTCGCGATCAGCTTGATGGCGGGGTTCTGCTTGCGGATGATGGCGAGCGCGGGCTCGCGCACCGAGCCACCTTCGACCGCGCCCGTGGAGATGGCTCGTTGGGTCGCGTCGATGCCCATCTCGACGATCTGAACGTCAGCCTTGTCCGCCTTCACGGCCTCCCACAGCCAGTGCTGCAGGGCCGTATTCGGGCCCGAGCCGATCGGCTGGGTCGCCAGCTTGACGGGACGACCGTTCTTCTCGCGGAAGGCCTTGAACGCCGCCGCCGGATCCTTGCCCTCGATCTGGGGAGAGAAGGCGGCGCTCGTGGCAAACCCCATTTCCTCGACGACGGTCGCGGCCACGATTCGGACGTCGATGCCTTTTGAGCGGGCCACGAGCAGCGGCGCGAGGCCGGCGACGTAGACGTCCAGCGTGCCGGATTGCAGCGCCTGGATCATGTTCGGACCGGATTCGAAGGTGCTGGTGCTGAGATTCAATCCAGCCTGCTTGATCCAGCCTTCGCCCTCGGCAACGAAGATCTGCGCCGCGCCCATCACCGGGATGAAGCCGACGCGTAGCGGCTGCTGCGCGTGGGCGGACGTGGCGAGCCCGAGAGCAGCAAAAGCCGCGGCCATGGCAGCCAACATAGTTGATACGACGCGCATCGTGATCCTTCCGAAACGTGAGGGGAAAACCGGCCTTTCTTTTCGTGTTTCCGCCACATTTGGTCCATTGCTTAGATTGTCGCGGTGCAGAATGGATCATTCGTCAATGCGCGAATTACGAGATGAATCTTCCAAATCATCGCGCGCCGGAGGAACGGCGGCCGACGGTGCATTCGTGGACCTGATCGGGGTTGGGCTAGCGGTTTTCTCGGGGAAGGCCCTGACGAGACCGTATCGCTCGCATGAGCGTGCGGGCTGCCCTCGGATTTGCGAGGAGGGCACTCATGGGGCGTCGCACGCGGCGATTATTCGCCGGGGCGAGCGTTTGAGGCGTGGCGTCGCGCAAGCTCCTCGACCAGCCACTCGCGCGCAGAACTCTCCAGGGGGAAATCGACGCGATTGCCTTCGACCATGGAGACATAACAGGCCATGGTCAATTCGGCGGTGCCTGCCACGTGATCGAAGCGGAGAGGCGGCGCGGCTCCGCCATTGATCCAATCCCGGAAGTCGGCGGCCATGCCGGACCATGCGGAGAGAAGACCGTCGGCATCCTCGAAGTTTTCCTCGCGAGCGCCGGCATCGGTATAGACGTGCAGCTTGTCCTCGGAGCGGATGACGATCGAGCCGCGGCTGCCGCCGATCGTCATGGTGACGCCGTCGTTGAGATAGTGCACGCCCGTCTCCAGAACGGCACGGCCGCCACCAGGAAACTCCATGACGGCGACCGCGTGGTCTTCCATGGCGTGACCGAAACCGCGACGATCGGTGACGCGCGCCTGCGCCATGACCCATTCCGGCATCTCGTCGTCGTGGAAGAAGCGATACATGTCGAGCCAGTGCGAACCCCACTCGCTCAAATCCCAGCCGTTGCCGATCGCCGCCGAGACGATCACGCGCTGGCCGATCTCGCCGGCCGAAATGATCTCCCGCGCGCGCGCAAAGGCTCTCCGGTATCGGCGAAAATGGGGAACGATGATCTTGACGCCGGAGGCCGCAACCAGCGCACGCAATTCGGCGAGTTCGGCCGGCGATGCCACCAGGGGCTTCTCGCAGAGGATCCCTTTGACGCCGGCCGCGACGCAGGCCTTGATCATATCGAGATGGAGGCCGACATAGGTGCACAGGCTGACGACGTCGGGCCGGTCGTGTTTCAGCAACTCGTCCAGGCTCGCATAGCCGCCGACATCGAATTCGTCATTGAAGGCGCGAAGATTAGCTGCGTCGATATCCGCTGCGGACGTGAGCACGAAGCCGGGCGTGCGGCGATACATGCGGGCATGGGTATAGCCGATGCGGTAGGCGCCTGCCGTCGGGCTGCCTTGCTTCTGGGCTTGCCCGACACCGACGATCCCGGCGCGAAGTGCGTTCGGCTCACTCATCCCGGTCTTTTCCTTACGAGAGCTGCAGGCCGACGTTGCAGGAAAAGCCGAGCACGGTCAGTCACAGCCACCTGTGACAGTCGATGCGCGCTCGCGATGGAGCATCGCTCTTTTCTGTTCAGCTCTGCGCTTCGAGATACTTTTCCAGGGTGAGAGGCTCGGCCACCAGCAGCGGATCCAGCACTGCGCAATCCCTGAACTCGCTGGCCTCGAAGAACCAGCGCTTCGAGGCCGGCATGCCCCATAGCTGGGCGCGGCGCGGGTTGGTCAGGTCCCAGCGGATCGGCGGAGTTTCGGGATCGATGACCTGGTAATGCGTGTTGAAGAGCTCGATGCGATGGCCGTCCGGATCGCGAAAATACACGAACAGCGCGTTGCTGAGGCCATGGCGGCCGGGGCCGCGGTCGATGATGTCGAGATAGCCGAGGCTCGAGACGACGTCGCAAGCGTGGATGAGCGCAGTGACGTCGGGGACGGTGAAGGCGAAATGGTGCAGCCGCGGCCCCTTGCCGTTGGTGAAGACGATGTCGTGGGTGTTGCCCTTGCGCTCGAGCCAGGAGCCCCACAATTCGTCGGAGTTTTCGGGCGCCGTGTATTCGGCCAGCCGGAAACCGAGCTCGCTCCAGAAATCGGTGGCGGTCTGAACGTCGTGCGTCACGATCTGATAGTGATCGAAGCGCTGTGGGCTGCCGCCGCGGAACGTATGGTAGTCCTGCATCCGGCGTTCGACGATGTCCATGTGGGCGGCGACCTCCACCGGAAGCCCGACGGGATCGCGAAAGCGCAATGTCCTGCCCTGATGAGCGACATCGGCGAATTCATACGCGATCTCCTTCCGCTTGAGCCAGGCGGCGAGGGGCTCGAAATGGCTGTCGTCCTCGACGCGCATGCCGATCCATAGGGCCTTCGGCGGTGCATCGCTCTTGTGCAGGGCGATCGAGTAATAGTTCGCCTCTTCCAGGCCGCGGAGATAGAGCGTGTCCTTTGTCTCGTCGGTCACGACAAGCCCGAGCGCGCCGGCATAGAAATCACGGCTGGCGCCGAGATCGCGGCAGGTCAGGGCGACATGGCTCGCCCGGCTCATGTTGAAGGGCGGCTTTCGATTCCATTGCGGCAGCATAGGTCTCTCCCTGCTTCAGTCTGCGAATCCCAATTGGTCATTCAGACGCGCGAGCTTGTTTGCGAGGTCGTTCTCGTTCTGGATGCTCGCATAGACATAGCGGTCGGGGCGAACGATCACCGCTTCGGTACTGCCCGCCGCCGCCCATTTGGCGAAGGTGTCGCCGGCCTCGGTCATCGCGAGGACGCCCTCTACAGTCGGCTCCGCGGACGATCCGATGACGATGCGGTGGCCGCCGAGGCGGCGCCATGATTCCGCATGCGGTTCCATCCAGGCCTGCGCGGCGGAGTCGGTGGTCACGTAGAGAAACGCCATCGGACAGAGGTCGTCCATCAGACGGGTGCGACCCTTGCCGACGATCTCGGGCTGAACCATGAGACTGCCCGATAAAGGCGTATCGCCGAGAATGCCGTGCGCCAGGTTGGGAATGAAGGCCTGTCGTGTGGTCGTCATCCGGCCTTCGCGCAATTCGGCACGCAATGTCCGGTCACGCTCGATCGCGCGTGCCTCGTCCATTTCCCCGATGATGAGGCCGAACTCCTTCGCGTGCTGGATGACGGTTGCGACATGTGGCTTTCGCTCCGTCTCGTATGTCGCGAGCAAGGCATCTGACCAGCCGTGGCGCTGCGCAAAAACCAGCTTCCACGCCAGATTGAAGGCATCGCGCAGACCCGCGCAAAGGCCCTGACCAAGGAAGGGCGGCATCTGGTGGACGGCGTCGCCTGCCAGGAACACGCGCCGGCTCGCCCAGCGATCGCCGACCCGCGCCGCAAAGCGATAGGTCGCGCTGCGCCAGATGTCGAAGCAACGGATGTCGACATACTTCGCCATCACTTCGCGTAGCCGCGCCGGATCCTCGAAATCCGCCGGGCTCTCGTGCGGCAGGAGCTTGATCTCCCACCGACGCAAATTTCCGGGGCCGACGACATAGGTCGCCGGTCGCGACGGCCAGCAATATTGCGTGGTCTTGCGCGGCAGGTCGGTGTCGCAAAGCTGCCAGGCATCGACGACGATCCACCATTCGTCGAAGCGATAGTCTTCCAGACCGAAGCCGAGGCGTTTGCGTATCTCGCTGTTGGCGCCGTCGCAGCCGATCAGCGTGGTGGAGGTCACGGCTTCCCGTGCCCCGGTCGCGTTATCGGCAATCGTGACGGTGACGCCTTCGGTCTCCTCCGAGAAATCCGCAACGGTGCAGCCGAGCTTCATGGTAACGTTGGCCCGCAAGCTGAGCGCCCGCCGCAGCATCTTTTCGAGTTCCGGCTGGACGAAGGTCGAGGTCGACGGCCAGCCGAGCGCGTAGGGCGGTGGGGCCGGATCGAACAATTTGATGATCTCGCCATCGACGCCGAGGAAGTCCGTCCCCGGGTGCGGCCGCGTGCTCGGGAATAGGGCATGGGCAACGCCGCAATATTGCAGTGCGCGCATCGCTTCCCAGTCCAGAACGATTGCCCGCGGGGTTGGATACACCTCCGGGAACCGTTCGACCACGCAGACGCTAAGGCCCTGTGCCGCAAGGAGGTTTGCCAGCGCGCCGCCAGTTGGCCCACAACCTGAAATGACGGCGTCGAAATGCTGCAAGGCGTGATCCCCCAAAGCGGAACGTAGCGGCCCTCTCCTATAGGGCGCTATCCGCCGGCCAGAGTGTCACATTGGATTGGGACAGTCCGGATACGGCAGGGCAGGTATAGGGAGCAGGATATCCAATCCGTGGGGACGGTTCGCAATCAAACATGCGGGGAAGGGAATTTCGGTGGACGCGGCCGGCCCATTGTTGAGCGTGAGCGATGTCTCGATCAGGTTCGGAGGAATCATTGCCTTGAGCGATGTGAGCTTCGACGCCGCGCGCCGGCAGGTCTGCAGCGTGATCGGACCCAACGGGGCCGGCAAGACCACGCTCTTCAACTGCATCAGTCGCCTGTATCGCCCCAACAGTGGCTCGATACTGTTCGATGGGAACAGCCTCGACAGCCAGCCGCAGTACAAGATCGCCGGCGTTGGCCTCGGCCGGACGTTTCAGAACCTCGCTTTGTTCCGGACCATGAGCGTTCTCGACAACGTTCTGGTCGGGACACACCACACGCTGCGTTGCGGCTTTCTGGCGCATGCGTTCCAGATCGGCGTTGCCGCGGAAGAGCGGCGCGCGCGCGACCGGGCGCTCGAGATGTGCGACCTGGTCGGCCTCGGACCCTACGTCGACGTCGACGTCGGCAGCCTGCCGTTCGGCATCCAGAAGCGGGTCGAGTTCGCGCGCGCCCTGGCGGCCGAGCCGAAGATGCTGATGCTGGACGAGCCGGCGGCCGGCTTGAATCACGAGGAGGTCGAAGGCCTGCGCGCGCTGATCCGCGACGTCTGCGACAAGATGTCGATCGCCATCCTGCTGGTCGAACATCACATGAACCTCGTCATGTCCGTCTCGGACAAGGTCGTGGTGCTCAACTTCGGACGAAAGATCGCCGAGGGAAGCCCCGATACGGTTCGTTCCAATCCGGACGTCATGGAAGCGTATCTGGGGACCGAGGCATGAGCACGATCCTCTCGGTACGCGGCCTGAATGCCTATTACTCGCTGACCCAGGCGCTACGGGACGTCAGTTTCGAGCTGGTGCGCGGCGGCATCACCACGATCCTCGGCGCGAACGGCGCGGGCAAGACCACGACGCTGCGGGCCATCTGCGGCATGGTCAAGGTCACCGGCGAAATCCTGCTGGACGGCAAGCGCATTGATCGCCTTTCCACGGAGAAGATCGCCTCGCTCGGCGTCGCCCATGTGCCGGACGGGCGCGGAACGATCGGCGCGCTGACGGTGGAGGACAACCTTCGCATCGGCGCTTTCACCCGCCGGGACCGCGAGGTCAGCTCCGACATCCAGAAATGCTATGACTATTTCCCCCGGCTGCGCGAGCGCGCCAAGCAGAATGCGGGCGAGCTTTCCGGCGGCGAGCAGCAGATGCTCGCCATCTCCCGCGCGTTGATGCTGCGGCCCAAGGTGCTGCTGCTCGACGAGCCGTCGTTCGGCCTGGCTCCCCTCGTCATCCGCGATATCTTCGCGATCCTGCGTGCGATCAATGCGACGGACAAGGTCTCGATGCTCATCGTCGAGCAGAACGCGCGTCTGGCACTGGGACTGGCCGATCATGCGAGCCTTCTTGAAACCGGTTCCATCGTGATGAGCGGCTCATCGGCCGCAATCCAGGAAAACGACGCCATCCGTCAATCATATTTGGGCTACTGACCGTCATGGATGTCCTTATCAATCAGGTGGTGTCCGGGATCGTGAACGGCGGCATCTATGCAAGCCTCGCCCTGGCACTGGTCATGATCTACCAGGCTACGGGATTGGTGAACTTCGCCCAGGGCGACATGGCGATGTTCTCCACCTTCATCGCGTGGTCCATGATTACTTCGCTGGGCATTCCGTATTGGCCCGCCTTCGCTCTGACCCTGCTGGCCTCGTTCGCGATCGGGTTCGGCGTTCAGCGTATCGTCGTGCGTCCGTTCGAGGGGAGATCGGTGCTTGCCGCCGTGATCGTATTCATCGGCCTGCAGGTGATCTTCAACAGCGTGGCGGGCGGTCTGTTCGACTACACCACCAAGAGCTTTCCCAGCCCGTTCCCGGCGGAGGCGCCATTCGGCAATCGCTATGTCTCGAGCCATGACGTCGGCTCGCTCTGCGTGACGCTGGTGACGGTGGTCGTGCTCTATGTCTTCTTCCGCTACACCAAGCTCGGCCTTGCGATGCGTGCCTCGGCGCTCAATCCGGTGTCTTGCCGCCTGTCGGGTGTTCCCGTGGGGCTCATGCTCGCGACGGGGTGGGGGCTGGCAGGACTGCTGGGCGCGATCGCCGGCATGATGGTGGCGCCGGTCGTCTATCTCGATCCCAACATGATGTCGGGCGTGATGATCTACGCCATTGCAGCCGCAAAGCTCGGCGGCATCGACAATCCCTGGGGCGCAGTGGCCGGCGGCTTCATCATCGGCATCCTCGAGAACCTGGTCGGCGCCTATGTCGTCGGCACGGAGCTCAAACTGAGCATCGCGCTGCTGGTGATCATCGGCGTGCTGATCCTGAAACCGGCGGGCCTGTTCGGCCGCAAGATTGTCACGCGGGTCTGAGATGACGCTGTCCCAGGATCTTTCGGTCAAGACCTCTCTCGTGTCTCCCAAGCGCGACGTGCCGTCGGGCGCCTCGTCCCGATCGGCGCGCAGCAACCGGCTCGGTCAGCTCGCGACTTTCGCCGTCGTCGTGGCCGCGTTGCTGCCGTTCTTCGGGGATGACTATTACCTGTTCCTGGCCGCAACGACCGCCATGTATGCGGTCGCGCTGTTGGGGTTGAACATCCTCACCGGCTTCAACGGCCAGCTCTCGCTGGGGCATGGTGCTTTCATGGCCATCGGCGGCTACACCGCCGCGATCATGATGAGCCATTGGGATCTGCCGTATTGGTCGACGATTCCGGCCTCCGGATTGATCTGCCTCGTGCTCGGCTATCTCTTTGGTTTTCCGGCGTTGCGGCTGGGCGGCTTCCAGCTCGCGCTCGCGACCTTCGCGCTGGCGGTCGCGCTGCCGCAATTCCTGAAGTGGAAATATGTGGAGGACTGGACCGGTGGTGTTCAGGGCATTCTGCTGACCAAGCCCGATGCCCCGTTCGGCCTGCCGCTGAACCAGGATCAGTGGCTGTACATTTTCACGCTGACCGTCACGGTCATCCTCTTCATCATCGGCAGCAATCTGATGCGCGGCCGGATCGGGCGTGCGCTCCTTGCCATCCGCGAGCAGCCGACGGCCGCGGTCGCGATGGGCATCAACGTCGCGCAGTACAAGTCGATCGCCTTCGGTATCAGCGCGATGTACACCGGCATCGCCGGCGCGCTCGGTGCGATCATCGTGCAGTTCGTCAGCTCGGACACCTACAGCTTCTATCTGTCCGTCAGCCTCCTGACCGGTGTCGTCGTCGGCGGACTCTGTTCCATCCTGGGGAGCGTCGTCGGCGCCCTGTTCATCGTGCTGGTGCCGAACCTGGCGGATTCCATTTCCAAGGCGGCGCCGTGGGCGATTTATGGCGCGTTCCTCATCGGCACGATGTATCTCATGCCGGAAGGCACCGCGGGCTTGCTTCGCAAGATCGCCTCGCGTTTGCGTCTGCGGGCCTGACGTCCGGCGCTCGCCTCAACTCCGCGTTGTCCTGACCGGCATTGTGCATCGGACGTAGTCGTCCGGGGTGCCAGGCATCATGCTGGATCAATTCGCCGCATATCCTCCTGCGCATACCTCCCAGTCACCTTGTCCCTGTTCCGACGGGGTCTGCAACTTGCAGCAAGTTTGCATGCGAACTAGGATGCAAACGCGAGCCCTTCAAACGGTTGAGGGTTAAGAGCCGCACAGCAGGCTCGTGCAAGGGGAGAAGACTCCAGATGGAGGCACGGTCGCTCACGCGCGGCGGTCAGCAGGCCGCAGGCTTTCCAGCCATTTGCGCGCTGCCGAAGTTGATCGAATCCGTGGGGCGCCCGAATTTTTCGGGCCAGGTCTTCTCGTTCGCCAGGGACATCTGCCAGGCGGACCATTTCACCGCCTTTCTCCTCGATCGCTCTCAGCGGATGCACACGATCGTCGCCGAGAACATCGGGGTGCTTCCCGTCGCCCAGGAACGCGCCGTTCGCTACCGGACCAGCTATTGGCTGCACGATCCCATCGAATCCGTCCTGTCGCAGATCCCGGACGGCGACTGCTGGATCGTGAAATCGAGGGCCCAGGAGATCGAGCATTCGAGCTATCGCCAGGATTGCTACGGTTCCGTCCAACTCGACAAGCGCATCGCGCTCTCGCAGACGCGGGACGGTTGTCGTTTGCGCCTCCATTTCTATCGTCGCTCCCGGCACGACTTCCAGCCCGACGAAGAGGCTCGCATCGCCGATCACGCCGAACTGCTGATGTCGATCGTGAGGCGCCACGCCGAGGTATCGGACGATACGGCGGATGAGGATCACGAGCAGACGTTCAAGACTCGATTCGGCGTGCTGGCGCCGTCGCTTTCGGAACGGGAGCGCGAGGTTTGCGGGCTCATTGCGGTGGGCCTTTCTTCCGAAGGCATCGCGCTGCGGCTCAACATCAGCATCAACACCGTGCTGACGTACCGGAAGCGCGCCTATTCACGCCTTCGGATCTCGTCCCAGAACGAGCTGATGCGGCTCGTCCTGAGCTAACCCGGCGCGCGCGCAACGGCCGATCCGCTTCCGCCGATCCTTGCCGGGTCCGTCACCAGACGCTGTGACTGACGGACCTCCATAGCCCTGCCATTCTCGCTCCGATCGCGGATCGTCCCATCAGGACGGGCCGACGGCTGTGCAACAACAGCATCAATAATCCGGAGGAGAGGGTAGCGTGACAAGGCGGAACGGGAAGTCATCTGGGATTGAACTCAAGGGGATCTCGCGCCGGACGGTGCTGGGTGGCATGGCCGCCGTCGCCAGTTCGTCCCTGCTCGCGAGGCCCGCGCTTGCGCAGGGCAAGTCCGACATCGGCGTGACCGACACCGAGATCAAGCTCGGAATGTCGGCTCCCTATAGCGGCCCCGCTTCCGCCTATGGCGTGCAGGGCAAGTCCGGCGAGGCCTATTTCAAGTGGGTCAACGACAACGGCGGCATCAACGGCCGCAAGGTCAACCTGATCGCGCTCGACGACGCCTATAGCCCGCCCAAAGCCGTCGAGAATACCCGCAAACTCGTCGAGCAGGAGCGCGTGCTCGCGATCTTCGGCTCGATCGGCACGCCGACGAACCTCGCCGTTGCGAAATACCTCAACCAGAAGAAGGTGCCGCATCTCTTCATCGGAACGGGTGGGCCGGCTTTCTTCGATCCCCAGAACGCGCCGATGACGATACCGTGGCAGCCGAACTATGCGCTCGAAGGCAGTGTCTGGGCCGCGCACGTGCTTCAGACCAAGCCGAACGCCAAGATCGCAATTCTCGCGCCGAACGACGATTTCGGCCGCTCGAATCTCAAGGGGTTCAAGGAGCGTCTCGGCGATCGCCTCAAGGAGATGGTCGTCGCCGAGCAGACCTACGAGACCTCGGACCCCTCCGTCGATCCGCAGGTCATCACGCTCGCGGGTTCGAAGGCGGATGTCTTCATCAATCTCGCGACACCAAAGTTCACGGCACAATCGATCCGCAAGGCTTTCGATCTCGGTTGGCGTCCCCTGCAATACGTCCATAGCGGATCAAATGCGATCGACATCGTGCTCGAGCCGGCCGGGCTCGAGAAGAGCAAGGGCATTCTCTCGGTCGCCTTCATGAAGGTGCCGTCGGATCCGGGTCTGTCGACAGATGCTGCGACCAAGGAGTTCCTCGCCTGGCACGGCAAGTATTACCCGGAGAGCAAGTCGAGCGACTCGGCTGTGGTCATGGGGCACTGCCGCGCCTTCACCATGCATCAGGCGCTGAAGGCGGCGGGCCGCGACTTGAATCGCGAGACGCTGATCAAGGCCGCGACGAACATCGCGGACCTCCAGGTCCCCATGGTGATCAACGGCATCAAGTTCAACACGACGCCGACGGACTACTCGGGCATTCGCTCGTTCCAGGTGATCAGCTTCGACGGGGAACGCTGGACGCCGACGGGACCGCTCATCAGCATCTGACGAGAAGTCCTTTCAGATTGCACGGGAGCTATCGATGATCGCGACAAAAACGAGCGATGCGGGTAACCGCATCGCGTGCACGACGGCCACCTTTGGCGGGTTGCTGCCGGCCAAGCTCCAGGCAATGAAAGATGCCGGCTTCGTCGCCACCGAATTCTGGCCGCGCGACCTCTACGAGGACCCGCGCGGTCCCGATTACTCGATCGGCCTGCTGCGCGACAGCGGCCTGTCGGTCTGCGCCTATCAGGCGTTCCGCGACTATGAGGGTTCTCCCGAGCCTTACAAGAAGCACGCCTACAAGATCGCCGAGCAGATGATGGATCAGATGGCGTGGATCGGCGCCGATCTCCTGATCCTGTGCACCAACATGCGCGAGGACGCGTCGGGCGAACGCAGCCGCATCGTCGACGATCTCGGCGAGCTTGCCGAGCTCGGTCGCTCCCGCAACATTCGCATCGCCTACGAACACGTGTGCTGGGGTCGCAAGACCGCGGACTATCGTGACGTCTGGTCGATCGTCAAGGAAGTCGACCACAGCCATCTCGGCATCATGCTCGATAGCCTGCATATTTTCTGCATGGATCTCCCGCTTGATGGCATCGATGCGATCGATCCGGCGAAGCTGTTTCTGGTTGAGGTGGCCGATATTCCCAAGACCAATCTGCCGTACATGGAAGTCGGGCGTCACTATCGCCTGTTTCCCGGCGAGGGCGTTGCGCCGGTGAACGAATTTCTCCGGCGCGTGAAGGGCATCGGCTACGAAGGGCTCTACTCCGTCGAGATCATGAACGCCCGCTATTTGCGGGACGAGCCCGCCTTCGTCGCCAAGCATGCTGCCGCGACGCTGCGTGAGGCGCTTGCATCGGTTTGACGAAAGCCGGGGCAGCGCAGCTGAGAATGGACCTGAGAATATGATCGCTCTTGACGAGAGCCACGATCCTGCACGCCGTAGCTGGGTCGAGAAAGCCAATCTTCCGGATGCGGAATTTCCCATTCAGAACTTGCCATTCGGCATGTTTCGGACGGAGCGCGGTGCCCGGCTCGGTGTCGCGATCGGGGGCTCCATTCTGGATCTCGTTGCGATTGCCGAGTTGCTCGGTGACGTCGGCGGCATCGTCACCGAATGCGAGGGCAAAGGACTCGCGCCCCTGATCGGCCGTGATCCCAAGGCCTGGAGCGCGGTGCGGCGTGCCGTCGGCCGCGTGCTGGAGCGCGGCGCATCGCAAGGCGCGGCCGCGGCAGAGCATCTGGTGCCGATGAGCGCGGTTGAAATGCTCATGCCGCTCCGCCCGGGCGGCTACATCGACTTCTTCGCCTCGATCGAGCATGCGACCAATGTCGGGCGGATATTCCGGCCGGACAATCCACTGCTGCCCAACTACAAATATGTGCCGATCGCCTACAACGGCCGTGTCTCGACGATACGGCCGAGTGGAGCGCCTGTGCAGCGTCCCCGTGGTCAGCAACGTCCGCAGTCCGAAGGTGCCGCTCCGGCGGTCGCGCCGTCCCGGGCACTCGACTACGAGATGGAACTCGGCTTCTTCCTGGGCGGCACGTCGCGGATCGGCGAGCCCGTTCCGGTCGACAAGGCCTGGGAACACATCTTCGGCTTCTGCCTCCTCAACGATTGGTCGGCGCGCGACATCCAGGCCTGGGAGTATCAGCCGCTCGGACCGTTCCTGGGCAAGAGCTTCGCGACCACGATCTCGCCCTGGATCGTCACCGCGGAGGCCCTGAAGCCGTTTCGTGCGGCGCCTCCATCGCGGCCGGATGGTGACCCGCAACCGCTTCCGTATCTCGCCGAGCCGGCGGGTGCGCTTGGCGGGATCGACATCAGGCTGGAAGCCCACCTGCGCTCCTCGGCGGAGGATAGCGGCGCGACGAAGCTCGGCGGTGCGTCGTCGCTGGGCCTCTATTGGACGCCGGGGCAGATGGTCGCGCATATGACCAGCAACGGCTGCAACGTCGAGGCCGGCGACCTGCTCGGCTCGGGTACGATATCGAGCCGGGACGGGGGGCTTGGCAGCCTGATCGAGATCACCCGTGGCGCAGCCGAGCCTCTCAAGTTGAAGGATGGCACAACGCGACGCTATCTCGAAGACGGCGACGAGCTCATCCTGCGCGGCCGATGCGAGCGGGATGGTTTTGTGTCGATCGGATTTGGCGCGTGCGCGGGGCGCATCGGCCCGGCGTTGTAAGCTCATGGCCCAACAGTCACCTCAGGTCCCCGCCGCAGATATCGCCATCATTGGCGCGGGCACCGCGGGGTGCCTGCTGGCGGCGCGTCTGAGCGAGAGCGGCGCACATCGCGTCGTTCTGTTCGAGGCTGGTCCGGAGGATAGCAACCGCTGGATCAACGTGCCTTTCGGCATGCAGATGCTGATGACCAACCCGGCCGTCAACTGGCTCTACGAGAGCGAGCCTGTCGCGGGGCTCGGCGGGCGCAGATTGTTCGAGCCAAGGGGCAAGGTCGTCGGTGGCACGGGTGCCATCAACGCCTCGCTTTATGTGCGCGGAAATCCGGCTGACTACGACGGTTGGCGCGATGCCGGATGTCCGGGCTGGGGCTATGCCGACGTTCTGCCGGTCTTCAGGAAATCCGAGTGTCAGCAGCGCGGGGCGGACAAGTACCACGGCGCTACGGGGCCGATGGGCGTCTCGGATGGCCCCGGTGATGGATTGAGCAGGACGTTTCTCGAAGCGACACAAGAACTGAATTTACCGCAGACCGACGATTTCAACGGCGCACGCCAGGACGGGTTCGGCCGTTTCCAGACGACGACGTCGAAAAACATCCGTCAAAGTACCGCCCGAAACCTGCTCGATCCGGCGCGCGGCCGCGGCAATCTGGAGATCATCACCGGTGCGCAGGTGACACGTGTCGACTTCGATGGATTGCGCGCCGTCGGCGTTCGCTACAGGGTCGGCGGTGAGGAGAGATATCTGAAGGTCGCGCGCGAGATCGTCGTCGCGGCGGGCACTTTCAACTCCCCGCAGCTGCTCGAATTGTCCGGTATCGGCGATGGTGCGATGCTGCAATCGATCGGTGTGCCCGTGCTTCATCACTTGCCGGGTGTCGGCGCCAATCTTCAGGAGCATGTTGGCGTCAAGGTGATCTATCGCGTGGCGGCCGCATCTCTGTCGCTCAACCGCATTGGCCGAAATCCGTTGCGGAAGGCATTGGCGGCCGCGCGTTACGTCGCGGGGCGGAGCGGGCCGCTGGCGTGGACCAACACATTTGCCGGTGGCTTTGCGCGCAGCCACGACGATCTGCC
Organism: Bradyrhizobium sp.; assembly: GCF_047605465.1. Lineage (GTDB taxonomy): Bacteria > Pseudomonadota > Alphaproteobacteria > Rhizobiales > Xanthobacteraceae > Bradyrhizobium. The sequence goes on along the minus strand of NZ_JASGFS010000001.1, from coordinate 169,236 downwards.
GGCACCGGATATTCAGATCACCGTGAATGCCTGGTCTGCGCTCGGCTTCAGCCGCGACGGCCTCAAGCCGCATTCCTTTCCCGGCGTCACCTTCAATGCCTACCATCTGACGCCTCAGTCGAGAGGTTCGGTCCATGCCGGCGGACCTGATCCCATGGCGCGGCCGAAGATCACTGTCGCGGCGCTCGAGACCGACTATGACCGCGCCGCGATCCGCGCGGGAATTCGTCTTGTCCGGCGCATCCTGGGAACGAAGGCCTTCACCGAAGCAGGCGTGACCGAGATGGAGCCCGGACGGCCCGAGACATCGGATGCGCAACTGGATGCATTCGCACGGGACAAGATGGTTGCGATGCTGCATCCGGTCGGCACCTGCCGGATGGGAAGCGACGACAAGGCCGTCGTCGATCCCGCGCTTCGCGTGCGCGGCGTGAGTGGGCTGCGTGTGGTCGATGCTTCCGTCATGCCGAACATCACTCGGGGCAACACCAACGCGCCCACCGTCATGATCGCCGAAAAGGCGGCAACGATGATCCTCGACGATTTGCGTGCATAAGGAGAGAACATGCCCGAGACATTCGACTTCAGCGGCCGCACGGTCATGGTCACGGGTGGCGCATCCGGGATCGGGCTGGCGATGGTGCACGCCCTGGCGGCATCCGGTGCGGCGGTCGCGATCGCGGACGTGAACGAAAAGGCCGCAAAGCAAGCGGCATCGGACATCATCAAGCAGGGAGGCCGCGCCGAGAGCGTGACGTTCGACGTTCGCGACGTCGCCGCCACCAATGCCGCCGTGGATGTGGTCGAGGGCCGGTTGGGGCCGATCGACGGCCTGGTCACCGCGGCTGGCATTTCGCGACCGAGCCCCGCGGCGACGATGGAGGAGGATCTCTGGGATCTCGTTATCGGCGTCAACCTGAAGGGCACGTTCGTGAGCTGCCAGGCCGTCGGCCGCCGCATGATCGCGCGCGGGCGCGGCGCCATCGTCGCCATCGCCTCCACGTCATCGGTAGGCGGCCACCCCGGCCGCGTGCACTATTGCGCCTCCAAGGCCGGTGTCGTCGGCCTGGTGAAGGATCTCGCCTGCGAGTGGGGCAGCTACGGTGTTCGCGTCAACGCGGTCGGCCCGAGCGCGACGGACACGCCGATGATCCGCGACGGTATCCCGGCTGATTTCGTCTCCGGCGTGTTCGAGGATCGAACGCCGCTTGGCCGTCTCTGCCGGCCGGAGGAAATCGCCAATGTCTGCATGTTCCTGCTGTCCGATCTGTCGAGCTTCATGACCGGAAGCCTCGTCATGGCCGACGGCGGTATCACGGCCGGCGCGATGACGCGGCGTCAGGGCAGGGACCTGGCGTCGAAGGTTCTGCTCGCCAATGGCGTCTACTCGGAATGATCGCTCTCAAGAAACTGGAACATTCGTCATGAAGAACAAGCGCGCTCTCGCCCAACTGACGGTTCTCGAACTCAATCCTCCCGAAACGGTCACGGCCGGCGCCGAGGCCGGCTTTGACGCTGTCGGTCTCCGGCTGCATCCGGTACGTCCGGACGACACCGTCTATCCGATGAACGGCGATACGCCGATGATGCGGGAGACGCTCGCGCGCATGGGCGATACCGGCATCACCATCCTCGATCTGGAAGTCATGCGTCTCGTGCGCGAGAAGGACCCGAAGGATTTTCTGCCGTTTTTTGAAACGGGCCAGCGCCTCGGCGCCAGCCGGGTCCTGACGCTGATCGACGAGCGCGATGACGGCTTGAGCACGGAGCTGCTTGCCCGCGCCGCCGATCTTGCCGCGCCGTTCGGATTGACTTTGGGCCTCGAGTTCATGCCCTGGATCGGCGTGAACAACCTTGCCCAGGCCACGAAAATTGCAAAGGCGGCCGGCCGCAAGAACGTTGGCCTGCTCGTCGACAGCCTTCATCTCAGCCGCTCGGGAGGATCGCCTAAGGATCTGGCCTCCGTGCCGGCTGATCTGATTTCCTTCGCTCAGATCTGTGATGCGCCGGCGGCGATCCCGCCAAATCTTGATGCGATCGCGGACGAGGCCAAGTTCGAGCGGCTGATGCCGGGTGAGGGCGGCCTGCCCTTGCGAGAGTTCCTGGCCGGGCTGCCGAGCGGCATTCCCATCAGCGTCGAGGCGCCGCTTCGCGGTCCGAAGGGCAAGCTGTCGGGCAAGGAACGGGCAAAACTCGCGTTCGATACGCTCGCCAGGCTGATGGACGGTTGAGTCTGTCACCAGCGCTTGGGACTGTGCCATGGGGGAGGCCGGCCTAGACAGGGTGGGCTGGTCTCCACCTTAGGGTGAGGGCGGGCGAGTGGAAGGGATCTGGACGTGGCCGATACGCAATCCTGGGATGTCGAGGTCGACGCCGTCGTCATAGGCTCCGGGGCCGGCGGATTGACGGCCGCCGTCGTCGCCGCCGCGAAAGGCCTCGACGTGCTCGTGATCGAGAAATCGCGCTGGATCGGCGGAACAAGTGCGATCTCGGGCGGCGCGATCTGGCTTCCCGATCCCGAGGGAGCCGGCCGGATCGGCATCACCGACTCCGTCGACAATGTCATGACATATCTTTCCGGAACGGTCGGTGCCGGATTGCCGGAGCCGCTCGCGCGGGCGTTTCTCAAGACCGGGCCCGAGATGCTCGACTTCCTCGAGCGAAATAGCCGCGTGAAGACCGTTCGGCATCCCGGCTCGCCCGACTACAGGTCCTCGCTTCCCGGCGGCGCGACCGGCGGCCGCCGCGTCGATTGCCTGCCATTCGATGGCCGTCTGCTCGGCGAGCATCTCCTGAATGTCCGGCCGCCATTGCCGGAGTTCCTGCTGTTCGGCGGGATGATGGTAAATGCCGGCGATGTCGACTTGCTGCTCAAGGCCAAGCGCTCCTGGAAGGGCTTCGTGCATGCGGCGCGGCTCATCGGCCGCTATGCGTTCGACCGGCTGCGCTGGCCGCGCGGCACCCGTCTTGTGGTCGGCAATGCGCTGGTGGGGCGTCTGCTCCGCTCCCTGCTCGATCGCGGCGGCCGCTATTGGTTGAACACGCCCGCGGAACGCCTCATCAAGGACAACGGCACGGTCGTCGGCATCGAAGTCCGTCATGACGGCAAACTACGGCGCATCCGGGCGCGTCGCGGCGTCGTGCTGGCAACGGGTGGCTTTTCGGCGAACGCGGATATGGTCGAGCGGCTGTTGCCCGAGTTTCGCAATGCGGTCTCGGTCGCTCCGCTCGACAACACCGGCGACGGTGTCAGGATCGGAACGGCGGCGGGCGCTTCCTTCGCGCAGCGCGGCCGCACCGGCGCATTCTGGGCTCCCGCATCGGTGCGAACGAGAGAGGACGGCACGCAGGCCGTCTATCCGCATTTCTTCTGGGATCGTGCCAAGCCCGGCATGCTTGCGGTCCGCCGCGATGGACGGCGCTTCTTCGACGAGACGCGCTCGTATCATGACTTCGTCATGGCGATGGCCGATCCGAAGAGCCGCCGCAACGACGATGCCGAGGCGTATCTGATCTGCGATCGCGACACGATCGATCGCTGGGGTCTCGGCATGGCCAAGCCGGGGGGCTGGCCGCGCGCCGAGCTGATCAGGTCGGGTTATCTCGTCGAGGCGGCGACCCTCGCAGCGCTCGCCGAAAAGCTCGGCGTCGATCGCGACGAATTCGCGCACACCGTGACCAAATTCAACACCGATGCGGCCAAGGGCGTCGACACGGAGTTCGGCCGCGGCAGCGATGCCTATGGTCGCGCGCTCGGCGATCCCACGGTCCAGCCCAATCCGTGCATGGGACCTGTCCGCCAGGGGCCGTTCTACGCGGTCACGATGCGGCCGGGCATCATCGGCACCTCGGCAGGACTTTCCACCAACGCGGATGCTTCCGTGCTGGACGACGACGAGAAGGTCATTCCAGGCCTTTATGCCTGCGGCAACGACATGGCCTCCATCATGGCGGGCGAGTATCCGGGACCCGGTATCACGCTCGGTCCCGCGATGACGTTCGGCTATGCCGCCGCAAGACACATGGCCGGTGCCGGGTCCGTCGTACAACCATCCAATCGAGAGAAGGCAGCATGAGCGAAGCAGTATCGCGCGGACGCGGTGAGTACTCCCTGGCCGGCCGCGTGGCCGTCGTCTGCGGCGGCAGCAGCGGGATCGGCGCGGCCACCGTCGAGCGTCTCGCCAAGGCGGGCGCCACCGTCGTGGTCGGCTACAACGCCGGCAAGGAGCGGGCGGACGCACTCATCGCGAAGCTTCCGGCCGGCCGCCACCTCGCCCTGAAAATTCCGATGGAGGACAGCGCGGCCATCAACGCTGCCGCCGCGGAGGTCAGGGAACGGCTCGGTCGCGCCGACGTGCTGGTCAATTCGGCCGGTGTCACGCGGGCGGTGCCTCATGCGAACCTCGACGCGCTCGACGACGAGATATTCGACCGCATCCTCAGGACCAATGTCAGAGGCCCGTTCTCGGCCATCCGAGCCTTCGCACCGTTGCTGAAGGCCTCCGGCGACGCGATCGTGGTGAACATCTCGTCTCTCTCGGCCATGACGGGGCTTGGCAGTAGCATCGCCTACTGCGCCTCGAAGGCTGCGCTCGACACGATGGGAATGTCGTTGGCGCGTGTGCTCGGACCGGAGATCCGCGTGATCGGTGTGTCACCCGCCGCGGTCGCCACCGACTTCGTGCCCGGCCGTGGCCGCGAAGCGGTCGAAAAGCAGGCCGCGGCGACACCGCTGAAGATCGTTGCGGAAGCCGATGATGTCGCTCTTGCCGTGATGTCCGCCATTACGCATCTGCGCCTGACGACGGGAAGCGTGCTGGTCGTCGACAGCGGCCGGCACCTTTAAGCGAGGAAGACGCCAATGAACAAGCAAGTCGCCGGACTTTCACCCGCGCCCTCGTGGAGCGAGGCGGTGCTGTCGCCCGCCGACGGCTCGCATGCCTACATGACGGGCTTCGAGAATTCCTTCGCCACGGAAGCCCGTGTCGGGACCTTGCCGATCGTACGAAACTCGCCGCAGCGTGCACCGTCGGGTCTCTACGCCGAGCAGCTGAGCGGCACGGCCTTCACCGCGCCGCGATCGGCCAACAAGCGGACCTGGTTCTATCGCATTCGCCCGTCGGTGCTTCATGGGCGCGGCTTCAAGCTGGTCGACCGGGCGCTGGTCCGGACCGCGCCGTGCCATGACGAGACGACCCTGCCGCTCGGACAGATGCGCTGGCAGCCGATTCCGATGCCGACGGAGCCGACCACCTTCCTGTCCGGGCTTCGTACCATCACCACCGGCGGCGATGCCAACCTCCAGGTCGGCATGGCAAGCCATGTCTATCTCGCCAACCAGTCGATGGGCGACGACTACTTCTACAATGCCGATGGTGAGCTCCTGATCGTCCCCCAGGAGAACACGATCGACGTATTCACCGAATGCGGTCGCCTCGAAGCCGCGCCGGGCGAGATCGTCCTCGTTCCCCGCGGCATGAAATTCAAGGTCGACCTGCCGAATGGTCCGGCCCGCGGCTACATCTGCGAGAACTATGGCCATTATTTCACGTTGCCCGAGCGCGGGCCGATCGGGGCGAACTGTCTCGCCAATCCGCGCGACTTCCTCACGCCGGTCGCGGCCTTCGAGGACAAGGAGCGTCCCTGTCGCCTGTTCGTGAAGTCGCAGGGGAGGTTCTACGTCACCGAGCTGGCGCAATCGCCGCTCGACGTGGTCGCCTGGCACGGCAACTTCGCACCGTGCAAATACGATCTTCGCCGCTTCTCGCCGGTCGGCTCGGTGCTGTTCGATCATCCCGATCCGTCGATCTACACCGTTCTCACCGCGCCGTCGTATTCTGCGGGAACGGCCAATGTCGACTTCGTCATTTTCCCCGAGCGATGGATCGTGATGGAGAACTCCTTCCGCCCGCCGTGGTTTCACATGAACGTCATGACGGAATTCATGGGCCTGATCTACGGCGTCTACGACGCCAAACCTGAAGGCTTCAAGCCGGGTGGCATGAGCCTCCACAATGCGTTGACTCCCCACGGTCCGGATGCCGAGGCTTTCGAGAAGGCTTCGCAGAGGGAGCTGAAACCCGAGCGTTTGTCCGGGACCATGGCTTTCATGTTCGAGACACGCTACCCCCTCAGTCCCACCGGCTACGCATCCGAACTGGACACCATCGACGAGCGCTATGCGGAGTGCTGGGATGATCTGCGCCGCTATTATCCCGCCGAAGAGACCAAGTAGGTCGAAACGCTCCGGGGCCGAGGCGAATGAACCAGATCAGTCAGGACGGACGGCGCTCCGAGACCGGCCCCGATGACGCTCCGGCGAGCCGCGCTGAGGCGCTGAACCTCGAGCATCGGTCGCAGGAGGTCTATGAGCGGCTCCGGACCATGATCGTGACCGGCGAGATCCGGCCGAACGAGCCGCTGATCGAAGCGGATTTGGCGGCCAAGATCGGGGTCAGCCGTACGCCGATCCGCGAGTCCCTGCAACGCCTGGCGGCGGACCGGCTCATCGTGCCGCGCAAGCGCGGCTGGTCCGTTCGCGAATACACCGCCGCCGAAATTCAGCAAAGCTGCGAAGTCAGAATGGCCCTCGAGGGTTATGCCGCGAGCCTGGCGGCCCAGCGCGCGACGGATGCCGAGCTTGCACGCATCGAGGAAATCCACATCCAGAGAACAGGATTGCGCGCGATCGACGAAGAAATCCGCGTCCGCACCAATCGCCAGTTCCACGACGCCATCATTGGTGCGGCGAGAAACGATCGGCTGCGCGACGCGATCTTCCAAACCGGGCTGTTCTATTTCAACGGTCCGATCGCGCGGGTGACGACCCAGGAAGAGCTCGCCGCCGGCAATTACGATCACGGCCTGATCTTGTCGGCCTTGATGCGACGCGACGAGTTCGCGGCGGAGCGGTCCATGCGCGCCCACATCCGCAGGACCTTCTCGATCTTCGAGCGTACGCATTCCAGAATTTGAGCGTGCCGGCGGACCGCCGCCGGTTCGCAGGCGGCGATCCGCATGGGGCTTCTATCTCGCCGTATAGCCACCATCCGCCAACTGGACCGAGCCGGTGATGAAACTGGCCCGGTCGGACAGCAGGAAAGTGACGAGATCAGCCATTTCCTGAGCGGAGGCCAGGCGGTCCATGGGGTGTCTGGCGATGATGGCGTCGCGTTCGTGGGATGGACGCGAGGCAAGCAGCGGGGTGTCGACATAACCCGGCGCAACGGCGTTGATCCGGATGCCCTTGTCTGCATAGTCGAGCGCCGCGGTCTTGGTCAGCCCCACGACGGCATGCTTCGTCGCCGTATAGGCCGCGGTGCCGGCCACCGCGATGACTCCGCAGATCGACGCGACGTTGACGATGGCGCCGCCGCCGGCCGCGAGCATCGCCGGAATTTCGGCGCGCATGCAGTAGAAGACACCCGACAGATTGACGGCGAGGCTCAGGTCCCAGGCGTCGGTCGACTGTTCGGCCAATGCGGCGCGGGGCGTGGCGATGCCGGCGTTGTTGACGCCGTAATGCAACGCGCCAAATCGCGCAACCGTGGCGGCGATCGCTTGGTCGACGGCATCGCGATTCGACACGTCGAGCTCGATCGGCAGGCAGTCCCGCCCTTTCGCTTTCAGCTCGTCGGCCAGCTTCGCCGCGCCGACGGCATCCTTGTCGGCGAGCGCGACGCTGGCGCCCAGCCCGGCGAGCGTTCGACTGACCGCAGCGCCGATGCCGGAAGCCGCTCCCGTGACGAACGCAACTTTACCCCTAAGCGCATTTTCAGCGTACATGTGCCCTTCTCGGATTGGATGGAAATGGTCGGGTGCTGCCGACGATCTCAACACCCTTTCGGGGCGCGGCAAGTCGCATGCGCTTGTGACAAGCCTTGCCGACGGCTCGGCTGCGACCGGTCCGCCACGTCGCGGCTGTCAAATCGCGCAGAGGGGGCCTGTTGATGCTCGGGCCGGCTGCGGACGGGTCTTCAGCCGGCGGGGGTCCGGTGGGTGGCGGCAGGGTGTTCGGCAGGCAGCCGGGCCCGGCCGGAACCATAGAGTTTCTCCCGCAGGGTGCCGCTCCGGTATTCGGTTTTGTAGACGCCGCGGCGCTGCAATTCCGGGATCACCAACTCGACGAAGTCGACATAGCTCTCCGGCATCAGCGCGTAGCTGAGATTGAAGCCATCGGCTCCGGTCTCCTCGATCCACGACTGCATCTCGTCGGCGACCCGCGCGGGTGATCCGACGATGACCGGACCACGGCCGCCGATCGAGTTGTGCTCCAGCAGTTCACCGACAGTCCATGAACGATTGGGGTCGGCGATCGTGAAGCTCTCGATCGCCGACTGCATACCCTCGCTGCGGATGTAGCTGACCGGGTCATTCGGCTTGTAGGCCGAGAAGTCGATCCCGCTCCAGCCGGAGAAAAGCACGCTGGTCGCCTCCGGGCTCGCGTACCGACGATAGTCGGCGAACTTCTCCCGGGCCTCTTCGTCGGTACGTCCGACGATCACCGTCAGCAGCGCAAAGACCAGAATGTCGGCGGGATCACGGCCGAATTCGACGGCGCGGCGTCGAATGTCGGCGATTGGGGCGGCGAGCGTCTGTTTGGACGGCGCGCTGATGAACACGCACTCCGCGTGCCGCGCGGCGAACTGACGGCCTCTCGTGGAAGTGCCGGCCTGATACAGCACGGGTGTGCGTTGTGGCGACGGCTCGCTGACAAACAGGCCTTCCACCTGGAAATGCTTTCCGTCATGCCTGATGGTCTGGACACGGCCCGGTTCGGTGAAGACACCGCTCTCCTTGTCCCTGCGGGCGGCGCCTTCGTCCCAGCTTCCCTCCCAGAGCTTGTAAACGACTTCGAGATATTCGTCGGCGGCATCGTAGCGATCGTCGTGCAGCCGCGGGCCGTCCTTTCGACCGGTCGCCTTGGCGCCGCTTTCGCCGAAGCTCGTGACGATATTCCAGCCGGCCCGGCCCTTGGTGAGATGATCAAGCGTCGTCATTCGACGCGCAAAGATGAAAGGTTGCTCGTAAGTTGTGCTGCTCGTGATTCCGAAGCCGAGATGTTCGGTGACCTGTGCCATGCCGGAGACCAGCAGAATCGGATCGAGGCGAGGAAACTGGACCCCGGCCCGGGTAGCGGCGGCGCTCGACCCCTGATAGACATCGTAGGTGCCGAGTCCGTCGGCAATGAAGATGCCGTCGAATTTGCCGCGCTCCAGCGTCTTTGCGAGGTCGGTCCAGTATTCGAGTGTGTTGTATTGCGTCGACCGGTCGCGCGGGTGCCGCCACATGCCCATCGACAGATGTGATGGCGCGAAGATCGCAAATGCGTTCAGCCGGATTTCCTTGCTCACCAACGGCACTCCCAACAAGTACGCAGCCACGAGGCGCCGCTGCGTTTTCGTCCTTCAAGTCTTGATAAAGGCATTCGCGAGCGTGCCTTGCAGGCCATCGGCGTTGACCGTGTGATCGTGCACGCGTTTGTTGTAGACGGTGAAAACCTGCTGAGCGACGAGATCAAGGCCCGGCAATTCGCGGGCAAGGATGCGCTGGACCTCGGTGTAGATCTCTATCCGCTTGGCATCGTCGACTTCCAACGCGCCGGCGTCGAGCAGGCGGTCGACCTCGGCGTTCTGGTAGTGCGCGCCATTGGAAAACGGGACACCGGGCTTGAAGCTTTTCGACGCGTAATAGGTTTGCAGGCGCGAAGGATCGGTGCCGTTGATGAGCCACGCATAGACGAAGTCGAAATCGCGGTCCGTATAGACGCGCTTGATGTAGGTGCCGAATTCCTGGGCGCGAACGGTGACGGCAATTCCGACCTTGCCGAGCGCCTGGCGGATATAGGCGGCGACGTTGCGAAAGCTCTCGGTCGAGGGCAATGGATCGAGCGTCAAGCCGAAGCGTACGCCGTTCCCCGCGCGTAGAAAGCCGGCCGCGTCGAGGAGCCGCTCCGCCGCCGGCGGATCGAAACGATAGACGTGGACGTCGCTTGCGGCATAACGGCGGAGCGACTTCGTGATCGGGCTGGTCGCGATCTCGCCATATCCGTTCCAGCCAAGCCGCAACACGGCTTCCCGATCGATCGCGTGAGCGACGGCTTGACGCACCGGAAGGTGCTTCAGGTATTGATTGTCGAGATTGAAGATGAGTGTGGTCCAGTCGCCGGCAGCCTCGTAACCGCGCGTCTCGATGCCTATCGTCGGATACGCCTTGAAGCGATCCAGGTCGGCGAGGGGGATCGGCGTATTGTAGCCGATGTCGCCTTCGCCCGTCTCGAGCGCGATCGCGATGGCGGCCATGTCCGGTATGATGCGCACGATGATGCCGTCGAGAAAGGGTTTCGGTTGGTCCCAATAGGCGGGATTCCGTTCGAGCCGGATGAAGCTGCCGTGAACCCATTCCCTGAACAGAAAAGGCCCGGTGCCGATCGGCTTGGCATTGACTGGATTGTTGAAATAATCCGTGCCGTCATAGAGGTGCTTGGGGATGATGGCCGTCTCGGTGCCCGAGAATGCCGTGAGCAAGGCGGGACTCGCCTGCGACAGCACGATCGTCACGGTGTGCGGGTCGGGTGTGCGGATCTCAGTCAGGTTCCGGAAATTGCTTCGGCCGGTCGGATGAATCTCTGCGGCCAGTCGAATCGAGAACGCGACATCTTCGGAGGTGAACTCGCGCCCGTCGTGCCATTTCACGCCCTGTCGCAACGCGAAGGTGAATTCTCGCTTGTCCGGGCTGACCTGCCATGATGTCGCCAGGTGCGGCTGCGGGTTCAGGTCGAAATCGTATGTGAGCAGGCCCTCGATGATCTTGCTGCTGACCAGCTTCGATGGCCCGGACGCATTGCCCGCCGATATCACCGCCGGTGGATCCTGACGAAGCAGGATCTTCAGGGTGCCGCCACGCTGAGGGACATCCGCCTGCTGTGAGAACGCAGCCGTTGCGCCCAAAGTGTGCCTGGCGAAAGTCGCAGCGGCGATCGCGCCGCCGATGAATGGCCGGCGCCCGATGTCGGAAGGCCGCGATCCCGTCATTCCACATTCTCTCTCAACGCTGGCGGCAGATCGCCGGCTTTGCGTTCTCTTGAAACGCGCTTGTGTCAATGCCGACTGTTCGTCGTGCTTTTCACGGAGCGTGGATGACACCCAAGTGGGTGTCAACGGAGCGCGATGAATAAGAGTAATATTGCTGCGGACGCGACTGAGGGCAGCACGTTGTTCGCAAAACCAACCGGCCGCGACAAGTTCATTTCGATCCAACATATGCCTCGCACAAGCCTGGCGCGCTCATCGATGACCCGAATGAAAAGATTCAGCGACGGCGACGCCACCAGGAAGGAAGGCAGAAATCTTGCTCCTCGCACTGGAATTCGCATGCGGACGGGTCGCGCCATGCGGCCTCAGATATGGCGCAGAATTTCATCCTGAATTTGCTGGCTCATTTGGAAACACTCTCCCGCTTTGGCGTCGTAGAAGCTGGTCGTGTTTTCGTCGTTTTCCTCATCTCGAAATTGGATTCCAAGATGACACTGAAGAGCATCGTTGCCGCTGCAGCGGTTCTGGCGACGGGCGCGATCGCAACCGATGCCGCGGCTGCCGGCCCTACTGTCGATCGCATCAAGGCGCGCGGCGAGCTCGTGTGCGGCGTATCTCAGGGGTCTGCCGGTCTTTCGCTGCCTGACGGGCAAGGCCGCTGGAGCGGGCTCGATGTGGACTATTGCCGGGCTCTCGCCGCCGCGGTTCTGGGGGAAGCTGCCAAGGTGAGGTTCGTTCCCTTGAGCTCGCAGCAGCGTTTCACGGCGCTGCAATCCGGCGAGGTCGACGTGCTCTCACGCAACGCCACCTGGACCGCCGGCCGTGATGCTTCGATCGGAATTCTGTTCGTCGGCACCATCTTCTACGATGGCCAGGCTTTCATGGTGCCGCGGAAGCTCGGTGTCACCAAGGCGACCGAACTCAGTGGCGCGACCGTCTGTGTCCAGCCCGGTACGGTCAACGAACAGAATCTGGTCGACTATTTCCAGGCCAACAAGCTGACCTTCAAATCGGTGGTGATCGAGAGCCTTCCGGAGCTCGAGGGAGCCTTCTATGCCGGGCGTTGCGACGTCTACCTGTCCGATGCGTCCACTCTGTCGGCCAGCCGGGCGGCCCGCGCATCGTCGCCGGACGATTTCGTGATCCTGCCGGAACGCATCACCAAGTCGCCACTGTCGCCTGCGGTGCGCTCCGATGACGCCAACTGGTTTGCCGTTGCGCGCTGGACGCTCAACCTTCTGGTCGAAGCCGAAGAGCTGGGGATCACCAGTGCGAACGTGGAGGCGCAGAAGAAGTCCGAGAGTCCGGCGATCCGGCGCCTGCTCGGTGTGACGCCCGGAATCGGCAAGAATTTCGGGCTCGATGAAAGTTGGGGCGCGCGCGTGATCGCCGCCGTCGGCAATTACGGTGAGATATTCGAGCGCAATCTGGGACCCAAGACGAGCCTGCGTCTGGCTCGCGGTCAGAACGCATTGTGGCGCGACGGCGGCTTGCTGTACTCACCGCCGTTCCAATAGGCATGACGTTCCGCAGGCTGGGAGCACGGTGCCTGGGCAGGCTCGGGGCCGCGATCCTCCGGCGGCGGTCGTACGGCTCTTCTTCGGCTGAGCCGGGGACCGGATGGGAATGTGCTCCGCCATGGCCGCGCGCGCGGTATCGCGATTGAAGCCGATGGGCTGGAGCACGGCAGTACCTGGACTGCCGTGCTCTCCTGCCGCTACGAATTTGGCGTCCACTTCCAGACGATGTCCCGCACGTTGATCTGCTTCGGTATCAAGCCGAGCTTGAAGAAACGGTCGGCGACGATCTGCTGATTGGCGGCAACCTCGTCAGTGACGGGCGTGATGGCGAAGTTCGATCGGTCTATCGCCTTGGTCAGCGCGGCCAGTTCGACGCCGGTCGCCTCGTTGAGGCTCTTGGCGATCTCGGGGCGATGGCTGTCGGCCCATTTTGCCTCGTTGGCAAACGTCTGGTTCAGAAGAGTCACGATGTCGGGATGCACGGTCGTGAACGGACGATTTGCGAGGAAGAATGCGCTCGTGCTGTGGGCGTCGCCGGCGAAGATCAGAACCCGGGCCCCCTTGGCCTCATAGAGTGCCAGATAGGGATCCCAGATCGACCACGCGTCGACCTGGCCGCTGCTGAACGCCGTCGCTGCGTCGGCCGGCGCAAGGTACAAGGGCGTCACATCCGCCAAGGTCAGATTGGCCTTTGCCAGCGCTGCTACGGCCGTGTTGTGCGCGCTCGATCCTTTCGCGATGGCGATCCGCTTTCCCTTGAGGTCGGCCACCGTCTTGATCGGAGAGTCGGCCGGCACCAGCACTGCTTCGTTCTTGCCGGAAGCTGGGAGAGCGGCTGTGTAGTAGAGGTTGGCCGTCGCTGCCTGGGCGAAGATCGGCGGGACGTCACCCGTATAACCGAAATCGACGTTGCCGGTGTTGAGAGCTTCGAGTAACGGAGGCCCGAACTGGAATTCGACCCACTTCACGGTGATGCCCTTCGGCTTGAAGATGGCCTCCAGCGTTCCGCGAGCCTTTACGGCGGGGAAAATCCCGGCCTTCTGAAATCCAATTCGAATCTCCTTGATCTCCTCGGCGGAGGCCGAATATGTGCCGGCCATCAAACCGGCGGTGGCACCAATGGCGAGAAGTAAGCGTCGTGAGAGCATTTGCGGGGTCCTGATCTTGTTCCATACCACCTTGCCCGCCTCGTGACCGGCTTTGAATTCCAAAGTTGTCGCGAGAAGAGGCCGGGATTTCGTGCGCGCCGCTCGTTTGGGACAATATTTTGCCCGGGCACACGCGAACGAGCCGGGATTGACGTCTGCCGGAGCGGTCGAACGGGGTGGGATGGAAGTCGAATGCGCTCGACGACAGACGAGAGATATTCGATGCGATCCGGTCGAGAGGGCTCAGCGCACTTGCCTGCCCATGACCGGCGAAGAGGTCCGCGGTCCCGCGGATACGATCATCATGGGGATCAGTCGTACATCCCAGGTCGGTGCCTTGAGCGGCACGCAATTCCAATCTAGGTCGGGCGAGCGGATTGCATTTCGTTGAGGCCATCGCGTCGTTCGGCCATGTCGGCCTTTCCGATGGCTCCTCCCAGAACCTTCAGTCGCTCCTCAATCCGAGACGCAGCCCTCGTTGTTGCATCGAGAAGAAATTCCAGGCGTCCGTTCGCAAATCGCGACATGATGGCTGCTGTCGTCACCGCCCCCAATGGGTTGCCAAAGGGACTTCTCACAACGTGCGACACGGCCCAGACATCGGGAACAACGTGGTTCTGTGTGAATGAATAGCCCTGCTTCCGCGCCTCTGCGATCTCCGTACGCGTGCGCTCGAGCGTAATGCCTGGAAATTTGGCGATGGCCGATTCGTTCTCGACGAGCATCGCGTCCGCTTCCGCCGCGCTGAGGGTCGCGAGTATCGCGATGCTCGCGGCGCCCACTCCGAGAGGCCGGCGATCGCCCTCCCGAATTGTGAGCGTCTGCACCGGGTAGCTACCCAGAACGCGATTCACGCATATCGTGTGATTGCCGCTTCGCAGCGAAAGATACGCGGTATCGCCCGTCGTCGCTGCAAGATCGTCCAGCGCGTCGCGTCCTATCCTCACGATCGGAAAAGCCTTCTCGGCGGCCATTCCCAGGAAGACGAGTTCAGGACCCAGATTGAACGTCTTGTTGTCCCGATCCGCGCTCACGAAGCCCTGCTCGATGAGAGCCTCCAGCAACCGCATGGTCGTGGCCAGACTCAAGTCGATGGCACGCGCGACCTGGGTTAGTTTCAGACCGCTTTCGCCCGACGAAGCAAGTACGGACAGGATCCGTACGAAGCGATCCAAGCTTTGCAAGCAAAATGCTCCAATGGTCCAGAGTTGAGGAACGGACGCTCAGGGTTCCACGACCAGTGATACTTGAAAGCCGGCCCATGTCACAAGTCCCATGGGCCGGGCAGAGCGAGAAGCGCAACGGACCGACGGCGGGGCCGAATATCCGTTGTCGCCTCGACGGGTCACTTCCAGTTGCGCGCCAGTTTTCGAACGTCCTCGGGATCGAACGAGCTGCTGGGCAGATCGAATATCTCGGTCGTCACGATTTCGGAAGCATCGAAGGCCTTCGGAATAACGCCCTCGCGGTTGAGAAGCTTGATGTAGGTCTCGACTTGCGCGGGATCGAACCGGCCTGGCCGACCGGACGGCTCCTTGCTCGGATCCCAGCTGCGCGCCGCGGACTTCAGTTCGGTGACGCCCTTCGCAAGCGCATCGGCCTCGCTGCTGCCCTGCTTGGCTGCGGGGTTGGTTTCCCAATACATCTTGACCGCGGCTTCGGGATTTTCCAACAGGAAGATCAAGCCCTTTCCGATCGCTTTCGAGAACCCCGACAGGGCCTCCTTCTTGCTTGCGATGACGGCCGCGGTCGTGAAGATCCCGCCATTGCCGGATTCTCCGATCTCCGGGTGATAGAAGTAGCGCAGCTTCACCCCGGCTCGCTCGAGGCCGGCATAGGCGGCATCCCAGAGCGACAGGGCGTCGACCTGTCCGGATTGCAACGCGATGTTGGCCGTGTCGCCTGCGCCCACCGGCAGGAACGTTCCGGATGTTTCCGATACGCCCGCACCCTTCAACATGGAGCGAGCGACGACGAGTGACGCGCTGCCCATGTTCGACACGCCGATCTTCTTGCCCTGAAGATCGCTGAGCGACTTGATCGGGCTGTTCTCCGGTACGGCGATGAAAAACGCCAACCGCGTATAGGTCTTGTGGAAGTACTTGCCCCTGAGCCCCTTGTCGTATCCGAGGATCGCGGGCTCGAGGGTAAATGCCCCGATGTCGGCTCCGCCGGTCGCGACGATCTGGGCCGCCAGGGGAGCTCCAGCGGTGTAGCGCATCTCGATGGAGATGCCTTCCTCCTTGAGGAAACCCGCTTTCTCCGCGACGTAGATCGGAATGAAGCTGATGTCGGGCGTGGGCGAACCACCCTGCAGGACGAGCTTTGTTTCCTTCGCGAGCGCAGACGTCGTCGAGATGTACGGACTTGCCAGCGACATGCCGGCGAGGCCGGTCAATCTCAAGAAGCTCCGCTTGCTGATGGTCTTCACGCTGTTCTCCTCGTTGTCTTGTGCTTGGAAATGGCTAGGTGATCTACGCGACCGGTAGGTTGGCGCGTCGTGCCCAGAAGGCGTATCGGCTGGCGATCATGCGCAGGATCAGATTGAAGGCGAGACCCATCAGGCAGAGATACAGCAGCACCGAAAAGACGCCGGTGACGTCGACATATGATTGACGTTGAATGATGAGGCTTCCCAGCCCGACGGACGAGCCGAGGAATTCTCCGACGATCGCGCCGATCACGGCGAAGATCACGCCGATCTCGAGACCGGCGAACAGATAAGGCAGCATGCTCGGCAATCGCACCTTGAAGAAGGTCTGCATGCTGGACGCCCTGAGCGATCGCATCAGGAGAATGCGCCGTTCGTCGACCGTCTTGAGGCCCGTGATCACGTTGACGAGTATCGGGAAGAGGGCGATCACCGCCGCGGTGATGACCTTCGACTGGATGCCGAAGCCGAACCAGATCACCAGCAGCGGCGCAACGGCGATTTTCGGAACCGTCTGCAGGGCCAGGATGACCGGGTAGATCGTTTTTTCGAAGAAGGGAATGAGGCCGATCACGCTGCCCAGCACAAGGCCGAAGAATGCCGCGAGCAGGAAACCGGAAATGACCTCGGTCACCGTGATCGCCAGGTGCGGCCCGATCGAGCCATCCAGCATGTCGCGCCACGCGCGTATCGCGATGTCGCTGGGCGCGGGCACCATGTAGGCCGGGACATTGAGCAGCCGCACGGCCGCCTGCCAGGCAACGAGCAGGACGACGAACGTCGCAGCGGTGATCAGGCGGGACGTCAAGGCGCTCGTCCAGAGCGACTTTCGAGGGGCAGCTACGCGGAGTTTTTCGACGGAGGGCATCTTCGCACTTTCAAGGTCAAGGGCTCGATTCACGGCAAGACCTCAACTGTCGAGGAGTTTGCGAAGGCGCGAGACGTAGGCGCCGAACCGGTCCGAGTTCATCAGTCCGATCTCCCGCGGCCGCGGGATGTCGATGGTCACGATCTCGCGGACTGTCGAGGGACGGCCGCTCATGACGAAGACCCTGTCCGACAGGAACGCGGCTTCGGATATCGAATGGGTCACGAATATGATGGTGACGCCCGACTGCAGGCTGATGCGCTGCATCTCGAGATTCATCTGCTCCCGGGTCATCGCATCCAGCGCACCGAATGGTTCGTCCATCAGCAGGACGGCGGGAGCGCCGGACAACGCGCGTGCGATGGCTACGCGCTGCTGCATGCCGCCGGAAAGCTCGGAGGGAAACTTGTTCTCGAAGCCCGAGAGATTGACGAGCTTCAACATCTCCATGGCGCGCTCGCCGCGTCGTCCGCGCGACAATCCGCTGATCTCACCGGGAAGCTCGACGTTCTGCTTCACCGAGCGCCAGGGAAAAAGGATCGGATCCTGAAAGACGACGCCGACGTTCTCGTTCGGGCCTCGAACACGCGACCCGGCCATCGTGATCTCACCCTCCGACGGAGCGAGAAGTCCCGCGATCATCATCATCAGGGTGCTCTTCCCGCAGCCGGAGGGGCCCAGGATGGAGATGAATTCACCGCGCTTGATGGTTGCCGTCACGGAATCGACGGCTCTGACGGTCGAGCCATCGAGCGCCGCGTAGGTCTTGGCCACCCTCGTCATGTCGATCAGCGGCTCGCTGTCGAACGCGGGCGGCGGGGCGGAGGTCTCGATATCCATGATCCGTACGGCCCTCTTTCGTGAGTACGTTTCCTGTATCTTTCATTGTACGATATTTATATGCGGGGACGATAGTCAACATAACTATCGTCATAACATCAGTTATTTTTGATTTCCCGGTCGCGCTTGGCTAAGATTAGATCAGATAAGTTTCATCTAGTGAAATGGATCGCAGGGTATGGACGACAATTCGACGCCTGAATTCGCCGATATGGCGGTCGTCAATTCGAAGACCTACACGGTGGATCTGTCCCGCCGGTGGGCCGATGCCTTTGCCGTCAAGGACGGGGTCATCATCGGGGTGGGGACTGAGGCCGACATCAGCAAACTCATTGGGCCGCAAACCGAGATCGTCGATGCCGAAGGCCGGCTAGTGTTGCCGGGCATCATCGATGCGCACACCCATTGCTACGAGGGGGCACGGGCCGAACTGTTCGAGTTGCAGCTGCCGCCGAACGTCAACGTCGACACGATGCTCGAAAGTGTTCGTGTGGCCCGAGAGTCCCGGAAGCCGGGAAGCTGGATCGTGGGCGGCGCCTGGAGCAGTGCGCTGGCTCCGCAGTTGTCCTCACGCGATGCATTGGCCGCATACGATCGCGCCACGGGCGATCATCCGACGGTGCTTCGCGAGCTGAGCTATCACGCCCGATATGCCAACTCGGCGGCGATGAGGCTCGCGGGCATCGACAGATCGACACCGGATCCGGACAACGGAACCATCGTCCGCGCCGCCGACGGCACGCCGACCGGCTTGCTGCTCGAAGCGGCGTGCGGCCTGATCGACAGCACCGTTCCGCCTTACACGCTGAACGACCAGATGGCCGCCGCTAGGCATGCGGTGGCGAAGTATAACGGCTTCGGCGTGACCGGTTTCACTCATGCGGTGACGTCCGAGGCGACGATGAGGATCTTCAAGGAGCTCGATGATGCCGGCGATCTGCGAGCGTGGATCGCGACCTGCATCGCCACCGAGTCGCTGATCACGCCGCAGCGTGACGGCATTGGGGATGGCGTCGTCGCGCGACGAGACTCGTATGCGTCGAGGCATGTCGCCATCGATTTCGTGAAGTATTTCATGGACGGCGTGCCGGCGACGCGAACGGCTGCGTTCATGGATCCCTATGTCGCCGAGGACGGCGGCCCTGGGCCGCTGGTGCAGCCTTTCCACGCCGTCCAGCAGCTGACGGATCTGATCGCGCCGCTCGACGCACAGGGAATCCACGTCAAGGTTCACGCAATCGGCGACAAGGCCATCCATGACGTGCTCGACGCCATCGAGAACGTTCGAAAGCAAAACGGACGAAATGGGCCCCAGCACCAGATCGCTCATCTCAGTCATATCTTGCCGGATGACATTCCGCGTCTGTCCGAATTGAACGTGATGGCGGATCTCTGCCCGCCGCTGTGGTTTCCGAACGCGACGATCGCAAGAAACCGCGCGGTGCTGGGCCAGGAGCGTGCCGACCGGTCCTGGCCGGTCAGGAGCCTGCTGAAAGCAGGCACGCATGTCTGCATCGGGACGGATTGGCCCGCGCTGGCGCCGTCGCCGAATCCATGGCCCGGCATGTCGGCGCTGATCACCAGGGAGAATCCGGAAGGTATCGTCAGTGGTCAGCTCGGTCCTGACCAGGCGATCGACCTCGCTGCGGCCATCCCGCTCTACACGCTGAATCCGGCGATCAGCATGGGTTTTGGGGAGCTCACCGGCTCGATCGCAGTTGGAAAATTCGCGGACTTCATCATCCTCGACCGCAATCTCTTCGAGATCCCACCGCGCGCGATCAGCGAGACGCGTGTACTGCAAACCTATTTCGCCGGCAAAAGGGTCTACGCATCCGACGAGCGATGAGCGGGGCAGGGATTTCGATCAGATGAAAACGACTGCGATCCGACGATGTCGGGCGCGCCATGCTTCTCGCGCGCCCAACGCGTAGCGTATCAAGTCATGCATGACGGTCCCGGGAGCGACCTGTCAGACGCGGCCCATGGCCTGGTCGAACCTGTCGAGCAGGATGGCCGCGTCGTCCTTGCCGAACACCATCGGAGGACGGACCTTCAACACGTTCAGGCCGGGTCCCGTTAGCCCGACGAGGACGCCAAGCTCCCACAACAGGTTGATGGCGCGCCGCGCTTCCGCGGTTGCCGGGACTTTCTCGCCTCCGCGCCGGTGCGCCAATTCCACGCCGAGGAAGAAACCGGTTCCCCTGACATCGGTGATCAAGCGGTGTCGCTGCCCCAACTGGATCAGTGCGGCCTTCAAATCGGCTCCGACCGCGCGCGCATTCGCCTGCAAGCCTTCACTGCTGAGCACGTCGAGGACCGCGGCGCCCGCGGCGCTGGCGGCGGGGCTTCCCCCGAAGGTGTTGAAGTAGCGCCCCTTGTTGCGGAACGATTGCACGATCTCACGCCGCGTGACCACGACGCCGAGCGGGTATCCGTTTCCGGTCGCTTTGCCCATGGTGACGATGTCGGGCATCACGCCGACGGCTTCGAAGCCCCACATGGCTTCGCCGAGCCGGCCGAAGCCGGGTTGCACCTCGTCGGAAACGACCAGGCCGCCCTGCTTGCGCAGCCTCTCGAGCCCGGCTTCCATCGCTCCCTTGGCGGGCAGGCGCACGCCGTCGGAGGCGAATAGAGGATCGAAGTAGAATGCGGCGGGAGGGCGTTTGTTTGCCGTCAACGTCTCGATGGCGGCGGCCATGCCCTTGTCGAAGGTCGCCGAACCGGCTTCGGAATCCCCATCCTCCGCAGACCGGTCGATCGGTGCATCGACCGTTGCGACCCAGCCTTCGTTTTTCCCGCTCGGTGTCGAAACGACGTCCAGCGCGCTCACCATCGTCGAGTTGCCGTGATAGGCGTAACTGGTCGCGATGGCACCGCTGCCGCCGGTATGCGCGCAAGCAAGCCGCCAGGCGAGGTCGTTCGCCTCGGTGCCGGAGCATGTGAGCATCACCGTATCGAGCTCCGCCGGCATGGTCGCCTTGAGAGCTTCCGCATAATCGAGGACGTGGGGGTCCAGATAGCGCGTGTTGGTGTTGACCGAAGCCATCCGGGCCTGAACCGCCGCGACCACTCTGGGATGGGCATGACCCACATGCGGAACGTTGTTGTACGCGTCGAGGTAGCGCTTTCCGTCAACGTCGGTGATCCAGACGCCTCGGGCGTCGACGGGCTCGAACGGCTGCTCATAGAACAGCCGCATCCCCGGGCCCAAGGCGCGCTCTCTGCGAGCGATAAGATCGTTCATGGATAGCTCCTGAATTGCACGAAGGGGACTTAGGGACGGCAGGCCTGCCGGAAGCAATCGGTCGACCTGTCGCGATCCGCCAGGAGGCGCTCGACGGTGTCGAGATATGGTCTGTCGAGGCTCGGCTCGTAATACTCCGCGCGATCCGGATAGGTCGAATAGCGCCATCCCTTGATCGCCAGCCGCATCATCAGTCGCGTCGTGATGAGATCGACCAGCACCGAAAGCTCGGCGTCCTGCAGCGGCACGACCGCGTGATAGGCCGAAATCATTTCGCATGCGGCCTGGATGGGATCATTCTGATCGTAGATCTGATGCGCGGTCGTCACCGCCACGTCGATCACGCGGGGCGAGTACACGGAGTCGCCGAAGTCGATGATTCCGGAAATGCGCTCGCTGTCGACGTCCTGCATCAGGATGTTGTTGCGATTGAGATCGTTATGGATCGGCTGCCACGGCAAGTCGTCGAGCGCCGGCCGGACGCTGCTTTCGAAGCGTTGAAGCACTCGGGCGACGATCGCGCGCTCGGATGGATCGGAAATGGCCGACTCGAAGCGGCGCAGCCGGCCCGCGTGCTTCATGTCCCAGAGCAGGGGGTAGTCGGCTGCTGTATGATGAACTGTGGAGAGCGCGCTGCCGAGGGCGGCTGAAATCCGGCCGATGTCGCGGCGGATGCCGGGCTTCGAAGCGCTGCATCGCGCTTGCGGCATGCCGTCGAGATAAGTGAGCAGGCGAACCCCGTAAGTCAATCCATCCGAGACGTAGCGGGTCAGCAGCGCGCCGTCGGTTGCGGGCACGAGCCGGGAGGCCGGAACGTCCGGTTGCAGCCGCCGGACGGCTTCAAGCTCCTGATTCTGGAAATCGAGAACGTCGAGGTTTTCAGCACTGTTCGCGATCTTCAGAACGAACTTGGTCCCGTCGTCGCGCACGATGCCGAAATTCTGATCCCGCTCGCCGGTCGTGAGCTTGGCCGTCGCCGCGAAACCAAACACGTCGCCGAGGATGCGCTGCGCGTCGGTCTCCGAAAAAGCCGGCGGAGGATTGTCGAGCGTCGCGCGGATTGCGCTTTCGAACGGGTCGATTTCGGCCGATTTGGCGGCTGCGCCGTTCTGCGGGTTTGGATTGATCGTCATGCCAGCTGCAGATCTCCGGGAAGGATGTACTTCAACTCCGCGACTTCCATGATGCCGAAGTGGGAGTCTTCGCATCGGAGGCCTGATTGTTCTTCCGCGACGCGCGGAGCCCGTCCGAGATGTCGAGAGAGCGCTTCGGCCCCGATCGATGGTTCGCCGAGAGAAGGGGCCAGCCTGATCGTTGCGGCGGTCGCCGTATGCAGAACGGCGTCGACGCCGTCTCCGATCCCGGCGCCATTGACGGCGCAGGAATTCTGCAAAGGCGCATTGTCACGAAGCCGCGAAACGAGATCCATTTCGATCTTTCATTTAATGAAATAATTATTCGGGCATCCGTTGAGTGATCCTGTCGATCTCACGTGATGAGCGTCGTTCTTATTGCAAATACGTATTTTTTTGTCTAGCTTGCCGTCTACGTAAATTTCATTGAATGAAATAAATGTGCTTGAGTAAAAGCGAGCAATCAGCGGCCGGTCATCCCGTTTCCAGGCACATCGCAGGGGAAACTCACTCCGAGCGCGACCATGGCGATGATGGTCTCGTGGTGTCGGGCGTCATTCATGGCGTCGCCCCGCAGGCGAGCGAGATGCCGACTCTGCCGTGGGCGCAGTGCCGCGTCACAGCCCCGCGGTGAGACGCGCAGGCAGCTCTTCATTCAGTGCGATGTCACCCGCAAGCCTCGATCGAGCGCAACTAAGGTTCTTCAAGTGAGCGAATATTTTCCTTTCGATCCCCACCCGCATCCGCCGGCCAAGGCAATCCCGCAAGGAAGCTGCGACTGCCAGTTTCATCCGTTCGGGGATCCGTCGATCTATCCGCCCCGGCCGGGTGCGGCCTATCAGATGCCCAGCGCCACGATCGACAAGGCTCTCAACATGCACCGCGTGCTCGGCATCACGCGCGGAGTCATCGTGCAGGCCACGACTTATGGGCCCGACAATCGCGTGCTGCTCGACGCTCTCGCAGCCGCCGGAACGAATTATCGCGGTTGCACGGTGGCGGGCAGCCTGAAGTTGGAAGAACGGGAAGTCGCGCAGCTTGCCGCTGCGGGCGTGAAGGGCGCCAGATTCAACTTCCTGAGCCAGGTCAATCTCGCGACCTCGGCCGACGACTTCAACTGGTCCGCGGACCGCGCGCGCGAACTCGGCTGGTACATCAAGATCCAGCCAAGCGAGAACGGCATTCTCGATACGTTCGACCTGATCAAGGATCTCAAGCTTCCTGTGGTCATCGATCACATGGGCCGGCCGAATCTCGCCGATGCGTCCAGCTCCGTTCAGGCCGCCATGGTCGAGCTTCTCAAGCGCGGCAATTTCTGGGTCATGCTCTCGAACGGACACAAGTTCTCGCGCAGCGGCTCGCCGTGGGATGACGTCGTTCCGGTCGCGCAGACCTATATCGAGGCCGCTCCCGAGCGCGTTCTCTGGGCGACCGACTGGCCGCACCCGGTTTCGAAGACCCAACCGCCGAACGATGGTGACCTGCTCGATCTGCTGTTTCGCTACGCGCCGGACGAAGCGGTCCGGAAGCGGATTCTGGTCGACAACCCCGCTGATCTCTTTGGGTTCGGCTAGGTGGTCATGGCTTGCGGGACAGTTCGCAAAGACGAAACGAACCAATCAATATTCGGGACAAGGCAATGAACATCCGGCCAAATTCACTCGATGCCCGCGATATCGCGAACGTCCTTCATCCCTATACCAACGCGGTCGCGCATGAAGCCTCGGGGCCGATGATCGTCGAGCGCGGCGAGGGGATCTACGTATTCGACCAGGACGGCAAGCGCTACATCGAGGGGCTCGGAGGGCTGTTCTGCACCTCGCTCGGCTTCAGCGAGCCGCGCCTCGTCGACGCGGCGCATCGACAGTTGAAGCAATTGCCGTTCTATCACAGCTTCGGCGGCAAATCGCATCCAACGGCGATCGAACTCGCCGAGAGGCTTGTCGCGATTGCGCCGGTGCCGATGAGCAAGGTCTTCTTCGCGAACTCCGGTTCGGAAGCAAACGACACCGCATTGAAGATGGTCTGGTACTACCACAACGCCATCGGAAAGCCGCACAAGAAGAAGATCATTTCGCGTGTCCGGGCCTATCACGGGGTTACGGTGGCGTCCGCGAGCCTTACTGGCCTGGCGAACAATCACAGGGATTTCGATCTCCCCATCGATCGCATCCTTCACACCGCATGTCCTCTCCACTATCGCTACGCGAACCCGGCGGAAGACGAAGAGGCATTCGCTACGCGTTGTGCGCTGGAGCTGGAGCAGCTCATCTTGCGGGAGGGGCCGGACACGGTGGCCGCATTCTTCGCTGAACCGTTGATGGCATCCGGTGGCTGTATCGTGCCGCCTGATACCTACTATGCGAAGATCCAGTCGGTATTGCGCAAGTACGACATTCTGCTGATAGCGGACGAAGTCATCTGCGGCTTCGGCCGGACCGGAAACATGTTCGGGTGCGAGACGTTCGGCCTCGAGCCCGATATCGTCACGATGGCCAAGCAAATGTCGTCGGGTTATCAGCCCATCGCTGCGGTCATGATCAATGAGAAATTGTACGAGGCGATCCGGAATCTGAGCGGAACGATCGGGGTCTTCAGTCACGGATTTACCTACGGTGGGCATCCGGTCGCCACCGCGGTGGCCCTGGAGACGCTGAAGATCTACGAAGAGCGGGACATCGTCGGCCACGTGCGAGGCCATATGGGCGAATTCCAGGCGAAGCTACGTTCGCTTGGCGAGCATCCGTTGGTCGGCGATGCGCGCGGCTCCGGCCTGATTGGCGCGCTCGAACTCGTCAAGGACAAGGCCAGCAAGGAAAGTTTCGATCCGTCGTGGAACGTGGCGGCTCATGTCGGAGCGAGCGCGCTGAAGCGCGGACTCATCACCAGGGCGCTTGGCGATACCGTCAATTTCTGCCCGCCGCTGATCATTTCAGAGGCGGAAATTGCGGAAATGTTCCGGCTCGCGGAGCTCGCGCTCGACGATACGCTGGCTTGGCTGCAAGCCGGTCGGTGAATGGCCGCTCGATGAGGATCGAGCGCAACTCTGGCGCCCCTCGCCGGAAGTCGGGATTCCCGCGTCCACTTCGCCTACCGCTTGCCCCCGGCCGCCTCCGCGATCAGGTCGGCGATTTCATCGGGATGGGAGATCAGGCCCAGATGGCTCGCCTTCACCTCGATGGTCTTGGCTCCCATTCGCTTGGCCATGAAGCGCTGAAGATCCGGGTCGATCGTGCGGTCTTCGGTTGAAACGGCATAATAGCTCGGCTTCGATCGCCATGCCGCCTCCGTCGTCTTTCCGGCAAGCAGCGACTTGTGGAAGGGCTGCTGAACCGCATAGAGCACCTTTGCCTTCGCCCCCGGCAGGTCGCCGGCGAAGTCGCGGAGAAATGCCTCCTCGCTGAGGCGCCCTTCATCGCCGTCGAAGACGATGCCGGCCGTAGCCGGTGGCGTTGGATACTGCTTCGCCAGCGCCGAATAGTCCTCGCCGGCATCCGGTGCTCGCGCGGCGACATAGACGACCGCTGAGACCTTCGGATGCACTCCGGCCTCGGTGACGATCATTCCTGAAAATGAATGTCCGACGAGAACAGTCGGGCCGTCCTGCCGCGCCAGCACGCGTTGCGCGGATTCGACCGCTTCGGGCAAAGTCGTGAGCGGGTTTTGCACGGCTGTGACATTGAACCCGGCAGGCTGCAATCGCGCGATCACGTCAGTCCAGCATGATCCGTCTGCGAACAGTCCGTGCACGAGGACGATGTTGCGGGCCTTGGTCGGAGCATCGGTCGCGGCCATTCCGCGGCGGGAGATCAGCGCAGCGGTGGTCCCTGCGAGCAGGGCGGCCGTGAATGCACGTCTGTTCGTCGGCATCAATTCTCTCCTCGGTCGTCGTGTCTGTGTTCCTTCGTCGAATGAGCGGCATGGTCGCGCGCGCGGCTGGCCGTCACGGCGCTGTGGTCGCCTTCGTCGCCGCGGCGCTCAATGCCGCCGTCATCGCGCCCACGACTGTTTTCGTCTGCTCGTCCAGGCCGTGGCGACGGGTGAGCCAGGCGGGATCGTTGTAGGAAAGCCATGTTGTGCCCGACGCATCCTGCCAGACGAGCGCCTTGAGCGGCAGATCGATGCCGATCGCCTGTGCCGCCTGCATCAACGGCGTGCCGGCCTTGGCGTTTCCGAAGATCAACAAATCCGTCGGCCGGAGCGAGAGCCCGACGTCTGTGGCGCCGGCTGCGTGATCGATGTGGGCGAACACCGTCATGCCCTTGGCGCGCACCTCGGTTTCGAACCGCTTCATGGTCTCTTGCGGCCCGAAGCCGCTCTTGATCGATATCAGTCCGTCCGCGGCCATGGCCTGAACTCCCAATCATCGTATTGTTGCAGTCGGCGCGCGACCGGTGTTCCGATGCGCTCGTATCCCCGCATTTCACGTCTGCGGACGAGGCGATCTTGATCAGGCGACGTCCGTCGGTCTGATGATACCATAACAGAGAATCCGGCGATTGATGGGCGCGCCATCGACGCCGCGATCGCTTGCCGTGCGGGACGTGTCGCTTTTCGCGGCGTTTGGTGCGGCCGATCGCTGCGCGAGGCGTGATGAACTGAAGCGGAAGGCGGTCAGGGTGACGGGTGTGGGCTCCCGCGATCAGCGGGCCAGCCGCCAAGATTTAGCCGCCAAGATCTAGCCGCTGAGGATCCGTCGGCAGGCATCGACGAAAACCTGCGCGCCCGTGACGATATCGGCGTCGGCGGTGTTCTCGGTCCAGTGATGGCTGATGCCGCCGATGGAGGGGACGAACAACATGGCCGCGGGCATGATGGTCGCGAGCATCTGCGCGTCGTGGCCGGCCCCGCTGGGCATGCGGAGCGATCGCCCGTCGGCAAGAGCCTTGCTCGCCGCTTCGATGGCGTCCTGGAAGCCGGAATTCATCGAGGCGGGAGCGCCGATGCGGATTCGCTCGACATGCACGGTGCAGCGCTCGAGCGCGTTCACCTCGCCGGCCATCGTCCGCAGCAGGTCTTCCAGCCGCGCGACGACGGCCGGATCGTCGTCGCGGATCTGGAACAGCATTTCGGCGGTGCCCGGAATGATGCTCGGGGCGCCAGGATCGAGTGTGATCCGGCCGGTGGTCCACACCGTGCGGCGGCCGCACGCCGCCGGGAAGCGTTCGTCGATCGCCACGCAGAACTTCGCGAGCGCGAGTCCTGCATCCTTTCGTACAGCCATGCGGGTGGTGCCGGCGTGGTTCTGTTCGCCGACGAAGTTGATGCGATACTGCCAGATGCCGACGATGGACGTCACGACGCCGATCGCGAGGTGCCCGCTTTCGAGCGTATCGCCTTGCTCGATATGCGCCTCGAGATATCCGACATGCCGTCCCGGCTCGGCCTTGATGCGCGCGCGGCCGGCGAGGCCGAGCTCGCCGAGAGCCTCTCGCATGGTGCGGCCGCTGGTGCGGTCGCGGGCGGCGTCGATGTCGGCTTCGGTCACTTGGCCAACGAAGGAGCGGGAGCCGAGGAAGTGGCCGAAATGGCCTTCCTCGTCGCACCACGCGGCAACCTCGACCGCGCCCTTGAACGCGGGATCGGTGTTCAGCACACGCGCGGCTTCGAGCGCGTAGACGACGCCGAGCGGGCCGTCGAGCCAGCCGGCGTAGTTCTGGCTTTCGAGATGCGAGCCCGCCAGCAGCTTTGCACCAGGCTTGGCGCTGGTGCCGAAGACGTTGCCGATCCCGTCGATCGCGGCCGAGAGACCGGCGTCGGGCAGTTTCTGCACCAGCCAATCCAGAGAACGCTTGTGAGGCTCGGAGAATGTCGGCTTGTGCACGCCGGTCTTGTAGGTGCCGATGGCGCGGAGCGCATTGAGATCGGCGAGAACCCGCTCGCCATCGGCGCGCTGGGGATTGTCAGGCATGTTCGGCGACCTTCAATGCCTCGGTGCGGATCTCCTCGACCAGCCGTTCCTTGAGCTGGACGAATTCGGGCGTGGTCTTGATCTTGTAGGAGCGCGGATGCGGCAGGTCGACATTGATCTCGGCCTTGACCCGGCCGGGGCGTGCGCTCATCACGACGACGCGGCTGCCGAGGAAGATCGCTTCCTCGATGTCGTGGGTCACGAACAGCACGGTTTTCTGGTCGCGTTCCCAGATGCCGAGCAGCATTTCCTGCATCAGCGCCCGGGTCTGGTTGTCCAGCGCGCCGAAAGGCTCGTCGAGCAGCAGGATCTTCGGGTCGTTGGCGAGCGCGCGGGCGATCGCGGTACGCTGCTGCATGCCGCCTGAGAGCTGCTTCGGCCAGTGGTTCTCGAAACCGGACAGGCCGACTTGCCGGATCAGCGCGTCCGCAACCTTGTGGCGTTCGTCCTGCGGTACGCCACGCTCGCGCAGGCCGAAGGCGATGTTCTCCCGCACGGTCAGCCACGGGAACAGCGTGTAGGACTGGAACACCATGCCGCGATCGGCGCCGGGGCCGGTGACCTCGCGCCCATCGAGCGTGACGCGCCCGCTGGTCGGGCGATCGAGACCCGCGACGATGCGAAGGAGCGTGGACTTGCCGCAGCCCGAGGGGCCGAGGATGGTCACGAAGTCGTTGTTGCCGATCAGGAGATCGGTCGGCTCCAGCGCCCGGGTCGGAGCGTTGCCGTGGCGCGC
This sequence comes from Bradyrhizobium sp., assembly GCF_047605465.1. GTDB lineage: Bacteria > Pseudomonadota > Alphaproteobacteria > Rhizobiales > Xanthobacteraceae > Bradyrhizobium. Next base: position 140,369 of record NZ_JASGFS010000001.1, on the reverse strand, counting down.
GGGAAAGGTTCTGGAAACCTGTTCGATCCTGAGCGTGGTCATGCGAGCTTCCATGGAAACAGCCAGGCATTGAATGCCTTGAACAGGAAGTCGGAGACGAGGCCGATCAGTCCGATCACGATGATGCCGAAGATGATCTGGCCGGTATTGAGCAGCGCCTGGCTGTCGGTGATCATGTGGCCGATGCCGGAAGAGGAGCCGATCAACTCGGCGACGATGACATAGGTCCACGCCCATCCGAGCACCAGCCGCAGAATCTCCGCGATCTCAGGTGCGGAGGAGGGCAGCAGCACGCGGCGGATGATGCCGCGGTCGCTGGCCCCCAGCGTGTAGGCGGCCTCGACCAGATCGCGCCGCGTGGCGCCGACGGTGACGGCGACCATCAGGATGACCTGAAACACCGAGCCGATGAAGATGACGAGCAGTTTTTGCAGTTCGCCGATGCCGGCCCACAGGATCAGGAGCGGAATGAAGGCGGAGGCGGGCAGATAGCGCGCAAAGGAGACGAAGGGTTCGAGGAACGCCTCGACCGGCTTGTAGGCGCCCATCAGCACGCCGAGCGGCACCGCGATGATGGCGGCGAGCGCAAAGCCGCCGATGACGCGCCAGACCGTCATGCCGATATCGAACACGAAGCCCTGCTTCGTCAGCAGGTCGAAACCTTCCTGAACCATCGTCAAGGGGTTGGCGAGGAAGGTCTTCGACACATGGCCGCCGAACGTCGCCCAGGACCAGAGGGCGACGAACAGCACGAAGAACGCGAAGCCATAGGCGACGCGCTGCTTCGATGTCACGGGATCCAGGGGACGCATCAACGATCTATCCGGGCAGTGAAGGGGTTTGCCGGCCCCGCCGTGAGACGGCGCCGGCAGCTATCGAGAAGGTTACTTGATGAAGCTCGCGTCGAAGAGGTCCTCGACCTTCGGCGCGGCCTTGATGATGCCGATCTCGAGCAGGAGGTCCGCAGCTTCCTTGTTAAAGGTCAGGAAATCGCCGGCGAAGAACTTCTGGTTCGCGGCCTTGTCCTGCCAGCGCAGATACTTCGCCGAGTTGCCGAATTGCTCACCGGTCTGCTTCACGTCGGCACCCATGATCTCGTAGGCCTTGGCCTGATCCTTGGCGATCATGTCGAGCGCCTCGAAATAGCTGTCGGCGAGTGCCTTGGCAGCCTTGGGATTCTCGGTGAGGAATTTCGGCGTGCAGCCGAACGTGTCCATTACCATGGGATAGTCCAGCGTGGTCGCGATGATCTTGCCCTTGTCGGGCGCCGCGCGAACCGTCGACAAATACGGCTCGTAGGTCATCGCGGCATCGTTCTGCCCCGACACGAAGGCCTGCGCGGCCGCGGCCGGCTCGAGGTTCACCACGGTGACGTCCTTCACCGTAAGCCCGTTCTTCTTGAGCATCCAGGCCAGCGCGAAATAGGGCGAGGTGCCGGGCGCGGAGGCCGCGATGGTCTTGCCCTTCAGGTCCTTGATCGCCGCGACGTCGTTGCGAACGGCCATGCCGTCGGCGCCGTAGCTCTTGTCGAGCTGGAAGATCTGCTTGGTCGCGACGCCGTTGGCGTTCCACGAGATCCAGGTCTCGACCGTCGTCGCCGCGCATTGCACGTCGCCCGAGGCGATCGCGAGGTGGCGGTCCTTCTGCGGGATCTTCTTGATCGTGACGTCGAGACCGTTCTTCTTGAAGATGCCGGCTTCCTTCGCCAGCGTCAGCGGCGCGAAGCCGGTCCATCCGGAGATGCCGACACCGACCTTGACGTCGTCGGCGAGCGCCGGAGTGGAGGCCGCGAGGGCAATGATTGTCGCAAATACTTTCGAACTACGCATGATTGTCGTCCTCTTGCCGATCGATGGATTGACGTCCTGTAGATCTCGTCATGTCGGTCCATGCGGACCGTTGCCCGAGCCGTTGCACGAATTGTGCCGACATCCTTCTCTCAGCCTCCCTTGAATCGGGCGACAAGGCGGTGAGAGTCACCGGGATAGAGCAGCCGCACGGCGGTGATCGTGCGTGCGCTGCGCCATGTATAGCGGTCGATCACGAGGCAGGGCGCGCCGACGGCAATGCCGAGCGCTTCCGCCGTGCGATCATCCGCAACAATGGCGCTGATCGTATGTTCGGCCTCTGTCCATGGGACATGATGAAGCAGCCAGGAGCCGGGCGGCTCGCGCGCGAAGTCCGCGGTCGCGGCCTCCGGCACCGATGAAAGGTCGATCAGCCTGTCCTCGGCGGCAAAAGGCACGTTGTCGGCGCTGTGCCGGCAGGCGATCGCGACAACCTTGCCGGCGTTCTTCACGCCGAGACGGGCGCGGTCCGCGGCAGTCGCCGTGCGAACCTTGCGATGGATGAGCTCGTAGCCATAGCTGCGGCCGAGCGCGGTGATCTCGGCGCGGATGTCGGCGATCTTCAGCACGGCGGACAGATGTTGCGGACGGCGCACGAAGGAGCCCGCGCGCCTTCGCCGCTCGATCAGATCGGCCTGCGCGAGTTCCGAGAGCGCCTTGTTCACGGTCATCCGCGAGCAGCCGTAGCGCGCGACCAGTTCGTGCTCGAACGGAATGCGATGGCCCGGCGGCCATTCGCCGGTCAATATCCGCTTCTCGATGTCGGCCCGGATGCGCTTGTAGAGCGTCGGCTTGTCGGCCGCGTCGGCGGCAAGGCTCATGCGACGAGCCTCCGCACGGATGCGTTGAAGCGTTCGCGCGCGGCCTGGCGCAGCCTGTGTCGGCCGGCTTCGACGACCTTGTCGCCGCCGGCCCAGACGCAATCGATCGCGCTGTGGCCCGCCGCGAAGATCCAGCCGTCGATGACGGCATCGCCGCGGCGTCCGGCCAAAGAAGGATGCGTGGTATCGAGCGTTACGATGTCGGCGCGCGCGCCCGGCGCAAGACCGATGCCCGTTTGTGCCAATGCCTGCGCCCCTCCGGCGAGGGCGCGGTCGAACAGCGTGCGCCCGGTCGATGCGCCGGCGCTGCCGGACAGCACGTTGCGCTCGCGATGTCTCAACCGCTGGCCGTATTCGAGCTGGCGCAGTTCGTCGTCGACGCCGACCATCACGTTGGAATCGGTGCCGACACCGAATATGCCGCCGGCGCCGAGGAATTCGCGCGCCGGAAAGATGCCGTCGCCGAGGCTCGCTTCGGTGACGGGGCAGAGGCCGGCGACCGCGCCGCTCCGCGCGAGCGCGACGGTTTCCGCGTCGGTCATGTGGGTCGCGTGAATGAGGCACCAGCGCCGGTCGACCGGCGCATGCTCCAGCAGCCATTGCACCGGCCGCAGGCCCGACCACGCCAGGCAATCCTCGACCTCTTTGGTCTGTTCGGCGGCGTGAATGTGAACCGGACCGTCCTCGGCGAGCGGAACGATCGCCGGCAGTTCGTCCGGCGCGACCGCGCGCAGGCTGTGCGGCGCGATCCCGATATTGGCATCCCGCAGCCCGCCGATGGCCTTGCGCGAAGCCGCCATCAGCGCGGCGAACTGATCGACCGAGCAGACGAAGCGACGCTGCCCGGCATGCGGCGCTGCGCCGCCGAAAGAGCCGTGCGCATAAAAACTCGGCAGCAGGGTGAGGGCGATGCCGGAATCCGAGCAAGCCTGCGCGATGCGCGCGGCCATCTCGGCTGGATCGGAATAGGGCGATCCGTCGCGGTCGTGATGCAGATAGTGGAATTCGCCGACGCGCGTGAAGCCCCGCTCGAGCATCTCGACATAGAGAAGTGTCGCGACCGCGGCGACGTCGTCCGGCGTCATCGCCAGCGCGAAGCGATACATGGTCTCGCGCCAGGTCCAGAACGTGTCGGTGGCGTTGCCGCGCAATTCGGCGAGGCCCGCCATGCCGCGCTGGAAAGCGTGGCTGTGCAGGCTCGCAAGTCCCGGCAGCGCGATGTCGTGCCGCTCGTCGCCGGGGGCCGGTGCCGCGCCCGGCGTCACCGACGCGATCGCGCCGGCGGTGACGACCACCTGCACGTCATTGGTCCAGCCAGAGGGCAGGAGCGCTGAGGCGAAATGCAGTCGGGTCATATTTCCAACCGGCTGGACAGGGCGGCGACACGATTATATGTCTAGACATATATGTCAAGCATCCCAGGGCCCGAAGGGACACGAGCATGGCAGAGCGTTTCGACCGGATCTGGCATAACGCCCGGCTCGCCACCATGCGGGCGGACCGCCCCGATCTCGGAGAGATCGAACGAGGCGTGATCGCCGCGCGCGACGGCCGCATTGCCTATGCCGGTCCGCAGGCTGATCTACCGATGGGAGCGGACGCCGCCGAACGGATCGATTGCGAGGGCCGCTGGATCACGCCGGGCCTCGTCGATTGTCACACCCATTTGGTCTATGGCGGCGACCGCGCGCATGAGTTCGAGCTGCGCCTGAAAGGCGCAAGCTATGAGGAGATCGCGCGCGCCGGCGGCGGCATCGTCTCGACTGTGGCTGCCACACGCAAGGCGCGCGAGGCCGACCTCGTCGCAAGCGCGCTGCCGCGGCTCGATGCGTTGATCGGCGAGGGCGTAACCACCGTCGAGATCAAGTCCGGCTACGGCCTCGACACTGAAACCGAGATGCGCCAACTCGCCGCCGCGCGCAGCCTCGGCCATCAGCGCCAGGTGGCGATCCGCACATCCTTTCTCGGTGCGCATGCGCTGCCGCCCGAGGCCGACGGCGACAAGGACCGCTACATCGATCTCGTATGCAGCGAGATGCTGCCCGCGATTGCAAAAGCGGGGCTTGCAGATGCCGTTGATGCCTTCATGGAAGGCATCGCATTCTCTGCCGAACAGACGGCGCGCGTGTTCGAAGCGGCGCGTGGTCTGGGTCTGCCGGTCAAGCTGCATGCCGACCAGCTCTCGAATCTCGGCGGGGCGGCTCTCGCCGCAGAATTCGCGGCGCTCTCGGCCGATCATCTCGAACATACCGACGAGGCCGGAGCGGCCGCGATGGCGAAGGCCGGGACGGTGGCCGTGCTGCTGCCCGGCGCCTTCTATTTCATTCGCGAGACGCAGAAGCCGCCGGTCGATGCGTTCCGCAAGCACGGCGTCCACATGGCGCTCGCCACCGACTGCAATCCCGGCAGCTCGCCGCTGACTTCGCTGCTGCTGACCATGAACATGGGCGCGACGCTGTTCCGGCTGACCGTCGCCGAATGCCTCGCCGGCGTCACCCGCGAGGGTGCGCGGGCGCTTGGCGTGCTGCATGAGGCCGGCACGCTCGAAGCCGGCAAATGGTGCGATCTCGCGATCTGGGACATCGAGCGTCCCGCCGAACTCGTCTACCGCATCGGCTTCAACCCGCTGCATCGCCGGGTGTGGAGGGGGCAATGACGGAGCCCGCGGCACCGATCATCGTCAGGCCGGGTGCGGTCGGCTTCGATGATCTTGCGCACGTGCTTGCAGGCGCTCCGGTCGTGCTCGATCCGTCGTTCTGGCCACGTGTGGAGGCCGCGGCGGAGATCGTCGCGAAAGCGGCGCGCGCCGACGTTCCCGTCTATGGCATCAATACCGGCTTCGGCAAATTGGCGTCGCGGCGCATTCCGCCCGATCAGACCGCGCTGCTCCAGCGCAATCTGATCGTCTCGCATTGCTGCGGCGTCGGGGCGCCCACGCCTGAGCCGATCGTGCGGCTGATGATGGCGCTGAAGATCGTTTCGCTCGGACGTGGCGCCTCCGGCGTGCGCCGCGAGGTGATCGAGCAATTGCAGGCCATGCTGGCGCGAAATGTCTGCCCGCTGGTCCCGCAGCAGGGCTCCGTCGGCGCCTCCGGCGATCTCGCCCCGCTCGCGCACATGACCGCGGTGATGATCGGCGAAGGGCAGGCGATCGTCGGCGGCAAGCCTGTGTCCGGTCGCGAGGCACTCGCCGCCGCAGGTCTCGCGCCGGTGACGCTCGGTCCGAAGGAAGGACTGGCGTTGATCAACGGCACGCAGTTCTCGACGGCCTACGCGATCTCCGGCGTGCTGCGCGCGTTTCACCTGGCCCGCGCCGCGCTCGTGACCGGCGCGCTGTCGGTCGATGCCGCGATGGCATCGACGGCGCCGTTCCGTCCCGAGATTCAGGCCCTGCGCGGCCATGCCGGACAGGTCGCCGCGGCGGCAGCCCTGATGGCGTTGCTCGATGGCAGCGACATCAGGCAATCGCATCTCGAAGGCGACGAACGCGTACAGGATCCCTATTGCCTGCGGTGCCAGCCGCAGGTCGCGGGGGCCGCGCTCGACCTGATCACGCAGGCCGCGCGAAGCCTGATCGTCGAGGCCAACGCCGTCACCGACAATCCGCTGGTGTTGGTGGAGACCGGCGAGATCGTGTCCGGCGGAAACTTCCACGCCGAGCCGGTGGCGTTCGCCGCCGACCAGATCGCGCTGGCCCTGTCGGAGATCGGTGCCATCAGCGAACGCCGGATCGCGACGCTGGTCGATCCCGCCTTGAATTTCGGCCTGCCTCCGTTCCTGACGCCGGATCCCGGGATCAATTCCGGCTTCATGATTGCCGAGGTCACGGCGGCCGCGCTCTACGCCGAGAACAAGCAGCGCGCGCTTGCCTGCTCGATCGATTCGACGCCCACCAGCGCCAACCAGGAAGACCATGTGTCGATGGCGGCGCATGCCGCGCGGCGTCTCTCCGACATGGCGGACAATCTCGCGGCGATCCTCGGCATCGAGCTGCTGGTAGCCGCGCAAGGCATCACGCTGCGTGCTCCGCATGCGACCAGTGCGCCGCTCGTGGCGGTCATCGCCGCCTTGCGCGAGCAGATCCCCGAACTCGGCGCCGACCGCTACATGGCCGGCGATCTCGCCGGCGCGGCTGCACTGGTCGAGGCCGGTGCGTTGCCCGCCGCTGCGCTCTCGACGCTCCCGAACGATCCGTTTCCGCGACTTGCTTGAAGAGGCCTTTGCATGAACCGCCGACTGGACAACGACCGCACCATTCGCGCCCCCCGTGGCAGCGAGATCAGCGCGAAGAGCTGGCTGACGGAGGCGCCGCTGCGCATGCTCATGAACAATCTCGATCCCGAGGTCGCGGAGCGTCCGAGCGAACTCGTCGTCTATGGCGGCATCGGCCGTGCGGCGCGCGACTGGGACAGCTTTGACCGGATCACGGCCGCATTGCGTCAGCTTGACGGCGACCAGACCCTGCTGGTCCAATCCGGCAAGCCGGTCGGTGTCTTCCGCACCCATGCGGATGCCCCGCGCGTCCTCATCGCCAACTCCAACATCGTGCCGCACTGGGCGACGCTCGACCATTTCAACGAGCTCGATCGCAAGGGCCTGATGATGTACGGCCAGATGACGGCGGGCTCGTGGATCTATATCGGCAGCCAGGGCATCGTGCAGGGCACCTACGAGACCTTCGTCGAGGTCGGGCGCCGCCACTATGGCGGCAGTCTTGCCGGCAAATGGATCCTGACCGCCGGTCTCGGCGGCATGGGCGGCGCGCAGCCGCTGGCCGCGACCATGGCCGGCGCTTCGCTGCTCGCGGTCGAATGTCAGCCGAGCCGCATCGAGATGCGGCTGCGCACGGGCTATCTCGACCGCCAGGCGGCGACGCTCGACGAGGCGCTTGCGATGATGGCGGAAGCCGCGAACACCGGAACGCCGGTGTCGATCGGTCTGCTGGGGAATGCGGCCGAGATATTCCCCGAGCTGGTGCGTCGTGGCGTGAAGCCCGACATCGTCACCGATCAGACCAGCGCGCATGATCCGATCAATGGCTATCTGCCGAAGGGCTGGACGCTCGCCGAATGGGAAGCCAGGCGTGCATCCGATCCGAAAGCGGTCGAGCGCGCGTCGAAGACATCGATGGTCGAACACGTCCAGGCCATGCTGGACTTCCACGCGCAGGGAATCCCCACGCTCGACTACGGCAACAACATCCGGCAGATGGCGCAGGACATGGGCCTGAAAAACGCCTTCGACTTCCCCGGCTTCGTGCCCGCTTACATCCGTCCGTTGTTCTGCCGCGGCGTCGGGCCGTTCCGCTGGGCCGCGCTTTCGGGCGATCCGGAAGACATCTTCAAGACTGACGCCAAGGTCAAGGAGCTGATGCCGCACGACAAGCATCTGCACAACTGGCTCGACATGGCCAAGGCGCGCATCAAGTTCCAGGGCTTGCCGGCGCGGATCTGCTGGGTCGGCCTCGGCGATCGCGACCGCCTCGGTCTCGCGTTCAACGAGATGGTGGCGCGCGGAGAGCTGAAGGCGCCGGTCGTGATCGGACGCGATCATCTCGACAGCGGCTCGGTGGCGAGCCCGAACCGCGAGACCGAGGCGATGCGGGATGGATCGGACGCGGTGTCCGACTGGCCCCTGTTGAATGCGCTGCTCAACTGCGCGAGCGGGGCGACCTGGGTGTCGCTCCATCATGGCGGCGGCGTCGGCATCGGTTATTCGCAGCATGCGGGCATGGTGATCGTCGCCGACGGCACGCCGGAAGCGGCGAAGCGCATCGAACGCGTGCTCTGGAACGATCCGGCGAGCGGCGTCATGCGCCACGCGGATGCGGGCTACGAGACCGCGATCGAAAGCGCTCGTGCCAACGGGCTCGATCTACCGAGCCTGGCGAAATAGCTCTGCCGCTGGCTGAGGCCGGTGGCGGCTATTTCTTCTCCAGCGCCGCAGTCTGCTTGGCGAGTTGCTTGTCGAAATCCTCCGACAGGCCGCCTGCATAGGCTGCGAGTTCGCCGGGCTTGACGAACGGGTTCGGCGCGCCGTCCTTCATCTGCGCGCGCTTGTCCTGCATGCCGTAGACTTCCGGGTGCGGTCCGAGCAGCACGTCGACCTTCATCGCCTTGGCCTTGGCGAAGGTCGCGCGGTAGTCGTCGACGATGCCGGGATAGGTCGGCTGGCCGACCAGCCGGTTCAGCGCCACCGTGCCGCTGCAGAAGAACAGCACTTCGCGATCCTGGTTGCCGTCCTTGACGGTCATTTCCCAGCTCGTGCAACCCGGCGAATGACCGGGCGTTTCGTGCGCGGTCAGCGTGGTATCGCCGAGCGTGACCTTGTCGCTTTCCTTGACGGCACGGTCGACCTTCACGGCAGGGAAGGCGAGGTCCTCGTTCTTCTCGTCGCCGGGATAGTAGCCGCCCTCGAGCAGGGCCTTGTCGCGTTCGCCAGCGATCAGTTGCGCTCCGGTCTCCTTCTTGATCTCGGCAAAGCCGCCGGTGTGGTCGAAATGGGCGTGTGTGTTGAGGATGATCTTGATGTCGGCTACGTTGAGGCCAAGCTTTGCGATGTTGTCCTTGATCATGCCGGTCGATTGCGGAAGCGCCGTATCCATCAGGATGAGGCCCTGCGAGGTCTTGATGACGTAGACCGCGATGCCGTCGGTGCCGACATAGTAGATGTTGCCGATGAGTTGGAACGGCTCGAACGGCGCAGTCCATTTCTTGGTGACGGCTGCGAGGAAGTCCTTGACCGTCTGCGCCTGTGCAGCCGGTCCGAATAGAGCCAGCGCGCAAAGCGCCGCAGCGAGCTTCTTCATCGTTCTCCTCCCCGGTTTTCTTGTCGTTTGGTTCGGGCCCGGCCGTCGGATGGCGCGCTGCCGGAGCGCAGGCTACGTCGCAGGAGGCCGGGCAGGCAACCGCCTCGTGTCAGGAATATTTCGCTTGCCGTCGGGGAATAGACCTGGCGTCCCGGCCGAACACGGCAGGTCTCGTTACAGAGGCGAACGGTGCGGAATGCTAGCGCCCGATCGTGACGCCCGCCGTCGAGCGCATCGCGTCCCTCAGGCTCGTTGCGTTCATGTCGTCGAGCACTTGCCGTGTCAGCACGGTGGTTTGCCCGGGCTCATTGAGGATCGTTTCGCCGCGCGAGGAGGATAGCCGGTCGGCTTTGTAGGGCGCGGCCGGATCGGCGCTGAGGGCCGCTGCAGGCGCATGGTGCCGGAGCTTGCCCGGGTCGGCGAAGGCCGGCTGCAAGGCGCTGAACGTCACGATCACGACCAGGGGCAACGATCTTGCGCGCATGTGCGATCTCCCATGCCGGGACAGCAACATAGCACATCGTGATGCCGGTCGCAGGGAAAGGATCAGGCCAAAGCGGCCTGGCGCTCCCGCGCGGGCTCGCGAACCCGGTCCTGGTTCCGCGGCTCGGCGAGCTGAGTAAAGCTGCGGCGGCCCGCTTGCGCCGGCGCTTCGACGACGACACCTTCGCAGACGATCTGGCCGCCGAGCAGTACGAACTCCAGCCTGTCGTACCGCGGCATCGTTTCACCGGCCGCCGGCGGCAACAGTTCGATGCGTCCCTGAATGTTCAGTGTGGCATCGCCGGTGCCGTGAATGCGTGGATTCCACATTCTGATCCCGGTCTCCGCCCAACGGCGCCGGATCAGCGTGTCACGATCGGCCGGATCCTTCGGTCTCGCGCGCGGTTTCGGGAGGCTGCGGATCGCCGGTGAGGGCGGCGCTGGAAGTGGAGCCTGTTCGCGGCTTGCGACGGTGTCGGATGAACCGGCGGAAGTATCGTCGATGGAGGCCGCTGCAGCGGTCAGTGGGTCCTGCGACGGGATCGGCGCAACGTCCGTGTCGACGATGGGCTGCGAGGCAGTGCTGACGCCGGTATCCGAGACCTCGATCGCAGCGTTTTCGTCGATCAGGGGCAATGCAGATTCTGTCGCGACGACCGGCCCGGAATCCGCAACAACGCTCGGTGATGGACTGTCGTTGACGCCAGGCTCGGAGGCTTCGGCCGCAACGCTCTCGACGATGCCCGACGAGGGCGCGGCTTCCGCGGCGGCCGGCTCTTCCTGTGATGAATCGCAATCGACGCTGATGTCGGCAACCGCAACGCTTTCGACGGCGTCGGACGAGACGGCCGTTTCTTCCGCGACGAGCGGCTCGGCATCCGCGGGAAGGTCGACAGACGGCGTGCTGTCGATGATGATATCCGCGGCAGCAATCGGAGTGCTCTCGACGTCATCGTCAGACGGGATCGCGCTTTCCGCTACCGCCGGCTCGTGTCGAGATGAATCGTCATCGATGCCGGTGTCCGAGGGCGGGAGGCTTTCGATGGTGTCAGACGAGACGGCTGCTTCGTCCGCGACGAGCTGCACGGCGTCTGCCGGGAAGTCGACTGACGATGCGCTGTCGATCCCGACATCCGAGCAAGCAATCACAGTGCTCTCGACGTCATCGGACTGAAGCGCGAGTTCCGCTATGGCCGGCTCGCTTTGCGATGAATTGGCATCGATGCTGATGTTCGAGGCTGCGTCGGTTTCGATGGCGTCAGCCGAAGGAGCGACCTCTTGTGCGACGAGCGGCGCGACATCGGCGGGAAATTCGGCAGATGGCGCGCTGTCGATGACGACGTCCGCGACAGCAGCCGGGACGCTCTCAATCGCGTCAGACGTCGTCGCGGCTTCGGCTGCAGCCGGCTCCTGATAAGAATCGTCATCGATGCTGATGTCCGGCTGCGCAACCGGTTGGCTCGCCGCGGCAGCAACGGTGGCCGCGTCGTCCGCAGCTATCGGAGCATGCGAGACTATGTCCGCGTCGTGGTGCGTTGCGTCACTGGCCGGGGCATGAGCCGGAGCAGCGATATCGTCGATGGAATCGCTCGCGACGACCGGCAAGATGCCGAGGCTGCCGCTGTGCGGCAAGGGGCGAAGCCTGCTGAATGCCCATTTCACCGCGGGAACGCGGCGCAGGAACGCTATCAGTCTCGAAAGCACTGGAAGTTGTCCAAGAGGTACTCGGCTTGAGGCATCGCTGATTCGTCAGCAATTTAAAAAACTGCCCCGGGGCTCATATTGATGTCAATGCAAGTGGGACCAATTGCAGAACATCCACCTCTTCGAAGCGAGAGCGGCTTTGCAATAGACGCGGCGCCTTTGCGACCTGACCTCTGCGATCGCGGGGGCGCGAATGCGGCAAAGCACCGCCGCGGAGTTATTGAGCGCCGGGTCTGGAATGGTCCGGGCAGCAACGCGAAGCACGCGCATGTCGGATCCTCCGGATGACAGGATCGTTCCGATCCGTTCGTTGTGAAGGATACTAGGCTGGACGAGCGTTTTGATGCGACGCTCACGGACCTCTGGTCCAGGCGTGACGAACTCGCGGAGGTGATTGCGCGTCTCACCGAAGGCCTCACCGTGATCGATCAGGCGACCGTGCAGGGATCGGAGCAATCGGCGCGGCATCTGCTCGATCTTCTTGCGACGGCAAAGGCCCAGCTCGACGACGTCTCGGCGATCATCGAGCGCCTGCGATCGCGTTAGCCAGGCCCAGCAGGGGCGCGGAATTGGCCGAAACGGGCTGATTCCGCACGTTTTTGGCCGAGAGCAGGCTTTTTTCCGCGAGAGGATGCTTTAAGGAAGGGCCCAGGTCGCCCCCGCCCTGTGGCGGTGTTAGACCCTGATATGGGATAATCGGGCTGGGCCGGTGCTGGCAAGCCCGCAGGATGAGAAGGATATGAAGCAATGATCCAAACCGTTGGCATCATCGGGGCAGGGACCATGGGGAACGGTATCGCCCAGATCTGCGCTGCGGCCGGTCTGTCGGTCGTGATGGTCGACATTTCCGATGCGGCGGTGAACCGCGGACTGTCGACCGTCGGCGGCAGCCTCGAGCGCCTGGTCAAGAAAGAGAAGTTGTCGGCGGCCGATCGCGAGGCAACCCTCAAGCGCATCACCGGTACGACCGACCGGGCGAAGCTCGCCGATTGCGACCTCGTGATCGAGGCGGCGACCGAGAACGAGGACCTCAAGGTCAAGATCCTGAAGGACCTCTGCGCGACGCTGTCTCCGCGTACGCTGGTCGCGACCAACACGTCCTCGATCTCGATCACGAAACTGGCCGCCGCAACCGATCGGCCCGATCGCTTCATCGGCATGCACTTCTTCAACCCGGTGCCCGTGATGGCGCTGCTGGAACTCATCCGCGGTTTGCAGACCTCCGACGATACCCATGCCAAGGCGCTCGATTTCGCCAAGCGCGTCGGAAAGGTAGCGATCACCGCCAAGAACAGCCCGGGTTTCGCGGTCAACCGCATCCTGTGTCCGATGATCAACGAGGCGATCTTCGCGCTTCAGGAAGGGATTGCGACGGCGGAAGAGATCGATGCCGGCATGAAGCTCGGTTGCAACCATCCGATCGGGCCGCTGGCGTTGGCCGATCTGGTCGGTCTCGACACCATGCTGTCGGTGATGGAGGTCTTCTACAAGGGCTTCAACGATCCGAAATACCGTCCGGCTCCCTTGCTCAAGGAGATGGTCGACGCCGGTCATCTCGGCCGCAAGACCGGGCAGGGCTTCTACACCTACAGCGCCTGATGACGGCGTCGGGGGGGGGGGGGGCGCGCCCCCCCCACCGCTCCCGCAATTTGCGCTGTGACAATGACGGCGCACTCGATTGGCCCGACAATGTCGGCCACTGCGGGAACAAGCGGACAAACGAGACATGTCGGATCGATTGAAGGCGGAGCGGGACGCTGCGGCCGAGCGGCGGAACCTGCTGGTTCAGGACGCCATCGAGCGCACCGGGATCACTGAAGAGATGATCGGGGAACTCGTGACCCGCTTCTACGGGCGCGTGCGCGAGGACGGTCTGCTGGGTCCGGTGTTTGCGGTCGTGCAGGATTGGGACGAACACCTCGCCAGGCTCAGGAATTTCTGGTCGTCGGTCATACTCATGACCGGACGCTATCACGGTGCTCCGATGCGGGCGCATCTGCCGCTGCGCCTTGTCGGCGTTCATTTCGATCGCTGGCTCGATCTGTTCGAGCAGACGGCGCGAGAGGTCTGTCCGCCCGCGGCGGCGGCGCTCTTCATTGAAAAGGCGCGTCGCATTGCCGACAGTTTCGAAATGGCGTCGGCGACCGCTGACGGCCGCATCGCTTCGCCGCGTCACGTGCTGAGGCCCTGACGAGCAGCGGGACTGCCTGCGAGGCGTGCAGCTGCATCCCGCGCCCGGGCGACTACTTGCCCTGCCTGTCTACCTTGTCCTTTTCCTTCTGGTTCATCTCCTGAACCTTGGGATCCGTGCTGCTCTGCCCGGTGGTCTGGGTGGTCGAGGCGGGCGGGGCACCGGCGTTGGGAAGCGAGTTCTGGTCCGGCGCGGTGGGCCGCGTGGCGGTGGTCGGCGGCGTCGTGTTGCTCTGCGCGAAAGCGCCGCCGCTCGTCAAAAGAAAGGCGCCCGACAGTGAGACTGCGAGCGCCCTTGAGATGTTGGTCATCGATCTGCTCCTGTCAGATCGATGCAAACGGTGCGAGGCCGCTTTGTGTTCCCGCTCAGGCCTCCAATTGCTTGCCGAGCGGCAGGCTGCGGATGCGTTTGCCCGTCGCCGCGAAGATCGCGTTCATCAGGGCCGGTGCGAAGGGCGGAACGCCGGGCTCGCCGACGCCGCTCGGCGGCGTGTCGGGTCCGGGCGGAACGATATAGACGTTTGTCACCGCGGGAGACTCGTCGATCCTGACGACCTGGAAGTCGTCGAAGTTCTTCTGCTGCACCTTGCCGTCCTTGAAGCTGACCTCGCCGTATTTGGCCAGGCTCAACCCCATGATTGCGGCGCCCTCGATCTGCGAGGCGATGCGCTCCGGGTTGACGTAGGTGCCGCAGTCGATCGCGGTGTCGATCCGCGGCACCGTCAGCTTGCCCTTGTCGTCGACGGCCACCTCGACGATGGTCGCGATGTAGCTGACGAAGCTGCGGTGCACCGCAATGCCGAGGCCGTGGCCCTTCGGCACCTGGCGGCCCCACTCACCCTTCTCGGCGACCAGCTCGACCACCTTGCGCAGGCGCGCGGTGTCGATCGGGTAGCTGTCGAGGGGTTCGCCGTAGTTCCACAGATCCTTCACGGCCGGCTTGACGATCCGGGGCGTGCCGATCAGCGCGAGCAGCGTCTCCTTCTGATCGCGGCCGGTCGCATGGGCGATCTCGCCGACCATCGACTGCACCGCGAAGGCGCGCGGGATGTTCGAGACGGAACGGAACCAGCCGATGCGGGTATGCGCGGCCGCTTCCGGATTCTCGCAGGAGACGTTGGCGATCTCGAACGGCATGTCGACGAGGCCCATGCCGAGCTCGAAAGGCGCCGCGTGGTTCGCGCCGGCGGCGAAGGTCGAGGCGATGGTCGGCGCCACGCTGCGATGGCGCCAGGCGATCACCTTGCCGTCCTTGTCGAGGCCGGCCTCGATCCGCTCGACCGAGACGGTGTGCAGGAAGTCGTGATGGAGGTCGTCTTCCCGCGTCCATTGCACCTTCACGGGGGCGCCGAGTTCCTTCGACAGCAGCGCAGCCTCGAGCGCGAAGTCGCATTTCGACTTGCGGCCGAAGCCGCCGCCGAGCAGCGTCACGTTGACGGTGACATTGTCCTCGGGAATGCCGAGCGTCTTGGCGACGTCCTCGCGCGTGCCGCCCGGACTCTGCACCGGCGCCCAGATCTCGGCCTTGCCGCCCTTGACGTCGGCGACCGCAACCGGCGGCTCCATGCTGACATGGGCGAGATGGGGCAGGTAATATTCGCCGACGATGACCTTGTCGGCGCCCTTCAGCGCGGCGTCCGCGTCGCCCTCGCTGCGCACGACCAGGCCCGGTTTGCGTGAGGCCTCTTCGAGCTCCTTGCGATAGTCGGCCGAGTCGTATTTGCCGTTGGCCCCGTCGTCCCACACCAGCTTCAGCGCGTCGCGTCCCTTGATCGCGGCGCCGGTGTTGCGCGCGATCACGGCGACGCCGCCGAGCGGCTGGAATTTCGACGGCCACGGCCAGCCGCGCGCCTGCATCACCTTCTCGACGCCGGAGACCTTCAGCGCCGCGTCCGGATCGAACGAGACCAGCTTGCCGCCGGTCACCGGCGGGCGCGCGATCACGGCGTATTTCATCCCGGGCAGACGCACATCGGCGCCGTAGCGGGCCTTGCCGGTGGTGATGTCGTGAAGATCGACGATGCCGATCTGGCCCTTGCCGAGATAGCGGAAGTCCTTGGGGTCCTTCAGCTTGAGGCCTTCGATGCTCGGCACCGATTCCTTGGCGGCGTCGGCTGCAAGTTCGCCGAAGCCGAGCTTGCGTCCGCTGGCGCCGTGGACGACCTCGTGATTGACGGCCCTGACCTCCGTCGCCGGCACGCTCCAGCGTTTCGCCGCGGCCTGCTCCAGCATGGTGCGGGCGGAGGCACCGATCTGCCGCATCGGGATCAGATAGTGCCGGGTGCTGCGCGAGCCGTCGGTGTCCTGATTGCCGAACTTGACCTCGTCGCCGTGCGCCTGCTGCACCTTGACCCGCGACCAGTCCGCCTCCATCTCCTCGGCCACGATCAGCGGCAGGCTGGTGCGTACGCCGGTGCCCATTTCCGAGCGGTGCGCGAGGATGGTGACGATGCCGTCGGGCGCGACCGCCACGAAAACGCGCGGATCGACCACGACACCATGCGGCATCTTTCCCGCGCCGGTCTCATAGGCAAAGGCCTGCCGCGACATCACGGGGGCGGCGAGTACGAAGCCGCCGGTGATGCCGAGCCCCTTCAGGAGGCTGCGGCGGGAGACCTTCTCCACCTTGATGTTCTTCTCGAAGCCGCGAAGCTTCGTCGGGTTCTCGATGAAATTCATGTCACACTCCCGTCGATGCGAGGTGGACGGCGTTCTCGATGCGCTGATAGCAGCCGCAACGGCAGATGTTGCCGGACATCGCCTCGCGGATCTGGTCATGTGACGGTTTGGGGTTCTCCATCAGCAGCGCGGCGGCCTGCATGATCTGGCCGGCCTGGCAGAAACCGCATTGGGGAACGTTGACCTGGCGCCAGGCCTTCTGGACGGCGTGATCGCCGGTCGGATGCAACCCTTCGATCGTCGTGACCTCGCGGTCGGCGACGTCGCTGATCGAGGTGATGCAGGAGCGCACGGCTTCCTTGTCGACGATGACCGTGCAGGCGCCGCACAGGGCTTGTCCGCAGCCGAACTTGGTGCCGGTCAGACCGGCCTCGTCGCGCAGGAACCAGAGTAGCGGAAGATCCGGGTCGCCATCCCAGCTCTGTTCCTGGCCGTTGATCTTCACCTTGATCATGATCATCCCTCGCTCTTCATAAGCTTGCCGGTTTCAGATTCGCCGACCTGCGTCGGCGTCATGGTCATGCGTCGTCCGTTCGTCGTCGCATCGCATTCCGGCCCGTGGTCCCGCGCACGGGCAGATCCCGGCGGGGGGCAGGAATGTGAATCGCAATGTTCGGATGTGCTTCGATACCTCCAGTGTTGTTCTTGATTGAATTGCGTGTTGATTGAACTTTGCGCGGCATCGTGACGGCGCGATCCTAGCAGAGGGCGGATCGCGCCAACGTTCACAGGCCGGTGTTCTCGACGTGAACAGATTGCATCCGCGATTTGTCAAAAGCAGGGCGCGGCATCACGCCGCGCGCGTTGCACGCGGCGAGGGCGGCCGCGGAGAAAGGCAAAAAAAGGCTTCGTCCGCCAGGATCGCTGTGCGGACGAAGCAGGAAGCCTCAGTCGAGGGAGGGAGAGAGGCAGGGCGCGCGGACTTCAGGGAGGAAGCGAACGCCGCTGCGCAGTCATTCAGAGTCCAGGACTGAGGGAGCCGACGGCTCTCGCGCAGGACCAACGCGAGGGAACACCGTTGCGAACATCCCCGTCCGCGCCCGTCCGGCTCGCCGGTGGTGGTTGGGACCGGCGAGCGGGCGGGACAAGACGAAGGGCGGGCTGCCTTGTCTGGGCGACCTTGCTACGCGGCCTTGGCTTTCGCCACATGGGTCGCGATCGCGTCCATCAGTGCCGGCGACAGGCAGTCATAGGGCTCGAGCCCGAGCTCCTTGAGCCGGGACCGGACGCCGGCCATCTGTTCCGGCTTCACGCCCGATTCGATCACGGAGGAGACGAAAGCGGCGAATTGCGGCGCCTGCGAACCCTGCTCCTGGAACAGTTCGGGATGGATGAAGTCGAGACCGTAGAACGGATGGCCCTTGTTCTCGATCCGGCCGTACATGTGGGTGCCGCAGGCCTTGCAGGCATGGCGCTGGATCACCGCGGAGGGATCGACGACATGAAGCTTGTCACCGTTCTCGAGCACGGTCACGTTCTGGCGCGGCACCACCGCGACGACCGAGAATATCGCGCCCTGCGGCTTCCAGCACTTGGTGCAACCGCATGCGTGATTGTGCGCGACGTCGCCCTTGACGCCGACCTTGACCTGATGGTCCTTGCATTTGCAGACCAGCGTGCCGCCGGCGAAGTGGCCGCTGCCCTGTTTGATGCCGTTGTCGATCGAGGGGTGGAGTGCAACAGTCATGAGACGATCCTCCTTGGGTGTGACGCTTCCGAGCTAGAACACGACGACTGAACGGATCGATTTGCCCTCGTGCATCAGCTCGAAGCCCTTGTTGATCTCTTCGAGCTTGAGCACGTGGGTGATCATCGGGTCGATCTGGATCTTTCCGTTCATGTACCAGTCGACGATCTTCGGCACGTCGGTGCGGCCGCGCGCGCCGCCGAAGGCCGTGCCGCGCCAGTTGCGCCCCGTGACGAGCTGGAACGGGCGGGTGGCGATCTCCTTGCCGGCCTCGGCAACGCCGATGATGATGGAGGTGCCCCAGCCGCGATGGCAGGCTTCCAGCGCCTGGCGCATCACCGTGGTGTTGCCGGTGCAGTCGAAGGTATAGTCGGCGCCGCCGTCGGTGAGGCCGACGAGGTGCTGGACGATGTCGCCGGTGACCTTCTTCGGATTGACGAAGTGGGTCATGCCGAATCGCTTGCCCCAATCTTCCTTGGAGTCGTTGATGTCGACGCCGATGATCTTGTCGGCGCCGGCCATCTTGGCGCCCTGGATCACGTTGAGGCCGATGCCGCCGAGGCCGAACACGACCACGTTGGAGCCTGGCTCGACCTTGGCGGTGTTGACGACGGCGCCGACGCCGGTGGTGACGCCGCAACCGATGTAGCAGCTCTTGTCGAACGGCGCGTCCTCGCGGATCTTCGCCACCGCGATCTCAGGCAGCACGGTGAAGTTCGAGAAGGTCGAGCAGCCCATGTAGTGGTAGATCGGTTTGCCCTTGTAGGAGAAGCGGCTGGTGCCGTCGGGCATCACGCCCTTGCCCTGGGTGGCGCGGATCGCGGTGCAGAGATTGGTCTTCTGGCTCAGGCAGCTTTTGCATTGCCGGCATTCCGGTGTGTAGAGCGGGATGACATGGTCGCCCGGCTTCACCGAGGTCACGCCCGCACCGACCTCGCGGATGATGCCGGCACCCTCATGCCCCAGGATCGACGGGAAAATTCCCTCGCTGTCGAAGCCGTCGAGCGTATAGGCGTCGGTATGGCAGATGCCCGTTGCCTTGATCTCGACCAGGACTTCGCCGGCCTTCGGTCCCTCCAGGTCGACTTCGACGATCTCGAGTGGCTTTTTCGCCTCGAAAGCGACGGCGGCACGTGTTTTCATCGTAAACTCCTCAAATTCTCGAAAGGACGCCCAGAACTAGGTCTCGGCTGGGCTCCAAACGTTCACTTCTTGCCCATGCACGAGTCTTCGTTCTTGGTATAGGCGTCGGTTTTGTCCTCGTGCTTGGGCGGGCGCGCGCGTCCCCAGGCATCCGTGGAGCGGGCGCGCAGATAGACGTAGAGATCGTCCATGTAGCAGGCAACGTTGGGATTATCGCCGAAGGCGGGCATCACATTCTCCTGCGACGACGTGACATTCTTGCGACCCGAGGCGACGACGCCGAGAAAGTCGGCATAGCTCATCGTCTTCAGCGAATCCTTCAGGGCCGGAGCGTAGGTCGATCCCATGCCGTCGGGGCCGTGGCAGACATGGCATTCGGAGTGGTAGCGGCGGTATCCGGAATAGGTATACCAGTCGACGGTGCCGTCGCTGATCTTGTAGGTCGGGTTTCCGTCCTTATCGAGCCACTCTCCCATCTCGTTCTGTTTGACGGCGGCCGGATCACCCGGGCCGTCCGCGAAAGCAATTCCTCCGGACGCGACGAAGATCATCGCAGCAATGACAGAGCCAATTTTACGCAAGTGATTTTCCTCGACAGCGCGCGGGTGGAGACGAGCCGGCGCGTGGATCGGATCCACGCGCCGGGACGATGCTGGTCTGCGCCTAGTTGGGCAACTGGAACACGGTCAGCGTGCCGCCGAGCGCCGTGTAGTTGCTGAGCGCCGCATACCCGCCGACTGCGCCGAGACCGGCGGTCGGATCGGTCAAACCTGCCGCCAGGCCGATGCCGGCCCAGCCGCCCACGCCGGAGAGCACGGCAATGTATTGCTTGCCGCCATTCTCGTAGGTCGTGACGTTGCCGATGATGCCGGACGGAGTCTTGAACTTGTAGAGCTCCTTGCCGGTCTTGGCGTCGACGGCCTTCAGGTAGCCTTCGAGCGTGCCGTAGAACACCACGCCGCCGGCCGTCGCGAGCGCGCCCGACCAGACCGAGAACTGCTCCTTGTTCGACCAGACGATCTTGCCGGTCTTGCCGTCCCAGGCGATGAAGTTGCCCATATGGCTATCGCCCTGCGGCGGATACATCGAGAGCGTCGCGCCCACATAGGGCTGGCCCGCGGTGTAGCTCACCTTGAACGGCTCGTAGTCCATGCAGACGTGGTTGGTCGGAACGTAGAACAACTGCGTGTCGGGCGAGTAGGCTGCCGGCTGCTCGTCCTTGGTGCCGAGCGCGGCCGGGCAGATGCCCTTGACGTTGTGGTCCTCGCCCGCCTTGTCGGTGGACGCGGTGTCGAGCACCTTCGGGCGGCCATAAGTCGCCGAGTTCTTGTCCATGTCGACGCCGGAGGTCCAGTTCACCTTCGGATCGTACTTTTCCGCTACCAGCAACTCGCCGGTCGCACGGTCCATCGTGTAGGCGAGGCCGTTACGGTCGAAATGGGTCAGGAGCTTGCGGGCCTGGCCGTTCACCTGCTGGTCGGTGAGGATCATCTCGTTGACGCCGTCATAGTCCCATTCGTCATGGGGCGTCATCTGGTAGACCCACTTCGCCGTGCCGTTGTCGGGATTGCGCGCGAAGATGGTCATCGACCACTTGTTGTCGCCCGGCCGCTGCTTCGGGTTCCAGGTCGAGGGATTGCCCGAACCGTAGTAGACGAGGTCGAGGGTCGGGTCGTAGGCGAGCCATCCCCACGTGCAGCCGCCGCCGATCTTCCATTGGTCGCCTTGCCAGGTCTTGATGCTGGAGTCCTTGCCGACCGGTTTGCCGAGTGCCGTGGTCTTGTCGTCGAACAGGATCTGGTCGTCCGGCCCTTCCGAATAGGCCTTCCACACCTGCTTGCCGTCCTTGACGTCGTAAGCGGTCATGCTGCACTGAACGCCGAATTCGCCGCCGGAGGTGCCGACGAGCACCTTGTCCTTCACGACGAGCGGAGCCGATGTGCCGGTCTGTCCCTTGGTCGGGTCGCCGTTCTTCACCGCCCACGCCTGCTTGCCGGTCTTGGCATCCAACGCGACGAGCATGTCATCGGCCTGATGCAGGAAGACCTTGCCGTCGGAATAGGCGAGGCCGCGATTGACGGTGTCGCAGCACATGACCGGGATGACGTTCGGATCCTGCTTGGGCTCGTAGCTCCAGACGATCTTGTTCTCGTTGGAAAGGTCAAGAGCATAGACCTTGTTCGGGAACGGCGTGTGGACGTACATCATGTTGCCGATGATCAGCGGGCCGCCTTCGTGGCCGCGCAGCACGCCGGTCGAGAAAGTCCAGGCGACCTGGAGCTTGCCGACGTTCTGTGCCGTGATCTGATTGAGTTTGGAATAGCGGGTGTTGGCATAGTCACCCGCCGGCATCACCCAGTCCTTGGGATTTTGCGACATCTTGATCAGCTCGTCATTGGCTGAGGCGCTGCCGACGGCGAGAGCCGCCGCGGAGCCAAGATAGGTCGCCAGTAGCACCTTGCGCATAATCATTCCTCCGTTGGTCTCGTTTATTGTTTCCGAAACATTGCTTGTTGCGCCGGGCTTTCAGTGCCCGGTCGTGCAGGGCGGTCACGATTGGGACCAGAAACGATGCTGTGCTGTTTCCTCCTCCGGTGAGAGCCACAGGTCCGCGTGCAGGAACGGCCCATCTTCCTGTTGTTCCTGCCGCAATTCCTAACGGCTTCGTCATCGGGAAACTTGCCCAAGAGGGAAGCCGGTTTGCTCGATAGCGCACGGACGCCAAGTTTTTGATTTTGCGGTAGCGAATTCAGCGGCTTCCACGCGGTGCAGTGCGGCGCTCAACGTTCAGGTTCCCCTTGACGACGCTGCAACTAAGGCGGAGGATTAATTTCCAAAGGTGGCAATGGAACGGAGGCGCTCGTTCCGAAAGACCGCCGGGATTTGAGGTAAACGTCGCTCAATCACGGCTGAGGGCTCCGGCAGCGCCGGTTGCGATTCGCGCCGGATCCGGATGAAACCAGTGGCTGGATTAATGTCCGACACAATTCACACGCTCTCGACCACCGGACTGACGCCGAAGAAGCAGATCCAGAGCTGGGTCGACGGGCTGACGAGTCTGTGCGGTCATTTCGATGTCGATCCGCTGGAAGCATCCTCGCTGGAGGGCCGCATCGATTACACGACGGTGTCGCGGCTGAAGCTCTGTCAGATCGAGGTAAGCCAACATCGCATTGCGCACACGCTGGCGCGCGCCAAGGCCAACGAACATCCCTTCATCAAGATTCATTTCCAGACCTACGGCATCTCCTACTTCGAGCAGGAGGGCCGCCACATCGAGATCAACCCCGGCGACATCATCGCCTATGACGTCTCATGTCCGCATTCGATCGTCAGCCCGGCCTTCACACGTCATGACGTGGTGATCGTGCCAAAGGCACTGCTCCGCGATCGCGGATTCCCGTCGCAGCGCATGCCGGCCTGCAAGCTGTCGGCGAAAACCGGCACCGGACGCATCGCGCATGATTTCGTCCACGCGACCTTCGACGAAGCCGCAAAGCTGTCGGCGAACAGTGCGGTCGGCGTCGCCGACTCGCTGATCGACCTGCTGCTGCTGCCGCTGCGCGAGGCCGACACGATGTTCGATCGCGTCGGACCGGAGGCGATGTATGTGCGTGCGCAGTTCTTCATCCGCGAGCATCTGCGCGACCCGGATCTGTGTATCGATCAGATCTCGGCCGAGCTCGGCTGCTCCAAGCGCTACCTGCACATGCTGTTTTCCGAGCGCGGCACCACCGTGAGCGACTACATCTGGCAGGCGCGTTTGCAGAACTGCCGCCAGGAGCTCGAAGCCCACGCCGGGAAGACCATCACCGACGTCGCATTCTCCTGGGGCTTCTCCAGCTCATCGCACTTCAGTCGCGTGTTCCGGAAATATTTCGGTGTGGTGCCGTCTTCGATCCACAAGGCGCAGCAGGGCGTCTCGGGCGCGGACGATTAATAGGCGATCGGAGAGACGCAATCCGCTTACGTCGGCGCGGCGACGTAGGGAATGATCGCCATGAGAGCGACGAGCAGGACCGCGTTGCACAGCATCCCGTTCACGTGCAGCCGGCGCAGCTGGCGCGCTGCATCTGCATCGCCCGCGTCGCGGGCGCGGAGCTGATCGTCCATCCGCTGCATGAACCAGGGACGCCCACGGATCGCAACGACCGCCAACAGCGCGATGGCTGCGGCGACGAATGGTCGCCCGGCGATGACGAGGGCTATCGCGCCGATGATGCCGGCAACGCTCATCGAGCGGAAGTGGACGTTGAACATTCCACGCAGCAGCACGGCGACAGGCTGGATGTCGAGCTTCACCATGAGGAAGGCCGGTGATGCCAGGGTGAAATAACCCATGGGAAGGAGCAGGATGATCATGGCTGCGATGGCGGCCGCATTCGGGGTCATGCGATTGGCCTCTCTCGTGCGAACTCCCAGGCCGTTTGGGCTTTCAAGTCCTGCGAACCTTCAGCCCTTCCGGATTTTTGGATTGCTTGAGGTCTCGGGGCTTCCGGCGGGTCATCAGGCTAGCGGAAGGCCTATCCGGCTGCGACCCGGGCTTTGGTCGAATGCGGGCAGCGCCGGGAGATCGCGGGGCGGGGCCACGGCGACGAGGCGAAGCATGGCCGACAAGCAATTGCATGTGCTGCGGCGGATCAGAGTCCGGCCCGTCCGCGGGTGCCCCGCAGTAACCGGCCGGATCATCGCTGGATGATCCTCATCCAGACATCGCCGAGGACCGCGGGCTCGCGCGGCGGCAGGTAGGTGAGGCCGGCCTGTTTGCCGAACTCGGCGATCTTGCCGTCCGTGGCGAGATCGCCCAGCGCCTTGTTCACGGCGCCGATCAGGGCCGTGTCACCGGCCAGCCCGACATAGCCGCGATTGGCGCCGACCGGGTAGTAATAGCCCGAGGCTGTGATCGCGGTGTCCGGATGCGCGGCGCGATGGGCATCGAAGCGGGCGAGATCGATCAGCGTCGCGTCGAAGTCGCCGCGATCGAGCGCGCCGAGCAGGTTGTCACGGCCGGGAACGAGATGCGTGATGTCGTCGATGAGCCGCCCCTTGTCGAAGGTCATGAGGACGGCATCGCCGAGGGATCCGCTCTCGATTGCGAGTCGAAGGCCGGAGAGATCGCCGATATCGCTGATTCTGCGCTCGCGGGCCTTCGGCCCGAGCACGACCGTCATCGGTGAAAAGACGTAGGGTTTGCTCGGTGCGAGCACGCCGAGTGCGACGCGGCGGCGCCTGTCGTCACGTGTCGCGCCGGCGAAATCGGGAAGCCGGGCGGTCTTCATGCCGGGAGCGGCCAGGGTATCCGTCGTCAGTGCGTAACCGCCGACCAGCGAGCAGCGCCCGTCGGAGAGCAGCGCATTGGCTTCGAGCTGCGGGCTCGAATCCTCGTCCAGCTTGCTCTCGAACCATTGGATCTTCAGCGGCCGTCCGATCCGGTCCGCGACCGCCTGGGCCAGCAGCACGTCGAAGCCCGTGTCCGGCTGGCCGCGGTGGTGCGCCGACAGCGGCGGCCGATCCTCGTCGAGGCAGATCTTCAGGGGATCGGCTGCGGAAGCGGCCGAAGCCGCCGTGGCCATGATCGCAGCGACGCTCCATGTGGCGAGCCAGGTGTTCATGGCTTCCTCCGGCTCGAGATGAAGGCCCAGAGATCCGTGATCTCATCGTCGCTGAGAATGTCGCCCCACGGCGGCATCCGGTTGTTCTTGCCGTTCTTCACGGTGGTGACGAAGCGCATCTTGTCGTCGGGAAAGGCGCGCAGGTCCGGCGTGATGGTGCCGGAGTTCATCAGGTTGGGGCCATGGCAGTGCGAGCATTTTTCCGCGTAGGTCGACTTGCCGTGGTCGATCTGCGCCTGCACGGGATTGCCATTCGCTTCATCCGCGGCACGAGCGGTCGCCGCAAGCGCGACCGTGAGCGCCGCGACGGCGGCGAGGATCGCCGCCGTCTTGTGGGATGCATGTCTCCGCACGTCTTGCCTGTGGCTATTGCTTGACCGCAAAGACCCACAGCGAGCCGCCGGGCGGCACCTTCGCCAGCCGTTCGTCGCCGGAGAACAGCGAGTAGACGCCGCCATAGCCGGAGGTGACGGCGACGTATTGCACGCCGTCCTGCTGCCATGTCACCGGTTGTCCCTCGATGCCGGAGCCGGTCTGGAACTGCCAGAGCTTGTTGCCGCTGTCGGCGTCGAAGGCCTCGAACTCACCGGTCAGCGCACCCGTGAACACGACGCCGCCCGCGGTCGACAGCACGCCGGAGAAGCGCGGAATGTCGACCGCCGCCTCCCATTTCGCCTTGCCGGTCATCGGGTCGATGGCCTTGAGGTGGCCGCGCGGGCCGTCACCCCATTCCCAGGGATCGGTGAGGTCCATGCCGAGATACCATTCGCCCTGCTTGAAGGTGACGGGCTCGGTCTTGTACCTGCCGCCGAAGGCGAGCGTGTTGGCATAGGCAAGGCCGGTCTGCGGATTGAACGACATCGGCTCCCAGTTCTTGCCGCCGAGGATCGACGGATAGACCGTGACCTTCTTGCCGTCGCGCGCATCCTTCACGACGTCGGTCTCGATCGGCCGTCCCGTCTTCAGGTCGACGCCGGTCGCCCAGTTGACCTTCACGTAGGGATTGGCCGCGAGCACCTTTCCGTTGGTGCGATCGAGAACGTAGAAGAAGCCGTTGCGGTTGGCGTCCA
This sequence comes from Bradyrhizobium sp., assembly GCF_047605465.1. GTDB lineage: Bacteria > Pseudomonadota > Alphaproteobacteria > Rhizobiales > Xanthobacteraceae > Bradyrhizobium. The sequence continues at coordinate 114,325 of NZ_JASGFS010000001.1, read as the reverse complement.
TCAGCACCTTGGTCGGTTTGCCCTCGACGTTCATGTCGGCGAGGACCATCTCGGCCACGCTGTCGTAGTCGAACGGATTGTTCGGCGAGAACTGGTAGTGCCACTTGATCTTGCCGGTCTTGGGATCCATCGCCAGCACGGAGCAGGTGTAGAGGTTGTCGCCGGGGCGGACGGCCGCGTTGAACGGGCCGGGATTGCCGATGCCCCAATAGACCGTGTTCAGCTCTGGATCGTAGGAGCCCGTGATCCAGGTCGAGCCGCCGCCGAGCTTCCAGGTGTCGCCCTTCCAGGTGTCGCCGCCGGGCTCGTCCGGCGAGGGGACCGAATGGGTGCGCCACAGATGCTTGCCCGTTGCCGGATCCCAGCCGTCGATGAATCCGCGGGTGCCGAACTCGGCGCCGGAGATGCCGGTGATGACCACGCCGTCGGCGACCAGCGGGGCAACGGTCATCGAATAGCCTTCCTTGATGTCGGCGGCTTTCTGCCGCCACAGCTCCTTGCCGTCCTTGGCGTCGAGCGCGATCACGTTGGCGTCGAGTGTGGTGCGGAACACCTTGCCGTCGTAGAGCGCGGCGCCGCGGTTGATGATACCGCAACAGACGATGCGCGGCGTCTCCGCGGGATATTCGACCTTGGATTTCCAGATCTGCTTGCCGGTCTTGGCGTCGACCGCCATGGTCGCGTTATGCGAGGTCACGTAGATCACGCCCTGGTAGACCAGCGGCTGCGATTCCTCGCTGCGATCATCGTTGAAGCTGTAGTTCCAGACCGGGACGAGATTCTTGACCGTGTCCTTGTTGATCTGGTTCAGGGACGAGAAGCGCTGGAGATTGTAGCCCATCCCGTAGTTCAGAACGTTCGACGTATCGGTTGCACCTTTGACCAGTTGTTCGGTCGTTTGTGCGCTCGCAACCGAGCATGCGGATACAACGAGGCTCGCGGCCATCGCAAAGCGTTTCATCCGTTCCTCCCAATATGCGCGCCTTTTGACGCTGCATCGGCAACACTCTGCCCGAAAGGAAAAACCGTCAATACGAAAGTCGAAGGCGCGCTGCCGATATGTTGGACGCCAGATGCCAAGCTCGGCCGGTAGGTATCGTAGAATTTTACCCGTCTTGCGCGAATGCGCTGCACCAATTTCCAAGGCGCGCCGGAAGGCGTGAAGATTGGTCTGCGCGCCTAGTTGGTCAGGTCATCCTGGCAAAGTGTGGGGCGGGGTCGGGTTCCGCGCTTGTCGACGGGGACGCGGCAATTGTCGATGCGCTGCTCGTCGGTCCATTTCGGACCGAGCCGCTCCTTTCCCGTCAGCATGGTGTTCTTTGCAGGTGGCGGCGGCGCACGCATCGGCGCCGCTGCATCCTCAGCAGCGGCGAGCAATGCGAGGCACAGCGCCACGGCGCAGCACAGCAGGGTTGCGATCGGACGGGTCATGAACAGCCTCCTGATGCAACAGGCAAGGTCGGCAATAACACGACGGCACGGGCCGGCGGTCCACCCGAAATCCGTCCGGATTGATGCGCGGGCACGACGCTGGATCGATTCCGGGCTTGAACCCGAACCGGCTTGCGGACTTATGTTGTCTCGATCCCCGTTGAGCCGGGATCGTCGCCAGGGAGGTTCTGATGATATCGCGTCGCTCTGTTGCACTTGCATTGACGGCTGCGTTGCTTTCCGGTCCCGCGTGGTCGGCATCGGGCAGCGCCATCAAGATGTTCGACACGGACAATGACGGCACGCTCGATCTCGCAGAGGTGAAGAAGGCCGCGGCCGCACAGTTCGCCAAGCTCGATCCCGATCACGACGGCACGCTCGATGTGCGCGAATTGCGCGGACGGTTGACGGCGAAGGAGCTCGCGGCCGCCGATCCCGATCATGATGGAACGCTCACCCTCGACGAATATCTCTCGGTGGTCGAGCAGCGCTTCAAGGCCGCGGATCCCGACGGTGACGGAACGCTGGATGCGAAGGAGCTGAAGTCACGTGCCGGGCGCGCGCTGTTGCGGCTGCTGCATTAGGATTTGCCCTCGCGCATCGCGGATTGACTGAGAGCGAAGTCGATTTGCCCGAGAGCGAACTCCTGTGCGCGCGAAACGCCGGGACGTCGTATTCGGCGATCGATTCGAGACTTGCGCCGCGGCTGACGCAGCCCTAGCTTTCGGCCCGCGCGATGTCGCGCTCACTCCTTGGGAGACCCCGTATGGCTTGGAAAGCTCCGAAGATCGTGGAAGTGCCGGTCGGCATGGAAATCAACATGTACGCCTGCGCTTCGCGCAAGTAAGACTGACGACCTGCCGCGGCTTCGATGGTCCATGCCGTCGGCGCCGTGGCAGTGTTGGAGTGCGCGTTGCGCCTGCCGTTGCGGCTGAAGCCTTGTCGTCGATGCAACGCGCACTTCATCTTCCGGTCCAGAATCTCGACCGTGCATCGTCACCCTGTGTTACGCTGATGCTTCTCAGCGCTGCCGTCGTCTCGATGCGGCGCGCGCCTTCGGGATACGGGATGCGCTTCGGATCCTGCGGATTGTGGACGGCGGTGGTGTGCGGCGTCGCGCTCGCGCCCGTTTGCGCCGGAGCGGAGGAAGGTTTCGACACCGAGCACATCTTCGGCTTCCTGATCGGCAGCGATGTCGGCAATCCCGGCGAGCGCGAATTCCAGAGCCAGACGACCGGGCGGTTCGGCAAGGGCGGCGGCTCCTATCGCGCCGTCGGCCAGGAGGTTGAGATCGAGGTCGTGCCGCTGCCGAATTTTCGCATCGAGGTCGGCGGCACCGCCATGCTGCACGACGTCACCGGCGTACCCGGCATCGACGACCGTCGCCAGGTCAACTTCCAGGGGGCTTCGCTCGACCTGCGCTATCGCCTGCTCGACCGAGAGACCGCGCCGTTCGGCATGACCATCGCCGCCGAAACCCACGGCGATCGCATCGACGAGATCAGCGGCGCGAAGGGACGGATGTACGGCACCGATTTCACGCTCGCCTTCGATCGCGAACTGGTTCCGAACTTCGCCGTCGGCGCGCTCAACCTGATCTATCAGCCGGAATGGTCGCGCTTCGAGGTGACGGGACTGTCGGAGAAGAGCTCGACCATCGGCGCGGCCTTCGCCGGCATGGTTCGCGTGCGCCCCAACGTTCTGCTCGGCGGCGAGCTGCGCTACTTTCGGCAATATGAGGGCATCGGGCTCGGCGAGTTCTCGGGGCAGGCCCTGTATGTCGGCCCCACCGCCTATGTCCAGATCTCGGAACGTTCGCGCCTGACCTTGAGCTGGAGCATGCAGGCCTGGGGGCGTCCGGCCGGGTCCGTCGCCAATCTCGATCTCGTCAATTTCGAGCGCCACCAGGCGCGCCTGGTGTTCGGCATCAACTTCTAGGCAAGCAGGTGCGTTGCGCTCCTGCTCACGCTGGATTGAAACTTCCGGCTCCTTGGAACGTAGCCCTTTATGCTAACCTTCGTCGCGCGCGAGAGGATTGCGGCATGAACCCGATCGACCTTGTGGTGACCGTGTGCACGGTGCTCTCGCCGGCGACCTGCGAAGAGCAGCATCTCGTGTTCAACTATGCAGGCTCGCTGACGCAATGCGCCATGGCGGCGCCGCCCTATATCGCGCAATGGGTCGGCGAGCATCCGAAGTGGCACGCGGTGCGGTGGCGCTGCGAATATCCGCACCCGAACGACAAGGCGTAGTGTCTCAGGAAACCCTGATCGCGGGAGCGCGGCCACGATTGCGACCCGCCGGCGCTACTTCGTGCAGTCCTTCAGGTCCTTGTCCGCGATCGAGAACACCGCGTCGGCCTTGATCTCGATGTCGCGCACCACGCATTGCCGCGCGTTGGGATAGCTGACCCTGGCGTCGTAGAGGCCGGGCTCGACACCGGTGATGCGCAGCCGCTCGTCGTGGTCGACCTCCTTGTCCTTGTCGTTCAGGGTCTGGTTCGGTCCCCATTCCGTCTTGCCGGCGGGCGAGAGCTGAAAGCCGGAGATCGTCTCCGACGTCAGGTTCCAGAGCCGGATGCCCTTGCCCTTGGCCTGCGCGAGCGCCGTAGCCGGCATCGCCGTCAACAGGATGCCGATCGCAATCAGCGTATGCCGCATGGTGACCTCCCTCGAAACGCTTGATGCAGTTGACCACGAATTTTCAATTCGCTTCAAGCCGCAATGCCGCGAGCTCGGCCCTGATCCTGACGAGTTCGGCATTGTCGCGATGCGCGCGCGGGACCTCGATCGGCACCTCCTGAACGATATGGGCCGGCCGCGGCGACAGCAGGAACAGGCGATCGCCGAGACGGATAGCGTCGTCCAGGCTGTGGGTGACGAGCAGCGTCATCACGGGGCGGCTCGCCACCAGCGCTGCGATCTCGTCGCGCAAGCGGCTCGCGAGCGCGTCGTCGAGCGAGGCGAGGGGCTCGTCGAGCACGAGGAGATCGGGCTCGACCGCAAAGGCGCGGGCGAGCGCGACGCGGCGTGCGAGCCCCAGCGATAATTCGCCGGGAAAGTGGTTGCGGTGGGCCTCCAGTTTGAGGATGCCGAAAAGCTCCGAGAGCCTGGCGTTGCTGACATCGGGCGCCGCGAGCCGAACGTTCTGTTCGACCGAACGCCACGGCAGCAGCCGCGGCTCCTGGAACACCATCCCGATCCGCGCCTCCGGCGGACGCGCGATGTGTCCCGCGAAATCGCGGTCGAGCCCGAGGATGACACGCAGCAGCGTGCTCTTCCCGCAACCGGACGGCCCGATCAGCACGCCGACTTCGCCCGAACGCAGCGCGAACCGGATCGGCGCCAGCACCTCGTGCGATCCGCCCGCGGCATTGCTGAAGGTCTTGCCGGAGATGTCGACCTCAAGCCGCACGGGGGCGCCACCTCGTTGCGCGGGCTTCGAACGGCTGCACCAGCGCGGTCTCGATCACGAGAACGACGGCGGCAAAAGTCAGTGAATAGGCGAGCAGCCGCGGCGTGTCGAAGAGCTGGAAGGCGACGCCGATCTCGAAGCCGACGCCGTTCGGCCGCCCCAGGAGCTCGGCGACCAGCACGATCTTCCACACCAGTGACAGTCCGGAGCGCGCGGCCGCGGCGACATAGGGTGCGAGTTGCGGCAGCACGACATGCCGGAACGCGCGCCAGCGCGGCATCGCGAACACTGTCGCCATCTCGTCGAGCGAGCGGTCGAGCGCACGGGTGCCCTCGCGCAAGGTGACGACGGCGGTCGGCAGCTTGTTGATGGCGATCGCCGCGATCGCGGCGGCCTCCGTGAGCCCGGCCCAGATATAGGCGAGCACGATCACGACCAGCGCCGGCAGGTTCAGCAGCAGGATCAGCCAGGGATCGCCGAGCCGCACACGCCCCATCAGGTAGCCGATGGCGCTGCCGAGCGACATTGCCAGCACGAAGGCGAGGGCGACACGGGCGAGGGTGGCACCGAGATGCAGGAACAGCGCGCCGCTCGCTGCCTCCGCGGCGATCACGTTGAGCACGGCGGGCGGAGAGGGCAGCTTTGCACCGCCGACCAGCAGCGCGGCAATCCACCAGATCGCAACGAACAGGACAAACGAGAGAAGACGCAGCACCTCAGTCTCCGGGGACCGCATGATAGAACGTGCCGGCATCGAGTTCGGGCGCCGGTCCGACCAGATCGGGGCCGCCGATGCCGGCCAGCACGCGGTAGAGCACGCGCGCGTCGGCTTCCTCGTCATCGATGCTACGGCGCGGTATGCCGTCGCGGTAGCGGTCGCGATAGGTCTTGAGCATCGCCGCGTCGGTCGCTCCTGTCAGTGGCGCGACCCTGTCCCAGGCGGCATCGGAGGTCACCAGCAACTGCTTGGCCTTGCGCGTCATTGCAATGAAACGCGCGACCGCGTCGCGATGGCTTGCCGCCCAGTTGTCGTCGAAGACATAGCCGACGGCAGAGACCGGCCCCTTGACGCCGAGCTTCGGCAGGATGTCCTCGATGCCGGCGAGGCGCCGAAAGCCTCTGGCTTCGAGCTGTGCGCAGAAATTCCAGAAGTTCAGGCTCGCATCCATTTCGCCGTCGATCGCCTTGGCGGCGATCAGGGGCGGGGCACCATAGACGATGGTGGCTTCCGACTTCAGGTCGATGCCGTCCTGCTTCATCCGCGCCTGCAGCAGCAGCCAGCTCTTGTCGATCGGTCCGCCGCCGACGGCGAGTTTGCGGCCCCTGAGGTCGGCCAGCGTCTTGATCGGCGAAGATGCCGGCACCATCACCGCACCCAGCGCGCTGGAATAGGGATAGAACGTCAGCCTGGCGCCGAGTGCGCGCTCGCGCGACACCCACAACCAATCCGACAACATGATGTCGGCATTCCCGGCGCGGAGCGCGATCTTGCCGGCCTCGGGACTTGCGAGCTCGGTCACCTCGAGCGAGAGGTTCGCCTCCTTGTCCAGACCTTCGGCGCGGATCGTCGCAAGTTCCCAGGAGAATGTTCCGGTTTTCTGCACCGCAAGGCGGATGGTGTCCGCGGCGCGCCCGGGGGCGGCCAGTGTCAGCAACAGTGCCACCGCGAGCGCGAATGTTCGACCAGATCCCGTCATCACCTTGTGAGCCGTTTCTCGAAGGGAGTGCTTTTCACGACAATACGCATAGCATAGCTTTCGTCGCAACCACGGGAGGACGCGCATGAGCTTTGCCGGACAGCTACGGCCGATCGTCGTCGCGTTGGCGGCGCTGGCTGCGGCGGTGTACGCGGCGCGAGCCGAAGAGGCCAACGATTACCCGACGTCCGCGCGTGCGGAATATGTCTATGGCTGCATGAAGGCGAATGGCGAGACGCGGCAGGCGATCGAGCAATGCTCCTGCTCGATCGATGTGGTCGCCTCGATCGTGCCCTATGAACGCTACGTCACCGCGGAGACGGCGCTCAGCATGTCCCAGGTGCGCGGCAATCTCGGCGTCCAGTTTCGGACATCGGAGCAGGCCAATTCCGCCGTGAACGATCTGCGCCGCGCGCAGGCCGAGGCCGAGGTGAGGTGTTTCTGACGGCAGATGCGTGCAAAGTCTCTCGTCATGCCCGGGCTCGTCCCGGGCATCCACGTTCCGACGTCAAGCGTGAAGATCGTGGATGGCCGAGGCGAGCCCGGTGTCACAACCGCGATACTCACGTCCCTGACTTCTCCACGTCCCACGCGTTGCGGAACACATGTCCGTCCGTATCCTTGGCTTCCGCGCGAAAGTGCTTGGCGCCGTTGGAAACGTAGGTGAAGCGCAGATTGGGATCTTCGGAGATCGAGATGCCGCCCTCCATCGCCAGCACCAGGCTGTCGTCCTGCGTCAGTCTCAACTGGTTGACGAAGAAGGCGGGAATGTAGAAGTGCGTCACCTGATCCATCTGCAGGCCGGAATTGTTGGGGTGGCCGATCATGATCTGGGCCTCGCGGGTGCGGCTTGCAGGCGTGTCCTCGCGCGCGAACTGCCGGTAACGCATCTGGCCGAGCCGGTTCCTGGCTTCCTCGGGATTCTTCACCGCCGGCGCCGAGCAGCCGCCGGACGCCTTCACATAGGTCTTCGCGACATAGAGCTGGCCGTCGCTGAGTTCGGCGACCGCATGGACGTCGGTGTAGTTGTTGACGCGCACGCGCGTCGAGATTTCCGTGACATTGGCGTCCGTGCCGAGTTCGAACTTCGCCGCCATCGGTGCCGGATTGCGGTCGATCACGAGTGTGATCGAGCGGATGCGGCGGCTGTCACCGGCTGACAGCTTACTGCGCAGGGTCACGGGCACGATGGCCGCGTCCTCGGCACGATACGGCATCTCGATGCCGATCACGTCTGTGCCGTCGTTCATCGGACGATTGCTGAAGATGTCCTGCACCAGCCCCGGCCAGGGATCATATGCTTCTTCCGCACGCGCGGGTGCAACGATGGCGATGCCGAGCAGCGCGGTCATCAAGGTGAAGCGGAGCGTGTATCCGATCATGGCCATGATCCTCAGGGACAGCATGACTGATCCCTGAACGAGCCTAGCGCGCCCGCTACTCCCATTCAATTTCGGAGAATGCTGCGGTTGCGTTACGGGCATTGTAGTCGTCGAACAGATCCCAATGCGGGCGTTCCGATGCGGCCGCCTTCCCAGCGGCGATCTGAATCGGCTCGCCTTTCTTGTTCGAGGCTCGGACATCGGTCAGGAGTGTCGACAGATAACGCCGCTCGTCGGCGAGCGCTGCAGGCCATTGGCTCACGGGGCCGTGACCGGGCACGACCCGCTGCGCCGGAATGGCTTCGAGTTCCCCGAGCAGGTCGAGCCAGCCGCGGATGCTTCCGTCGACCACCGGAATGTGGCGGAGAAAGACCAGGTCGCCCGCGAACAGGGTCTTCGTCGTCTCGTCGAACACGGTCAGGTCATTGTCGCTATGTGCAGGCGGCCAGGCTCGCAAGGTGAGGCGGCGCGATCCGAGATCGAGCGTCAGGGTGTCTGCGACGAGTATTGCGGGCGGCACGAGCCTGACTGGATCGATCAAGTCCCCGCCCATGATGCGTCGGAAGCTGTCGAGATAATACGGCCCGCGTGTCGCCATCGCCTGCGGGAGCCTGCTGTGCCCGACGAAGCGCGTCCCTTCGGCGACGAAGGCCGCGTTGCCGAAGACATGATCCGGATGGGCGTGCGTGTTGATGACGTAGCGGATCGGCTTCGTGGTGCGGGCGCGTATGGCCGCCAGCAGTGCCTCGCCCTCCCGCACGCTGCCGCCGGTATCGATCACGGCGACCGCGTCTGTGCCGATGATGAAGCCGACATTGGCGATGTCGCCCTCGTTGTCGCGCGTCATCAGGGCAATGCGTCCAGCATGCACGAATATTCCTGGCGCGACTTCGCTCACAGGCAATTCAGCCGGTTCAGCGCGTGCTAGCGTCGATGCTCCCAACAGGGCAACGACCGCGATCATTGAAGCGATATGAGCCATCTTCCCGCCTCAGTTCCTCAACAACGCGCTATTGCACTGCAACAAGACGTGCCGATGCGAAGTTCGGCGAAACATGGCGCGACGAGCGTTGCATGAATAGCATTTGGACAAAACCAGGAGGAAGCGCGATGACGGAGGCCGGACGACATCGTCGCTGGTGGTGGTTGCCGTTCCTGGTGGTTGCCTCTGGCGCGCTTGGCGACTTCGCCACGGCGCAGACGAGCGAGAGCGGCGATCTCTCCTTCGAGCTGGTCGATCCGAAGGTCCTGCGCGTCTGCGCCGATCCGCGCAACCTGCCGTTCTCGAACGAAAAAGGAGAGGGATTCGAGAACAAGCTGGCCGAGTTGTTCGCGGAGAAGCTCCAGAAGAAGCTCGACTACGTGTACTTTCCCCAAGCCACGGGCTTCGTGCGCATGACGCTCGGCGCGCACCGCTGCGACGTCATCATGGGGTTTCCGCAAGGCGATGACCTCGTGCAGGGCACCAATCCCTATTACCGCACGACTTACGCGTTGATTGCGAAAGCCGGCGGCGGGCTCGAGGATGTCGATACGCTCGAGGATGCGCGGCTCAAAGGCAAACATGTCGGCGTCGTCGCCGGCACGCCGCCGGCAACCAACATGGCCGTGGCCGGCCTGATGGGTGATGCCAAGCCCTATCCGTTGATGATCGACACCCGGTTCGACAATTCCGCGCAGGCGATGGTGGGCGATCTCGCCGCCGGCAAGATCGACGCCGGCGTGTTGTGGGGGCCGATGGCCGGGTTCTACGCGAAGAAAGCCGGAGCCTCGCTGCACGTCACGCCGCTCGTCAGGGAGACGACGGGGCCGAAGCTGGTCTATCGCATCGGAATGGGCGTTCGTCCCGCCGACCAGAACTGGAAGCGTCAGCTCAACAAGCTGATCCAGGAGAACCAGGGCGAGATCAACAAGATCCTGTTCGATTTCGGCGTGCCCCTGCTCGACGAGAACGACCGGCCGCTCGGCGCGGAGACGGCCAAGAAGGCGCCATGAGGTGGCGCGTTGCCGTTGCGCTCGTCGCCGTGATGCTGGCGGCTCCGGCGTCGGCGCAGCAACAGGAGCCGTTCGAGCCCGAAGGCTTTCGAACCGACAATTATCGTGCGCCGGTGCCCGCGACGCTGAAAGGCGCACGCGTGCTCACGACGGCCGAGGCGGAAGCAATCTGGCGTGAGAAGAGCGGGGTCTTCGTCGACGTGCTGCCGCGCCCGCCGAAGCCGAAGAATCTTCCGGAAGGGACAGTCTGGCGCGACATGCCGCGCCGGAACATTCCCGGCAGCATCTGGCTGCCGGATACCGGCTACGGTGTGCTGCCGCCGGCCATGGATGACTATTTCCGTCGCGGCCTCATGCGCGCATCTCACGGCGACAAGGCTGCGCTGCTGGTGATTTATTGCCTGGCCGATTGCTGGATGTCGTGGAACGCGGCGAAGCGTGCGCTGGCCGAGGGCTACGCGAACGTGGCTTGGTATCCCGAAGGCACTGACGGCTGGGAGCACGAGAAGCTTCCCACGGACGAAGCACAGCCGGAGACGCGTCCCGCGCAGGAGTGAAGCGCCGGAAACTTATTCGCGCTCACGACGCTCCGCGCAAGGCGAGCCTGGAAAGCCTCGACTACTGCTTTTCCAGCTTGGTCAGCGTGCCTGTGCCATCGGTGTCGGTCGCGGAGTAGGTCACCCTGTCGCCGGCATGGACGGCGTCGAGCATCGCGGCGTCCTTCGTCTTGTACTCCTGGAGCGCTCCGGCGCCGCCTGCGTTGCCGACCGTTCCCTTCTGCATTTGCTGGATCGAGATCGTGTTGTTGAGCCGATCGATCCGCGTCACCATGCCTGTCATATCGTCAGCGGCGAATGCGCTGGATGCGAGCACGCCGAGGGCGGCAGCGCCCGCGAGGATGAATCGTCCTGTTCCCATCGTAGCCTCCCACGTCTCGGGTTCATGTCGACAAGACATCGCGGATCGATTTGGTTCCGGCAGATATCGCGTCAAAGGTTAACGTTTGGGCCGGAAAATCGGGAACCTTTCCCAAGGCGGTCAGCGACACTGACGCTCTATTCGAGTTCCTGCTGGATGACGCGGCCGAGCGCGAACAGGCGCTGGTCGATCGAGGTCGGGACCTCGCAGACGAAGCGCACCACCTTGCGGCGGTCCTCGAAGATCCGGGTCTCCCAGACCAACTGGTTGCTGAGCGCTTCGACTTTCGCATCGTCGCGCGGCGTTGCGTCCTGCAGTGCCTGGAGCTGGATCGTCTCCTCGCGGATCCTGTCGGCGGCGTCGCGCTGCTTGCGGCTGACGCGTTCGAGCCCGTTCATGACCTGGGAACGCTGCCCGTTGAGCGTGTCGAACAGGCCTGCGAACAACAGCTTCGCGTTCGCGGTCTTGTCGGATGCGGAGCCGGCCAGAAACTCCTTCACCGATTTCTCGGCTTCGTCCAGAGGGATCTTGCGCGCCGACAGTTTCGAGACCAGAGCGCTGACTTTGGTATCGTCTTTCCATCTGGTCTCGGCATCGTCGAGCGCGGGGCCAGCCCAGACCGCCGCGAGCGAGATATCCGGCACCTTTGCTTGTGCGCAGGGCCAGTCGGGATAGCGCGGATCGGCCGCGTGCGCGGCTGCGCCCGACAGCGCAAGCACCAGAGCAGCCACGGTCGAGAGTCCCGATCTCATCCTTCGCCTCCCGCGGGCCCGCGGCGTGCCAGCCCGCGCGATGGATCATAGGCATAGATCGCGCCGATCATGAACACGATTGTGCAGCCCGCGACCACCGCCAGCGAGGCCCAGTTGATCTGTCCGTAGAGTGCGAAACGGATCAGTTCCACCGCGTGGGTGAACGGGTTGGCCTGGCACACATAGTAGAGATAGGGGCTGCCCTCCTGGACCCGCCAGAGCGGGTAAAGCGCGGAAGAGGCGAAGAACATCGGGAAGATCACGAAGTTCATCACGCCGGCGAAATTCTCGAGCTGCTTGATGCCGGAAGAGATCAGCATGCCGAGCGAGCCCAGCATCAACCCGGACAGGATCAGCGCCGGCAGCACGGTGAGGTAGCCGATCGGAGGAGGGGTGATATCCCAGAACCAGGCGATCACGAGGAACGTATAGACTTGCAGCAGTGACACGGCGGTCCCTGCGAGCAGCTTGCAGAACAGCAGGAACCAGCGCGGCAGCGGGCTGACGAGCAGCGTGCGCATGTTGCCCATCTCGCGGTCATACACCATCGAGAGCGAGGACTGCATGCCGTTGAAGAGCTGGATCATCGCCATCAGTCCGGGCGCGATGAAGACCTCGTAGAGAATGTAGGTCTCGTAAGGCGGGATGATCGAGATGCCGAGCACCTGACGGAAGCCGGCCGCGAAGATGAACAGCCACACCAGCGGACGCACCAGCGCGGAGACAAAGCGTTCGCGCTGATGCAGGAAGCGCAGGCCTTCGCGCCAGACGATGCCGGTGAGGCAGGTCGTGTATTCGGCGAGCGAGAAGCCGCGCGGGATATCCTTGACCGTGATGCTGCTCATGCGCCGCCTCCCGGCATGGTCTGCGCACCGGTCAAGCGCATGAAGGCGGTGTTGACGTCCTGCGCCCCGGCCTCCGCGATCACGCGGCTGACGGGTCCCTGCGCCAGCACCTTGCCCTGGTGCAACACCACGAGATCGTCGCCCGCCGTCACCTCGTCGAACAGGTGCGTGGCCCACAGCACGCCGATGCCCTGGTCCGTCACGAGTTGGCGGACATGGCTGATGATGTCCGCGCGTGCCTTGACGTCGAGGCCGACGGTCGGTTCGTCCAGCAGCAACAGGCGCGGCCGGTGCAGCAGCGCGCGCGCGATCTCGAGCCGCCGCATCTGCCCGCCGGAGAGATCGCGCACCTTGTTGCCGGCGCGGTCGGCGAGACCGATGCGGGCGAGCAGCTCCGCGCTGCGCGCGGCGGCATCGCGCCGGCCGATGCCGTGTAGCGCGGCGTGGTAGAGCAGGTTCTGCGTCAGCGACAGGTCGAGATCGAGCGTGCGCGGCTGGAAGACGACGCCCAGCAATCGCAATGCCTCGCCCGGATTGCGGCTGATGTCGTGGCCGAAAATGCCGACGCGCCCGGACTGGATGCCGAACAGGCGCGTGATCAGCGAGAACAGCGTGCTCTTGCCGGCGCCGTTGAGGCCGAGCAGGGCGGTGAAGCTCGCAGGCGGAACGTTGAAGGAGACGTCGATCAACGCGCGGCGTTGGCCGTAGGCATGGCTGATGCCGTCGATCGACAGCGCCGGCACGGCGGCGGGATCGGGCCTCGTTGTCTCGCGCTGTTCTGCGATGGAGGCTGGGCTGGTCATGGCGCGATCGTGATGCCCCAGGGCAGTTCGCCTACCTGGATGGTCTTGATCACCTTCTGCGCGGCGACGTCGATCACCGAGACGTCGTTGGAGACGCCGTTGGTGGTGAGCAGGTATTTTTCGTCGGGCGTGAATGCCATGTGCCAGACGCGCTGGCCGACCAGCAGATATTTCGCCACCTTGCGCGTAGCGGCATCGACCACAGCGACACGGTTGGCGGGGCCGAGCGCGACGAAGGCGATCTTGTCGTCCTTGGTCATGCCGATGCCGACCGGCTGGATCGCCTCGCGGCGCAGGCCGGGAATCTCGAAATTGACCTTGCCGATGACCTCATGCTTCCCGGGATCGATGATCGAGACCGTGCCGCCGATTTCGGAGGATACCCATAGTTCCGAGCTGTCGTGCTTGAATTCGGCAAAGCGCGGCCGCGCGTCGACCAGCACGTTGGCGACGATCTGGCGCGAGGCCGTGTCGATGAAATGCGCCATGTTGGTCGTTTCCGACGTGTTGATCAGCGTCTTGCCGTCGGGGCTGATGGTCATGCCTTCCGGCTCGACGCCGACCTGGATGTCGCCGAGCCGGGTGCGCTTCTCCAGATCGATCACGGTCACCGTGTTGTCGTTCTCGTTGGCGACATAGAGCGTCTTGCCGGCCGCATCCTGGGTGAACAGCTCCGGGTCGGGACCGGACGGCAGGGTATCCACGATGGTCTGCGTCTTGGCGTCGATCATTTGGATGGTGTCGTCGTCGCCGACCGCGACCATGACGAACTTGCCGTCGCGCGTGAACTCGATGCCGCGCGGGCGCTGGCCGACCTTGACGGTGCCGGTCACCGTCCAGCTATCGGTGTCGATCACCGAGACGGTGTTACTCTTCTCGTTCGAGACATAGGCGATGTAGGCGTGCGCCGGCGTGGCCGCGAGCGCCAACCCGGACAGCAGCCCCACACGCCAGATGCGCGACATCATCGTCCTCACTTCAGCTTGCATTTGCTCTCCGGGCGGTCATAGCCGAGCGTGTCGAGCTCCGAGACCTGGTGCAGGAAGCCTTCCTGCGGCGACACCGAAACCACCATGCGGCCATCGGCCAGCAGGACCGGCTGGCGAAGCTGCAGGTTCCAGTCGCGCACGGTGAGGCGCGTGCCCTTGAAGGCGGCGACCGAGAAATCCGGTCCCTTGATGAAATCGACGACCTTCTTCACGTCGCCGGAATTGGTGCGCGAGGTGGCTTCGCCGATCATGCGCACCGCGGTCCAGGCCTGCATGTCGAGCGGCGTCATCCGGCGCGCGTTCAGTCTCATGAAGCGGCTCTGCATCTGGGTCGCGCCCCACTGGTCCTGCGCCCCGTCCCAGCTTCGCGGGACGAGGCCGGCCGAGCCGGCGACGGGGCGCGGATCCCAGGTGCGATAGGGCAGGTAGGCGGCGAACACCTCGCTCTCGTCGGCGGCCACCAGCACGTCGTAGGCGGGAGCTTGTTGCGTGAACACCGGCATCTGGCGCTGGATCAGCGTGATGCCGCTGTCGGTGCGGCGCGCGCCGCCGGTGTCCTCGAAGGTGCGTTCCTGCACAATCTTGGCGCCGAAGCGCGTCGCGGCACGACGCAGCGCGTCGGCATAGAGCTTGTCCTCGTCGTGCGAGCCGACCACCAGCAGCCATCGCTTCCACTGTTTCCACACCAGATACTGCCCGATCGCATCGGCCAGCATCGACCGTGTCGGCGCGGTGTGGATGACGTTGGCGCGGCAGTCGGCCTCGCGCAGCCGCTCGTCGATCGCGCCCGCATTGAACAGCAGCGTGCCGCGATCGCGCAGGGCGTCGGCGACCTTCAGGAGCGCATCGGCCGGCAGGTCGGCGATGATGAAGCCGTTGTGTGCGGCGAGCGCGGTCGCGGCCTCGACCGCATCCTCGCCGTTCTTGAGGCGGCGCTCCTCCAGCGTGAAGTGCTGGTTGAGGAATTTTCCGGTGGTGTTGTTGTCCTCGATCGCGAGCTTCGCGCCGGCGGTGCCGTCGTTCTCCGCGGGCTGCTCGACCAGCGACAGGGTCGATCTGATGGCGGCGAGGCGGAGATAGCCGATGCCGATCTCGACGGGGTCGGCCGCGAGCGCTTGCGTCGCCGCAAGGCTCAGGCCGATCAGGCCGAGCAACCACCGGATCATGTTTCCTCCGTAGAACCTCCCCGGCTTGACCGCCGGTGGAGAATTGTCTCTGTTGAGCATGACCGATTTGGCCGGGCTTGCAACCCCGCATTTCGCGGTTGCAACGTGAAGAGCTGGAATCACGATCATGCGAGCGCCGCTCTCGATCGTCGTTTTGCTGTTGACGGCGACGATTGCGTTCGCCGATCCGCCCAGGCTCGCGGTATTCGATTTCGAATTGATGGACACCAGCCTGCCCGGCGAATTCTACGGCTCGAAGCCGGAGCTGGCGCGGCTCGATCGCATCACCGAGCAGCTGCGAACGGAACTGACGCAGTCGGGCCGGTTCCAGGTGCTCGACATCGCGCCGGTCCGCGATGCCGCTCATCACAGCAATCTGCAGGCCTGCGGCGGCTGCGATCTCGAATTGGCGGGGCAGCTGGGCGCGGATCTCGAGATCACGGGGCTGGTGCAGAAGGTCTCGAACCTGATCATCAATCTCAACATCTACCTGCGCGACGTGCACACCGGCAAGATGATCACGGTCGCCAGCGCGGACATGCGCGGCAACACCGACGAATCCTGGTCGCGCACGATGAGCTATCTGATCCGCAACCGCTTGCTGGCTCCCAATTACGGCAAGCCGTGATCGCCACGGCTCCGCGCCGTGACGTTGCTGCTCCGATTTCGTCGGGATGGAAGGCGTTCTAGTGCGGCGAGACGCTGAACGCGGTGGCGCTGCCCGAGGAGCCGAGAAGAAGCGGGGTCTGCGCCGTTCCTCCCGTGCCGGGGGAAGACGTCGTGAGGGCCGGGGTTATTCCGGAGTTGCTGCCGAGAGGACCGCTGGACGGTGAAGTGGGGCCGCCGCCACCACCTCCTCCGCCGCCGGCTCCTCCAATGCTGCCAGTGGTCAGGGAATCTTCCGCCTGGGCAAAGCTCATCGGACTGCACATGCCGTTGCATGCGGAGTCGAACGACCATGTCGACGACGGCTGAAGCTCGATGTTGATGCGGCTCCCGTTCGCCGTGATGACGGCCGCATCGCCGACCTTCGCCAGCTCGACGCAATTGCCGCCGGCACAGACGCGCGAGGCGCCCTCCTTCAGGACGACCGTGTTCTTGAGCAGTTCGAGGTGGAAGTCGAGGATCGTGCCCCGGACACCGAGGGTCGCGAGTGGCGTCGTGATGGCGTAGGATTCCTTGGCCGACATTCCCGTGATGAAGCGGAACGAGCCAAGCGTGAGCTTGATCGCGATATCGCCGACGCCCTGCTGATCGGAGAACACCGCACGGTCGAGCTTCATCTTGGAATTGGGGCCCAGCATCAGGTTCGTGCTGTCCTTGAGCACGAATTTGGCATTGCTGTCGGCGGATGTCTGCACGACCTCGTCGCGGATGACGTCGTCGCCCTTCAGGATCTTGGACGTCGCGGGTTCGATCTGGGAGACGTCGTTCCGGACGATGACGGCAAGCCCGATCCGTTCCGCCGCGGCCAGCGCCGGAGACGGCAACAGGGGCAGGATCGCCAAGGCGATCGACGATCCGGAGATGAAAACGGCAGGCTTACGCACGACGATTACTCCGAAAGTCGTAAAACTATCACGATTTTGGAGCGCAAATGCGGCAGCGGGCCTAGCACATTCCGACTAGTCGGCCGGCGAATGCTGAACGATTTCAGTGGCGAGAGAGGACAGCATTGCTGTCCTGATTTCCCGACGGCAGGCCGGCCACGAGGTGCGGTGCCCGAATTGAGACAAGGCGCGAGGCCGGCCGCAGCGGCAGACCGCGCTGCGCCACCGTCAGCCGGAAAGCCCGCGCGCGCGGCTCTTCCGCCGGAAAGAGGACGGCAAACGGCGGCTTACGCCGTCAGCCGTTCCGCATGCCAGTGCAGGTGGTCGGTCATGAAGGTCGAGATGAAATAGTAGCTGTGATCGTATCCCGGCTGCCGCCGCAGCGTCAGCGGGATGTTCGCCTTGGCGCAGGCGGCCTGCAGCAGATCCGGCTTGAGCTGTTCCTTCAGGAAATTGTCGGCATCGCCATAATCGACCAGGAAACCGGCGAATTTCGCGCCGTCCTCGATCAGCGCCACCGTGTCGTGGCTGCGCCAGGCTTCCCTGTCGGGCCCGAGATAGCCGGTCAGCGCCTTGATGCCCCAGGGCACCTGCGAGGGAGCGACGATCGGCGCGAAGGCGCTCGCGGCGCGATAGCGATGCGGATTGCGCAGCGCCACCGTCAATGCGCCGTGGCCGCCCATCGAATGGCCCATCACCGATTGGCGCCTGGCATCGACCGGAAAATTCTCTGCCACTAGTTTGGGCAACTCGTCGGTGACATAGCTCCACATGCGGTAGTTGCGCGCGAACGGCGCCTGTGTCGCGTCGACATAGAAGCCAGCACCGAGACCGAAATCATAGGCATTGTTGGGATCGCCCGGCACGTCGGCACCGCGCGGACTGGTGTCGGGCGCGACGAAAATGAGGCCGCGCTCGGCGCAGGCGCGGCGGAATTCACCCTTCTCGGTGACGTTGGCATGCGTGCAGGTGAGGCCGGAGAGATACCACACCACCGGCAGCGTGGCGCCATCCGCATGCGGCGGAACGTAGACCGAGAACACCATGTCGGTTCCGGTCGCCCGGCTGGCGTGGCGATACACGCCCTGCACGCCGCCATGGGATTCGTTCGTCGAGACAGTCTGAATCGTCATGCCAATTGCTCCGTGGCATTCAACCACATCAGGATTGCAACGCTTGTGTGACCGAAGTCGTGGCGGCCGTTGCGCGCGGTCAGGCCACGCCGCTGTCGATCGCGAGCCGCACCAGCTCGACCGAGGTCTTCACGCCGAGCTTCTGTCGCATGATCGAGGAGGTGTTGGCGACCGTTTTGTACGACGATTGCACCAGCCAGGCGATCTCCGACAGGCTCTTGCCGGCGCTGAGCAGTCTCAGGATCTCCATCTCGCGGGCGTTCAGCTTCGCCAGCGGGTTTTGCGCCAGCGAGGGACCCGCAAAGGCGATGCTGCGTGCGATCGCGCTCGGCAGGTAGGTTTCGCCCTTGCCGACCGCGCGGATCGCCTGGACGAGATCGTCGGGATCGCCGGTCTTGGAGACGTAGCCCCTGGCGCCGCATTCGATCGCGCGCGCCGCGAAGGCGGGGTCGTCGTTCATGCTGAACATGATGATGCGCGCCTCGGGCGCGCGATCGAGGATGCGGCGGGCGAGTTCGAAGCCGGAGACGGTGGGCAGGTTGATGTCGATCACGCAGAGGTCGGGGCGTTCCACGATGAAGACGCACTCGCCGCTTTCGGCGTCGGCGGCTTCCAGGATGTCGATATCGCCCTCATCGGCCAGCACGGCGCGGCAGCCGGAGGCGACGATAGGATGATCGTCGACGATCAGAATGCGCATAGGCGTTCCCCGCAGCATCACCAGTCTGTTTTGCGGCGCATGATGCCGAACAGGGGAAACACGCGCGAGCGGCGCGTCCCACGTCGGGTCATGCAACCCGGCCGGGATTGCTGTACGCTTCCGATTAGATATCGGGCGCTTCGGGTCTGTCAACGTTGTCGGACGGTCACGGGCAAACCTTGGCGGGCATCGGGCTAGAGCAATGTGGCAAAACCTATCCCTGCGTGGACGCATCAATCTGCTGCTGGCGCTGCTGCTTGCGCTGGGTCTTGCCGTCAATATCGGCCGTCAGGTCGCGGAGGCGGGGCCGCGTGTCCAGGCCGAGGACCAGAGCGTGATCCGGCTCGCGCGCGAGTTCATCGAGATGATCGTGGCGGATCTGAACGAGGCGCCGGATCCGGACGCAAGGCTGAACCAGATCGCGCGCGATCTCAGCCGCCTGCGCCATGTCAGCATCGCGCTGGCTGACGCCGCCGGGAACCCGCTGACGCCGCCGCGGACTGATCTCGACGAGGAGGCGCCGGGACCGCCGGCCTGGTTCGTCAGTCTGGTTCATCCCGAGCAGACGTCGGTGAGCGTGCCCGTTTCGGTCCACGGCAAGCCCGGCTCGCTCGTGATCACCGCGCATCCCAACGACGAGATCGCCGAGATATGGGATGCCATCGTGACCCAGCTCGAGGTCGGCTCCGCCATCGCGCTGGCGCTGTTCCTCGTCACGATGAGCGTGGTCGGCCGTGCGCTCCGGCCGCTGCAGTCCCTGGCGCAAGTGATGGCCGAGCTCGAAGGCGGCCGTTACGATGCACGCGTGACGCCCGGCGGCGCGCCCGAGCTCGCGGCCATCTGCA
Source organism: Bradyrhizobium sp. (assembly GCF_047605465.1). Taxonomy (GTDB): domain Bacteria; phylum Pseudomonadota; class Alphaproteobacteria; order Rhizobiales; family Xanthobacteraceae; genus Bradyrhizobium. The sequence continues at coordinate 94,705 of NZ_JASGFS010000001.1, read as the reverse complement.
CCAAGCTCAATCATCTGGCCTCGACGCTGGGCGAGGCGGTCGAGGACAAGCGGCGTCTCGCCGAGCGCGCGGTGTCGCTCCAGGACGTCGAGCGCAAGGAGATCGCGCGCGAGCTGCATGACGAGTTCGGGCCGTATCTGTTTTCGCTGCGCGCGCATGCGAGCGCGCTGACGAAGGTCGTGGACGCGCAATCGCCGGGCGCGGACTCCGTGCGCAAGCATGGCAGCGCGATGCTCGAGCAGATCAATGCGCTTCAGCAGTTCAATCGCCGCGTGCTGGAGCGGCTCCGGCCGGTGGGCCTCGCCGAGCTCGGCCTGCGCCAGGCGCTCGAATCGCTGTCGCGGTTGTGGCGGGAATCGCATCCCGACGTCGCGATCAAGACCACGATCTCGCCCGCGCTCGGGCCGACCGGCGAGACCGCCGATCTCACCATCTACCGTATCGTGCAAGAGGCGCTCACCAACGTATTCCGTCATGCCGGGGCGACTTCGGTCAATGTCGTCATCGAACCGGTCGAGCAGTCCGGACGCGACGGCCGTGCCTGTGCCCGTGTGCGGGTCAGCGACAATGGCCGCGGCATGGAGGCGGGCCAGAAGCTCGGCTTCGGTCTCGTCGGCATGCGGGAGCGGATCCTGGCGCTGGGCGGCACGCTCAACGTTGCCTCGGACAAAGGCGGCGTGACCGTCGAGGCCCTGATTCCAACGGCCGTGTCTTGATCGCGGCTCGCCTCATGCCGGGAGGATTCGAATGTTCGGCCGATGGCTCGTTCTGACTCTGGCCGCATCGTTGTTGTCGGGACCTGCCTCGGCGGCCCCGCGCGAGAGCTCGGTCAGGACATTCGATACGGACAATGATGGCACCCTCGATCATATCGAGGTGAGGAAGGCCGCCACCACCTTCTTCGCAAGGCTCGATCCGGATCATGACGGCACGCTGGATTTGCGCGAGTTGCGCGGCAGGCTGAATGCGCGGGAGATCGCTGCGGCCGATCCCGATCATGATGGGACGTTGACGGTGAACGAGTATCTCGCGGTGGTCGAGCAGCGGTTCAAGGCGGCCGATCAGGACCATGACGGGACCCTTGACGCCAACGAGTTGAGATCGCCCGCCGGCCGCGCACTGCTTCAACTGCTGCAATAGGTCGGAAGGCCGGGAGCGATTTCGGGCGATGGGCTCAGCGACGCATCAATTGGTGCGCCGATTGTGGCTTTCGTCCTCGTCCGCCAATTCGCGTGCACGACGCAGCAGGTCGCTGGTGCGGCGGATGCCGAGCTTGAGTCTCGCGCGCTTGATCAGCCGGGCGACGGCCCGCGGTGTGATTCCCAGCCCTTCGGCAATCGCAGGTTCCGAGTGACCTTCCCCGAGCAGGCCGAGCGCCTGCTTTTCGCGGGGCGTCAGGACCGCGGCGGGGCGGGCTTCCGTCATGTCGGGAAGGTGCACGCCGCGCAGGTCGATGCGGTCATCGACATAACGATGTCCCGACCGAACCTGGCGCACCGCTTTCGGAAGTTCGTCCGGCGACGAGTCCTTCAGCAGATAGCCGATGGCCCCGGCCTTGATCGCCGAAACGACGATGTTGGCATCGGCGTGCATGCTGAAGACCAGAATGCGCGCCAGCGGCGCGTCCGAGGAAATCCGGTGCAGCAGGTCGACGCCGCCGAGCGCTTCTCCGGGGAACGTCAGATCGAGAATGACCACGCCCGGCTGGTGCTCCTGGAACGCTTCATATCCGCGCCTCACGTCGCGCGCCGCCACGATGTCCTCGACATCTCCAAGCACGACACGGCAGGCTTCCGCGATGATGGGGTGGTCGTCAACGACGAGTATCGAACTCAATGGGGTCCTCTGGATAACCTGCATTTCAATGATGTGAAATCATGCGTTGGGCCGTGGTTGAACGCGTCGGCTGCGGCACGACCGGTGCCGCAGCCGCGCTTGTCTTGTCATTTCGGCCGGATCGCGTCGGCGGTGCCCTGGATGAAGGCCTGGATCTTCACGACGTCCTGCTCGGTCAGCTTGCCGGTGAAATCCGGCATGCCCCTGTCGCGGAACGGACCCTTGAACACGATGTCCTTCAGGTTCGCGATCTCTTCCGTCGGCACGTAACCGAGATTGCGGACGTTGCCGCCCTTGTCGACGCCGGGCACACCATGGCAGGTGGCGCAGGCCGCGACATAGAGCGCCGTGCCCTCCGGCACATCAGCGGGATCGTATTTCACGCCCTTGAGCAGGCCCTCGGTCTGGTACTTGACGAACTCCGGCAAGGCAGCCTTGCCGTTGAGTGCGAAGGTGTAGACCGTTCCGGGGTTCTGCCGCTCGGTTGCGCGCTGCGCGATGCCGTAGACGCCGCCCCAGCCCACGGCGATCGAGACGTATTGGACGTCATCGATCATGTAGGTCGATGCTGCCGCGACCACGCCTGTCCCGGTCGGCGTCTCCCACAACGTCTTGCCCGTCTTGGCGTCATAGGCAACGAAGCGTCCGTCGGCTGTACCCTGGAACACGAGGTTGCCCGCGGTGGTCAGCGTGCCGCCGTTCCAAGGCGAGGCATATTCGACGCGCCAGACCTCCTTCTGCGCGACCGGATCCCAGGCCAGCAGCCGCCCGAACGGGAGGCTCTTCGGCGGTGTCCCGTTGAGCACGAATCCGACGTTCCAGCCGGTCGTGCCGCCGAACTTGCCCGGCGTCGCGGCGTTCTGCTGGAAGGTCTTTTCCGGCATCAGGTTCAACGGCACGTTCTGCGCCGGCAGATAGGCAAGCCCGGTTTGCGGGTTGAACGACATCGGATGCCAGTTGTGAGCACCATAGGGACCGGGGATCGAGTCATAGGGCTCGTCGCCGCGCGCGGCCGGGATCTCCATCGGCCTGCCGTTGGCGTCATATCCGGTCGCCCAGTTCACATCGACGAAGTTCTTCGCCGAGATGAACTTGCCGTTGGTCCGGTCGATCACGAAGAAGAAGCCGTTCTTCGGCGCGTGCAGGATGACCTTGCGCGGCGCGCCGTCGATCGTGATGTCGGCCAGGATCATCGGCTGGGTGGAGGTGTAGTCCCAGTTGTCGCCGGGCGTTTCCTGATAGTGCCAGGCATATTTTCCGGTGTCGGCGTTCAGCGCCACGATCGAGGCGAGGTAGAGGTTGTCGCCGCCGGAGGGGCTGCGCACCTTTCTGTTCCAGGGCGCACCGTTACCCGTGCCGACATAGACCAGGTTGAGATCCGGATCGAAGGTGATGGTGTCCCACGGCGTACCGCCGCCGCCATTGAGCCAGTACTTGCCGGCGGGATCCCAGGTCTTGGCCGCCTTCTCCATCGACTCGTCCTCGAACGGTTTCGACGGATCGCCGGGCACGGTGAACCAGCGCCAGAGCTGGTTGCCGCTCTCGGAATCATAGGCCGTGATGTAGCCGCGCGCGCCGTACTCGGCGCCGCCCTGTCCGATCACCACCTTGCCGTTGAAGACACGCGGCGCGCCGGTGATCGTGTAGGAGTGCTCGTGGTCGATCAGGGTGTCCTTTTCCCAGACCTTCTTGCCGGTCGCCGCGTCGAGCGCGAACAGGCGGCCGTCATAGCTCGCAACGAAGACCTTGCCCTTGTAGAGCGCGACGCCGCGATTGACAGTGTCGCAACAACCCTTGTAGCCGAGCTCGCGATTGACCTCGGGGTCGAAGGTCCAGATGCGCTTGCCGGTGCGCGCATCGATCGCATGCACGACGCTCCACGATGCGCTCTGGTACATGATGCCGTCGACGACGACGGGCGTGGCCTCGACGCCGCGAGAGGATTCGAGGTTGTAGGTCCAGACCAGACCCAGTCCCTTCACGTTGTCGCTGGTGATCTGGTTGAGCTTCGAGAAGCGCGTTTCCGCGTAGTCTAGGCCGATCGTCGGCCAGTTGTTGGAGGTTGCCGTGTTGGCTTTGATGTAGCTGCTGTCGACCTGGGAGATGGCCGCCTTGATGCGCTCCGGCGTCGGGCTTTTCGATGCATCCTGCGCCGAGGCCGCCGTCAGCGATGAGCCGATGCCAAGGCTGATACCGAGACCGATACCAAGGCCGATGGCGAGGCTGCTCCGGGCTCCCGGCGTTTGTCGCGGTTTCAGCGCGGACCGATTGGAAAAACGAGCCCACCGTGAATGAGCCATCATGTCCTCCCCTGTTCTTGCTTGCCGTAAAAGCACCCCGCCGAGGAGGCGGGGTGAGTCTTACGGATGAATGACTTGCGATATTCGCGAAGTCGGCACCAAGGATTGCACAGAGGTCGTTCGTCCGGTTGGGCATAAAGTCTCGCGAGAGCCGGGAATAGTTCCCGGGCAGGTCCCGCCGAACCGCCGCCTCGGCTGAAAATCGGGAATAATTCCCGATATGGTCGGGAATTAACGCCCTGGATGGGGCCGACCTTTTACGGCTGGTCCGTTTTGGCCGATGGCCTGTATCGTTCGCTCAAACCGGCGGGGACAGAAGTTAGCCGGGAAAGCGGGTGGAGACGGCAGGCATGAGTGTTCGTGGCCTCATCATCTTTTCAATTTCCGCGGGAATGTTTGCCTCGACTGAAGCGGTAGCCGCACAGGACGAGGAGACAAATGTTCAAAATCTGCCGCCGGTCGAAGTGGTGGCACCTCAGCCGGCCGCGCGCCGCGCGCCGACACGGGCTGCGCCCGCACGAACCGCGGCTCCCGCCAAACCTCAGACCAGGCTCTACGTCTATCCGACGTCGCCCGGCGCCTCGGGCAGCATCGATGTCGACAAGATCCCGGCCAGCGTCAACGCGGTCGATCCGACCCAGATCAAGCGCACGGGATCGTTGAACATCGGCGATGCGCTCCAGCAATACGTGCCCGGCGTCAATCTCAGCGAGGTCACCGGCAATCCGTTCCAGCCCAACATCGAGTTTCGCGGCTATGTCGCTTCGCCCCTGGTCGGTACGCCGCAGGGGCTCGCCGTCTACCAGAACGGCGTGCGGATCAACGAAGCCTTCTCCGATGCCGTGAACTGGGACGCGATCCCAACCGCGGCGATCCGCTCGGCCACCATCGTCACCAACAACCCGGCCTTCGGCCTCAACGCGCTCGGCGGCGCGGTCAATCTGCAGATGAAGGACGGCTTCACCTATCAGGGCGCCGAGATCGACATCATGGGCGGCTCGTTCGGCCGCATCCAGGGATCGGCGCAATGGGGCAAGCGCATCGACAACAACTGGGCGGTCTATGGCGCACTCGAAGGCGCGCATGACGACGGCTTCCGCAATTTCTCGTCTTCCGACATCCGCCGCTTCTACGGCGATGTCGGCTATCGCTTCGAGGGCAGCGAATTCCACGTCAACATGGGCGTGGCCGACAATTACCTTGCCGGGCCGAGCACCGTTCCGGTCGAGCTGCTTCAACAATATTGGGGCGCGTCCTACACCACGCCACAGACCAACGCGAACAAGATCGGCTACATCAACCTGACCGGAAAGGTCGAGGCCACCCCGACCTGGACCTTCGAGGGCACGGCCCATGTGCGCGGCTTCAACCAGAAGACCCAGGACGGCAACCCGACCGATGCGCAGCCGTGCAGCGCGCCGGCCGGATTCCTGTGCTTCGGCGACGATACGACGCCGGCTTACGGCCTGAACGGCGCTCAGCTTGCCAATCCCTTCCCGTCGGGAGCGGTGCTCGGCGAGATCGATCGCACCACGACGCGGTCGACGACGTTCGGCATCTCCGGCCAGGCCACCAACAGCGACCAGTTGTTCGGTCATGAGAACCGTCTCGTGCTCGGCGCCAGCTACGACCTCAGCGTGACGCATTTCGACGCGAGCTCCGAACTCGGCACGATGGGCGAGAACTACGTTGTCTCAGGCAGCGGCATCTTTCTCGGGCAGTCCGGCGATCCGACCTCGATCGGCCCGGTATCGCTGCGCACCGTCAACCAGTATCAGGGCCTCTATGCGCTCGATACGTTCAACGTGACGGACGCGCTCGCCATCACGGCGGGCGGCCGGTACAACGCCGCGCGTGTCACGTTGGAGGATCAGCTCGGGACCGCGCTGAACGGCGATCACACCTATGATCGTTTCAATCCCGTGGTCGGGGGCACCTACAAGATCACGCCCGAACTGACCGCCTATGCCGGCTACTCCGAAGCCAACCGCGTACCGACGCCGCTCGAACTCGGCTGCGCCGATCCGAACAATCCATGTCTCATCGCGGCGTTTCTCGTCTCGGACCCGGCGCTGAAGCAGGTCGTCTCGAAGACCTTCGAGGCCGGGTTGCGCGGGACCAAGGAATTGAACATCGGTTCGCTCGGCTGGAAGCTCGGCGGCTTCCGTGCCACCAACTATGACGATATCCTGGCGATCCCGATTCCCGGTCTTCAGGGCTTCGGCTATTTCCAGAACGTCGGTTCGACGCGCCGGCAAGGCATCGAAGCCGAGGTCAGTCTGAAGTCGAATGCGGTTCAGTTCCATGCGAGCTACGTCTTCGTGGATGCGCGCTTCCTCGATGCGCTGCAGGTCGGCTCGAACAGCCCGTTCGCCGATAGCGACGGCAACATCCAGATCTCGCCGGGCAACCAGATTCCGAATGTCCCGCGCCATCGCGTCAAGGCGGGCATCGAATATGCCGTGACCGACGCCTGGAAGGTCGGGGGCGACGCGCTGTGGGTCTCGAGCCAGTATTATGTCGGCGACGAGTCCAATCAGGCGCCGAAGCTGCCATCCTATGCCGTGTTCAACCTCCACACCTCCTATCAGGTCACCAAGAACCTCCAGCTCTATGGCAAGGTCGATAACGTCCTGGACAACCGCTACGCGACCTACGGCACGTTCTTCGACACCACCGCGCTGCCGAACTTCGCCAATGGCGGCGCCAGCTTTACCGACCCGCGCTCGCTCAGCCCGGCAAGGCCGCGCGCGTTCTATGCGGGCGCACGGGTGACATTCTGAGTTTGGCCGTGTGAGGCCGGCGATCCCCGGCCTCACACGCGGACCCGTCCTCGCCGGTGCCGGGATGGCGCCGGCCACGCTTTGTTTTTGCATCTGCAATCCCCGGCGTCACCGCTTCTCAAATCGTCCGTGACCCGCCATTGTGCGCCGCCACAGTTCATAGCGGAGAAGCATCAATGTCGGAGAAGGTCTCGCGTCGCCGGTTTGCGAAGCTCGCGGGATTGTCCGCTGCGGGGATTGCAAGCCCCCTGGAGGTCCACGCCGCCCGGTCGGTGCGCGCGCCGCGGGGCGCGGGTGGTTTTCCGCCCGGCTTCGTCTGGGGCACGGCGACGTCGTCCTATCAGGTCGAGGGCGCGGTCAGCGAGGACGGGCGAGGGGCCTCGATATGGGATACCTTCACCCGCATCCCCGGCAAGATCGAGGACGGCACCAACGGCGACCGCGCCAACGAGCACTATCATCGGTACAAGGACGATATCGCTCTCATCAGGGAACTGGGCTGCAAGGCCTATCGCTTCTCGATCGCGTGGCCCCGCGTGTTTCCGGACGGTGATGGCAAGCCCAATCCGAAAGGGCTCGATTTCTACGATTGCCTGATCGACGAGTTACTCAGGAACGGCATCGAGCCGTGGCTGACCCTCTATCATTGGGATCTGCCCCAATCGCTCCAGGACCGCTTCGGCGGCTGGCGTTCGACCGAGACCTGCAAGATCTTTGGCGACTACGCGGCCTATGTCGCCGCGAAGCTGACCGACCGCGTCAAGAACGTCTTCACGCTGAACGAGAGCGGCCGCTTCGTCTATTTCGGTTACGGCATCGGCATCGACGCGCCGGGCCTCACGCTGCCGCAGGCCGAAGTCAACCAGATCAGGCACCACAGCGCGCTCGCGCATGGCATCGCGGTGCAGGCGGTGCGGGCTCACGGCCGGCGCGGCACGCGAGTCGGGCCGGCCGAGAACATCGACGCCTGCGTTCCCGCGATCGACGCGCCCGAGCATGTCCGCGCCGCCGAAATCGCGCTGCGGGAGATGAACGCCGGCTATCTCAACGTCATCATGGAGGGCCGCTACACCGACGCCTTCCTGACGTTCGCAGGTCGCGATGCGCCGAAATACACCGATGCCGAGCTCAAGATCATTTCATCGCCGGTGGATTTCCTCGGCCTCAACATCTACGCGCCGCAGCACTACATCGTCGCGTCGGATCAAGGCGCCGGCTTCGCGCCGCTGTCGATCCCGAAATCCTTCCCGCACATGAACTCGGACTGGCTGCGCGTCGGGCCGGAGACGATCTACTGGGTGCCGAAGCTCGCATCGCGGATCTGGAAGACGGACGCGATCTACATCAGCGAGAACGGCGCGTCCGGCGATGACCAGGTCACGCCCGACGGCAAGATCTACGACACCGACCGCATCATGTATCTGCGCAACTACCTCGCGCAGCTCCAGCGCGCGACCGCCGAGGGGGTGCCGGTGCGCGGCTACTTCCTGTGGAGTCTGATGGATAATTTCGAATGGGTCTACGGGCTCAACGAGCGCTTCGGGCTCTATCACGTCAATTTCGACACCCAGGTCCGCACGCCGAAACTGAGCGCGAGCTTCTACCGCAACGTGATCGCGAGGAACGCGGCGGGGGCATAGCGCGACAGGCGTAAGCGGGTCGTTCCCACCGCGATTTTACGTGCAGCGGAAAATCCAGCGTGCGGCGCGATGATACCTTGTTGCGCCTGTTTTGCCCGACGTGTCAATCGGCACCGAAAGATGCGGCATGCCTGGATTTCTACTGTGCATGGGGTTGTTTTTCAGTTTTTGCGGGGAGGGGGCTGCGCGCCGCGCATTGACTCCGCTCCTGCGCTGATTCAAAACGCCTTCAACTCCATAAGAAGAGGATAACGCCAATGGCTGACGCGCTGATCATCGATGCCTGCAGGACGCCGCGGGGCGTCGGCAAGGCCGGCAAGGGAGCGCTGTCCGGAATTCATCCGCAGCAATTGGGAGCGACCGTGCTGCGCGCGCTCGCCGATCGCACTGGTATCGACACCGCCGATGTCGACGACATCGTCTGGGGTTGCAGCGCGCAGGTCGCGACCCAGGGCGGCGATCTCGGGCGGATGTCGGCACTCGATGCCGGCTACGACGTGCGCGCGAGCGCCGTGACGCTCGACCGCTTCTGCGGCTCCGGCATCACCAGCGTCAACATGGCGGCCGCCTCGGTCATGTCGGGCGCGGAGGATCTCGTCATCGCCGGCGGCTGCGAGATGATGTCGATGGAGGGACGCCGCGGCGGCGGCCCGATGATGATGGACAGCGGCAATCTGCGCCTGCGCGCGCGTCATCCGCAGTCGCATCAGGGCGTCTGCGCCGACGCGATCGCGACCTTGGAAGGCATTTCGCGCGGGGATGTCGATGCGCTGGGCCTGGAAAGCCAGAAGCGTGCGGCCCATGCGATGGCGAACGGCCACTTCAAGAAGAGCCTAGTGCCCGTTCATCGCGAGGACGGCACTCTCGCGCTCGATCACGAGGAATATCCGCGCCCGCAGACCACGATGGAGGGCCTTGCGGCGCTGAAGCCGGCGTTCCCGGCGATCGCCGACTACGCGCTCGACGACAAGGGGACGACCTATCGCGGTCTCATCCTGCAGAAATATCCCGACCTCGAGATCGACTTCATGCATCACGCCGGCAATTCCTCCGGTGTCGTCGATGGCGCCGCCGCGATCCTTCTCGCCTCGCCCGCTTATGCCAAGGCGCATGGCCTCAAGCCGCGCGCCCGCGTGGTGGCGATGGCCAATATGGGGGACTCGCCGACGCTGATGCTGAACGCGCCGGTGCCGGCCACCCGCAAGGTGCTGGCGAAGGCCGGGCTGACCATCGACGACATCGACCTGTTCGAGATCAACGAGGCCTTCGCGGTGGTCGCGGAAAAATACATCCGCGATCTCAGGCTCGACCGGGCCAAGGTCAACGTCAACGGCGGCTCGATCGCGCTCGGCCATCCCATCGGCGCGACCGGCTCGATCCTGATCGGCACCGTGCTCGACGAACTCGAAAGGCGTGATCTCAGGCGCGGTCTGGTGACCATGTGCGCCGCCGGCGGCATGGCGCCGGCCATCATCATCGAACGCGTCTAGCCTTGTTTTCCAGCATGAATCGCGACCGGCCTCCGGCAAAGAGGCCGGTCGTCGCTTGTCGAAAGCATCGAATCAGCTTTAGCAAGGCGGCGTGCGGGCCTTTGAAACAAGCCAAAAACCGCTGCTCGAAGCTCCTTCCGCTCTGGAAATAGCTAAAAAGCAGGGTTTTTTGCCACAGGGGGCCAAAAAAGCCCGTAAATTCGCGACAAAACTGTGCAGAAGGCTATAGGCCTTCAACGGTTGGTCTAATATGCAAGCGGCAACGAATCAGAGGAGACACGATGCCAACCCAACTTTCCAAATCGCAGTTGATCGAAAAGATTGCGACCGCCACCGAGCTTTCCAAGCGCGACGTCAAGAGCGTCATGGAGACGCTGACCGATGTCGGCCACAAGGAGCTGAAGAAGAACGGCCTGTTCCTGGTGCCGGGCTTCGCCAAGTTCGTGGTCATCAAGAAGCCCGCGACCAAGGCGCGCAAGGGCACCAACCCGTTCACGGGTGAAGAGATGATGTTCAAGGCCAAGCCGGCCCGGAAGATCGTCCGCGCCCGCCCGGTCAAGGCTGCCAAGGACGCCGTGGCCTGATAACGCAAAGGCCCCCTCGAAGGAGGGGGCCTTTTGTCTTGGGGCACTGCGGGGGCTGAGACTGAGGGGATCATCTCCTGCGGCGCTTCACCCGGACCGGAACCGGCTGAAGCCGTGGCTCCGGTACCGCAAGCGCATCGCGCACCCGGTCGATCGCACGGCCGAGCAACTGGCGCAGGCGCCGTGCTCTCCGCGACTTCCTCACTCCTTCCAGCAATCCGCCCATCGCCTTACTCCGCCGCCTCGACCTTGGCCTCGGCCGGCTCGAGCGCCGCCGCGATGGCTTCGTCGACACGTTCGAGCCAGATGAATTCGAGGTTGTCCCGCGCGCTCTGCGGGATGTCGTCGTAGTCCCGCTTGTTGCGCGCCGGCAGCATCACCCGCTTCAATCCGGCAGCGGCCGCAGCCACCACCTTCTCCTTGATGCCGCCGACCGGCAGCACCAGGCCACGCAGCGAGATCTCGCCGGTCATCGCGGTGTCGCTGCGCACCGTGCGATTGGTCAGCAGCGACGTCAGCGCCGTGAACATCGCAACGCCCGCGCTCGGTCCGTCCTTCGGGGTTGCGCCCGCAGGGACGTGAACGTGGATGTCGCTCTTCTCGAACAGCGACGGATCGATGCCGAGCTGCGAGGCCCTGCTCTTCACCAGTGTCAGTGCCGCCTGCACGCTCTCGCGCATGACCTCGCCGAGCTGGCCGGTCAGGATCATGCCGCCGCGGCCGGGCACGCGCGAGGCCTCGATGAACAGGATGTCGCCGCCGACCGGCGTCCAGGCAAGGCCGGTGGCCACGCCCGGAATGCTCGTGCGCTGCGCGATCTCGCCTTCGAAGCGCGGCTGTCCCAGCACCGCGGAGACGTCCTTCGGACTCACCACGACCTTCGAGGCGGTGCCCTCGGCGACCTGCACGGCAGCGTGGCGGAACACCTTCCCGATCTCGCGCTCCAGGTTGCGGACGCCGGCTTCGCGGGTGTAGCCCTTGACGATCAGCTTCAACGCGTCAGGCTCGATCTCGGCCTGGTCGGTCGTCAGTCCGTTGGCTTCGAGCTGCCGCCGCACCAGATAGCGCCGCGCGATCTCGAGCTTCTCGTCCTCGGTGTAGCCGGCGAGGCTGATCAGCTCCATGCGGTCCAGCAGCGGACCCGGAATCTGGTCCAGCATGTTGGCGGTCGCGATGAACACCACGCGCGAGAGGTCGAAGGGCACGCCGAGATAGTTGTCCCGGAACGTTCCATTCTGCTCGGGGTCGAGCACCTCCAGCATCGCGGCCGACGGGTCGCCCTGAACGCCCCGGCCCATCTTGTCGATCTCGTCCAGCATCATGACGCAGTTCCGCGCACCCGCCTTGCGGATGCCCTGGATGATGTTGCCGGGCAGCGCGCCGATATAGGTGCGACGGTGGCCGCGGATCTCGGCCTCGTCATGTACGCCGCCGAGGCTGACGCGCACGAAGGGGCGATCCATCGCGCGTGCGATGGACTGGCCGAGCGAGGTCTTGCCGACGCCGGGAGGGCCGACGAAGCAGAGGATCGGGGCCTTGCCCTGCGGCGCAAGCTTGCGCACCGCCAGATATTCGATGATCCGGCTCTTGATCTTCTCCAGCCCGAAGTGATCCGCATCAAGGATGCGTCGCGCCTCCTTGATGTCGATCGGCTTCTCCTCGGGGAGCGCCCAGGGCAGCTCGATCAGCCAGTCCAGATAGGTGCGGACCATGCCGGCTTCGCCGGCGGCCTCCGGCATCCGCTCGTAGCGGCGCAGCTCCTTCTTGGCGTGTGCGTCGGCCTCCGGCGGCATCTTGGCAGCCGCGATCGCAGCCGTCAGCTCGGCGACTTCGGCCGCCTTGCCGTCGCCTTCGCCGAGCTGGCGCTGGATCGTCGCCATCTGCTCGCGCAGGATCGCCTCGCGCTGTCGCTCGTCGAAAGCGGCGCGGGTCTTCTGGCCGATTTCGTTGGAGATGCGCAGCACCTCCAGCCGCTCAGCCAGGTGCTTCGACACCTTCTCGACGCGCAAGGCGAGGTCGACGGTCTCCAGCACCTCCTGCTTGTCCTGCGGCTTGATGTCCATGAACGACGTCGCCAGATCCGCCAGCGCGCCGGGCGCGGTGGTGTTCTGGAACATCGTGACCAGTTCCGGCGGCGCCTGCGGCAACAGCTCGATCGCCTCGATCGCCTGGCGCTGCAGATTCAAGGCACGTGCCTCGATCTCCGGCGAGGAGGTGGTGGGCTCCGGAATCTGCTGCACCCGCGCGGCCGGGAACGGCGTGCCCGGCAGGAAGTCGAGAACGCGGGCGCGCTGGACGCCCTGGCAGACGATGTGATGGGTGCCATCGGGCGCGGTGATGTAGCGCACGATGTTGGCGACCGTCGCGATCCGGTAGAGATCGTCAGGACCCGGCTCGTCGGTCTCGGGGTTGCGCTGCAGGAGGATGCCGATCGGCCGCTGCTCGCGCAGCGCCTGCTGTGCGGCGGCGACCGACTTCGGCCGCGCGATCGCGATCGGCGCGATGGCGCCGGGAAACAACACCATCTCGCGCACGGGGATGATGATCAGCGCGTCCTCGGGGATCTTAGTGTCGGGACCGGTCTGTGCGGTATTCATCTGTTCGGTGGCCATGATCGACCTCAGGATTTGGCGAGGCGCAGAGCGACGCAGCCGTCCATCACGAAGCGGCTGATGGCGTAGCGGCCGACGGGAAGGGCGATGCGGCGCTCGAAGCGCCCCTGCGGCAGCTCGAGCCTGTGGATGCGGGCGTTGCGGAGCTCGGGCGGCAGCGTCCGCTGGCCCGAAATGACGAGCACGCCGTCGTGGATCACCGTCTCCACATTGTCGGGATTGACGCCCGGAAGCGCGACCAGGATCAAGAGTTCGCGCTCGGTTTCGAGCACGTCGATGGGCGGTTCCCAATAGGCTTCCTGGCGGCCGAACTGCTGACGCAGACGCTCGGCGCGGGTCAGCGAGTCCAGGGCTTCGGACAGCATCCAGTCGAGGGGATTTTTCGGTTGCATGGGCAAGACTCTGGGGGAGACGCTGCGATTGGAAGATCAGCATATGGGGATGGTTCCCCGAAAATCCAGCATCGCGCTCCCGAGCATGCCTGGCCCCCGAACCGGAGGCCCACGCAGTCGTACGCCCTCGACGCCGCGCGGACATTCCGCGGCGCCGAAGGCAATAGTTGGGCGCGCCGATCACGCGGCGGCGCGGTAATCCTCTTCGGCTTCGAGGTTGATGACGGAAGTGGCGAGTTCGCTCAGCGTATGATCCGTCGCCTCTTCCTCATCCAGCGTTTCCTGCAGCAGTCTTGCCGCGTCCGGCATGCCGAGTTCCTCGGCCCAGGTGCGCAACGTGCCGTAGCGGGAGATCTCGTAATGCTCGACGGCCTGGGCCGCGGCGAGCAAGCCGGCGTCCAGCGCAGGGGCGTTCTTGAAGTCCTTCATGATCTCCGCGCCTTCCTCGGTGATGCCGTTGATCGCCTCGCAGGGCTTGCCGCGCGCGGGCTTGCCCAGCATCTTGAAGATCTGGTCCAGACGTTTGACCTGGCCCTGGGTCTCGCGCAGATGCTTGTTGAAGGCAGCCGCTAGATCCTTCGAGTGGGCGGCCTTGGCCATCTTCGGCAGCGTCTTGATGAGCTTGTTCTCGGCGAAATAGATGTCCTTCAGTGTCTCCAGGAACAGATCGCTCAGCATCTTCGGTGCCTCGCGGGGGCGGCGCGCCGCGGTCTTCCCGGCCGCGCGTTTCTTGGTGGTGCGTTTTGTCGTTCGTCTAGCCATAACTCCTCCTCATGAGGCGACACGGGAAGGCTCGCCCTTCCTCAATCCTCCGGCGATCAAGCGTCTCCGAATGCAAATGTTCCTCGCGAAGGCCGCCACGAGCCGTTATGGCTTGCGGTCTCATCATGCCCGCCGAGACGCCTGACCCATGCTCGACTTCGCCCTGTCCGCCTTCGTGACGCTGCTGCTGGTGATCGATCCCGTCGGCCTTGCGCCGGCGTTCCTCGCTGCTACCGGAGGGATGCCCGACAAGGTCAAGCGTACGGTTGCGCTACGTGCGCCGCTGATCGCGGCATCGATCCTGGTGACGATCGCGATGGTCGGAAACTGGCTGCTGCGGCAACTCGGGATCGGCATCCCCGCGTTTCAGATCGCCGGCGGGCTGCTCCTCTTCGGCGTCTCCTACCAGATGATCTTCGGAGACCGTCCGCACCGCGAGGCGCGCGAGGCCGACAAGGCGACGTCGGAGCACGCTTCCGATGTCGCGGTGTTTCCGCTGGCGATCCCGATGATGGCCGGTCCGGGGGCGATCGCGACCACGCTGCTCCTGGCTGGCGATGCCGGCTACGGGGCCCGACTCGCGATCATCATCGCTGTCGTCGTTTCGGTCTGCCTTCTCTGCATGCTCTGTTTCGCCTCCGCCGCGCTGATTGCCCGGACGCTCGGACGTACCGGCAATGCGGTGCTCTCCCGCGTGCTCGGAATGCTGCTCGCGGCCTATTCCGTGCAATTCGTGATCAACGGTGTCGCAGCGGTCCGGGCCGGCCTGCCATAGGTTTGCGACAATCTGTTAATTTGTTGATTTTACGATCTATTTCGCGAGACTTTGGGGCGCCGGCGCGACGGCAGGCAAACCGGTCGCTTTTTCTTGCACTGCCATATTGCTTTGACGTACTTCCCCTCCCACAAGCTCCCATCGCCAGGAAATCGGGATGTCGATGACAGCGGACGAACTCGACAAGAGGAAGGCCATCATCGACGCCTGCCGCCGCATGAATGCGCTCGGCATCAATCAGGGTACTTCGGGCAATATCAGCGTGCGGCACCGGGACGGGTTGCTGATCACGCCGACCAGCGTTCCATATGACGTCATGACGCCCGACGGGATCGTGTTCATGGCGATGGACGGCTCGCATGCCCCCGATCAGAAGCCATCGAGCGAATGGCGCTTCCATCTGGACATCCTGAAGTCCCGGCAGGACGTCAACGCCGTCGTCCATGCGCATCCGCCCTATTCGACGATCCTGGCGATCATGGGCATGGAGATCCCGCCGGTGCACTACATGATCGCGGCGGCCGGAGGCGACAGCATCCGCTGCGCGCCCTATGCGACG
Source organism: Bradyrhizobium sp. (assembly GCF_047605465.1). GTDB lineage: Bacteria > Pseudomonadota > Alphaproteobacteria > Rhizobiales > Xanthobacteraceae > Bradyrhizobium. The sequence goes on along the minus strand of NZ_JASGFS010000001.1, from coordinate 78,972 downwards.
TTCGGCACAGCGGAACTGTCCGAACACGCCGCGCGGGCGCTGGAGGGGCGGCTTGCCTGCCTGCTCGACCATCACGGGATGATCGCGGCCGGCAAGACGCTGGACAAGGCGATGTGGCTGGCCGTCGAAGTCGAGGCGCTGGCACGGCAATATCATGGCTGCCTCCAGATCGGGAAACCGCCGCTGCTCTCGAGTGCCGAGATCGAACGCGTGCGCCAGCGCATGGCCGGTTACGGCCTGTCGGACGGCTAGGGGCGGGGATCGGGCAGTGTTCGCGCGGATCAGGCACATCGTCGATCGCAAGGGCTCGAGCCGCGTCATGGTTCGCCTGCGCGCGCTCCTGCGCAGCAACGAGTTCTACCTGATCCCGCTGGCGCTCGTGATCGGCACGCTTGCCGGCTCTGTGGTGACGCTGATGGCCGAGATCGCGCAGATCGCCCATGTGGTGATCTACGGCATTCCGGTCGACGTCCGCCTTTCCGCCCATGCGAGCGTCAGCCCCTGGGCGGCGCTGCTCGCGCCTGCGCTCGGCGGACTGTCGCTCGGCATCATGGAATGGTCGCGGCGGCGGATGAAGATATCGAACGCGGTCGACCCGATCGAGGCGAACGCGCTGCGCGGCGGCAATCTGTCGATGCGCGACAGCGTGGTGGTATCGAGCCAGACACTGATCTCCAACGGTTGCGGCGCTTCCGTCGGCCTCGAGGCCGGCTACACCCAGATCGGCTCCGGCATCGCTTCGCTGCTCGGCAAGTTCTTCAATCTTCGCCGCAACGATTTGCGCCTGATCGTCGGCTGCGGGGCGGCCGCCGCGATCGCGGCGGCGTTCGGCGCGCCGATCACGGGCGCCTTCTACGCCTGCGAGCTCATCGTCGGCGTCTATTCGGTCGGCAGCGCGGCGCCGATCCTCGCTGCCTCGCTCGCGGGTGCCTTGACCGCGCAATGGCTCGGTGGCGCGCCGTACTCGATCGAAATACCGAAGGTCAGCGCCGTCGGCGTCGAGCAATATCTGGCGTTGATCGGGCTTGCGCTCGTGACCAGCGGCGTCGGTATCGCCGTGATGCGCTCGTCGTCGACGTTCGAGCGCCTGTTCGCCTGGCTGCCGGTCTGGCTGCGCCCGGTGATCGGTGGCCTCATCGTCGGCAGCTTTGCCATCGTCACGCCGCAGGTGCTGGCGGCCGGCCACGGCGCGATGGTGCTCGACCTCTTCCACGACATGACGATCGGCCTGATCGCGGTGATCATTGCGCTGAAGCTCACGGCGTGCCTGGTCTCGCTGTCTTCCGGCTTCCGCGGCGGCCTGTTCTTCGCATCGTTGTTCGTCGGCAGTCTGATCGGAAAGTTCTTCGCCGCGGTGCTGCTGCTGGTCAGCCCGAACTTCGCGATCGACCCGCTGGTCGCCATGCTGACCGGCATGGCCACGCTCGGCGTCGCGATCGTCGGCGGTCCGCTGACGATGTCCTTCCTCGTGCTCGAGATGACCCGCAATGTCGACGTCACCGCCGTTGTGCTGGCCGGCTGCATCGTCACCTCGATCTGCGTCCGCTTCATGTTCGGGCATTCCTTCTCGACCTGGCGCCTGCATCTGCGCGGCGAAACAATCCGCAGCGCCAACGACGTCGGCTGGCTGCGCAATCTCACGGTCGAACGCCTGATGCGCTCCGACGTCGGCAAGGTGCCGTCGACCACGACGATCGCGGCCGCCCGCCGCGAATTCGCGCTGGGGTCGCGGCCCGGTGTCGTCATTGTCAACAACGCGGACGAATATGTCGGCCTCGTCATGCTGCCCGATCTGTTTTCCAGCGATCTGGACGCCATCGCCGACGACATCCAGGTGATCGAACTGGCGCGCTTGACCGATATCGTGCTGATCCCGGAAATGAACGTGAAGTCGGCCATGGCGGTGTTCGACGAAGCGGAAGCCGAAATGCTCGCGGTGGTCGATTCCACCGACAGCCGCAAGGTGGTCGGGTTCCTCACCGAGACCTTCGCCCGCCGCCGCTACGTCGAGGAGATCGACAAGGCCACGCGTGGTGTGCTCGGGGCATTGTCCTAGAACGGGCCACACGGGCAAGTTGACGCTGACACGCGCAGCGGACTTGCAAGATCGTTCACAACCTCTAGGCTAGGCGACGGTCTGGTCATCGCCGAGACCGTGCTCAGCGACGAGGTCCGCGCAATGTCAGACACGCTTCGCCTGTTGCTTGCCTTGCTCGAACTCGGGCCGCGGTTGAAGGATCTGCTGGGTGATCGGTGGCCGCCTTACGGCGATGAATTGCTGGTGCTCGCGGGACGCGCAGACCATGGCGAAGATCCGGAGACGCTTCGCCCCGCGCTCGACGTGCTGGTCGCGCGGCTGCTGACGGAGCCGTCAGCCATGGAACTCATCGAACAGGTCTTGGTGGAGACTGCGCCTGTCCCGGTCCCCGCGCCGGAGACTGTGACGCGGCGCGGCCGGGTTTCGCCGCTTATTGTTCCGGACATTGCCCAGCCGAAGACGGATGAGGCAACCGGCGTCGTCACGATTCCGGTCTTCTACGGCACCGATCGCGCCAGGGGCGACGACAAACCGGCGAGCTACTTTCGCGGCGAGCGTGGGGCACCCGCATTCGGGATCGCCGAGGTCAGCGTGCCTACGCGTGGCCGCGAACTTGGGGAACTGACGAGCCCAAGCTGGTGGCGTCTCGAATTCTCTGCGGATCCGGAAAAGCATGTCATCCTCAAGGCGGTCGGAACGCTGGATCGGGATGCGTTCGTCGCCAATCTGAAGGGCTCGCTTGCAGCTGCAGATCAGCGCGATGTCCTGATCTTCGTGCATGGCTACAACGTAACCTTCGAGGATGCGGCGCGGCGAGCGGCGCAGCTGGCGGTGGACCTGAAATTCGCCGGAAGGACGCTGCTGTACAGCTGGGCCTCGGCGGCGGACACCAAGAAGTACACCGTGGACGAAAGCACGATCGACTGGTCGCGCGATCATTTCGAGGTGTTTCTCCAGCTTGCGCTCGGCGAGATCGGTGCCGGCAAGGTGCACATCATCGCCCACAGCATGGGCAACCGTGCAGTGATCAACACGCTCGAACGCGTCGCGTCCTGGCAGCTGCCGGCCGGTAGTGCGACGCTTGGTCAGGTCATCTTCGCCGCGCCGGACATCGACCGCGATCGCTTCGTCCAGCTCGCCGCGAAGTTCAAGGGCTGTGCTGCGCGCGTTACGCTCTATGCTTCGTCACGTGACGTCGCGCTGCTGGCCTCGAAATTCGTGCACGGCTATCCCCGGGCGGGTGAAGCCGGCGATGCGCTGCTCGTCGTCGACGGCGTCGACACGATCGACGCGTCGCTGGTCGACACCAGCCTGGTCGGGCTGCGCCATTCCTATTTCGGCGAGAAGCGGTCGATCCTGAACGACATGTTCAGTCTGATCGTGCGGCAGCTCGCGCCCGACCAGCGCTTCGACCTGCAGGCCACAGGCGATGCGCCCAGACGGTACTGGAGCTATCGAACCTGAAGTGGAATCCGCAAAAAGCGAGGGCGCTTTTCCGCAGGGTTTATCCTCGAACACCAATACCTGGGGGTCTCGTCGTGCTCGAGAGGTTGAACGCCGTTCATTCGAGCTGATCGACCTCACGCAGCGCCGGAAACAACTTCATCCACAGCAGCGCAATGGCGATCGTGCCGAGGCCGCCGAGCGCGGCTGCCGGCATCGCACCGAGCAGTGCCGCCGCCATGCCACTCTCGAACTCACCGAGCTGGTTGGAGGCGTTGATGAAGAGGAAGTTGACGGCGCCGACGCGGCCGCGCATCGCATCCGGCGTCGCCAGCTGCACCAGCGCAACGCGGACGACGACGCTGATGGTGTCGGCCGCGCCCATCGCGGCCAGCGCGATGATCGAGAGCCAGATGGTTTTGGACAAGGCGAACACGATGGTTGCGATCCCGAAGGCGATGACCGCCTGGAACATCCGCAGGCCCGCGCGCCGCGCGATCGGGTGGCGTGCGATGATGGCCGTCATGCAGAGCGCGCCGACCGCGGGTGCCGCGCGCATCACGCCGAGCGCCCAGGGGCCCGCCTGCAGGATGTCCTTGGCGTATATCGGCAGCAGCGCGGTGGCGCCGCCGAGCAGGACCGCGAACAGGTCGAGCGAGATCGTGCCGAGGATCGCGGGGTTGCTGCGCACGAAGTGCAGTCCAGCGAAGAGACCGTCGACACCTTCGTGCTCGGAGGGAGCTGTTCGCTCGACCCGGATCAGGCCGCTGAGGCCGCTCGCGATCAGCGACAATATTGCCATCAGGATGAACGGCGCGCTTGGTGAGAGCGCATAGGCGAAACCGCCAACGGCCGGGCCGCCGATGGTTGCGACCTGCCAGGCGCCGGTCGAGAGCGCGGTCGCCCGCTGCAGCATGCCTTCCGGAGCGACGGCCGGCAGCAGCGCGGACGAGGCCGGGCTTTCGAAGGCGCCGGCCAGTCCGAAGATCGCGAGCACGACGAAGATCTCCGGCGCACTCAGCGTCCCGGTCAGCAGCCGCGTGCCGAGCCAGGCCGCAGCAAGGCCCTGCACGAGCTCGCAGAGCTGGACGATGCGACGGCGGTCGTGGCGGTCGGCCACATGGCCGGCGACAAAGACCAGCAATGCGCTCGGAATGAATTGCACGAGACCGGCCAGACCAAGGTAGAAGGCGCTGCCGGTGAGCGCATAGATCTGCCAGCCCACCGCCACGGTCGCGACCTGATAGGAGAATTCCGACAGGGTTCGCGAGGTGATGTAGAGCAGCAAGGGACGATGTCGCGACAGCGCGACGGGCGAAGATGGATGTGTGGAAACTCGATCCAAAGTAGTGAGCAATCTGGAAGCGGGACGGCCGGCACGATGGCCGCCGTCCGCGCCGGCTATTGGCCTGGTTGGGAAGGGGCTGCGACGAGGCCGGCGACGATCCGGCGGACCATCGGCAGCACGACGAGCAGGATGGGGAAGGCGATCAGCCATGACAACGCCCAGGCGCCCGGCCATGTCGCAGGGAATGCCGGCGTCGCGCCGAGGCTTCTGAGGGTTGAAATGACCGACACCACGGCTGTCATGACGATGGACAGCACACGTGGCATCACGATCGGCGCATAGCGCACCGGCAGTTTGCGAACTGCAATCATCTGATGTCTCGCAAGGAAAAAAGCGCGTCAGTCACGGTGAACCCTGAAAAAGCATCGATCCCGACGGCGTCGGTTGATGCGTTGGTTCACGTGAACGCTTACGGCAGCCGAAAAAATCAGCGTGGCTGTTCAATAGCCGCTCAGGCTTGGTCGATCAAGGTGGATCTGGAAGCTTCGTTTACAATCGTTCAAAGCGTGGCAGATTGCCGCGATCACGAAACCATTTCAGTGGTTTGCGCATTGTTTGTCGTTTGCATATCTCTTCTTTGGACGAGAACAGAGGATGTTGAGATGAGTGACAGGCCCGTCAATTCGAGAGCTGCCCGTAGCGTGACACTGGCCGCATTCACCAGTTTCGCCCTGATCGCGGCATCGATGTCGCCGTCGGCTGCGGCGTCCCCGACGCCGGCCAAGGCGCGGCCGGCATCGGCTGCCGTGGCGGGGCAGGGCTCATCCAGCGCTACCGATTTCAGCGCCGCGCGACGCCGTCACCACTACCGGCGCGGGCCGAACGCGGCAGGCCTCGCCTTCATGGGCGTGGCGGCCGGCTTGATCGGAGGCGCGATCGCCGAGAGCCGGCGTCAGGAGTACTACGACAACTATTATTATGGTGGCCCGCGCCAGTATTATGGTCCCGGCTACGGCTATTATGGCGGACCGCGTTATTACTACAGCCCGTACTGACGGTGGCTACGATGGACGCGGTATAAGTCGCTCTGACGGCTCGAGCTTGGCGCAGCAAGGCTGATGCGTTGCTGCGCCGTCGAACTCTGAGGCTTCCAGAATCACCTGCCGGCCGGCGCCGACATCGCACCGTTCGCGTAGCGCGACCAGTCGGGCTCGGCGGGCTGCGCCGGCCAGAAGGCGGCGTTGGCGTTGCGCGCCGATTGGGTGACAGGAGCTGGGTGAGCCTTGCGGGCATGGTCGCGATCGCTCGCGGCTGCAGTCTGCACCGTAACGGCGGTCAGCAACGTCGCGCCGAGAATTGTCAGGGTCGTTCGCATCGTCGTCTCTCCCGGTCTGACGCCCGGTGTGCGAGAGGGGATGTCCTGTCCGGGCGTTCGCCAGCTGAGATGGCGATCAGGTCTGCCGAACGGCACGTGCGCCGCCATCACGATGGGGCGAGCAAATTTTTTGGTCTCGGCTAAATATTCAGCAATCGCGCCCGCGCGGGCCGATAGACTTGATCCCAACAATCCGGTTCAATGGGATCAAGTGGGGTCCCGAGCGACAACGATGTCGAGATATCTCCTGCTCCTTCTGCTGGTCGCCTCGCCGGCGGCCGCGCAAGTCAAGCTGGCGCCCAAGGCGACGGCGGCGCATCCTGATCCCTGTGCCCCGATCGGGCGCACGGCGGACGGCAAGCTCGTCTACTCGATGAAATGCGAGAACCTGCCGGCGCCCCCTCCGCCTCCTCCGCAAGCGGAACTGAAAGAGGCCCCCGGGCCGGCTGCTGAGCCCGAGCCGGAGGTCCGGCGAAGCGGCATTTTCGGCTGGTCATACGACCGCAGGTAGACCGGTCCCGGCACTTGCGCGAGACGGTCTGGAATGCTCTTTGCTTGAAAGTTCCCTGTGGGGCCTCCGCCTCCGACTCAGAGAGATGAGATGAGCAAACTCGTTATCCGTGCCGGCGATTTCAGCTTCGAGGCTCGTTTCGAGGAGCAACTGGCGCCCAAAACCGTCGCCGCGTTCCGCAAGGCGCTGCCGTTCGAAAGCCACATCATCCATGTGCGCTGGAGCGGGGAGGGCGTATGGATGCCGCTCGGCGACCTCGATTTCGGCGTCGGCTATGAGAACCACACGAGCTATCCCGCGCCGGGCCAGATCATCCTGTATCCCGGCGGCATCAGCGAGACGGAGATCCTACTCGCCTATGGCGGCGTGCATTTCGCGAGCAAGATGGGACAACTCGCCGGCAACCATTTCATCACGCTGACGTCGGGTCTCGACAATCTCGCGACCCTCGGCAAGAGCGTGTTGTGGAAGGGCGCCTTGCCGATCCGCTTCGAGGAAGTCTGAGTGACGGACGCCCGCTATCCGCGCGATCTCCGCGGCTACGGCCGTACTCCGCCGCATCCGGAATGGCCGGGCAACGCGCGGGTGGCGGTGCAGTTCGTCGTCAATTTCGAGGAGGGCGGCGAGAACAACATCCTGCACGGCGATCGTGCCTCCGAGGCCTTTCTCTCGGACGTGCTCGGCGCGCAGCCGTGGCCGGACCAGCGCCACGCCAACATCGAGTCGATGTTCGAATACGGCTCGCGCGCGGGTTTCTGGCGGCTATGGCGGATCTTCACGGCGCGCAAATGGCCCACCACCGTGTTCGGGGTCGCCACCGCGCTGAAGCGCAATCCCGAAATCGTCGCCGCCATGAAGGAGGCGGGCTGGGACATCGCGAGCCACAGCCTGAAATGGATCGAGCACAAGGATATGAGCGAGGCGCAGGAGCGCGCCGAGATCGCCGAGTCGATCCGCGTGCACACCGAGGCGACAGGCGAGCGGCCGCTTGGCTGGTACACGGGGCGTTCTTCGTTCAACACCAACCGGCTGCTGATGGAGGAGGGCGGCTTCCTCTACCTCTGCGACTCCTATGCCGACGATCTGCCCTATTGGGTCAGGGACGCGAAGGGCAAGCAGCTCATCATTCCCTATACGCTCGATGCCAACGACATGCGCTTCATCAATGCGCAGGGATTTGCCGAAGGCGAGCAATTCTTCACCTATTTGAAGGACGCATTCGACGTGCTCTATGCCGAGGGCGCCACCGCGCCGAAGATGATGTCGGTCGGTCTGCATTGCCGTCTCGCGGGGCGCCCGGGTCGTGCGGCGGGCCTGATCCGCTTCCTCGACTATATCGCCGGGCACGAGCGCGTCTGGGTGCCGACGCGGTTGCAGATCGCCCAGCACTGGCACGACAAGCATGCCGGTCTTGCCGCCAATGCATTCGAGATCGGCTGAGGGTCTGATGTCGCGAATTACGCTCTCCGATCTCAACACCGCAAGCGCGGCGGACTTCGTCGCGGCGCTCGCCAACGTGGTCGAATATTCGCCCTGGATTGCCGAGCAGGTAGCGGGGCAGCGGCCATTCGCCGGGATCAACGATTTGTACGCCGCGCTGAAGGCGGCGATCCAGAGCGCGGAGCCGGACGTGCAACTGGCATTGATCCGGGCGCATCCCGATCTCGCCGACAAGACCCAGCGCGCGGCTGGGCTCACCGTGGAATCGAACGAAGAGCAGAACAGCGCCGGCCTCGATCGGTTGTCGGACGCTGAATACGCTGCCTTCGAACGCGTCAACAATGCCTATCGCGATAAGTTCGGCATTCCCTACATCGTCTGCGTTCGCCGTCACAGCAAGGATTCCATCCTGCGCGACTTCGAGACACGGCTGCGCAACATCGCCAAGACCGAGACCAGGCGTGCGATCGAGGAAATCGGACGCATCTCCGCGCTGCGGCTCGATCAGCTCGTCATCGCCGACGACAGGCTGAAGGTGCATGGCCGGCTCTCGACCCACGTGCTGGACAACCATTCCGGCAAGCCGGCCCCGGGTATCGCCGTCGAACTTGTCGAGCTCGCAAGCCTCGGCGAGAGCCGGGTGATCGCGCGCGCCGTCACCAATGACGACGGCCGCACCGATCAACCGTTGATCGGCGGACGACCGCTGCCGATCGGCCGCTATGAGCTCAAATTCAGCGTCGGCAAATATTATGCCGAGCGCAACGTGTCGATGTCCGATCCGCCCTTCCTCGACGAGATTCCGCTGCGTTTTGCGATCAGCGAACCCGAGGGACATTATCACGTGCCGCTCCTGGTCACGCCCTGGAGCTATTCGACCTATCGCGGCAGCTAGACGTGCTGGGCCGATGAAGCAACCGCCGCGGCATCGGCCTCCGCGGCAGCTCCGCCGCTCAGGCCGTTGAAGAACGCATTGAGGACGACCGAGACAATCGCGCAGAGCAGGATCCCGGATTCCAGCAGGGGCTGCAGGTCATGCGGAAAATTCCGGAAGAAGCCGGGCGCGGCGAGCGGAATCATTCCGAATCCGATCGATATCGCGACGATGAAGAGATTGTAGCGATTGTTGCGGAAGTCGACCGCGGTCAGGATACGCGCGCCGGTGGCCGCGACCATCCCGAACATCACGAGGCCGGCGCCCCCGAGCACGACTAAGGGGACGGCCTCGACCAGCGCGGCGAGCTTCGGCAGCAGGCCGAGCACCAGCATGATGCATCCGCCCGTCACCGTTACCCAGCGCGAACGGATGCCGGTCACCGAGACGAGGCCGACATTCTGCGAGAACGACGTGTAAGGGAAGGTGTTGAAGATGCCGCCGAGCAATGTGCCGACGCCATCGGCGCGCAGGCCGCGGCTGAGGGCGTCGCGATCGATTGACTTGCCGGTGATGTCGCCGAGCGCGAGGAACATGCCGAGCGACTCGATCATCACCACGATCATGACGATGCACATCGTGACGATCGGCACCAGGTGAAATTGCGGCATGCCGAAGCGGAACGGGATGACGATCGCGCCCCACGAGGCGGCCGCGACCTTGTCGAAATGCATCACGCCCATGATGCTTGCGAGCACCGCGCCCGCGATGATGCCGAGCAGGACCGACACGTTGGCGACGAAGCCGGTCCCCCATTTGATCAGGCCGAGGATGAATAGCAGAACGAACAGCGAGATGCCCAGGCCTTGCAACTGGCCATAGGCCGGATTGGGAAAGCTGCCGGCAACCCCGTCGACGACCTTGGTGAGTGTCGGCAGGCCGCCGCCGGCCCAGTTGATCCCGACCCGCATCAGCGAGATGCCGATGACCAGGATGATGCTGCCGGTGACGACGGGCGGAAACAGCGGCAGCAGCCGGCTGACGAACGGCGCGGCGACGATTCCGAATAGACCGGCTGCGATCACCGAGCCGTAGATGCCGAGGAGGCCGATATCCGGTGCCACGGCCATGGACAGCATCGGGCCGACGGAGGCAAACGTTACTCCCATCATCACGGGAAGGCGGATGCCCACGCCGGTGAAGCCGAGGCACTGCACCAGCGTCGCAAGCCCGCAGGCGAACAAGTCGGCGCTGATGAGGTATGCGACATCCTCCGGCGGCAGCTTGAGCGCGCGGCCGATGATCAGCGGCACCGCGACCGCGCCCGCATACATCACCAGCACATGCTGAAGGCCCAGCGCCAGCAGGCGCGGTACCGGCAGGACCTCGTCGACCGGATGGATTTCGCTGCTCATGAGTGGCTCCCCCGAAACATCTGACTAACCAAACTTGTCGTGCAGGGCCGGAAACAACCTGTCCGGCTTGAAGGGCGGCGCAGTGAAACGGATGCCGGTGGCATTGGCGATCGCGTTGCCGAGCGCGGCGGCGACCGGATTGTAGGGACTCTCGCTCATCGACTTGGCGCCGAGCGGTCCGATCGTATCGGAGGTTTTTGCAAAGAAGACCTCGGTGCGTGGTACGTCGGCAAAGGAGGGCAGATGGTAGTCACGGAACTTCGGGTTGGTGACGCGCCCGGTCGAGTCGATCACCATCTCCTCGTAGAGCGCTGCGCCGAGCGCCTGGGCTACGCCGCCCTCGACCTGTCCACGGCACTGCATGGGGTTGGCGACGACGCCGGCGTCCGCCGCCTGTACGCTCTTGAGGATCTTGATCTCGCCGGTGCCCTTGTTCACCGCGACACGAAAGCCTTGCACGTTGAAGCCGACGGAGCGCGGCGTGCCGGCGGAATTCCCGCTAGCCGCAAGGAGTTGACCGCGCTCATGGGCGAGCTTCGCCAAGTCCGCAAAGGACATCCGCCGGACTCCGCTGATGACTGCATCGCCCTCAAGCACGCAACTCGCGGCATCGCAGAGCCACGCGCCGGCCGCGGCTTCCCTGAGTTCGTCTGCGAGCCGCATGGCTGCCGCATGTGTGGCTTTGCCCGCGACGAACGTGCCGGCACTGCCATAGGCGCCAGTGTCGTGGCCGCCATGAGCGGTGTCGGACTGGCGCAGGTGAATGCGTTCAACCGTGGTCGCGAGCGTCGTCGCCGCGATCTGCCGATGTACCGTGCTGGTGCCGTTCCCGAACTCGGCGGTGCCGACGGTGAGATCGAAGCCACCGTCGTCGCGCAGCGCGATCATCGTATCCGCGATATGGCCGGCCGGAGGCACCGTATCGATCATGGTCAGCGCAATGCCGTCGCCGATCAGCCACTCCGGTGACAGGTCGGGCGGCGGCACGTCCGCCCGCATCGCACGCTCGACGAGGTCGAGGCACTGGTCGAGACCGTAGGAGCCGTAGAGCACGTCGTGATAGTCGGACGGCGGCGGCGACAGCATCGGATCGCCTGGCTTGACGATGTTGCGGCGACGCATTTCGTAGGGACTGATGCCAAGCTGCCTTGCCAGCTCGTCGATTGCGGCTTCCACCGCAATCAGCGTCTGCGGCAGGCCATAGCCGCGGAATGCGCCCGAGGGCACCGTGTTGGTGTAGACGGCGGCGCCATCGACCTTCTTGTTCGGGCAGTTGTAAACGCTGATGCACTCGGCGACCGCATGAAACATCACGGGACCGGCGTGATTGCCGTAGGCGCCTGTGTTGGAGCGCACGCCGAGCTGCAGGGCGGTCAGCTTGCCGCCCGCATCGGCTCCGGCCTTGACGTGTACGCGCATCGGGTGCCGGGTCGAGGTTGCGACGAACTGCTCTTCGCGGGTGAGTTCGAGCTTGACCGGCCGCCCGGTCTTCAGCGCGGCAAGGGCCAGGATGTCCTCGACGAACATCTCCTGCTTGCCGCCGAAGCCGCCGCCGACGCGCTCGCAGAACACCCGGACCTTGTCCATGGGAAGATTGAAGATGTCGGACAGCGCACGCCGGGTCAGGAACGGGACCTGCGTCGAAGAGCGGACGTTGAGGACGCCGGAGGCATCCAGCCAGGCCATTCCGCCATGGGTCTCCAGTGCCGCATGCTGCACCCGATGGCTGTGGAAGATGCCCTCGAAGGTGACCGCCGATGTCGCGAGCGCGGCTGCGACGTCGCCAAATTCGCCATGTGTCTCTGCGACGAGGTTCCGCCCCGAATCCGCGACGCGGTTCGCGGTGGTCCGGTCGGGATGAACCAGCGGTGCTCCCGGAGCCATCGCACGTTCCGGATCGATGAGTGCCGGCAGTGTCTCGTAGTCGACCTTCAGCTGCCGGCAGGCCTCTTCGGCGGCGGCTTCGCTCTCGGCCACGACGGCCGCGACCCTCTGTCCGACGAAGCGGACGACGTCGTCGAGGATGCGGGTATCCTCCGGGTCCATCCAGTCCTTCTCGTGTCGTGCGGTGGAGAACAGCACCTGCGGCGCGTCCTCATGGGTCAGCACCGCGTGCACACCGGGAATTCCGAGCGCCGCGGATCTGTCGATCGCGGCGATCCTGGCGTGGGCATGCGGCGATCGAAGCAGCTTGACGTGGAGCAGGCCCTCCATCGCGGTGTCGAAAGTGTAGCGCGCCTTGCCGCGAACGATGTCCGGGCCGGCAGGGGCGGGCAGACTGCGGCCGAATGCGGCGCCGGCCTCGACGCTTTCCTCGACATTGGTTTTGCCGAGGATTGCATCCTCGATCGCGCGGTAACCCGTGCAACGGCAGATGTTGCCCTTCAGTGCCGCGCCAAGGTCGGTGCGTTGCGCCTGGTTCAGCGAAGCACAGGTCAGGATCATGCCGGCGGTGCAGAAGCCGCATTGGAATCCCTGCGCGTCGAGAAAGGCCTGCTGCATCGGGTGCGCGCCGCTGTCTCCGCCAAGCCCTTCGATCGTGGTGACGGCGCGTCCGTCGGCGCGGAAGGCCGGGATCAGGCAGCTGTGCACGGGCTCGCCGTCGAGCAGCACGGTGCAGGCGCCGCAATCGCCGGCATCGCAACCCTTCTTCACGCCGTAATGACCGAGCTCGCGCAGGAACGTGCGCAGGCATTGACCGGCGCGCGGCTGTTGCGGAAAGGTTGCGCCGTTGATTTCGAAGCTCATGGCGGCGCCGTGTCCAGCAATTCACCGCGGATCTCCTCGGCGAGCCGCAGCGTCATCTGCCTGCGCCAGAACGGCTTGCCATGGATGTCGGTGTGATAGAGATCATCAGTAATCAGCTGCGCGATCGTATCGCGAAGCGTGCTCGCGTCGGGCGGCGTTCCGAACACCAGCCGCATCGGGCGCACCGTCGATGCGGTGATCGTCAGCGCCAGCGCGCCATCGGCATCGAGGCTTCCGATCAGAAGCGCCGCCGATCGACCGACGGGCGCCAGCGAGATCTGGCGAAACGCCGAGCGTCGCTTCAGCGCGGCCATCGGAATATCGATCTGTCGCAGCAGGTCACCCGGCGCGAGGCGGTTGCATTGGTTGCCGGTGACGAAATCGGCAACGGAAATGCGCTCCTCGCCGCCTGCGGATTTCCAGACGGTGCAGACGCCGTCGAGCGCAGCGGTGAGCGAGATCATCGGTCCAGCGGGCAGCGACATGCAGAGATTGCCGCCGACGGTTGCCGTCTTCCAGATCTTGAAGGAGGCGAGGAAGGCGCGGCAGCACTGGTTGATCAGCGGCGCTGCAAGCCAGTCGGTCGGACAGGCGAGGGCGTCGAGCTGCGCGATGGTGCAGGTCGCGGCAATGGTGAGATGACTCTCCGTGATGGTCAGCGCGGGCCATTTCAGGTCGGTGAGATCGACCAGGCGCGTGAGGTGGATCTGCGGCTCGGAGAACAGCCAAGTGCCGCCCGCGAGCCAAGCATCACCTGGCGTCCAAACGGGCAGTTGCGCGCGCGTTTGCGGATGGGCCACTGCCGTGATGGTATTCAAGTCCATGGCGATGCCAACGCTTCGAGCGAATGCATTGTTCTGCGGGAAAGTCTTGCAAGACCGGCGCCAAGTCGCAACAACAAGTCGAAGAGACGGAGCTATCGGGCTGGCCCCTGCCTTGCAGGCCGTCTGCCAGCGGATGTGAGGAGAAGCACGATCATGGGCGATGCAAAGCCGATCTGGATCAGGGATCCCCTGGCCATCCTGGCCGACGGCGCCGAGCGCGGAATCGTGGTGAAGGATGGCCGGATCAGCGAGCTCGTGCCGGCCGGCGGCACGCCGACAGCGTCCGATGTGACGGTGCTCGATGCCGGTGAGCATGTCGTGCTGCCGGGCCTCATCAACACGCATCATCATTTCTACCAGACGCTGACGCGGGCGTTGCCGGCGTCGATGGACCTCGAGCTATTTCCCTGGCTGCAGGCGCTCTATCCGGTGTGGGCGAGGCTGACGCCGGAATCGCTCGAGCTCGGCGTTACCGTGGCGATGTCCGAGCTTTTGCTGTCGGGCTGCACCACCACGACGGATCATCACTACGTATTCCCGGCCGGGCTGGAGGAGTCCGTCGATATCGAGGTCGGAGTTGCAAAGCGGCTCGGCATGCGCGTGTTGCTGACGCGCGGCTCGATGAACCTGTCGCAGCGCGACGGCGGGCTGCCGCCGGACAGCGTCGTCCAGGATGAGGACACGATCCTCGCCGACAGCGCGCGCGTGGTGGCGCAGCATCACCAGCGCGGCGAAGACGCGATGGTGCAGATCGCGCTTGCGCCATGCTCCCCCTTCTCGGTGACGACATCCTTGATGCGTTCCACCGCCGATCTCGCCGGCAAGCTCGACGTCCGCCTGCACACTCACCTGGCCGAGACAGAGGACGAAAACAGGTTCTGCCAGCAGATGTACGGCTGTCGCCCGCTCGACTATCTCGAACAGTGCGGCTGGCTCGACGCGCGGACCTGGCTCGCGCACGGAATCTTCTTCAATGCGGACGAGATCAAACGGCTCGGCCGGGCGAAAACGACCATCAGCCATTGTGCCTGCAGTAACCAGATTCTGGCGTCCGGCTGCTGTCCCGTATGCGAGATGGAGGAAGCCGGCGTCGGCATCGGCATCGGGGTCGACGGGTCGGCCTCGAACGATGCCTCCAACCTGATGCAGGAGGTACGCGCGGCGTTTCTGCTGCAGCGTGCACGCTATGGTGTGACGAAGGTCAGTCACAAGGATGCGCTGCGCTGGGCCACCAGAGGATCGGCCGCATGCGTCGGCCGGCCGGAGCTCGGCGAGATCGCCGTCGGCAAGGCTGCCGATCTCGCCCTGTTCAGGCTCGACGAATTGCGCTTCTCCGGCCATGGCGACCCGTTGGCCGCGCTCGTGCTGTGCGGCGCGCATCGGGCCGACCGGGTGATGGTGGCAGGAAAATGGGCGGTGGTCGACGGCGCCATCCCCGGACTGGACGTGGGGGAACTCATCCACCGGCACAGCGCGGCGGCGCGAGCGATGCATGCGGGTTGAGCTGATCCGGACGGAACATTGAAAGAGGGGGCAACCACCAGTGCCGGGTGCTCGTGGCTGCCCCCTCCGGGACCTCCTCCAGGAGGAGCAGGTAGATTTCCCTAAGCAAGAAGCGTGCTACTTGCCGGGAAGCTTGTCGTCGATGCCTTTGACGTAGAAATTCATGCCGAGGATCTGGCCGTCGTCCAGGTGATCGCCGCCCTTGCACTCCACCGGATTGCCGTCCTGCCCAACGATCGGGCACTTGAACGGGTGCAATTTGCCCGCGGTGATCGCGGCTTGAGCATCCTCGGCGATCTTCTTCACGTCGTCAGGCATATTGGTGTACGGCGCCATCGCGAACATGTGGCTGTCGAGGCCGCCCCAGCTATCCTCGGACTTCCACGTGCCGTCGAGTTCGGCCTTGACGCGGGCGATGTAATAGGGCGCCCAGGTGTCGAGGATCGAGGTGAGCTGGGTCTTGGGACCGAACTTGATCATCTCGGAATCCTGGCCGAAGGCGAGCTTGCCGCGTTCGCTGGCGATCTGCATGCCCGCCGGCGAATCCGTGTGCTGCATGATGACGTCGGCGCCCTGATCGATCAGTGCCTTTGCGGCATCGGCTTCCTTGCCCGGATCGAACCAGGTGTTGGCCCAGATGATCTTGACCTTGATGTTCGGGTTGATGGTCTGCGCCGCGAGGATCGTCGCGTTGATGCCGGAGACGACCTCCGGGATCGGGAACGAGCCGATATAGCCGAGCACGCCGGACTTCGACATCTTGGCCGCGATCAGGCCCTGGATGTAGCGGCCCTGGTACCATTTCGCCGAATAGGTCGACATGTTCGGATTGCGCTTGTAGCCGGTCGCATGCTCGAAATGCACGTTCGGATATTTCTTCGCGACCTTCAGCGTCGGATCCATGTAGCCGAACGAGGTGGTGAAAATCAGCTTGTTGCCGGCGCGGACGAGTTGTTCGATGGAGCGCTCGGCGTCAGGACCCTCGGGCACGTTTTCGAGAAAGGTGGTTTCGATCTTGTCGCCGAGTTCCTTCACCAGCGCCTGGCGGGCAAGCTCGTGCTGATAGGTCCAGCCGAGATCGCCGACCGGGCCGAGGTAAATGAAGCCGACTTTCAGCTTGTCGGCGGCAGAGGCTGCACTCACGCTTCCGGCAAGCAAGAGCCCGGCAGTCAGCGCAAGAAAAGATTTCCTCATCGTCAATCTCCAACATCAGGGGAAGCCGCGATCCGTGACGTACGCGCCCCATCGCGCACGTCACGGAAACAGGTCAGCGATCAGGCACGAACACGGTGCCGAGCGCGGCCGGCGCGGTCGAACCGCCGGTGCGCGCGCGGGAGAGCAGGACAAGGACGATCACGGTGGCGAGATAAGGCAGCGCCGACATGAACTGCGAGGGAATGCCGACGCCCCAGCCCTGCGCATGCAGCTGCAGGATCGTCACCGCACCGAACAGATAAGCGCCGACGACGAGCCGTCCCGGCCGCCACGACGAGAACACGACCAGCGCCAGCGCGATCCAGCCGCGACCTGCTGTCATGCCGGGGATGAAGAACGGCGTGTAGGCAAGCGGCAAATAAGCGCCGGCCAGCCCGGCGCACGCTCCGCCGAACATCACGGCGAAGGTGCGGATGCGCAGCACGGGATAGCCGAGCGCATGAGCGGAGACGTGGTTGTCGCCGCAGGCGCGCAGGATCAATCCCGGGCGCGTGCGATAGAGGAACCACCAGACGCAGATGATCAGCGCCAGCGAGAAATAGACGAAGGCATCCTCGCCAAACAGCACGCGGCCGACCAGGGGAATGTCCGTGAGACCCGGAATGTAGAGATGCGGCGCGGGCGTAATCCGTTCGCCGACGAAGCCCGCACCGATCAGGCCCGAGAGCCCGACCCCGAGGATCGTCAGCGCGAGGCCTGTCGCAACCTGATTGACCGCCAGCCCGAGCGCCATCAGTGCAAAGATCAGCGACATGAGCGTTCCCGCCACGATGCCGAAGATGGCGCCGATGAAGATCGAGCCGGTCAGCCACGCGCCGGCAAAGCCGCAGGCCGCGCCGACGATCATCATGCCTTCGACGCCGAGGTTGAGGACGCCGGAGCGTTCGGTCACGAGTTCGCCGGTCGCCGCGATCAGCAGCGGCGTCGAGGCGGCGAGCACGGCCAGGATGATGGCTTCAACCAGCTCCACGGGCCACCTGACGGTTCGGGAAGATCAGCTTGAAGCGATAGAGAATGAGGGAATCGCAGGCGAGCACATAGAAGAGCAAGATGCCCTGGAAGACCTTCGTGACGTCCAACGGGATCTTCATCGCGATCTGCGCCTGCTCACCGCCGATAAAGGTCAGCGCGAGAAAAAGGCCTGCAATTAATATTCCAATCGGGTTCAGCCGGCCGAGAAAGGCGACGATGATCGCGGTGAAGCCGTAACCCGGTGAAATGCCTGGCTGGAGATGGCCGACCGGGCCCGCAACCTCGATGATTCCGGCGAGGCCGGCCAGTGCGCCTGACACCGCGAAGGTCAGGATGATCAATTGATTGGCGTTGAAGCCGCCGAACCGGGCCGCGCGGGGAGCGGCGCCCACCACGCGAATCTCGAATCCCTTGATGGTCCGCCCGAGCAGGATCGCCGCTGCCGCGACGACGAGCAGAGCGATGATCGAGCCGAGATGGAGCCGTCCGCCTTCGATTAGTAGCGGCACCGTTGCCACCGGATCGAATTCGGCCGTGGTCGGGAAGTTGAAGCCGTGCGGATCGCGCCATGGGCCGCGTACGAGATAGTCGAGGAAGAGGTCGGCGACATAGACCAGCATCAGGCTGGTCAGGATTTCGCTGGCGCCGAACTTCACCTTGCAGATGGCGGGGATCAGCGCATAGAGCGCGCCCGCGAGCGCTGCGAGCAGCAGCATGGCCGGCAGCACCCAGGCGCCGGCATCGGTACCTTGCGTCCTCACCGCGATCCAGCTTCCCGCCACCGCCCCGATCAGGAACTGTCCCTCGGCCCCGATATTCCAGGCGTTGGCGAGGTAACAGAGCGACAACCCGATCGCGATCATGACCAGGGGCGTCGCCTTCACCGCGATCTCCTGCAGTGAATAACCGTCAGTAAGAGGCGCGATGAAATAGGCGTGCAGCGCCAGAAGTGGATTCTTGCCAAGGATGGTGAACAGGATCGTCATGGTCGCGATCGTGAGTGCGATCGCGATCAGCGGGGAGATCAGCGCGATCGTGCTGGAGCGTTCGGCGCGCTTCTCAAGCACCAACTGCATGCGCTGCCTCCTTCGGCTCCAGGCTGCTGCCGCCCATCAACAGGCCGAGCTTTTCACGGGTGGCGTCCGTGGTGGCGAGCGGCGCCGACAGGCGGCCGTGGAACATCACCGCGATACGGTCGGCGATCTCGGCAAGTTCGTCGAGGTCCTGGCTGGTCACGAGCACGGCGGCACCCGCCGTGGCGAGATCGAGCAGCGCCTGCCGAATGACGGCGGCCGCGCCGGCGTCGACGCCCCAGGTCGGCTGGCTCACCACCAGCACCGCCGGGTCGCGCAGGATCTCGCGGCCGACGATGAACTTCTGCAGATTGCCGCCGGACAAGCTCGCGGCTTCCGGATCGCGCTTGGCCTTGCGGACATCGAAGGTCTCAGTCGCGCGGTCGACGGTCTTCAGCGTCGCCGCGGTGTCGATGAAGCCGTGGTGGACCATGCCGCTCGCCGCATGTCCGGTGAGCAGCGCGTTCTCCGAGAGCTTCATGCGCGGCGCGGTGCCGTGACCAAGCCGTTCCTCGGGCACGAAGGCCGCGCCCAGCTTGCGGCGCTGCGTGATCGACAGGTGGCCCGCCGCGATGCCCTCGATCACCACCGTTCCGGGATCCTTCGACAATCGCTCGCCGGACAGTGCGGCGAACAGTTCGTCCTGGCCATTGCCGGCGACACCGGCGATGCCGAGGATCTCGCCGCCCCTGAGCTCGAACGAGATATGCTCGAGCCGCACGCCGTGTGCCTCGCCGGGGGCGAGCGAGAGGTCGTTGACGACGAGCCTCGGCACCGTGGTCCGCCGGCCGGCAGCGGCCTTCACTTCCTTGATTTCGCCACCCACCATCATGCGCGCGAGCGAGGCCGCGGTCTCGAGTCTCGGGTTGCAGGTATCAACCTTCTTGCCGCCGCGCAGGATCGTGGCGGTGTCGCAGAGGCGCTTCACTTCCTCGAGCTTATGGCTGATGTAGAGAACGGCACGGCCTTCGGCCTTGAGCCGCTCCAGAACGATGAAGAGTTGATCCGCCTCTTGTGGTGTCAGGACCGCCGTGGGCTCGTCCAGGATCAGGAATTTCGGATCCTGCATCAGCGCGCGGACGATCTCGATGCGCTGGCGCTCGCCAACCGACAATTGCCAGACCTCGCGCCGGGGATCGAGCGGCAGCCCATAGGTCTTCGACACCTGCTCCAGCCGCGCCGACATGTCCTTGAAGGACTCCTTGCCGTCGAGGCCAAGCGCGACGTTCTCGGCCACGGTGAGGTTGTCGAACAGCGAGAAGTGCTGGAAGACCATGCCGATGCCTCGGCTGCGTGCCTCCGATGGACCGGTCAGCACGATCGGCGTGCCCTGCCAGCGGATCTCGCCGCCGCTGGGCTGGATCAGCCCGTAGATCGCCTTCACCAGCGTCGATTTTCCGGCACCGTTCTCGCCCAGCAGCGCGTGGATCTCTTTCGGCCAGATGTCGATGTCGATGGAATCGTTGGCGAGGAAATCACCGTAACGTTTGGTGAGCCCGAGCGCTTGAAGCAGCGGGGGCTCGCCGGAATGCAGGCCGTTAGGCGTCGAATCTGACATTCGCTGATGCGCTTGCGTGGGATGGGTTGCCTCAATAGTGAGCTAGTTTGAACCGCGGCGTAAGTAGCGAAAAAGCGTCATCCCTTGCTCAACGCTTCGGCAGGGCGGCGGTCGCTTGTTGTGCCGCTGCGTTCGGGAGGCGAGCGCTCCTCACGCCGCAACTGAGGTCGCTCTCGACCAATGATCGTTGTTGCAAATTTGTGACGGTCAAAGCGAAATCGGAACCCGCTAGGCACACTCGACGTAAAGTTGTGCAATCTCGCGCCACGGCGCGTATGCATTTTCGCGAGGTCATGGCGATCGTTGCCGGCAATCGCGCGGTCCGTTGTGCCGCCGATGCAAAAGCCAAACAAAATC
The DNA here is from genome assembly GCF_047605465.1 of Bradyrhizobium sp. Taxonomy (GTDB): domain Bacteria; phylum Pseudomonadota; class Alphaproteobacteria; order Rhizobiales; family Xanthobacteraceae; genus Bradyrhizobium. Next base: position 58,338 of record NZ_JASGFS010000001.1, on the reverse strand, counting down.
AAACGGGAATGTCCGGCAAGCATTCGCATCGCGTCGTTGCCCGCAAGCGGAAACGAAGCTGCGAAAACCCTCCAAATTGCGCGGCGAAACGCAGCTTTCTGCCGAAAGATGCGGCATGCCTTGGAAAAAGTTGAGGCTTCTCACTCCAGGATATCGGCGCAAGTGTCGCACCCAAGGCGTTCATTTTTACGTGTCCAAACTTGGGGGAATGAGGATGTCGTTTCGCTTCACGGCAATTGCAGCAGCGGCGCTGTCACTTGCTACGTTCGCCGCCGGCGGCGTGACTCACGCTGCGGACCTGCCGGTCAAGGCCGCCAAGAAAGCTCCGGATCTTCCGTTCTTCCTGGTGATCGACAACCGCGTCACCTACTCGTACATCTTCGACGCCTCCCAACCCGGCATGTGGTCGCTGAAGCCGGACGGCACGGTGAACAGCAAGACGACGAAGCAGGTCTACTCCTTCACTCACTTCGATCTCTGGGGCTACGGCACCAACTTTTTCACGATCTCGATGTTCAAGTCGGATCATAATGATCCGGCCGGCCCATGCACGAATGCGGGCGTGACGATCACCGGCGCTTCGGCAACATGCGCGGGCGCGACGGAGATCTACGGCCTGTTCCGCTCCACCTTCGGCTGGAACGAACTCTTCAACACGAAGGCCTTCACGATGGGGCCGCTGCACAATATCTCGTTCGAAGTCGGCATGGATGCCAATACCGAGAACCGATATTTCGGCGCAGCCAAGCGTGATGTGGTCGCCGGTCTGCAGTTCGCGTTCGATCTTCCCTACAAGGGCTACGTCAACGTCGCGCCCTTGATGTACTGGGAATTCTACAACCACAATTCGTTCAGCCAGTGTGGATTGTTCGGTCCGGGCACCCCTGGCGTGACCTGCCTTCAGGACGGCAATACGTCTTACAAGCCAACCTGGGCTGTCGAGATCAACTACTACATGGACCTCGGCTTCCTGCCGCAGAATATGCAGTACTTCTCGATCAGCGGTCGCGCAGGCTGGTATGGCAAGAAGGGCACCGACACCGAACCCCTTCCGTACAATCCGGGCAACAACGTGTTCAACACCGCGATCGAGCTGAACTCCGAGCCGATCCGATTGACCTTCGACGCGTCGAAAGCCGTCTGGGGCGACAAGTATTCTCATTTCGTCGACGTCTGGGTCGCTTATCGGTATTGGCAGAACAAGTTCGGTCTCGATCACAATGCGCCGTCGGTGGCCTGCTCTGCCACGGTGGGCGGCGTCACCCGGCCGAGCGGAGCCTGCACCGAGTCCTCGCTCTACTCCGGCATCACGGTCAAGTTCTAATCACCTGATGGTCTCCAGGTGAGTGAAGGTAGCGCCGCGCTGAACCTCCGCGCGGCGCTACTTTCTTTTAGACGAGATGGGGCGCAATGGAATTCGAGCTGGCGGCTACTTCGCCCAGGCGCCGTCATGCAGCGCCGCGGCCTCATCCTCAAGAAATGGCCCCAGGACCTCGGTCGGCCGTTGACCGCTGGCAAACACATCCCTGCATGGCAGGTCGAGCGTCGGGTTTTCCGGGTGGTTGCCGGTGATAGCCCGCAGGCGGTGTTCGCTGAGACCGTAGACAACACGGCCGATGCCGGCCCAGTAGATCGCGCCCGCGCACATCGCGCAGGGCTCCGCCGAGGAATAGAGAGTGGCCTTGGCCAGCACCTCGCCGCTCAGTGTGCGGCAGGCCTGGGTGGCCGCCAGGCGCTCGGCATGCGCGGTGCCGTCGCGATCCGGCATGTAGCCGTTCTCGGCCTCGATGAGCACCTTGCCGGCCGTATCGACGACGACGCAGCCGAAGGGGTGGTTGGCATGGGTGAGGGATCGGCGGGCGATGGCGAAGGACAGGCGCAGAAAGTGTTCGTCGCGTTCGCCTGCGCCGCTCATCGCTCCTCCGCCGTCAGTGACCCGCCATGTGCCGACCGACCTCGGTGAGATCGGCGTCGCTGGTTCGTGCTTCATAAACGAATTCGCCGTGGAACATCACCACCAACCGGTCGGAAAGTTCGAGCAATTCGTCGAGATCCTCGCTGACCAGGAGCACCGCGGCACCGCGATTGCGCGCCGCCATGATCTCGGCGTGGATCTGCGCCACCGCCGCGAAATCGAGACCGAAGCAGGGGTTGGCCGCGATCAGCACCTCGACGTCCTTGCCCAGCTCCCGCGCAAGCACGGCGCGCTGCACGTTGCCGCCCGATAGCGCCGAGATCGGCGTCTCCGGCGTACGAGTCTTGATCTTGTATTGGGAAATCTTCTTCCCGGCGTCGTCGCGGAAGGCGCCGCGGTTAAGCCACCAGCCGCCGCTGGCGAAGGGCGCGCGATCGAACTCGCGAAAGGCGATGTTGTCGGCGACGCTCATGCCGCCGACGCACGCGTTCTTCAGCGGCTCCTCCGGCAGGATCGACATCCTGTGCCGGCGCATTTCCTCGCGGCTCGCGTGATAAAGAGCACCCGCGACGCGGATCTGGCCACGCTCGGCGTCGCGCTGGCCGGCCAGAACCTCGACAAGCTGGCGTTGGCCGTTGCCAGAGACGCCGGCGATGCCGACGATCTCGCCGGCGCGGATCGTGAGCGAGACATCGTGCACCGCGAGTGCGCCGGCATCATCGAGGGCGCGGATCTTGTCCAGCTCCAGCCGGGCCTTGCCGGCGTCGCCGGTGCGCGCCGGCTGCACGGTCAACTCCTCGGCGCCGATCATGGTGCGGGCCATCGCATCCGGCGTCAGCTCGGCGACCTTGCCGGCACCGGCGAGCTTGCCGCGGCGCAGGATGGTGACTTCATCGGCGAAGGCCATGACTTCGCGGAACTTGTGCGTGATCATCAGGATCGTCAGCTCGCCCCTGACCACCATGTCTCGGAGCATGCCGAGCACCTCGTCGGCCTCCGCCGGCGTCAGCACCGAGGTCGGCTCGTCCAGGATCAGGAAGCGGCGCTTCAGGTAGAGCTGCTTGAGGATTTCGCATTTCTGCCGCTCACCGGCCGAGATGTCCGAGACCCTGGCATCGAGCGGTACCTTGAACGGCATCCGCGCGAGAAACGCTTCGAGCTCCTTCTTCTCCCTGGACCAGTCGACCATTGCGGGCACATCGTCGCGTGCCAGCACGAGGTTCTCGGCGACCGTCATGGCCGACACCAGCGTGAAGTGCTGGTAGACCATGCCGAGGCCGAGCGCATGGGCGTCCTTCGGATTGCCGATCGCTTGCTGTCGTCCGCCGACCATGACCTCGCCCTCGGTCGGGTGGTAGTACCCCATGATGCACTTGACGAGCGTCGACTTGCCGGCACCGTTCTCGCCGAGCAGCGCGTGGAATGAGCCGGGGCGCACTTTGAGCTCGACATTGTCCAACGCCAGGAAATCGCCGAAGCGCATGGTCATGGCGAGCGCATCGACACCGAAAGCTCCGCTCGGCGGAGGTATTTCGCCGATGATCACGAGATCGCTCCGATGAAGGCATCGGAGGTCGAGACCGCACCGAACACGCCGCCCTGCATCTTGATCATCTTCAGCGCGTGGTCGTGATTGCTCTTGTCGGTCGCGCCGCAGCAATCGTGCAGCAGGACGCATTCGAAGCCGCGGTCGTTGGCCTCGCGCATGGTGGTGTGAACGCAGACGTCGGTGGTGATTCCGGTCAGAACGATGTTCTCGATGCCGCGCACGCGCAGGATCAGTTCGAGGTCGGTGGCGCAGAACGAACCCTTGCCGGGCTTGTCGATGACCGGTTCGCCCGGAAGCGGCGCGAGTTCCGGAATGATGTCCCAGCCGGGCTCGCCACGCACCAGGATGCGACCGCAGGGGCCGGGATCGCCGATGCCGGCCCCGATCTGGCGCGATCGCCAGCGCTTGTTGGCGGGAAGGTCCGACAAATCGGGGCGGTGGCCCTCGCGGGTGTGGATGATGTGGAAGCCTTGCCGCCGCATGACCGCGAGCAGCTTCTTGATCGGCTCGATCGGCGCCCGCGTCAGCGAGAGGTCGTAACCCATCTTGTCGACATAGCCGCCGATCCCGCAGAAATCGGTCTGCATGTCGATGATGATGAGCGCCGTGTTCTCAGCACGAAGATCGCCGTTGTAGGGCCAGGCATAGGGCTCGGACTTGATGGTGCGCTCGGGCATGATTTCGCTCTCTAGCGGGTGATCGACAATTCGGCGGGCGCCCCGGTCAGCGTGCGCTTCGGCGAGCAAGTGATGATCATGATCGCCAGCGTCAGGATGTAGGGAGCGGCGTTGAAGAGGTGATAGCCGGAGGTGACGCCGACCGATTGCAACGCCGGTCCCAGCGCCGCAGCGCCGCCGAAGGCGAGCGAGGCCCAGAGGCAGAGCAGGGGATCCCAGCGCGCGAAGATCACCAGCGCCACCGCGGTGATGCCCTGTCCGGAGGACAGGCCCTCGTTCCAGCTGCCCGGATAGAACAGCGACAGGAAAGAGCCGCCGACACCGGCGAGGAAGCCGCCGACCATGGTCGCGCGCAAACGGATCAGCAGAACGGAGTGGCCCATGGCGCGCGCGGCGTCCGAGCTTTCGCCGGCGGTGCGGATCAGGAGGCCCCAGCGCGTGGTGCGGAAGGCCCAATAGAGGATCGGCGCGAGCGCGACGCCGATCAGGAAGAGCACGTTGACGCGCAACGCGGCGCGGACTTGCGGGATGTCGCTCCACCAGCCGAAATCGATGGCGGGCAGTCGCGGCGCGGTGGGCTCGATCAGTGGCTTGCCGAGATAGAAGGCAAGGCCGGTGCCGAACAGCATCAGCGCGATTCCGACCGCCACGTCGTTGACGCGCGGCAGAGAGCAGATGCCGGCATGCAGCGCGCCGAGGAGGGCGCCGGTGATGCCGGCGGCGAGCACACCGAGCCAGGGCGAGCCGGTCAGGTAAGAGATGCCATAGGCGCTCATCGCACCCATGACCAGCGTGCCTTCGAGACCAAGATTGATCCGGCCGGAGCGCTCGGTGATGCATTCCCCGAGGCTCACGAACAGGAACGGGGTTGACACGCGAATGGCGCCGCCGAGTACGGCGAGGGGAACGGTCCAGAGTCCGATCGATCCGTCCGCCATCTCAGGATTTTCCCTTCAGGAAGCCGATGCGGCCGTAGAGCGCATCGCTGGCCAGAACGAAGACGAAGATGATGCCCTGCAGCACCAGCACGGATGCATCGGGAAGTCCGAGGCGCCGCTGCAGCAGGCCGCCGCTGGCGCTGATGCCGCCGAGCAGGATGGCGACGGGAATGATCGCGAGCGGGTTCTGCCGGGCGAGAAAGGCGACCAGAATGCCAGTGAAGCCATAGCCGGCGGCGAGATTGGCGTTGGTGCGTCCCTGCACCGCGGCGACCTCGACCATGCCCGCAAGACCGGCGGCGCCGCCGGCGAGAAAGCAGATCGTCAGGATGAGCTTGCTGACGCCGAGACCGACGAGTTTCGCGGCGCGGATGTTGCCGCCGGCAACGCGCGCGGCGAAGCCGAACACCGTGTGATAGATCAGGATGTAGGCAGCGATCGCCGCGATCAGGCCGAACACGAGGCCCCAATGCACGTCGGTGCCCGGAATGGTGCCGATCATATTGACCGCGCCGATCTCGCGCGTCGACGGCTTGTTGAGGCTCGCGGGATCGCGCATGGCGCCTTCGACGAGGTGATTGAGGACCGCGAGCGCGATGTAGACGAGCAAAAGGCTCGAGATCGTCTCGTTGACGCCGCGGTACTGCCGCAAAGCGCCCGCCAGCATGATCCACAAGCCGCCGCCGATGACGCCGGCGCAGACCATGGCGATCTGGACGGCGAGCGGCGGCAGTCCCTGGAGCGCCAGCGCGGCGCTGGTCGCCGACAGCGCGCCGATCAGCAGCGCGCCTTCGCCGCCGATGATGACCATCCCCAGCTGCGCGGGAAGCGCCGTGCAGAGTGCGGTGAGGATGAGCGGGGCAGCGCGCGTCAGCGTGTTCTGCCAGGAGAACCAGGTGCCGAAGGCGCCCTGGTACATGTAGAAATAGAGGTCGAGCGGATTCTTGCCGAACAGCATGACGAAGATGCCGAAGACCACGAGCGCGCCGGCGAGCGCCGCGCCCGGGATCAGCACATATTCGATCGTGCCGCCGTGGCGCTGGAGAAACCCGGGATCGGCGGCCGGGGCAATTGCTCCGACCGCCTCCGCGGAATCCGCCGTTTCCGCCGTCACGAAGTCGCTCCGATCACGCCTTCGACGAGATAGTCCATCTTTTCGAGCTCGGGATCCTTCTGGCCGCGATCGGTACCGGCCGCGATGACCGTCTTGCCCTTGTTGTCGACGAGGCCGCCCTTGAAGATGGCGTAGCCTTCCTCCGACAGGAACTTGGCCTTGATGTCGTCGGCGTGCTTGCGCGCCTCGGCGGAGACGGCATCGCCGTAGGGCGAGGTCTTGACGATCTCCTCCTTCAGTCCGCCGCGATAGAAGTTCGGAATGCTCTCGCCGGCAGCGATCATCTTCACGAACTTCGGATACAGCGCTTCCCAATTCCACTCGGCGCCGGTGAGATAGGATTTCGGCGCGAGTGCCGCCTGGTTGGTGTGATAGCCGCACACGAACGCACCCCGGCGCGCGGCATTCTCGACCATGGTCTTCGGACCGTCGACATGGCAGGTGAGGACGTCAACGCCCTGGTCGATCAGGCTGTTGGTGGCCTCGGCTTCCTTGACCGGCATCGACCAGTCGCCGGTGAAGATCACCTGCGTCGTGGTCTTCGGGTTGGCGAGCCTGGCGCCGAGCGCAAAGGCGTTGATGTTGCGCAGCACCTGCGGGATCGGCTTTGCCGCGACAAAGCCGATCTTGCCGCTCTTGGACGTGTAGCCCGCGATGATGCCGGAGATGTACTGGGCCTCGTCGATATAGCCGAAATAGCTGCCCGCGTTCTTCGGGTCCTTGTCGGTCCACAGGCCGCCGCAGTGCTCGAAGCGCAGCTTCGGGTACTTGTTGGCCATCTTGATCATGTGCGGATTGTAGTAACCGAACGATGTCGGGAAAAGCAGGGTGGCGCCGTCGAGATTGATCATGGACTCGATCGTCTTCTCGACCGCGTCGGTTTCCGGCACCTTCTCTTCCTCGACGACCTTGAGGCCCGGGATCTTCTTCAGTGCCGCCGCGCCCTGAGCATGGGCCTGATTGTAGCCGTAGTCATCGCGCGAGCCGACGTAAATGAAGCCGATGGTCGTTTCGGCCGCGAAGGTCGGGCGGATGCCGGCTGCGGCACCGAGGGTGAGGGCCGCGCCGCCCTGCAACAAATGACGTCGTGAAATCCTGCCAAAATCCATTGGTTGCTCCCTTGGCGAGTGGACCGCCTTGAAATCTTTCGGCTGCGCCGGCTTGGCGGAGCCTGGACCACCATGTCGCAAGGTTCGTGCCAGTGGTTAAATGACGGGCAATTTGATTTATCTATATGAAATATAATTATATTTATGAGATTGCGAATCCTGGCGAGTAAATCGGCAGGCTAAAATATAGGCAACATATTTGTGTTGTATGCAGTTGGGTTGAGCAGCCGAAGCCCACGCGAGCGCCTCGCCGACGACAGCCGCCGATCTGCCCGCGACACACATTCATGCTAACGACACCGCTGACTTCGGCGCGCCGGCCGCGCGATTTTGCTGGCACTGAACTTGTATCGACGATCACGGGGCTGCCATGAGCCGTGGTCCCAGAGGATGGAAAGCTCGCCGAGATGGGTGCCGACAACGCCGTTCAGGATGCATCGCTCGGCGAAGAGATCGTCCGCCGGATCAACGAGCTTGGTGCGATCTCCGAAGAAGCCGATCAGCTCACCCGCATCTATCTCAGCAAGGAGCTTCGCGCCGCGTCCGACCTTATCCTCGGCTGGATGCGCGAGGCCGGCATGAGTGCCCATCTTGATGCGATCGGCAATGTCTGCGGCCGCTACGAAGGCGAGCGACCGGGGCTGCCCTGCCTGATGCTCGGCTCGCATTACGATACCGTGCGCGACGCCGGCAAGTGGGACGGGCCGTTGGGTGTGATCACCGCGATTGCCTGTGTCGCGGATCTCAACCGTCGCGGCCGGCGCTTGCCATTTGCGATCGAGGTCGTCGGCTTTGCCGACGAGGAGGGCGTGCGCTTCGCATCGACGCTGCTCGGCAGCCGCGCCGTGGCCGGCACCTTCGACGAAAGTCTTCTGAACACACGGGATCGCGATGGCGTGTCGATGCGCGATGCGCTCGTGCAGTTCGGGCTCGACCCCGATCATATCGGCGCGGCGGCGCGGGCCCGGCGCGAGTTGCTGGCCTATCTCGAACTGCACATCGAGCAGGGGCCGGTGCTCGAGGCGCAAGACCTGCCCGTCGGGGCGGTCACCGCAATCGCGGGAGCGACCCGGCTCGCCGCGCGGCTGAGCGGCATGGCCGGCCATGCCGGCACCGTTCCGATGGCGCTACGCCGTGACGCACTCGCCGGGGCGGCCGAATGCATCGGGGCGATCGAGCAGTTTTGCCGCACCGATCAGGCTGGGCTGGTCGGTACTGTCGGCTACATCCAGGCGAGGCCCGGTGCGACCAATGTCATCCCGGGTGAGGTGTCCTTCACCATCGACATGCGCGCGCCGACCGACATGCACCGCAAGCGTGCCGTCGCCGACGTCGTCAGGCAGATCGAAGCGATCGCGAAGCGCCGGCAACTGGCGCTCCAGCTCGATGTCACCCACGAGAACCGCACGGTGCCTTGCGCGCCATGGCTGAAGGATCAGATCGGGCTGGCAATCCGGACAGAAGGTCTTCCGGTATTCGAACTGCCGAGCGGTGCGGGGCACGACGGCATGGCCATGATCGATGTCGCGGATGTCGGCATGATCTTCGTCCGCTGCCGGGGCGGCGTCAGCCATCATCCGGACGAGCACGTAACGCTTGCTGATGCCGACGCGGGCGCCCGGGTGCTGCTCCGCGTCGTCGAGAATTTCAGGCCCCGGGAGGGGTAGGCCCACTCCCGCAAGTCACCGGGTAGAGACACGAATCAGGCAGGTCTAGAATGGCCGCCGGACACCGCCGGGATCACGAGACATCATTCGACGCATATGAACAGCGATATTTCCTTGCCATCCCATCGCGAGAACCGGTTCTACCGGGGCCTGGCCGCGACCTTCGTGGCCAACGCGCTTCAGGCGGTGAATTTCCTCGGTGATCGGTTCCTGAGGAAGTCACATCATTCGTCCTCGGCCATCGAGGACCTCTACCGACACTCGGTGGACAGTGCCTTTTCAGTGACCGAGGCCTTTCTCGTCACGGGGGCGCCGCACGCTTCCGCCTATTACCCGCGCGACTTCGCCTGGTTCTATCCCGACGTGCTCGATCCCGCGACCATCATGGATTCGCAGGACGCGGTTCGGCGGGTGCGCCTGCTCGAAAAGAGCGTGCGTCTGCTGCTCGAAGCGGTGCGTGCGGACGTCGTCACGACGACGATCGTCCCGGCGGGGCGCGGCCGGTATCTTGGCGTGAACTATTTCTCGCGGCCGTCGGATACGCTGCTCGGCATCCTAGCCGGCCTCCAGCAGATGATCTCCGCCGAGGAGCGGGCGTCATCCTATCTGGCGATGTCACAATGTGCGCATGCCGGCCGTCTGTTGCTGGCCGAGTACGGTGTCGACCTGAAGCGGGCGATCCTGCAGCTCGCAAGCGAGCTGGAGCCGTTCGACGATGGCGGCGTCAGGTATCTGCTCTGTGATGCCCGCGCGCCGCGCTCCGCTGCGACGGACACCCGTGCGGAGCGGAGGCGTTTCGTCACCAATGCCTGCGTCTACACGACGTTCATGTGGGGTGTTCAGCTCGGCGTCGTGGAGGAGAGCGAGCTGAAGCGGCTGATGGGACGCGACCTCGCGCAGTACAAGAAAGACCTGCTCCGCCTGTTCGGAAAGGACGGCTACATCAGGCACTCCCTGGACGGACGGTCCGGCTCGCCGGTGTCGTCGGTCGCGCTGGATTTCGTCGGCGTGCACCGCGGATTTTGGGACATGAGCGAAGAGAGCGAGCGCGCGTTGTTTGCGGCGACCGCCGATCTGATCATCGCCGAGCCGCGCTTTCGCATCCCCAGTACGTTCCACTTCCTGGTGTCGGCCGACAATCCGCGAAACAAGATGATCCACAAGATCGCGGCCCCCGCCTATCAGGGGCGCTCCTCCTGGCCGACCTTCAACGTCGAATTTGCCGATCGCATGCTGGACTATGACGAATTCACCGGGGGTGACACCTACCGTGCCTGCGCCCAGGGAATTCTGAAGGACATTCGCACCGCGACCGAGGTTCACGGCGGATACCAGGAGCTCATCTCGGAGCAGGGGCTGAAGTATCGCACCTGGGCTTACAAGGGCGCCGTGGCTCACTCCTGGTTTCCGCGCTTCCTGTCGGTCTGGAGCAGGGCGTTCGGAACGCCCTTGCTCCACTGGAACGAGTGATCCGCGCTAGCCGGCTGTCACATCCACCAACTCGCCGCCGGCCAACACCTTGGCCGCCTTGTCGCGGTCGAGGTCGCCCTCCCAGGCAGCGACCACCACGGTCGCGACGCAGTTGCCGATGAGGTTGCCGGCGGCGCGGGCCATGCCGATGAACCAGTCGACCGACAACACCAGCACGAGGCCGATCGCGGGAATGCTCGGCACTGCGTTCAACGTGGCCGCGAGGATCACGATCGCCGAGCCCGGAACGCCATGGGCGCCCTTCGAGGTGATCAGGGAGACGCCCAGCACCAGCAACAGGTCGCCGAAAGACAGCGGCGTGTTGGTCGCCTGAGCGATGAACACGACCGCCAGGGTCAGGTAGATCGAGAAGGCGTCGAGATTGAAGGAATAGCCGGTCGGGATGACGAGCCCGACGACGGAATCCTTCACGCCCATCCGCTCCAGCTTCTTCATGATCTGTGGCAGTACCGCGTCGGAGGAGGCGGTCGCGAGCACGATGGTCAACTCCTCGCGCAGATAGGCGAGGAATTTGAGGATGTTGATGCCGGCAAATGCCATCACGGCACCGAGCACGCCCAGCACGAAGATGCCCACCGAGACGTAGAACAGCATCACCAGCGAGACGAGCTGCTTCAGCGAGCCGACGCCGTATTTTCCGACCGTGTAGGCGACCGCGCCGAGCACGCCGAGCGGGGCGACCCGCACCACCAGGCCCATGACGCGGAACAGCACCGTTGAGGCCGCATCGATAATGGAGGTGACGAGCTGCCCTTTCTCGCCGCCGACCAGCGCAAGGCCCACGCCGAACAGGACGGCGAAGAACAGCACCTGGAGCACGTCGTTGCGCGACAGCGCATCGAAGGAAGTGGTCGGGATCACGTTGAGCAGGAAAGCGCCGATGCCGGCCCCCTGCAGCTTGTGGGCATTGTCGGCATAGGTGTTGAGGGCCTTGGCGTCGAGCGTCGAGGGATCGATGTTCATGCCGTGGCCGGGGCCGAAGATGTAAGCCAGGATGAGTCCGACCACGAGCGCGACGGTCGTCATCGCCTCGAAATAGACCAGTGCCTTGACACCGACGCGGCCGACCTTCTTGAGGTCACCGGCGCCGGCAATGCCGTGCACGACGACGCAGAACACGATCGGTGCGACGATCATCGAGATCAGCTTCAGGAAGGCGTCGCTCAGGATCTTGAGCCCGATGGCAAAGTCGGGAACGACCACGCCGAGAATGATGCCGAGGATGAGCGCGGCGAGGACCTGGACGAACAGCGAGGTGTAGAGCGGTTTTGGCTCGGCGGCCGGGGCCGCGGCAATGGTCGACATGATGGCTCCCCCGTTTCTGACGACGTCTTGATCGTCATAAAGGAGCAACAACCATGCCAGATTGTCGCGGTCAGGGGCAGACGGGAGCCCGGTCCGCCGGCATGCCGATTTCGGTCCCATCAAACGCCAGAACCGATAAGATGCCGTCTGCGAAGACGATGGCTCGGAGGAACTGATGCAAGTTCAGTTTTGGGGCACGCGCGGTTCGATACCGAAGCCTGGACCGGCGACAATTCGCTACGGCGGAAACACGCTCTGTGTCGAAGTCCGCACGGCGCGGGGAACGCTCGTGATCATCGATTGCGGAACCGGTCTTCACGGCTTGGGGCTGAAGCTGATGTCCGGGGGTGCCAAGGGCCTCAGCGGCCATATTCTGATCAGCCACACGCATTGGGATCACATTCAGGGTGTCCCGTTCTTCGTCCCCTTCTTCGTGCCCGGAACCAAATGGGACATTTACGGACCGAAGGGGCTGAACCAGTCGCTGCGGGAAACCCTCGCCGGGCAGATGCAGCATACGTACTTCCCGGTCACGACGGACGAATTCGGCGCGACCCTTCGCTATCACGACCTCGTGGAGGGCACGTTCGAGATCGACGACGTCAAGGTCACGACGCAGTATCTGAATCATCCGGCCTTGACCCTGGGGTATCGTCTGGAAGCCGACGGCGTGACGCTCGTGTATTGCTGCGACCATGAGCCGTTCTCCCGCGCCTTTGCCGAGGGACATGGCGAATTTTCAGGCCTGGATCAACGGCACGCCGATTTCGTCAGGGGCGCGGATCTGTTGATCCACGATGCGCAGTACACCGCAGCGGAATACCCGTCCAAGGTTGGATGGGGTCACAGCACCGGCGAGTTTGTCGTCAACCTGGCAAAGCGCGCCGACGTGAAGCATGTCGTGCTGGCGCATCACGATCCGCTCCGAAATGACGACGCGGTCGAGCGCATCGTCGAAAAGCTGAGGGCTGATCTGAGCCTTGACGGATCGCCTCTGCAGGTCTCGGCGGCGGCTGAAGGAAAGCTCATCACGCTGGAAAGGTCCGGCCCGGAGCCGGAGCATGCCACGGGAAGGGAGTTCAGCGCTCTGACGCCGCTGGAGGCCGCACTCGTTCAACGTTCGATACTGATCAGCGTCACGGATCCCAAGATTGCGGCGGCGCTGACAGGCGCAGCCCAAGCCGAAGGGCTTCGCACCAATTTCTGCGCAAGCGCCGAGGCCGCACGCGCGATCATCGCAAGGGATCCGCCCTCACTCGCGATCATCGACCGTGATGCCGCCCGGCCGGACAGCCAGGGCGTCTGCGCCGCGATCCGCTCGGTGGAGGATGACGGGCTTCCGATCGTCGTGGTTGCCGGCGATGAGGATCATGCGGATGGCGTCAAGGACTGGTTGATCACGCCATTCACCGACAGCTATGCGCGGACGAAGATGCGCGCATGGGTGCTGCGGGAGGCGTGCCGCTGGGCAAGGGCCCCCATTCCAAAGGACGAAGAGAGGAGGCTGACGCTGACCCGCGCGCTCATCGACAGTCAGCCTGAGCCGCAGCTCGACCGGATCACGCGTCTCGCGACAGCCCTGTTCAACGTGCCCATGGCGACCATCACTCTCATCGACGAGAAACGCCAATGGTTCAAGTCCCGGCACGGCGTCGCCGCGCAGGAGAATCCCCGCGACGTCTCGTTCTGCGCCCATGTCGTTTATCTTCGCGAACCGATGGTCGTGACCGACGCCTTCCTGGACGACCGCTTCGCCGACAATCCACTGGTGCGCGGGGAGCCGCGGATCAGGTTCTATGCAGGCTACCCGCTGGAATGCGGGGACGGGACCTGCATCGGCACGCTGTGCTTGCTCGACACCCGACCGCGGGCCATGTCCGAGGACCAACTCGACCGATTGAGGGATCTGGCGCATATCGCCACGGATGAAATCCGGGCGATGGAGGTCAAACGGGCGCGGTCCGCGTAGCAAGGAAAGTTGATCTTCGAGCCGCGGGGCTGCTTCGCGGCGGGCGAGCCTTTCAGGCGACCAGGTCGAGCAGTCGGCACGATCCGCGCACCAGCACTTTGCGGCCGGTCGCAGTCATCGCGGGCACGCCGTCATCAATGGCAACGAGTCCCAGCTTGACGAGGCCTTCGAGAAGATAGGCCTTGGAGAGGCGACCGTTCGATGCCGGATTGCGAAGCGCCTTCAGGGCTTCCCACTGGTCCGGCGAAAGATCGAAATCGACGTCGATGTTCATGTTGCCTCGAGGGATAGTCACGTTCGCGCGCCCCTGTTAGCGGCGCTGCATGAAGACCATGCGACGACAATGAGTCCGGAATTCGGTGAGCTGTTTAGAATGTCTCTTCACGAATTGCCGCACCTCGTTGCGTCACAAGAGTTAAGATCGCCTGCGAACGAATATCGTCCCGAGCGGCGATCACTAATTGATGATTGGCGGTTGATGCTGCGACGCAAGCTACCGCAGTGCACGGGTAACGTCGCTGTCCCATTCCGCGTCGCGATATGCACAGACATAAAAATTGTGCGACGTGATCTCGCGGACTCTGTTACGTTCATCGCGGCGGATGACTTCACGCGACGGGAGTGGAGTGCATGAACAGGCTGGTGGAAATTCGCAGTCAGGAATTGCTTTGCCGCGAGCGTGCCGCGCTCGATTCGGATCGCCGTGTGTTCTGGCTGGCGCAGGCCCAGGAATGGGAACAGCGCGCGCTGGACGAAATCGCCTATCATTTCCGCGAATGCAACGCGGTCTCCGCGGAACTTACGCGGGCCTGACAGTTACGCGGGCCCGACATTTGCTGTGAGCGTGCGATTTATTGATACGTCGCCACGATATCGGATACAGCGCGCTCGAGCTGTTGCGCGGTGGCGCATTGGCGCACCACGCTGCAGAAGGTCGCATAGCGCGGCATCTCGGAGTCGCCGAACCCCCAGGCCAGCCGTCCCTCGGGATTGAGCCAGACCAACCGCTTCGAGCGCTCGGAGATGCGGCGAAGGATATCGGCGCGCGGGTCGAGGTTGTTGCTGCGGGCATCGCCGAGCACGATCACCGTGGTCTGCGGCGTCAGCGCGCTCATCCAGTCTTTCTCGAAGTCGACGAGCGAGGATCCATAGTCCGAGGAGCCGAAGCCGACCTTGGACATGATCTCGGCCATCGCCTCCTGAGGCGATTTCGTTTCGAGGATGTCGCTGACCTCGATCAGGTGCGAGGAGAAGGCGTAGGAACGGACGTCGTCGACCACCTCGTGCAGCGAATGGATGAGGAGCAGGAAGAAGTCGGATACCTGCGCCACCGAGCCGGAGACGTCGCAGAGCGCCACGATCTTGGGCTTGTCACGGTGCTTGCGCTTCCAGGCGGTTAGGAAGGGGACGCCGCCCCAGGCCGCATTCCGGCGCAACGTACGGCGGACGTCGAGGTGGCCCCGGCGCTGGCGCTTGCGCGGCTTTGAAAAGCGCTCCCGCAGGCGTCGCGCGATCTGGCGGATGAGGGAACGCATCTCCTCGACCTGGCGCCGCTCGATGCGCGCGAGTGGTGCGTTGCGCAAGATCTCGTTGCGGAGGTTTTCGGCTTCCTCGCGGGCGTAGAGCGCTAGCCCTTGCGAGACGGTGTCACGGACGGCCTCGCGCAGGCCGTCGAGCGCGGTGCGCAGACGCTCGGCAAGCGCCGGGTTGGACGCCGTCAGCGCGTCGAGGTCGTCACGCAGGCGCTGAAGGCCCATGGCATCGAGGATGCGGCTGGAAAATATCCCGCGCTGCGTGGAATAGCGGATGTCGGACAGAGACGCCGCGCCGGCGGCGCTCGCGATCGCGGCTGCGATCGCATTGCTGTCCTGGGACAGCAGCATCTGTGCGAGCGGGCCCAGTTCCTGCGGCGGCTGACCGCCGTCCGTGTCGCCCGAGGGAGCGGATGGCGGCGACTGATCCGTCTCCTGCGACGCATTGTCTTCGTCGCCGGTCTCGGACTGATCCTGCCGCAGTTCGGGCTGGCTGAAGAACAGGTCGAAGCAGTCGCCGAGCGCCAGTTTCTCGTCCTGCGACTTGGCGAGGGTCAGAAGAAGCGAGTCACGCAGGATGGCGCGATCGGAGAAGCCGACCCGCGCCACCGCACGCATCGCATCGATGCTTTCGGCCGGCGAGACGTGGACGCCGGCCCCGCGTGCCGCCCGGAAAAAGCGATGGAGGTTCTCGCGCATCGGACTCAGCCGAAGACGTTGGATCGCGCCGCCTTGGCAATGAAGGTCGTGATCTGGGGCGATGCGGCCTCGATGTCCGCCTCGTATTTGAGGAGGACGTTGAGTGTGTCCTTGACGATCTCGGTATCCAGCTCGGAGACCTGGAGCAGCACCAGCACGCGTGCCCAGTCGATGGCTTCGCTCACGGAGGGCAGCTTCTTCAGGTCGAGCGAGCGGATTTCATGGATGAAGCCGACCATCTGCCGGCGCAGCGTCTGCGAGATGCCGGGGACGCGGCTCTCGACGATGCGTTCTTCCAGCCGCTGTTCGGGGAAGCCGATATGCAGGTGCAGGCAGCGCCGCTTCAGCGCATCGCCGAGATCGCGTTCGCTGTTGGAGGTCAGGATCACGGTCGGCGGCGTGATCGCGGACACGGTGCCGAGCTCCGGAATCGTGACCTGGAAATCGGACAGGATTTCCAGCAGCAGCGATTCGAACTCCGCATCCGATTTGTCGATCTCGTCGATCAGCAGCACGCAGCCGCCCGGCTGCTCGAGCGCCTGGAGCAGCGGGCGCGGCTCGACGAATTCCTTGGAGAAGAACACGTCGCCGAAGTCGTGCAACTGGCCGAGCGCGGCGTGCAGCGTCTGCGCTCCACCGAGAACCTCGCCCAGCTTGTCCTTCAGGATCTGCGTGTAGAGCAGCTGCTTGGCGTATTTCCACTCGTAGAGGGCCTTGGCTTCGTCGAGGCCTTCATAGCATTGCAGGCGGATCATCTTCATGCCGCGCCAGGCGGCGATGGCCTTGGCAAGCTCGGTCTTGCCCACGCCCGCGGGGCCCTCGACCAGGATCGGCTTCTCGATCTGTTGCGACAGATAGACTGCGGTCGCGATCTGCCGGCTCGCGATATAGCCTTGCGCGGCGAGGCCGCTCTCAACTGCCTCGATCGACGTCGAGGCCTTCTGTTCAGCCACGAATGGGCGCTCCCAAAGGTCTTGCTTGGGGCTTGTTCTGCCTGCGTTCCCGGCAAAGAACAAGCCTTGTTTGGGAGGCACCAGACCCACGCGAGCGCCGCTTTTTCCGCTTAGCGCAATACCCGGGCGATGGCCGATCGCACGATCAATGCCGCAGCAGCTCCGGCTTTCGGATGGTCTGCCTGAGCTCGGCGCCGCACTCGGCGCATTCATATACGAAGTCGATCTTGGCGAGGCTCCAGTGCGGCTCGACCTCGCGCACGTACATCGGCAGGAAGCCCATGCAGGTTGGGCAGTTCACGGGGGCAATCTCGACATCCTGGTGATGCTGTACATAAGCGGGCATCTCGACTCTCCGTCGCAGGCGACCACCAACCCCGGCGCGAAGTTACCGCCGACGGTGCCAGTTCCGTCATCAACTCTCTCGAACAGACGAGGAACGGCCGACGTTTGCGGCTCGTTGTGACATTCTTGTCGCGCCTCGCTACTGTAACGGCCGGACCAAATACCTATTTCACAGGCCGATCGGGTCTCGGACTCTCACTCCAACGATAAGGGACAACGCCCATGACGCATGCCATTCGCTTTCACAAGACCGGTGGTCCGGAGGTTCTGGTCTGGGAGGAGGTCAGTGTCGGCAAGCCCGGACCGGGTGAAGCGCGCATCCGCCACACCGCCGTCGGTCTCAACTTCGTCGACATCTACAATCGGTCCGGTCTTTACCCGGCGCAATTGCCGAGCGGGCTCGGCAGCGAAGCAGCCGGCGTCGTCGAGGAGGTCGGATCCGGCGTGACCGATCTGAAGCCGGGCGACCGCGTCGCTTATGGTGCGTCTCCGCTCGGTGCCTACTCGGAGGCACGGCTGATCCCCGCGGACCGCCTGCTCAAGCTGCCCGACGGCGTCGACGACAAGACCGCGGCCGCGATGATGCTGAAGGGCCTGACCGTGCAATATCTGATCCGCCAGACCTATCGGGTGAAGGCGGGCGATACCATCCTGCTCCACGCCGCGGCCGGCGGCGTCGGCCTGATCCTGAGCCAGTGGGCCAAGCATCTCGGCGCGACCGTGATCGGCACCGTCAGCAGCGACGAGAAGGCGAAACTCGCCAAGGCGCATGGCTGCGATCACGTCATCATCTACACCCGCGAGGATTTCGTGAAGCGCGTCGACGAGATCACCGGCGGCAAGAAGGTGCCGGTGGTCTATGATTCCGTCGGCAAGGACACTTTCCTGAAGTCGCTGGATTGTCTTGCGCCGCTCGGCGTCGCGGCGCTGTTCGGCCAGTCGTCCGGTTCGGTCGAGCCGCTCAATCTCGGCCTGCTGGCGCAGAAGGGGTCGCTGTACGTGACGCGTCCGACGCTGTTCACCTACGCCGCCAAGCGCGAGAGCCTCGTGGCGATGGCCAACGAGCTGTTCGACGTCGTCAAGTCGGGCGCGGTTAAGGTCGAGGTGCGCCAGACCTATCCGCTGAAGGACGCCGCCAAGGCCCATGCCGACCTCGCCGCGCGCAAGACGACGGGATCGACCGTTCTGCTCGTGTGATCTTCCGCGGGACGATGGCACGCGTCGGACGTTGGCGCAGCCCGAAGGTCTGCGTCACGTCCGTTCGTGCTTGCGCAGGTCGCGGGCGTGATCGAGGCGGATCGCCTGGAGATCGATGTCGTCGGGCGGGATCCGGGGCAGGGCGGCCTCGGCCAGGACGGCCTCGGTGACGTCCTCGACCGCGCTCTCGACGATCTCGTGGACGAAGGAAATGTTCCGGTACTCGCCCGAGGCGATGCGGGACACGACCTCGCGCCGGGTGATCTCGGGATCGACCACCGCCTCGCGTCCGCGCCGTCCGTAGTCGATCATCACGACGAAATACTGCATCAAACGATCCTGCCGCGCCCCGACCGGGAGCGCGGCAGAGTATTTCCGAAAAACGGAATCAGGTCAAGCGTATTTTCGAAAAATCGGAAATCGCGGCTTGATGTCTACTTGCCCTTCTTGCGGGACCGCGCGGACTTGGCGCGCAGCCGTTCGAGCTGCCCCTTGGGCATCCACAGGCATATCTCCCCCACCCATTCGAGCTTGACGCCGACGATCGGCTTGGCGTTGAAGCTGTTGAGGTTGACGAGGGAAGGGGATTTGCCCCGCTCGATCGTCTTCAGATAGCGCTCGCCGGTCTTGAGCCGGACCACGGCCTCTTCGCCGTAGAAGCTCGACAGCGGGTAGCGCTGGTCCTTGTACACCACGATCACGTCGCCGCTCTCGTATTTGGGCAGCATCGAATCGCCCATCACCTCGAAGGCGACGGTTTCCTCCATGATGGGAAAGGGAAGGGCGATTTCGCCGAGCCCTTCCGGCGGCACCTGCTCGAAATCCGGCTCGATCACCGCGCCGGCGCCGACACGGCCCATGATCGGCGAGAGATTGAGCTCGAGATATTCCATGATCGGCAGGATCTCGGAGGCCTTCACCAGCCGTTCGCCGCCGAGGATCTCCGAGACCGCGCCGGGCCGCACGCCCATGGCTGCCGCGAGGCCGCCCTTGCTCTTGCCGGTTTTCTCCAGGCCCCGCTCGATCATCGCAACGTCCAACATGGTGATTCCCTCGATTACCATCGCCCCGTCTCTTGTAATCCGAAATTCGGAATTGATGCAATTATGAATTTCAGAAGTCGGCTTGACTTCTAGTTCGGAATATCGGAATGTTAGTGCGATCTCATCGGCCGCTGCGGCCGCGCATCACAGGACAATCAGAATGGAACCGGGCTACTGGCCGTCGGAGCACTCCGACGCGCTTCGCGACTATTTTCTCAAGGGAATGTCCTATGCGGAGATCGGGCGGGAGATTAACGCAAGGTTTGGAACGGCTTACACGCGCAGCGCATTGGTCGGCCGCGCCAAGCGGCTCGGCGTCGCCGCGCTCGGCGGCGTGAAAAGCCCGTCGATCGTGCCGTCCTTGCCCGGCGAAGCGGTTCCGGTGTCGCCATCCCGCCCGACGTGGCGCAGCCGGAATTTGCCGCCGAAGTCCGCGATGAAGCCCGCCTCATCGGTCAAGTTGCGCTGTGTCGGCATCCAGCCGCGCCTGCTTTCGCTCGTCGACCTTGGCCCTTCGGATTGCCGCTATCCCTATGGGGGCGACAAGGACGGGGAGGAGATCGCCTTCTGCGGTCATGCGCGCCAAGCGGGGTCGAGCTACTGCGCGCCGCACGCCCGCTTGACCCGCGGGCCTGGAGCGTCGCCCGGACGCGTCGCCGGTCCTGCCATGCTCAGGCTGGTCTTTCCCGTCTGACCGCCGGCCATCCGTTCAGTCGTCAATTTCATGGAGGAGCATCCGAGTGGCACGTGCCCGACGCAACAAGTCCTACAAATTGGCTGGAGTCTATGACCGCCGGTCGCGCGAACTGCCGTTCAATGCTGATGTGGCGGAGGTCCAGGTCGACAATCCGCTGGCGCTCGAACTCGACGAGAAGATCATCGCCGTCCGGTCGGTTCGCGGCGACCCGCTCGGACGGCTGCACTCGCATCACCAGATCAACGAGGCGCAGTATCGCGGGGGACGTGCCTTCCAGAGCGATTGGGAGCGGGCGGAGCGCGGGCCTCAGGCGGTCGATCCGACTCGCGAATACGTCGACGGCACTCGTTCCCGCGAGCCCATCACCGAGAGCCAGCGCCAGGCCGTGCTGCGGCTGAACCGGGTCGAGCACGAACTCGGGACGGACGGTGCCGCGCTGGTGCACGACGTGCTGGTGTTGGGTCTGACCATGGATCAGATCGGGCAGCGTCGCGCCGTTCAGACGCAGCGTTGGAACGACTATTTCGCGCGGCGCTTTCGCGAGTGTCTCGATCGGCTGGCGCTGATCTACGGTTTTGCGACGGAATCGGGCGGTGCGCGACGTGGCGAACCGGTCCGATGACGGTGGCGTGCCTGCGGCCTCGTCCGCAGGCGCGCCGTCGGCCGCCTAGGGATGCGGCACGATCTGGTACGGCGTCGTGTAGGGTTCGACGCGAAGCGAAGCGTTGGCTAGAAGTCCGATCCTGGCCGTCGGCGCCTGCTGCAATTCGCCGTTTGGACCGCGATGCACATTGTACTGCCAGACCGTGAGGTCGCCCTTCTGTGCCAGCGCGTGAGCAACCGCGCTGGCGTCGCTGCCGCCGAGCGCCTGGAGTTCCTCCGGTGACAGGCCGATGACGATTTCGTCCTTGATGGTGACGACCTTGAACAGGTTCATCCTGGTCTCCTGGGCGCGTGCGCCTTGTACAGAGATGGTGAGAAGCGCGACCGCGGCGCCCTTGATGAGATCGCAGCGAGAAAGCATGCCGTCGTCCTTTGGTGCTGACGCGCGCCCGAATCCGAGAATCACCAGCCATGGCGCCCGTGGTGCGTGGCCGTTTCGCAACCGCTTGGACGTTCGATCGTGAATAACGGTTCACGAGTTGAAAAATATCGGAAACGATGAACTTCGATGCGGGCAGCCGCGTCCAACTCCGAGAGCTCGAGGAGGGGACCAGTCAGATGCAATCCGCCGGCGCCGTTTGCCTTCTCGTGTTGTTGGGCATCGCGAGCCCCGCGGTGGCCGCCGATCCCTTCTATGTCGGAAGCTGGACGTTGACGTCCGCCGCGGTCGCGCCATGGGCCGATGCGGAGCGCAAACCTGACGATACCGAGCGGGGGCGGCTGATGGGCAAGGTGATTGTTTTCAAGGCGAGGCAGATCTCTGGCCCGCGTCCATTTGCCTGCGCAAAGCCGCAATACAGGCTCACCGACTACGGCCCCGACATGATCTTCCAGGGCGCGTTCGACGAGATGCAGCGAGCCGACAGGAAAGCCGATCCGAAGGCGCTTGCTGCCTCGCTCGGTTTCAGCGGTCCCCGGATCAGGACGCTGGAGACGGGATGCGAGATCGACATTCATTTTCTCGACGACACAACCGCCGAGGTCGGGCTCAACAATTACGTGTATACGCTGAAGAAGCGATGATCATTTGCCGATTTCCGTTCATGCGGAAACACGGCGAAACGCCGTGCCGATTGACAACGATCGAGGCGTGCGTGATCGATGCTGCTTCTTGACGCAGGTGGGTGACGGCTGTCCATATTCCTGTTAACGGGAACTTGCGGTGGCGCGATGCTGTTAGAGGCATCGCCGCGCTGGTGGTTGGGCTTGCCGGAACAGTTGTTCCTTGGCATAGTTGCAACCTCTCGGGTTGGGCCCGCCGTTCGGATGTGCAGTTCAGAGTGCCAACTTGCCGGGATGTCCGGCCGAGAGTTCGTCGTCGCCATGCTGTTCGGTAATGGCATTTGGTCCTCGAGTTGGACCCGACGTCAGATCACGAAGGCCGAATTCTTGTCCTAGGTGCGAGATGAAGAACCTCAATTTCGCGGCTGAACTGCATCTCAAGCTTGGCGCGCCCGCAAGCAGCACCGTTGAGAGCCTGCGGCTGCTGCGCGCCTTCTTGAAACTCGAGCCCCGGCAGCGCTTCGAGGTCATCAAGCTTGTCGAAGACCTCGCCACTGACGAAACCTTCCCCGAACGCCCCCTCTCTTGAGCCCTGCCGGGCGCCGAACCGGTGATTTTCTCCGGATTCCCGCCGCAGCCGGGCGTCCGGGTGGTGTCTGCCGTCAGGTCTGGCGGCTGGAAGGCAATCGGGCAAGTGTGGTAGTCAGGTGGAAAAAGGGAGGAGTGCGATCATGATCGAACCGAAGCTCGAAGTTCCGGCCGAACTGCGTGACCTGGCCGAAAAGACGATCGACCAGGCGGAAAAGGCATTCGGCATGTTTTTCGACGCCGCCACCAAGTCGATCTCGTCGGTGCCGGGGGCCGGAACCGACGTGTCGAAACAGGCGCTCGCCTTTACCGAGCAGAACATGAAGTCGGCATTCGAGCATGCGCGCAAATTGGTTCATGCCACCGACCTTCAGGAAGCCATGCGCATCCAGTCCGACTTCCTGCGCAGCCAGTTCACCAGCGCCGGCGACCACATGCGCCAGATGACCGGCAGCTTGATGCAGTCCGGCAAGGGCAAGTCCTGATTTCGGAAGACGTCCTGATTTCGGAGGCGACGGCGGACTGCCCATAAATTGATCTTGCGTGATGGCGAGAGGCGCATTTCAATCGCCCGTGCAGGTCCATGATGGGCCACCGAATGATCCTCATTCGCCGTCCATCATCCTTTCTGCTGATCCCTGTCGGTTCAACCGGCAGGGATTTGCATTTTCCGGGCACGTCGCAAAAAGCGGCGTCAGCCGCAGCATGATCCCGGGAACTGGGAAAGATCGATGCGGGCGATGATCGAGCGGAACAGCTTGCGGGTCGAACGATAGATGTGCCGTACGAATCCCGGCACTTTCGCAGCCGGCCGGCCAACGCTTTCGGTGTAATGAGACACATGCTTCTCCGACGTTGTGCGGATTTCTAACGCACCGGGATCGGAGCAGCCTTGATCTCGCGCAAGACGGCCGCGCTAGTAATCGCCGGGATTCATGATCATCGGGCTCCTGGTATCGGCCGGCGCGAGCTGGCTGCTTGCGCTGTCGCGCAGGAAGTGGTCGAGGGTCGCCTGGATCTTTTCCTTGACCGCATCGGGGCCACGGTCGCTCATATCGGTGTGCTGGGCGCCGGTATGGATGATGTCGATGCCGCGAGCCTTGGCCTCTTCCGGCGTCGGCAGGACGCCGGGGTCGGTCACGAAGTTCGGATCCTTCGAGCGGAACGAGAGGATCTTCAGGTTATCGCTGAGCACGAAGGGCACGCGCAGATTGTCGAGCGTGATGACCTTGGACACCAGCTCGGGATGCTGATGGGCGACATACATGGACACGTCGCCGCCATTGGAATGACCGACGAGGGTGATGTGGTCGTAGTCGGCGTTCTCCTGCCGCCTCTTGAGCTCGTTCAGGACGTAGAGAATGTTGGCTTCGCAACGGATGTAGACCTCGCGCCGGCCGACATAGGGCTGGCCGACATGGGTCATCAGGGGCGGGTCGCTCGGCAAGTCCTGCTGGATGCTGGCAACGAGATAGCCGCGTGCCGCAAGCACGTTGGCGAGGAAGGAATATTCGGTCGCCTTGACCGTGTTGCCATTGCTGATGATGGCGAGCGGCAGCTTCCACAGGCCGAGATTGGCCTTGGTCTCGTAGTCGCGGCGCACCGCGATCTCGACCGAGATCGGGCGTTGGCGCGAGGCGTCGAACAACGTCAGCAGCTCATGGCGGATCGCCAATTTGCTGACCAGGAAATATTCGCCGACCCCCAGCACGCAGAGAAAGGCGAGAATCGTAAAAACCCTCTTCATGGTTCCGTCCCGATCACTTTTCACTGAAATAGGTATTCAGAACCCGCGGATCGAGCGATCGTGAGAGTGGTGCGGGATTAAATTTAGGCAAGTCTCGTTGGGCAAGTCTGGTTGGGCAAGCCGCGTTTGGGCGAGTCTCGGCGGCTACCAAGCCGTCCTGTAAAGCCTCGCCCGTCAGTCCCTTGGACCGGGCGTCGCGCGGCTAGAGACAGCTTCCCTTGCCGCGCTCCGGGCACAGCCGAAACGCGCTCGAGAGCGTGAACAGGAAGCGCGGGCTACGCCGCGTATTGTCAGGCGCGCGATAGCTGAGCGGCACCGCGACGCCGAAATCGGCCTGGATATCGTCCCACAGGAAGAAGCGCACCCCGGCCCCTGCGGAGGTCAGCGACAGTCCGTCGCTCAGGCGGTAGCCATCGTTCCAGACCGCGCCGGCATCGCCGAAGGCGTAGAGCTCATATCCGCTCCAATAGCGGAAATTAAGTTTCTGGTCGAAGCGAAGCTCGAGCGAGCCGGCAAGGCCGTTGTCGCCGCTGATCTCAGCTGCGCCATAGCCCCGGCCGAAAGCTGCGCCGCCGAGATAGAATTGCTGCGAGATGAACAGCGGTCGGGATGCCATCTGGCCTGCAGCGGAGAATTTCAGCGACCAGGCGTCATTGAGCGTCTGATAGCGGGTGAACCAGAGGTTCAGCACCGAGAAGTTCGATGAGGCACCGTCGCGCGACAGGAGGTCGTCGTCGAAATGCGAAGCGCCGAAGATGTCGAGGCCCTGGCGATAGGTCAGCGTCGCATAGCTCGTGCCGCCGAGCCGATCCTGCAGCCGATAGTCCGCGGTCAGGCTCGCGGTCCTGATATGATCATTGTAGTACGCGCCGAACAGATCGTGCTCCGAGACGTTGCTGGCCGTCGCTGCCAGCGTGAGCGTGAGCGCCGACCATTGCGACATGAAGGGGACGGTGCTTGCCCGCACCTCGAAGGCTTCAGTCGTGGTGATGTCGCTGTCGAGGCGACGGGCATCGCCAGGCCGCACGGCGCTGTAAAGGACGGAGGCACCGAGACGCACGCCGTCGACGCCCACAGGTGCGTCATATGACAGGCGCGCGAAGCCGAGTTCGCGGGGGTCGTTGGCGATGGTCGACAGGTTGACGGCCAGCGTATCGCCCGGCGTCAAGTAGGAGTTGAATGCGCCCGTCGCGTAGGTCTGCCATGGTCCGACCGACGATGATCCGAGATTGTCCAGTCCGAGCGACGTGAAGACGTGCCAGGTCTTGAGGTAGACGGTGAGACGGAAACGACCAGTCGGGCCGCCGATTTCCTCCAGCGCGGTATCGTTAATCCGGACGCCCGGCCGGCCGTTGATCAGGAACAATTGGCGTTCGAGCGTTGCCAGCCGCGACGGCTGCTCCGCCAGAACCGGTCCAAGCATCGGTCTCACGCCGAACTGCTCGGCGCCGTCACCCTTCAGCTCGGCTTGCACGATGGCGCCTTCGATCACCTGAACCCGGACGCGTCCGTCGGTGATGTCCTGCGGCGGCACGATGGCCCGGCTCAGATGGAAACCATCGGCGCGGTAGAGATCGCTGATGGCGCCGCTGATGGCCGCGAGGTCGGCTTGCGAGACCTTCTTGCCGAGATAGCCTTGATAGACTGCGGCGATGCGTTGGTGCTGGATCGCATGGGCGCCGCTGACGTCGATGCCGCGCAGTACGAATTGCGGCTTGCTGTCACCGCCGGTGCTCGGCTGGCCGATTGTCGGCAGCTTGACCGGGGGCCGGTTCAGCGTTTCCTGGTCGGACTGGTTCTCGAAATACTTTTCGGGTTGGCGCGGATCGAACCCCGGCTGGTTGGCTTGCTGCGCCAACGCCTGAGGGATTCCCAACATGAGAACCATGATTGCGGCAACGAGATACCGTCGGTCCCTGCTCTTCGAGACCGGCTCTCCGTAGTTCAACGGAGGGCCTCGCCGGAGCCGGTAAGGAATCGTTAGCCGCATGATTTTTCTTAGTTTTTTATGGTCAATGAAAAGTTAACGCGGTCACGCGACTCGCCCGTTCCGGCTAATTCAATCTTGAGTCATTTCCGGTACGCCTCATCTCCGGCTGGTCAGCGGACTGAGGATCGTGATGCTCGGCAGAGTTGGACTGCGGCGCGTCCTGATGGCCGCGCTGTTTCTGGGAATGACGTCCGGTGCATCCGCCGCCGATGACGGTGTCTGGTCGGTCAGCAAGGCCTCGGGCGAGGTGTGGGTTGCGACCGACGGCGCGCAGCAGATCTCGGTGAACCAGGACGAGACGCTCAAGGCCGGCGATACCATCCGGACCGGACGCAATGGACGGGTTCTGCTGGTCCGCGGCGAGGAAACAATCCTGATCTCACCGAATTCGGTGGTGGGCTTGCCGGCCGAGAAGAAGGACGGTCTCGCAACCACTATCCTTCAGCAGGCCGGTTCGATCCTGCTCGAGGTCGAGAAGCGGAACGTCAAGCATTTCGAGGTCGAGACGCCGTATCTCGCCGCCGTAGTCAAGGGAACGCAGTTCAGCGTCACCGTGAATGCCGGCAGCACCAAAGTCGGCGTGCTCCGCGGCCAGGTGGAAGTATCCGACTTCAAGACAGGGCAGATCGCCCAGGTCATGCCGGGACAGGCGGCAACCGTCTTCGAGCGTGGCAAGCCGGGTCTCAGCCTCAGCGGCGCCGGGACATTCAATCCGATCGAACAGGGCAAACCGCGCGCCTCGACGATCGAGCGGATTCCCGTGCCGAAATCCGGACTGTCGGCGCCGCGTCATGCGGCAAGCGGTCACGTGATCCATGCGCTCGGCCCGGTCGACAAGGGCAGCAAGGCGGGCGCGCCGACGCAGCCGCATCAGGTGGCCGCAGCTCCCAAGGCCGGGGTGGTACGCATCTCGAGCACCCTCGGCGAGGTCAAGCTGAACTTCCACAAGGTCACGAACGGATTGGCCCATGGCGCGGTCGCGCCGGGCCGCGTGCGCAGCTCCAACGCCGACACCGTGTGGAGCGATACGAAGGCCAGCACGCCGGCGACGAGCGCGAACAGCTCCGCCGTGACAGCGGCGATCTTGAGCAGCAGCGCGCCCGCGACAAGTGCTGCGACGACGTCGTCGAGTACGACGACGGCCGCCACGACCTCCGGTTCGAGCAGCGATGTGTCCGGAGGGACTTCAGGCAACGGAAGCGGCGGCACGACCGGCAACGGGGGCAGCGGCAACGGTAATAGCGGAAATAGCGGCAACAACGGTCGCCACTACGGTTGGTGGTGGTGGGGCCGCGGCCATCGCTAGCGACGCGCTGTCGTCGACAGAGGCACACCGCGGCGTCCGCCGTCCGTGCAGGGGAGCAAGGTGAAACGTTATCGACCGCATATTCTGGTTGTGATCGCGCTGGCGGTCGTGCTGTCCACGGGATGGCACGCCGCGCTTCGCAATTCGCTGACCGATCTGCGGTTCGCATGGCAGTCGCGTGCGGCCAGCGGTGACGTCGTCGTCGTGGCCATCGATGCGCCCTCGATCGACCGGATCGGGGTGTGGCCCTGGCCGCGCCGCCTGCATGCCGAGTTGCTGCAACGACTTGAAAGCGCGGGGGTCGGCGATATCGCCTTCGACGTCGATTTCAGCGCGCCATCGGATGCGGCCTCCGACGAGGCCTTCGTCAGGGCGCTCCGTGATGTCGGCGGATCGACCGTCCTGCCCTCGTTCAAGCAGCCGGCGACGAACGGCGGTGCCGCGCACATCAATCGCCCACTGAAGCCGTTCAGCAACCAATCCTGGCCGGCTGTCGTCAATGTCGCGGTCGAGCCTGACGGCCTCGTCCGCCGCTATCCGTTCGGGGAGAAACTCGGCGACAGCTTCGTGCCATCGATGGCCGTCGTTCTGGCCGGCCAGAATGCAAGCCGGATCCCGCCGTTCCTGATCGATTTCGGTATCCGCGCGGAGTCGATCCCGCGCGTCTCCTATGTCGACGTGCTGCGTGGCGACGCCGCGACGCTTGCAGGTCTCAAGGGCAAGAAGATCATCGTCGGGGCGACCGCGCTCGAGCTCGGTGATCGCTTCAGCATTCCGAACGGCGGCATTGCGTCGGGACCCATCCTGCAAGCCCTCGCGACCGAGTCGATCCTGCAGAACCGGATGCTGCGCTGGACCTCCGGTGTCGGCATGATCCTTGGGCTGGCGGCGCTTTCCCTGCTGATGATGTTTTCATGGCGCCCGTTCGTTTCCGGTGTCCGCGTTGCGATGCTGGTGGCGGCGGCGGCCGTGGTCGAAACGACCGCCGTGATGGTGCAGGCGAAGTTTCCGCTCGTCATCGACACGTCGCTGTTCCACATCGCCATCATTGCCTACCTGACGGCGATCGCGCTCGACGAGATTGATTTTCGCGGGCTCCTGGGACGCATCGCCGAGAGCCGTTTTCATCGCATCGCGATGTCGCTCGGCGATGGTCTCGTCTGTATCGGGCAGGATCATCGGATCACCGTGTGGAATCCCGGCGCCAGCGCGATCTTCGGCTACTTGCCGGCCGAGATCATCGGCCGCTCGTTCGAAACCCTGTGCGCGACGCCCGAGGGCAGTGTCGGGCCTTTCTCCATGCGCGACGCCGCCCGTCAGGCACTGCTGGTCCCGGGCGGCGCCGTCGTGGTCGAATTCGAAGGCCGGCGCAAGAACGGCGAGACATTTCCCGTCGAGGCGAGCTTCTCGGGGTGGGATGGAGCCGACGGCTTTCAATATGGTGCAATCCTGCGCGACATCTCGTTGCGCAAGCGCGAGGCCGAGCACGTCAGATTTCTCGCCGAGCATGACGCGCTGACAGGTCTTGCCAACCGCGGCACGCTGCACGCGGCTCTTGTCGATCTGATCGGTGCGGCGGAGCTCCAGTCTTCCGAGGTTGCTCTGCTCGTCCTCGGGCTCGATGGCTTCCAGCAGATCAATGACATGTTCGGGCACTCGGCCGGCGACCTCGTGCTGCAGGCGATCGCGGAGCGCCTGACGCGCGAGGCGGGCGAGCGCGCCACCGTTGCGCGGCTCAGCGGGGACGAATTCGCCATTGCACTGCCTTGCGCGGAAGCGGGCGGGCCGATTGCCGATTTCGCGCGGCGTATCGCTCACGCATTCGAAGCGCCGATCGCGACGGGCACGCGGCAGCACCGCGTCAGGATCAGCACCGGCGTCGCAGTCTATCCCGAGGGCGGACGCAGCGCTGACGATCTCCTGAGCAACGGTCACCTCGCGCTCAGCCGCGCCAAGGCGACTCGACGCGGCAGTCATGTGATCTTCGAGAGCCACATCAGGCAGGAGTTGGAGAACAGGCTCACGCTGGAGAGCGAGCTTGCGCTTGCCGCCGACCGCAATGAGTTCGAGCTGTTCTACCAGCCGCAGGTGCGTCTGGCCGACGGCAGCCTGGTCGGCGCCGAAGCCCTCATCCGTTGGCGGCATCCGGTTCGCGGCTACGTATCGCCCGGGGAGTTCATGCCGGTGGTCAACACCTCGGCGCTGTCCGAGCGGATCGCGAACTGGGTCATGGAAACGGCCTGCCGGCAGGCGCGGGCGTGGGAGCTGTCCGGCAACAGGGTGCGTGTTGCGATCAACCTGTCACCGTCGCAGCTGCACTCCGGAGATCTCGCACATTCGGTCGCGGCATTGCTCGAGGCAACGGGGCTCACGCCGTCACTGCTGGAGCTCGAGGTCACCGAAGACATCCTGCTGCACGACGAAGGTCGTGTGCTCGATATGTTCAAGCGGATTCAGGAACTCGGTGTTCGCGTCGTGTTCGACGATTTCGGCACGGGTTATGCGAGCCTGAGCTATTTGAAGAAGTTTCCGCTCGACGGGCTCAAGATCGACAGGTCGTTCGTGCTCGATCTCCTCGCCGATTCCGACGATGCGGCAATCGTGGGCTCAACCATCGGCTTGAGCAAACAGCTTGGGCTCACGGTGGTGGCGGAAGGTATCGAGAACCGCGCGACGGCCGAAATCCTTGTCGAAATGGGATGCGAGGAAGGTCAGGGATATTTCTTCGGCCGCCCGATGCCGGTGGATGCGTTCGAACGCCAGTTCCCCGCTGTGGCGAATTCGGTCGTCAGCGCTGCCTGAGCCGCGCTGCCGGAAGCGATCTTCAGCGCCGCCGCGCGACTGCAACGCCAAACAGGAATGCGACGAAGAGGCTGGCGAGCGGGGCTTCCCGCGTGATCGCTGCAACGGTCGAGAGTGGCCGGCCGGGCTTTCGCGCTTCCTCGATCGCGTAGGCGAGGCGATCGACCGCGGCACGCAAACCACCTGCGACCTCGCCGATCGTTCGGGAGGCATCGGTTGCCGCATCGATGGCGCGCTCGGCCATGCCGGGCTGGGGAGTGGGCTGCGGTGCGTCCATGCTCAATGCCGTGAACTCCACTCGTGGAGAGATGATAGAGGCCGGCACCTTTGGCTATCCGCGCGTGCGCTCGTTTTGAACAGCGGGTCAGACGACCTTTGGCTATCCGCGACAGGCGCCGTATTGAACGGCAGGTGCCGGCCTCGGATAGGAAATTCGAGGCGTGCGATTTTGTTCCGCGGCGAACGAGAACAACGCTCGGCCGCCGGACAATCCCGGGGAAACGTTGGACGCGAATCTCTGTTAGGCTGGCGCAACGTTCCCGATGTGGAGACCGCCGTGACCGATCAGACCAGGCCGGATCGCGCCCGGCGCATCGCTTTGCTCGGCGCGCCCATCGACATGGGCGCCTCGCAGCGTGGGACGTTGATGGGGCCGGCCGCCCTGCGCACTGCCGGTCTTGCGACATTGCTCGAAGGACTCGACCTCGAAGTCATCGACTACGGTGATCTTTCCGCGACCGAGATCGTGGATCTCGCCGACCGTCCGCCGGAGAAAGCCAATCACTATCGGGAAATCCAGCGCTGGACCCGGGTGCTGAGCCGCCGCGGCCATGAGATCGCGAGCACCGGAGCAATTCCGATCTTCCTGGGTGGCGATCACACGCTGTCGATGGGCTCGGTCAACGCCATGGCGCGGCATTGGCAGGAGCACGGCCGGGAGCTTTTCGTGCTGTGGCTGGATGCGCATGCCGATTACAACACGCCGGAGACGACGATCACGGCCAATATGCACGGCATGTCGGCGGCGTTTCTGTGCGGCGAACCCGGCCTCGACGGTCTGCTCGGTGAAGATCATCGCGCCTCGATCGTTCCTGACAGGCTCGATCTGTTTGGCACGCGCTCGATCGACAAGCTCGAAAAGGAATTGATGCGCGCACGCCGCGTCAGGGTGGCCGACATGCGCCAGATCGACGAATTCGGCGTCGCGGTCCTGATCCGACGCGTCATCGAGCGTGTCAAGGCGAGCAACGGGGTGCTGCATGTCAGCTTCGATGTCGATTTCCTCGATCCCAGCGTGGCGCCGGGCGTCGGGACGACGGTACCCGGCGGGGCTACGTACAGGGAAGCGCACCTGATCATGGAACTCTTGCACGATTCCGGGCTGGTGCGATCGGTCGATATCGTCGAGCTCAATCCGTTCCTGGACGAGCGCGGCCGGACTGCGCGCACCGCGGTCGAGCTGATCGGCAGCCTGTTCGGCCAGCAGATCACGGACCGGCCGACGCCGAGCAATGCGATCGCGCCGGGCGAGTAAGCCCGTCCGGGGGACGTTTGTGCGCCGCAAAGAAAGGAACTGCTCCGGCTGCCCGCGGATTTAGGTCAGTCCTGATCGAAATCGCCTGCATTTGAAATACGCGCGAATTGCAAATGCGCGTCGCTGCGGATTTCATGTGGGCTCAGCGCCACCCGAGGGGCAGCAATGAGCCGCACCATCAACACCGACGACAAGCCCGCGCGGACCACGCGCCGCCGCTTTCTGCAAGGCAGCGTCACGGCGGCTGGAGGCGCCGTCCTGGCTGCGGGGACATCGGTTGCCGCAGAGACCGAGAACCTCCCGCCGAATGTCCCGGAATGGATGAAAGCGCCGGGCGAGCCGATGGGAAGTCAGCCCTATGGTGCGCCCTCGCCATACGAGAAGAACGTCGTCAAGAACATCGCGAAGAACCTGAAGCAGTACATTTCCGCTTCCGGCCGGACGCCGTTGCAGGATCTCGATGGCATCATTACACCGAACGGGCTCTTCTACGAACGGCATCATGGGGGCGTTCCAACCATCGACCCGGCGCAGCATCGGTTGATGCTCCATGGCCTCGTCGAGAATCCCTTGATCTTCACGATGGACGATCTGCGACGCTTCCCGTCGGAGTCGCGCATCCACTTCCTCGAATGCTCCGGAAATCCCGGCTACAGCAAACCCTATGGCAAGACGGCATCCGACCTCGTCGGTCTGGTGAGCTGCGCTGAATGGACCGGCGTGAGCCTGAAGCTGGTTCTGCAGGAAGCCGGTCTCAAGCCGGGCGCGAAATGGGTCGTGGCCGAAGGCGCCGATGCCGCAGCGCTGACCCGCAGCATCCCGATCGAGAAATGTCTCGATGACGCGATGCTGGTCTACAGCCAGAACGGCGAGCGGTTGCGACCGCAGCAGGGCTATCCGTTGCGGCTGTTTCTGCCCGGCTTCGAAGGCAACATGAGCGTGAAGTGGTTGCGGCGGCTGCATGTGGCTGCGGAGCCGGCCTATACGCGCGAGGAGACATCGAAATACACGGATCTGCTGCCGGACGGGACCGCGCGCGAATTCTCCTTCTACATGGAAGCCAAGTCGATCATCACGCGCCCGTCAGGCGGCCAGCATCTGAGCGGGCCCGGTTTTCATGAGATCACCGGTATCGCCTGGAGCGGTCACGGCAGGATCAAGCGTGTCGAAGTGTCCGTCGACGACGGCAAGACCTGGCAGGAAGCGCAGTTGCAGAATCCGGTGCTGACGCGCGCCTTGACGCGTTTTCGTCTGCCCTGGCGATGGGACGGCAAACCGGCGGTGATCCAGAGCCGTGCCATCGATGAGACCGGCTACGTCCAGCCCACGCTTGCCGAACTGCTTGCGGTACGCGGGGAGAATTATTTCTACCACAACAACGCGATCTGGCCCTGGCGCATCGCACCCGACGGCGAGGTGACCAATGCGCTGGCGTGAGACCTGCTGCATCACCGTTGCGATTGTTCTGGGTGCGTCCGCAAGTGCGGCGCGGGCGCAGAGTCCTTATGGCATAGGGCGGCCGGCAACAGCGGCGGAGATCGCGGGCTGGAACATCGATGTCGGGCGCGATGGCCGCAATCTGCCGGCGGGACGCGGCACCGTGAGCCAGGGACGCGAGGTGTTCGCGCAGCAATGCGCCGCCTGCCACGGCGACAAGGGTGAGGGCGGTCTGGGCGATCGTCTCGTTGGCGGACAGGGAACGATCGGCACGCCCAAGCCCATCCGCACGGTCGGCAGCTATTGGCCTTATGCGACCACTCTGTTCGACTACATTCGCCGCGCCATGCCGCAGAATGCGCCACAGTCGCTCAGCAATGACGACGTCTACGCGGTATCGGCCTACATCTTGAGCCTGAACGGGCTGATCGGAACGGACGCAACGCTCGACGCCAAATCACTCGCGTCCATCAGAATGCCGAACCGCGACAAGTTCGTCGGCGATGCACGGCCCGATGTGAAGCATTGATGGGATGCTGTCGGATTTTCGCGCATTGGCTCGGAACTTGCTTAGCTTCCGGTGGAACTCGTCGGGGCGTCATTGAATTAACCCGCGAGAGGAAAAGACATGGATTCTTCGATGACAACAGGTCGGTTCGCGAATTCCGTCTCCATAGCGCTGCGTCATCCCGGCGTGATCGCGTTGATCGTGGCCGGCGTGACGATTGCCGCAATGCTGCTCGTCGACCATGGGCCCTGGAGCCGCGCAAAGACGCAACCGGCCCGTGTCGCCATGTACGCGACGACAGGCGAGGCGGCGCACGCCGCGGGCGCCGTCGTGCTTCCCACCGAGCAGAAATCGCCGGTCGAACCCGAACGCCCAGGGCCCAAGACGTCGCCAACCGTCAACCCAATAACGCCGTAGATATCTTCAGGTCTTGCGGCCGTAGTTGAGAAGGCCGCCGGTTGTCTTCGGCGGATGCGCGCGCAGTGCCTCCTCGTTCGGTTCTGTGCCCCAGCCGGGTCGATCCGGAATGACCAGATGACCGTTCTGGATATCCGGCTCGTGACTGAAGAGCTCGCGGTCCCAGGCGAGCCGGTCGATGTCGATCTCCATGATACACAGGTTCGGTACGGCGGCGCAGAAATGCGCATTCATCATCGAGCAGAGATGGCCGTAGAAATTATGCGGCGCGACGTTGACCTCGAACGCGTCCGCAGCTGCTGCGATCTTCATCGACTGCCACACGCCGTTCCAGGGCGTGTCGATGATGGCGACGTCCATCGCCTGCTCGTGGAAATAGGGCAGGAATTCGCGCAGGCCCAACAGCGTCTCGCAAGACGAGATCGGATGCGGGCTCTGCCTTCGGATGTAGCCGAGCGCTTCCGGATTGAAGCTGTCGATCTCGATCCAGAACATGTCGAGGTCGGCAATGGTGCGCAGGATCTTCAGGTAGCCTTCGGTCTTGGCGTTGAAGTTGCAGTCGAGCAGGATATCGACGTCTGGCCCTGCTCCGTCGCGGATCGCTTCAAGGTGCATGTGCAGATCACGCAATATCTTGCGATCGACGTTGATTTCGGGGGAGAAGGGCGAACCGAAGCCGGGCCGCCAACCTGTCGGCTTGCCGTCGTCGTAGGAGAAGATGTTGGTCTTGAGGGCGGTGAACTTCTTCTCGCGCACCTCGCGGCCGATCGCCTTGACGCCGTCGAGGTTTTCGATCGGCGGCTTGTACCACGATGGGTGATTGATCCGCCACGTCGCGCAATGCGACCAGTACACGCGAACGCGGTCGCGGATCTTGCCGCCGAGCAGCTCGTAACATGGCACGCCGAGACATTTCGCCTTGGCATCGAGCAGTGCATTCTCGATCGCGCCGAGGGCCTGGGCCACCACGCCGCCGGCCGCGGGACGCGTCGCGGCGAACAGTTCGGCGTAGATGCGCTCGTGCTGGAAGACGTTCTGACCGATCACACGCGCGGAAAGACGCTGGATCGCGGCGCCGACGCCGGGCGAGCCGAAGCCCTCGTCGAACTCGCTCCAGCCGACGATGCCGTCTTCCGTCGTCAGCTTGACGAAATGGTAGTTCCGCCAGCCAGCGTCGCAGGCGAGGATTTCAAGATTTGTCGCTTTCGATGAACTGGTCATGTCGCTCCCCGTGGCCCGGCCGAGCCTTTTTCTTATGGTCCGGCCGCAAGCCGGCTTCCACCGCAACTGTAGGGCCAAGGACGGACCGCCGTGAAGCCCGCCCAGGCTTGGCCGAAAGCCCCAGCCGCCCTGTTTGGGGGGGAATCTGGCGGAAATTGCGGAATTGGCCATGATGTTTCCCGGGATCGTCGCGAAATTGCACCAAGCTCCGACTTTTTTGGCCACAATCGGAACCGACCCTGGGGTCATGAAGTTCATGGCCATGATCTCGATTCTGGCGCTCCTTACGGTGAGCGGGGCCGTCATTTCCGATCAGTTTCTGACGGCAGACCAGCACGTCGCACCAGGGGTGGAGTAGCGCGCGGCGGGTGAGGGCGATCCTGGCCTTGTCTTGATCTTGTCTTGGGGGAGACAGCGATGCTTTCGGTAGACCAGTTCCTGCGATTCATCAGCGTGCCGGCCGTGTTCGCGGCCTTCATTCTCGCGTCCCAGATCTCGGCGGCGCTGTCGCCGGCCTAGCGGCGCTTCGTCGCCTCAGCCGAGCAGGAACGAGCCGAGCAGGGCGAGGACGGCGAGCGCCATCAGCGCGGTGCCGAGCCAGCCCAGCGCAACCAGCCACGAGCGGGCCCTGAAGCGGCCCATGATGGCTTCGCTCGAGACGATCAGCATCATCATCATCATGATCGGCACGGCGACGATGCCGTTGAGCACGGCGCTCCACACCAGCATGTGGATGGCATCGATGCCGGTGAAGCCGAGGCCGAAGCCGATGATCGTCGCGGCCGCGATGATGGTGTAGAAGCCGACCGCCTCGTCCGGCTTCGCCTCCAGCGTGGCGTTCCAGCCGAACACCTCCGCCACGCCGTAGGCGGCGGAGCCGGCCAGCACCGGGATCGCCAGCAGGCCCGTGCCGATGATGCCGAGCGCGAACAGGAGGAAGGTGAAGTCGCCGGCCAATGGCCGCAGCGCTTCGGCGGCCTGTGTCGCCGAGTTGATGTTGGTCACGCCGTTGGCGTTCAGGACCGAAGCCGTGGTCAGGATGATGAAGAAGGCGATGCCGTTCGACAGCAGCATGCCGGCGGTGGTGTCGACCCGGATGCGCGCGAGTTCGGGATCGCCGCCGCGGCGCGAGAGCTCGCGCAGCGGCCGGTCCGGCTTGCCCTGGTTCATCTCCTCGACCTCCTGGGAGGCCTGCCAGAAGAAAAGGTAGGGGCTGATGGTGGTGCCGAGTACCGCGACCACCATCATGAAATAGTCGGTGTTGACGGTCGCCTTCGGCCACACCGCGGCGAGCAGCGCCGTGCTCCAGGGAATGTGGACGGTGAAGGCGGTCGCGACATAGGCGAACAGCGTCAGCGTCAGGAATTTCAGCACCGGCGAGTAGCGGCGATAGGGCATGAACACCTGCAGCAGGGTCGAACCGGCAGCGAAGATCAACGCATGCTCGTGGTTCAGCCCGCCGATGACGAGCGAGAGCGATTCCGCCATCGCGGCGATGTCGGCGGCGATGTTGAAGGTGTTGGCGGCGACGAGCAGCGCGACCAGCCCGAGCACGGCCCAGCGCGGCGCAAGCTGCATGACGTTGGCGGCAAGGCCCTTGCCGGTGACCCGGCCGATCTGCGCGCTGACCAGCTGGATTGCGATCATGAACGGCGTGGTCAGGAATACCGTCCAGAGCAGCCCGTAGCCGAATTGCGCTCCGGCCTGCGAATAGGTGGCGATGCCCGACGGATCGTCGTCGGCCCCGCCGGTGACGAGGCCGGGTCCGAGCCGCTGCAGCATCATCGGCGCGGATTTCGCCGGAGCGAAAGCGCTGTCGTGCTTGGACGGAGGGCGTTTCGAGCGGTTCGACAGGGTGTGTTTTCCGGATTTACGAATTCACGTCTGAAATGCCATCATAGCCGCAAAGTTCCAACACCGGCCAGCACGACGCGGACCGCCGCGCGCGCCGTCCGGCACGCCGGGCAAAATACCTGTAGGCCCATACCATCACAGACATCGTCGAGCTCTTGCCGTCACCGCTCGCGGGCTCGTCTCGTGTCCGGCTGGCTCTGCAACGCCCTGCTTGTGCCGCGCCGGTATCGCGCGCGAACGCGCGAGCCGCCGAGGAACGAGAACGCGGACGCGACGTTTTCACGGCAGGAGGTAATACCCATGAAAACGACGGCTCTTGCCTTGGCGATCGTGCTGGCCGTTCCGGCGGGTTATGCGTCGGCTCACAGCGCCAAGAGACATCATCACGGCTGGTTCAACTCGATGAACATGATGCATGGTCCCGGTCGCACCGCCGCGCGCACCGACCCGAACGGGACGGCGGGCGGTCCGACCAGTGTCAGCGGCACCGGTTCGTCGAAATTCGGCGGCCAGATTCCCGGATCGAGCGGCGCCACGCGGCAGTAGATGTCCGCGATTGGAGCCATGGACGAAGCGGTTCGGCCGTCACACGAGGCCGGGCCGCAGCTCATTTCATGCTGACGAACATGCCCCATGCGGCGGCGAGCACCGCGCCGGTGAACACGATCACGGGGCTGTCGCAGAACGTGCTGCCATAGGAGCACACGTCCGCGCCGAACTGGCCGAGTTCGTGATGGCTCGCGGAGTAGAACAGTCCTGCCAGTCCCAGCAATATTGCGGCGACGTAGTACATCGAGCGTCTCCGAAGCTTTCCCGGTCGCGTCATCGCGAGGGACATTGCCCCATCATGGCGCAAACAGTTTGCTTTTAGCCAAATTCGCTTCGATGCATTTTAGATAAAATTTGACGCGTCGGGCAAAACACCGGCAAGACGGCAGGGGCGGTGGCGTGCCCGCGCGTATCGGCGTCCGCCGCGAACCCCGCGCCAATCCGTCGCTTTTTCAACATTCATGCTGCCGCACGAAGGGCAGTTTCGCGAACAGCAGAACGACGGCAATGCCGATCGCGCCTCCGAGGATCGTCTCCCACCCTCGCGCGACCAGGACCGCGACGGGATATTCCCCGCTCGCGCCCATGGTGACGACGAGTGCGAACGCATAGGCCCCGCAGGCGATCTCGTAATGTTCGGGCAGCGCCATCGCATAGATGATGATGGCGATGGCGGCCATCACCCAGACCACCAGCGGCATGTGCGCCGCGACCGGCAGGCAGGCTAGGCCGAGCGGCACCCCGACCAGCGTGCCCGCAACGCGCCGCCGAATGCGATCGACGGTGCCGGCAAGCGAGCCTGTGACGACATAGGTGCAGGCCGCGATCGCCCAGGCGGATTCCGTCAGTCCCAGCATCTGTCCGAGGACTGCGATCACCAGCGAGGCGGAAGCTGCCTGCAGACCCATGATCATTTCGGTGAAGGCAACGTCGCCGTCGGCGGGAGTATCGGCTGAAGGCGAGAGCGCCGGCTTTTCGGCGGGGCCGCTCAGCATGCGGGGCACGACCGAGGCAAGCCCCGCGAGGGATACGGCGAGCGCGATGGTGCCGAGATCCCGCAATGTCGCGCCGGAGGTGAAGGCCAGGAGCTGTCCGATGAAAATCTGCGATCCGACGCCGGCGCCGAGCACGCCGTAGCGCTTCAGATACCCGACGCAGAAGGCTCCCGTGACGAGCGTGAGTTCATCCCAGCGTGGGCCGAGCACCGGCTGCAGCACGGCAAAGAGCGAGGCGCCGATGCCGGCCGCGAGACAGAGGATCAGGAGATCGCGCGCCGAGCGGTATCGGGTCGATTGTCCCTCCGACACGCTTGCCCATAACGCGAAGCCGGCCGCGAGCACGCCGAGCAGCGTTTCCCGTCCCTCCGCGAGGGCGGGTGTGGTGGCAAGCATCGCGGCAAGGCCATAGGCCGTGGCAAGGCGTAATCCCTTGACGCGCCGATGCGTGCCCGGATCGATCCTGTCGAGCCAGGCACCGAGCACGGCAAAGCTTGCATTATGCGGATCTGGTCTCATCGCGGATCGTTCCGTTCGGCGCGACCAGACAGGCTTTCTCCTGCCAATGCAAATAGCGATCGGTTATGTGCCTATCCCCCGGCGCGATAGCCTGCGCCCTGCGCGAGCGAGGCCGGGTTTGCGCAGGAAATTGCCGTGGTCGCAGTCGTGTGATGAATGTCACAAAGGTCTCGCGCCGAACTGGCCCGGACCGTTACGGCTCACGGAGCGGAGGTGCCGTCAGTCCCGGCAATGTGCCGGCGACGCTGTCGTCGAGCGTTTCTGAAGTCTGGACATTGCCCCGGTCGACGCACACCGCATTCCAAGCCCGAAGGAGGCAATCTAGACGATCCGTAACTCGTCGACGGGTCGTCCAGGCTCCTCGATCCGGGGCGTCTGACCGCCGCGCAGCACGGAATTCCCCTCGTAAAGGGTCCTTTGGTCGATGGCGGCCGGAGCGAGCCAATGCTGTTCGTCCATCTCGCCGTTGAGCCCGTAGACCGACAATGCATTGCCATAGACGACCTTCCGGATCGCATCGGCACTGATCCCGCGTTGCGCCATCAGGCGCGCGG
Organism: Bradyrhizobium sp.; assembly: GCF_047605465.1. Classification (GTDB taxonomy): domain Bacteria; phylum Pseudomonadota; class Alphaproteobacteria; order Rhizobiales; family Xanthobacteraceae; genus Bradyrhizobium. Next base: position 18,452 of record NZ_JASGFS010000001.1, on the reverse strand, counting down.
TCTTGGCCACTGCGAGCGGATCCGAGACGCCCCAATCGCAGGCGGAATCCACGATGAGCTGCCCGGGCCCGTAGCTCTCGACGAGCGCGGCCATGCGCTCGCTGCCCATCTTGGTCTGCGGATAGATCGAGAAGGCGCACCAATAGCCCTGGTCGAGGACTTCGCGGATCGTCTCCTCGTTGTTGTGGTCGATCACGCAGCGCGAAGGATCGAAATTGTGCTCCTTCAAGACGCTCATCGTGCGCAATGTGCCGGCACGCTTGTCGCGGTGAGGCGTGTGAATCATGATGGGAAGCGAATATTCCTTGGCGAGCTCGATCTGCGCCCTCAACGCCTTGTCCTCGAGCGGCGTCTGTTCGTCGTAGCCGAGTTCTCCCATGGCCACGACGCCTTCCTTGACGAGAAAGCGTGGCAGCGCATCGATCACGGCCTCGGCCAATGCCTCGTTGTTCGCCTCCTTCGGGTTCAATCCGATCGTGCAATAGTGCCTGATGCCGAACTGGCCGGCGCGAAAGCGCTCGAAGCCGGAGATCATGGTGAAGTAGTCGATGTAGCTTCCGACGTTGGTGCGTGGCTGCCCCAGCCAGAATGCGGGCTCGATGACCGCGACGACGCCGGCCTTCGCCATGGCTTCGTAATCGTCGGTCGTTCGGGAGATCATGTGCGCGTGCGGATCGATGATCATTCCGGCTGCCGGGGCGGAGCCATTCGACGCCGGGCCGGCCTGCTCTTGCCGATCGTTCGCAAGTCGTTGCACGTCGCCGAGCAGGCGCGCGAGCTTCTCCGCTGTGAGCGGACCGTCACAACACGGGCACGTCAGGGTCTTGCCGGCCATCAATTCCTGCAGCGTGCCCGCATCGCAGGCGAAGGAATCATTCAGGGGGGATTTCGTCATTTGTCGAGCGTCCTCACATAGGCGACGATCTTCAACATGTCGTCCTGCTTCATCCCGCGGCGATGAAACGATTGCATCGCGCCGCTGGCGCCCCCGTAGATGATAGAAAACATCCCCGGATCAGTCAGTACCTGTTTGTACACAACGTCCTTACCGACCAGGGTCGGACCCATCTTGCCGGTTCCATCGGCGCCATGGCAAATCACGCAGTTCGACACATAGAGCTTCTTGCCGTCAGCCACGGCATCGGCGTTACCACGATAGTCGTTGTCGCCGGTCTGCTTGAATTTAGTGACTGCGGGTGTCTCGACCTCACCGGACAGAAGCTCGAATTTGATCGGTGAGCCGTCGAGCGGGCTCTTGAAGTCCGCCACCTCTCCGGCAAGTCCGAGCGAAACGATGATGGTGTTGGCGGCAATCGCCGCGAAGAAACGAGAATTGTATCGACGAAAGCGATTAGACGGCATTGCGTTTGATCCCATCCATTCCAAAACGATCATCGCCCGCAACGGCGCGGGCGATGATGCTTTCATGACGTTGCTTCACTTGGCCTTTGCGAGCTCCGCGCCCGAGGGCACCTTGTCCGCCGGCAGAATGCGCCAGAGCGCGCCTGTCGGATTGGCGTTGGGGCCCTTGTCGTCGGTGTAGAAGCAGTAGCAGTTCACGGCCAGAACGGTGCCGTCGGCATCGAGGTTGCCCGCAGTGAACTGAAGCTGGGTCTGCATGAACTCCTGCAGCTGCCATTTCTTCGCGGTATCGTCCCAGGCCGTCCCGAACAGTCGGCCGGAGCACCAGTCGCCGATCAGGTAGGTCTTGGTCATGCCGCCGTAATTGGCGACACCGAGGCCTTGCGAAGAGCAACCGCCGGTGTTTGCCTTGGTCCCGTTCTCAAACGCCTCATTGTGCGGGTACTCGGCAATGGGAAGAACACCGACAATCGGGCACTTTTGATCGGCCGACATGGCGGGATGGCAGTAAGATCCTTCGTTGAACTTCCAGCCATAGTTCTCGCCGCCCTTGGACGACGCCGGCTGGTAGTTGATCTCCTCCCAATGATTCTGGCCGACGTCGGCAATGAAGAGATCACCGGACTTCGGGTCGAAGTGGAAGAGGTAAGGATTACGCAGGCCGTAAGCCCAGATTTCCGGCCGGGAGCCGATCTTGTTCAGGGCAAAGCCCTGCTCGTTGATCCCGAACAGCGACATGAGTTGCGGCTTGTCGGCCTTTGCGAACGGATTGTCCTTCGGGATGGCGTAAGGCGTGTCGTCGTCGGTGTCCACGTCGATACGCAGCAGCTTGCCCCAGAGGACGTTGAGGTTTTGTCCGGCGTTGAGAGGATCGCCCTCCCAGCCCGCGTCACCCTTGCCGATGTAGAGCTTGCCATCGGGGCCGAACGCGATCATGCCGCCGTAGTGATTGTAGTAGGGCTGAGGAATGTTCATCAGCACCTTCACGGACTTCGTGAGCTGCTCCTTCGTCACCTGATCAGGGCTTTTCGGATCGACCGTAATTCTGGCGATGATCGACGCGCCGTTGAACGGCAACGAAGCGTAATGAACGAAGACGTATCCGTTGTCCTTGAACTTCGGATGGAATGCGATCGACCACAGGCCCTGCTCGACGAAACCTGTCTGTACGTCCGAGCCGAGAGGATTGAAGTTGGTCAGGTCGATGAAAGGCTCGGGCAGGACCTTGCCCGACTTGTCGACGATCCTGACACGACCGGCGCGCTCGACGACGAAGATGCGACCGGATCCGTCGTTTGCGGCGGTGACCCCGACGGGATCATGAAATCCATCAGCGACCTTGGCGAGCGCCAGTTTTGGGGCGCCCGGTACCTTTCCCCCGGGCTGAGCAACGTCGGCCGGATTTGTCGGCACTTGTTGCGCAGACGCTACGGGCATGCCTACGCATGTCGCTGCCAAGATGGCAGCGAGCGTCAACATTCTCATGACGGTTGACTCCCTATTCGTTTCCTGGCCGACGAAAATTTATGAGTTTTGTGATGCGGCCGATCGGGATCGTAGCGCGTTCCATCGAAGCTGCAACAGCAAATCGGTGCAACTCATCGCCGTCGATCATGCGTCTCGCGATTGCGTTCTGCACGGATCGAAATTCCCGAGTCGATGGTGGAGAATTCCCGATCGATTGCTTTGAGACCTAGTCCAACAAGCCCACCGCGAGTGCGGCTGCGATCAACAGCAGAAGCGCCGCATCCAAAGCATGCAGGCCTATGCCGATCGAGAGGCGGCCATCGATGGCGCGATGCGCCAATACATATTGCAACGCGATCTGCAGTAACGGAGTGCAGGCAAGCAGCATGCGCCATGTGCGTGGTGGGCCGGCTTGCCATGCAAGAACCGGAAGCGGCACGACAAGCCATTGAAAGATGTTGACCCAGGCGCTGTGATACGACCACCACGTCGGATCGGTCATGGCCGCCATGCCGGCGATGAAGAACTGCACGAGCAGGCAGATCGTCAGCAGTGCGGCCAACGCGCGAAGCAAGAGCCGCGCAACCGGCGGCCGCAACCATGCGCTCATGAGAGCGCTTTCCAGCCAATTCCCTCGGACGCCAGGCGGGACTGGAGCGTCTTCACTTGCTGCCGCGACTCCGGCCTCTCAAACAGGGCATCCACGCGATGCTCGCCCGCCTGCTGCAACGCAAGCGCGACGGCCAGGCGTTCTTTGTCGTCGCCTGTATCGAACGCGCGCACCAATGCCGCGTCGCCCACGTTGTCTGCATGCGGAGCCACGCAGCGCCACACTTCGCCGCTGACCGGGCGGCCCGCGGCCCATCTCTCCTGAGCCAGGTCGACCAGCATGCGCGCCAACCGTGGATTGCCGCGCCGGTCGAGAGCCTGGATCGGCCAGAGGTGGGCGCCGATGAAGAACGCCTTCACCACCATCTGATTCCAGGCGTCTTCCGCGAAATATTCGACCGGGTAGGGATTGCAGTGCGCGACGGCTTCAAAAACGGGCCTCATGCCCGACCGGACAGCCTCCCGCGCACGGGGCTCGATCAGCGTCGGCGCCGGATAAACGGGAAGTCCGCGGCAGAGCGCGATCAGTTCGTTGATGCCGGCCGTGGCACAAAAGCCGTCGAACCAGCTGACAAACGCGGCGTCGTCGCCATGATGACTTGCGACCGAAAACGCGATCCGGGCCGCCTGGTCGATGCTCCAGTCGCCGGGGTCGAGGTTGGCTCGGATCGCCGCTGCCTGTGTCCTGTCTTCCGCCGAGAGGGTCAGGTCGGCCTTGCCCAGGCGCCGCGGCGCGAGGCCGATTGCGAAGGCAAGTCGTGACGTGTCCGCGGAATGCCGAATTCCGTCGAGCGTGGTGTTGAACCAGTTTCGCCCGTCTTCGGTCGCGGATCGCGAGATCCACGCCTGCACCAGCTCGATGAATGCGATACGAGCCTGGTCTCCCGAAGGGCTTGTCCCGCTTTGCCCCGACGCTAGAGAGTCTTTCATCACGTTCCCGGAATGAAGGTCTGGAAAAGCCGCGTGAGAACGAAACCGCAGGCACACAGGGCCGCCAGCGCGACGCTGCCGCCATAAAGCGCCACCGCGAGTGCGTCGACCAGACAGATCGCGGCGATGAGTGTCGAGACGGCCCGGGGCACCGCGCCAGGCTTCGCGCGTTTCGCAAGCAGCCGCACGGCAAAGACGTCTGCGATGCCGAGCAGGAGAGCGCTGACCACGACCAGCCATCCGCTCGACAGGCCGGGCAGCGCCATCAACAGAGGAACGCTCAAAATCCCAAGCGGCCACAAATGGCCGACTTCGTTCAGGTTCTCCTGCTTGGCCGCGTAGGTCAGTCCGACGACGTGAGCGGTGAGGGCGACCGCACCGGCCACAAGCGGCAGGCGGATGTCGCCACTCACCGCAGCGCCGGTCCCGACGTAAACCAGCGCGCGGCAGAGACCCATGATGACGGGGGCGATCGTGTTTCCCTTGTGCCAGCCGTCGTAGAGAAGGATCGCACCGGCAAGCGCCAGGCCCAGCACGACGGGCAAGGTCCCGAACGGTATGAGAAGGACGATCCCGATCGCGAGCAGTATGAAGCCGATGGTTGATACGGTGTTCGCTCCGATCTCTCCGGCATGGATCGGTCTGCCAGGTCTTTCGCGGGCGTCGATCTCCCGGTCGAAGAAATCGTTGAGATACATACCGCCGACGTAGAACGCGGTCATGGATAGGCCGATCACCAGAAGATCGGCCGCGGTCGCTGCCGGATTGGCGATGATGGCGCCGGCCAGAACGTTGGTCCAAACCGTCGGGAGATTGGACACGCGACCAAGCTTCAGCAAAGTCAATGCACTTGGTGTGCGCAGGGCGATGCTGCTCATCCGACGAGCTCCTGCTGACAAAATGCGATCTCGCGAGCGATTGCGGCCGATTTCGAGCCGGTTCTCAGCTTGTCGGGCAACACGTCCCACGTATATGTCTCGACCTCGAGGTGAGACGAACGGGTTTTCCCGCGCAAGGCGGCAAGCGTCGCAACCAGATCGCTTCGGGTCGAGCTGATCTCACCGAGATTGTCCAGGAATACCGGGACGTGGCAGTGGATGCGCCACTCGCCATCCGCGTGTCCTTCGTCGAAGGCCGCCATGGCGTCCGGCAGATCGGTGTGGCGCACCAGATTATCGTCTCGACGCACGATCGATTGATGCAGATAGACCCCGTCGTTGAACTTCATGACGGGATCGACGAGGTCTTTCCTCATCGTGGGGATGCGCATCGCCGCGGACAGCTGGATCTTGGGAATCGCGATGCCGGCGGCGATCAGCCGATCCAGCGATCCGACGATGTCCTCATACTCGACGGCGCCGTGACAGACGTCGTAGCAGATCCCGATGTGCCGGTGCAGCAGGGCTTCGGCATCGCGCCTGGAGGCGCCCGTCAATGCGCTGAGTTGTTCGATCGTGTCCGGCTTGAAGAGTTCATCCTTGAAGAAGGCAATGCTTTCCTCGGTCGTTTCGAGGAAGCAGCAGGGCTCCGGTTCGAGAGCAAGCGCGATGCGCTTTCCCGTCCGGCGCTCGACGTCGACGAGATCGGCGACCGCCATCGTCAAGTTGGTCGTCATCGCGGCAATGGACTCGCGTGAGCGTCCGTTCGGCTTGAACGCACCAGGCACGGTGGAAATGCTTCCGTCGATCCCATCGGGAAGGATCGCTGCCAGAACCGCTGCGCTGTTGGCCGTGAAGGCGACGCGCTCGCGCTCGCGCCAGTCCGGCAGGTAGACGTGCTCTTTGACGCGCACGCCGTGGAAGGGACCGTAGGGGAATGCGTTGATGGTAAAGACGTAGGCGCCGAGCTTCGACAATTGATCCCGGAACGAGGCCAGCGCCTCCGGTTGTCTCGCCGCGGCAGCGGCTTCGCCGGAGAGGCGCAACCCGAGTCCCATGGGCTGGTGCGGCGAGACCGTCGCTTTGATCGCAGGAACGTGCTCATCGAGGCTCGCCCGGATGTCGTCCCAGCGTTCCCCGGCGTGGATATTCGTGCAGTAGGTGAGATGAACGTTTCCGGAAAGCTGGTCGAGTTTCATCCGCGATCACTTCCGTTGTTTCAGCCAATCGATGCTCTGGCTGATCAGCCTGTCGTCCATCTCGTGGACCTCCAGGCCTTTGCCGATCCCGGCGAGCAGGGTCACCGTCAGTTCGCCACCCAAATGCTCTCGGAAGTCGGACAGCCCCTTCAGGAGGAGCAGATGGCCGTGGGCATCGGCGTGCTCCAGCGCGTCGTGCCACAGGCTGAAACCGAGTTGCTCGAGCAGTCTTGCGACGCGTTCGTCTTCACCGGCGGCCAAGCGGCCCGAAAGCACGGAGTAGCGCGTGTCGAGGGCGATGCCGATCGCGACCGCTTCGCCGTGATTGACTTCGTTGCGTGTGAGCTGTTCGAGCTTGTGCGCGGACCAGTGCCCGAAATCGAGCGGCCGGGCGGAGCCCATCTCGAAGGGATCGCCGCCATGTGCGATCTGGCGCATATGGAGCGCGGCGCTCTCCTTGATCAGGTGATCCATATGAGGGCGCGAAAAGCGGATCAGCTCGTCCGCATGGGATTCCAGCCACTCGAAGAACCTGCCATCGCGAATGAGGGCAACCTTGATGGCCTCGGCCATGCCGGCGCGCTTTTCACGCGGCGGCAGCGCATCGATGAAGACGCTGTCGTTGATGATCGCCCAGGGCGGTGCGAACGTACCAATGAGATTTTTCAATCCGAACTGATTGACTGCATTCTTCACCCCGACGCCGCTGTCGTCCTGCGCCAGAACCGTCGTCGGAAAACGAATATGGCGAACGCCGCGGTGGAAGATCGCCGAGGCGTATCCGACCGCATCCAGAACGGCGCCGCCGCCGATCGCGATCGTGTAGGAGTGCCGATCGATCGCATGCCGCGACAGCGCTTCGAGAAGCCGGGGCGTCGTATCGGGATCGTTCTTGCAGATCTCGCCGCCCGGGACCGGGACGAGAGGCCCGACCAGGTCCATTCGCCCGGCATGCGCGGCCGCGTAGTTTTCAATCTGGCAGGAGAGATCGGGGAGCGATGTCAGGACGCCCTGATCGGCGAAAATCAGACACCGATGACGCTTGTGAGGCTCGCGGCGCGCGAGGACATCGATCAGGCTGCGGTTACCGAGTGCGAACGCGTCTCGCGTAAATACCACGGGGTATTCGTAGGCGACGCTGAACGATTGCAGGCGAACATCCTCGACCCTTTGGGAGGGCGTATCCAGCATGGCATTCTCCCCCGCCGGTGCCCTTCTTGTTGTGGTGTCATGGGGCCGGCGAACCCGCAAACCGATCGACCAACGTTTCGACGTTGCCTACCGCGATGCGAAATCCAATTCGCTGGACAGCGTGCCATTTTGCTTGGCAGTTTGGCAAGCCGTTTCGCCTGTTGCGTTGCGGCCTTCGCGCTGAAGACGCGAAGGCATCGTTGGGGGGACTCCATTGAAGCCAGTGCTTGCCATGATCGTGGTCGGATTGACGCCACGGCATCTGGGACTGATGCCGCGGCTGTCGGCATTGGCGCGCGACGGAGCCATGGCGAACCTCGATACGGTGAGCCCCGCCGTGACCTGCAGTGCGCAGGCCACCTTCATGACGGGCGTGTCACCGAGAGATCACGGCGTCGTCGGAAACGGCTGGTTGTTCCGCGATCAGATGGAAGTGCTGCTGTGGCGCCAGTCCAATCGCCTCGTCGATGGCGAAAAGGTCTGGGACGCCGGCAAGAAGCGCGACAGCGCCTTCACCTGCGCGAACATGTTCTGGTGGTACAATATGGCGTCGAGCCACGACATCGGCGCGACGCCCCGGCCGATCTACAAGGCGGACGGCCGCAAGCTTCCGGATTGCTACACCGTGCCGCCGCAACTGCGCGAGCGGCTGACCGAGCGTCTCGGACAATTCCCGCTGTTTCAGTTCTGGGGACCGGCCACGACGATCGCATCGACGCGCTGGATCGCCGAGGCGACGAAACTCGTGATGGCGGAGAACGATCCGACCTTGACGCTCGCCTATCTGCCTCACCTCGACTACGACCTGCAACGTTTCGGACCGGACGAGTCGAACCCTGCGGTGCGGCAGTCGCTCGCCGACATCGACGCCGTCGCCGGCGATCTCGCGGACGCCGCGCGCGCATCCGGCAGGTCCGTGGTGGTCCTTTCGGAATACGGCATCACTCCCGTCGATCGGCCGATCCACATCAATCGGGCGCTGCGCGATGCGGGGCTGCTGGCTGTTCGCGAGGAGGATGGAGGCGAACTGCTCGACCCGATGGCGTCGCGAGCGTTCGCGCTTTCAGACCACCAGATCGCGCACGTCTATGTCGCCGATCCGAAGCTGTTGCCGGATGTGCGAGCGCTGGTCGCGAGCCTGCCCGGCGTCGAGCACGTATATGGCGGCGACGAGCGGAGAGCGATTGAACTCGATCACGCGCGCTCCGGCGAGCTGATCGCGATGGCCGATGCGCGATCCTGGTTCACCTACTATTACTGGAAGGACGACAGCATGGCGCCCGACTTCGCGCGGACCGTCGAGATCCATCGCAAACCGGGCTACGATCCGGTCGAGCTGTTCCTCGATCCCGCGATCAAGGCGCCGAAGGCGGCGATCGGCAAACGCCTGCTGTTGCGCAAGCTCGGATTTCGCGCGCTCATGGATGTTATTCCCCTCGATGCGTCGCTCGTCAGGGGCTCGCACGGTCGCTTGACGGACAAGGCCGAGGACGGACCTCTGGTGATTTCCGATCGCCGCGATCTTCTCAGGCGCGACCGTCTCGCCGCCACCGATATCAAGCCATTGCTGCTCGACGCCGTCTTCGCGCAGTGAGACAGCCTTCAGCGCGCGAAAGGCGCGGCTCGGAAAGCGTCGCGTGGTGAGCCTGCTCCGGCAGTCGGATTCTCCTGCAGAAGCTCCGCGTGGTCGCGCAAACCGCTTCGCGTCGTAGCCCGTGATCCGCGTCTGCTCACGGAATCGGAGCCGGCGTGATGCCATGTTGCGTCTGCTTCTGGAGATGGCCCGTACGCCGACGTCGCCGTGATCGAAGTCGATGTCGTCGTTAACCAAGCCGGCCATGACAGCGGTGTGATGGAGGTCACTAAGGTTCCGTTTTATCAGCGTTTTTCGGCGCCGTTCGGTTCCAAAATGTCGCGCAATTGCAACGCTTGTCGGGAAAACGAAGCACTTCGGGGCTGTGGGTCCAGTTTTGAATCGTCGCTTAAGGCGTGTGGGCGTACGATCCGTTCATTGCTGAATTTTCTTACTGGTTAGGAGACTTCCATGAAGTTGCGACTGACCCCGATTCTTACGACACTCATGTTGATGGCCGGCCTCGGGGCGGCTTCCGCTGCAGACATGGCGGTCAAGGCACCGCCGATGGCGCCGCCCGTTGTCGATAGCTGGACGGGCTTTTATCTCGGCATCAACGGCGGCGGCATCTGGGGGAGCAATCATCTGACTGCCGCGCCCGCCGACCCCGGCACGACGGCCTTCTGGGCTCCGTGCTTCGCCGCAGGCGCCTGTCCGCGCGATTACGGCCGCAACACCGGCTCGAGCGGTGAAGTCGGCGGTCAGCTCGGCTACAACTGGCAGATGAATTCGATCGTGCTCGGCATCGAGACCGATCTTCAGTGGACGGATGTGAAGTCCACCGCATCGGCCGTCACGACCGGACTCGGCTTCACGGACTTCAACGGCGCGGCGAGCTCGAAGCTCGAATGGTTCGGTACGACGCGCGGCCGGCTCGGCTTCCTCGCGGCGCCGAACCTGCTGCTGTATGGCACCGGTGGTCTCGCCTACGGTTCGGTGGCGAGCTCCTGGACCGCCAACTTCCCGGCACCGTCCAACCAGTTCGTCGCCGGCTTCAACCGCTCGACCCAGATCGGCTGGGCCGCCGGTGCGGGCGCCGAGTGGAAGTTCAACCGCAACTGGATCATCGGTGTCGAATACATGCACATGGAGCTGCAGTCGCGGTCGTTCGGCGCGACGGGAGCCGGCAGCGCCGGTTGTACGGCGCTGAATTGTAACTTCAACATCAGCGCGGACAGCTTCAAGACCGACATGGTTCGCGCGCGGCTGAGCTATCAGTTCGGCGGCCCGGTGATGGCCCGTTACTGAGCGCAGACCAGGACATCCTCGACGGAAAAGCCCCCTTCGCAGGGGGCTTTTTCTTGGGCCGTCCTGCCGCGCCCCCTCGTGGCGGGTGTCCTGGCGCCGAAGACGGCCTTCGCAAGCCGGGTCAGAGCCGTCGCGCGCATGTCGATTTCGACGAACTCTCATCCCGAAACCAACATTTGTTAGGGAACCGCCGCGCCCCTCTGGTAAATTCCAATGACCACCGCCCGGCTCTTGGCATATATCGGTGTTGAGATCGCTCATTGCGCTCCCGCCTTCCTCTCATGGAAAGGAGCGCGCCATGTTCAAGCGGCGTCGTTTCAAGCAACAGCTCACATTGCAGGATCGCCTGGCGGCCTGGTCGAAGGCCGTTCACGAGCAGGCGGCCGCGCTGCCCCCGGGGCCGGAGCGGGATGCGCTCATCAAGAAGGCGCGGCAGGCCGACGTCGCGAACCATCTCGACGATTGGGTCAGGTCCACCGGGCTTCAGCCGCCGGAATGATGCCGTCGCCCCCACGCCCCGAGTCCGACCGCGTCCGGCGCGCGGCTTCGCGCGCGGAATATTCGCTCGTCGTCCTGGACGGGGCGTCCGTGGAGGCGGCGATTGATCTTGCGAGGAAGATCGCGGGACGCACCGGTTGCTCCGTGTCGGTGATCGACGCGGACGGCGTGCAACTGGACGTGATCCCGGGCGCGATCACGAACTGATCGTGACCCGGCGGTGATGCCTTGCGCCTCCACCGCGCCGGCGCTGCGTTGCAAATTGAATCGAATGTCCGTCGATGTTCCGACGTCGCCTGCCGGTCGCGATCTTCACGCTGGGCCTGCATGCGGGACGGTGCTAAAAAGTCCGGCAAGCTGAGCTGATTGCTTTTCACTGTCCCGACCGCGTCCGCCCTCCGGCCGACATCGAGCCAGGGGTCGCCGCACCTGGTCTCGCGCCAAGACGAATGTGGGGGGCTGACGATGAAGATGCTGGCCGCGACGTTGATATCGGCGCTCGTCGTTTCCGCGTCCGCGCGGGCCCAGGGCACCGTTCCCGTGACGCTGGACAAGTTCGCGCAGGCCGAGTCCGATTTCTATTTCGGGAATGCCATCAAGGAAGCCGGCGGCATCGGCAAGTTCTCCCACAATCGCGCGCCCGCCGACATCGACAAGCAGATCATCATTCGCATGAACCGCGACACGCTCTATTCGTCGGCGGTGTTCGATCTCGACGCGGGGCCGGTGACGATCAAGCTGCCTGACTCCGGAAAGCGCCTGATGTCGCTCGAGGTCATTTCCGAAGAGCACTACGCGCCGATGGTGGTCTACGCGCCCGCCACCGTGACCCTCAACCGGAAGACCGTCGGCACGCGCTATGTCATGGCCGCGGTGCGCACGCTGGCCGATCCGAACGACCCCGAAGACCTCGGGAAGGTCGCCGCGCTGCAGGATGCGATCGGCTTCGAGCAGCCGAACGGGCCGGGCACGTTCGAGCCGCCGGACTGGAACACGCAGCAGCAGAAGGACATCCGCGATGCCCTGCTGGTGCTGGCGAAATACAGCGGCGGGTTTCGCAACGCGATGGGCCCGAAGGGCACGGTCGATCCGATCAACCATCTGATCGTGACCGCGGCCGGATGGGGCGCCAATCCCGACAAGGACGCGACCTATCTCGGTGTCGATCCGAAGAGCGACGGCAAGACCGTCTACAGGATGACCGTGCCGGCCAATGTGCCGGTCGACGGCTTCTGGTCGATCAGCGTCTACAACGCGAAGGGGTTCTTCGAGAAGAATTCCGCCGGGGCCTATTCGGTCAACGACATCACCGGCACGAAGAACGCCGACGGCAGCGTCGCCATCCAGTTCGGCGGCTGCGACGGCAAGATACCGAACTGCCTGCCGATCACCGACGGCTGGAACTACATCGTGCGCCTGTATCGGCCGCGCCCGGACATCCTCGGCGGCAGCTGGACGTTTCCCGAGGCGAAGCCCGTGCAATAGGCGGCTCTTGTTCCGGCGAAACACGCCTGAAACAGTCCTGAAACCCGATCGTGCTGAACTCCATCGCCGCCGGCCCCGACCAACGGAGCGAGAAGGAGACACGTCATGATCCAGGTCGGTTCCAAGGAAGAGGTCGCGTTCCTGCTGGCGCTGTTCGGCACGCACACCAAGCCGGTGCCGAAGCCGAAGCCGAAATCCGCGCGCGGGTGAGCGCCGATGCCGGGTTTGGCCGAATGCCAGAGCCTGTTGCGCCTGCTGATCGCAAGGGGCGATCCGCGGGCGATCCCGCTCGCCAAGGGCGCCATCGATCAATATCTCGACGCCGCGCCGGTGAGCGCGCGCGGCCGCGGCCTGCGCGTGCTCCAGCGTGACGCGCTCGACCAGCACCTGGCCGCGGTCGGCGTGCAGCGCTCCTTCGCCGAGACGGTGGATGCCTACATCACGGGGAAACTCGCGCAGGAATGAGGCCGGCATCCGCGCTTCGGCTGTAATCCATTTCACATGCCGATTCCGATTGTGCCGTTAGGCTGGCTGCCAGTGTCGCGCGCCTGTTCGGCGCATGCCGGAGCTGCTGATGATGAGTGCACTCGCAAAGGCGATATCCCGGGCCACGGGCACCAGTGTCGACGTCGAAACCCTCAAGGTGCTCGTGATCTTCTCGGGGGCGGGCCTGCTGCTCTCCCTCGTCACCGCGATGATCTTCGGATCGGATCTCGCCGCGGCCTTCTATTGAGAGCCGCCTGTCATGGGTGGGCGGGCGATCCCCGTTCGGGCTGCTCGGCCTGCAGCAGGCCGATCTTGCGGTCGAGCCGCCAGACCTCGACATTGCCCTGCTGCGCGAACTTCCGGGCGAAGCGGAGCGCGGCGGCGTCGGACAGCGCCTCGAACGCTTCGGCGGAACGGAACACGCCGTTGTCGCCGACCAGATAGGCGCGATATTGCCGGCTCATGTCGGTGCCCTCAGGCCGGGTGAGAGCAGCCAGGCTTCGATCCGCATCGCGGTCTCGTCCTGCCGCGCCCTGCGCAGCAGCATGTCGCGGCGGCGTCCGGGCGCGAGCGTCGCCGCTTCCTCGCGAAGCTGCGCGATCTCGTCGGCGAGTTGCTGGTGAGCGGTTTTGGTTCGTCTCAAGCTGCGTCGTGTCAGCATGGCGCTGCTCCCTCGTGCGAGTGGGCGGGAGCGCAACAGGCGTTCTCGTCACCGATCGATGCCAGGGGCCTTGCGGTGATGGCTGACTCTACGCCTGTTTCGAACGGGGAGTCCGTATCTTTTTATACGTGCGGCAAGACTATTTGCGCAGGTCCATCGATGCGCGGTTTTCGCCTTTTGAGCGGTTTGCTCAGTTTGCACTCGGGCCGGATGACGACGGCGAAGTGCGCAACGCGATCGTGGCCGGGAGGGCGAAGTGCGGGCAGCGGTTGGCGGCGTCGAAATTGGTCACCCATGAGGCCCGGGCCGCTCCCACGTCGTCGTCTCACGCACGGATGCGTCCGCCTAGAAGCAGTGCCGCGATGCCTTCTTGCAATCCGGGACCGGCCAAATAGCGCGGGAATGGGGAACCGTGTTGACATCGTTCTCTTTTTGTTCTATTGAGGTCACGCAACCTGTGGTCGAGGCGTGGTGACAAACGCATCACGTCTCAAAACAAGTCCTGGGGGAGGGTAATGAGTAGCTCGTTTCTTGCGGTGGTCTTGCTGGAGACTCCAGTAATTCCAGACATGTCTGCGCTTGCCAAGGCCATTCGCGCGCGGCATCCCGAATTGCCGATAGAGGCCGATGGAGGCAAAGAGGGCCAAACTTCGCCGCTCCTTCGCTGCGGCGATGATACCGTCGCGGTGATGTCGATGCCGTCGCCCGCTCCCGCGGACCCGGGGCTATGGTTACGTACGTCGGCGACGTGGCCACAGGGGGAAGCAATTGCGGCGCGGCACCGGGGGCATGTGATCGTTTCTGTACTTGGCAAAAAGCACGAGCCGCTGCGCGCCGCTCGTCTGACGACGGCTGTCGTCGGCGGGTTGATTGCGGCCGTGCCTCAATGCTGCGCCGTTCTCTGGAATGGAAAGGTCGCAAGAGCGACCGATCTCTGGTCGGACATGTCGAAGCAATCGTTTGCGCCGTTCCCGGAATATCCTTTCTCGCTATGGATCGATGTACTGCCGTTTCGATCTGATAGTGGAATTGGCGCGGTGACGATGGGGCTGTCGGCGTTTGCCGAACGCGAAATCGAATTCGAGACCCACAAGCTGTCGCTTGCGGAACTGATGGACAAGGTACACGGTCTGGCCGTCTACCTGGTTGAGCACGGTCCCGTGGTCAAAGATGGCGATACGTTTGGTAGCAACGAGCGCGAGCGCTTCACCGTGTATTACAAGAATTCCGATACGTTCGGTGGCTTACCCGTGTTTTACTGCACCGATGATCCGGCAAAATAAAATGGGATGATGCCCGGAAGGGCTCGGAGCCATGCTGGTCCGAACATGTCGTTTGACACGTCGGGCAAAACACCGGCAGAGTGGCATCATAGAGATGAATTTGGATCAAGCTCGCGGAGACCCCGCGGGCTTTTTTGTTGAATCGTTGTGGTTTGTTTTCCGCATGCCGCTGTTCTCCGCGCGGAGTTTGAAACAATCTGATGCATGACAGCGGCGCGACGATCCGACCTCTCGGGAGAGGCAGGGACGATCGCAATGGGAAATGGCGCTTTCGTTAGATGCGCGGGTGATCTGAAGGGAGCGTGGACAGCCGAATGTCGAAAAATGCCCCAGGCCACGCAAATCGCCAGTTCTACAGAATGTCGTTTTATCGGGGTAGTTCGCTCCGCGTGCTCAGAGACGATCGCAGGGCCAGCAGGCAGCCGGATCATCTGTCGGATGATCCCTGGTCGCTAAGGCCCGCATTCGACAAATCGAAGGGCGTCTTCTCCGAGACTTCGAGCGCTTGTACTGGTTCCGGCTGATTTTGGACCAAGCAAAGGCAATGTTCGAGTCTTCGACCCGGAGGCGTTTTCATCTGATGGTACGCGTTGCTAGCTTTGCGACCGGATCGGAAACCATCGATGCCCTGGATCAATGTCTGCCAAAATTGGAGATCGGAATTCGCAGACGATCCCACTCACCAAGGCTTCGGAAGAAGTTCTACCGGTTCACGATGATGGTGCGAACTCGTCCTCAATGGAGAGGCGGTCGGACTGAGCGGATGGTGTTCAACAATCTCTTTGGTTTTGGTGGTTGATGTCCGGTCGCACCTGAATGTTTCAAGCTCACTTCTTGCCGATGTTCGATGGCAATTGACGGTTTCGTGGCGGTGATATCTGACGAGCCTGAGTCAGGTAGACCGTCAGATCCAATGGTCTTTGCAACTCTCCTTGTTGTCTTTGAGCTGCGCCGCCATGAATGATGGCTCGGCTGAGCCGGTCTCCTAGCCGCGCCGCTGGTCACCCACAAGAGCGAAAATCATCGAAATTTCACAAGCGAGCCTTCGGCTCCTTGATCGCACTGGCCTCGCCTTACGCTAGGCGCGGCCTACGTTTGCGCGCGTCGCATGCATCCCTCGATTTCTTTCTGAGGCTTGGCGGCATTCCGCGGAAATCAATCACCCAACACATCCAGAAATTTTTGAAAGCTCGAGGTAGGGCATGTCAATTTTGTTCGGGCATCATATGATACCGGAACGTTTCAAACATCATGAAGCGTTCGATGGCATCGATCAGAAAACTCTCGGAGTAGAATCGGAACTCAATCTAATCTATTTGCCCTATAGCCGTGAGTTGGCTCGACGGATGGGCATAGCCTCGCACCCGGGCGGCCATGCGGATCTGTACTACGAAGCGATTGATGTCGCTCTCAAACAAATCGCAAAAGAAGCTGACCTGGACATTCGCGCCGTTGAGATAAGGAAGTTGTTTGATGCGTTGCGTATTGGCTTCGCCAATGGAGACCTCCACGCGAACATACCCGCCGGGATGACCCTCGAAGAATTTAAGGAGAGGATCGTTAAGGTCATTAAGAACCGCGGGGCATATGTGGAGCGGAATCCCGGTTCGCTCCAAAGAATTTGGGATATCGAACGGGAAGGCCTAGACTCTGGAATGGACCATCTGTTGCGATGGTTCGCAATTGTCGGCAACTCCGAGAGAGAGAAGCTGCTCATTGAGGCGATCAGAAATAATCCCGGCGCTAATGTCACTTCCGGGAACAAGTACCTCCGCGGAACGCAGTTCCTCAAGTTTGCGCCTGTTGACGATACCTTTGATGTGCCGCCATCGAGTTCAATCGATCCGGGCGACGTGCCTCTCCTGCCACCCTCCCTTCCACCTTCTCTCGGAAGTGCGATCGAGCCAGAAGGATTCACGCGAGGTGATCCACGCTTTGCGGGCCGATTGCCGGGCTTTCCTGAGGCCGGTCCGGACGAGCAGCGGTTAGGGCAACTACCGCCCAGTGTGGCCATGCCGCCGCCACCTCAAGTCCTGCAATTCAATCCTGAGACAAGTGATATTCTCAAGTTTTCCGATGGGTCACCCATGATGGGACCAAATCCGGACGATTTACCTCACGACCCGGCTGATGGCCCAGCTTTGCTGGGTGGAATGGCGCTCTTTGCGGCCGCAATGGCTGCGCCAGCATTGATACCGCTGTTGCCGGCTTGGGGGACGGCGGCCGGGGCCCTTGCACTGGCCGGAGCCGCGGCGAACTCTGTCGCGCGTGCGGAGCCGACAAGCAGTGGGGAGAACGAAGCCTCTGTCGCAGGACCCAAGCCGGGCAATCAAGATGCGGAGCCGGCGGCGACCTTCTCCGATCGCTTTGGAGCTTTGATTGGTACACCCGCCGGCGACTTGCCCGCCCAGGCCCCGTCAGAAGCGCAAGCCAGTTCTGCTGCGGATGCCGTCGCTCCCGAAGAGATTCGTCGTCTCACTCGAATGAACGCATCGAACGCCGGTAATGTGTTCGCATCCGGCAGTGCGCCAGTTCCGTATTTGCTTTCTAAGGAATTCAACGATCGGTTCGGCAATTGGAGCACGCCGACTAGCGCAAGTCCGCCTCATCAGACAACCAAACCGATCGACACGTTTGCTGGCGAACCGAATTATATGATTCCGCCCCCAATCTTTCGGGCGGATAATCCGGGTCTTCCGCGCAACGATGCCGAAGAATGGTTCTCTCGTTGGATACAGCCGTTCCTCCGGCCCGATCAAAGGCCGTTTCAGTAATCTTAGCGGATGCCGCTGCGAGGTCGATCGCTTGACACGTCGGGCAAAACACCAGCAAAGTGGCATCATCGAAAATTTGCGTTGATCTAATCGTCCTGCGATAGATCGCCCGGCTTGGTCGGCAGGTCGATGGCCCCGCCATCGCCGTGAACGAGATCGCGGCCGGTGTCCTCGGGATCGCCGGCGTTCTCGATCTCCATATTCTGCGCGTCGCGCTCTTTCTCGCTGCCGGTCTTCGGCGCCGTGGGATGTCGCGGCGCGGTCGACATCGGGCTCCTGGGTGTCATTCTTCCGATCCTCCCGATCGGCTAACGCGCGCCCGGCCCATTCGTTCGTTTGACACGTCGGGCAAAACACCGGCAAAGTGGCATCATCGAAACGAGTTTGGTTCGGCCCGCACGGAATGATCCGCGGCGGGCTTTTTCATGCCGCGGCGACATCGCGATGCCGGCGGCGGCCGATGGGGCGGCATCCGGAGTTTGACACGTCGGGCAAAACACCGGCAGAATGACATCATCGAGACGAGTTCGGTTGACCCGCGCGGAGAAATCCGCCGCGGGTTTTTTCGTCTCGGTCTGAATCGGACGGCGGCCGCGCATCCGGCCACACACGCTGAAGATGGAGCGCCGATCGGCGCGCCGCCGTCCGAACCATTGCTGGCCGTGCGCGCGCGAACGTGCCGGCCTCGCGGCGCGCGCGGGGTGGGCGCGGCGCTGCGGTCTCCGGGGCCCGGGATAGGGTTAGCGCC